>JBEONR010000006.1:0-198951 GCA_040544385.1 Oxalobacteraceae bacterium GrIS 1.11
GGCTGCTCAGCTATTATTGTCATTTTAGAATCCATGTGTGTCAACTTCCTTAATTAGCGTGATGAAGTTGTCTCACAACAGTTTGACACAGGGGGGCTGCCGCCATATTCTCGACGAGATAAAAGATGCCGAAACGGAGCTATTGAAATCGACGGGAGTGCCGCGCGGCCGCCTGAAGGTCAGTCTGCCTGCCATCGGATACCGCTTATTGATGGAAAAATTACCCGAATTCATGAGCAGCTTTCCGGATATTGAACTTGAGCTTGATTTCACCGACCGCATCGTCGATATCATTGAAGAGCGTTTTGATGCCGTGGTACGCAGTGGTACTTTGCCCGATTCCAGGCTGATGGCAAGGAAACTGGGTCCCATGCGTTTTGTCGTATGCGGTTCACCGCAATATCTGGCGGCGCGTGGCATACCGCGCCATCCAGGCGAACTGCAAACCCACGCCTGCCTGCGATTCAGATATCCATCCAGCGGAAAACTTCAGGAATGGAAGTTGGACGGGGAGACGGACGCAGTTGAATTGCGTTTGCCTTGTAGCCTGGTGTGTAACAATGCCGAAGCGCTGATGGCTTCTGCCATGCATGGTTTGGGACTGGCATATCTACCGCTCTTTTTGGCCAAAGAAGCGATCGCCAAGGGCGCATTATTGCCGGTGCTTGAGGAATATGAAGCGGCTCGGGTGACATTTTGGGTGTTGTGGCCTTCCAAGCGCCATATGCCGCCAAGACTGAGGGTATTTCTTGATTTTCTCTGCACCAAATTGCTTGCCTGAATTTTTAATTACCGCATCTCTTCAGGGGTTTCAATTGATTTCCACCACAAAAATCGCTTTCCTCGGTATCGGTCTGATGGGTGACCCGATGGCGCGCCGCCTGTTGCAGGCCGGCTATGCGCTGACAGCCTGGAACCGCACCCCGAGCAAGGCCGTAGCCTTGATCGGGGTCGGCGCAACGGTGGCAAGCTCGGTCGCCGATGCCGTGCGCGGCGCCGACCTCGTCATTTCCATGCTGGAAGCCGGTCCCGTCGTCGCCGCGCTGATCGAGGCGGCCTTGCCGGCTCTGGCGCCGCATGCCTTATGGATGGACATGAGTTCGACCGGGCAAGCCGAGGCGCAAGCCTTGCACGCCCGTTTGCAGGGGCGTTTCATTGATGCGCCGGTGTCTGGCGGCGTCGGCGGCGCGCGGGCGGGCACGCTGGCCATCATGGCGGGCGCCAGCGCATCCGACTATGCCCGCGTGGAAGCCGTGTTGGCCGCGATGGGACAGCCCACCTTGGTCGGCCCGGCGGGCAGCGGCCAGGTGGCCAAATTATGCAATCAATTAATTGTCGGGGCGACCTTGAACATTGTCGCCGAAGCCTTGCTGCTGGCACAGGCGGCCGGCGCCGACCCGGTCGCCGTGCGCGACGCAATACGGGGCGGTTTTGCCGAAAGCCGTATCCTGGAAGTGCATGGGCAGCGCATGTTGGAGCGCAATTTCGTCGCGGGCGGGCAAGTCAAGAGCCAGCTCAAGGATATGGGCAATATCCTGGCGGCGGCCGAAGCGGCCGGACTCAGCCTGCCGCTCGCGCAATTGGTGACGCAGCGCTATCAATCGATCGTGGAACGTTACCCGACGGCCGACCACTCGGCCGCCTTGCTGGCCTTGGAGCAAATCAATCCAGGCCGGCGTCTCGGCGACGGCCCCGACAAGTTCGCATAAACTGGCTTAAGCGGGCAGCGGCAAACTCGCTTCTACCAGCTTCACCCAGAAACTGGCGCCGATCGGCAAGAGATTGTCATTGAAATCGTAACTGCCGTTGTGCAGGACGCAGGGACCGAGACCATGGCCGCCGTCGCGATGCTCGCCTTCGCCATTGCCGATGAAAATGTAGCATCCGGCTTTTTCCTGCATGAAAAACGCAAAGTCTTCGGCTCCCATGGTCGGCTCGATATTCGCGTCGACCCGCTCGGCGCCCAGCATCTCCGTCATCACCGCGACCGCGAACGCGGCTTCTTTCGCGTGGTTCAGCAGCGGCGGATAATTGCGCTTGAACACGAACTCGACTTCGGCGCCGAAGCCGGCCGCCGTGTGTTCGGCTACCGCGCGCATGCGGTTTTCGATCAAGTCCAGCACCGGCGTGGTGAAGGTGCGCACGGTGCCGACCAGGGTGGCCTGATCGGGGATGACGTTGGTGGCGCTGCCGGCGTGGATTTGCGTGATCGACAGCACGGCCGTGTCGAGCGGACTTTTTTCGCGTGTGATGACGGTTTGCCAGCTTTGGGCGATTTGCACCGCGATCATGATCGGGTCGATGCCCTTGTGCGGCTGGGCCGCATGGGCGCCCTTGCCCTTGACCACGACATGAAACTCATTGCTCGACGCCATCATCGGGCCGGCCACCGTGCCCAGGGTGCCGGTCGGCATGCCCGGCCAATTGTGCATGCCGTAAATCGCTTCCATCGGGAATTGGGTGAACAAGCCGTCTTGTATCATCTGGCGGGCGCCGGCGCCGCCTTCCTCGGCCGGCTGGAAGACCAGGTAAACGGTGCCGTCGAATTGGCGCTTCTGCGCCAGATGGCGGGCCGCGCCCAGCAACATGGCAGTGTGGCCATCATGGCCGCAGGCGTGCATCTTGCCCGGATGGCGGGAAGCGTGTGGGAAAGTGTTGATTTCCTGCATCGGCAGCGCATCCATGTCGGCGCGCAAGCCGATGGCGCGCCCCGACGTGCCGCTTTTGATGATGCCGACCACGCCGGTGCCACCCAGGCCGCGTACCACGGGAATGCCCCACTCGCTGAGTTTGGTGGCAACCACGTCGGCGGTGCGCTGCTCCTCGTAGCACAGTTCGGGATGGGCGTGCAGGTCGCGGCGGATTTGCTGCAATTCGGATTGAAACGCAATGATGGGATCTACTAGTTTCATCGGACTCTCCAATATGTTCAGGCGCTATCGCTCATGTTTGATCGAAAACATGCTTGGCTAAGCATGCATTGTAGCGCCTGTTGAGTGCGCAGATCCAGCGCCGGCACAAGCGCCGCCTACGCGGGGCCGGAATCGTTTACAGTATTGGCTTGGACGTTTTTTTGGATTATTTGATGACGACGACACATGTGCGCGCGGTCTGTCCGCATGATTGCCCCGATACCTGCGCCCTGTTGGTGACGGTGGAAGACGGCGTGGCCACCGAGGTCAAGGGCGATCCCGAGCATCCGACCACGGCCGGCGTGCTCTGCACCAAGGTGTCGCGCTACACCGAGCGCAGCTATCACGCCGAGCGCCTGCTGTATCCGCTGCGGCGGATCGGCAAGAAGGGCGAGGGCAAGTTCGAGCGCATCAGCTGGGATGAAGCCTTGACGACCATCGCGGCGCGCTTGAAGGCGGTGGCCGCCACGTCGCCCGAAGCGATCTTGCCCTACAGTTATTGTGGCACGATGGGGCTGGTGCAAGGCGAATCGATGTCCTCGCGCTTTTTCCACCAACTGGGCGCCTCGCTGCTGGACCGCACGATTTGCGCCTCGGCCGGCGGCACCGGTTACCGCTACACGATAGGCGCCACCATCGGCACCGACCTCGAGCAATTCCAGAACGCCAAGCTGATCCTGATCTGGGGCGGCAATCCGATCGCGTCCAATCTGCATTTCTGGACCCGCGCACAAGAAGCCAAGCGGCGCGGCGCCAAGCTGATCGCGATCGACCCCTACCGTTCGCTGACGGCCGAGAAATGCCACCAGCATATCGCCCTCTTGCCCGGCACCGACGCCGCGCTGGCGCTGGGCATGATGCACGTGCTGATCGCCGAAGACTTGCTCGACCATCACTATATTGCCGAGCACACATTCGGCTTCGAGCAACTCAAGGGCCGCGCCGCCGAATGGCCGCCGCAACGGGTGGCCGAGGTGTGCGGCATCACGGTGGCCGAAGTGGTCGACTTGGCGCGCCTGTACGGCGGCATGGCGAAGACCGGCGAAGCGGTGGCGATCCGCGCCAATTACGGCCTGCAAAGGGTGCGCGGCGGTGGCATGTCGGTACGTACCATCGCTTGCCTGCCAGCGCTGGTCGGGGCCTGGCGCCACGCGGCGGGCGGCATACAATTGTCGTCCTCGGGCTCGTTCCCCGTCAAGCGCGCCGCCTTGCAGCGCCCCGACTTGCTGAAAGTCCAGCCGCGCACCATCAATATGAGTACCATCGGTGACGATTTGCTGCGCGATAGTTCGCCGGAATTCGGCCCCAAAGTGGCCGCCGTGATTGTCTATAATTCAAACCCGCTGGCGGTGGCGCCCGATTCGTCCAAGGTGGCGCGCGGTTTCGCGCGCGAAGACTTGTTTACCGTGGTGCTCGAACATTTCCAGACCGATACCGTCGACTATGCCGACATCGTGCTGCCGGCCACCACCCAGCTGGAACACATCGATGCCCACCTCGCCTACGGCCACCTGTACATGATGGCCAATAACGCGGCGATCGCGCCCCTGGGCGAAGCCAAGCCCAACACCGAAGTGTTCCGGCTGCTGGCCGAGCGCATGGGCTTTGACGATCCCTGCTTCAAGGAAAGCGACGATGCGCTGGCGGCCCAGGCCTTCGACGCCAGCCACCCGCGCGCCGTGCATTTCGACTGGGACGCGCTGAAGCAAAAAGGTTGGCAAAAACTGCTGATGCCCGATGCGCCGTTCGCGGCCGGCGGCTTTCCCACGCCGTCGGGCAAGTGCGAGTTTTATTCGGCGACCATGGCGGCCGATGGCCTCGACCCCTTGCCCACCTATATCGCGCCCTATGAATCGGCGGCCAGCAACCCGCAATTGGCGCAGCGCTATCCGCTGGCGATGCTGTCGCCGCCGGCCCGCAATTTCCTCAATTCGACCTTCGTCAACGTCAAGAGCTTGCGCGCGGCCGAAGGCGAGCCGCACCTCGACATGCACCCGGACGACAGCGCCGCGCGCGCGATCGCGCATGGCCAGATGGTGCGCATTTTCAATGACCGCGGCAGTTTCGTGGCCAAGGCGCGCGTCACCGACAAGGTCCGTCGCGGCCTGGTGGTGGGCCTGTCGGTGTGGTGGAAAAAATTGTCGCCAGACGGTAAGAATGCGAATGAAGTGAGCAGCCAGCGCTTGACCGACATGGGCCGCGCGCCCACCTTTTACGACACCCTGGTTGAAGTCGAGGCCGCCTGAAGGAGCTCCCATGAAAGCGCATGGCTTGAAGGGCGCGGCGGTGCTGGTGGCGGCCGCGCTGGTCTTGAGCATCGGCGGTTGCGCCCAGTTGCGCTACTATACCCAGGCCGCGCAAGGACAATATTCCCTGTGGTCGGAAGCGAAGCCGATCGACGCCTGGCTAAACGACCCGGCCACCGATTCGACCTTGAAGGCGCGCCTGGCCAAGGCCAGGCAAATCCGCGTCTTTGCCGTCAAGGAACTGGGCTTGCCCGACAATGGCAGTTACAAGAATTACGCGGCCTTGAAGCGCCCTTATGTGCTGTGGAATGTGGTGGCTACGCCGGAATTGTCGCTGACCCCGCTGCAATGGTGCTTCCCGATCTCCGGTTGCGTCAGTTATCGCGGCTATTACAGCAAGGAGGCGGCGCAGGACTACGCCGGGCAATTGCGCGCCCAGCATTACGACGTGCAAGTGGGCGGGGTGCCCGCATATTCGACGCTGGGCTGGTTTGACGATCCCTTATTGTCGACCTTCATCCATTCCAGCGACGCCGAGCTGGCGCGGATGGTGTTTCACGAACTGGCACACCAGGTGGTCTACGCGGCCGGCGATTCGCAATTCAATGAAAGCTTCGCCAGCGCGGTGGAAGAGGCCGGGGTGCAACGGTGGCTGGAGCAATTTGGCGACGATACCGTGCGTCAACATTACCGGGAATATCTGGCGCGGCGCCAGGATTTCCTGCAATTGCTGTTGAAACACCGGCAAGCGCTGGCATTGCTGTATGCCAGCCCATTGCCGGACCCGGCCAAGCGCGATGGCAAGGCAGCCATCTTTGCCGCGCTGAAAGACGACTACCAATTATTGAAGGCTAGTTGGGGCGGTTACACCGCATATGACCGCTGGTTTGCCGAACCCTTGAGCAATGCCCACCTCGCTTCTGTCGCCACCTACAATGATTTCTTGCCGGCCTTTCAAAAACTATTGGCGGAAAAAAAGACCTTTCGTGCTTTTTATGCTGCAGTGCACACCATGGCCCAATTGGACAAGGCCGAGCGCCACCGGCTGCTGCGGCAATTGAACAGCCCGTCAGAATGAAAAATGCGCCCGCTCGGCGGCGTAAACAGCCATCTCCGGTCGCAATATTTATGTTGCGATGCAGCACAAAAGAGCGCTAGAAGGCTTGCTCAAATACCGGCAAAAGCGCTTGCTTTGGGCCGCGCCGCCCGCTAGCATCATAGACGCTAGCATGATTTCCTTCGTTTTTTTGAAACATTTAGAACGATTCCTAGACATGCTGCAGATCGATACCGGCACTGTGCGCCGGCTTATATAACGATAATTCGAGACACGAGGCACAGGATGGAAAAAATTTGGCTGAAGTCGTACCCTCCAGGCGTAGCAGCGGAAATTGACACCAGTCAATATCGCTCGCTGGTGCATTTCCTGGAAGAGGCATTTCAAAAATATGCGGACCGCAACGCCTATGTCTGCATGGACAAATTCCTCACCTATGCCGAAGTCGACGCTTACTCGAAGCAATTGGGCGCGTGGCTGCAAAGTCGCGGCTTGAAAAAAGGCGCGCGGGTGGCCATCATGATGCCCAATGTATTGCAATATCCGATAGCCATTGCCGCCATCTTGCGCGCCGGCTATACGGTGGTCAACATCAACCCGCTCTACACGCCCCGTGAGCTGGAACACCAGTTGAACGATTCGGGCAGCGAGGCGATCATCATCCTGGAAAATTTCGCCACCACCCTCGAACAAGTGTTGCCCCGGACGGCCGTCAAGCATGTGGTGGTGGCCAGCATGGGCGATATGCTGGGTTTGCTGAAAGGCGCGCTGGTCAATTTTGTCGTGCGCAGCGTCAAGAAATTGGTGCCACCATTCTCGTTGCCGACGGCGGTGCGCTTTCGCAAGGCGCTGACGCAGGGTGGCGCCATGAAGCTCATACCCGTCGAATTGCTGCAATCGGACATTGCCTTCCTGCAATACACGGGCGGCACCACGGGCGTGTCCAAGGGCGCGGCCTTAACGCACGGCAATATCATCGCCAATGTCTTGCAAACCGAATCTTGGTCGCGCTCGGCCCTGGTCAAGGCGCCGGCGGCCGATGCCATGCAAATCGTCTGCGCGCTGCCGCTGTACCATATCTTCGCGCTGACGGCTTGCGCAATGTGGGGCACGCGCATAGGCGCGATGAGCATCCTGATTCCGAATCCCCGCGATATCGGCGGATTTATCAAGGAATTGAGCAAATATAAGTTTAATATGTTGCCTGCGGTAAATACGCTGTATAACGCCCTGCTGAACCATCCCGATTTCACCAAGCTCGATTTTTCCGGCTTGAAAATCGCCAACGGCGGCGGCATGGCGGTGCAGCAAACCGTCAACGACCGCTGGATGAAAGCGACCGGCGTGCCCATCATCGAAGGCTACGGCTTGTCCGAAACGTCGCCCGTGGCCACTTGCAACCGGGTCGATATCACGGCGTTTTCCGGCACCATCGGCTTGCCGATGCCATCCACCGACATCGCCATCCTGGATGACGACGGGGCCCCGGTGGCGCTGGGTCAGCCGGGTGAGATCGCGATCCGCGGCCCGCAAGTGATGGCCGGCTATTGGAACCGCCCCGATGAAACGGCCAAGGTGATGACGGCGGACGGCTACTTCAAGTCGGGCGATATCGGCGTCATGGACGAGCGCGGCTACGTGACCATCGTCGACCGCAAGAAAGACATGATACTGGTGTCGGGCTTCAATGTTTATCCGAACGAGCTTGAAGGCGTGATTGCCGCCCACCCCGGCGTGCTGGAATGCGCCTGCATCGGGGTGCCTGACGATTACTCGGGCGAAGCGGTGAAAGTGTTTGTGGTGCGCAAGGACCCCAAGCTCACCAGCGAAGCATTGATGGCGTATTGCAAGGAGCAATTTACCGGCTATAAAAAGCCGAAATACATCGAGTTCCGCGAGGAATTACCGAAAACCAACGTCGGCAAGATTTTGCGGCGCGCCCTGCGCGACGAAAAGAAAGCCGCATGAACGTGATCGTCAACCGTGGCGCGGAGGATGGCGCCCCCACATTGAGAATGAGACAAGAATAGATGGATAAGATTTGGCTGAAGTCCTACCCCGAATGCGTGCCGGCGGAAATCGATGTCACACAATATCGTTCCCTGACGCATTTGCTGGAAGAGGCGTTCCACAAGTATGCTGAGCGCAACGCCTATGTCTGCATGGACAAGTTCCTCACTTACGGTGAACTGGACCGGATGTCGCAAAAGATGGGCGCCTGGCTGCAAAGCAAGGGTTTGCAACGGGGCGCGCGCGTCGCAATCATGTTGCCTAACGTATTGCAGTATCCCGTGGCGATGGCTGCCATCTTGCGCGCCGGTTACACGGTGGTGAATGTCAATCCGCTCTATACGCCCCGTGAATTGCAGCATCAGTTGATCGATTCGGGCGCCGAAGCCATCATCGTGCTGGAAAATTTCGCCACCACGGTCGAGCAAGTGCTGGCCAAGACCCAGGTCAAGCATGTGATCGTGGCGAGCATGGGCGACATGCTGGGCGGCTTCAAAGGCATGCTGGTCAATTTCGTCGTGCGCAAGATCAAGAAAATGGTGCCAGCCTATTCCTTGCCGAAGGCCACCGCCTTCAATACCGTGCTGGCCGAAGGGGCCGGCATGAGCCTCAAGCCCGTCGAGCTGGGCCATGCCGATATCGCCTTCCTGCAATATACGGGCGGCACCACCGGCGTCTCGAAGGGCGCCGTGCTATTGCACAGCAATGTGATTGCCAATATGTTGCAAAACGAGGCATGGCTGCAACCGGTCATACCGAACGCGGCCGAACAGGCCGAACAACTGGTCTTCCTGTGCGCCTTGCCGCTTTACCATATCTATTCGCTGACGATCAGCGCGCTGATGGGCATGCGCCTGGGCGGCATGAATATCCTGATCCCGAATCCGCGCGACATTCCCGGCCTGGTCAAGGAAATGGGAAAATACCGGGTCGCGGTGTTCCCGGCCGTCAATACCCTGTACAACGCCTTGCTCAATAACGCGCAATTCGCCCAGCTCGATTTTTCCAGCTACAAGGTGTGCAATGGCGGCGGCATGGCGGTGCAGCAAGCCGTCGCCGACCGCTGGCTGAAACTGACCAATTGCCCCATCATCGAAGGCTATGGCATGTCAGAAACCTCGCCCGTGGCGTCGGCCAACCGCAGCGACATCAAGGAATTCACCGGCACCATCGGCTTGCCGCTGCCGTCGACCGAAATCGCCATCCTGGACGATGACGGCGTCGCGCTGCCGTTCGGCCAGACCGGCGAAATCGCCATCCGCGGCCCGCAAGTGATGGCCGGATATTGGCAGCGCGCCGATGAAACGGCCAAATCGATGACGGCCGAAGGCTATTTCAAGACGGGCGACGTCGGCATCATGGACGAGCGCGGCTTCATCCGCATCGTCGACCGCAAGAAAGACATGATCATCGTATCGGGCTTCAATGTCTATCCGAACGAGGTGGAAGGCGTGATTGCCGGTCATCCGGGCGTGCTGGAGTGCGCCTGCATCGGCGTACCGGACGCCAACGCGGGCGAGGCGGTCAAGCTGTTCGTGGTGCGCAAGGACCCGAACTTGACCAAGGAACAATTGCTCGATTATTGCAAGCATGAATTGACCGCCTACAAGAAACCGAAATACATCGAGTTCCGCGACGAATTGCCGAAGACCAATGTCGGCAAGATCTTGCGGCGCGAATTGCGCGACGAAAAAAAGGCCGCCTGAGCCTGGCGGACGGTCCGTCGGGGTCGTCCGCCGTATTCCCCTCATACTCTATCCTAGGTCTGCAGCACGCCTGGCTTGCCGTCCTCGACGACGAACCTGGCCAGCGTCGCCAGGCCCGAGTTGCGCTCATGCACATCGTCGAGGGCCTGGAACCAGGTCGTGCTGCGCTCGGGCTTGATTTCCATCCACATGAAACCGCGTTTGTCGCTGCGCCCATACTTGAGGTGCGGATTCATCGCCACATATTGCGCGGTGCGCGCCTGCGGGCGCGACGGCGACGTCACCGAAGTGCCGCAAAATTCGCTCGCCAGCAAGGGATTGCGGGCCGATGGCGGGCGCGTCGGATGGCGGCTCAATTGGGCCGCGTAAAAGGTGTGGACGTCGCCCGACAGCACCAGGGGATTGGCGGCCTTGCTGGCCAGTAAATCGTCGAACAGGCGCTGGCGCGCCATCGGATAACCATCCCAGCCATCGGTCCAGAAGCGGCCATCGCCTTCGCGCAACACCGGCACCTGGCTGTTTTGCGCCATCAGGGTTTGCTGGGCGAGGATATTCCAGCGCGCCCGCGAGCCGTGCAAGCCCTCGGCCAACCAGGCTTGCTGCGCCGCGCCCAGCATGCTGCGGCCAGGATCGAGCAAGGCCGGGCACTCACGCACCGTGACCGAGTTCGAGCCGCCCATGTTCGGTCGCGGGCAAGCCTGGTAGGCGCGGTATTGGCGGTCGTCGAGCACGTGCAGGCGCGCCAGCCGGCCCCAGTCGTAGCGCTGGTGGATGCGCATATGGGCGAAGCTGCGCCCGTCCGGCAGCGCCAGCCGCACCGGCATGTGCTCGTAAAACGCCTGGTAGGCGGCAGCGCGCCGTTCGATGAAACGGGGCTCCAGTCTTTCGTCGCGGTCGTTGGCGTAATCATTGGCCACCTCATGGTCGTCCCAGGTCACGATCCATGGTGCGGCCAGGTGCGCCGCCTGCAAGTCGGGATCGCTCTTGTACTGGGCGTAGCGGGCCCGGTATTGTTCCAGGCTGAGGCTTTCCGCCGTGCGCGTGGCGGCCGCCGGGTGGTGCAACTGGTAAGGACCCCATTCGTAGATGTAATCGCCGAGAAAAAGCACCAGGTCGGGCGCGGCGGCGGCGATGTGGCGGTGCGCCCCGAAGGCGCCAAATTCCCAGTGCTGGCACGACGCCACGGCCAGTTTCAGCAGGGCTGGCATGGCATTGGGCGGCGGCGCCGTGCGCGTGCGTCCGACCGGGCTGAGAGCGTCGCCCAGCATGAAGCGATACCAGTACCAGCGGTCCGGCGCCAGGCCCTTGACGTCGACGTGGACGCTGTGCGCCAGCGCCGGCGCGGCGGCGGCCACGCCGCGCGCGACGATGCGGCGAAAGGCCGGGTCGTGCGCCATTTCCCAGCGCACCGCCAGCGCCAGCGGCGCCATTGCGGCCGCGTCGAGCGGATCGTACACGATGCGGGTCCAGATCACCACCGCGTCCGGCAGCGGCGAACCGGACGCCACGCCCAGCGCGAATGAATAAGCGCCCGCCGCCGCGCCGGGCGCGGCCAGGCTGGCGCCCAGCGCTCCCAGCAGGAAGCTGCGCCGCGCAAGCATCAAGCTGACGCGTCCGTCGCCCTGGCGACGGCAAAGACAGCCTGGTGGCGTCCCGCTTTTTTGGCCCGGTACATGGCTTCATCGGCGGCATTGACGATCTCCTCGACCGTCTGGCCGTGCTCGGGGAACAGGGCAATGCCGATGCTGAGTTCGATGGTCAAGGCTTGGCCGGCGATCGTGCACGGCTGGGCGATCGCGGCCAGGATCTGCTCGGCGATGCGGGCCGCGTCCGTGCCGTTCTGCAGATGCGGCAAGATCACGGTGAATTCGTCGCCGCCCAGGCGCGCCACCGTGTCGCTTTCCCGCACTTGCGCGCGCAAGCGCCTGGCCACTTCGATCAACAGGCTGTCGCCGGCCGCGTGGCCCAGTTGATCGTTGACTTGCTTGAAGTGGTCGAGGTCGAGAAACAGCAAGGCTCCCGTCTGACCGTCGCGCCGCGCCAGTATCAGCGCCTGCCCCAGCCGGTCGAAGAACAGGCCGCGATTGGGCAGGTCGGTCAGCAAGTCGAAGCTGGCGCTGTGCAGCACCTTTTCCTCGCTGGCCTTGCGGGCGCTGACATCTTCCAGGATGGCGACGTAATGACTGACTTGTCCATTCGGGTTGAGCAGGGGCGTGACGGTCTGGCTGACCGTGTAAGTGCTGCCGTCGCGGTGCGCGTTGATGACTTCGCCATGCCAGGTTGCACCGGACTTGATGGTATCCCAGAAGCGCCGGTAAAACGCGGCGTCTTGCGCGCTGGAGCGGAACATCGACGGCGACTGGCCCAGCGCTTCCGCGCTGGTATAGCCCGACAATGTCTCGAACGCGCGGTTCAACCACACTATCCTGGCCTCGGCATCGGTGATGAAAACGGCATTGCTGACACCGGCCAGGGCCGTATCAAGTAAAGTCAGCCATTCTTGTTGCAAGGCCGCTTCCAGGACCGGGCCCAGGCGCTGCCCGATGGCGTCAAGCCGGGCCGTGTCAAACTGGCAGCGCTCGGCTCCATACAGGGCCAGCACGCCCCAGATTTCGCCGCGCAAGACCAGCGGCAGCAGCAGCGCGGTTCCCGCCTCGGGATTGCATGCGGCCGCGCCGCAGGGCGGCCAGGCGGCATCGTCGCGGTTCAGGTTCTGCCGTTTGCCCTTGCGGATCAGCGCCGCTGGCACCCAGGCGGCGCCCGGCGCCGCCGGCCCGGCGCCGTCCGTCGCTCCAGCCCTGGCCAGCAGGGTCAAGCGGCCATCCTTTTCAATCCGCCCAACCCAGGCCGCCACCAGTTCGAAGACCGGCAAGATCCCCTCGCAAAACATCTGGGCGACCGTATCGAGATTCATGCGCAAAGTCAGCAACAGCGTGGTGAGGTGGTGGAACAGATCGTCGACCTTCTGGGCGCGGTGCTGTTCGCTAATATCCCTGGCGTAGACGGCAATGCTTTCGACCGCGCCACCCTCATCCTTGACCGGATACAGGCTATTGCTGAAGGAAATGGCGCCGCGCTGGTCTTGCATATGCAGGGCTTCGCCCGTGACGGCGACTTGTTGCAGCGCCGCCAGCCGGGTGGCGGCCAAGGCCGGCGGTACGAAATCGAGGAAATTCTTGTCTATCATGGCTTCCGGGGTAAATCCCAGGCGCGACGATGCCAGAGAGTTCAAGGCCAGAACTTTGCCTACCGGCGTCAGCAACAGGATCGCCTCGCCGCCGGCATTGAGCAAGACGCTGATCCTGGCCCGGCTTTCGCGGATGGCATGCTCGGCCTGTTTGCGCTCGCCCAACTCCTTTTCCAGGCGTGCATTGGCATCCTTCAATTCCCCGGTGCGGCCCAGCACCTCGTCTTCCAGGCTGGCCCGGTGGCGCGCCAGTTCCGCCTCATGGATTTGCAAATGTTCCAGCATGTCGTTGACGCCGCGCCCCAGTTCGGCGATTTCGCTGTCGCCTTGCGCCGGCAAGCGCAGCGTCAAGTCGCCCTTGCCGATTGCGCGCATGGCCGTGATGATCAGCCGCAATGGCGCGGTGATGCTGCGCGCCAGGGCCGACGCGAACATCAACAAGATGGTGCCGCCCAGCAGCACCAGCAGCACCTTGCGCAGCACTTGCGCTTGCACGGCGCGTTCCACATCGCCGACATATACGCCGGACCCGATCAGCCACCCCCAGGGCGCAAATTGCTTGACGTACGATAGCTTCAAATAAGATTGCTCGGTGGCGCCGCCGCCCGTCTTCGGTTTGCTCCAGAAATAGGTGACATAGCCTTGGCCACCCCGCTTGGCCACGTCGACAAAGGCGGCGAACAGGTTGCCGCTGGCGGAGACGAAGGGGCCGTCGTTACCGATCCGCAGGCTGACGGCGCTGTTAAATTTCGCCGCATCGACTAGTTGGCCGTCGAGTTCGGGCATGGTCGGGTGCATCACCATGGACGGGAATGGCGTGCCCAGGTCATTGAGCCAGAAATAATTCTGCTCGCCATAGCGCATGGCCTTGATGGCGCCGATGGCCGCCGCCTGGGCTGCCGTCTCGCTCAGTGCTCCCCGCTGTTGCAGCGCATGGTAGTGCTGCAGGATGCCAAAGCCGCTTTCTACTTGTTGCCGGGTTTCGCGTTCCTTTTCGTGCCATAGCGCGTCGCGCAACATCAGCACATCAATCACATTGCCCACTGCAATGCCAACCATGAAGATGGCGACGATGCTCCAGATTCTCTTGCGAACGCTCAAGCGGTTCAAATAAGAAAGCATGATTTATCCCCGTGACATCGCTATCGGTGGAGCTTGCCGCAAGGGCCGGTTCGCGACTGGCGCACAGGTCTCGAAGCCTCTGGTGGGGCCTGCAGGCTCGACCAGGCGCAGTCCATCATATAGGTGAAATTCCCCCGGGGGAAATTTTTATGGCGGCTCTCAGGAAATCAAGGAAGCGAGCGTGGGCACCTTGCGCGGCTTGCGCTCGGAATCGGTGGCGACATAGGTCAAGGTGGCTTCGGTAACCTTGACGGTGCACGCTTGCAGGCGGTTGCGCTCGGCGTACACTTCCACGTTGACCGTGATCGAGGTATTGCCGACCTTGATGATCTCGGCATAAAAAGACAGCAAATCGCCGACAAAGACGGGGTGTTTGAAGACAAAGGAATTGACTGAAATGGTGGCGACGCGGCCGTTGGAGCGTCGCGTGGCCGGCAGCGAGCCGGCGATGTCGACCTGGGCCATGATCCAGCCGCCGAACACGTCGCCGTACACATTGGCGTCGGCCGGCGCCGGCATCATGCGCAGTTCAGGCATTCTTCCGGCCGGCAGGCCCGATTGCAGGAAATTGTCGGGCGGGTTTTTGGGGAGGGTCATCGCGAAATCTCATGAAGGGCTACAATTGCCTTGATTGAACCATAAAAAGCCGACCTTTGCCATGCGCCGTTATCCGAGTACCCCTGCTGCCCCCCAATCCGCCGCCGCCGCGCCGCCGCGCAGCGATTTCGCCACCCTGAAAACCCTGTTGCCCTATCTGTGGGTCTACAAATGGCGGGTGCTGCTGGCGCTGCTGTGCCTGGTCGGCGCCAAACTGGCCAATGTCGGCGTGCCGCTGGTGCTGAAAAAACTGGTCGACGCGATGAGCATCACGCCGGCCCACCCGCGCGCCATGCTGGTGCTGCCGCTGGGCATCCTGGTCGCTTACGGCGCGCTGCGCCTGTCGACCACCCTGTTTACCGAATTACGCGAATTCCTGTTCGCCCGCGTTACCCAGCGCGCCGTGCGCACCATCGCGCTGCAAGTGTTCCGCCACTTGCACGCGCTGTCGCTGCGCTTCCACCTGAACCGCCAGACCGGCGGCATGACGCGCGACATCGAGCGCGGCACGCGCGGGGTCGGCTCGCTCATTTCCTATACGCTGTTCAATATCCTGCCGACATTGGTGGAAATCACCCTGGTGCTGGGCTACCTGGTCACGCATTATGATGTCTGGTTCACCATCATCACCGGCGCCGCGCTGCTGCTCTATATCGTCTTCACCGTCACCGTCACCGACTGGCGCACGCATTTCCGGCGCACCATGAACGAACTCGACTCGAAAGCCAACACCAAGGCCATCGATTCCCTGATCAATTATGAGACCGTCAAGTATTTCGGCAACGAGGATTACGAGGCCGAGCGCTACGACGAAGGCTTGAAGCGCTATGAAACGGCGGCCGTGAAGTCGCAAACCTCGCTCTCGCTGCTGAACACGGGCCAATCCCTGATCATCGCCGGCGCCGTGACGCTGATCCTGTGGCGCGCGACCCAGGGCGTGATCGACGGCAAGATGACGCTGGGCGACCTGGTGCTGGTGAACGCCTTCATGATCCAGTTGTATATTCCGCTCAACTTCCTGGGCGTGATTTACCGCGAAATCAAGCAAAGCCTGGCCGACATGGAACGCTTGTTCGCGCTGCTGGACCAGAACCGCGAAATTGCCGATGCGCCGGATGCGCGCGCGCTGGCCACGCGCGGCGCCGAAGTGCATTTTTCGCACGTCGATTTCAGCTACGAAGCCAATCGCAAGATTTTGTTCGACGTCGACTTCACGATCGCCGCCGGCACCACCACGGCCGTGGTCGGCCACAGCGGTTCCGGCAAGTCGACGCTGGCGCGGCTGTTGTTTCGCTTCTATGAAGTCAATGGCGGCGCGATCACGATCGACGGCCAGGACTTGCGCGCGATGACCCAGCAATCGCTGCGCGGCGCGATCGGCATCGTGCCGCAAGATACGGTGCTGTTCAACGACACCATTGAATACAACATCGGCTATGGCAAGCCGGGCGCCAGCAAGGATGACATCGTGGCGGCAGCCAAGGCGGCCTCGATCCATGATTTCATCGAAAGCTTGCCGGATGGTTATGCCTCGATGGTCGGCGAGCGCGGCCTGAAGCTGTCGGGCGGCGAAAAGCAGCGCGTGGCGATTGCCCGCACCCTGTTGAAGAATCCCGCCATTCTGATCTTCGACGAAGCCACCTCGGCGCTCGACTCCAAGGCCGAGCAGGCGATCCAGGGGCAACTCAAGGACATCGCCAGGAACCGCACCACCTTGGTAATCGCGCACCGCCTGTCGACGGTGGCCGACGCCCAGCAAATCCTGGTGCTCGAGCATGGCCGCATCGTCGAGCGCGGCACCCATCCGGCGTTGCTGGCGGCGGATGGCTTGTACGCGCAAATGTGGCAGCGCCAGCAGGCGCGCCAGGATGAGGAGGTGAGCGGCGCGGAAGCGGCTTGACTGTGGCATGAAAGCATGAGAAAAAGGAATATTGGGGTGGGGGTGTCAGAGTGGGGAGGTGAAAATATCCCCGTTTTTGATGCCTGGCTGCAAAATTGCCCATGATGCTGTCAAAATGAAATAAAATCCGTACGGAAATATTATTTGCATCACTACAGAACACATCATGCCGGGGCAGCTTCCCGGTTCATCCGCTCAGGAGAGTTTATGAAATTAGTTAAAATGATCGCTGTACTGTGCAGCGTTGGTGTGATCGGCGGCTTGGCTCCGGCCCAGAGCCAGGAATTGACCGGCACGCTGGCGAAAATCAAGAAGGCGGGCACCATCACCCTGGGGGTACGCGACGGTTCCGTGCCCTTTTCCTACCTCAATGACAAGCAGCAATACCAGGGTTATTCCATTGACCTGTGCATGAAAGTCGTCGTCGCGCTGCAAAAGCAACTCGGCTTGACGGAACTGAAAGTGGTGATGAACCCGGTCACCTCGGCCAACCGCATCCCTTTGATGGCCAACGGCACCATCGACCTCGAATGTGGCTCGACCACGAATAACCTGGAGCGCCAGCAACAGGTCGCGTTCGGCCCCACCATGTTCGTGATCGGCAACCGCCTGCTGAGCAAAAAAACCTCGAAGATCAAGACCTTGGCCGACATGCGCGGCAAGACCCTGGTTGCCACGGCCGGTACGTCGACCCTGAAGCAAATGACGATACTCAACAAGGAACAGAACCTGGGCATGAATATCGCCGTCGCGAAAGATCACCCGGAATCGTTCCTGATGCTGGAAACGGGACGCGCGGCGGCCGAGGCGAACGACGATATCTTGCTCGCTTCGCAAGTGGCGAACGCGAAAAATCCGGGCGACTACGAGATCACCAAGGAATCCTTGTCGGTCGAACCCTATGGCATCATGATGCGCAGGGAAGACCCCAGCTTCAAGCAAGCCGTCGACGCGGCGCTGATCAAGCTATACAAGACCGACGACTTCGGCAAAATCTATACCAAATGGTTCATGACGCCGATTCCGCCGAAAGGCATCAACATGAATTTCCCGATGCCGCCGCTACTCAAGGCGGTGATCGTCAAGCCCACCGATTCAGGCGACCCGGCAGCCTACGCCGAAGTGCCGGAAGCGCAAAAAGCGGCCAGCAAGAAAAAACGCTAGCAGTCACATGAGGATGGGGAGGCGCAAGCCTCCCGTGAAGTTTTTTGGGCGCCGGGTGCAAGCCTGCGGCGGCGCCCGCAACATCCCCACCATCCAGACGGTCGCGCGCGGCCATACTGACCCGCAAGGGAAGGATAGACATGAATTATCACTGGAATTGGCGCATCTTCTGGGAAACTTCCCCCGACGGCGCCGGCACTTATATGGACATGTTGTGGTCCGGTCTGTTGTGGACCCTGGCCACGGCGGGCCTGGCCTGGTTCATGGCGCTGGTGCTGGGGCTGGTGATCGGCACCGTGCGCACCTTGCCGAACAAGTGGCTGGCGGGCTTGGCCAACGCTTATGTGGAATTGTTCCGCAATGTTCCGTTGATGGTGCAAATGTTCCTGTGGTATTTCGTGATGCCGGAATTGCTGCCGCAGGCGGCCGGCGACTGGCTCAAGGCCTTGCCGAACGCGCCCTTCGTCACAGCGGTGGTGTGCCTGGGATTTTTCACTTCCTCGCGGGTGGCGGTGCAAGTGGCGACCGGCATCCAGGCCTTGCCCCGCGGCCAAAAGCTGGCCGGCACTGCGCTCGGACTGACCTTGCCGCAAACTTACCGATACATCTTGCTGCCGATGGCGGCGCGCGTGATCTTGCCGCCGCTGACCAGCGAATTTTTAAATATAACAAAAAACAGTTCAGTCGCGCTGACCATTGGCCTGATGGAATTGACAAATAGCGCGAAATCGATCCAGGAATTTTCATTCCAGGTCTTCGAGGCATTTTCAGCCGCCACCGTCATCTATATGGGACTCAACTTCTGCGTGGTGCTGCTAATGCACTTGATCGAGAAAGAATCCGCGATTCCCGGCTTTGTCGTCGCCGGCGCCAGTTCGGGGGGACATTGATATGTTTGGCAATTTCGACTTCAATGTGATTTTCGATTCCTTGCCCTTTCTATTCAAGACGGGCATGGTATTCACCCTGAAATTGACCGTGCTGTCCATGGTTGGAGGCATCATCCTTGGCACCTTGCTGGCGCTGATGCGCCTGTCGAGCAACAAGGCACTGTCCTTGCTGGCGGCCAGTTACGTCAATCTTATCCGTTCGATCCCGCTGGTGCTGGTGATCTTCTGGTTTTATTTCATGGGCCCCTATGTCGCGGCCTGGGTGATCCGCGAGGCCGAGCCGGTCAAGGTGGGCGCCTTTACCTCGGCCTTGATCACTTTCATCATGTTCGAGGCAGCCTTTTACTGCGAGATTTTACGCGGAGGCATACAGTCCATCGCGCGCGGCCAGGTCTGGGCCGGTCAGGCGCTGGGCATGAGTTATTGGCAAACCATGGGCCACATCGTGTTGCCACAAGCGTTCCGCAACATGATCCCGGTGCTGCTGACGCAAACCATTGTGCTGTTCCAGGACGTGTCGTTGGTATCGGTGGTATCCATCACCGATTTCGTCGGCGCCGCCACCATTGTCGCGCACCGCGACCAGCGCCTGGTCGAAATGTATTCCTTCGTGGCCGTGGTGTATTTCATCCTGTGCTTCACGCTGTCCGCGCTGGTCAAGCGCTTGCATCAGCGCGTCGCGATCATTCGCTAGCCGGCACCCCAATTTTCGGAGAAGAACAATGATTGAACTCAAAGATGTCAGTAAATGGTATGGCCAGTTTCAAGTGCTGAGCGATTGCAGCACCAAAGTGTCGAAGGGCGACGTGATGGTCATCTGCGGCCCGTCCGGGTCCGGCAAGTCGACCCTGATCAAGACCGTCAACGGCCTGGAGCCGATCCAGAAGGGCGCGATCACGGTCGACGGGATCTCGGTCGGCGACCCGAACACCAATCTGTCGAAGTTGCGCGCGCGCATAGGCATGGTATTCCAGAATTTCGAGCTATTCCCGCACTTGTCGGTGCGCGAAAACCTGACCATAGGCCAGATCAAGGTGCTTGGCCGCAGCGCCAAGGAAGCCAACGCCAAGGGCTTGCAATACCTGGAGCGGGTCGGCTTGAGCGCGCAAAAAGACAAATTTCCCGGCCAATTGTCCGGCGGCCAGCAGCAGCGCGTGGCGATTGCCCGCGCGCTGGCGATGGACCCGATCGCCATGCTGTTTGACGAGCCGACTTCGGCGCTGGACCCGGAAATGATCAATGAAGTGCTGGACGTGATGGTCGGCCTGGCGCAGGACGGCATGACCATGATGGTGGTCACGCACGAGATGGGCTTTGCCAAGCGCGTCGCCAATCGCATCGTCTTCATGGACCAGGGCAAGATCATCGAGGATTGCAGCAAGGATGAATTCTTCGGCACCACGCGTTCGGACCGCGCGCGCGACTTTTTGGCCAAGATCATTCATTAAGCTGGGCGCGCGCCCGGGCCGGCGCGCCGCAACGTTGTGGCGCGCTGGCGGCGGCGTCCTTCGCGTGGTTTCGGGCGACTGGTAAAATGGCGTATCCGTTCCACGAAAGCCGCCATGTCCACCATCGTAACTCCCCAAAGCCTGACCATCACCCGTCCCGACGACTGGCACTTGCATTTGCGCGACGGCGCGACCATGGCCAGCGTGTTGCCGCATAGCGCGCGCCAGTTCGGCCGCGCCATCGTGATGCCGAACCTGAAGCCGCCGGTGATCACCACCGCCGACGCCGCCGCCTACCGCGCGCGCATCCTGGCCGCACTGCCGGAGGGGATCAGCTTCGAGCCCCTGATGACTTTGTACCTGACCAACAACACGGCGCCCGATGAAATCCGGCGTGCCCAGGACAGCGGCTTCGTGCACGCGGTCAAGCTCTATCCGGCCGGCGCCACCACCAATTCGGACGCCGGCGTAACTGACTTGAAAAACTGCTACAAGGTGCTGGAAACCATGCAGGAAGTGGGCATGCCCTTCCTGGTGCATGGCGAAGTGACCGACCCCGAGATTGACATCTTCGACCGCGAGGCGGTCTTCATCGAGCGCGTGATGCGCCCCCTGCGAGCCGACTTCCCGGCCCTGAACATCGTCTTCGAGCACATCACCACCAAGCACGCGGCGCAATACGTGGCCGAAGCCGATGGCCCGATCGCCGCCACCATCACGGCCCATCACTTGCTCTACAACCGCAACGAGATTTTCAAGGGCGGCATCCGGCCGCACTACTATTGCCTGCCGATCTTGAAGCGCGAAGAACACCGCCTGGCCCTGATGACGGCCGCCACCAGCGGCGACGAACGCTTCTTCCTCGGCACCGATTCGGCGCCGCACGCGCAGGGCGCGAAAGAGGCTGCCTGCGGCTGCGCCGGCTGCTACACGGCGCTGCACGCGATGGAATTGTATGCCGAGGCCTTCGAGCGGGCCGGCGCGCTCGACAAGCTCGAAGCGTTTGCCAGCTTCCACGGCCCGGCCTTCTACGGCTTGCCGCGCAATAGCGGGACGGTCACCCTGCGGCGCGAAGAATGGACGCTGCCGGAATCGCTGGCGCTGGCCGGCGAGCGGGTGATACCGCTCAATGGCGGCGAGCGCATCAACTGGAAACTGGTTTAAGCGGACGATGTTGGCGAGCATAGACTGGACGCGGCCGTGGTATGCCTCGGTGCGGGCGGCCGTGGCCGGACTCGGACTAGGCCTCGAGCGGCAGGGCGTGATCGGGGCCTTCAATGCGCGCGCACAGGCGCTGGGCTTGCGCAACGCGGGCGGCATGCCGCTCGCGTTCGTGCCGCAGAGCGCCCTGCCCGAGGGCGTCGCCTATGAAGAATTCATCGGCGCCACCGGCGGGGTGCCCACGCGCGACAATTTGCATGATTTTTTCAACGGCCTGGTGTGGCTCAGCTTCCCGCGCATCAAGCGCCAGTTGAACGCCTTGCAAGCGGCGCACATCGCGCTGTCCGGGGTCGGCAAGGCGCGCGGCCCGGCGCGCGACGGCGCCACTATTTTCGATGAGAACGCGGCCCTGCTGGTGGTGCGCGATTGCGGCGCCGGGGCCGACCTGATCGCGGCCCTGCGCGGGCACGACTGGCGCGCCGCGTTTGGCGCGCAAGGGGCCCGTTTCGGGCTGGACGCGGAAGTCTGGCTGTTCGGCCACGCGCTGATGGAAAAGCTGGTCGCGCCATACAAGGCCATCACCGCGCATACTCGCGTGCTGCTGGCCGACGACGCCTTTTTCGCCCTGGCGCACGACGCGCGCCGGGCCTGGATCGATGAAAGGGTGGCGCGCGACTTGGCCGCCGACGGTTTGAGCACGGCCGACTTCACGCCGCTGCCGGTGCTGGGCGTGCCCGGCTGGTGGCAGGGGCAGGATGCGGCATTTTATGATGACGCCAGCGTATTTCGCCCGAAGCGGGCGGCGCCGGCAAAACAGGCCGCAGCTGCGGCGGAAGGCGGAAATCATGGATAAAGTCATTCGTTGGGGTATTTTGGGCACCGGCCAGATCGCGCGCGCCCTGGCGCACGCGCTCGACGAGGTGGTCGGTGCGAAACTGGTCGCGGTGGCGTCGCGCAGCAGCGCCGGTGCCGAAAAGTTCGGCCGCGACTTCGGCGTCAAACGCTGCCACGCTTCTTACCAGGGGCTGGCCGACGATCCCGAAGTCGACGTGATTTACATCGCCACGCCGCACGCCCTGCACGCCGAAAATGCGCTGCTGTGCCTGAATGGCGGCAAGCATGTGCTGTGCGAAAAGGCGTTTACCATGAACCGCCGTCAGGCGCAGGAAGTGGTCGCGCTGGCGCGCCAGAAAAACCTGTTCCTGATGGAAGCGATGTGGTCGCGCTTCCTGCCGGCCATCGTCGAAACGCGGCGCATCATCGCCAGCGGCGAGATCGGCCCGGTGCGCCAAATCCAGTCCGACTTCGGCTTCGTGCCCGACGTCGGCCCGCAACACCGCCTGCTGAACCGGGAACTGGGCGGCGGTGCGCTGCTCGACATCGGCGTCTACCCGTTATCGCTGTCGGCTTTTTTCCTGGGGCCGGTCGAATCGGTACAGGCCATCGCCGAACTGGGCCCGACCGGGGTCGACGAGCAAACCGCCTTTTCGCTGCGCCACCAGGGCGGCGGCGTGTCGTCTTGCGTGTGCAGCATCCGCGCCCACTCGCCGACCGAAATGACGATTTCCGGGGCGCTCGGCCACATCCGCATTCAGCACCGCTTCTTCCAGGCCCAGACCCTGACGGTGACTGCCGTTGACGGCGCCGCCCGCACGGTGGAATTTCCCCACATCGGCAGCGGCTACACCCATGAAGTGGTGGAAGTGATGCGCTGCCTGCGCGCCGGCTTGATTGAAAGCGCTTCGATGCCGCACGAAGAAACGCTGGCCCTGATGGGCATCCTCGACACCATACGGGCCCAGATCGGCCTGAGCTACAGCGCCGACCTGGCGCAGAAAAACTAAGCATCCATGACTAGCCAGACCCGTGCGCCTTCCCTGAAAACCGTCTTGCTTGCCAGCGGAGTGATACTGACCCTGGCAATGGGAGTGCGCCACGGCCTCGGCTTCTGGATGCAACCGATTTCGCAGAGCAATGGCTGGACCCGCGAAACCTATTCGCTGGCGATGGCGATGCAAAACCTGATGTGGGGCTTGTTCGGCCCGTTTGCCGGTATGGCGGCCGACCGCTTCGGCACCATGCGCGTGGTGATCGTGGGCGCCGTCAGCTACATGCTGGGCCTGGTGTGGATGGCCACCGTCACGCAGCCGACCCTGTTCATCGCCGGCACCGGCGTCTTCATCGGGCTGGGATTGGCGTGCACTGCCTTCGGCGCCATCAGCGGCATCATCGGGCGCACCGCGCCGATGGAAAAGCGCTCGTGGGCGTTCGGCATGTCGTCGGCGGCCGGCTCCTTCGGCCAATTCATGATGATGCCGGTCGAGCAGCATTTGATTTCGGCGGTGGGCTGGCAAAACGCCTTCTTCCTGCTGGGCGCGCTGCTGGTGCTGGCCATGATTCCGATGTCGTTTTACCTGCGCGAGCCGGCGGTGGCGCACGCCAGCGGGCCGCAGCAAAGCGTGCGCGACGCGGTGCGCGAAGCCTTGGGCAACCGCTCCTTCCTGCTGTTGATGGTTGGCTATTTCGTGTGCGGCTTCCAGGTCGTGTTCATCGCCGTGCACATGCCGGCTTACCTGAAGGACCAGGGCCTGGTCAATCCCAACGTAGCAGTGACGGCGCTGGCGCTGATCGGCCTGTTCAATATTTTCGGCTCGTACTACGCCGGCAAACTGGGCGGGCGCCTGCCCAAGCGCTACCTGCTATCCTCGATTTACTTGGGGCGCGCGGTCATCATCGGTTTGTTCCTGCTGGCGCCGCTGTCGGCCTGGTCGGTGTATGTGTTCGCCGCCGCGATGGGCTTGATCTGGCTGTCGACGGTGCCGCTGACGAACGGCATCCTGGCCGGCGTGTTTGGCGTCAAGCACTTGTCGATGCTGGCCGGGATGGTGTTTTTCGCGCACCAGGTGGGCAGCTTCCTGGGCGTCTGGCTGGGCGGCTACCTGTATGCGCGGCAAGGCAGTTACGACACGGTGTGGGCCATCACGATCGGCCTCGGCGTGCTCGCGGCGCTGGCCAATCTGCCGGTCGACGAGCGCACTCTGGTGCGCAATGGCTTGAAGGCGGCGTGACAACCTGGCTGCTGCGTTTGGCGGGGGCGGGGGCGCTGGCGCTGATTTTCGCAGCCTATCTGCGGCCCGGCTTTATGCTCGACCTTGGCAACCGTTTCTTTATGTGCTAGTCGACTTGCGCCGCCGTCCACGTCGACTACAATGCCGCCATCGGCAGCTATTTTCCAGCCACTCTTTTGCTCCCCCATGCATTTTACACAGAACGATATCCGCCAAAACTTCGATGTCACCACCTTTGGCCGCGGCAGCGATTATGCGCGGCGCGGCAAGGTGCTGAGCACTAAACTGACGCCGCATGGCGTGAACGGCAAAGTCAGTGGTAGCGGCGGCCATACTTACCAGCAATCGATAGAAATCGTCGCCGGCCCGCGCGGCGTCAAATTCAAGGGTGCTTGCAGCTGCCCGATGGATTACAACTGCAAACATGTGGTCGCGGTGCTGCTCAGTTGCGTGTCGCACGCGGCGCCGCTCGAGTCGTCATCGGCGCCGGGCTTGCCGTATGCGATGTCGGCCTGGTTGCAGCGCGTGGCGCAACTGGCCGAGACCAAACCGGTGGAGGCGCGCGCCGTCAAGTCGAACAAGATCCGCTATCGCCTGCTGTATGTCTTGATACCCGACAGCGACAGCGGGCGCGTCGACCTGTACTTGTGCAAGGGGCGCTTGCGGGCCGACGGTGGCATCGCGTCGGCCAGCGTGCTCAGCGAAATTTATTCGCTGCGGGCGCGTCCGCCCGATTACCTGCAAGCCGGCGATCTGCAGCCGATCTATCTGTTTTCGGCGCTGCGCGGCGGCATAGAATTTGGCGCCGCCACGCTGGAGCCGCGCGGCGAAATCGGCGCCCAGCTCTTGCAATTGCTGCTCGATGACCAGCAACTGCTGTGGGCCGAGGCGCGTGCCGAACTCAAGACCGGGTCCATTGTCGCGCTCAAGCGGGCGCCGGCCCGCGCGGCGCTCTTGTCCTGGCGCGCGGTGGAACCGGCCGACGATACCCTGTGCCTGGCCTGGCAATTTGCCGATGGCACGGCCATCGATGGCATCTTGCCGACCGTGCCCGCGCTGTTTGTCCAGGGCGGGGAAATCGGCGAGTTGACCCTGCCGGAAGCCGCCGCCGCGCTGCCGATCCAGGATTTGAAGGCGCTGGTGGCGCTGGCGCCGCGCGTGGCCAGCCAGGACCGGCTCGCGCTGGGGCGGCAATTGGCGGCGCAGGGCCTGGACCAAATCGTCCCACCGCCGCCAGCCTTGCAACAGATCGTGCGCGACGATATCGTGCCACGCCCCTTCCTGCTATTGGGCAGCCTCGATCATATCGACCCCGATGATGGGCGCCGGCAATGGCTGGACTTCGCCGTACTGGCTTTCGACTATGACGGCAAGCGCGTCTCAGCCGATCCGGGCCATGAATTGCAGCGCAATACAGCTGGCGGAACCGAACTGATCAAGCGCGACGCCAAGCGCGAGACGGCGGCCTGGGTGACTTTGAACGGACTCGGCTTTACTGGATCGGCATCACCCGCCTCGCCCTTGCGTGCGGTGGCGGGCGCGATGGAATTGGCCTCGCAAGCAGCCTGGTTGCATTTTGCCACCGACGATTTGCCGCAATTGCGCGAACGGGGCTGGCTGATCGAGCAAAGTCCCCACTATCGCTACGACGTCAGCCAGATCGACGAGTGGTATGCCGAAGTCGACGAGGGCGGCGAGTCCGGCAATGCCTGGTTCGAGCTGGAGTTGGGCATTGTCGTCAACGGGCGCCGGATTTCCCTCTTGCCCGTGCTATTGCAATTGATACGCGGCGCGCCGCACGAGTTCAATCCGGAGGCGCTGGCCGCGCGCGCCGACGACGAGCAATTGATCGCCAGCCTGCCAGGCGGTGCGCGCGTGGCCTTGCCGTGGAGCCGCATCAAGCCGATTCTGGCCACGCTGGGCGAGTTATTTTTCAACGAGCGCATCGGCGACAGCATCCGCTTGCCGGAACTCGACGCGGCCCGGCTGGCGGAGCTGGAAGCGGGCGCGCAATTGCGCTGGGTCGGCGGCCAGCGCTTGCGCGAACTGGGCCAGAAATTGCGCGGCTTCGAAGGGGTGCAACAAGTCGCCCCGCCCGTGGGCTTGCAAGCGAGCTTGCGCGAATACCAGAGCGAAGGCTTGGCGTGGATGCAGTTCTTGCGCGAATATCATTTCGCCGGCATCCTGGCCGATGACATGGGGCTGGGCAAGACCGTGCAAACCCTGGCCCACATCCTGCTTGAAAAGGAAGCGGGGCGCTTGACGGAACCGGCGCTGGTGGTGGCGCCGACCAGCCTGATGGGTAATTGGCAAGCCGAAGCGGCCCGCTTCGCGCCCGGCTTGCGCGTGTTGCTGTTGCACGGCACGGAACGCCTGCAATATTTCGAGCAAATTAGTCAGTACGACCTGGTGTTGACGACCTATGCGCTGCTGCCGCGCGACGAAGAAAAATTGCGCGAACACCGCTTCCATCTGTTGATCCTGGATGAATCGCAATACATCAAGAATCACCGCTCGAAGGCGGCGCAAACGGCCACCTTGCTGCAAGCTAAGCATCGCCTGTGCCTGACCGGAACGCCGCTGCAAAATCACTTGGGCGAATTATGGTCGCAATTTCACTTCTTGTTGCCGGGTTTGCTCGGCGATGAAAAAAGCTTCAACGCCGACTTCCGCAAACCCATTGAAAAGCTGGGCGACAGCGCCCGCAATGCCTTCCTGATCCGCCGCATCAAGCCGTTTCTTTTGCGCCGGACCAAGGATAAAGTGGCCAAGGAATTGCCGGCCAAAGTAGAAATGGTGCGCGAAATCGAATTGGCCGGCGCCCAGCGCGACTTGTATGAAACGGTGCGCCTGGCGATGGACAAGAAAGTACGCGCCGCGATTGCCGCGAAAGGCGTGGCGCGCAGCCAGATCGTGATCCTGGAAGCCTTGCTGAAATTGCGCCAGGTGTGCTGCGATCCGCGTCTGGTGGGCGGCGCGGCCAATACCAAGAAAAGCACGGCGCCGTCAGCCAAGCTGGCCGAGTTGATGGAAATGCTGGAAGCCTTGCTTGAAGAAGGCCGCAAGATCCTGGTGTTTTCCCAATTCACCAGCATGCTGGCCTTGATCGAAGCCCAATTGCAGGCGCGCTCGATCGAGTATGCCTTGCTGACCGGCGAAACCAAGGATAGAAGCGCCCAGGTCGCCACCTTCCAGCAAGGCGCGGTGCCCATCTTCTTGATCAGCCTGAAGGCGGGCGGCGTCGGCCTCAACCTGACTGCGGCCGACACCGTCATCCACTATGACCCGTGGTGGAATCCGGCCGCCGAAAACCAGGCTACCGACCGCGCCTGGCGCATCGGCCAGGACAAGCCGGTATTTGTCTACAAGTTGATCGCCAAGGGTACGCTGGAAGAAAAAATCCAGGAAATGCAGCGCCGCAAGGCGGATCTGGCCGATGCCGTGCTGGCGGAAGGGCCGGCCCACAGCCTGGCGATTACGCAAGACGATTTGCACGCCATCTTCGCGCCCTTGTGAGAAGGCGCGGCCAAGGCCTAGACTTTCAGGAATTCCTCGCGTCCGCCCAGCCAGCGCGCCAGATGCGCTTCGACCGTGGCCGCGCTGTCGGCGCCGCTCGCGTGCAGCAAGTCGTGGGCCACGTCACGCGCCTGGTCAACCAGCCATTGGTCGGTTTCCAGGTCGGCGAAGCGCAGCATGGCCTGGCCAGACTGGCGCGCGCCGAGGAATTCGCCCGGGCCGCGAATTTCCAGATCCTTGCGGGCGATCTCGAAGCCATCCGTGGTTTCGCGCATCGTCATCAAGCGTTGGCGCGCCACGCCGCCTAGCGGACCCTGGAATAGCAGCAGGCAAGCGCTGGCCGCCGAGCCACGCCCGACCCGGCCCCGCAATTGGTGTAATTGCGACAAGCCGAAGCGCTCCGCGTGCTCGATCACCATCAGCGAGGCGTTCGGCACGTCGACCCCCACTTCGATCACGGTGGTGGCCACCAGCACCTGGGTCTGGTTCTTGATGAACGCTTCCATCACTGCCTGCTTCTCGGGCGCCTTCAAGCGCCCATGCACGAGGCCGACCTGCAATTCCGGCAGCGCCTCGGCCAGCATCGCGTGGGTGTCGGTCGCCGTTTGCAATTGCAGTGCTTCCGATTCCTCGATCAAGGGGCAGACCCAATACACTTGGCGCCCTTCCAGCGCGGCCGCGTGGACCCGCGCGATCACTTCGTCGCGCCGGTTCTGGTCGATCGAGCGCGTCACGATCGGGCTGCGGCCGGGCGGCAATTCGTCGATCACCGATACTTCCAGGTCGGCGTAATAGGTCATCGCCAGGGTGCGCGGGATGGGCGTGGCCGACATCATCAATTGGTGCGGCACGGCGGCCGCATCGCCCTTGTTGCGCAGCGTCAAGCGCTGGCCGACGCCGAAGCGGTGCTGTTCGTCGACGATTACCAGGCCCAGTTTCGAAAATTGTACCGCGTCCTGGATCAGGGCATGGGTGCCGATCACCAGTTGCGCCTGGCCCGATTCGATCAGCGCCTGCGCGGCCAGCTTGTCTTTCTTTTTCAAGCTGCCGGTGAGCCAGGCCACGGTCACGCCGAGCGGTTCCATCCAGGCCGCGATCTTGCGGAAATGCTGGTCGGCCAGGATCTCGGTGGGCGCCATCAGCGCGGCCTGGAAGCCGCTGTCGATGGCTTGCGTGGCCGCCAGCGCCGCCACCACGGTCTTGCCGCTGCCGACGTCGCCCTGCAGCAGGCGCTGCATCGGATACGGGTGGCGCAAGTCGGCGCGGATTTCATCGAGCACGCGCGCCTGCGCGCCGGTCAGCTTGAATGGCAGGGCGGCCAGGAAGGCGGCGCACAGCGCGCCCACCACGGGCAGCGCGGCCGCGCCCTTCGAGCGACGCGCCCGCTGCGCGCGCTTGAGCGACAATTGCTGGGCCAGCAGCTCGTCGAATTTCATGCGCACCCAGGCCGGATGCGAGCGGTCGGCCAGCGCACTTTCGTCGACTTGCTGGGGCGGATAATGTAGCAGGCGCACGGCCGGCTCGAAGTCGCACAGGCGCATGTCTTCCACCAGCGCCGGCGGCAGGGTGTCGCGCCAATCGATGCGCTGCATCGCGTCATTGATGGCGCGCCGCAAGATCGGCTGCGACAAGCCTTCGCCGGACGGATAGACGGGGGTCAGGGCGGTCGGCAGCGGCGCGCCCTGGTTGACCACCTTGTAATGCGGATGCACCATCTCGGCGCCGAAGAAGGCGTGCTTCAACTCGCCGCGCGCGCGCACCCGCGTGCCTTCGGCCAATTGCTTGACCTGGCTGCCATAGAAATTCATGAAGCGCAGCAACAGGTTGCCGCTCTCGTCGGCCAGCGTGACCAGCAATTGCCGGCGCGGCTTGTAGCCGACTTCGCATTTGGTGACGATGCCTTCCACTTGCGAGGCCTCGCCCCCATGCAGGCAAGCGTCGCGGATCGACACCACCTTGGTTTCATCCTCGTAGCGCATGGGTAAATGCAAGACCAGATCCATATCGGTATGCAGGCCCAGCTTGGCCAGCTTGCTTTCATTGCTGACGATTTTCTTGGCGGGTTTTGGCTTCGGTGCGGGCATATCGGGAAAGGATGTTAGCCGTAGCGTAAAATAGAGGGTTGGCCGAGGCGCAGCATTGCTGCATGGGCGGCGCCAGTATTGTACGACCTGTATAGGCACACAGTATAGTGCTTGGGCGCCGTTCGTGCATTCCTAATAATTCTTGAAGCAAACCATGTATTCCCTTTCCGATTTTGATTTTGAATTACCGCCAGAAAATATCGCGCAAATGCCCTTGCCGGAGCGCAGCGCGTCGCGCCTCTTGCATCTGGATGGGGAGACCCTGGTCGACCGGCGCTTTGCCGACATCGTCGAGCAGTTGCGGGCCGGCGACTTGCTGGTCATGAATGATACCCGCGTGCTGAAGGCGCGCTTCTTTGGCGTCAAGGAAAGCGGCGGCAAGATCGAGGCGCTGGTCGAGCGCGTGCTCGACAGCCGCACGGTGCTGGCCCAGGTGCGCGCCTCGAAGTCGCCGCCGCCCGGTTGCAAGATACGCCTGGCCGACGCCTTCGACGTCACCGTCGGCGCGCGCGCCGGCGAATTCTTCACCCTGCATTTCGAGGCGGATGTATTCGACCTGATCGAGGCGCATGGCCGCCTGCCGCTGCCGCCGTATATCGAGCACACGGCCGACGCCTTCGATGAAACCCGCTATCAAACCGTGTTCAACAAGGTACCGGGCGCGGTGGCGGCGCCCACCGCCGGCCTGCATTTCGACCAGGCCCTGCTCGATCAATTGAAGGCCAAGGGCGTGCAATTTGCCTATGTGACCCTGCATGTGGGCGCCGGCACGTTCCAGCCCGTGCGCACCGAAGTGCTGGCCGAGCACAAGATGCATACCGAGTGGTACACGCTGCCGCAAGAAACCGTGGACGCGGTGCGCGCCGCGCAAGCGGCCGGGCGCGATGTGGTGGCGGTCGGCACCACCAGCCTGCGCGCGCTGGAATCGGCGTCGCAAACGGGGCAGTTGCTGGCCGGCAGCGCCGACACGGCCCTGTTCATCACGCCCGGCTACCGCTTCAAAACGGTGACCAGGCTGATCACGAATTTCCATTTGCCCAAGTCGACCCTGCTGATGCTGGTGTCGGCCTTTGCCGGCTATGCGCCTATCCGCGCCGCCTACGCGCACGCGATTGCACAAAATTACCGCTTTTTCAGTTATGGCGATGCGATGCTGTTGACCACGCAGGCGCGCGCGCCCCTCCCGGAATAATTATTTAGTCGATGAAAGATGAAGCATGCTGGATTTTAAATTACTCAAGACCGATACGAGTGGCCTGAGCAACGCGCGCCGTGGCACGCTGACCCTGAACCATGGCGTGGTGCAAACCCCGATCTTCATGCCGGTCGGCACCTATGGTTCGGTGAAGGCCATGTCGCCGCTGGAATTGAAGGAAATCGATGCCCAGATCATCCTCGGCAATACCTTCCACCTGTGGTTGCGTCCCGGTAACACCGTGATGGAGAAATTCGGCGGCTTGCACGATTTCATGGGTTGGGACAAGCCGATCCTGACCGATTCGGGTGGCTTCCAAGTGTTTTCGCTTGGCGCGATGCGCAAGATCACGGAAGAGGGCGTGCATTTCTCGTCGCCCATCAATGGCGACAAGCTCTTCCTGTCGCCGGAAGTGTCGATGCAAATCCAGCGCGGCCTCAATTCCGATATCGTCATGCAATTCGACGAATGCACGCCCTATGAAATCGAAGGCCGCCCGGCCACGGTAGACGAGGCGGCCATCTCGATGCGCATGTCGCTGCGCTGGGCCCGGCGTTCGAAAGACGAATTCGAGCGCGGTGACAATCCGAATGCCCTGTTCGGTATCGTCCAGGGTGGCATGTTCGAGCATTTGCGCGACGAATCGCTGGCCGGCCTGGAAGAAGTCGATTTTCCCGGCATCGCCATCGGCGGCTTGTCGGTCGGCGAGCCGAAGGAAGACATGATGCGCATGCTGGCCCATGTCGGCCCGCGCTTGCCGGCCAATAAGCCGCACTATCTGATGGGGGTGGGCACGCCGGAAGATCTGGTGGCCGGGGTCTCGAACGGGATCGATATGTTCGATTGCGTGATGCCGACCCGCAACGCCCGCAATGGCTGGCTGTTTACCCGTTTCGGCGATATCAAGATCAAGAACGCGCGCTACAAGGAAGACAAGGGCCCGCTCGATGAGACGTGCGGCTGTTATGCCTGCCGCAATTTCTCGCGCGCTTATCTGCACCATTTGCACCGTTCCAAAGAAATCCTCGGCGCGCGCCTCAATACCATCCACAATCTGCATTACTATCTGGATTTGATGCGGCAAATGCGCGACGCTCTTGATGCAGACCGTTTCCATGCGTTCAAGCTGCAATTCCATGGGGAACGGGCGCGCGGCGTCTGACGCGGACCGGGTCTTGTAAAAAGAATTATACCCGCCACCTGGTCCGGGGCGTCTGATGCGCGCCGGCCAGTGCTAGAATACAGCGCTATTTTTTCAAAATTAATTAGAATCGGAGTCCCAGTGTTCATTTCCAGTGCTTACGCGCAATCCCCACTCGACGGTCTCGGCCTGAGCAGCAATATGACCAGCTTCCTGCCGCTGATCCTGATGTTCGTGGTCATGTATTTCCTGATGATACGCCCGCAGCAAAAGCGCGCGAAAGAACAAAAATCGATGATGGATGCGCTGGCCAAGGGCGACGAAGTGGTCACCGCCGGCGGCATGCTGGGCAAGGTTGCCAAGGTCAGCGATGCCTACATCACCATCGAAGTGGCAAGCGGCACCGAAGTCGTGGTGCAAAAGAGTTCCATCACGATGCTGCTGCCAAAAGGCACCCTGAAGGCGCTGTAATACCGGTTCGAGCGGCCGCAAACCGCTCGTCATGACGCCCGCTCAACACTGAACGCTGAACCAATATGAATCGCTATCCCCTCTGGAAATACATCCTTATCGCCGTCGCCTTATTGCTCGGCGCGCTATACACGGCCCCGAATTACTTCGGTGAATCGCCCGCGCTGCAAGTGACGAGCGGCAAATCGACCGTCAAAGTGACGAGTGAGATGGTGGCCCAAGTGCAGCAAGTGTTGACGAAAGAAAACATCAAGTCGGAAGGCCTCAATTTTGACGGCACCGGCAGTCACGCATCCGTGCGCGTCCGCTTTGCCGATCCCGATACCCAGTTCAAGGCAAAATTGCTGCTGGAAAAAGGCTTGAACGCCGATCCTAGCGATCCCAGCTATATGGTGACGGTGAATCTGCAACCGAATACGCCGAAGTGGTTGCAAAGCATCCATGCCTTGCCGATGTACCTGGGCCTGGACTTGCGCGGCGGCGTGCATTTCCTGATGCAAGTCGATGTCAAGGCGGCGCTGTCGAAGCGCGTGCAAGGCATCCAGGCTGCCACCCGCAGCTTGTTGCGCGACAATAATGTGCGCCATGCCGGCATCGATCGCGTTGGCGACACCATTGAAATCAAATTCCGCGACGCCGAGACGCGCCAGGCGGCGAAAACCGTGCTGGCCGGCCAGATGCCGGACCTGGCCCTGGTTGACGGGGCCGACGGCGCCGACCTGAAGCTGGTGCTCAGCCTGAAACCGGCAGCCCTCAAGCAAACCATCGATGACGGCGTCAAGCAAAACATCGCCACCCTGTCCAAGCGCGTCAATGAATTGGGCGTGGCCGAACCGATCATCCAGCAACAGGGTCCGGACCGCATCGTGGTGCAACTGCCTGGCGTGCAAGACGTTGCCCGCGCACAAGCCATCATCGGCCGCACTGCGACGCTGGAAATCCGCATGGTCGACGAGAGTGTCACGCCGGGCACCGAATTGTCGGCCGCCGTGCCATTCAATTCGGAACTGTTTACCGTCGGCAAGGGCGTGCCCGTGGTGTTGTCCAAGGACGTGGTGCTGACCGGCGATTACATTGCCAGCGCGACCGCCAATTTCGACCAGAACCAATTGCCAGCCGTCTCGATCGACTTGAATGGCGACGGCGGACGCAAGATGCGCGAAGCGACCCGCGAACGCATCGGCAAGAAAATGGCAATCGTGCTGTTTGAAAAAGGCAAGCCTGAAGTCTTGTCGGTGGCCACCATCCAAAGCGAACTTGGTTCCCGTTTCCAGATCACCGGCATGGGCAATGCGGAAAATTCGACTGAACTGGCGCTGTTGCTGCGCTCGGGCGCGCTGTATGCGCCGATGGATGTGGTCGAACAACGCACGATCGGGCCGCAATTGGGCGCCGAGAATATCAGCAAGGGTCTGTATTCGACCGTGTACGGCTTTGCCGCGATCGCCGTCTTCATGATCCTGTATTACATGATGTTTGGTTTCTTCAGCGTGCTGGCGCTGGCCTGCAATCTCTTGTTGCTGATCGGCCTGTTGTCCATGCTGCAAGCGACGCTGACACTGCCCGGTATCGCCGCGATCGCGCTGGCGCTTGGTATGGCGATCGATGCCAACGTGCTCATCAACGAGCGTATCCGCGAGGAATTGCGTGCCGGCGCCACCCCGCAGGCCGCCATCGCGGTCGGCTTCGAGCGCGCCTGGGCTACCATTCTCGATTCGAACGTGACCACCCTGATCGTCGGCCTGGCCTTGCTGCTGTTCGGTTCGGGCGCGGTGCGCGGCTTTGCCGTGGTGCATTGCCTGGGCATCATGACCTCGATGTTTTCGGCCGTGTTTGTCTCGCGCGGCGTGGTCAACCTGTGGTACGGCCGCCAGAAAAAGCTGACCTCGGTCGCCATCGGCACGGTCTGGGTTCCAGGCCTGTCCAAATAAAGCCCATTTAAAAGCGGGATGCCCGGCCGCGAGGCCGGGCACGCACACTCAGAGGATTCCATGGAATTTTTCCGGATCAAAAAAGATATTCCCTTCATGCGTCACGCCTTGATTTTCAACGTGATTTCAGCCCTGACCTTCGTCGCCGCGGTATTTTTCCTGGCGCACAAGGGCTTGCATTTCTCGGTCGAATTCAAGGGCGGCACCGTGATGGAGGTGAAATACCCGAAAGCGGCCAATCTGGAAGCGATACGCCACACGCTTGAAGGCTTGGGTTATGAACAGCCGGAAGTGACCAGCTTCGACACCGCGCGCGACGTAATGATACGTTTGCCGATCGTCAAGAGCGTGAGCAGCGCGAACAGCTCGCAACTGGTGTTCGATGGCTTGTGCAAGGCCGAGCAGGGTAGTAGCAAGCCGATGGAAAGCATCACGGCGAAGGGCGAGCACATCGCCAAGACCGCTTGCGTTGACGCGGCCGGCAGCGAATCGGTGGTCTTGCAAAAAGTCGAATTCGTCGGTCCTCAAGTGGGCGACGAATTGGCGCAAAACGGCTTGAATGCCTTGGTCATGGTGGTGATCGGCGTGATGATTTATCTGGCCATCCGCTTCGAATGGAAATTCGCGGTGGCGGCGATCGTCGCCAACTTGCATGACGTGGTCATCATCCTCGGTTTCTTTGCCTTTTTTCAGTGGGAATTCTCGCTGACGGTGTTGGCGGCGGTGCTGGCCGTGCTCGGTTACTCGGTGAATGAATCGGTGGTTATTTTCGACCGTATCCGCGAAAACTTCCGCAAGCAGCGCAAGACCTCGGTGCATGAAGTGATCGACAGCGCGATCACCAGCACCATTTCGCGCACCATCATCACCCACGGTTGCACCCAGATGATGGTGTTGTCGATGCTATTTTTGGGCGGCCCGACCCTGCATTACTTCGCCATCGCGCTGACCATCGGTATTTGCTTCGGTATTTACTCGTCGGTGTTCGTGGCGGCCGCCGTTGCCATGTGGCTGGGCGTGAAGCGGGAAGACTTGATCAAGCCGATCAAGGAAAAAGACGATACCGACGGCGCTGTGGTCTGAGCGCTGGCTTTGGTATGACTCTGGAGGGCGGCGCGAGCCGCCCTTTTGCAGTTGGCTTGCCTGTTGTGGCGCTGGCGCGCCGGCGTCCGCCATGGCAGGTGAGACTATCGCCTTGCAATGGGCTGGCGCTTACTTAGCCATCGGCTCGCTAAAATGCGCGCTATGTGTGGAAACGTACGGAGTGGCGGGGAGGATGGGAATACAGTGGGCTTGTTCTTTCAGGACATCCCTAGTTTTGGACTTTGCCCGCTCTCGAGCGGGTTTTTTTTCGCGCGGCGCCCGGCCCTCCTACAGCATCAGCACGGCCAGCAAGGATTGCACCTCGGCGGCCGACTCTTCCATGATGCTCTTCAGGGTGCCGTCGCCGATCACGCAATCGATGGTGCGCGCCGATTGAAGCGAAGTTGCGCCCGGGCTTTCATATAGCGGCGAGGCGACCGGCGACAAGTCGTTGGCCAGCAACAGGGTGTCGCCCAGGGTCTCCGGCGGTAGCGCGCGGAAACCTTGCCATAGCGATTCGACCGCGCCCATCACGGCTTCCGGTATCACCAGCTTGGTCAACACGCCGCGGCCGATTTGCTGTTCGCCGTGGTCAAGCCAGTCTTCCGGTTCGCCATCGAGGATGCCGGGAAATTCGGCCGCCCGCGACAGCATGTAAAAACCGCCGATTTCATGCACGATGCCGGCAAACAAGGCCGTATCCGGGTCGACGTGGGTGACGCGCCGCGCGATCACTTGCGCCAGCGCGGCCACGTGGGCCGTGTGTTGCCACAACTGCGCCGTTTTGGCTTTCAGGACGGGGTCGGCGTTGGTGCTGCCCAATTGACGCACGATCAGCGAGGCGACCAGCGATTGCAGGGTGCGCACACCCATGCGTTGCACGGCCGCGCGCACGCTCGAGATTTCACTGCCGGTGCGGTTGTAGGCGACCGAATTGGCGATCGCCACGGTGCGCGCTGCCAGCAAGGGATTGGCTTGCACCAGCTTGGCCGCCGATTCCAGATGGCAATCGGGGTCGTTGAGCGCGTGCTGCAGCTTGACCGACGCTTCCACGCTGGTCGGGAACGTCAGCTCGCCGCGGCTCGCCTGGGCGGCAATGCTTTTAAATACATCGGGTCTGTTCATCAAAAAAATTATACTCGGAATATTGCTGAGTAGAATTTTTTTGGCTATTCTTTTTTTCTGATGTTTTTTGGTAATCCGGGCGCGGCCGGCGAGGCACGCCGGCCGCACCTCGCCGGCCGCACCGTCTTACGCTGCTTCGCTGAAGATGGCGTCGCAGCCATCCTGTGGCGTATCGGTGTCTTGCAACTCGTCCACCAGGCCCAGGTCGAACAATTCCTCGATTGCATTCATGAAACTGTTGTGCTTGGTAGCCCCGATCAGGCGGTAGATTTCGCCCGCTTCATTGCGGATGCCGATGATCAGCTTTTCCTGGCGCACCAGATCCGGCGTGCTGACGTTGAGCAAGAGGTTGCCGATGATATGTTTGTCGAAATGGGCCGGCTGCATGCCTTCGAGCAGAGTGGTTTTCAATGTAGTTCCTTCGCTTAAGTGTTGGGGTGGCCGAGAATACTTTGCTTGAGTCCGGACAAGGTCCGTTCCAGCGCTGTGAAATCGGCCTCGCTGTAATGGGCGAATAGCGTGGCGCCAGCCGCCGTGATTTGCGGGAATACCTCGGCAAACACTTGTTCACCCCGACCGCTGAGGCGCACGAAATACGAGCGCTTGTCGTCGACGCTGCGCTCGCGCTCGACCAGGCCTTTTTGTTCCAGCCGGTCAATCACGCCCGTCAGGGTGCCTTTGGTGATCAGGGTTTTCTGGCCCAATTGCTTGTATGACATGCCGGGCGTATTGCCCAGCGTGGCAATGATGTCGAATTGCGCGTGCGTCAAGCCGAACCGGCGCACGCGCTCGCCCGACATGCGCTCGAAGCCTTGCAGGCATTCCGCCAGCAGCCGGATACTCTTTAAATATCGTTCACCCATAGAGCATGATTATAGCCATTCCGGCATGGATGCGGCAGTGGTTCGCCATTTTGCGCGCGGGCGGGTAACATGGCGTCATCCTTGGCATTCGTACATTGAAATGAGGCAGCGAGCATGACACATCAGTTGCGCGGCATTCTGGCCTTACTCGTGGTCACCCTGGTATGGGGCACGACTTTTCCCGCGATGAAGAGCTTGACGGCGTATTTCTCGCCGATCTGGATCGTTTTCATCCGTTTCCTGCTGGCCGCGGCCGTGCTGGCGCCTTGCCTGTGGCGGGCGCGCTGGAGCGATTGCCGGGAGGGCGCCGTGGTCGGCGTGCTGCTGTTCGCCTGTTATGTGTTCCAGGTCGAAGGCCTGGCCCTGACCAGTTCCAACCGCAATGCCTTCCTCACCGGTTTGAATGTGCTGGCGGTGCCGCTGCTGGGCTTTCTGGCCGGCAAACGGCCCGAGCGCCGCATCATGATTGCGCTGGTGCTGGCCGTGGCCGGCTTGTGTACCCTGTGTTCGGATGGCGCCGCCACTTGGGGCCGGGGCGACACGCTGGCGCTGCTGGCCGCTTTTTCTTTCGGCGTCTACGTCAAGCTGATGGAAGGCGCCACGCGCCGCGTGGAAAAGCTGATGACGCTGACGGCCATGCAAATCGTCACCGTGGCGCTGTGTTCGGCGCTGTGGCTGCTGGTGCGCGAAGTGCCGCGCGGCCAGATCGACGCCAGTGTCGATTTGCTCAATTACTGGAGCTATATCGGCGCCGGCCTGCGCCTGTATGCCCTCAATTTCCTGTATCTGGGCTTGCTTTGTACGGCCGCCATCATTGCATTGCAAACTTGGGGCCAGAGCCATAGCACGGCCAACGAGGCGGCCGTGATCTATGCCTTCGAGCCGGGCGCAGCGGCGTTTTTCGCCTATTTCTGGCTGGGCGAGGTGATGAGCGCGCAAGCATGGGCCGGCGCCGCGCTGCTGATCTCCGGTATGATAGCGAGCCAATGGAATTCGGCGCGCCCGGCCACCGTGCTGGCGCCCGAATAGCGTCCCATCCTGTTTTCGACCCGAGACTATGCACCCCTGCGCGCCCGATGTCATTTGCTAACCTGTACCGCGTCGCGCTCGACCAGCCCTTGCGCATCTTGCTGGTCAACGCCGGCCAGCCCGACGCCATCACCTGGGCCGGCCTGGTGCAGCCGCTGCGGTTATGTGTCGCCGAAGTGGGCGCCCACATCCTGCAACTGGAGGTGTGCACGCCCGAGCAAGTGGCGGCCCAGGCCAGCGGCCACTGGCATATCGCGCTGCTGGTGGCCGACGAAACCCAGGCCCCGCTGCGCCCGGAATTATGCCGCGCGGTGATCGAGCGTTGCCGCTCGGCGCCGTTCTGGGGCGCGCTCGGCGCCGGCGTGCTGTGGCTGGCCGGCGCCGGCGTGATGGATGGCGTGCGCATCGCGCTGCCGTGGGCCTTGTATGCGGACGCCGAGGCCAAGGCCGAGCGCGCGATCCTGACCCCGCATCTGTTCGAGATTGACGGCCCGCACCTCACTTGCTGCGGTGGTGCCGCCAGCATCGACTTTGCCCTGACCTTGGTGGAAACCCTGTTTGGTGCCGATATCCAGGCCCATATCAAGGAAGCGCTGTGCATCGACCGGGTGCGCGGCAAGGAAGAGCGCCAGCGCGTCGCCCTGCAAGCCCGCTTCGGCGTGCTGCAGCCGAAGTTGTCGGAAGCGGTCACGCTGATGGAAGCCAATATCGAGGAGCCCTTGTCGACCGACGATATCGCCAACCTGGTGGGCTTGTCGCGGCGCCAGCTGGAACGCTTGTTCAAGCAATACCTGGGCAGCCTGCCGTCGCGCTATTACCTGGAATTGCGCCTGCAAAGGGCCCGCCAATTATTGCAAGGCACCCACAATTCCATCGTGCAAGTCGGGCTGATGTGCGGCTTCTCGTCCGGCTCGCATTTTTCCACCGCCTTCGGCGCCCTGTTCGGCCACACCCCGCGCGAAGAGCGCCAGCGCAAGCTGATGCCGGCCGGGTAAAAGTGAAAATCGCTGTCGCAGATCGGAAAGAGTTTTAGCATCCCGCTTTTTATAATGCTGTACACGCGCGGCTGCCGTAGCCGTGAAGCCAACATTGAGGAGTGCCATGAACGCCAAGCTTGATTCGACCGTCACCGAACGCCCTGTCACCAGACAAACCTTCGACGAAGTCCTGGTGCCGACCTATGCGCCGTCCGCGATGGTGCCGGTGCGCGCCGCCGGCCTCGATCTGTGGGACCAGAACGGCAAGCATTACCTCGATTTCACGTCCGGCATCGCCGTCGCCAGCCTCGGGCATTGCAATCCGGTGCTGGTCGAGGCGCTGACCAAGCAAATCAACACCCTGTGGCATCTCGGCAACGGCTACACCAATGAACCGGTGCTGCGCTTGGCGCTGGCCCTGACCGAGGCGACCTTCGCCGAGCGCGCCTTCTTTTGCAATTCCGGCGCGGAAGCCAATGAAGCGGCCTTGAAACTGGCGCGCAAATACGCGCATACCAATTACGGCCCGGCCAAGTCGCGCATCGTCTCTTGCGTCAGCTCTTTCCACGGTCGCACCCTGTTTACCGTGTCGGTCGGCGGCCAGCCCAAATACACCGAAGGCTTCGAGCCGCTGCCGCAGGAAATCGACCACATTGCCTACAATGACATCGCGGCCGCCCGCGCCGCCATCACCGGCGACGTGTGCGCCGTGATCGTCGAGCCGATACAGGGCGAGGGCGGCGTGGTGCCGGCCGACGCCGCCTATCTGGAAGAATTGCGCGCGCTGTGCTACCAGACCGGCGCGCTGCTCATTTTCGACGAAGTCCAATGCGGCATGGGCCGCACCGGCGAGCTGTTTGCCTACATGGGTTATGGCGTCACGCCGGACATCCTGACGTCGGCCAAGGCGCTCGGCAACGGCTATCCGATTGGCGCCATGCTGACCACCGAAGCGCTGGCGGCCACGCTCGGCGTCGGCACCCACGGCACCACTTACGGCGGCAATCCGCTGGCCGCGACGGTGGCCTTGAAAGTGCTGGAAACGATCAACAAGCCCGATTTCCTGTGGCGCGTCAAGGAAGCCTCCACCAACCTGGTCGGGCTGCTGCAAGGCTTGATCAAGGATTACCCGCAAGTATTTGCCAGCGTGCGCGGCAGCGGCTTGCTGCTGGGCCTGGTGGTCACCGAAGCCTACAAGGGGCGCGCCAAGGAAATCCAGAAAGCCGCCGAAACGCAGGGCTTGATGGTGCTGATCGCCGGTATGGACGTGGTGCGCCTGGCGCCCGCGCTGATCGTCTCGGACCAGCAGATCGCGGAAGCGGGTCGCCTGCTGCGCCTGGCGCTGGACGGTATCGTCGCCGCCTAAGGGCGAGGATTCAAACGGGCCGGGCGCAACCGCGTCCGGCCTTGCTTTCATTTTAGGGAGTCCACATGTATGTTGTCCGTCCGGTAGAACTAGCGGATATTGCTGCCCTTGAAGCGCTGGCCGCAGTGAGCATGCCGGGTGTCCATACCCTGCCGAAGACGCGCGAGAAAATCGCCGCCTCGGTCGAACGCTCGATCGCCTCCTTTGCCGCGCATGTCGATATTCCCAGCGAGGAATCGTACCTGTTCGTGCTCGAATCGGACCAGGGCATCGTCGGCACCGCCGCCATCTTCGCCTCGGCCGGCTCGAACGGCACCTATTTTTCCTTTCGCAACGACGTCATCCAGCAAGTCTCGCGCGACCTCAATATCAGCCACAGCGTGCATGCGCTGACCCTGTGCTCGGAATTGACGGCGTATTCCCAGTTGTCGAGTTTTTACGTGCGCAATATGGAGCAGGCCGGCCTGGAGGCAGCGTTATTGTCGCGCGCGCGCCTGCTGTTCGCGGTGCTGGCGCCGCAGCGCTTCGGCGACCGTTTTTTCGTGCCGCTGGCCGGCATCACCGACGCCGACGGCCAGTCGCCGTTCTGGGACGCGCTGGGCCGCAAATTCTTCCAGATGGATTTCTTGGACGCCGAGCGCGTCATTGGCGGGGCCCGCAACCGCACCCTGATCGTCGAGCTGATGCCGCATTACCCGGTCTACGTGCCGCTGCTGCCGGGCGACGCCCAGGCGGCGATGGGACAGATCCATCCAAGCGGCGCGCTGGCCTTCAATCTGTTGACGGAAGAAGGCTTCGAAGCCGACGATTACATCGACATTTTCGACGGCGGCCCGATCCTGCAGGCGCACAAGAATTCACTGCGCTCGTTTGCCGGTTCGATGACGCGGCGCGTGCTTGACGGCGTGGCGCCCGGCCGCAGCGGCTTGAAGGTGAATTACGCGATCGCCTCCGGCACCGAACAGCGCTTCCGCGCCGTGACGTTTGCCTGCGATCCGCTGGAAGCGGCCGATACGGTCGGCTTGCCGAAACAATTGCTGGAGGCCTTGCAAGTGGCCGCCGGCGACAATGTGATCTGCGTCAGAATTTAAGGATAATCATGCTAGTTGTACGCGCAATCAACGCCTCGGACTTGGATGCCTTGTACGGCCTGGCCAGCCAGGTCGGCACCGGCATGACCACCCTGAAGCCCGACATGAAGATGCTGGGCGACCGCCTGGCGATCGCCTGCGCCTCGTTCGCCGAAACCATCCCACCGGCCCAGCGCGACTATATGTTCGTGATGGAAGATACCGACAGCGGCCGCCTGGCCGGGGTGTGCGCGATCAAGGGCGCGGTCGGGCTGGAAGAGCCGTTCTATAATTACCGCATCGGCACCCTGGTCCATTCCAGCCGTGAACTCGATGTTTTCACGCGCATGGAAACGCTGTACCTGTCGAACGATCTGACCGGCAGCACCGAGCTGTGCTCGCTGTTCCTGCATCCCGATTACCGCAGCGGCAGCAACGGCAAGCTGCTCTCGAAGAGCCGCTTCCTGTTCATCGCCCAGTTCCCCCACCTGTTCACCGAAAAGCTGATTGCCGAGATGCGCGGCTACCAGGCGCCGGACGGCAGCTCGCCCTTCTATGAAGGCCTGGGCCGCCATTTCTTCAAGATGAATTTCGACCATGTCGACGACTTGACCAGCCTGGGCAAGAAATCGTTCATCGCCGAACTGATGCCGCGCCAGCCGCTGTACGTCGCCTACCTGCCGGAAGAGGCGCAGGAAGTGATCGGCAAGGTCCACCTGAGCACGGCGCCAGCGCGCCGTCTGCTGGAGCAGGAAGGCTTGTATTTCGAAGGCTATGTCGACATCTTCGACGCCGGTCCCGTGCTGCAGGCGCGGGTGTCGGAATTGCGTGCCATGCGCGACAGCGCCTTGAGCATGATCGACCCGCTGGCCGGCCACGACGCGGCCTGCGAGCCGGCGCTGGAAGCCGAGCCTTATCTGGTCTCGAACACGGTCTTGAAGGATTTTCGCATGATCGTCAGCAACGCCAATCCCGTCGGCGCCAGGATCGCGCTGCCGCAAGAGGAACAACAACTGCTGCGCGTGCATGCCGGCGACGCCGTGCGCACGCTGTCGCTTAATTTGAGGAAGCATCCCCATGTCTAATCCATCCAATTTCATCAACGGCGCATGGCTGGCCGGCAGCGGTGCCGAACTGGTCACGATCGACCCGGCCAGCGGCCGCCAGACCTGGTCCAGCAATCAAGCCACGGCCGCCGACGTGGCGCAAGCCTGCGAAGCGGCGCGCGCCAGTTTCGAGGCCTGGGCCGCGACGCCGTTGGAACAGCGTATCGCCGTGTGCGCGCGCTTTCGCGACTTGCTCAAGGAACACGCCGAAGAGCTGGCGCTGCTGATCTCGGAAGAAGTCGGCAAACCGCTGTGGGAATCGCGCACGGAAGTGGCGACCATGGCCAACAAGGTCGATATCTCGGTGCAATCGCACGCCGCCCGCACCGGCCAGACGCACGGCAAGATCGCCGATGGCGACGCGGTGCTGCGGCACCGTCCGCACGGCGTATTCGGCGTGTTCGGGCCGTATAATTTTCCCGGCCATTTGCCGAACGGCCATATCGTGCCGGCCTTGATTGCCGGTAACACGGTAGTCTTCAAGCCCAGCGAATACGCGCCGCGCACGGCCGTCAAGACGGTCCAGTTGTGGCAGCAGGCAGGCTTGCCGGCCGGCGTGCTGAATTTGGTTAACGGCGGGCGCGACACCGGCGTCGCGCTGGGTCAGAGCGCCTTGCTCGATGGCGTGCTATTCACCGGCAGTTGCCAGACCGGCATCAGCCTGCACCGCCAGTTCGGCGGTCAGCCGGGCAAGATGCTGGCGCTGGAAATGGGTGGCAATAACGCCCTGGTGGTGTGGGATGTGAAAGACGTCGACGCCGCCGTGCATCACGCGATTTTCTCGGCCTTCGTCTCGGCCGGCCAACGCTGCACCTGCGCGCGTCGCCTGGTGGTGCAAGACACCCCGGCCGGCGCCGCCTTCGTCGCGCGCCTGGTGGAAGTGGCCGGCAAGCTGTTGATCGGCGCCTCGGACGCCCAGCCGCAACCGTTCATGGGGCCGGTGGTGTCGAGCGCGGTTGCCGTGCGCCTGCTGCAAGCGCAGGCCGACATGGTCGCCAAGGGCGGCCAGACGCTGCTGCAAATGCGCCATCTGGCGCCCGAAAGCGGCTTCGTTTCGGCCGGCATCGTCGACGTCACCGACGCCAAGGGCATCCCGGACGAGGAATGGTTCGGCCCCTTGCTGCAAGTGATACGGGTGGCCGATTTCGACGCCGCCGTGAAAGTGGCCAACGCCACCGAATTCGGCTTGGCCGCGGGCCTGCTGTCGGACGATGCAGCGCTGTGGCAAAGCTTCCTGCTGCGGGCGCGCGCCGGCATCGTCAACTGGAACCGTCCGACCACGGGCGCGGCCAGTACGGCGCCGTTTGGTGGCATCGGCAAATCGGGCAATCACCGCCCCAGCGCCTACTATGCGGCCGACTATTGCGCCTATCCGGTGGCGTCGATCGAAAACAGCGTGCTGGAAATGCCGGCCAAGCTGTCGCCGGGCTTGAGCTTTTAAGGAGCGCAGATGCAAACCGCACGCGAATTCAATTTCGACGGCCTGGTCGGCCCCTCGCATAACTACGCCGGCCTGTCGTTCGGCAATGTGGCCTCGTTTTCCAATGTGAAGAGCGCCTCGAACCCGAAGCAGGCGGCCTTGCAAGGCTTGGCGAAAATGCGCGCACTGGCCGCGCGCGGCTTTGCCCAGGCGCTGTTGCCGCCGCAAGACCGGCCTAATTTCCGCCTCTTGCGCAGCCTCGGTTTTCGCGGCAGCGATGCCGACGTGCTGGCGCGCGCCTACAAGGAAGCGCCGGTAATTCTCGCCTGCGCCTACTCGGCCTCGCCGATGTGGACTGCCAACGCGGCCACTGTCAGCCCGTCGGCCGACAGTTTCGACGGCCGCGTGCATTTCACCGCCGCCAACCTGAACAACAAGTTGCACCGCGCTTTCGAGCACGCCCAGTCGGCCCGCACGCTGCGCGCCCTGTTCCGGGACGCCAGTCGCTTCGCGGTGCATGACGCGTTGCCGTCGACGCCGGCCTTCGGCGACGAGGGCGCCGCCAACCACACTCGCCTGGGCGCCAACCATGGCGCGGCGGCGGTCGAGATGTTCGTCTACGGCCGCGCGGAATTCAATCCCCTGGCGCCGGCGCCGACGCGCTATCCGGCGCGCCAGACCCTGGAAGCGTCGCAAGCGGTGGCGCGGCTGCACGGCTTGAACCCGGCGCGCACCGTGTATGTCCAGCAAAATCCGGACGTGATCGACCAGGGCGTGTTCCACAACGACGTGATCGCAGTCGGCAACGGCAATGTGTTGTTCTACCATGAACAGGCGTTTGCCGACGAGCTGGCCAGCCTGGACCAGTTGCGCCGCGCCATGGCCGGCGTGGGCGCCGAATTGCACGCGCTGCGGGTCGACACCGGCCAGGTGGCGGTGGCCGACGCCGTTGCCAGCTATCTGTTCAACAGCCAGTTGCTGTCCAAGGCGGACGGCAAAATGGCCCTGGTGATCCCCCAGGAATGCCAGGAAAACCAGGCCGTGGCGCGTTACCTGGACGGCTTGATCGCCAGCGGCGGCCCGGTCGACGAATTGATTCATTTTGATTTGCGCCAAAGCATGCGCAATGGCGGCGGTCCGGCCTGTTTGCGCCTGCGCGTGTCTCTGAACGACGCCGAAGCGGCCGCCATGCACCAGGGCGTGGTCATGACGGAAGCGTTGTACCACACGCTGGTGGCATGGGTCGAGAAGCATTACCGCGACCGGCTCGAACCGAGCGAACTGGCCGATCCGGCGCTGGCGCTGGAAATCCACGCCGCCCTGGAAGAGCTGACGCGCATCCTCGATTTGCCCGGCCTGTACGACTTGTCATGATTTAATCGCTACAATTTGTAACAAAACCCGGCGCAAGCCTGGAGATGGCGGTTTTCGCCCCAAACTGGGGTCGCTATAGTTTGATCAGTAGGGGTTTAACTGCTCTAATATCAGCAGCGGCGCCGAGCGGCATCTGAAAAAAGCCGCCGGCGCGGGGAGTTTGGTGATTCGCGGTGTCGCGCCGCGGATTCAGTTCGATGGCTGGAGACAGCTCCCGGCAACGGGAGAGATTAATTGGACGGGGCACACCCCGTCTTTTGACACCTCGCCGTCGCGCAGCCACAAGCCAAAACGACAGCGATGGAATTCACATTACCGCAACGGAGAAGCAACGATGAAACAAATGCCACAAGATTTGCGCACACAAACGCTCGATCTGGTCAACGCCAGCAAGCCGCCCGCCGATAGCGGCCAGGTGGCGACGCTGATCAGCGCCTGGCTCGGCTCGCTGGACGAGGAGGACTTGTCGGACATCGCGCCCGACAGCCTGGCACCGGTCTTGTGGGATGGTTTCACGCAAGCGGCCAAGCGCGCCGGCGCCGGCTGCCAGATCGCGGCCCTGCGCTACGCGGACGGTCGCGGCGGCATGGCCAGCGCCTTGCTGATCCTCAATGACGACATGCCCTACCTGGTCGATTCGATCGTGATGGCGATGCGCAAGCGGCACGTGAACGTGCGCGGCGTGATGAGTTCCGTGCTGGCCGTGCGCCGCGCCGCCGACGGCGTTGCCGTCGCGGTGGGCCAGGCCGGCGACCCGCAAGAATCGTATGTGCTGTGCCTGCTGGCCGAAGACCTGGAAGCGGGCGAACTGGCGGCCCTGGTCGGCGCGCTGGAAATGGTCGCGCGCGACGCTGCCGTGGTGCGGCGTGACGCCGCCCTGATGGCCGAGCGCATTGGCGCCGTGGCCGCCGACGCCGCCACCCATGGCGCCGAGGGCGAGGAAGTCGCCGCTTTCCTGGAATGGGTCAAGCACGACGGTTTTGAATTGTTCGGCTACGCCTATTACAGCGTCAAGCCGGGCAAGCGCGAACTGGAACGCGACGTCCCGAGCCGCATCGGCGTACTGCAAGATACCAGCCATCCGGTCTACGGCACCTGCCTGGCCAATATCCCGGGCGAACTCGACACCCTGTCCAAGCGCGCCTCGGCGCTGTCGATCGTCAAGGCCGACGTCGGCGGCACCCTGCACCGCGACCAGCAGCTCGACTTCATCGGCGTGCGCGACACCGACGCGCAAGGCACGATCCTGGGCGAACACTGCTTCGTCGGCCTGTTCACCCGCGCCGCCACCGCCAGCCCGCTGGCCAGCCTGCCGTTCGCGCGCGGCCGCGTGGCCGAAGTGCTGCGCCTTGCCGGCGTGCGCCAGCAAGGCTTCCGGGCCGAGAAATTCCGCGAAATCCTCGATTCGCTGCCGCGCACCGAAGCGCTGGAAGCGGACCTGGAATGGCTGGCGCAAGTGTGCGGCTCGGTGGTCTCCCTGTACAAGCAGCCGCGCACCAAGGTGTTCGCCCGGCGCGACGTCTACGCGCGCCACCTGAATGTGCTGGTCTACCTGCCGCGCGAGCGCTACAGCGCCAGCATGGCGGCGGCGCTGGCGAAGGCGCTGCAACGCAGTTCCGGCGCCACCCACGTCAGCTCGCAAACCCTGGTGGCCGACGGCCCGCTGGCGCGCCTGTACCTGATCGCGCACGCGGCGCGCTATCCGCTCGACCTGGAAACCGATATCCAGCAACCGCTGCTGGCGGTGCTGGACGGCTGGCACACCGGTTTTGCGACCCTGGCCGACGCCGTGTTCGACATTCCGATGCGCGCCAACCTGCGCAAGCTGGGCGCCAACCTGCCGCTCGAATACGTGGCCGCGACCGCGCCTGCAGTGGCTTTCCGCGACCTCGGCGCGATCCTGCGCAACACCGATCCGGCCCGCGTTGCGGTGCGCATCGAGGCCGGCGACGCCACCACCATCCGCCTGTACTCGGTGAACCGGGTGCCGGCGCTGTCGACCATCCTGCCGGCGCTGCATAACGCCGGCGTCGCGATCGACCGCGAACAGGCTTACTCGATCGACGCCGCCGACGGCATGCGCCATTTCGTCACCAGCCTGACGGTGGACGCGACCAGCGCCGCCAAACTGGCGCTGCCAGCGGTGGTCGCGGTGGCGCAGGAATTGTTCACCGGGCTGTTCAACAACGACGCCGAAGACGGCCGCCTGAACGGGCTGGTCATCGAAGGCGGCTTGAGCACGCGCGAAGTGCAACTGGTGCGCGCCTACATGAGCTACTGGCGCCAGACCGGCAGCCGCTTCTCGGTGCGCTATATCGCCGATTGCCTGCGCAAGCAGCCGGCCCAGGTCAAGCAATTGGTGGACGCCTTCCTGCAGCGTTTCGATCCCAGCCTGTCCGACGCGCAGCACGCCGACGCGCATGAAGCGCTGTTGCTGCTGAAGAGCCACCTGCCGGCCGTGAACCACGCCGACACCGAAGAAATCCTGGGTGCGCTGGCCGACCTGATGCTGGCCACCCTGCGTACCAATTATTTCCAGAACGGCGGGCAGGGCGACAAGATTATCTTCAAATTCGACACCAGCGGCCTGGCCCTGGTGCCGGAACCGCGTCCTTACCGCGAGATTTTCGTGTTTTCGCGCCGCTTCGAAGGCTTGCACCTGCGCGGCGGCCCGGTGGCCCGCGGCGGCTTGCGCTGGTCCGACCGGATGGAAGATTACCGTACCGAAGTGCTGGGCCTGGTCAAGGCGCAGATGGTGAAGAATGCCGTGATCGTGCCGGCCGGCGCCAAGGGCGGCTTCGTCTGCAAGATGATGCCCAAGGATGCCGTGCGTGAAACCATCGCGGCCGAAGGCGAGGCAGTCTACCGCCTGTTCATCGCCAGCCTGCTGGAAGTGACCGATAACCGCGTGCTGGGCAATATCGTGGCGCCCGTCGATACGGTCTGCTACGACGCCGCCGACCCCTACCTGGTGGTGGCGGCCGACAAGGGCACCGCGACATTTTCCGACATTGCCAACGGCATCGCCGTGGCGCGCGGCTTCTGGCTGGGCGACGCTTTCGCCTCGGGTGGCTCAAACGGCTATGACCACAAGAAGCTGGGCATCACCGCCAAGGGCGCGTTCGAAGCGGTCAAGCGCCACTTCTATGAGATGGACCACGACATGAACACCACCCCGATCACCATGGTCGGCGTAGGCGACATGTCGGGCGACGTGTTCGGCAACGGCGTGCTGCTGTCGCGCCAGTTGAAGGTGCTGGCTGCCTTCGATCACCGCCACATTTTCCTCGATCCGACCCCGGACGTCGGCGCCTCGTTCGACGAGCGGGCCCGCATGTTCGCCTTGCCGCGCTCGTCGTGGGAAGACTATGACAAGGGCTTGATCTCGGCCGGCGGCGGCGTCTACCCGCGCAACGCCCGCTCGATTGAGCTGTCGCCGCAAATCCGCGCCGCGCTCGACATCGAGGAAACCGCGTTGGCGCCGGAAGAGCTGATGCACCGCATCCTGCTGGCGCCGGTCGACCTGTTTTACAACGGCGGCATCGGCACCTATATCAAGGCGTCCAGCGAGAGCCACGCGCAAGTCAAGGACCGCGCCAACGACAATATCCGCGTCGACGGCAATCAGTTGCGCGCCAAGGTCGTGGCCGAGGGCGGCAACCTGGGTGCGACCCAGTCGGGCCGCATCGAATTCGCGCTGGCGGGCGGGCGCATCTTCACCGATGCGATCGACAATTCGGCCGGCGTGGATTGCTCCGACCATGAAGTAAACGCCAAGATCTGGCTCGACGTCGAAGTCAACGCCGGCCAGTTGAGCGAGGCAGAGCGCAACCGCGTGCTCAATGACATGACCGACGATATCGAGCGTCTGGTCTTGCGCGACAACACGCTGCAAACGCATCTGCTGGTGCGCGAGTGGCAGGCGCAGTCGGAAAGCTCGGTGCAAGACGGTTACGCGGCCCTGATCGCCAGCCTGGAAGAAGAGGGCGCGCTGTCGCGCGAACTGGAGCAATTGCCGACGGTGGCCGAACTGGCGCGCCGCAAGGCCGACGGCCGCGGCTTGACCACGCCGGAACTGGCGGTGGTGATTGCCAACGTGAAGAACCGCTTCAAGCGCATCCTGTCGGCGCTGCCGCTGCTCGACGCCAGCTGGGCCGAGCCTATCCTGAAGCCATACTTCCCGGCCCTGCTGGTGGCGAGCCGCAGCGCGCTCGATCATCCTCTGGCCAACGCCATCCTGGCAACCGTGCTGGCCAATGAAGCGGTGAACCGCTGCGGTCCCCTGATGTTGCGCGACCTGGCGCTCGAGCATGGAGTGGACGAGTCCGAGGTGATCCTGGCCTGGGGCCAGGCCTGGTCGGCGCTGAATCTGGCGCCGCTCTTCGAGGCGCTCGACGCCGACGCGCTGGCGGTGCCGCGCGCCATCTCGATCAAGGTCGACGCCCGTACCCGCGTGCTGCAAAAAGCCATGATCGAAGGCGCGCTGTCGGTGCCGGCCGAGCAATTGCGCGGCGGCGTGGACGAGCTGACCCGCTTGTTCAGCCTGCCCGAGACAGTGCGCCAACTGATGCGTGCCGACGGCCAGTCGGACGCCGACTTGACGGCGGCGCTGCGGCCGGACTTCGTGTATGCCTGGAACGCGGTCGACGCGATCGAGGCGGTGGCGACGTTCGTGTTCTCGGCCTTGTCGGTGAAGCGTCCAAGCGACATGGACCTGGCGGCCTTCCTGCAAGTGGGCATGGCGCTGCGCGGCCAGGCCGGCATCGATACGCTGGAGCGCGGCCTCAAGTTGGTCCCGCAAAGCAAGTCGCAGGAACAGTTGCGCAATTACGCGCAACACGCCTTGCGTCGCACCCAGCAGCGTTTGCTGACCCAGGTGCTGGCGCGCGCGGCGGTCGGCGGCAACGGTGCCGAAGCGGTCGAAGTGGTGACCAACGCCCTGGGCTTGTTCGGTTATCCGCTGGCGACTGACCTGGAACAGGCGATGCTGGACGTGTGGGCCTTGTCCGAAGCCACCACGGCCGTGGCGGCTTGATGAGTCAAGTGGACACTGGCGCCTCCGCCACCGCAGGCGCGGTGACGGAGGCGGTGCGGGCCCTGGCCGACGCCGATTTCAGCGCGGTCGCCGCGCTGTTTGCCAAGGCCGGTTTTGCGGTGGCGCTGCCGGCGCCCGGCATCTTACAAATCAAAGCGGCCGCCAGCGTACCGGCGGCGCGCGCCAGCGTGCTGGTATCGGTTGGCGTGCATGGCGACGAAACGGGGCCGATCGAAGTGCTGGCGCATTTGCTCGACGCCCTGGCGCGCGACGCCGGCGCATTGGCGGTCGACCTGATGGTGTGCGTCGGCAACCTGGCCGCGATCCAGGCCGGCAAGCGTTTCATCGACGCCGACCTGAATCGCATGTTCCGCGCCGAGCGGGGCGGGCTGGGCGGCGCCGTCGAGGCGCAGCGCGCCGACCAGTTGATCGCCGCCACCACGGCGTTTTTCAAGGATGCGGGACCGGTGCGCTGGCACCTGGACTTGCACACCGCGATCCGTCCTTCCGTGTATCCGACCTTCGCCATCGTGCCCGACTTGATCGCCGACGCGGCCAAGGCGCAGCTGATCGCCTGGCTGGGCCAAGCCGCCATCGGTGCCATCATCATGAATCCGAAATCGGCCGGCACCTACAGTTATTACTCGGCCGAACACCATGGCGCGGCCGCCAGCACGGTCGAACTGGGCCGGGTCGGTACGCTGGGCCAGAACGATTTGAGCTTGTTTGCCGACGTCGAGCTGGCCCTGGCCGGCCTCTTGTGCGGCGCCGCGCCGGCGCCGGTGAAGGTCGCCTCGCACGTATTTACGGTGGCGCAGGAAATCGTCAAGCTGAGCGACGATTTTCGCATGGCCTTCGACCGTAGCACGCAAAACTTCAGCGCGCTGCCGGCTGGCGCCGTGATCGCCACCGATGGCGACACGGTCTACACCGTCAAGCACGCCGAGGAATTGGTGGTGTTTCCGAATCCCGATGTGCGGGTCGGCTTGCGCGCCGGTCTGATGGTGGTGCGCCAGCAGTAAAGTCGCCTGCCGCCCGGCTTGATGGGGCGCGCAGGCTGGTGTCAATCCTCGTTCAGCGCGGCGAAGCGTCGTGCGAGGTAGTCGCTCAAGGCGCGCACGGACGGCAGCAAGCCGCGCCGCGACGGGAACACAATATGGATGATCTCGCGCCGCGGCGCCCAGTCCGGAATCAAGCGCAGCAATGAGCCATCGGCCAATTGATCGCGCAGCATCATGGTCGGCAGTTGCACAATCCCGAGGCCGGCCAGCGCCGCGCTACGCAATGCCAACATGTCGTTGCAGATCAGGCGCGGGGTGTGGTGGAGGTCGGCCCGCACCCCATCCGGTCCGAACAGATTCCATACGTGGGCTTGCTGCGCGCCACCCATCGCCAGGCTGGGCCAGGCGGCCAAATCCCCCGGCGTCGCGGGCAATCCATGCTTGCCAAATAGAGCGGGACTGGCGCTCAGGCACTGGCTGCGCTCGGCCAGGATACGCATCACCAGGTCGCTATCCTGAAGCGGCGGCGGGTTGACCCGAAGCGCCAGGTCGATTGCCTCTTCGACGGGATCGACGCGGCGATTGCTTGCTTCCAATTGCACAGTCACCCGCAAATGAAGGGCCAGGAAGTCCGATAGCATGGCGCCCACATGCGCCTGCAGCAAGGCGATCGGACAACTCATGCGCACCACGCCGCAGGGTTCCGCGCGCGTCACCTCGATCGCGTCTTGCGCGGCCCCCGCTTCCACCAGCATCGCCTTGCAATGTTCATAGTAAGTCTGGCCGATTTCAGTCACCGAAAAGTGCCTGCTGGTGCGCTGGATCAAGCGCACCCCCAGCCTTTCCTCCAGCATGGCGACGCGCCGGCTCAATTTGGACTTGGGCATGCACAAGGCCCGCCCCGCCGGCGCGAAGCCGCTGTGATCGACGACTTGGACATAGTAGTAAAGATCGTTTAAATCCTGCATGGCAGCTTCATCGTTCACTTAATAGGACTATGAAGGTAAATTTTACCATCTATACATGGGATTGTCCTGAAGTTATACTATTGTTTGCTTAGAGGTAATATTTCAAACCACAGTAAGGAGATCGTTTTGAAGAAAATTCTCGGTGTTTACAGCGCTCCCCGCCAGCATTGGGTTGGCGATGGCTTTCCCGTCCGGTCGATGTTTTCTTATCAAAACCACGGCAAGCAACTGAGCCCGTTTCTGCTGCTGGACTATGCCGGCCCAGCCGAGTTCAAGCCTTCCGCGCATCCGCCCGGCGTGGGACAACATCCGCATCGCGGATTTGAAACCGTCACCATCGTCTACAAGGGCGAAGTGGCGCACCGCGATTCCACCGGACAGGGCGGCGTGATCGGTCCCGGCGATGTGCAGTGGATGACGGCGGGAGCGGGCATCTTGCATGAGGAATTCCATTCCGACGCGTTCACGCAGTCGGGCGGCACCCTGGAAATGGTCCAACTGTGGGTCAATCTGCCGGCCAGGGACAAGATGAGCGCGCCCGCTTACCAGGCCATCCTGGACGGCGACATTCCGGCCGTGGCCTTGCCGGACGACGCCGGCACGCTGCGGGTGATCGCCGGCAAGTATCAAGGGCAGGCCGGGCCGACGCGTACCTTCACGCCGATGCAAGTATGGGATCTGCGTTTGAAACAGGGCGGCATCAGTAACTTGTCGCTTCCCGATGGCTGGAACGGCGCGCTGATGGTCTTGCGCGGCACGGTCTTGGTCAATGACAGCGAAGTTGCGCACGAGGCGCAGATGGTGCTGCTGGACCGGGCGGGAAGCGCCGTCTCCATCGAGGCCAACAACGATGCCGTGGTCTTGTTGCTGAGCGGAGAGCCGATCGACGAGCCGGTCGTCGGGCACGGGCCATTTGTGATGAATAGCCAGGAGGAAATCGCACAAGCCATCGTCGATTTCAACAGCGGCCGGTTTGGACAAATGCCCGCTTGAACGGGCCTGGTGCTCCAGGCGGCCTGTCCCTTGAGGGTGGGGATAGGTCGCCCGATTTTTAGAAGAAACAGTATCCCCAGATTCGCAGTCCGACGTTTTGTCAATAACCATGAATGAAAGAAAAACACCATGAACAAGTCTTATAACCGCATCGACAAAGACCAAGCCGCCGTTCTGCTGGTGGACCACCAAGCGGGCTTGTTGTCGCTGGTGCGCGACATCGACCCGGACAAGTTCAAGAATAATGTGCTGGCGCTGGCCGACCTGGCCAAATACTTCAAACTGCCGACCATCCTGACCACCAGTTTCGAAGATGGCCCGAACGGTCCGCTGGTGCCGGAACTGCGCGAAATTTTCCCCGATGCGCCCTTCATCGCCCGTCCCGGTCAAATCAACGCCTGGGACAATGAAGATTTCGTCAAGGCCGTGAAAGCCACCGGCAAGAAACAATTGATTATTGCCGGCGTGGTCACCGAAGTATGCGTCGCGTTCCCCACGCTGTCCGCGCTGGCCGAAGGCTTTGAAGTGTTTGTCGTGTGCGATGCATCGGGCACCTTCAACGACATTACCCGCCAGGCGGCCTGGGATAGGATGTCGGCCGCCGGCGCGCAGTTGACGACCTGGTTTGGCGTGGCCGGCGAATTGCATCGCGACTGGCACAATGATGTGGAAGGCTTGGGCGCGTTGTTTTCCAAGCATATTCCCGACTACCGCAATCTGATGTCAAGCTACTCGACGGTCAAGGCCAGCAAGTAAGTCAGACAGCACCGCCGGCTCCAGCGGCTGCTTAGCCAGCCGGGGCCGGTGGTAAGCTGTCGCTTGAAGCCGCACTCGGAGCAATATGCCAGCGCTTATTGCTGAATGTTCCTCCGGTCCACCTTTCAATTCGCGTCATATTGGTGCGCTCAAAGTTCGGCACAGGAACGCATGTCAGTCGATTTTCTTTCGCACGCGCAGTTCGAAAACCAGGGCCAGTTTTACTGGGCTTGCCGCATGATTCGGCTCTATGCCGCTGCGGGTGACAAACCTTTTTGATCTATATCAAAGTGTTCGTGGCGATCAGATTTTTTATTGATAGACGTGATGGATGCCTATTACAGTCAGCATCCGAAGGCGGCCCTCGGGCATTGGTATTTCCTCGGCTCGGGCGGCGCCATCTATGGCAATTGGCAACTCTGGACCCTGGTCGGCCTGCTGTTCGGCACCGTGTTTCCCCAATTGCAGGCGCTGGGACTCGATTTTGCGATGGTGCTTACGTTTATCTCCATCGTGGTGCCCCAATTGACGCGCCTGCCCTCGCTGACGGCCGGCGCCTACCTGTTCAAGGATGTACCCGATAAATGAGGCTTGCCGGGATGTTGCTGGGCGTCGCGGCCGGCATGGCCTTGACGCATATGCGCAAGCGCCTGCTGATGGAGGCAATATGCATTATTTTTGGATGATACTCGGCATGGCGGCGATCACGGTCACGATCAAGGTCCCCATTTTCGTGCTCGGCGACCGCATCGTGTTGCCGGCCCCGGTCAGGGAAGCGCTGGGCTTCGTCCCGGTGACGGTGCTGACGGCCATCATTGTGCCGATGATCTTGGCGCCGCACGGCGGCCACCTCGAACTGAGCTGGCACAAGCCGCAATTGGTGGCCGCGCTGGCGGCGACGCTCGTTTGCGCCTTCACGCGCCGGCAATTGCTGACGATAGGCGCCGGATTGCTGGTCTTCGTCGGCTGGCAATTGTGCTGTGTGTGAGCTTGGGTGCGATGTCTGCGCATGGGGTAGACTCTGGCCCAGATCGGCGCGCATTCGCGTTCCGCTGAAAGGGAGTTCCGCATGGCATTATCGATGTATCAGACATCCATTCCGGTATTTGTGCGCGGCTTGACAGCCCTGTCCGGCTTGCTCGACAAGGGGTTGGCGCACGTCGAGCAGGATGGCATCGTGCCCGACATATTGCTCGGCGCGCGCCTGGCGCCCGACATGCTGCCCTTGACGGCCCAGGTCCAACGCGCCAGCGACGCATCCAAGTTCACGGTGGAGCGCCTGAGCGGCGTGGCCGCCCCCAGGTTTGAAGACAATGAAACCTCGTTTGCGCAATTGCAGGAACGCATAGCCAATACCATTGCTTACTTGAACAGCGTCGATGCGGCGCAATTGGAGCAGGCCGAAGAAAAAACCGTCACCCTGAACTATGGCGCATTCCAGCCTTCGTTCAGCGGCGACGATTATCTGTTGACGTTTGCGTTGCCGAATTTCTTCTTTCACCTCAGCACCGCGTATGCCATCTTGCGCAACCAAGGCGTGCCGCTAGGCAAGCTCGACTACCTCGGCTCCCTCGGCTCCTACGCTTAAGTTTGCCGCGCCGACTAGTGTATCGATGGCGCGGCAAGCCGGTCAGCGTTGCGGTTGCTGCACTTGTTTTTGTACTTCATTGCCCAGCATGCCGCCACCGACCACGCCGGCGATGGTTGCCAGCGTCTTGCCGCGGCCGCCGCCCACCTGGTTGCCGAGCAAGCCGCCGATCACGGCGCCGGCGCCTATGCCCACGTAATTGGGTTGCGCTGCCGCTTGCGGCGCAGCTTGCTGGGCTTGGCGTTCGGGCTGCTGGTAAGAGCGATCATCGTTTTGCGCCATCTGGGTCGCATGGTGGGTGTGCTGGGCCTTGTGTGCGACCGGGGCGCGGGCCGGTTCTTGCTGTTGGCTCAAGCTCGGAGCAGCGGCCAATGCCGTTGGCGCCAAGGTCGCCGGCGCCGTCATGCTGCTGTCTTGCGGCGCGATGGCGCCGCGCGAAGTTGGCAGCAAGCCGGCGATGGCGGCCGCGCCAACCAGACTCAGCAACGTGACGGAAATGGCGGCGCCGGCCATCAGTGGATGGATGCGGCTGGCTGTTTTGATATCGTTGCTGTTCATGTTGATTCCCCTAGAATTGTTTGGTGTTGCATGTGCTTAGATTAACGCTTGACGGCTATTTGTAGATAGGCAATACATTGTATCAAAGGTAAGCATGTGTAAGCCGCACGCGCGCCAGCCGCCGCGTGCGGCACCAATATTCTCCGGGAGCGGCTCAGATGTCGAGCAAGTCCGGCCCGAACACTTCGCGGTGCAGGCGGGTCGGCGGCACGCCCAGCGCCAGCAGCGCCTGCCATTGCGCGCGCATGAAGGCGCTCGGGCCGCACATATACACATCGGTTGCGCCGCGCGACCAGGTCGGCAGGAGCGCCGCATCCATCAAGCCTTGTCCCGGCGCCGATTCGTAAAAGGTGATGTTTTGCAGATTCGGCATCACGGCCTGGGCGGCGGCCAGGTCGGCCTGGTGTGCATGATGCTCGGCGCCGCGCGCGGCGTGGGCGAAGATCACGTGGCGGCCCGGATTCACTTGGGCGATGCGGTTCAGGGTCGCGATCATCGGCGTGATGCCGACTCCGGCCGACAGCAGCACGATAGGCTGGTTCGATTCGGTGTCGGGGGTGAAGTCGCCGAAGGGGTGACTCACTTGCAGCACGCTGCCGAGCGCCACGCGTTCGTGTATCCAGTTCGACACCTGGCCTTGCGGATTGGCATTGGTGGCGCGCTCGCGCTTGACCGAAATCCGGATTTGCCCGTCCCTAGGCGCGTCCGACAGGCTGTATTGGCGTAATTGATGGCTGCCATCGTCGAAGGTGACGGCACAACTGACATATTGCCCCGGCCGGAAGGCGGGCGCCGGCTGGCCGTCGTCCGGTTCCAGCGTCAGGGAGCGCACGTCCGCGCTTTCCTGGCGCAGCGCGACGACCCGCATCGGCCGGGTGGCGCCGGGCGTGATGCCGGCTTGCGCATACATGGTCTTTTCTTGCTCGATGAAGAGATTGGCCAGCGAGTTGTAGGCTTCGTCCCAGGCCGCCAGCAGGGGCGGCGTGGCGGCGTCGCCGAGCGTCTCCTGGATCGCGCCCAGCAGGTAGCGACCGACGATGGGATAGTGCTCCGGCTTGATGCCGAGCGAGACGTGCTTGTGGACGATGCGGCTGATGACCGGCGCCAGCGCGGCCGGATTGTCGATGTGCGAGGCATACGCAAACACGGCCGCCGCCAGCGATTGTTGCTGCGCGCCGCTGGCCTGGTTACCCATATTGAACAGATTGTTCAGCTCGGGGTGGGCCGCGAACATATTGCGGTAAAAGGTGGTCGTGATCGTCACGCCATGGGCGCGCAAGACGGGCACGCTGGCATCGATGTAGGGACGGGATGTGGCTGAAATCATGGCATTGCTCCTGGACGTTGCGGCGTGATTAGATAGGGTATTTTGCGGCCGACACGGCTATTGTACATTAAGATGTATTTATTATGAATCTTTGATTCGATCAAGCGGACTGGCCTGGAATGGCGCTTTCCATCGGGCGCGCCGCAATGCAATACACATTGCTGGTTGTCGACTGCGACGGCACGCAGGCCGACACCTTGGCTGACAAGCACGGTTTCCGCCGCCCCAAGTGGGGCAAGCTGGAAATGTTGTGCGCCTGCCACGCTCTGCGCGACCGCGGCACGGGCCAGGCCGAAGGGCTGGCTTTCGGCGCCGTCGCCTGGGGCTATTCCACTGTGGAAACGCGGCAAGCGCGCGGGCCGGAAATCGTCTTTGCCGGCGCAGCCGAACTGGCGCGGATTGCGGGGCCGGCTTGAACCTGGTGCGGCGCGGCAGCGGTGCATTTCTTATACAAAAGATCTGTCGTGCATGGTAGCGGAAGCCCTATAATCGCTTAGTTTTTTTGATTGAAATTGCGCCTGGCAGGATAGCAGCCGAACACATCACAAAAGGATTTCCCGTGAATCAAACTCTGGGCCAGAAACTGACCCGTACCAAGCCGATCGACAGCGCGGCTGCACATGGAACCGGCCTCAGTAGCAGTGGGCTGAGCCGCTCCATTGGATTATTTTCATTGACCATGATCGGGGTCGGTGCCACCATCGGCACCGGGATTTTCTTCACGATGGTCGAAGCGGTGCCCAAAGCCGGCCCGTCCGTGATCCTCTCTTTCCTGATCGCCGCCGTCACGGCTGGCTTGACCGCGCTGTGCTACGCCGAATTGTCGTTCCGCATTCCCGCTTCCGGTTCTTCCTATTCTTTTGCCTACGCCACCGTCGGCGAGTTTCTCGCCTTCATCATGGCTGCCTGCCTCTTGCTCGAATATGGCTTGGCGGCCAGCGCCACGGCGATCGGCTGGTCGGCTTACCTGAACAACTTCCTGGTCAACGCGGTCGGCTGGCAAATTCCCGAAATGCTGCGCTCGCCGATGATCGTGTCGGGTCCGCAAGGGGTGGAATTTCATCCCGGCCATGTCAACTTGCCGCCGATCTTGCTGGTGATCATGTGCGGCTTTCTGCTGCTGCGCGGCACCAAGGAATCGGCCACCACCAATGCCATCATGGTCATGATCAAGCTGGCAATCCTGGTATTTTTCCTGGTGATCGCCTTTTCCGGTTTCGATATCGCCAATTTCCACCCCTTCTTCAACACCGACAATAGCAAGGGCTTCGGCGGCATGTCGGGCGTGACGGCTGCGGCCGGCACCGTGTTCTTTTCCTTCATCGGCTTAGATACCGTGGCGACCGCTGGCGACGAAGTGAAAAACCCGACCCGCAACGTGCCGATGGGCATACTCGGCGCGCTGGCCATCGTCACCGTGTTTTACCTGCTGGTGGCAGTGGCGGCACTGGGCGCGCAACCGGCGGCCCAGTTTGAAGGCCAGGAAGCTGGCTTGGCCGTGATCTTGCAACATGTCACGGGCAAGGCCTGGCCGGCGCTGATCCTGTCGGCTGGCGCCGTCATTTCTGTATTCAGCGTGACGCTGGTGACGATTTACGGCCAGACCCGCATCTTGTTTGCAATCAGCCGCGACGGCCTGATCCCGAAAGCGTTCCAGCGCGTTCATCCGCGCACGCTGGCTCCGGTCAGCAATACCCTGATGGTGTGCACGGTGGTGGCGCTGGTGGCCGGCTTTGTCGACGCGACTTTCCTGTGGGATATGGTCAGCATGGGCACGTTGACTGCCTTCATCGTCGTCTCGCTGGCCGTGCCGGTGTTGCGGCGCAAGGAAAACGGCAAGGGCGTGAAAGGTTTCCGCGTGCCGTTCGGCCCGTATGTGGTGCCGGGCTTGAGCATCATGGCTTGCCTGTACATCATGCTGGACTTGTCGAGCACGACTTACCACGTGTTCTTCATCTGGATGACGATTGCCATCCTGACGTATTTTTTCTATGGTATCCACAATTCGCGCCTGAACCATAAGGCTGATTAAGTCGCAGCAAGGCATGGTCGAAGGCAATGTCCTCGACCATGCCACGCCGGCCCACAGGCCGGGACCAGCTTATATTCCGGGTCTTCCATGCAGATTCAACGTTTAATCCCGTCCCAGGCGCCGGCTTACCGGGCGCTGATGCTGGACGCCTATGCCTTGCATCCCGAGGCCTTCAGTTCCAGCGTCGTCGAGCGCGGCGCCTTGCCGCTGGCGTGGTGGCAGGCCAGGCTGGACCCGGCGCCGCTGGCGCGCGAACTGGTGCTGGGCGCCTTGTGCGAGGGCGAACTGGCCGGCGTGGCTGGCTTGTCTTTCGATGGGCGTGAAAAGGCGCGTCATAAGGCCACCCTGTTCGGCATGTATATTGCGCCGCGCTGGCGCCGGCACGGTTACGCCCGGCAATTGCTGGGCGCGGCGCTGGCGCAGGCGGTCGCGCGGCCGGGCGTGGAACTGCTGCAATTGACGGTCACCCAGGGCAACCATGCGGCGCAAGCTTTGTATGAAACGTGCGGCTTCGTCCAGTTCGGGCTGGAGCCGCATGCCTTGGCGCTTGACGGCCAGTATGTGTCCAAGGCGCATATGTGGCGGGCGCTGGACTGGCGCTAGCGCGTGGCTTCAAGACTTTTGCGTCAGCCGCTCGCCCAGCAGCACGCATACCAGCGCCGCCACCACCATCGCGATCCCGGTCCATTGCCAGGCGCTGATCTGGTCGCCGAGCACCAGCATGCCGGCCGCGATGCCGACCAGCGGCACGCCCAAGCTGAATGGCGCGACCCGGTTCACGGCGTGGCGTTTGAGCAAGCCGGTCCACAGCGCATAGGCCAGGATGGTGGCCATCCAGCCCAGATAGGCCAGCGCAGCCCAGGTGCTCCACGGCGCGGCCAGCCAGCGCCAGCGGGTGGCGGGTGGGTCAAAGGCAAGCGACAATAAGACGAAAGGAAGGATGGGCAGCAGGCTGCTCCACACCATGAAGGGCAGCACCTCGAAATGCGGGGTCGAGCGTTGGGCGCGCCGCACCACGATATTGGATGCGGCCCACATGGCCGCAGCCGCCAGGCACAGCGCGAAGCTGGTCGCGCTGGCGTCACCGGCACCGGGCGCCAGGTAATGGATGCCGAAGCACGCCAAGCCCAGGGCGGCCAGCAACAAGCCCGCTTGCAGGGGCCGGCCGGCCCGTTCGCCCAGTGCAAAAAAGCCGAATAAGGCCGTGAAAAACACCTGGGTCTGCAGCACCACCGAGGCCAGCGCCGCCGTCATGCCCATTTGCAGGGAAATGAAGAGCAGGCCGAACTGGCCGACGCCCTGGCACAAGCCATAGCTGACGATCCATTTCCAGTGCAATGTCGGCGGCTTGATCAACAATACCAGCGGCAAGACCGCAAACAGGTAGCGACCGGCGCCCAATTGCAGCGGCGTCAAGTCGCGCAGGGCAAACTTCATCGCGACGAAATTGCTGCCCCAGATCAGGACGACGCACAGGGCGGCGAGCAGATCGCGCCCGCTCAAAGCTTGGTGATTCACGGTACGCATGCGCAGACGGGCTTTCTTGACGGTAGACCCGGCCGCGAGCCGGCATGGTCCCGAGCATTATAGTGCGGCGCCTCAACTTTCACCGTCGGCCCATTTTTCTATCCGGGCCGCTTCAGGTGGCGCCACACCTTGCCGAGGATCGCTTGCAGGGCCGCGCATTCGTGCTCGTCGAGGATGGCGACGATCTCCTGGCAAGCTTGCCAATACTTTGGCAGGGCATCCTCCAACAGCTTGCGGCCTTTGGGTGTCAATGCCAGTGTCAAGCTGCGCCGGTCCGCCGCCCGCACCTCGCGCGCCAGCAATTGCCGCTGTTCTAGCCAGTCCAGCATGCCCGTGACGCTGGAACGCGTCACGCCGGCATAGTCGGCAATATACGAGGGACTCAGCGCCTCGACTTCCAGCAAGCCGCGTTCGGCCAGGCCGAATTGCATCAACACCGAGAATTTATTTTCGGACAAGCCATGCTCGAGCAAGCTGTCATTGACGGCGCGCGTGATGTCGTCGGCCAGCCACAGCATCAGCATGCCGACGCCGGCCTTGCCACGCGCGCTAATTTCGGGCGCCGTCATGCGCATCAATTCCAGGTGGGGTGCGGCGGCTTCCTCGGCGGTTCTGTGCGGGCTGGCGCCGCGGGCGGTGACTGGGTTCATGACGGTTCGCAAGTAGTTGATTGAAAAACGGCCATCGTAGCAGAGCGCGACCCAATCGGCGATAAATTACGCTTGACTGATAATACGGTAAGCGTACTATAATTGACGCACGTCCCGAAGATGTCGGGGCGTCTTGAAACCTGTTATGAAGGAAATGAGATGGCGATTAAAGTGTTAGAGCTGCACCATGTGGGCTTCGGCGTGAGCAATGCCGTCGCCGAACAGATGCGCGATTTTTATGTCGATGTACTGGCGCTGCCGCAAGACCGCACGCGCTGGGATATTCCCGGCGTTGGCGGTTGCTGGTTCGATTTGCCGAACGGCACCCAGATCCATATCCTCGGCAGCGATGGCGAGTCGCCCTATGCCCAGGGGCCGGGGCAAGATCCGGTCGCCAACCATCTCGCGCTGGCGGTGGAAGACGTGCTGGACGCGGAGCGGGAATTGCAGCGGCGCGGGCTGACTTATTTCGCGATGGAGAATGTCGCCTCGCCCCATCTGAAGCAAATCTTCTTGCGCGATCCGGGCGGCAATTTGCTGGAAATCCATCAGAAGAGCGCGCGCCGGCCGGGCGTGGCGCCGCGCTAGCGGAGCGCCGCCATTACGCAGCCCGGGCGATGGCGGCGCTGTGGATAAGGATCTTGTCGGCGTCGGCTTGCAGCAGGCGCAGGCGGCGTTGCGCCAACGGCCAGCCGGACCAGGCCGCCGTCTCGCCTTGCGTCGCCGGCGCTTCCGGCGCGGGCGCTTCGCCGCCCGGGTGCAAGGCCAGCGACAAGGTGTGGCACACCTGGCGCTGGCTACGCGCCAGCATGGCGTTGACCTCGGCCGCCGGCAGCGCCTTTTCGTGGCGGCGCAAGATCGAGCGCAGCGCCGCCACATGGGCCACCAGCAGGTAATTTTGCACGATGAACAGGTTGATGTCTTCCACCGCGCGTTGCTTGCTGGCCGGTTCGTCGAGCATGCGCACCAATGTCGTGCTGAGGGCCGCCAGGCTATCCATCAGGCGCTTGCGCTCGATGCGGTAGGCGAAGTCGTCGCGGCATTTGCCTTGCAGTAAATCGAAACTGACTTTCATATAACTCAGATTGACGTCCAGCACTTGACGCAGCAGGCGCGGTAGGCTCAGGTATTCCCAACTGGCCAGCACGAAGCTGAACGCAGTCGCCACGGCTGCGCCGACAAAGGTGTCGATCAAGCGTTCGGCGATCAAGTTGGGATTGCCCGGCGCCAGCAAATGCATTTGCAGCAAGATCATCATGCTGACCGCGATTGCCGTGTAACGGTAGCGCAGGTAGATGAAGGTCGGGGTCGCCACGGTGGCCAGGAACAAGATCGCCAGGATGGCTATCTGACTATGGATGAAGGCGATCACCAACGCCGTCAGCACGCAACCGATGATGGTGCCGACGATGCGGTCGCCGCGGCGCTGCTTGGTCATGCTGAAGGTGGGCCGCAAGATGATGATGATGGTCAGCACGATCCAGTAACTGTGGGCCGCATACGGCAAGGCGTCGCCGATCAGGAGGCCGCTTGAAATCGCCAGCGCCACCCGCAGCGCAAAGCGGAACACGGGCGAATCCAGGTGCAATTGCGACAGCAACATGCGCGCCTCGTATTTTTGCTGCGACAAGAAGGGCAGCATGTCGGCCTCGCTCCAGAACGGCGTGGTGGCATACACTTTTTGGCTGGCCAGGTGCAACTCGCCGATCATGGTCAAGATCGCGCGGATCTTGTTGCGCTGGGCCCGCAGCACGGCCAGCGCTTCCCCGGTGGCTTCGCCGGCCGCGCCCCGGCGCTGCAATTGTTGCACCTCGGCTTCGATGGCTTGCCATTGCGCGTCGTAGTGAATGGCCGCGTAAGAGGCGCGCTTGCGCGTCACGGCATAGGCCACCGCCTCGATATCGCGCGCGGCCTTGTAAGCGAGTTCGCGCAGCGCGCCCAGCACTTCCGAATCGGCCAGGTGGGTGCGCAATTGGGCGTAATCGGTATGGGTCGACAAGATCATTTCATACAAGTCGAGCATGCATACATGCACTTGCACCACGATCGCATCCTTACTGTTGCGATGGCTGCGCAGTATCAAGTCGCGCGACGCTTGCTGGCGGTCGGCCAGCACGCTTTGCTGGCGCACCAGCTTGTTGAATTGCTCGTTCAAGTTATAGCGCGTGTCGTAGAAATCGGCCTTGATATCGATATACGCGGCCAATTCAAACAAGGCTTCGGCCAGCACTTGCTGCTTGATGCGGTGGCGCAAGAACCATGACACCGCCATCGAATACGCCAGGTAAGCCAGGCCGCCCGCCATGAACAGGGCGGTGTGGGTGAATGCCTGGGGCGGCGTCATCACATGTTCCATCGACATGGTCATGATGAACAGGGCCGCCAATTGCAAGGGCAGCGATTTCTTACCGTAGACCACCATCATGCTGGCCAAGAAACTGACCAGTACCAGCATCGACATCAGCAGCCAGCGCAGCGGACTGCACAGGCTGATCAACAGGGTGACGGCGCTGCATAGCAGGACCGAGGCCAGCATTTCATTGAATTTGTGGCGCAGCGGGCTGGGCATGTCCATCAGCGCCGTGCACAGGGCGCCGATACACACCGTCATCGCGGTGGCGCTGTCGCTCATTTGCAGGGTCAAGGCGGTGATGAGAACCAGGCCGATGGCAAAGCGCAAGCCGAGGTGGAAATAGTGGCTATAAATGAAGGTGCGCGGGTGGAGAGCGTAATGCATGGGAATTACCTGGAGGGCGCGGCGCCACGGCGCCGAGCGCGATCAAATGATGGACAGTACCGGATAGCGCCGCCATTCCGCTTCGGCGTAACGTTGGCAATGCGCGAAGATATATTGCAACACTTGCTGCTGGTCGGCGATCAGCGCCGGATTGGCTGCCTTCCACTGCGCAAATTGCACGGCCAGCGCCGGCTCGTCGCGCAGCAATTCGGCTGCCAAGTCTTCAAACACGTAATTGGAAAAGGTTTCCTTTTTTTCCAGTATGCTGTTGAAAAATCCCCAGCGGAAAAAACTGTCGTGGGCTTGCGGTTCCAGCGTTTCGACCGCATAACGGGCGTTGCTTTGCTTGAGCGAAATGTAATAGTCGCCCACCTTCAATTCGACGGTGGCAGAGCGCCGCTCAAGTTCCATTTCATCGTGGAACATATGGCCCTCATAGGCTAGCGCGCGGCTGCTCACCGATTTGACGTGGTAATACGCGACCTGGGCCGTGCGCGGCGCGTCGATGCGCGTCATTTGCACGCCATTCCATTGCAGGCGCTCGATCACTTCGCGCCACGCCTGCGGCACCAGATAGGCTTGCGGCGCGGGCACCACCACGTCGGCCACGAAATTGTTGTAATAGGCAATGTCGCGCTCCCACGGCGCGTCGCGGTCGTAAGATAGTCGGCTATAGTCGCCCAGCACGCTTGGCGTATACTTGGCGGCATAACCGTGGAAATGGAAGGTGGACGGGTGTTCTTCATCCATTTTCCAGCTGACCGGCCACTGCGTGCGGCGCTGGTCTTGCTCTTTCGCGGCCGCGCGCAGGCGCTGGATCTGCGCGCCGTGCGCGACCGTGAACGCCAGCGTCACCTCGACCAGCGCGCGCATCGAGGCGTAGCGGTCGGCAAACGGTTTCAGCATATGGGTTTCCGGCATGAAGCCGATCACATGGTGCAAGGCCGCGAAGCCGGTGGAAAAGCGCGGCACTTCGAGGAATTCGGCGATGCCGTGGTCCGGGCTATCCTTGATCGGGTCGACGTAGGGGCAGGTCGGCCAGCCGCGCTCCGTCATTGCCGCGAAGAGATGCGGCAGCATGGTGTGGCGCAGGAAGGCACCCAGTTCGCCCCCCAGCTTGTCGGCCTGGGTGTGTATCAGCGTCATCGTGTACGGATAATCGGCGCCGTTGGAAGTATGGGTGTCAACCATCACGTCAGGTTGCCAGTTGCTCAGCAACTGGTTGAACACTTGGGCGTTCAGGGAATCGCACTTGATGAAGTCGCGGTTCAGGTCGAGGTGGCGGCTGTTGCCGCGAAAGCCGAATTGCTCCGGGCCATCTTGGTTCACGCGCGAGGTGTCGGCGCGATTCAGGCAACCGTCGACGTTATAAATCGGGATGAACAACAATACCGTGCTGCCCAGCGCGGCCAGTCGTTCCGGCTCGACGCACAAGTCACGCACCAGCGCCATGCAAGCGTCGATGCCTTCCGGTTCGCCCGGATGGATGCCGTTATTGTTGAAGAACACCGTGCGGCCCGCGCGCTTGATGGCGGCGCGGTCGAACACGCCGTCGGCGCTGACCACGCCGGCATGGATGGGCACGCCTGCATCGGACAGGCCGATTTGCTCGAAGCGCAGCAACAGCGGAAAGCGGGCCGCCAATGCCTTGTAAAAGTCAACGCATTCCAGCCAGGTCGTGGTCTGGTTCTTGTTGCCGAGTTCGTAGGTCGTGCGCAAGTGTGCTTGCATAGCGGTCCTGGGGGATAAGGAGTCAATCATAGGATGAGGGTGGCGCGCCGGGTAGGTGCGCCCCCAATTGTAGCATCGCGCAGAGCCGGTCCGCGCGGCAAGGCGGACCGGAGGACGCTTACTCGGCGCCCATTTCCTTGAGCAAATTGTCGGCGTGGTCGACATGCTTCATATTCCACAGCATGTAACGCAAGTCGACTTGGATGGAGCGCGTATTGGCCTGGTTGTAATCCCAATCCGAAATGATCGAATCGAGGGTGCCGTCGAATGCCAGACCGATGAATTCGCCATTGGCATTCAAGGCCGCGGAGCCGGAATTGCCGCCGGTAATGTCGAGCGTCGCCAGGAAGGCCACGGGCACCGTTTTCAGGCGCGGGTCGACATATTTGCCGAAGTCCTTGGCCTTGATGGCCGCCAATTGCGCGGCCGGCGCGTTGAACTCGCCGCTGCCGGTGGCTTTCGCGGCCACCCCGTTGACGGTGGTGAACGCGCTCCAGGTGGTGCCGTCGGCGCCGTGGTCGCGGCCGGCGATGCGGCCAAAGGTCACGCGCAGGGTGCTGTTGGCGTCGGGATACACGGTCTGGCCCTTGCTCTTCATGTAGGCGATTTTTGCCTTCATGTAATTGGCGTAAGCTTGCTGAATATTGCCGCCCAATTCCTCATCCTCGGCTTCTTCCTTCAAGTCCGCGTCATACAGCGCCACGGCGGCCTTGATGAAGCTGTCATTGCTGGCCTTGAACTCGGCCGGCGTGCGTTTCAGCCAGGCCGAGCGACCTTCCGCGTCGTCCAGTTTGCTGCCCGAATACAGTGCGTCGAGCACGGCCGCCAGATCGCCTTGCGTCATGCCATCCTTGATGCCGAGGGCGGCATCAAACGCGGCGCGCCGCATTTGCGGCGCTTGCGCGGCGTATTTGACCAGGCTGTTCAAGACCAGGGCCTTGTCGACCTTGGCGTCATAGCTGCGCTCGACCGTCGCGATACCGGCTTCGATGCGCTGCACATCGCGCTCCTGGAAGCCGGCCTTGCGCTGCGCGTCCGGTTTGGTCGATTCATTGGCCAGGCGATACATGGTGCGCGCCGCATTGAGCAAGCGAGGCTGGGAATAGCCGAGGAAAAAATTGCGTTTCGCTTCGGCGTCGCGCCGGGCGATCAGCTTTTCCACTTGTTCGATGTCGGCCGCATATTCTTGCTTGCGGGCGGGGCTGGCGTTGACCCAGGATTTCAGCGCCTCATGCTCGGCTGTCTTGCGCGCCAGGAAATCGCTGCCCGCATACGAGTCGAGCATGCCTTGCCGGTTCTTGTAGTAATTGTTGACGCGGGCAATCTGGCTCGCATACTTCAGCTTGCTATCAGGATTGTCCCGGGTTTCGCGCGCGATGATGGCCAGGTTTTCGCCGGATGCCTTGACGAAAGCGGGATAGTTCCAGTCGAAGGTGTACGCCACTTCGGACGGCAGTCGATGGCGGTTGGTGCGGCCGGGGTAACCGAGCGCCATCACGAAATCGCCTTCCTTGATACCTTCCTTGGCCAGCTTCAAGAAGTGTTTCGGCACATAGGGCACGTTATCCTTGCTGAAGTCGGCGGCCTTGCCGTCGCGGCTGACATAGGCGCGGAAGAAACCATAGTCGCCCGTGTGGCGCGGCCACATCCAGTTGTCGGTGTCGCCGCCGAACTTGCCCACGCCGGCCGGCGGCGCATGCGCCAGGCGTACGTCGCGGATTTCCAGTTGCTTGATCAGGTAGAACTCCAGGCCGCCGTAATAGGCCGACACGGTGCAGCGGTGGCCGGGATCTTTTTCGCACTCGGCAACCAGTTTCTTTTGATTGTCTTCGATCGCGTCGCTGCGTTTCTTGCCTGTCAGTTTGGCTACTTCGGCGCTGATGACCTTGGCGCTGACGTTGCGCACCTCCTCGGTCACGAAAATGCGCGCGCCCGGGGCGGCTGGCAATTCCTCGGCCAGGTTGTGGGCCAGGAAACCATTGGCCAGCAAGTCGCGCTCGGGCGTCGAATTGTGGGCCACGCTGTCATAGACGCAATGGTGGTTGGTGGCGACCAAGCCTTGCGGCGAGATGAAGGAGGCCGAGCAGCCGCCCAGGCTGACGATCGCGCCCATCGGGAATTCGGTCAATTTGGTGAGGCCGGCGGGGTCCAGTTTCAAGCCTGCAGTCTTCAATTGCTTGGCTACTTGTGGCAGCTGCTGCGGCATCCACATGCCTTCGTCGGCGTAAGCGACGTTGCTGAGGATGGCGAGCGTGATGAGTGTCTTTTTCATTCGAATGTTTATCTGATGAAGGTGAGGGAGTCGGAATACCGTGGGCGCTCGCTGCGGCGCGCAGCGAGCGAGCTAGAGTATCCTTACCGCTACCGTAATAGTCAATCAGAATTTGGTCGCGCGGCGCGTGTTAGCGGACCTTGCCGCGTCGCGTCAAATTGACGACCGCCAGCAAGATGACGGCGCCAAGGAACGATACCAGCAGCGACGGCAGGCTGAAGTCGTCGGCGTTGATGGTGGCGCCGTCAAACAGTGGCGACAGTAGCCAGCCGCCCAGGAAGGCGCCGACCACGCCGACCACGATATTGAGGAAGATGCCCTGCTGGGCATCGGTTTTCATGAGCATGCTGGCGAGCCAGCCGATGATGCCGCCAATCACAATCCAGATAATGAAATTCATATCGATGCTCCCCCCGGTAATTGATCAATGGTGGGGAAATTGTAAGCAAGTGGCGGCGGGATGTCCGTGCGCCAGCGAACGCAGAAGGCGCGTGCTTAAGCGGCGTGCTTACGCGGCGCGCTTGATACGGCGCAGCGGCGGACGTAAAAAACCCCTGCACGGGCAGGGGCGGATCGGGAACGAGACCGACTCTTATTCGGTCTTGATGGCTTCCACCTGGATCGCCAGCTTGACTTCCGGCGCGAAGGCCGGAATCCCGAAGTTCATGCCGAAGTCGGTGCGCTTGAATTCGGCCGAGGCGTCGGCGCCGCACACTTCGCGCTTCAGGCGCGGATGGATCATGCACTTGAATTTGTTGACGGTCAACGTGACCGGCTTGGTCACGCCCAGCATCGTCAACTGGCCGTCGACCGACACCAGCTTGTCGCCGTCAAACTTGAAAGACTTGCTTTCATAGGTGACCGAGGGAAATTTCTCGACATTGAACAGGTCGGGCGACTTGGCGTGGGTATTCATTTTGTCGAGACCGAAATCGATCGAGGCGGCATCGATGACGATTTTCAGCGTGCCGGTCTTGGCGGCGCGGTCCAGACTGACGGTGCCGCTGGTCTTGTCGAACTTGCCGCGCCATACCGACATGCCCATGTGGTCCGCCTCGAAGCTCGGATAGGTATGGTTGGGGTCGATATTGTAGGTGTCGGCGGCAAAGGCGGAAGCGGAGACGGTGGCCAGCAATGCGACGGCCAGATGCGATAATTTCATGAGTTTCCCTTGGTAAAAAACGGTCTGAATGATGGCTTAAGGTGCTGCGGTGACACGGAATTTGATGGTGACCTCGTCGGCAACCATGCCGGTGTCTTTCCATTCGCCTTCGCCGATATTGTAGGCCAGCCGTTTGATCGGCAGCGCGCCTTCAAACACTTGCTTGCCGCCTTCGGTCTTGACGCTCAAGGGGAAGCTGACATCGCTGCTCTTGCCTTTGATGCTGAGCTTGCCTGTGACGTTCAGCTTGCCGGCGCCGGCCGCCTTGATAGCGCTCGAGACGAAGGTGGCTTTCGGGAATTGGGCCGAATTGAACCACTCTTTCTTGGCCACTTCCTGGTTCATTTCCGCTTCGCCGATGTCGAGGCTGGCCGTGTCGATGTCGACGCTGGCCTTGGCCGCGTCGGGCGTGGCCGGGTTGTAATCGATGACGATATTGAATTTCTTGAACTTGGCTTCGACCGGCACATTCATTTGCTTGAAGACGGCCGAGACGCTGCTCTTGGCGGTATCGGTCTTGAGCAGGCTGGCGGCGCTGGCGGCCAGGGACAGGCCGAGCAGGGAAACGAGCAAGGCGCGTTGCGTGACTTTCATGGAGGGGCTCCGGTGGATAAATAAGTGGGGTGACATCAAGGCAGCATGCGTTTCAAGACCGTATCGCGGTCGACGAAATGGTGCTTCAGCGCCGCCAGGGCATGGGCGGCGACGGCCGCTGCCATGGTCATGGTCAAAACATAATGTATTTCTTTTAGGAAGGGCTTAAGTTCGGGGTTGGGCCCCATCAGCACGGGCAGTTTGAACAGGCCCAGGTAGAGTACCGGCACGCCGGCCGACAAGGTATAAAAATAACCGGACAGGGGCACGGCGAAGATCAGCACGTAGAGCATCACATGCATCGCGTCGGCGGCCTTTTTTTGCCAATCGGGTATGCCGGCCGGATGCGGCGGCGGCGCGTTGGCCAGGCGCCACAGCAGGCGCAGGCAGGCCAGGCCCAGCACCGTCACGCCCAGCCATTTATGCCAGGAATAATATTTCAGCTTGGTGGGCGTAATACCGGCAATGTCGGTCATGATCAGGCCGAGCGCGAAGGCGCCAACGATCAGCAGGGCTGTGAGCCAGTGCAATAAAATCGCGGTCTTGGTATAGCGTTGCATTTGCATCTCCGTAAAAAATAGTTCTTATTAGGACTAATATTAACAAAGAATAGCAAACCGCGCTGACGCGCCACGTCGGCACGGCGTGGCGCGCGGGTAAGATTTAAATCGCGCGCGCCAGTTTGGCGGCGATGCCGATGTAATTGGCCGGTGTCATGGCCAGCAGCAAGTCCTTGGCATCTTGCGGAATGGCCAGGGCGTTGACGAATTCTTGCAGCGCGTCTTTCGAGATGCCCTTGCCGCGCGTCAATTCTTTCAATTGCTCGTACGGGTTGGCGATGCCATAGCGGCGCATCACGGTTTGCACCGGCTCGGCCAGCACTTCCCAGGTGGCATCCAGGTCTTGCTCCATGCGGACGTGGTTCACTTCCAGCTTGTTCAAGCCGCGCAGGCAACTGTCATACGCCAGCAGGGTGTAGCCGAGGCCGACGCCGATATTGCGCAGCACGGTGGAATCGGTCAAGTCGCGCTGCAGGCGCGACACGGGCAGCTTTTCAGCCAGGTGTTTCAGCACGGCGTTGGCCAGGCCCAGGTTGCCTTCCGAATTTTCGAAATCGATCGGATTGACCTTGTGCGGCATGGTCGAGGAGCCGATTTCGCCGGCCTTGGTTTTTTGCTTGAAGTAGCCGAGCGAGACATAGCTCCAGATATCGCGGTTCAAGTCGAGCAAGATGGTGTTGGCACGCGCATAGGCGTCAAACAATTCGGCCATGTAATCGTGCGGTTCGATCTGGATGGTGTAAGGGTTGACGGTGAGGCCGAGGCGCTGCTCGATCACTTGCTTGGAAAACGCCGGCCAGTCGAAGTCCGGGTAAGCCGACAAATGGGCATTGTAATTGCCGACCGCGCCATTCATCTTGCCCAGGATTTCAACTTCGGCGATGCGCTTGACGGCGCGCTGCAGGCGCGCCACCACATTCGCCATTTCCTTGCCCAGCGTGGTCGGGCTGGCCGCCTGGCCATGGGTGCGCGCCAGCAGCGCCACGTCGGCGTTGTCGTGCGCCAGTTCGGTCAGGCGCGCGATCAAGCCTTGCAGCTTGGGCAGCATCACTTCTTCGCGCGAGGCTTTCAACATCATACCGTGCGACGTGTTGTTGATATCTTCCGAGGTGCAGGCAAAGTGGATGAATTCGGACGCCGCCACCAGTTCCGGCACATCTTTGACTTGTTCCTTGAGCCAGTACTCGACCGCTTTCACGTCATGGTTGGTGACTGCTTCGATTTCCTTGATGCGGGCCGCGTCGGCTTCGCTGAAATCGGCCGCCATCTTGTCGAGCAGGGCGCTTGCTTCGGCCGAGAATGGCTTGATTTCCGCGAAACCGGCTTGCGACAGCGCTTGCAACCACGAGATTTCCACGATCACGCGGTGGCGCATGAAACCCGCTTCGGACAGGATGGGGCGCAGCAGATCGGTCTTGCCGGCATAACGGCCATCGAGCGGCGACAGGGCGGACAGCGTGGAATAGGGTGTAGTAGAGGTCATGGGAGCGGACGCAAGTTAAGAAAAGGTGGGTCGCATGGCTAGCCTGGCGCGCGAAAGCGGTCCGGGCTGGTGCTAACGACGTGTCAAGCGCGATTTTACCACTGCCGGCCGGCGCCCCGCCGCATCCGGCTAATCGCGGCCGGCGCCAGCTTTCCGGCGCCAATTGGGGTGGCGCCGATGTTATACTGGCATTCGCTCTCTTATTATAAGTATCTATGAAACTGATCGGTTCCCTCGCCAGCCCCTATGTCCGCAAAGTCCGCATCGTACTGGCGGAAAAAAAGCTCGATTATGTGTACGAGCTTGAAGACGTGTGGGCGGCCGGTACCAAGATCGCGCTCGCCAATCCGCTTGGCAAAGTGCCGTGCCTGATCATGGAAGACGGCAGCGCGATGTTCGATTCGCGCGTCATCGCTGAATACCTCGACACGTTGACGCCGGTGTGCAAACTGCTGCCGGCCAATGGCAACAGCCGCGAACGGGCCGACATCAAGTGCTGGGAAGCGCTGGCCGACGGCATTCTCGACGCCGCCGTGCTGGTGCGCCTGGAGCGCAATCAGCGCCCGCCCGAACAGCAGAACGAGGCGTGGCTGGAACGCCAGATGAGCAAGGTGCATCTGGGCCTGGCAGCCCTGTCGCAGCGCCTCGGCGACGGCCTTTTTTGCGCCAGCAAACACTATTCGCTGGCTGACGTGGCGGTCGGTTGCGCGTTGGGCTGGCTCAGCTTCCGCTTTCCCGAAATCGACTGGCGCGGCGACTACCCCAACCTGGCCAAGCTGTATGACAAGCTGGCCGAGCGGCCATCCTTCAAGGACACGCTGCCCCAATAAGGGCCGGCGCGGAAATGAAAACGGCGCCACGATTGGCGCCGCAGGCAGTTCGCCGGCGCCGGCTTACTCGCCCATCTGGCTTTGCAAATAGTTTGGCAAGCCGACCTTGGCGATCAGGTCGATCTGGGTTTCGAGCCAGTCTATATGTTCTTCGGTGTCGTCGAGTATCATCACGAACAGCTCGCGCGAGACATAATCGCCGGCCTTTTCGCAGACGGCGATGCCTTCCTTGACGGTCGCATGCGCGGCCCGTTCCAGCTTCAAGTCGCATTCCAGGATTTCCGGCGTCGATTCGCCGATCAGCAGCTTGTGCAGCGCCTGCAGGTTCGGCAAGCCGTCCAGCATCAGGATGCGGTCGACCAATTTGTCGGCGTGCTTCATTTCGCCGATTGATTCCTCGTATTCCTTCTTGCCCAGCTTGGCCAGGCCCCAGTGGCGATACATGCGCGCATGCAGGAAATACTGGTTGATGGCCGACAGTTCGTTGGTGAGTTGCGCGTTGAGCAAACGGATGACTTCTTTATCGCCCTTCATGGGAGGCTTCCTTTATTGGGTGGTGAATGGGGCGGAAGGCGGGCGGGGCCGCCCAGGCCGCGCAGGCCAGGCCAGGTAGGCCGCCGGCGCCCGCTTTCCCGCTATCGAAACATCATAGCGCAGATCGCTAATTTCGAAAGGTGTTCGCCGCTATTAGCTGAGCTGGAAATTGAGCGGCACGATCACGAAGGCCGACACCGGCTTGCCATCTTCCGTGAGGGGCTTGAACAGGGCGCGCAGGGCGGCCTGGCGTCCCGCTTCGTCGAGGCTGGCGTAGCCCGACGATTTTTGCACCGTCACTTGTTCCGGCAAGCCGGTGGCGCCGATCAGGATGCGCAGCACCACGGTGCCGCTTTCGCCCAGGCGGCGCGCGCTCTTCGGGTATACCGGTTGCGGCGCCCGGATGTATTCGACGCTGGTGACGGTGCGCGGCGCCGATACTGCGGCCGGCGCCGGTGGTGCGGCCAGGGCCAGGGCCAGGGCCGGCGTCGGCGCCGCTTCGGCGACCGGCGCCGCGATGGCTGGCGCGACGCTCACGTCGGCCGGGGCGAGCACCACGCGCGGCGGCGGCGCGATGGCGCGCGCTTGCGGCGCTGTCAATCGGACTGTCTTCGGCGCGAGCGGCGCGGCCGGCTTGGGCGGAGGCGGTGGCGGCAGGGTGATGAAACTGATGTTGATGATGTCGGGCAAGGCGGCGTGCGCGACCTTGCCCAGCATGCCGCTTTGCAACAGGTAGAACATCAGCACGTGAAACGCGACGATCGCGCCCAGCGGCGCGAGCCTGGCCAGCCTGCCTTTGAGCGCATCTTGCAAGGGTTGCAGGGCGCGCGCAGCAGGCATGGCCGTGATCGTGTTCATCCGCAAGTGCTCAGCGCGGGGCGCGCCAGCACGCGTTCCTGCATGCCGCTCACATGGTCGCGCAAGACTTCCTTGGCGCAGGTATGGCATTTGCCGCAGCATGTGGCCACGCCCAGATCGCGCCGCAGCTCGGCCATGGTACGCAAGCCCAAATCGACGGCCAGACGGATTTCACGATCAGATATGTTGTTGCAGACACATACAATCATTTGCGCACCTTTTGCTTGAATCGTCACAAGAAGTAGTGGATGCCATTTGGCATTGTTGCTTGTAATTTAATGAGAATCATTATCATTACGTTTTGCATTGTCTCGCACTCTGTTTTTTTTTGCAAGCGATTTGATGGGGGCGTGTGCGCCCGCGCTGGTGGCCCGCGCTGGTGGCCCGCGCCACGCGGCGTCAACCTTGACAGGACTGCGAATAGAAACAATTCGCATTACCGTTTATAATGGTGGTATTGTTCTAGTAGCCTGTCGGACTTGAAGAATCGAAGCGAAAATTCGGCTGGCCGAGGACAGATTTCGCCGCTTTCGCAGTGCCAATAGCGAGCTATTGGTCAAGAAAACGGTGGAATATGGACCGGTCAGGCGGATGTGCAGCCGATTTCCTTTAAGTCCGACAGGCTGCTAGCCAGCCCGCTTGATACTTGTCGGCATTACGCAACAGCTCAAGTCCGCGCCTCATATTCACTCTCTGGAAGCTTCGCCGATGACTCTTGCTCCTACCCTGATCACACTCGACGCCCTGGCGGCCGGCATGAGCGGCACCGTGATCCACATTGCGCCCACCGAACCGGGACAGATGGATGACGGCGTCGATCTGGCGCGGCGCCTGATGGAACTGGGTTTCGTGCCTGGCGAGCGCATCCGCATGCTCAAGCGCGGCATGCCGGGCGGCGACCCGCTTGCGATCAAGGTCGGCAACGCCACGTTCGCGCTGCGCCGTTTCGAGGCTGCGCGCATCTCTATCAAGCCGGAATAAACATGGGCGCCGTCGACAATACCGTGCAGTCGGTCGCGCAGTTACCCTTGATCGCGCTGCTGGGCAATCCCAATTGCGGCAAGACCGCGCTCTTCAACCGTCTCACCGGCGCGCGCCAGAAAGTGGCCAATTACGCCGGCGTGACGATAGAGCGCAAGGAAGGCGGCTTCAGCTCGCCGGCTGGGCGCGCCTTCCGCCTGCTCGACTTGCCGGGCGCTTACAGCCTGTCGGCCACCACCCCCGATGAAGCGATCACGCGCGATGTCGTGGCCGGCGTGCGCGCCGGCGAGCGCATGCCGGACGCGATCGTCTGCGTGGTCGACGCCACCAATTTGCGCCTGAATCTGCGCCTGGTGCTGGAAGTGAAGCGCCTTGGCTTGCCGATGGTGCTGGCGCTGAACATGGTCGACGTGGCCAAGAAGCGCGGCATCGAGATCGACGCCGACAAGCTCGCCGAGGAACTCGGCATGACGGTGGTGGAAACGGTGGCGGTGCGCGCCGGCGGCGAAAAATCGCTGTTGCGCGCGCTCGACCAGATGTGGCCGCTGGCCCCCACCGTCGCCAATCCGCTGGCGGCAATCGACGCGGTGACGGTCGAGGAAACCCAGCGTGAGGTGCGGCGCATCCTGGCCGCCGTCAGCAGCGATTTCCACGATACCGGCAACTTGAGCGAGAAGATCGACGATGTGGTGTTGCACCCGGTGCTGGGACCGGTGATCCTGGCGGTGCTGATGTTCCTCGTCTTCCAGGCCGTGTTCAGCTGGGCCAACGCGCCGATGGACATGATCAAGGCCGGCGTCGACGGCGTCGGCCAGTTCCTGAGCGCCCACATGGGGCCAGGCTTGCTGCGCAGCCTGCTGGTCGAAGGCATCCTGGGCGGCGTCGGCAGCGTGCTGGTCTTCCTGCCGCAAATTCTGATTTTGTTTTTCTTCATCCTGAGCCTGGAAGATTGCGGCTATCTGCCGCGCGCCGCCTTCCTGCTGGACCGCCTGATGGGCGGGGTCGGCCTGTCGGGGCGCGCCTTCATTCCGCTGCTGTCGAGCTTTGCCTGTGCCATTCCCGGCATCATGGCCGCGCGCACCATCCAGAATCCCCGCGACCGCCTGGTGACGATCATGATCGCGCCCCTGATGACATGCTCGGCGCGCCTGCCGGTATACGCCTTGATCATCGCCGCCTTCATTCCCGAGCGCCAGGTGGCCGGCTTCATCAGCCTGCAAGGCCTGGTGCTCTTCATCCTGTATTTCGCCGGCATCGCGGCGGCCATGGCGGTGGCTTATTTCATGAAGCGCACCATGGGCGCCAACCGCCAGCAACCGCTGATGCTGGAACTGCCCAGCTATCACTGGCCGCATGTGCGCAACTTGGCCATTGGCCTGTGGGAGCGCGCCAAGATTTTCCTGTCACGGGTCGGCACCATCATCCTGACCCTGATGATCTTGCTGTGGTTCCTCAGCAGCTTCCCCGGCGCGCCGCAGGGCGCCACCCATCCGGCCATTTACTACAGCCTGGCCGGCATGCTGGGCCGCGCGCTGGAAGTGGTGTTCGCGCCGATCGGCTTCAACTGGCAAATTTGCATCGCGCTGGTGCCGGGCCTGGCCGCGCGCGAAGTGGCGGTCGGTGCGCTCGGCACCGTGTACGCGCTGTCGCAGACGGGCGAGGCGCTGGCCACGTCGCTGCAACCGATCATCGCGCAATCCTGGAGCCTGGCGACGGCGCTGTCGCTGCTGGCCTGGTATGTGTTTGCGCCCCAATGCATGTCGACACTGAGCGTGGTCAAGCGCGAAACCAATAGCTGGCGCTATCCGCTGCTGATGGCCGGCTATATGTTCGGGCTCGCTTACGGGGCGTCCTTCCTGACTTACCGTCTGGCCTTGTATTTTTTTGGAGCTTGATATGTGGCAGCAAGTGATCGTTTTTTGCATCGTCGCGGCGGCCGCCTTGCACGCGTCCACCAAATACCTGCCGGTCGCCTGGCGTGAGCGCATCGTGTATTTCCTGGCGCGGCGCGGCATGGACCAGAGCCGCATGGCCGCCTGGTTCAACACCAAATCGAGTTGCGGCGACGGCTGCTCCAGTTGCGGTTCCTGCGCCAGCGAACCGGCTCCGCCCGCCACCGCCACCGCCGCCCGGCGCGTGATCAAGTTACACCCCCAAAAGTAGGCTGCCGCTGCCGCCGGCCATGGTCCCGCCCGGCGGGATGCGACTCCTTATTTACTACCCGCGCCGGTAGGACACAGACAATCGTGTTGGTGAATGGTAAGATGTTTTATTTTCACTAATTCAATTCCGGCTTGTCCGCTCGGCGCACCCGAATTGTGGCGATAAACGGCTGGGCCGCTTCGTGTCGAAAACCATCCGCTTGTGGGCTGGTTTTCCGTAGTTTCATTTAAAAGGTAAAACACAATGTTTAAAAAAATCACACTGATCGCCACAATTGGCGCCGCCTTGAGCGCTTGCTATGTCGTGCCAATCAATCAAGGCGTGCCTAGCCAATCGGCGCCGGCGGCGGCGGTGGCGGTCTACCCGGCGGCGCCGATCCAGACGCCGCCATTGACGGCGCGTTTGTATCCGACCAACGACGCGGCGGCGCGCATCGGGCGCGTGAGCGGAACCATCAGCCGGCCTGAAAAAGGCTATGGCTTGTTCACGGTGACCGCGGGCAACGAAACCTATTCGGGCGAAGCCACCAGGGAACAAGGTTCGGCCAAGGGCACCGCCAACGCGGCCGGCAATCGGGGTGGCTACATCAAATGCGACTACACGATGTCGAATTCCTCGCTCGGTACCGGCGTGTGCGAATTCTCCAATGGTTCCCGCTTTGACATGCATATTTCCGACTAAGATTTTCTGATGTCGGTGGCGCGCGGCCGGGTCCAGGCCCGCCGGCGCGCCGCTCCCACGCCGTTCAAGACACGCCAGCGCCTCGCCCCCCTCTCCGAATCCCATCAAGCCACGCGTTTTTCAGCGCGTTCGCGCTACGTCAACGCATGAAACGACCCGGCTTGTGCCACCGGCCAGTACAGGCCGAACACCGGCGGCAGGCGCGACAGCTGGCTAGCGTCGAGCAACTGGCCCGGCTCGAGGTAGGGCAACAGGGCTGAAGCGAGCTTGACCTGGTTTGGCGAAATGCGCCGCACCAGGTGGTGCGGCTTCAAGTCGGACGGGTGCTGCAAGCCGGCGGCGGCGATCAGTTCGGCCAGTGCCTTCATGGTATTTTGGTGGAAATGGGCCACCCGGCTGGTCTTGTCGGCCACCACCAGCGCGCGCTGACGCAGCGGGTCCTGCGTCGCGACACCGGTCGGGCAACGGTCGGTGTGGCAGTTTTGCGACTGGATGCAGCCCAGCGCGAACATGAAGCCGCGCGCCGAATTGCACCAGTCGGCGCCCAGCGCCAGGGTGCGCGCGACGTCGAAGGCGGTGATGATCTTGCCGGACGCGCCGATCTTCACCTTGTCGCGCAAATTGGCGCCGACCAGGGTGTTATGCACCAGCAGCAGCGCTTCTTGCAAGGGGGTGCCGACATGGTCGGTGAATTCCACCGGCGCCGCGCCGGTGCCGCCCTCGCCGCCGTCGACGACGATGAAGTCGGGCGTGATGCCCGATTCCAGCATGGCCTTGACGATGCCGAAAAACTCCCACGGGTGGCCGATCGCCAGCTTGAAGCCGGTCGGCTTGCCGCCCGACAGATTGCGCAGGCGCTCGATGAAGGCCAGCATTTCCAGCGGCGTGGAAAATTCGGAATGGCTGGCCGGCGAAATGCAATCGAGGCCCATCGGCACGCCGCGCGTGGTGGCGATTTCTATCGTCACCTTGGGACTGGGCAGGACGCCGCCATGGCCCGGCTTGGCGCCCTGGGATAGCTTCAATTCGATCATCTTCACTTGCGCCGTACACGCGTTGGCGATGAAATTGGCTTCCGAAAAGCTGCCGTCCGGATTGCGGCAGCCGAAATAGCCGGAACCGATTTCCCATACCAGGTCGCCGCTGTTTTGGCGGTGGTAGGCGCTGATGCTGCCTTCGCCGGTGTCGTGCATGAAGCCGCCGATGCGGGCGCCGCCGTTCAGCGCCAGGATCGCGTTGGCCGACAGCGCGCCAAAGCTCATGGCCGAGATATTGAACACGCTGGCCGAATAGGGCTGGGCGCGCGGGCAATCCGGATGGTTGCCGATCTCGATGCGGAAATTATGGTCGGCAACGACGGTCGGCGCGATCGAGTGGTTGATCCATTCATAGCCGGCCTGGTAGACGTCGAGCTGGGTGCCGAAGGGGCGCTTGTCGGTTTCGACCTTGGCGCGCTGGTAGACGATGCTGCGCTGGTTGCGCGAAAAGGGCGAGGCGGCGGTATCGTCTTCCAGGAAGTATTGGCGGATTTCGGGCCGTATGCTTTCGAAGAAAAAGCGGAAATGGGCCATGATCGGGTAATTGCGGCGCAGCGCGCGGCGGGTTTGCAGCAAGTCGGCGACGCCGACCGCGCTGAGGGCGGCGGCCAGCAGGCTCAGCCAGTAGGAGCCGCCCAGCGCGAGCGACAGGGCGCAGACGGTGAACGTGATGACGAGGGGCAGGAAACGATTTGAAAACAGACGCATAAACACTCCGGAAAAGGGCGGATGACCCAGTGCGAGTGTACCGCTGTTTCCTTGCGGAAGCTATCGGCGGCCGCTCGAATTTGCCCAGCTGCCCGAAGACTTGCGCCAGTGCTTACGCGTACATGCATCAGCACGCCCATCAAGGCCGCGTCGGGCAGCACCCTGTCGTCTCAGCACGATATTGCGGGCCGCCCGCTATACTCGGACGTTGCCACCGTTGAACGAGGAAAAAACCCATGATCGTTGTCCACCATTTGAATAATTCGCGCTCTCAGCGCGTGCTGTGGTTGCTGGAAGAGCTGGGCCTGGAATACGAGGTCAAGCATTATCAGCGCGACCCGAAAACCATGCAGGCGCCGGCCTCGCTGCGCGCCATCCATCCGTTGGGCAAGTCGCCCGTCATCACGGATGGCGAGAACACGGTGGCCGAATCAGGCGCCATTATCGAATATTTGATAGAACGCTACGGCAAGGGCCGCCTGATTCCCGCCGCCGGCACGCCGCAACGCTTGCGCTGGACTTACTGGCTGCATTTCGCTGAAGGCTCGGCCATGACCCCGCTGCTGATGAAGCTGGTGTTCGACAAGGTCGAAAACGGCCCGATGCCATTCTTTGCGCGGCCGATCGCGCGCGCCATCGCAAACAAGGTCAAGAGCGGCTTCATCAACCCGAATCTGACGCAACAGCTGGACTATATGGAAAGCGAACTGGGCCAGCATGAATGGTTTGCCGGCGCCGAATTTTCCGCCGCCGACATCCAGCTCAGCTTTCCGCTGGAAGCGGCTAGCGCGCGCGGCGGCCTGGACGGCAGCCGGCCGAAGCTGATGGCTTTCCTGCAGGCAATTCACGCGCGGCCCGCCTACCGGCGCGCGCTCGAGCGCGGCGGCCCTTACGAATTGATCAAATAAGCGGCTTGCCGGGCCCGGCCTGAATAGCGCATACGGTAAAATGGCCGATTCAACTACACACCCGAACCGTATGGCTAGATTACTCGCGATCGACGGCTTGAATATCGTGCGCCGCGTCTACGAGGCGAGCCCGTAACCGGATTCGTCCGAGAAGGCCGAGATCGCCCTGCGCCATGCGCTGTCGTCGTTCAAGAAGCTGATCCAGGGCCATTTGCCCAGTCACGTCTTGCCGGCCTTCGACTTTGGCGGCCCGACCTGGCGCCACGCCCTGTACGCCGGCTACCGCGAAGGCCGTGCCCCCATGCCGGAGCCGCTGCGCGCGGCCTTGCCCGCCTTTTACGAGAAACTGGCCGGTTTCGGCCTGAAGGTGCTGGTGATCCCGGAAGTCGAGGCCGACGATGTGATCGGCACGGCCGTGATGCGCTGGTTGCACGAAGGCCGCGGCGACGCCGTAGTCGCCAGCACCGACAAGGACTTGCACGGTTTGATTGCGTATGGCGCGCTGGTGTGGGACCATTTCAAGGGCGAGTGGCATGACCACGCCTGGGTCGAACGCAAATTCGGCGTGCCGCCCGACTTGCTGCCGGACTTGCTGGCGCTGATGGGCGACGCCACCGACAGCATACCCGGGGTGTCAAAAGTGGGCATGAAGACGGGCGCCAAATTGTTGCGCGCCTACGGCAATCTGGACGCCGTGATGGCCGGCGCCGGCATTCTCAAGGGGCCGCTGGGAGAAAGGCTGCGAAAGGAGCGCGATATACTGTATCTTTCTCGTCAATTGGTGCAATTAAAGACGGATGTGCGGCTCGGCGTCACTTGGAATATGCTGGCCTGGGAACCGCACTGAGGAAAATCAACTCACCGTGGGGATTTTTATGATGCTAAAAGCGGTTCTCATCGATAGCAGCGCCGTCTCGCGCGGCTTGCTGAACACGGTCTTGAGCGATGGCGGCTACGACGTCTGCGGCCAGACCCATACCAGCGCCCAGGGCCTGGCCCTGCTGGTCAAGTTCCACCCGCATTTCGTCTGCATCGCGCGCGAGCAGGTCGAGGATGGCACGAATGTGGTGGCGGCGATTCGCGCCCAGTGGCCGAAAACCCTGATTTTCATGGTCTCGAGCGGAATCGACGCGGCGGGCCTGCAGGCGGCCCACGCCAGCGGCGTCAGCGGCTTCATCGTGAAACCGTTCAACGCCGACACGGTGCTCAAGACCATCCGCAACACCGTCATCGCGATGGTGCGCAAGCAGCAGGCCGTGGCCGTCGCTGCGCCCGACTCAAGCCAGGCCGGTTGAACCGGAGATGATGCCGCCGCCCAGGCAGATCTCGCCGTCGTACAGCACGGCCGACTGGCCTGGGGTGACGGCCCACTGCGGGTCGGTAAAGCGCAGCGCGAATTGGCCGGCCTCGGCCGGCGCCAGCTCACACGCCACGTCGGCCTGACGGTAGCGTGTCTTGGCCGACAGGGCGCCCTGCGCCGGCGCGGCGCCGGCGATCCAGCTGGCCTGGTCGGCCGCCAGCGCCTGCGACAGCAGCCACAGATGGTCGTGGCCCTGCACCACGTACAGGGTGTTGTTGGCGATATCCTTGCGTGCCACATACCAGGCGTCGCTGCTGCCGTCGGCGTTCTGGTAAGACTTGACGCCGCCGATGCCGATGCCCTTGCGCTGCCCTAGCGTGTAAAAACTCAGTCCCACATGCTCGCCGACCGTGTGGCCGTCGGCCGTCTTCATCGGCCCCGGCTTATACGACAGGTAGCGGTTCAGGAATTCGCGGAAGGGCCGCTCGCCGATGAAGCAGATGCCGGTCGAATCCTTCTTTTGCGCGTTCGGCAAGGCCAGCTTGTCGGCCAGCTTGCGCACCTCGGTCTTGGCGATTTCGCCGAGCGGGAACAGGGTCTTCGACAATTGGGCCTGGTTCAAGCGGTGCAGGAAATAGCTCTGGTCCTTGCTGGCGTCGAAGGCCTTGAGCAGCTCGAAGCGGGCATCGGTCTGGCGCACGCGCGCGTAGTGGCCGGTCGCGATCAAGTCTGCCCCTAACAGCATGGCGTGGTCGAGAAAGGCCTTGAACTTGATTTCGGCGTTGCACAGCACGTCCGGATTGGGGGTGCGGCCGGCCTGGTATTCGCGCAGGAATTCAGCAAACACGCGGTCCTTGTATTCGGCCGAGAAATTGACGGCTTCGATGTCGACCCCGATCACGTCGGCAACGCTGGCCGCGTCGATCCAATCCTGGCGCGAGGAACAGAATTCCGAATCGTCGTCGTCTTCCCAGTTTTTCATGAACAGGCCGATCACTTCATAACCCTGTTCCTTCAGCATCCACGCCGCGACCGAGGAATCGACCCCGCCCGACATGCCGATCACGACTTTTTTCTTGCTCATCTTGCCATTCCAAAATAGGTGTTTTATTCGCCCTGAAAAACCGAGGCATGTGTGTGCAGCAGCGCCAGCGGCGCGCGCCGTCCGGCCAGGTATTCGTCCACGCATTGCAGCATCAACGGGCTGCGGTGACGCGCCTGGCAAGCGGCCATTTCGTCGCGCGACATCCATAAGGTGCGGATGATGCCGTGGTCCAGCGCGCGCTCGTGGCGCACGCCGACCTCGCCGCAAAAGGTGAAGCGCAGATAGGTCACGTCCTCGCCGGTGCGCACCGACTGATAGCGCGACATATACATGCCCACCAGCGCCGTCGGCGTGAAATCGTGCGCGGTTTCTTCCAGCGTTTCGCGGATCACCGCCTGTTCCAGCGATTCAAACGGGTCGAGGTGGCCGGCCGGCTGGTTCAGCCGGACGCCTTCGCTGGTTTCTTCTTCAACCAGCAGGAACAGGCCGTTGCGCTCGATGATGGCCGCCACGGTGACAGAGGGTTTCCAGATTCTCGGCATGATCCATCCTTGAAAGAGCCGACATTTTATCTTGTTCCGGGCGCTTCGTTCCGCCGCCTTGGCATGGATCGCCGCAAGCTTTGATAAATGACAATGTTGCAGCCGAAAAAACGTGGTCTATTGCCCGCTCTGGCGCTTGCAAGCGCTGGCCGGAGCGGTCGGCGCATTACTTTCTATTTTTGAAACGATCGTACTAAAATAGTGGCAACTCCCTAAAAGTTGCCCAGGCAAAAAGATTTTTGTAAACGCTATTCGTGTTAGATTCTAATCAGTTTATCAATCTTTGGAGGCATTTTCATGAGAATAGGCATACCGGCCGAAACGCGGCCCGGTGAAACCCGGGTCGCGGCAACGCCTGAAACGGTCAAGAAACTCGCGGCCAAGCATCAAGTGGTGGTCCAGGCGGGCGCCGGCTTGCTGGCTTCCGTGACGGATGAGGCGTATGCCGCCGCCGGCGCGCAAATCGGCACCGCCGTCGACGCCTTCGGCTGCGAGATCGTGCTCAAGGTGCGTGCACCGAGTGCCGACGAGCGCGCGCTGATGCGCCCCGCTGGCGTCTTGATCGGCATGCTCAATCCCTTTGACGCCGACAATATCGCCGCGATGGCGGCCCACGGCTTGTCGGCGTTCGCGCTGGAAGCGGTGCCGCGCATCACGCGTGCGCAATCGATGGACGTGCTCTCTTCGCAAGCGAACATCGCCGGCTACAAGGCGGTGCTGGTGGCGGCCAATACTTACCAGCGCTTCATGCCGATGCTGATGACGGCGGCCGGCACTGTGAAGGCGGCGCGCGTGCTGATCATGGGCGTCGGCGTGGCCGGCCTGCAGGCGATCGCCACCGCCAAGCGCCTGGGCGCCGTGATCGAGGCGTCCGACGTGCGCCCACCCGTCAAGGAGCAAGTCGAGTCGCTGGGCGCGAAATTTATCGACGTGCCTTTCCTGACCGACGAGGAGCGCGAGATCGCCAAGGGCGCCGGCGGCTATGCGCGCTCGATGCCGGCCGACTGGATGCGGCGCCAGGCCGAACTGGTGCATGAACGGGCCAAGCTGGCCGATATCATCATCACCACCGCGCTGATCCCGGGCCGCGCCGCGCCCATCCTGATTTCGGAGGAAACCGTGAAGGCCATGAAACCCGGTTCGGTGATCGTCGACCTGGCCGTCGAACAGGGCGGCAATTGCCCGCTGTCCGAACTGGGCAAGACCGTCGTCAAGCATGGCGTCTTCATCGTCGGCGAGCCGAACCTGGCGACCCTGGTGGCGGCCGACGCCTCGGCGCTGTACGCGCGCAACGTGCTCGACTTCATGAAACTCATTTTCGACAAGGACGACGCCTTGCTGATCGACCAGGGCGATGAAATCATCAAGGCCAGCCTGGTCTGTTTCGGCGGCGCGGTGCTGCGCAAATAAAAAATGCCATCCGGACGGGCCGGTCCCGTTCACGCAACAGGAGAAATCATGGAAATCAGTCACACCGTCATCAATCTCATCATCTTCGTGCTGGCGATTTACGTCGGCTACCACGTGGTCTGGACCGTCACGCCGGCGCTGCATACGCCGCTGATGGCCGTCACCAACGCGATCTCGGCCATCATCATCGTCGGCGCCATGCTGGCCGCCGGCCTGACCACCGGTCCGGTGGCGCAAATTGCCGGCACCGTCGCGGTGGCGCTGGCCGCCGTGAATGTCTTCGGCGGCTTCCTGGTCACCCAGCGCATGCTGGAAATGTTCCGCAAAAAAGAGCCCAAGCTCAAGCAAGGGGCGCAGCCATGAATGCCAACATGAATTTCATCAGCATGAACCTGGTCACGATGATGTACCTGATCGCCTCGGTGTGCTTCATCCAGGCCTTGAAGGGCTTGTCGTCGCCGGCCACGGCGCGCCGCGGCAATGCCTTCGGCATGTCCGGCATGGCGATCGCTGCGCTGACCACAGTGGCCCTGATCTTCAAGCTCAAGGCGCAGCAGGCGCCGGGCGGCATGGGCTTCGGCCTGGTGATCCTCGGCATTGTGGTGGGCGGCGGCATCGGCGCCTATCTGGCCAAGACGGTCGAGATGACCAAGATGCCGGAACTGGTGGCGGCGATGCACTCGCTGATCGGCCTGGCGGCGGTGTGCATCGCGGTGGCCGCAGTGTCCGAACCGCACGCCTTCGGCATCGCCGACCTGGGCGCCGCGCTGCCGTTCGGCAACCGGCTGGAATTGTTCATCGGCACCTTTGTCGGCGCCATCACCTTTTCTGGTTCCGTGATCGCCTTCGGCAAGCTGTCGGGCAAATACAAGTTCCGCCTGTTCCAGGGTAAACCGGTCAGCTTCGCCGGCCAGCATTTGCTGAACCTGGCGCTGGCGCTGGTGATGGTCGGCCTGGGCCTGGTGTTTTGCTTCGCCGAAGGCAGCGAGCCGGCCTGGATTCCCTTCCTGGTCATGGCCGCCGTCGCCTTCGCGCTGGGGGTCCTGATCATCATCCCGATCGGCGGCGCCGACATGCCGGTGGTGGTGTCGATGCTGAACAGCTATTCCGGCTGGGCTGCGGCCGGCATCGGTTTTTCGCTGAATAACTCGATGCTGATCATTGCCGGTTCGCTGGTCGGCTCTTCCGGCGCGATCCTGTCCTACATCATGTGCAAGGCCATGAACCGCTCCTTCTTCAATGTGCTGCTGGGCGGCTTCGGCGGCGACACGGCGGCCGCGGCGGCCGGCGGCGCGACCGAGCAGCGCCCTGTCAAATCGGGTTCCGCCGACGACGCGGCCTTCCTGATGAGCAACGCCGAAACCGTCATCATCGTGCCCGGCTATGGCCTGGCCGTGGCGCGCGCCCAGCACGCGCTGAAGGAATTGGTCGAGAAGCTGACCCACAAGGGCGTCATCGTGAAATACGCGATCCACCCGGTGGCCGGACGCATGCCGGGGCATATGAATGTCTTGCTGGCGGAAGCCGAAGTGCCCTACGACCAGGTGTTCGAGATGGAAGACATCAACGGCGAATTCGGCCAGGTCGACGTGGTACTGGTGCTGGGCGCGAACGACGTGGTCAATCCGGCCGCGAAAGATCCGAAATCGCCGATCGCCGGCATGCCGATCCTGGAAGCGTACAAGGCCAAGACCGTGATCGTCAACAAGCGCTCGATGGCGGCCGGCTATGCCGGTTTGGACAATGAACTGTTTTACATGGATAAAACCATGATGGTGTTCGGCGACGCCAAAAAAGTGATCGAGGATATGGTCAAGGCGGTCGATTAAGGAGCTGGCACATCACGCGCCGCCCTTAACGGCGGCCGTACATCATCAGCTCGGCCAGCGCCACGCGGGCCGGCTTGAAGCTGTCGATCAGCCCCAGCGAGGTGCCCAGCAGCGCTTGCAGCGGGCCGGCGTCAGCGAAGATGCGTGCCATGGTGTCGGTGGCGCGCGCGGTCAACTGGCGGTCTTGCCGGCGCAGCGCCGTGTAAGAAGCCAGCCGGGCCGGTGTGGCCTCGCCGGCCAGCGCGCGCGCCAGCACGGCCGCGTCGCGCAAGCCCAGGTTCAAGCCCTGGCCGGCGACCGGGTGCAGGGTTTGCGCGGCGTTGCCAATGGCGACTGTGCGGGCGCTGGCGCGCGGGTCGGCGTTCAAGCCGAGCGGATAGGCCAGGCGTGCGCCGGCGTGGGTGAAGCGTCCCAGGCGGGTGCCGAAAGCGGTGCCAAGGCGCGCCAGGAAGGCGGCCTCGTCCAGCGCCAGCAAGTCCAGTGCCGTTTCCGGCCGCACGCACCAGACCAACGAATATTCCTCGCCCTGGGGCAGCAGCGCCAGCGGCCCCTCGTCGGTGAAACGCTCGAAGGCGCGTCCCGGCAGCATCGCGCTCACGCGGACCTGGGCGATGATGGCGCTTTGCCGGTAATCGCGCCGGCTGGCGCGGTCCGGCTGCTGGCCGAAGACGCCGCCCTCGGCTTGCACCATCAGCGCAGCGCGCAGAACGCCGCCGCCGTCGGCCAGGCTCAAGCTGACGCCGTGCGCGTCTTCCACGCTGGCCAGCACGCGGGCCGGTCGCAACGTGCGCACCCCGAGCCGCGCGCACACTGCGCCCAGCGCCGTCACCACGTCGCCATAGCGGGCCACATAGCCGAGCGCCGGCACGCCATGGTCGATCCGGTCGATCAGGCTGCGCCCGAAATGGCCCCGGCGCGACACATGGATCTGGTGGATTTCGGTGGCGGCGATCGGCCAGGCGCCGATTTCTTCCAGGATTTGCCGGCTGCCGTGCGACAGCGCGATCGAGCGCGGGTCGTCGCCGGCCTGGGCCAGGGTCTTGGCGTCGAGCAGGCCAATGCGCGCCGGCGCCATGCCGCGTCCGGCCAGCAGGGCGGCGGCGGCCATGCCAACCGGGCCGGCGCCGCAAATGGCGATGTCGAACGGGGTGTCGGTACTCATGCCCGCGCCTCCATCACATGCTCGATATCGGCCACGGTTTTTGGCGCCGCCTCGCTCAGCACGGCGTGGCCGGAGGCGGTGACCAGCACGTCATCTTCGATGCGGATGCCGATATTCCAGAATTGCTCGGGCACGCCGGCCGCCGGCCGCACGTAAATGCCCGGTTCCACCGTCAGCGTCATGCCGGCTTCGAGTCGGCGCCAAGGCTTGCCGGGCGTCGCCGTTTCGCGGTAAGCGCCCACGTCATGCACATCCATGCCCAGCCAGTGGCCGGTGCCGTGCATGTAAAACGGCAGGTAGCTCTGGTTGGCGATCACGTCTTGCGCCGAGCCGGCCTGGTGCCGGTCGAGCAGGCCCAGGTCCAGCATGCCCTGCGCCAGCACGGCCAGCGCGGCGTCGTGGATTTCATGGTAGCGCCGACCGGGGGCGACTGCGGCCAGCGCCGCCGCCTGGGCCGCCAGCACCAATTCATACAAGCCTTGCTGGGCGCTGGAGAAGCGGCCGTTGACGGGATAGGTGCGGGTGATGTCGGAAGCATAGCCGTCGAGCTCGCAGCCGGCGTCGATCAGGATCAAATCGCCGTCCCGCGCTTGCGCATTGTTGGCGCTGTAATGCAGCACGCAAGCGTTGGCGCCGGCCGCGACGATCGAGTTATAGGCCGGAAACTGGGCTCCGTTGCGGCGGAATTCGTACAGCAATTCGGCTTCGATCTGGTATTCATACATGCCGGCTCGCGTGGCGCGCATGGCGCGCGCGTGGGCCGCGCCTGAAATCGCGGCGGCACGGCGCATGGTCGCCTGTTCGCCCTCGTCCTTGAACAGGCGCATTTCGTCGAGCGGGCCGATGATATCGTGCAGGGCGGCCGGCGCGGTGACGCCGGCGCGCGCCTGGCGCCGCACGCTGTGCAACCATGTTTTTACTTGCGCGTCGAGTGCGTTGCCGCTGCCGAGCGCGTAATAAATCGCCGGCGCGTCGGCCAGCAATTTCGCCATCTCGCCATCGAGTTCATCGATGGCGAAGGCGGCGTCGAAACCGAATTGCGCGCGCGCCCCCTCGGTACCGTGGCGGTGGCCATCCCAGATTTCCCGCTCGAGGTTTTTTTCGCGGCAAAACAAGATGGAGCGGCCCGGCCCCGCCGGGCCTGCGGCCAGCAGCACCAGCACACTGTCGGGCTCGGCAAACCCGCTCAAGTAGTAAAAATGGCTGTCGTGGCGGTAGGGATAGTCGCAATCGCTATTGCGCCTTGCCTCGGGCGCGGTGGCGATCACGGCCACGGCGCCAGCCTGCATCTGCGCCATCAGGGCGGCGCGCCGGGCAGCGTGGGCGCTCATGCCGTGATCCCGCCATTCAAGGCGGCCAGTTGTTCGGCGCTGCCGACATTGGTCCACTGGCCCCCATAGACTTCGCCGCCCACCAGGCCGCGCGCGGCGTGCTGGCGCAGCAAGGGAGCCAGCTTGGCGTGGCTGCCGGGTGTGATCGCGTCGAACATTTCTGGCCGGTAGACGCCGATATTGCCGAAGGTCCATTGCGGCGTGCCCTCGTTGCTGACCGTATACAGCGTCAAGCCGAAGTCGCCTTGCGGGTGGTAGGGCGGGTTCTCGACCAGGTAGAGCCAGGCGATGTCGCGCTGTTCGGCCGTGTAGACGTTGCCGAGGACATCCTGGTCGGGCAGCGCATCCTTGACCTGGGCAAAGTCGAAATAGGGAATATAGATATCGCCCGAAATGGCCACGAACGGTTCGTCGCCCAGCAGGTGGCGGGCGTGGGCGATGGCGCCGGCCGTTTCCAGCGCTTCCGTTTCGGCCGAGTAGGCGATGCTGGCGCCGTAGCGGCTGCCGTCGCCGAGGGCATCGACAATCATGTGACCCAGGTGGGCGTGGTTGATGACGATCTCGGTGATGCCGGCCCGCACCAGGTTCAAGATATGCCAGACGATCAGCGGCCGGCCGCGCACGGTCAGCAGCGGCTTAGGGCAGGTATCGGTCAGCGGACGCATACGTTCGCCGCGTCCGGCGGCGAAGATCATGGCTTTCATGGGGAGGCTCGTAAAGTGAAGGGGGCGGATCGATGCGGGGCCGCAGCCCCGCGCGGCATCAAAAAGTGTAGCCGACTTGCGGCGTCTTGTCTTCCAGCGCGTCCAGCAGGCGTACCAGCGGCTTCAATTCCTGATAGCGGTTGGCAGTCTTGCGCACATAATCTAATACCATCGGCAAATCGTTCATGTAGACCGCCTTGCCGTCGCGGTAGTGCAGGCGCGTGAACAGGCCGAGTATCTTCAAGTGGCGCTGCAAGGCCATGAATTCGAAGTCGCGGTAAAAGGCGTCGATGTCGGGATTGACGGGCAAGCCCAGTTGCTTGGCCCGCTGCCAGTAACGGATCACCCAGTCCAGCACCAATTCCTCGTCCCACTGCACATAGGCGTCGCGCAGCAGCGAGGCCAGGTCGTAGGTGATCGGGCCGTACACGGCGTCCTGGAAGTCGAGGATACCGGGATTGCCTTCTTCCACCAGCATCAGGTTGCGCGAATGGAAATCGCGGTGCATGAACACTTGTTGCTGCGCCAGCACATTGGCGGTGATCGCCTCGAACACAGCGTTCAATTGCGCGCCCTGGGCCGCGCTCAAGGTCGCGCCCAGGTGCTTGCCGATATACCATTCCGGGAATAAATTCATTTCGCGCAAGACGAAGGCGCGGTCGAATTCGGGCAATACCCCGGGCTGGCTGTGCAACTGGATTTTCAACAGCGCTTCGAGCGCCTCCGCATACAGGACGGCGGCATTGTCGTGGTTCAGCGCCTGCAGATAGGTGTTCTGGCCCAGGTCGGACAGCAGCAGGAAGCCATGCTGCAAGTCGGCAGCGATGATTTCCGGCACCGTTACCCCTGCCGCCTTGAACAGGGCCGCTACCTCGATGAAGGCTGGCAGGTTTTCCCGTTCGGGCGGGGCGTCCATCACGATCAGGGTCAACCCCAGGCTGGCCTGGGACGCGGCCAGCACATCGACCCGGAAGTAACGGCGGAAGCTGGCGTCGCTGGACGCGGGACGGGCCGACACCGGCAGCACCAGTTGAAGGCTGCCCAGCCAGGCTTGCAACAGGGTCAGGCGGGCATCGGCGGGGGCCGTTGCGGGAAGTATATTGGACGAAAATGACATTAAGCGACCTGTGGAATGCGGTTGACGGTGTGGATTCCCATATAATAAGGGATTACATTCAAAAAAGCGCCTGCCATGGTGTTTCACCTCTTTTTTTCATGAGCTGGTTTACAGCCCCCCCCACCTCGCAGCGCTGGGTCTTTGCCCTGGGCGCTCTCGTGACGGCCGTCGCGGTGCCGGCTCACGGGCAAGCGACCAAACGTCCCGTCGATGACAAGAATGCGCCGACCACCGTGCAAGCCGAGGAAATCGGCGGCCGCCCGGAACGCGAGGTGACGCTCGATCGCAACGCGGAAGTGGTGCGCGGCCAGACCAAAATCCTGGCCGACAAGGCATGCTTCATGCAAGTCGAGGATCAGGTCGATGCCAGCGGGCATATCCGCATGTGGCGCTTCGGCGACCAGTACAGCGGCGAGGTGCTGAGCCTGAACCTGGAAACGGGCAAGGGCTTCCTGACCAAGCCGACTTACAAGATTGCGCTCGGTAATGGCCAGGGCAAGGCCGAACGTATCGACTTCATCGATCCGCAACAGGCGGTGGTGGTGCAGGGCACGTACAGCACCTGCGAGGGGGCCGACCCGGACTGGTACTTGAAGGCCAGTACCATCGACCTGGACAGCGGGCGCGACCTCGGCGCCGGCCACAATAGCGTGCTCTACTTCAAGAATGTGCCGATCCTGGCCACGCCGGCGCTCTCGTTTTCCTTGTCGGGCGCGCGCCGCTCGGGCTGGTTGCCGCCGACCCCGGGTTTTGCCTCGAAAAGCGGGGCCGAGCTGACGATGCCGTATTACTTCAATATCGCGCCGAACCGCGATTTGCTGCTGTCGCCAAAATACATCGAGCGCCGCGGTTTGCAAGTGGGCGCCGACGGTCGCTACATGGGCTTGAACGCCACCGGCACTTACGCGGGCGAAACCTATCTTGAATATCTGCCGGGCGACAAGCAGACCAAGAGCGACCGCTATATGCTCAATTCGACCCATACGCAGAATCTGACGCAGAATCTGACGGCTGGCTGGACCCTGCGCGCCGCGTCCGACGATAATTACCCGACCGACTTCGCGAAGACGGTTGCCACCAGTACCGAACGGCAATTGCTGCGCGAGTTGCGCAGCGATTACCATGGCCAGGACTGGACCCTGACGGCGCGGGCGCAAAATTACCAGGTGCTGCAAGATCCGGCTGCGGTGCTCGACCCTAGTCTGACAGTGCCGCGCCCTTACGATCGCTTGCCGTCGATTAATTTTCACATGGCCCGCACCGATGTCGGCGGCTTCGACTGGCAGGTGGATAGCGAATTGACCCGTTTCTGGCACCCGGACCTGGTGCGCGGCGACCGCCTGGTGGTGGTGCCGCAAGTGAGTTATCCCTTCATCCGCCCCGGTTATTTCATCACGCCCAAGCTGATGCTGAACGCCAGCGCTTACCAGCTTGACGACAACGCGGTGACCAGGTCGCAATTTGTCGAACGCGCGCTGACGCGGGTCGTGCCCACCGCCTCGCTCGACGCCGGCATGGTGTTCGAACGCGACACCAAGATGTTCGGCAGCCCGGTGACGCAAACGCTGGAGCCGCGCTTGTTTTATGTGAACACGCCTTACCGCAAGCAAACCGAATTCCCGAATTTCGACACGGCGGCGGCCACCTTCAATATGTCGCAATTGTTCAGCGAAAACCGCTTCGTCGGCAGCGACCGCGTCGGCGACGCCAACCAGGTCACGGCGGCGCTGACGTCGCGCTTTCTCGACGCCAGCGGCGGCGAATTGTTGCGCATGGCCTTGGGCCAGCGCTTCTATTTCAGCGAACAACGGGTGCAACTGGACGCCTCGTCGCCGACCGTCGACACCCATTCGGACATCCTGGTGGCCGCCACGGGCCGGATTTCCCCGACCTGGACCTTGGATAGCGCACTGCAGTACAATCCGACCCAAAGCCGCACCATGAGCATGAATTACGCGGCGCATTGGCAAGCCGGTCCCAAGAAAGTGCTCAACCTGGGCTACAGTTATGTGCGCGACAGCCTGAGGAATATTGATGTGTCGACCCAGTGGCCGTTGACCGGGCGCTGGTATGGCGTCGGCCGCGTCAGTTATTCGGTGCTTGACAAGATTATCTTGCAAAGCTTGGTCGGACTCGAATACAAGGGCGACTGCTGGGTGTTCCGGATGGGCGCGCAGCGCTTCGTGACCGCCGCCAAGAGCGTCTCGACGCCTGTATTTTTCCAGCTGGAGTTGACGGGTTTGTCGAGCAACCTTGGATTGGGTGCGAATGCGCTGCAAGAACTCACCAGGGATATCCCCGGCTATGAACGGCTCAGTCCGGCGACCCGTTAGAACCTATTCCCTACCGGGATAGGTTCTTAATACACCATTGTGGATGGGGGCCGGGTTCTTGCCGGCCTCGATCGCAGGTTTTTTTATTCACCCGAACTCATGAGCGCTCCAATATTATGCGTAATGCCAGTATGCACCAACTCAAAATTGCAGCGGTTTTGCTGTGCGCTCTGTCCGGCGCCACGGATGTCTGGGCGCAAGCGGCCAAGCCGGTAGCTGCGCCCGTTACCGCGCCCGTCAGGGCGGCCGCCCCCGGCCAGGAGATCGACTCGATCGCCGTGGTGGTTAATGATGATGTGATCACGCGCAACGAATTGGCGGCGCGCATCAAAACCGTCGAGCGCCGCATGAAGGCGCAAAACGTGCCGATGCCGGAAAAGGTCGATTTGCAGCGGCAGTTACTTGAGCGCATGATCGTCGAGCGCGCGCAAATGCAACTGGCCAAGGAAATGGGGGTGCGGGTCGATGACAGCACCTTGGACCGCGCCATCAGCCGCATTGCCGAGCAGCAAAAACTGACCGTGCAGGATTTGCGCAACCAGATGGAAAAAGAAGGCACGACTTTCGTCGCTTTCCGCGAAGAAATCCGCGAAGAAATCATCATGCAGCGCTTGCGCGAACATGAAGTCGACGCCAAGATCCAGATCTCGGATGCCGAAGTGGACGCTTACTTGGCCGCCGAGAAAGCGGCCGCGAGCGAACAAGTCGAGATGAATTTGTCGCAAATCATGATACGGGTGCCTGACAATGCCTCGCCCGAGCAAATTGCCGCACGCCGCACGCGGGCCGATGAAGTCATGCGCCAATTGCGCACCGGTGCCGACTTCGCCAAGATGGCCGGCACCTATTCGGATTCGGCCGACGCCTTGAAGGGCGGCGAGATCGGCTGGCGCAATAGCGACCGCTTGCCGCCGCTGTTTGCCGAGCAATTGCTCAAGCTCAAACCGGGCCAGGTCACGCCCATCATCAAGAGCACCGGCGCCTTCCATATCTTGAAGCTGGTCGAGCGCCGCAGCGCCGCCGATGTCGCGGCCGTGCCGGCCGTGCAGCAAACCCATGCGCGCCATATCTTGATCAAGGTCACGCCGACCATGTCGGCTTACGATGCCAAGCGCAAGCTGACCGAATTGAAGGAGCGACTCGACCACAAGGCTGCCAAGTTCGAGGAATTGGCGCGCCTGTTCTCGAATGACGGTTCGGCTTCCAAGGGCGGCGATCTGGGTTGGTTGTATCCGGGCGACGCACTGCCCGAATTTGAAGCGGCAATGACGGCCTTGAAACCGGGCGAAGTGAGCGCCCCGGTCGAGACCAGCTTCGGTTTCCACTTGATCGAAGTGCTCGAACGCAAGAGCGACGATGTCTCGAAGGAAAAGCAGCGCAACGCGGCCCGCAATACCATCCGCGAACGCAAGCTTGAAGAAGAGACCGAGGATTGGCAGCGCCAGGTGCGCGACCGCGCCTACGTCGAATACCGCACGGACGAGAAGTAAGCCATGCCGAACATGAGCGCGCGCAGCGAACCGCGCCCGGCGATTGCCATCAGCAGCGGCGAGCCGGCCGGCATCGGCCCGGAAATCGCGATCCGCGCCGCCTGGTCCATGCGCGCCGACGTCAATTGCGTGCTGCTGGGCGACGCCGCCTTCCTGGCCATGACGGCCAGCCTGATCGATCCCGACATTCAACTGGCGGCGTTGTCGCTGCAAGCGGTGCGCAACGGCGGCATGCCGCACTTCGGTCCCGGACGGATTGCCGTGATCGACGTGCCGCTGGACGCCCACGTGGTACCCGGCGTGCTGGACAAGGAAAACGGCCGCGCCGTGCTGGCCATTCTGGACGCGGCGCTGGAAGGGGTGGCGGCCGGCTGGTATGAGGCCATTGTCACGGCGCCGCTGCAAAAGAGCGCCATCAATGACGCCGGCGTCGCCTTTTCCGGCCATACGGAATACCTGGCCGAGAAAACCGGCACGGCGCAAGTGGTGATGATGCTGGTCGGCGAGCCGGGCGGCGGGCAGCCGCCGCTACGGGTGGCGCTGGCCAGCACCCATCTGGCCTTGAAGGATGTGCCGGCAGCCATCACGCAGGCGGGCCTGGGCGTCACGCTCGATATCATCGACCATGACTTGAAACACAAATTCGGCATCGCCGCGCCGCGCATCCTGGTGACCGGCTTGAACCCGCACGCGGGCGAGGGCGGTTACCTGGGGCGCGAGGAAATCGATACCATTGCGCCGGCCATCGCGGCGGCGCGCGCGCGCGGCATTGACGCCAGCGGCCCCTATCCGGCCGACACCCTGTTCCAGCCCAAATACTTGCGCGTAGCCGATTGCGTGCTGGCGATGTACCACGACCAGGGCTTGCCGGTGCTGAAATACGCCACCTTCGGGCGCGGCGTCAATATCACGCTCGGCTTGCCGATGATACGCACCTCGGTCGACCATGGCACCGCGCTCGACCTGGCCGCCCAAGGCCTGGGCCTGGCCGACTGTTCCAGCATGAAACAAGCGATCGACACCGCCGTGCGGATGCTGCAAGCGTCCCGCAGTCACGGCGCGGACTGATTTTCCGCGCCTCACTCACCATAAGACTTCATGAAACACATTGCCCGCAAGCGCTTCGGCCAGAATTTTTTGCACGATAAATTCGTGCTCGACAGTATCACTGCGGCCATCGCGCCGCAAGCCGACGACACGCTGGTGGAAATCGGCCCCGGCCTGGGCGCGATGACCGAGCAACTGCTCAAGCATCTGGACAAGATGCATGTGGTCGAACTGGACCGCGACCTGGTGGCGCGCCTGGAAAAGACCTTCAATCCGGCCAAGCTGACGATCCACTCCGGCGATGCCCTCAAATTCGATTTCGCGACCATTCCCGTAGCGGAAGGCAAGAAGCTGCGCGTGGTCGGCAACCTGCCCTACAATATTTCCAGCCCGCTCTTGTTTCGCCTGGCCGAGATCGCGCCGCTGGTGCAAGACCAGCACTTCATGTTGCAAAAGGAAGTGGTCGAGCGCATGGTGGCCGAACCGGGCACCAAGGCCTTTGGCCGGCTCTCGGTAATGCTGCAATGGCGCTATACGATGTCGTTGCTATTCATCGTGCCGCCGACCGCCTTCGATCCGCCGCCGAAAGTCGAATCGGCCATCGTGCGCATGATACCGGTGGCCGAACGTCTCGCTTGCGACCAGGCCAGCCTGGAAGCGGTGGTGATGAAGGCGTTTTCGCAGCGCCGCAAGGTGATCCGCAATTGCCTGGCCGGCATGTTCACCGAACAACAGATCATCGAAGCGGGCATCGATCCCACCATGCGCCCCGAGACAGTCGGCCTGGTGCAATATGTCGCGTTGGCCAATCTGCTGACAAGCGCGGCTTGATGGGGACTTGTTGTTTCGCCACGGTGGCGCGGCGATAAAACATTGCTGGCGGCGCGAGAAGGGCAACGACACATCAGCAAAATAATAACAGCCTATTGGTCTTTGAGCAGCGAAATGTGCGTCTTGGACGGCGCCAAGTTGGTTTCCTAACTCTTGCTACGGCAATACTTCCCAATGCGTATATTACGACGCTCCTTGCATTCTTTCTCCCTGGATGCCTTGCTCTCATTATTCTTTTGCCTGGCGGCGCCGAACGTTTGTGCACAGAATTACTGGCCAAACGCACATGAATGGGAGCAAGCGCGCGCGCAGGCGTCGCGGGACGCGGAATTTCGTCGGGTGATGGAAGCGCAGCGTCGGATCGCCGACGAAGCACTGAGTCAGGCACCACAGCCCATCGAGATCATCGTCACGGGTGGACGTTTGCAAGGCGATGTCGACAAGGCACGCAGCGCGACCAGCTTGAAGGATATGGACAAAATTGAGGCGCTTGCTGTGGCATTCAAAGTCTATGGCAATCCGGCCTATGCCACCGCTGCGGGAACCTATCTGGCCGCCTGGGCCGGATTGAATCGTCCGAGCGGGCAAGCGATCGATGAAACAGGACTTGAACCTGGTATATTTGGCTATCGCATCGTGCGCATGGAATTGCCGGCTATCCTGCGTTCAAGGATCGATCAATGGATGCGCAATATCGCTCGCGCCGAGATCGGCTCGCGCGACATCTCCAAGGGCACGGCGAAGAATAACTGGCATAGTCACCGCTTGAAGACGGTGGGCTTGATCGGGTTTGCGGTGGGCGACAGCCAATTGATCGCGTATGCGCGGGACGGTTTCAAGGCACAAATTCAGGATAATCTGTTGCCGGATGGTTCCAGCATTGATTTCCTTGAACGCGATGCCTTGTCCTATCATGTGTATGACTTGCGCCCGCTGACGGCGTTGGCCATGGCGTGCTCGGAGACGGGCGAGGACTTGTATCACTGGCAGGCGGCCAATGGCGCATCGGTGGCGCGCAGCGTCCAATGGTTGCTGCCCTTCGTAAGGGGTGAAAAAGTGCATGCGGAGTTTGTCGGGAGTCATGTTCCCTTCGATATAAAACGTTCCAGGAATCATGAAAAGGGACATGAAATAGGCGCACTCTGGGAGCCGAAGAATGCGCTGCCTTTGCTCGATATGGCTGTCGCCTATGATGCGAGCCTGGGGCCGCTGGCGCGCAGTTTCGGCACGACACCTCATCTTCGACTCGTTCTGAGTTCGTTGGGGCACTGACATGTTTTCAGCGCCCCCATCAATTTGAAATAATTTCCGATGATTATTTAGGACGGATAGCGCGCCTACCCTTGCGAAAACACCATAAGATTGTGTCGCAAATAAAGCCGGCTTGCAAAAGTACTTGGACCGGACGATCGTGGAAAAGCCGCCAATGCGGCACATTCTTTGGCGGGCTTGCGACAGCCAGGACCGGCATTGAGCCTTGCTCACGAGATGGCGGGACTATCCAGGCGGACCTATCTGCCAACCACGCGGCGCGATGACGGCGCGCCGCGATTGCGTCCCGCATGGGCTGCAACTGTCCAAAAAGACAGACAAAAAAAAGCCCGCTGGTAAAAGCGGGCTAAATCCAATTCTTGGAAGAGTTGGAGGAGACAGATGCATTATGCTGCGTCGCCGCATATAACGCCAATTTATCTTTCACATATCAATTATTCAATATGATGATATCTCCCCTTATGCTACTTCAGGTGGCCGGCACGCAAGTGACGGCGATATTACCGACCGGGACGGTGCCCACGGTGCCGGAACCATTTGCCACTGCGCACACCAGGCCGGGCGGCTGGGTCTGCACGGTCACGCCGTAAAAGCTGCCGTCGGCAACCACGTCGGGCATCGCGAAGGTGGTCGCCGCCGCTGCGGGTGTCAAGGTGGTCGCCGTCGAGCCATTGGCCAGCACCAGGCCGGCCACCGTCAAGCCGCTGATCGAACCGCCCACCGCATAGGTATTTTGCACGCAACTGAGCGCCACGGTAATCGAGGTGTACTGGCCGGCAGTGCCGCTGCCGCCGCTGATCACGCCGCACGTCATGTGCGCCGGCTGGGCCTGGACGGTGACGTTATAGCTCTCGCCATAACTGACCTGATTCGGGAAACTGAAGGTGCTGGCGCCGGCCACCGGCGCCACCGTGTCGCCATTGTTTGCCAGCACCAGGCCGGCATTTCTCAAATTGACGATGGTGCCGCTGATGTCGAACGAGGCCTTGCCGCCGCATCCGGCCAGCCCCACGGTGATCAAGAGCGCTGCGGCGGCACGCGAATAGGGTGACTTCATACATTTCTCCAGATTATAAATAGATGGGCGCCGGCCAACGCGGGACTTGCCCGCCGCCGCGCCGCGCTTCAAGAGCAAGTGACCAGGATGTTATTGATGTCGGCCGAACCCATTGTGCCAACCGGATTGGCAACGGTGCACGTCTTGCCAGTGGGGATGCTCGACGGCAGCATGCTGACGCCATAGGGGGAGCCGTCGCCGACCGTGCCGGGGAAGGTAAAGGCGCCGTTTGCCGTCGGCTGGACCGAGTCCTTGCCGTTGAGCAGGATCAGGCCGGGGCCGGCGATGCCGGCAATGGTGCCGCCCAGCTTGTATTGATTGATCAGGCAGGAAATCTGCACCGTGGTGACATTGTAATTTGACGCCTTGCCCGCTCCGGTGCCGCTGACGACGGTACACACGGCGCCAGTCGGCTGGGTCTTGATCTGGACGTCATAATTGGCATTGGTGTCGATCAACTCGACGAACTGGAAGCTGCCCGAACCGGCGGCCACGGGCAGTGTCGAACTGCCGTTGGTGAGCACCAGGCCAGCCTTCGCTCCCAGTCCGGTCACTGAGCCGCCCAGGATCAGGTTGCCGCTGTTGCCGCCACCGCAAGCGGCCAGGCCGGCGGCGCAAGCGATTGCCGCCATCGAGCGCAGGTACAGACTATTCATAAATTCTCCAAAAACGCATAAGGTAAGAAAGGGCATGCCGACGCCGCAGGGGCAAGATTGGCGCCTATTTTAGTCTATCCGGGGCAATATTTATCCCGCCTCTTGTATCACCCTGTAACAAATTTTGCCTTGCGGACTGGGAAAGCGTTGGCGGCGCCAAGCCGGCCGCGCCGATCAATGCGACAATATCGTTTCCACCCATCCCATCAGCCGCCATGCATAGCGCCGCGCCAGCCAGCCGTCCCAAAGCCTTGCTATTCGACCTCGACGATACCCTATGGCCGATCGGCCCCGTCATCGCGCAAGCCGAAATCACGCTGCACGCCTGGTTGGCCGCGTACGCACCCAAGGTGGCGCAGCAATTTTCCATCGAGACCTTGCGCCGCGAACGGCTAGCCTTGCTGGCGCGCGAGCCGCAGTTGCAGCTCGACCTGGGCCAGTTGCGCCGCGCCGGCTTGCGCGCGGCGTTCGCGCAAGCGGGCGAAGATCCGTCCAAGGTCGAGGCCGCGATGCAGCATTTTTTTGCCGCCCGCAATGCCGTCACGCCTTATCCGGATGTGTTGCCCGGTTTGGCCAGCTTGAAAGGCAGCGTCTTGCTGGGCTCGATTTCAAACGGCAACGCCGACCTCGAGGCGATCGGCATGGCCCACCATTTCCAGGTATCGCTGGCGGCGGCCCGCTTCGGCCGCGCCAAGCCGGACGCGGCCATCTTTCACGCCGCTTGCGCCGGACTCGGCGTGGCGCCGCGCGAAGCGGTGTATGTCGGCGACGATTTGCTGCTTGACGTGGCGGCCGCGCAAAACGCCGGCTTGCGCGCGGTCTGGCTGAACCGCAGTGCCGTCCCCCTGGATGAGGGCATCCGTCCGGACGCTATTTGCGCCTCATTTGACGAGCTTCTAGGCTGGTTTGATCGACAACTGGAAGAATGATATGCCGTCGCTTGTGCCAGCGTGCATAATAGACGTTTAGTTTACGTCAACGTCTGCCGGGAATAGCCTCATGCAACTCGATATCCGTGCCCAAACCCTGCTCAAGGCCCTGGTCGAGCGTTACATCGCCGATGGCCAGCCGATCGGCTCGCGCGCGCTCTCGAAAATTTCCGGTCTCGAACTGTCGCCGGCGACCATCCGCAACATCATGGCCGACCTGGAAGAGCAGGGTTACGTGTCGAGTCCGCACACCTCGGCCGGGCGCATCCCGACTCCGCGCGGTTACCGCATCTTTGTCGACACCTTGCTGACGGTGCAGCATCTGGACGAGCATTCGGTCGAGGGCCGCATGCGCCTGCAAATCCAGCAACCGCAAAAGATGATCGCCAACGCGGCGCAAATGCTGTCGTCGCTGTCGCGCTTTGCCGGCGTGGTGCTGAGCCCGCGGCGCGAATCCGTGTTCCAGCAAATCGAATTCCTGCGCCTGTCGGAAAAGCGCATCTTGCTCGTCATCGTGGGGCCCAGCGGCGACGTGCAAAACCGCCTCTTGCTGACCGAGTCCGACTATACGCCGGCGCAACTGGTGCAATCGGCCAATTACATCAACCAGAATTACGGCGGCCTGTCGTTCGACGCCGTGCGCATCCGCCTGCAGGGCGAATTGCGCCAGTTGCGCGACGATATGGGGCGCCTGATGCAGGCGGCGGTGGAGGCGGGCAGCGAGGCGATGGCCGACGATTCGGACGATATGGTGATTGCCGGTGAGCGCAATCTGCTCAGCGTCAGCGACTTGTCGTCGAACATGACGTCGCTGCGCCAGATGTTCGACATGTTCGAGCAAAAGACGGGCTTGATGCAATTGCTCGACGTTTCCAGCAAGGCTACCGGGGTGCAGATTTTTATCGGCGGCGAATCGAGCCTGGTGCCGATGGATGAGATGAGCGTGGTGACGGCGCCCTATGAAGTCAATGGCAAGATCGTCGGCACGCTGGGCGTGATCGGCCCCACCCGCATGGCTTACGAAAGGGTGATTCCGATCGTCGATATCACCGCCAAGCTGCTGTCGAACGCGCTCAGCCAAAGCTGAGGGTTGGATGTACTAATTGCGGTGCGGGCAATCGGTCTTGACGCAATTGCCGTAAATCGCCAGCGCGTGTTCGGCGATCTTGAAACCCCGTTCCTGGGCCACTTTTTGCTGGCGTAATTCGATTTCCTCGTCGAAGAATTCTTCCACGCGGCCGCAATCGAGGCAAACCAGGTGGTCGTGGTGGGAACCTTCGTTGAGCTCGAAAATGGCCTTGCCGGTTTCAAAATGGTTACGGTTCAGCAAGCCAGCCTGCTCGAACTGGGTCAGCACGCGATACACTGTGGCCAAGCCGACATCCATATTGTCCGCCAGTAAAATCTTGTACACGTCTTCGGCGGTCAGGTGGCGCACCGCGCTGCTCTGGAAAATATCGAGAATCTTCAGGCGCGGCAGGGTGGCTTTCAAGCCGCTGGCCTTGAGGTCGCTAGGATTGTTACTCATGTTTGTTGCTCGTATTTGTGTCATGTGCTTTATGATATAGCGTTTTAGCCGGAGGCGCTTAGCCTTCTGTTCATCAAATTGAGGTAACTTATGCGCGTAACACGGGCTTTATCGCCTTCTTTCTTGCACCGTATTCAATTGAAGACACCTTTGCTGGCGAGCCTGGTGTGCGTCGCCCTGGCCGTGTCTGGCTGCGCCAGCCGCAATACACTCGGCCCGGCCGCTGCCGAAGGCGCCGCGCCCGTCGTGCCCGCCGACGGCGCGCAGACCACCACGGTCACCAAGTTGCAAAAATTCCTGTGGATATTATCGCCCTATCGGCCGGTGATTCAACAGGGTAACTTTGTTTCCCAAGAAATGCTGAGCCAATTGAAGCCCGGCATGACGCGCGAGCAAGTGCGCTTCATCCTCGGCACGCCCTTGCTGACCGATCTCTTCCACGCCGACCGCTGGGATTTCCCCTTCCGCCTGGCCAAGGGCGACGGCGAATTGACCACCAGCCGGGTAGTGGTGTTTTTCAAGGATGGCAAAGTGGAACATTTTGAGGGCGGCAACTTGCCGACCGAAAAAGAATACATTGCCCGTATCGCCGGACCGATCCCCCAGCCGGCGCCGGACGTCACGCCGGCCGACACCAAGCCGGCTGCGGCGCTGCCGGCCGGTTCCGGTTCCGGATCGGCGCCGCCGCCCGTTACCAAATAATGTCTTGCTTGCCGATTGAAAGCCGAACATGACTGAATTGAAAATCGCCATCGCTGGCGCAAGCGGACGCATGGGCCGTATCTTGATCGAAGCCATCGCCGAGGCGCCCGACGCGGTGCTGGCCGGCGCCCTCGACGTGGCGGGCGCGCCCGGCATCGGCCAGGACGCCAGCGCCTTCCTCGGCAAGCCGGCCGGGGTCTTGATCGAGGCGGACTTGGCCAAGGGCTTGGCCGAGTCCGCCTACCTGATCGATTTCACGCGCCCGGAAGGCAGTTTGCGCCATGTCGCCTATTGCGCCGAGCATGGTATCAAGATGATCATCGGCACCACCGGCTTCGACGAGGCCGGCAAGGCCGCGATTGCCGCCGCCGCCGAAAAAACCGCCATCGTCTTCGCGCCCAACATGAGCGTGGGCGTGAATGTCACGCTGAAATTGCTGGAACTGGCGGCCAGGAATTTGTCCGAAGGCTATGATATTGAAATCGTCGAGGCGCATCACCGCCACAAGGTCGACGCGCCGTCCGGCACGGCCTTGAAAATGGGCGAAGTGGTGGCTAGCGCGCTGGGCCGCGATTTGCAACAATGCGCCGTGTATGGCCGCGAAGGCGTCACCGGCGAACGCGACCCGTCCACCATCGGCTTTGCCACCATTCGCGGCGGCGACATCATCGGCGACCATACGGTGCTGTTTGCCGGCATCGGCGAGCGCATCGAGATCAGCCACAAATCGAGCAGCCGCGCCGCGTATGCGCATGGCGCGCTGCGCGCGGCACGCTTCCTGGCGGACAAGAGCACCGGCTTGTATGATATGCAAGACGTGCTATCGTTGAACCGTTAAGGGCCTTACCCACCATGAGTCCGATTACCGAAAATCAATTCAGCCTGGCGCGCTATTGGTCGCAGGGCGACGCGATCAGCCACGCGGTGGCGTATTTGCTGCTGATGATGTCGCTGGTGAGCTGGTATCTGATCTTGTCGAAGAGTTGGAGCGCCTGGCGCATCCGCCGCAGCGCCACCGCCGTCGACGCCTTCTGGGGCGCGCCCAGCATGCGCGACGCGGTTGCTGCGTTGGTCCTGGCGGACCGGGAAAAGATCTTTGCGCCGCTGGCGCAAAAGGGCGTCGCGCATCTGGCCGCCGGCGCGGGCGCCTCGCTGGGCGGGGAAATGGAACCGGCCGAACAAATCACCCGTATCTTGCGCCTGGCCATACACCGCGGTACCGCGCGCCTGGAAGCGGGCTTGACGGTGCTGGCCTCGATTGGTTCGACGGCGCCCTTCGTCGGCCTGCTGGGCACGGTGTGGGGGATTTATCACGCGCTGGCGGCTGTCTCGGCGGCCGGCGTGGTACAGATGGACAAGGTGGCCGGTCCGGTCGGCGAAGCCTTGATCATGACGGCCTTCGGCTTGACGGTGGCAATTCCCGCCGTGCTCGCGTATAACGGCTTGAACCGCGTTAATCGCCTGACCCTGGCCGAACTGGACGCGTTTGCCCATGATTTGCACGCTTACCTAACCACCGGCGCGCGGGTGCGCGCGGCGGCGCGCGCATAAGGGAGGCAAGATGGCTTTCGGCACGTTCAACCACCACCGCCAGCAACCCTTGATGGCCGACATCAATGTCACGCCCATGGTCGACGTGATGCTGGTGTTGCTGGTCATTTTCATCATCGCCGCGCCGATGTTTACGCAAGCGGTCAAGCTCGACTTGCCGCGCGCGCAGGCGGGCGCCGCGTCCCAGCAAGCGAGCGCCGTGACCCTGTCCATCGATGCCGGCGGCACCATTTTCTGGAACGCGGACGCGGTCAAGCCGGCCGAATTGGAACAGCGCCTGGCGCAAGCGGCGCTACAGGCGCCGCAGCCGGAGTTGCAATTGCGCGCGGACAAGGAAACCCGCTACGAAGTCGTGGCCCAGGTGATGGCGGCGGCCCAGTCCAAGGGCTTACTCAAGCTTAGCTTCATCACCGACCCGAAAAAGGAATAACACTATGCCCAGTGCCATTTTAAACGGCGCCGACATCAGCGACTGGACCAGTTTCCACGAGCAATGCAAGCGCGCCTTTGGCTTTCCCGAGTTTTATGCCGACACCATGGATGCCTGGGTCGACTGCCTCAGCTATCTGCGCGATGAAGATGGCATGACCCAATTTTTGCTGAAGCCGGAAGAAAGCCTGGAAATCATCGTGCAAGACGCCGAGACGATGCGCAAGCAGGTGCCCGACATCCTGGAAGAAGTCACGTTTTGCATCGCCGGCATCAACGAACGCTACGAAGACTATGGCGAAAAACCAGCCTTGAAGCTGGTCTTGCGCTGAGCGTGTTTTAGCGCACGGCGGCCCGGTCGAAATGGGGGTTCTGGATCAGGCCGAGCCGATTGCCGTCGGGGTCGAGCAAGTCGGCCACGCGGATGGCATCGCCGACATCCTGGATTGCCGTGTGGATGGTCGCTCCCAGCGCCACGATGCGCGCGACCTCGGCTTCGATATCGTCGACGCCCCAATATGCGGCGCAACCGCCGGCACCCGGCACGCCGTCTGGAATCAAGCCTAATTCAAAGCCGCCCACATTGAAGCCGACATAAAACGGCTGGTCGAAATACGGCGCGCAGCCGAACACCGCGCTATACCATGTGTTGGCCTTGGCCAGATCGCTCACCGGATAAATCACCGTGCGTAATCCATTGATCATGCCTGTCTCCTCTGAAGTGGTTGGAATACGCATGGTGGCATAAGTTTGCACGCTTTGATTGTAGAAATGGAAGCGCGGTTTTAAAAATCAGATGCGGCTGGCCGCAAACGATGCCGGCGAAGCGCCGGCCAATTCCTGGAATTCATGGATCAAGTGGGCCTGGTCGGCATAGCCATGCGCGAGCGCCAGTTGTGGCCAGTCCATGCCGCTTGCCTTGATTTCTTGGGTGACGCGCTGAAAGCGGCAAATCCGCGCAAACATTTTCGGCGTCAAGCCGACCCGGGCGCGAAATTGGCTGGCCAGATGCTGGCGCGACACGTCCAGCCCGCGCGCCAGCGTTGCTATCCTTACCTGTCCGCCGGACGCTTCGATGGCCGCCAACGCGGTATCGAGCAAGCCATGCCGGTACTGGCCCGGCAAGCGCGCGAGTAAGTGGCGTTCGAGCAAGTCGAGGCGCTGCAAATCCGACAAATCATCACTCCACAAGTCATCGGCCAGACGCCCGGCGCAAGCGCGCCCCCATAATTGGTCCAGGCCGGCGCGCTGATCGTTCAACTCGGCGATCGGCAAGTCGAAAAAATACGCGGCCGCGCCGGGCTTGAAGCGCACCGCGACGGTGCGCACCAGGCCGGCCGAGTGGACCTCGATGGCACGCCGCATCATGCCGACGGCAAAGCTGGCATCTTGCCGGTCTTGCCACAGGATATCGATGCCATTGTCGGGCAGCACCCGGTGTGTGAATCCTGCCCCGGCGCGGCAAGTCCACAGGCAGGCGAGATAGGGGCGCAAGGCTGGGCGCGGAGCATATTCTTGATACAGTAGCATGGAAATTGCAGGTGAAATAAGGCCGATCTTAGCGCAATCCCCGGGCGCGGGCGCGGCGCGGGCCGCCGCAGTCCGGCGCGCGCGAAAAATCGGGCGCCGGACTTGCCCGCCAAGCGTGCTATCAAGTTGCCCAAACCAGTATAATGCTCGGTTCATATTCCCTTTTGGCCGCACATCATGCAAGATAAATATAGTCCCGCCGACGTCGAACAAGCCGCCCAATCCCACTGGAAGGCGATCGACGCCTATAAAGCCGTCGAGCATGACCCGCGTTTCCCCAAGGGCAAGTATTACGCTTGCTCGATGCTGCCTTACCCGTCGGGCAAGCTGCACATGGGCCACGTGCGCAACTATACGATCAATGATGTGATGTACCGCTATCTGCGCATGAACGGCTACAACGTGCTGATGCCGATGGGCTGGGACGCATTCGGCATGCCGGCCGAAAACGCGGCGATGGCCAATAATGTGCCGCCGGCGCAATGGACGTATTCGAACATCGCGCACATGAAGCTGCAGATGGAATCGATGGGCCTGGCGATCGACTGGTCGCGCGAAATGACCGCTTGCACGCCCGAATATTACAAGTGGAACCAATGGATGTTCTTGAAGATGCTGGAAAAGGGCATCATCTACAAGAAGACCGGCACCGTGAACTGGGATCCGATCGACCAGACCGTGCTGGCCAACGAGCAAGTCGTCGACGGCCGCGGCTGGCGTTCCGGCGCGCTGATTGAAAAGCGCGAAATTCCGATGTATTACGCCCGCATCACCGATTACGCCGAGGAATTGCTGGCCTATGTGGACGACAAGCTGCCCGGCTGGCCGGAGCGCGTGCGCACCATGCAAACCAATTGGATCGGCAAGTCGACCGGGGTGCGCTTCGCCTTCCCGCACCAGATCGCGGATAGCGCCGGGGCCTTGATCGGCGACGGCAAGATGTATGTCTTCACGACCCGTCCCGACACCATCATGGGCGTGACTTTCTGCGCCGTGGCGCCGGAACACGCGCTGGCGACGCACGCCGCGCAAGCCAACCCCGCGCTGGCCGCCTTCATCGCCGAGTGCAAGCTGGGCAGCGTGATCGAGGCCGACATGGCGACCATGGAAAAGAAGGGCATGCCGACCGGCCTGTTCGTCCGCCATCCATTGACGGGCGCCCAGGTCGAAGTCTGGGTCGGCAATTATGTCTTGATTACCTATGGCGACGGCGCCGTGATGGGGGTGCCGGCGCATGACGAGCGCGACTTCCTGTTTGCCCAAAAATACCATTTGCCGATCAAGCAAGTGATCGCCGTCGAGGGCAAGCAATTTTCCACCGAGGCGCTGCAGGATTGGTACGGCGACAAGGACCATGGCGTCTGCGTCAATTCCGGCAAATACGACGGCTTGAACTATGCCGCCGCCGTCGACGCGGTCGCGGCCGACCTGGCCGCGCTGGGCCTGGGCGAGAAAAAAATCACCTTCCGCCTGCGCGACTGGGGCATTTCGCGCCAGCGCTACTGGGGCACGCCGATCCCGATGATTCATTGCGCCGAGTGCGGCGTGGTGCCGGTGCCGGAAAAGGATTTGCCGGTGATCTTGCCGGAAGACTGCGTGCCGGACGGTAGCGGCAATCCGCTCAACAAGCACGAAGCCTTCCTCAAGTGCGATTGCCCGCAATGCGGCAAGCCGGCGCGGCGCGAGACCGACACCATGGATACCTTCGTCGATTCGTCCTGGTATTACATGCGCTACACCTCGCCCGGCAGCACGGAGGCGATGGTCGACGCACGCAATGATTACTGGATGCCGATGGACCAGTACATCGGCGGCATCGAGCACGCCGTCATGCATTTGCTGTACGCGCGCTTCTGGACCAAGATCATGCGCGATTTCGGCCTGGTCAAGTTCGACGAGCCTTTCGTCAATCTGCTCACGCAAGGCATGGTACTCAACGAGACCTACTTCCGCGAAGACGCGGCCGGCAAGAAAAGCTGGTTCAATCCGGCCGACATCGACTTGATCCTGGACGACAAAGGACGCCCGCAAAGCGCGGCCCTGAAGCGCGACGGCCAGCCGGTGCACATCGGCGGCACGGAGAAAATGTCCAAGTCGAAGAACAATGGCATCGACCCGCAAGCGCAGATCGAACAATACGGCGCCGACACCGCGCGCCTGTTTACCATGTTCGCCTCGCCGCCGGAACAGACGCTGGAATGGTCGGGCAGCGGCGTCGAGGGCGCGCACCGTTTCCTGCGCCGGGTCTGGGCTTACGGCTACGCGCAGGCACCGCGCATCGCCATGGCCTTGGGCTCGGCCCCGGCTGCCCCCGCCAGCGAAGCGCAGAAAACCCTGCGCCGCGAATTGCACAAGCTCTTGCAGCAAGCCGATTATGACTTGAAGCGCATCCAGTACAACACCGTGGTGTCGGCATGCATGAAGATGCTTAACACGCTCGAATCGGCCAAGCTCGACGACGGCGCCGCGTCGGCCGCGCTGGTGGCTGAAGGCCTGTCGATCTTCTTGCGCTTGTTGAACCCGGTCGCGCCCCACATCACCCACGTGCTGTGGCAAGAACTCGGTTACGCCGGGGTGCATGGCGATATCCTCAACGCGCCCTGGCCGCAAGTGGACCCGGCCGCGCTCGAACAGGCGGAAATCGAGATGATGATACAAGTGAACGGCAAGCTGCGCGGCTCGATCACGGTGGCCAAGGATGCCGACAAGGCCAGCATCGAAGCGCAGGCGCTCGCTTGCGAGAGTGTGCAAAAATATCTTGAATCCACGCCGAAGAAGATCATCGTCGTGCCGGGCAAGTTAATCAGCATAGTGGTGTAAGCGATGACGGCGACTCAATTCTTGACGGTGCGCGGCGCGCGCGCCTGGCTGCTGGCGCTGGCGGCGGCGCTGACGCTGTCGGCTTGCGGCTTCCATTTGCGCGGCTCGGACGGCAGTTACAACCTGCCGTTCGCGACCGTGTATATCGGCTTGCCGGAGGCGTCGCCGCTGGCGATCAATCTGAAGCGCACCATCCGCTCCATCGGCGGCACCGAGATCGTGGCCGACGCCAAGCTGGCCGATGGCGTGATCGAAGTCTTGACCGACCCGGACAAGACCCGCGGCAAGAGCGTGCTGTCGATTAACAGCAATGGCCGGGTGCTGCAATATCTGCTCAGCTATACCATCCAGTTCCGCGTCACCGACAAGGACGGCAAGCAATTGCTGGCGCCGACCTCGATCGCGCTGACGCGCCCGATCGATTTCAACGATTCCCAGTTGCTGGCGAAGGAATCGGAAGAGGCGCTGCTGTACCGCGACATGCAAACCGATATGGTGCAGCAAATGATACGCCGCGTGGCGGCCTTGAAATCGGTGGTGACGCCGATCTCGACCCCGCCAGCCGTGCCGGCCACCACACCGGTCGCCACGCCAGTAGTACCCTAAGCCACCGAGTCAGGAACGAGCATGCAATTGCGGGTCGAAGCGCTGGAAGGGCATTTGAGCAAGCCGCTCGCGCAACTGTACGTGATCTGCAGCGACGAGCATTTGCTGGCGCTGGAGGCGGCCGACAAGATCCGCCGCGCCGCGCGCGCGCAAGGCTATTCCGAGCGCGAAGTCTTGAGCGTCGAGCGCAACTTCAAGTGGGGCGAATTGCTGGCGGCGAACCAGGCCCTGTCGCTGTTCGGTGACAAGAAGCTGATCGAGCTGCGCATCCCGACCGGCAAGCCGGGCAAGGATGGCGGCGCGGCGCTGCAAGCCTATGTCAAGGATCTGGGACCGGACAATCTGACCCTGATCACGCTGCCCAAGCTGGACTGGGCCACGCAAAAGGCGGCCTGGGTCGCCAGCCTGCAGCAGGCGGCCGTCTATATCGACATCGCGGCGGTCGAGCGGCCCCAGTTGCCGGGCTGGATCGGCAACCGCCTGGCGGCGCAAGGGCAGAGCGCGGAACGCCACAGCATCGATTTCATCGCCGACCGGGTCGAAGGTAATCTGCTGGCGGCGCACCAGGAAATCCTCAAGCTCGGCTTGCTGCACGAACCGGGCAAGCTCAGTCATGAGCAAGTGCAGGACGCGGTGCTGAATGTGGCGCGCTACGATGTGTTCAAACTCAGCGAAGCAATGCTGGCGGGCGACCCGGCGCGCCTGGTGCGCATGCTGGAAGGCTTGAAGGGCGAGGGCGAGGCCTTGCCGCTGGTATTGTGGGCGGTGGCCGAGGAAATCCGCACGCTGTTAAAATTGAAGGCTGGAATGGCGCAGGGCCGGCCGCTGGGCGCGCTGCTCAAGGAATACCGCATCTGGGGTCCGCGCGAGCGCATGATGGAGCCGGCGCTGCGGCGCATTGCGCTGCCGACCCTGGCGGCGGCGCTGCAGCAGGCGGCGCAGGTGGACAAGATGATCAAGGGCCTGCGCGCCAAGGCTTACGCCGGCGATGCCTGGGACGCAATGCTGCAACTGGCGCTGACGGTGGCGCGGGCTTAAGAGGGAATCGGAATGGATATCAAGCACTACATGGAACAGGTCGGGCGCCAGGCGCGCGCCGCCTCGCGCGCGATGGCGAAAGCCGACAGCGCCACGCGCAACCGCGCGCTGACCCTGATCGCCGCAGCCATCACGCGCGACGCCGACTTGCTGCGCGCGGCCAACCGGCTGGACCTGGACGCGGCCCGCGCCAACGGCCTGGCGCCAGCCCTGCTCGATCGCCTGACGCTGTCGGACGGCGCGCTCGCGACCATGGTCGAAGGCTTGACCCAGATCGTCGCGCTGGCCGATCCGGTCGGCGAAATATCGGGTCTGAAGTTCCGCCCGAGCGGGATACAGGTCGGGCAAATGCGGGTGCCGCTGGGCGTGATCGGCATCATCTACGAAGCCCGGCCGAACGTCACCATCGACGCGGCCGGCCTGTGCATCAAGAGCGGCAACGCGACCATCTTGCGCGGCGGCTCGGAAGCGATCCATTGCAACCGCGCGCTGGCCAAGCTGGTCAAGGAAGGCCTGGCCGGCGCCGGCTTGCCCGAAGACGCGGTGCAAGTGGTCGACACCACCGACCGCGCCGCCGTCGGCGCCCTGATCACGATGCCGCAATTTGTCGACGTGATCGTGCCGCGCGGCGGCAAGGGTTTGATCGCGCGCCTGATGGAAGAGGCGACGGTGCCGATGATCAAGCATCTGGACGGCATTTGCCACGTCTATATCGACGCCAAGGCCGACCCGGCCAAGGCGCTGGCGGTAGCCTTCAATGCCAAATGCCAGCGCTACAGCCCGTGCAACGCGATGGAAACCCTGTTGGTGGCGCGCCCCGTCGCGGCGCAATTGCTGCCGCAACTGGCGGCGCTTTACCTGGGCAAGCAAGTCGAACTGCGCGCCGATCCGGAGGCGCATGCGCTGCTGGCCGGCTATCCGCACCTGGTGCCGGCCACCGAAGAGGATTGGCGCACCGAATACCTGGCCGCGATCCTGTCGGTCAAGGTGGTGGCCGACCTCGACGAGGCAATGGACCATATCGACGCCTATTCGTCCAAGCACACCGACGCCATCGTCACCGAAGACTATAGCGCCGCCATGCGCTTCCTGCGCGAAGTCGATTCGGCTTCCGTGATGGTGAACGCCTCGACCCGCTTCGCCGACGGCTTCGAATACGGCCTGGGCGCCGAGATCGGCATTTCAAACGACAAGCTGCACGCGCGCGGCCCGGTCGGCCTGGAAGGACTGACCTCGCTCAAGTACGTGGTATTCGGCCACGGCGAAGTGCGGGTCTAGTTTTTTGAAGCGGGCGGCGGCGCCGTCCCTTGCCACCTCGAGACCGGGAATCCCATGCTCTGGATTAAAACGCTACACATCATTTTCGTCATTTCCTGGTTTGCCGGCTTGTTTTACCTGCCGCGCATCTTCGTCAATCTGGCGCATGAAACCGAAACGGTGGCGACCGAGCGCCTGCTGCTGATGGCGCGCAAACTGTATCGTTTTACGACCATGCTGGCGCTGCCGGCGCTGGTGTTCGGCATGATCCTGGTCTGGCTGCAGTATGGCGGCGCGGGTGGCTTGAAAATGCCGGGCTGGATGCATGCCAAGCTGGCTTTTGTGGCGCTGGTGCTCGGCTATCACCACGCCTGCGGCGCCTTGTTGAAAAAGTTTGAAAACGGCGTCAACCGGCGCAGTCATGTCTGGTTTCGCTGGTTTAATGAAGTGCCGGTGATCCTGTTGGCGGCGATCGTGGTGCTGGTTGTCGTCAAGCCTTTCTGATTGGAGCAGTATGAATAAAATTTGCCAGTATTTTTTGGCTCCGCAATCGCCATGGACTTATCTGGGCCATGCGCGTTTTGTCGCGCTGGCCAGGCAACATGGCGTGCAAGTCGAATTGCGCCCTTTCGACCTGGGCAAGGTCTTCAGTGTGTCGGGCGGCTTGCCGCTGGCGAAGCGGGCGCCGCAACGCCAGGCTTACCGCTTGACGGAATTGGCGCGCTGGTCGGCATTCCTGGAAATTCCGCTGACTGTGCAACCGAAGTTTTTCCCCGTCTCGCCCGAGATTTCGGCCAAGCTGATCATCGCCACCCGGCTGGCGCTGGGCGGCGAGGTGGCGCTCGAACTGGCGCAGGCGATCATGCGCGGCTTGTGGGCCGAGGAGCGCAATATCGGCGACGAGGAAAGCCTGATCCAGATCGCCAATAGCTGCGAGCTGGACGGGCGCATGCTGCTCAAATCGGCCGACACAGCCAGCGTGCAGGCCGAGTATGACCGCAACACCGAAGATGCGACGGCGGCCAGCGTGTTCGGCTCGCCGTGGTATATCGTCGACGGCGAAGGTTACTGGGGCCAGGACCGCCTGGACTTTGTCGAACGGGCTTTCGGGCGCGTCTAAAACCTACTGCGCGCTCCACTATCGGGCTTGCGGTGCGCGCTGTACCTGCGTACAGCGGTGCTCCTCGGCCCGATATTGAACCGCTCGCTACGGTTTTGGATGCACCCGAATCGCGCCAGGCGGCGCAGTTCCGGTAGTTTCAACTGATGTGATAAGTTTTTTTTGATTTTCAACGGATAAAAGGTACACCATGGCTTCCTATTTTTGCCCATGCCCGCGCGGCATGGAAGCGGCGCTGGCCGAAGAATTGGGCGAGATCGCCCTGCAGGCGGGTGCGTCTTTGAAGGTGCACAATCAAGTGCCGGGCGGGGTTCATTGCTCGGGCGAGTTGAGCGACGCCTACCGCGTCAATCTGCATTCGCGCATCGCTTCGCGCGTGCTGATGCGCATGGCGCACTCGGGCTACAAGACCGAGAACGATATCTATGACCTGGCGCTGGCGCAGCCGTGGGAAGACTGGTTCGGCGTGGACCACACGATCCGGGTTGACGTCACCGCTGTCAAGTCGCCGCTGCGCAGCCTGGAGTTCACGACGCTCAAGATCAAGGACGCGATCTGCGACCGCTTCCGCGACCTGTTCAACGAGCGCCCTTCGGTCAACACCAAGACCCCGGACATGCGCATCGTCGGCTTCCTTGACGCGCACACCTTCACGCTCTACCTCGACACTTCCGGCGAAGCCCTGTTCAAGCGCGGCTGGCGCGAAGAAACGGGCGACGCGCCGCTGCGCGAAAACCTGGCAGCCGGCCTGCTGCGCGTGTCGGGCTGGAAACCGGGCATGGTGCTGTTCGACCCGATGTGCGGTTCCGGCACCATCCTGGCCGAGGCGGCGCAAATGGTGCAGGGCATTCCGCCCGGCGCCAGCCGCCATTTCGCGTTCGAGAATTTCAAGAGCTTCAAGGCGCAACCCTGGCTGGACCTGAAAAACGCCATCAAGGCCTTGCCGTTGCCGCTGGAGCCGACCATTTTCGGCAGCGACATTTCGGGCGACATGGTGGCCATGACGCGGCATAACCTGCGCTGCGCCGGCATCCTGTTCGAGGTCCCCCTCAAGCAGATCGAGGCACAGGAAGTCAAGCCGCCAAGCGAGGCGGCCGGCATCATGCTGACCAATCCGCCCTATGGCGAGCGGATCGGCGTGCGCGGCGACAGCACCATGCCGGAAGACGAGATGTCGAGCGCCTTTTATTCCGCGCTGGGCACCACGCTCAAGCAGCGCTTCGCCGGCTGGACCGTGTTCCTGTTCACGGCCGACTTGAAGTTGCCACGCCTGCTGCGCCTGAAGGAAGCGCGCAAGACGCCATTCTTCAACGGCGCCCTGGAATGTCGTCTGTTCCGCTTCGATATGGTGGCCGGCTACAACCGCCGCGAAGAAGCCAAGCCCAAGCCGGTGTGATGGCATGCGCGGGCCGCCGGCCCGCGCTGTAAGTAAGAGCCAATAATTTATTGTGTTTTCTGGCTTCCCTATCCAGCGCTGCGCTGTGTTGCCCGCTGCTAGCAGTGCCCGCACTGCGTCGCAACGGGCGCCGTGCGCAGCATCCGGCTAGGTTCGCCATAAATTCACAATAAATTCCTGACTCTTACTTAGTACAGGATAAAACATGTTTCCCAATTCCGCAGTCAATTTGCCGTCGGACCCGGTGCAGCCGGTGCCGCCGCCGCCGCCCAGCCACAGGAAGGCGCTCGGCCGCGGCGCCCTGGCCACCATGCTGGCGGCAATGGCGATGCTGGGCCCGTTTTCGGTGGACGCCTATCTGCCGGCGTTCCCCGCCATCGAGCTGTCGCTGGACGCCAGCGCGATCGAGGTGCAGCAATCGCTGACCCTGTATATGCTGGCCTTTTCCGGTATGGTGCTGTGGCATGGTGCGCTGTCGGACGCCTTCGGCCGGCGCAATCCTATTCTGATTTCGCTGGCCCTGTTCGCGCTCGGCACGCTCGGCTGCGCGGCCGCCCATACCGTGCATTATCTGTGGGTGTTCCGGGTGCTGCAAGGCGTCTCGGCCGGGGCCGGGGTGGTGGTCGGGCGGGCCATCATCCGCGACTTGTATTCGGACGCGCCGGCGGCGCGCCTGCTGTCGCTGGTGACCATGATTTTCTCGATCGCGCCGGCCATTGCGCCGGTGCTGGGCGGCTGGATCGTCAAGCTGTTCGATTGGCGCTCGATCTTCCTGTTCCTGTTCGCCTACAGCCTGATCCTGCTGGGATTTTGCTACTGGCGCTTGCCGGAAACGCTGCCGCCGCAGCAGCGCCAGCCCTTCAATCCGCGCTATATCGCGCGCAATTACGGCCAGATCCTGCGCTCGCCCCTATTTCACATGAAGGCGGGCGTGGTGGCCTTCAATTTTGCCGGTCTGTTCCTGTTCATCACGGCCGCGCCTGTGATGCTGCCCCAGCATTTGCACCTGGGGCCGGACCAGTTCGGCTGGCTCTTTATTCCTTCCGTGGGCGGGATTTTCCTCGGGGCGCTGGCGGCCAACCGCATCGCCGGCAAGATCACTTTCGCGCGCCAGATCGGGATCGGCTTTTGCCTGATGCTGGCCGCCGCCACCGCCAACGTCGCCTACCATCTGTGTTTTCCGCCGGCGCTGCCGTGGTCGGTGGCACCGCTGTTTTTCTATACCTTCGGCATGGCCATGACGGGACCGGGCGCGACCATGCTGGCGATGGATCTGTTCCCGCATATCCGCGGCACTGTCGCCTCTTGCCAGTCGTTCGCGCAAACCTTCCTGGCCGCCGTGGTGGCGGGCCTGATCACGCCCTTGCTGTCGCATTCGGTGCTGTGGCTGGCCTGCGGCCAACTGACTTTTGTGCTGATATCGCTCACCTTGTGGCTGACCTCGCGCTTTTACCGGGGCATCTTGGCGCGGACCCCGACCGGCGGCGCCGGCACGGATGCAGCGCCGGAAAATCCTTAATTAAATTTCTCAAGTTGGAATTTCCCCGGGTGCCTATGCCAAGATAAATTTCCGGCGTATGTGGCCGGGCGCCGGACCCGGTGCGCCTGCGCCTGTCCGAGCAAGTGCGCACTATGCAGCTGGTGTCGGAAATCGGCCAGAGTTTCGCTCGTCTGCACGACCGCTACGGCGCCGCCAGCGCCTGCAGTTGCGCGCCCACGCGCGCCAGCACGCTGTCCCAGTCGCCGCCGGCCGGCTGGCGGAACAGGGTCGCGCTGCGATACCACGGGCTGTCGTCGCGTTCGAGCATCCAGCGCCAATCGGGCGCAAACGGCAAGAGTATCCAGACCGGCTTGCCCATCGCGCCGGCCAGGTGCGCCAGCGCAGTGTCGACCGTGATCACCAGATCCATTTCCGCCACCAGCGCCGCCGTTTCCGCAAAATCGCCCTGGAACTGGCCGAAGTGGAGGATGTCCCTGTGCTGGTCCAGTAGCGTCCGGTCGAGCGGCCCCAACTCTTTTTGCAGTGCGACGAATTGGGCTTGCGGCGACACCAGGCCGAGCAACTGCTGCAGCGCGATCGAGCGCCGGCGATCGTTGGCGTGGGCGGCGCTGCCGGCCCAGGCGATGCCGATGCGCGGTTTGTCACGCCGGCCCAGCCTGGCTTGCCAGGCGCGTGCGCGGGCGGAATCGGCGCTCAGGTAAGAGCGCGGCGCGGGAATGGTGGAGGGCGTGGTGTGCAAGGCCAGCGCCAGGCTCATCAGCGGACAATGGTAATCAAACGGCGGCAAGGGCGCGCCGTCGGCCAACACCCGCCAGGCTCCGTCCAGGCCGCCCAGCAGTGGCAGCAGGGCCGGCTGCACCCGCAGTACCACTTGCGCGCCCAGGGCCGCCAGCGGCGCGACATAGCGGCAGAAATGGAGGGTATCGCCCAAGCCTTGTTCGGCGTACACCAGGATGGTCTTGCCGCGCAGGTTGGGCTGGCCCAGCCACGGCGCTTGCGGGAAGGCCCGCTTCAGCGGCAGATAGGCGTCCTTTTCCCGGCGCCACTCATACTTGGGCCAGCCGCCGTCGAAGTCGCCGCCCAATAGCCGGCACACGCCCTCGTTGAAATTGGCGTCGACGTGGGCGGGGGCGATGCGCAGCACGTCTTGGTAGGCGAGCAGGGCCTCGCCGAGGCGGTTTTGGTATTGCAGCGCATTGGCGCGGTTAAACAGCGCCGCCACGTGGTCCGGCGCGACGCCGAGCGCGCGTTCGAGGCATGCCAGCGCTGCATCGTAACGCCCCTGCTCGATCAAGACCTGGCCCAGATTGTTCAGCGCGTCGGGATCAGCGGGTGCGCTCCGCAGCGCGCGCTCAAAACATGCTTGCGCCTCGTCGAGGCGGCGCATTTGGCGCAGCGTGGCGCCGCAATTATTGAGCGCCTGCAGATGCCCGGGATCGATTTGCAGCGCCTCTTGATAGCAGAGCAGGGCGGCGTCCCAGCGCTGCAGTTTTTGCAGTGCCAGGCCCAGGTTGGCGTGCGCTGGCACGTCGCGCGGGCGCAGCGTCAAGGCGCGGCCGATCAAGTCGCAGGCGGCCTGGGCGTCGTCGCTTTGCAGGGCGAACACGCCGAGCAGGTGGAGTGCGTCAAAATTGTCCGGCTCGCGTTCCAGGATCGCCAGATAGAGCGCTGCGGCTTGCTCCAATTGGCCGCGCTGGTGCAGCGCGATCGCCTCCTGAAGGGCGGCGTCGGGCGGGGGGGGCGCGTTTTTTTCCATGGCAAAAGCTTGAACGGAGTCGTCGATGGCCGATTATGCAGCAAAATCGGGGCCGCCTCGGGGTCGTTTGCGGCCGCCGCATGTGCTACTGTTTCAACTCTCTTCCACCATGAAAGATAAACCAATGCCGCGCCTGCCCCTCATTGCCGCTCTGACATGTGCGTTTGCCTTCGCCGCCCCATCCGCCTGCGCCGTCTCATTGGCCGACTTGAGCAACCAGGAAGCGGGCAGCGGCTTGAAGGCGGCGCTCGATACCGGCTCGTCGGCTGCCGTCGCCAAGCTGGGCGTGGAAAACGGCTTCCTGAATAACGACAAGGTCAAGATCGCCTTGCCTGACATTCTTGAGAAAGCCCGGCCGCTGCTGAAAATGGCGGGCCGCGCCGAGCAGCTCGACGAGCTGGTGCTGGCCATGAACCGCGCCGCCGAGGCGGCCGTGCCGCTGGCCAAGCCGCTGCTGATCAAGGCGGTGAAATCGATGAGCTTTAGCGACGCCAAAAACATCTTGACGGGCGGCGACACGGCGGTGACCGATTTTTTCAAGGAAAAGACGGCGCAGCCCCTGGCGCTGAAATTCCTGCCCATCGTCAAAGGTGTGACCGATCGCTCCGGACTGGCCGGCAAATATAACGCCGCGATGGGCCAGTTCGCCAAGTTCAGCCAGGTGCCGCCGCAACAAGCCACGGTGGAAGGCTATGTGACGGGGCGCGCGCTCGACGGCTTGTACTTGATGATAGGCGAAGAGGAAAAAGCCATCCGCCGCGATCCGCTAGCCTATGGCAGCAAGATTATCGGCAAGGTGTTTGGCAGCCTGCGTTGACGAAGCTCAGCGCCGGGCGTTTCGGATAGATTGTTATCACGTTTAAAGTTTCGCCCCGTTTCTGCCGTTATCAGCGCAAGAGTCCGTGGCGCAACACCGGCTTTGCGGGCACTTCTGGCAACCTTGAGCGTCGTCCATGCAAATCAACACCAACCTTGATTCCCTGGCCGCGCAAGAAAGCTACCGGCGTTCGGGCGCCGAGTTGGCGTCCAGCGTGCAGCGCCTGTCGAGTGGCTTGCGCATCAATTCGGCGCGCGACGATGCCGCCGGCCTGGCCATTTCCGAGCGTTTGAGCGCCCGCCTGGGAGGCGACAGCCAGGCCGCCCGGAATACCAATGATGGCATTTCGCTATTGCAAGTAGCCGACGGTTCCATCGGCGTGATCGTCGAACAATTCCAGCGCTTGCGCGAGCTGGCCGTGCAGGCGGCCAATGGCAGCAACAGTAGCTCCGATCGCCTGGCCTTGCAGGGCGAGGCCGAGCAATTGCTGGCTTCCAGTTACCAGATCGCTAATGACAGCAAGTTCAATCATTTGAATTTGCTGGACGGTTCCTATTCCAGCCAGATCCAGGTCGGCGCCAACGCTGGCGACACCATTGCCTTGACCATCCCGCCCGTATTTCTTCAGCGTAGCTCGGCGCTGGTTGCCGTCAGCGCGCCGCTGCGCCAGGTCAACTTGACGGCGCCGGTGGTGTCGGCCCTGGGCGCCGGCGACTTGAGCATCAACGCCGTCGCGATCGGCGCCTCGCTGGCCGGCGCCGGCCCGGGCCAGGGCGCCGGCAGCGCATATGCCATCGCGATCGCGATCAATGCCGCCAATGTGCTCGGCATCACGGCCGTGGCCGCCAATTCCCTGAGCGCGAACGTGATGGGCGGCGCCGCCATCCCGGGCGGCGGCTTGGCCATCAACGGCATCGCCATTGGCGCCATTTCCGGCCTGAATACGACCTTGTTCGCGGCCAGCGCGGCGGCCGCCATCACGGCCGCCGGCGCCGGCGTCACGGCCAGTTCCAGCGGCGCCACCTTGAGCTTGTCGACGGCCGACGGGCGCGACATCGACATCAGCGAAACGCTGGGCGGTTACGCGGCCGCGCTGGGACTGGGGGCCGGTGCGCACCACGGCACTCTGAACTTGAGCGACACGGCCACCGGCCAGGCCCACGCCGTCACCGTGGGCGGCAATAATCCATCCGCCGCCGGGCTGTCCGGCGGCTTGCACGCGGCCACGCTGACCGGCGAGACCGGCACCGTGCTGGAAGCGAGCGGCGGCGGCGGCGAACAAGCCATCGACCTGAGCAGCTTTGCCGGGGCGACGGCGGCGCTTACCTATATCGACGCCAAGATCGATAGCAGCAATGTGATCCGTTCCATGCTGGGGGCGACCGAGAACCGGCTTTCCATCGTATACGGCAACCTGGTCGATGGCGTGGCCACGCTGTCGGCGGCACGCTCGCGCATCCTCGACACCGATTACGCCAGCGAGACGGCGCAATTGACGCGCAGCCAGATCTTGCAGCAAGCGGGCGTCGCGATGCTGGCGCAAGCCAATGCGCTGCCCGGGCACGCCTTGCAATTGCTGCGCTAAGCAATATCTTATTTACGGCGCGGCGACGTTCTTCGCCGGACAGGAAAAGGGCTTGCGCCCGCCCGGTTCATCGGCCGGCCGGCCCGTCATGCGCTGTTCCAGCGGCGCCGCGCTGGCGTTCAGACGCCAGTCGTAAATCACGCTGAAGCCGAGCACGCGCGTCACGTAGTCGCGGGTTTCCTTGTAGGGAATGGTCTCGATGAAGAAATCGGGGTCCAGTTGCGGCCGCGCCGCGCGCCAGCGCTCGACCGCGCGCGGTCCGGCGTTGTAGGCGGCAATGGCCAGATAGGGCGCGCCGCCGAAGCGGTCCAGCATCTGGCGCAGATAGGCCGTGCCGAGGCGCAGATTGGTGATCGGATCATACAGGCTGTCGCCGCCTTGCCAGGCCAGTCCCAGGCGTTGCGCGGTCAAGGCTCCCGTGCCCGGCAATAATTGCATCAGTCCGCGCGCGTCGGCGCCCGAGCGGGCCTTCGGCATGAAGCTGCTCTCGGCCCTGGTTTGCGCGGCAACCCAGGCCGGATCGAGGCCGTTGCGCTGCGACTGCGCGCGCAGCTCGGCCTCGTGGTGCAGCGGGAAGCGCAGCGAATAGTAACGCTGGTCTTCCGGGGTCAGGATCATGCCTGATACCGCGCGGTCGAACCAGCCTTCGGCCACCGCCTCGCGCACGGCCAGGCGGCGCTCGTCGTCCGACATGGGCTTGATGGCGCCGCTCCACTCGCGCGCGGCCAGGTCGGCGCGATCGAGCGCGAACAAGTCCAGGGCCCGGCCGAGCGCGGCATCGCCGGCCACGCGCCGCGCCAGCGCCGGATCGGCGACCGGTTCCAGCGCGCACAAGACATACGGCTGGTGCAGGCGGTCGGCAGCCAGCCAGGCGTGGAAGCCGCTGCCTTGCGCCGCTTTTTCATACAGCAGGCGGGCGGCGCCGCTCTGGCCGCCGCGCTCGCGCAGCCGGGCCTCGAAATACTGCCAGCGCGTGTCGTCGCGCTGCGCCGTCGTCATGTTCGATATCGCCGCCAGCGCCGCCGCGTCGTCGCCGCGGCTGATCGCCTCGCGCGTCTGCCATTCGCGCAAGCGCTCGTCGTAGGCCGCTGCGGGCACGGCGTTCAGGCGCTCGGCCGAGGACGGCAGGTAGGATGCCACGCTCCACAGCGCCACCTGGTAGGCCACGCCGGCGCGCTCGCCTTGGGGCAGTTGCGCCAGCAATTGCTGGGCGCGATCCGGGTCGCGTTTGGCCAGGCGCCCCAGCGCGGTGCCGACGAGATTGCGGCTGCGGGCGTTTTGCGGCCAGTCGGGCGCAATCGCGCCGGGCGCGGCCAGGAAGGCGGCGTAAGACTCGGCCAGCCGCGCCGCGCCGCCATCCATGCCTTTGGCGATGGCGCGCAGCAGCGCGGCGTTGCCGGCCTCGATGGCCAGGTCGATGCGTTGCCAGCGCAAGGCGTCGTCGAGCTTGCCCAGGCGTTCCAGCCTGGCCATGGGCGCGTCGCAACGGGCCGGCAGCGCGCCGCCGCTGAGCCAGGCCTTGCGGGCATCGGCGACCCAGGCCGCGTCTTGTTCGGGTGCGGTGTCGGTCTCCATACGCGCGCGCAAGTCGGCGCAGCGCAGATCGAGGTCGCCGCCGCCCCGGTAGACAGTGCGGAAGGCGCGCCAATCCTCGCGCTTGACCAGTTCGCTCAACCAGGCCGCGCGCAACCAGCTCGCGGCGGGCTGCTCGCCCATGCCGGCCAGCGCCGCCTGCATCGGTTCCGCGGCCACCGCGCCGATCTGCTTGCGCAGCGCCAGCGCTTGCAGCCACGGATACAGGGGATCGTGGCCGAAGTGGGCCAAGGCCTGGGCCGGGTCCAATTGGCCGCTGTCGGCGGCGGCGAAGGCAGTGCGTAATTCGGCTCGCCGTTCGCCAGTGCGGTCTTGCGCGGACGCGCCCATTGCGCTGAGGATTAAGACAATGAGAAGGCGTCGGAGGATCATGGTTGGCAGTCTGGCGAGTGAAGGAAGGCGTCGGGCGATGGTTGGCCGACGCGCGCGGCCAATGATGGCGCCGGCTGCGCTCGGCAAGGCGCGCAGACAGCATACCTCAAATGGTGTTTCGATGGCCACGCGTCAGCCATTTTTGGGCTGCCTTGCGCCGGGCTGGGGGCGCGTCTCGTGCGGCCCGAATCGGCCCGCACGATTGGGCGCGCGCTTGACGCATGGCTGTCATTAGTCCACCCTAATTATGACAAATGCAGCATTTTCGCATCCTGCAATTGCTAGCGCAGCACTTGGCGCGAAGGAGATTGACCATGTTTTTCTTGAAGCTGAAAACGCCGCACGGCTCGCCGTTCGGCTCGCCGTCCGGCATACCATACAGCCCCGCCGCGACATCCTTGCCCATCCCGGCCCGCAGCCCCGTGAAAGCTACCGCATGAGCAATCTGGTGGTGGTCGGCATGGCCTATTTTGAAGTCTTCGTTCCGCCCCATCTGCGGCCGGCGCCGGGTGAGGAACGCTTTGTCGACGGCATCGAGCTGGCGCTCGGCGGCGCGCTCAATACGGCGACGGTGGCCGCCGCGCTGGGTTTGAACGTGACGCTGTGCGTACCGATGGGCAAGGGCATCGTCGACCAGGCGGTGCAATTGTTGGCGCAGCGCCTGGGTATCACGCTGATGCCGATCGCGACCCGCGACAATCCCGCCATTTCGCTGGTGTTTTCGGACGCCAGCGACCGCTCCTTCCTGAGCACCGCCGAGCTCGACGCGCTGTCGACAGTCGAGCGCTTGCCGCTTTGCGACTGGGTCCATGTGCCGGGGCTGGAAGAGGCCGACCGGCTGGCGCCGGCGTTGGCCGGTGCGCGCCGCGACGGCGCGCGCATATCGGTGAGCGGCAGCTGGAGTCCGCGTCAGCTGGAGCGGCTGCAAGCGCGCGCCGGTCAGGACTGGGATCTGCTGGTGCTCAATGAGAAAGAGGCGCTGGCCGCCTGCGGCGAGGTGGCGCAAGCGCCGGCGCGGCTGGCTGGCGCCGCCCGTTCCGTGCTGGTGACGCTGGGTCCCAACGGCGCCTTCGGCACCTTGGACGGGGTGGCGCTGCGGGGGGCGGCAGCGCCGGCCCGGGTGCTCGACCCGACCGGCGCCGGCGACGCCTTTTGCGGCGGCTTGATCGCCGCCCTGGCGGCCGGCGCCGCGCCCGAAGCGGCGCTGCGCCATGGTTCGCAGGCGGCGGCGCGGATTCTGAATCAAAGCGGCGGTCTGTTGACCGACCCGGCTGTCATGGCCGACTTAAAGGACACTCTATGGAAATCTTGACCGTATTGGGCGGAGGCAGCGCCTACACCCCCGGCCTGTTGCAGGCCTTGATTGCGCACGCCGCCGAATTGCCCCTGAAAATAGTGCGTCTCTATGACATCGACGCGGCCCGCCTGGCCATCGTCGGGCGCCTGGGCGCGGCCATGGCGCGCCAGGCCGGCGCCTTCACGGTCGAGATCGCCGACTCGCTGGAAGAGGCGCTGTGCGGCGCCGACCTGATCTTGAATTCGACCCGCCCGGGCGGCCTGGAGGCGCGCCGCATCGATGAAACGCTGCCGCTGGAATTCGGCATTCCGGGGCAGGAAACGGTCGGCCCGGGCGGCTTCTTTTACGCCATGCGCTCGGTGCCGGAAGCACTGCGGCTGGCCGCGCTGGTGCACGAATTGGCGCCGCAAGCGACCATCCTCAATTACACCAATCCGAGCAATATCGTGACCCAGGCCCTGGTTGACCGGGGCGACGTGCGCGTGATCGGCATGTGCGACCAGTCTGACGAGGATTTGCAGGCGCTGGCCCAGGCGCTGGGTCGGCCGACGCGCTACGACTTCCGTTGCAACGGCTTGAACCACGCCACCTGGTATAGCGACATCCTGATCGATGGCGCGCCGCTCGGGCCGCTGCCGGCGGGGCTGGCGCCGCCGCCCGGCTATGACGAGGAACACCGCTTGCGTTTCGCCCTTTCGCTGGGGCTGGCGCGCGACCATCCCGGCCGCTGGCCCAATTCCTACCTGCCCTATTATCTGTTCCCGAGCGCCTTCGTGGAACAGGCGCGCCGGGTCGGGCCGCGCAGCGACGCCGTCGCCGCCTCGCTGGCAAAATACTATGCCCATTTCGAGGAACAAGGCAACAGCGCCGCGCCGCGCCTGGCCATGTATCGCGGCTCGGCCGGCTTCGGCGACCTGGCCGTGACGGTGATCCGGGCGCTGTCGTCGGCGACGCCGGTGGAACTGGTGCTGAACCTGCCCAACCATGGCGCCACGGTCGCGTTCGCGGACGATACCGTGGTCGAAACCCGGGTGCGGGTGTCGAGCGCCGGCATCGAGCGCCTGGCCGCGCCGCCGTTGCCGGCCTCGTTTGACGACCTGGCCGTCCAGCTCGAGCGCTACCAGCGCATGACGGCGCGCGCCGCCGGCGGCGCCGACGGCAACGCGCTGGCGGCCGCGCTGGCCGCCAATCCGCTGGTCGCCGACCATGCCCTGGCCGCGCGCATGCTGGCGCGGGCCCGCGCCAGTTACGGCGCGCTGTTACCGGCGGCGGCGTCATGAAGCCGCCGCTGGCGCTGCTCGAACACATCGACTGGAAGCAGTTCGAGCGCGTGGTGATCCTGTCGCCGCACCTGGACGACGCGGCCTTGAGTTGCGGCGGCTTGCTGCATGCGCTGCAAGGTCGGGTTTCGACCCTGGTGGTGAGCATCTGTTGCGGCACGCCGCGCGCGCTGGCCAGCGACGGCGCCCGCCTGCCGGCGCTGCGGCGCGGCCACGTGCGGCCCCAATACCGGCGTCGCGAAGATATCGCCGCCATGCATTCGGTGAACGCCGACTTCGTCCACCTCAGTTTTCCTGACGGAATCTACCGGCGCAGCCCGCTGACCGGCAAGCTGATTTACCGCAACGAGCGCGAGCGCTGGATCGCGCCGCGCATCGACGACATGGCGCATATTGAAGAATTGCACCTGGTGCTGCGCCGCCTGTGCCTCGACCTGGGCGGCATTCTGCTTGTCAGCCCGATGGGCATCGGCCAGCACGTCGACCACCAAATCACGGCGCAAGTGGCGGTGCGGCTGGCGGCAGCCGGCGCGCCCCTGCTGTTTTACGAGGATTTTCCCTACGTCGCCGATTCGCGCCTGGGCCGCGGCGACCAGGGCGGCCCGCACGCGGCGCTGGCCGCGCTGCGCCTGGCGCCGCAGCGGCAATTCGCGCTGGCGCTGGATGTCGAGGCGAAAATGACGCTGCTGCGCCACTATACCTCGCAAGTGCCGATCTTGTTTGGCGACGAAGACGGCATGCGCTCGCGCATCGCCGGACGTTGCAACGGCGACGTTGCCAGCGAATTTTACTGGCAGGCCGGGCCGCTTGCGGCGGTCCCGCCTTGACCTAGCCGGCCTGCAGCCAGCGGGCTTGAAACCCTCCATCGAGCGCCCCGCGTCAAGCGACGGGGCGTCCAGCAGTCTGGCCGTGTTCCCGCCAGGCTTGCTCCACGCACGATTCAAACTCAAAGGACCACCCATGACACTCATGCCACAATTACACGCCGTCGCTCCCCCGCAAACGATCTTGCTGGCCACCGATCTTGACGGCACCTTCCTGGCCGGGGCCGCCTCCACGCGCAAGCAACTCTACCGTATGGTCGAATCGCACCCGGCCATTCAACTGGCCTGGGTCACCGGGCGCGGCCTGGAAGCGGTGCTGCCGCTGCTGACCGACCCGGCGCTGCCGCGCCCCGACTTCGTCATTTGCGACGTCGGCGCCACGGTGCTGCGGGTGTCGAATATGCAGCCGGTGCAGCCGCTGCAGTCCAGCATCGATGCGTTGTGGCCCGGCGAGCAGGCGGTGGCGCAAATGATGCAAGGTTTTGCCGGCGTGGTGCGCCAGGACGTGCCGCAACAGCGCCGCTGCTCGTATTACTGCGATCCGGCGCTGCTGGCGACGATGCGCGCCGAGATCGAGGTCGCGGCGGCCTTGCTTGGCTGCTCGGTGCTGTATTCGGCCGACCGCTATCTCGACATCCTGCCGGGCGGCACCGACAAGGGCAGCACGCTGGCGGCGCTGGTCGCGCATCTGGAAATCGCGCCGGCGCGCGTGCTGGTGGCGGGCGACACCTTGAACGACTTGTCGATGTACGGCGTCGGTTATGCCGGCGTCTGCGTCGGCAAATCCGAGCCGGCGCTGCTGGCCGCGACGGCCGGCATGGAGCGCGTGCTGCACGCGCGCAAGCCGGGCTGCGGCGGCATCCTCGAAGCGATCCGCCATTTCGAGTTGCTCAACGCCAGGCAGATCAGCCGCTACGCGCCGCCGCTGCGCGAGAGCGGCAAGGCCGAACTGGTGATGGTGTATCACCGCCTGCCTTACGAGGAAAAAATGGTCGACGGCCACAGCGTGCGGGTGCCGCCCGGCTCGCCGAACGGCATTATTCCCAGCCTGCTCAGTTTTTTCGCCGACGGCCATCCCGGCTCGTGGGTTGCGTGGAGCGTGCCCGACAATAAGAGCGGCCCGTTCGAGACCCATACCGAGGTCGACGCGGCGCGCTATCCGAACCTGATCGCGGCGCGGGTGCCGCTGACCAAGACCGAAGTCGATGTTTTTTACAAGCGTTTCTCGAAAGAGGCATTCTGGCCAGTCATCAACACCTTCTGGGAGCGGGCCCGTTTCATCGAGGCCGACTGGCAAGTGTTCAAGCAAATCAACCGCCGCTTCGCCGAAGCGGCGGCGGCCGAAGCGGCGCCCGGCGCCACCGTCTGGCTGCATGATTACAATCTGTGGATGGTGCCTTCGACGCTGCGCGAATTGCGCCCGGACTTGAAGATCGCCTTCTTCCACCACACCCATTTCCCGGCCGGCGACATCTTCAACATCATCCCGTGGCGCCGCGAGATTCTCGGCAGCCTGCTGGCCTGCGACTATATCGGCTTCCACATTCCGCGCCACGCCGAAAACTTCGTCGACACCGTGCGCAGCTCGATCCCGATCACGGTGGTCAAGCGGGTTGCGTGCGCGCCGCGCTTCCTGACCTACGGCTGCGCCATGGGGGTCGAAACCATGGTCACCGATTTGCAGGTCGGCGAGCGCCGGGTGCGCCTGGGCGCGCATCCGATCGGCACCGACGTCGGCCGCATCCGCGACTGTCTGGAACTGCCGGAGGTGCGCACGCACATCGACAAGATCCGCGCCGAAATCGGCTCCTGCAAGCTGGTGCTGTCGATCGAGCGTCTCGATTACGGCAAGGGCATTCTGGAGAAATTGCTGGCGTTCGAGCGCCTGTTCGAGGCCGAACCGGGTTTGCTGGAACAGGTCACGCTGGTGATGGTGTGCGTGCCGGCGGCCAAGGAAATGACGGTATACCGCACGCTGCAGACCCAGATCGACCAGGCGGTCGGCCGCATCAACGGGCGCTATTCGAAATTGGATTGGACCCCGGTGCGCTTTTTTGCGCGCGCGCTGCCGTTCGAGGACGTGGTCGCGCATTACGCGGCGGCCGACGTCATGTGGATCACGCCGCTGCGCGACGGCCTCAATCTGGTGGCCAAGGAATTCGTCGCCGCGCAAGGCTGCTACGGCGGCAATGGCGTGCTGGTGCTGTCGGAATTCGCCGGCGCGGCGGCCGAGCTGAAAGGCGCGCTGCTGACCAATCCGCACGACCCGATCGACCTGGTCAACGCGCTGGTGCAAGCCTTGCGTATGACGGTCGAGGAGCGTGAGGGGCGCCAGCGCAATCTGTTTGAAATCGTCTCGCACTACGACCTGGCCCGCTGGGGGCGCGACTTCCTGGCCGCCGTGGCCGAGCCGGAGCAGCTTGCGGCCTAAGCTTTAAAACCCCGTGCATGTCGGCTGGCAGGATCGTCGCGCGGCGACCCTGCGCGGGGTCTGGCATTGGACTGCCGCCGCCGCCAAAATGTGCCATTTCTTGAAGCCCCATTTACCAATCCATGCGAAACCCGCGTAAATTGCGCGGTTATGCGGGTGTAGCCCAATGCTAAGTACCCACTCAAAATAAATTTGTGGATGCCTGCGGCCCTGCTCGGCGCGCTGCAAGGGGGCCGCCGAGGCTTGCCCGCCCCTTGCAGTGCTCGCACTGCGGCGGGCCGAGCGCCTTGCATCGCATCCGGCCAGGACCACATCCATCTCACAATTTATTCCGACTGGGTACTTAGAGTAGACGCTGCCCAAGCGTATCACATCAAAAAATCATCTTCATGCACTCGTCATGAAGATTCGATCTTCCCCGATACTGCAAGCGGTGCCCCAGCATCGCATTTTCCACCACCATAGTCAGAAAAAGCTGCTAATGTACTCGTTTGCTTTCTCTCGCTACTAAATTTGTAGCATAGGCATTATTAATTCAAGAAAGACAATTTATATTGTCTGTTTATATATCACATGGCCAAATTTGAAATCCCATGCTACTGAAAACTGCTGATAACAAGGAATCACAGCTTGCGATTCTTAAAAATTTTCTCGATCACGACAAAATCCCTGCGGACAAAAAGCAACTGATTGAGAAAGAATTACGGAATATGTTGGTGGGCATTGCGACCGAAAAACAAGCTGCCTATGAAATTGACTTCGGTTTTGAATCGTCAAAAAATTTGATCGTGCTGCATGATTTGAGGCTCGAAATCAACGGTCGAGTCGCCCAGATTGATCACTTGCTGATGAATCGTGCTTTTGACGTATATGTATTGGAAACTAAAACGTTCAATACGGAAGTCTCGATCAATAAAATGGGTGAATTTTCGATAATTCACAATGGCCGGGAGATGGGCATACCATCACCTGTCGAGCAAAACGCACGCCATATTTCGGTACTGAAGGACGCGTTTAAGCTAATTGGCTTGCCGACACGATTAGGAATAACCATCCAGCCCTCGTTCCATTCGGTCGTTTTAGTATCGCAGCAAGCCGTGATTAACCGACAGCAAGAGGATAAATCCCATAAAAATATCATTAAAATTGATCAATTTTATTCTTGGTATCATGAAAAATTAGAGCACAGTAGTGCAAGAGATGTTATAGCAATTCTCAAAGTATGTTCGAGCAAAACTATAAAGTCACTTGGTGAAAAAATCGTTACAATGCATAAGCCATGCCGGATAGACTATGTCAAAAAATTCGACCTGATTGATATATTGTCAAATAAGGAGGCGCCGCTCCGCAGTCCTGCTGTATCCATTGAGGCTTCTGAGGTTGTTGCAGCCGAAGTAAAAGAAGGCGGTAAATATTTTTGTGCAACATGCCGAAAAAATATTGCTGACGTAGTCGCCAAATTCTGTTGGAATAATAAAACACGTTTTGGTGGAAAAGCTTATTGCCGTGCTTGTCAATTTAAATTTTAATTCATTGCATGGAAAACTCTGGAATTCATACTGTTTTTAAGCGCCGGCGCGTTGAGCGGTCATGAGTGGAGCAATCGGCTGTACACGAGTGCGCTGCCCAAGTTCGACGTCTGCCGTGAACGCCACCTGTCACCTGCGGGAGTTGCCAACTCCGTCCAAACCCGCGTAGAATGCAGGCTTCGCGGGTGTAGCTCAATGGTAGAGCAGAAGCTTCCCAAGCTTACGACGAGGGTTCGATTCCCTTCACCCGCTCCAATTTCGCCCTTGTTCGACGCCGCTGCGGCGCCTTCGCAATTCTTTTTCTCCCTCATCCCATGTCCTCAGATACGCCCCAAAACGGCCCAGCCCGGCCAATGATGTATGACCCGACCGAACACCGCATCCGCAGCTTCGTCACGCGTGCCGGCCGTTTGTCGATCGCCCAGGCGCGCGCGCTCGAAACCCTGGGGCCGCAATTCATGCTGGAATTTTCCAAGGCGCCGCTCGATTTCGCCGCTGCCTTCGGCCGCACCGCGCCGACCATCTTGGAAATTGGCTTCGGCATGGGCGACACCACCTCGCACATCGCGAAGGGCATGCCGGACCAGGATTTTATCGGCGTCGAAGTGCATACGCCCGGCGTCGGCAGTCTGCTCAAGCAGATCGGCGAGCAGCAATTGGGCAATCTGCGCCTGATCCAGCACGACGCCGTGGAAGTGCTGACGCATATGATCCCGGCCGATTCGCTGGCCGGCGTGCATGTATTTTTTCCCGATCCATGGCACAAGGCGCGCCACAACAAGCGCCGCCTGATCCAGGCGCCGTTCGTCAAGCTGCTGACCGAGCGCCTGGCGCCGGGCGGTTATCTGCATTGCGCCACTGATTGGCAGGAATACGCGGAACAAATGCTGGAAGTGCTGGGCGCCGAACCGGGCCTGGCCAATAGCGCCGATGGCTATGCGCCGCAGCCGGCGTATCGCCCGCTGACCAAGTTCGAGAACCGCGGCTTGCGGCTCGGGCATGGGGTGTGGGATCTGGTCTTCGTCAAGAAATAGCCGGCACATGAAAAAAAAGCAGACCGGCGGTCTGCTTTTTTTTTTGCCGCAGGCCGTCGCCGGCCCGCGCGTTTAAGGGTACAGGCCGCGCACTTCGCGCGCCTGCAGCACGCGGGTGCAGGCCAGGATGAAGGCGGCGGTGCGCATCGATACCTTGTTATCCTGCGCCACTTGCCAGACTGCGTCGAAGGCGTCGCGCATGATGCGGGTCAGGCGCGAATTGATTTCTTCTTCGGTCCAGAAGAAGCTGGAGAAGTTCTGCGCCCATTCGAAGTAGCTGACGGTCACGCCGCCGGCGTTGGCCAGCACGTCCGGTATGATCAAGACGCCTTTGTCATTGAGGATGTCGTCGGCTTGCGGCGTGGTCGGGCCGTTGGCGCCTTCCAGGATGATCCTGGCGCGGATCTGCCCAGCGTTGTCGGCGGTGATTTGCTGTTCCAGCGCGGCCGGGATCAAGATGTCGCAATCGATGCCCCAGAATTGCTCGCGCGGCACGAAGCTGTCGGCGCCAGGGAAGCCTTCGACGCTGCCCGCTTCGGCCACATGGGCCAGCAGGCGCGGGATGTCCAGGCCGCCCGGATGCACCACCGTGGTCTTGTGGTCTTGCACCGCGACGATCTTGGCGCCCGCCTCGGCGAACATGCGCGCGGCCACGCCGCCGACATTGCCGAAACCTTGCACGATGACCTTGGCGCCCTTGATTTGCATGCCGATCTTGGCCGCCGCGTCGCAGCCGACGACGTACACGCCGCGCCCGGTGGCGTCGCGCCGTCCCAGGCTGCCGCCCAGCGAGATCGGCTTGCCCGTCACGACGCCGGTCGACATATTGCCGCCTATCATGGCGTAACTATCCATCATCCACGCCATCACTTGTTCGTTGGTGTTGACGTCGGGCGCCGGGATGTCCTTGTTCGGTCCGATGATGATGCTGATTTCGCTGGTGTAGCGGCGCGTCAGGCGCTGCAATTCGCCCTTCGACAGGGTGGCTGGGTCGACCCGGATGCCGCCCTTGGCGCCGCCGTATGGCACGTTGACGGCCGCGTTCTTGACCGTCATCCAGGCCGACAGGGCCATCACTTCGGACAGGGTCACGTCCTGGTGGAAGCGCACGCCACCCTTGCCGGGGCCGCGCGACATATTGTGCTGCACGCGGTAGCCTTCGTAGTGGGCGATGGTGCCGTTGTCGCGCTCGATGGGCACGTCGACCGTCAGGATGCGCTTCGGCCGTTTCAGCGTTTCGACCCAGCGCGACAAGCTGCCCAGGTAAGGCGTGACGCGGTCGATTTGTTCAAGGTAGACGCCCCATGGACCCAGGTCTTGCGGATTCAGATAGGACGGCAATGCGTGTTGGCGGGTCATGCTTGATGCTCCTGACGATACGTTAGAGGCACCGCGAAAAGCCGGTGCGCAGCGGAACGCGAATCGTAGGTCAAGCCGGCTGGCCCCCGCCAATGCTTTGTATGCATCTAACTATGCGTTTTGCGCATAGTTTCCGAATTACATTTTCCGAGCCTGGGGACGGCGCTTGATGGGCCGCGTCTTGCCCGCATTTTCCAGGTATTGCCACAGGCTTTCGACCATCGGTTTGCCGGGCCGCTGGCTAGACGGGCGCTCGCGGTAGAGGCGGATTTCCATCTCGATTTCCCATTCCCGGAGGCCGCCGTCGGCGCGCGCCAATTGCTTTTGCTTGAGTTCGCGGGTGACGGCCGATTCGGGCAGGAAGGCCACGCCACGCCCTTCCAGCGCCATCATTTTCAAGCCTTCGGCCATGTCGGTTTCGTAGCAGGTTTCCAGAAATAGCGGCTGTTTGGTGTCGCTCAAAATCAGATCGACCATGCGTCCCAGATAGGCGTTGTTGGTGTAGGAGAGGAAGGGCAGCGGCGCCGCCGCGCTGCCCGGCAGGGAAAAATCGGGCGCGCGCGTCTTGTCGCAGCGGGCGTAAGCGCGCAGCGCTTCGCTGCCCAGCACCAGCATGTCGTAGCTGCCCGGATCAAGCTGCACCGGCAGGCGCGGATGGTGATAGCACAGCAGCAGGTCGCAGCCGCCATCGAGCAGTTGCAGCACGCCGTCATGCAGATTGAGCGCCATCAGGCGGCTGTTGATGGGTGCAAAACCGCGCTCCAGCGCCGTCAGCCATTTCGGCATGAAGGTCAGCGACAGGGTGTGCGGCACGGCGAAATCGATGCTGCTCTGGGTCGCCGCGCGCTGGCCGCGCAAGAGTGCGCGCACGCCGTTGATCTGGCCCAGCATCAGCAAGGCTTGCTCGTAAAATACTTCGCCGGCCCGGGTCAGGCTGGTCGGGTAAGAGGTGCGGTCGACCAGGTCGGCGCCGAGCCAGTTTTCCAGCGACTGGATGCGGCGCGAAAAGGCCGGTTGCGTCACATGCCGCAACGCCGCCGAGCGACTGAAGTTATTGGTCTCGGCCAGCGAGATGAAGTCTTCCAACCATTTGATTTCCATCGCGTGATCGTAACTGCGTTTGGCCGCAAATGCAAAAAACACGGTGTTATGCATGGATCGATGCGGGTCCGGCATTTGCCAGACCGCGCTGATCGTGAACTCGATCTCGCCAGCGTCGCGCTAGCGGAAACCGCGCAACATGGCGCGCTCTTCCGCCGACACGCCCAGCCAGCCGACCCGATAGCCGGCTTCCTTGAGGTGGCCGCAGGCGCTACGGTTCATGAACAGCATCACCAGCACGCCGAGCACGGGAATGAACATCGCGATTGCGCTCAACACCTTGGCGGCGGGCGGCAGCCCCAGTCCCGACGCCATGCGCCATATGCCCAGCGCCGCCTGGATGGCGACGACCACGCCGCACAGTAGCAAGAACAGGGGGGCAATCCCGCCGTTCTTCATGCCCAGCAAGAGAAAATTGAGCGCAATCGCGTAAATGACTTGTTTTTGCCCATCGGCCAGGTCGGCCAATTGTTCGTCCTGAAAGGGATTGTGCTCAGTGACGATGGCAGACGCGGTACCCGGCGCGCTCGCCGGGGCCGCGCCAGGCACAGGCTCGACGGGCACTTTGTTGTGCCTGATCCAGCGCTGCAATTCCAAGTCTTCCTGACTCGGCGGCGATGCCACTGGCGCCGCCGGTATCGCGGGCGCCATTGGTGCCGCCGGCGCCAGCGGCGTGGCCGCCGGCCCGCCCTCTTGCTCGATCGAACAGGCACAACCAAGTTGCGACAGCGTGTCGACATAGCGCTGCGCCGTGGCCCGGTCCAGGTTTTTCTTGATGATCAGGCTGGGTCCGGACAGCATGGCGCGGGTTTGCTCCTGGCTGCGCTTGAACAAGGGCGCCAGTCGGCCCGCCAATTGTTCCACATCCTGGCCTTCCTGGGCACCCATCAGCAGCACGCGCACTGTCGGCGGTCGGTGAATCTTGTCTTTTTGCTGGTCGACGACGGTCAGCCCCAGTTGGCTGGCCAGGCGCAAAATGAACGGCAACACTTCGGTCAGACGCGAGGCGATCCCGATGCTGCCCATGTCGCCGCTGAAGTTGCTCAGCAGGGGGCCGTCCGACCATGGACATTGGCTGAGGGCAGTCTCGTCGTCGCAAGTCGACAGGCAAGGGAACTGTTGTGTGAGCGCCCCGTGGAATGCCAGCAGCGCCGGCGCGGGAGGCTGCACACCGCCGTCGTAGACCAGCCGAAGCTGATCGACGAAATCATAGGCAGCGTCGTCATTTGCCGGAACGCGAGGAACAACGATGTCAAGAATATAGCTCATTTGCAATTGATATTTTTAGAAAGCAATATTGTATTGCATTAATTAAGTCATTTGTGTTTTTATTCATGTTGATAATTAAATTTTCGCGATATTCCACCAAAATAGTGCAAGACCTGCCAATTTGGTGCGCGAATTTGCCGCAACGGTGCGCTGTATGGACAGACGCGACCCGGTCTCGACGGCGGGCGGCGCATGAGCGACTGGCATGTCTCTTGCGTGCGATGAGAGTGGGGAGCGTCGGCACAAGGGCCGTGTCATTCTTGGGAGGTCGGTATGCAGGCAAACGCCAAATTCATCGCTGCGGGCGGGGTCAAGCAAAGTGGGTCGCAGCGGGCATCGAGCGGGTCGCGCCTGGCGCTGCTGCCACCGCTGGTGCGCGCGGCGGCATCGCTGTATCGGCAAGGAGGGACGAGTTCGCTTGAACCCTTGCACCAGCGCCGTCACGGCGCCGTTTAAGTCAGGGGGCGCGGTCCGTTCAGGTCATGTCGCCGATCATGGCGACGATTTCCTCGCCGTAAGACGCCAGTTTTTTCTCGCCGACGCCGCTCACGCCGCGCAAATGTTCCAGCGACGTGGGCCTGGCCTTGGCGATTTCGCGCAAGGTGGCGTCGACAAAGATCACATAGGCTGGCACGTTGTGGGTGCGCGCCGTTTCCACGCGCCACCAGCGCAGCTTGTCGAAGATGGCTTGTTCTTGTGTCGACAGATCGGTTTCGGCATAGCCTTTCGAGGCCGTCGAGGTGCGCTTGGCCTTGACCGGCTTCTGGTACTGGCGCAACTGGACCTTTTGGCCACCCTTGAGCACGGGACGGGCCGCATCGGTCAATTTCAGCGAGCTGTATTGTTCATGGTCCACGGTCAGCAAACCGAGCGCGATGGCCTGGCGCAAGATGGCTTTCCATTCCAGTTCGCTGCGTTCGGCACCGATGCCGAACACCGACAGGGAATCGTGGTGCCAGGTCTTGATGCGTTCCGATTCGACCCCGCGCAGCACGTCGATTACATGGCCGCCGGCGAAACGCTGGTCGACCCGGTAAATCGCCGACAACAGTTTTTGCACCGGCACCGTGCCGTCGAACGATACCGGCGGCAACAGGCAATTGTCACAATTGCCGCAGGGGCTGGCCGGCTCGCCGAAATATTCCAGCAGGCGCATGCGGCGGCAACTGAGCGTTTCGCACAGGCCCAGCATGGCGTCGAGCTTGACGCCGAGCACGCGCTTGAAGGTTTCGTCGGCTTCCGACTCGTCGATCATGCGCCGCTGCAACACCACGTCTTGCAAGCCGTACGCCATCCAGGCATTGGCCGGCATGCCGTCGCGTCCGGCCCGTCCCGTTTCCTGGTAATAGCCTTCTATGCTCTTGGGCAAGTCAAGGTGAGCCACAAAGCGCACGTCGGGCTTGTCGATGCCCATGCCGAAGGCGATGGTGGCCGTCATCACGATATTTTCTTCGCGCAAGAACTTGGCCTGGTTGGCGCTGCGCTTCGCGTAATCCATACCGGCGTGGTAGGGCAGGGCGCGGATGCCGTTCTCGTTCAGGAATTCGGCCGTTTCCTCGACCTTCTTGCGCGACAGGCAATACACGATGCCGCAGTCGCCGCTATGTTCGCTGGTGATAAAGTCGAGCAATTGCTTGCGGCCCGTGCCTTTTTCGACAATCTGGTAGCGGATATTGGGGCGGTCGAACGAGGACACGAATTGGCGCGCGTCGCCCAGTTGCAAGCGCATCGCGATTTCGGCGCGCGTTTGCGGGTCGGCGGTGGCTGTCAGCGCGATGCGCGGCACGTCCGGGAATTGCTCGTGCAAGACCGACAGCTTGATGTATTCGGGCCGGAAATCGTGGCCCCACTGCGAGACGCAATGGGCCTCGTCGATCGCGAACAGGGCGATCTTGGACGCCTGGAACAAGTCCAGGCAGCGCTGCGTCATCAGCCGTTCGGGGGCGACGTAGACCAGGTCGATCTGGCCGGTGCGCACCAGGCGCTCGATGCGGCTCGATTCTTCGTAAGTCTGGGTCGAATTGAGGAAGGCGGCGCGCACGCCCACTTCGGCCAGCGCGTCGACCTGGTCTTGCATCAGCGCGATCAGGGGCGACACCACCACGCCGACGCCGTCGCGCAGCAGGGCTGGAATCTGGTAGCACAGCGACTTGCCGCCGCCGGTCGGCATCAGGACCAGCGCGTCGCCGCCGCCGGCCACATGGTCGACGATATCGGCTTGCTGGCCCCGAAATGCCGGATAGCCGAATACGGTTTGCAATTGGTGCAGCGCGCGCGCCTGCAGATCTTGGTCCTGGTTCATCATTGACTCTTATTCCATCCACCTGATCCAATGGTAATGGTCGGTGACCACCACCACCAGGCCGAACACGATACGATACCATGCGAAGACGGTGAAATCATGCGAGCTGATGTAGCGCAGCAGCCAGCGCACGCATAAGAAGGCCGAGGCGAAGGCGGCCACCGTGCCCAGGCTGAACAGCGGCAAGTCGGCCATCGACAGCAAGTCGCGTTCCTTGTACAGCGAATAGACGGTCGCGCCCAGCAGGGTCGGAATCGCCAGGAAGAAGGAAAACTCGGTGGCCGCCTTGCGCGACAAACCCAGCATCATGCCGCCGATGATGGAAGCGCCGGAACGGCTGGTGCCGGGGATCAGGGCGAATGCCTGGGCCAGGCCGACCTTGAGCGCGTCCAGCACTGTCATGTCGTCGACCGACTGGATGCGCACCGATACCGGGTTGGCCTTGGCGTGGCGCTCGACCAGCAAGATGATCACGCCGCCGATGATGAAGGCGAGTGCCACCGGCACTGGCGCGAATAGCACGGCCTTGATTTTGTTATTGAAAATCAAGCCCAGTATGGCGGCCGGCAAGAAGGCGATCATCAGTCTGAGCGTGAATTTCTGCGCCTTCGGCTCGGAAAACAGGCCGGACAGGACGGCGGCGATCTTGGCACGGTATTCCCAGCAGACGGCGAAGATGGCCCCGGCCTGGATCACGATTTCAAATACCTTGATTTTTTCGCCCGTGAAATGAAGCAGGCTGCCGGCCAGGATCAAGTGGCCGGTCGATGAAATCGGCAGGAATTCGGTGAAACCTTCCACCAAGCCCATGATGATGATTTTTAGCGCGAAAATAAGATCCATAGATAGATTGTTTTTGGTGCGTATTAATTTTGTAGGAAGAAAGCAACGTGGCGTGCGATCGCTGCGCGGGCTCGCAGCTTACCATGACCAGGCTTGCCGCCTTGATCCCCGGGCAAGCGGGAAACCTTTTTTTGGCGCCGTGCACCTGGCGAACTTAACATTTAAATCAACTTGACCGCCTGACACGATGGGAATAAGGTTGCTGAGTAGCATCCCGTTTCGCGTCGTTCGCGCAAGCGGGCCGCCGTATTGCACACCTCCCTTTAATGAGCACGCTGAAAGGATTTTCCAATGAAATTGAACTCGATACTGGCCACTCTCGGTCTGGCCGCCATCGCTTGCGCCGCGCCGGCCGCAGATCAGCATGCGCACTGGGGCTACGAGGGGCATGGCGGTCCGGACCATTGGAGCGAACTGGAGGACGGTTTCTCCGGCTGCAAGCTGGGTCAACAGCAATCGCCGATCGATATTCGCGGCGCGAAGACGGCCAAACTGGCGCCCATCGGTTTTGAGTACGCGGCCGGCCCGGCCACGGTCGTCAACAATGGCCACACGGTGCAAGTGAATCTGAGCGCGGGCGGCTCGATCACCCTGCCCGACGGCCAGTACAAGCTGCTGCAATTTCATTTCCACACTCCCAGCGAAGAAAAAATCAACGGCGTCGCTTTCCCCCTGGTCGCCCATTTCGTGCATAAGAGCGCCGAAGGCAAGCTGGCCGTGGTCGCCGTGCTGTTTGAAAAAGGGGCGGAAAACGCCGCCCTCAAGCCGGTATTCGAGCAGTTGCCGGCTAAGGCCGATGACAGCGCGACGCTCACCGGCGGCCTCGATCCGGCCGCGATTTTGCCAGCCCAGCGCGGCTATTACGCGTATATGGGTTCGCTGACGACGCCGCCGTGCAGCGAAGGCGTGCACTGGCAAGTGCTCAAGCAAAGCGTCAGCTTGTCGGCTGCGCAACTGGCGTCTTTCCAGAAACTGTATCCGATGAACGCGCGTCCGGTGCAGGGCTTGAATGGGCGCAAGCTGGAAGCGAGCGAATAAGCTCAGATCTTGGCTGGCGCGCTGCTGGCGGCCACCACCAGCAGCGCGCAACCGAGTCCCGCGAACGCGGTGCCCAGGCTGCTGGCGTGGGCCACGAAGCCGATCACGGCGGGGCCGGCCAGGATGCCGGCATAACCAAGGGTGGAAATGGCGGAAACGGCCAGGTTGGCCGGCATCGCGCGCTGCTTGCCGGCCGCAGTGAACAGGATGGGCACGAGATTGGCCGCGCCCAGGCCGATCAGCACGAAGCCGAGCAAGGTCGCCGTCAGCGCGGTCGCCAGCACCGTCAGGAAAAAGCCGGCGGCGGCGCACAAGCCACCGAGCAGCAAGACGCGGCGCCCGCCGAAGCGGCGCACGATGTAGTCGCCGCTGAAACGTCCCGCCGTCATGGCGCTGGCGAAGGCGGCGTAGGCGATGCCGCCGCTGGCCGCGTCGACGCCGCGCGCGTCCGTCAACAACAGCGCGCTCCAGTCGAGGATGGCGCCTTCGGCCAGGAACACGATGAAACACAGCACACCCAATATGATCACCGAACCGTGCGGCAGCGCAAACAGGGGCGCGCCGCGCTGGTCCGGCGCGGCCTTGCGCAAGAGGTGTGGATTGGCAGCCAGCAACAGGGCGGCCAACAAGCCGACCAGGATCAGGCAAGCCTGGAAGGGGCTCAGGCCCAGCCACAACAGCAGGGCCATGCTGCCGGCCCCGGCGAAACCGCCGACGCTAAACAGGGCGTGAAAGCCCGACATCAAGGCGCCGCCGCTGGCTTTTTCAATGGCCACCGCTTCGATATTGATGCAAACGTCGAAAGTGCCGATGGCGGCGCCGAACAGCATCAGGCAGCAGCCCAGTTGGGCCGGCGTGGCGGCGCCCGCCAGGCCCGGCAAGACCAGGCAAATCAGCGCGCCGGAAGCGAGGATCACGGGACGGCAGCCGAAGCGGGCTGCCAGCGCGCCCGTCAGCGGCATGGCCAGCAGAGAACCGGCACCCAGGCATAGCAGCAGCAAGCCGAGGTCGCTTTCGGACAGGCCGAGACGGCTCTTGGCGTAGGGCACCAATGGCGCCCAGGCGGCCATGGCCAGGCCGGCGGCGAGGAAGACCAGGCGCGTGGCGCGGCGTTGCGGTGGACCGATGGGATGCATGGCGGGTTCTCGATGTATGGGTTCAGGCGGCGCCGGCGCGCAAGATGTGTACGCCGAGCACGGCAAACGCGGCGGCCTGGGCCGGGTCGGCGTCCGCTTCGATTACCAGGTGGCTCAAGCGGGCCGCCGGCAACACTGAAAAGGGCGCGGCGGTGGCCAGTTTTTCGCTGGTGGCGGCCACCAGCACGGCCTTGCTCATCAGGGCCACGGCGCGCTTGAATTCGGCTTCTTCGTAACTGAAGGCGGTGATGCCGGCCTCGGCGTCGACACCGCAGGCGCCCAGGAAGCACAGGTCGGCGCGTATCAATTCGGCCTCCCGCACAGCCTTGGCGCCCAGGCTGGCGCCGGCGCCGCGGTTGATCCGGCCGCCGATCAAGATCACTTCGACATTGGGCTGCTCGAGCAGGGCAATGGCAATTGCGGGCGCGTTGGTGGCCACCGTCAGCGGCAAGTCCGGCAGCGCCTCGGCGATCGCCAGATTGGTCGAGCCGGCGTCGAAAAACAGCACGCTGTGGGCCCGCACCAGCGTCGCGGCGGCGCGCGCCAGGCGCCACTTGCGGTCCAGCGCTTCGCCGCAGCGCTGGCTCAAGGTGCCGGGCAGCGGCGGCAGCGGCAGCGCGCCGCCATACACCCGCTGGCACAAGCCGGCGGCGGCCAAGTCGCGCAAGTCGCGCCGTATCGTATCTTCCGATACATTCAATCGGCTCGCCAGATCGAGCGCCAGCACCCGGCCCTCGAGCAGCAAACCTTGCTGGATCAGGGCGTGGCGTTCTTTGAGAAGCAGCTTGGGCGTGGACATGAAATTTGAATCGTGCATGAATGCGTATAAATATACGCAAACGTGCAAAACCAGTCAAGCTTTAGCCGTCGGCTGTAAAAAGCCCGGCAAGCGGCGGCGCCGATGAGCGCGATTGAACGAGGGTTTGACAGTTGTTGATTACTTAGCGCGCCGGGGCGGTGGCATGCTCCAATTTGTCAAGCCAGTGGATTGCGTGTGCGCGACTGGCGCCGCACATATCGAGTGAGGCTTGCAGGCCCGAGCAGCACGCCGGACGCTGCGGGCTGCCAAAGATTAAACATCGATTGTCTTGCGCAAGTTGGACGCACCTCACGCCGGCTGGCTTCCCGCCGGGCATTCCGGGAATGGGACTGGAGATTGAGGGGGCGATGCAGCAGGCGCCGCAATTTTCACGACAGTTCATATTGATCTTTATTCGGCAAGGAGTGACGCGCCGCATCATGGGAAACCAGCCCGCAGATCAGGCTCCAGGCCGGGGACACGCTCTTCGTCATGCGCCTCGGCGAGCAGTATATCAAGTTCCCTGGGGGCATCGCCACATACCTTGCCGTTCCCGCTTGCTGCCCCGCTTGCGGCCAGGCGCCAACGATGCCGAATTTTAAGCTATCCGTTCTTGGGCGAGGACGCTTACCATGAAGCAGGTTGAAGATTTGTACAACAGTTTTGGCATACGGAACCGCCGATTTATGGTCTTTCTAATATGATGCGCACTAACAATTTTTAACGACTGCAAGCCATGACCACAGACACCCAAGAGACTCCCTTCGCTCGCTTGATTGCGCTCGACCTGATCAGCGTTACGCAGCGCGACATGGCGCTGGCGCACCCGCTCTACAGTGAGATCGTCGCTGAACCTGATCTGGTTCGCAATCTGTTGTGGATGGTGTTGAGAAACGTCCTGCCCGAGGAAAATCTGGCGGAAATGGCGGATGAGCGCCTGCTTGCGCGCCGCCAGGGCGAAGCCTTTGAAGACCGCAAGGCGATCTTGGACGAGGCCATGCGCTGTCTGGTCTTGCTGCGCGAAAAATTTAACCGCGAAGCCATTGAATTGTTATATACCGAGGGCTTGCTCGGCGAAGCCGAGCGCGACGAGGCGCTGTCGCACGCGCCGTCGGATGTCGCGTTCGCCTCGCCTGCGGGGGCCCTGGCCTGGATGGTGATGTGCGGCTTGATGCCGCGCGAACAATTCGACGCCTTGCGCGCCCGCGTGCAAGCCGAACGCATGCTCGAGAACGTCGCCGATCGGCTGCGCATCGTCGAGGAAGCGGCCAAGATACTGAAGTTGGAGCACAGGGCGCATGTGGCGTATTTCTGGCGCCAGGTGCTGCCCGGTTCGCCCTGGTTGTGGCTGGCCGGACTGGTGCTGGCAATCGGCGGCACGGCATGGAATGTGCTGACACCCGACGCCGCGCCCGCATGCGCTTCCAGCGATACCACCAAGTCGGTCGACTCCATGCTGTTCATGGCGCGCGTGTCGGCGCGCTCGGATATCTTGCGCGGCGACCGGGACGCGTTGTCCGGCTCGCCGAGCTTGCGCGACGTCAAGGAAGTCGGTTACGCCTCGGCCAAGCGCATGCGCGGTTGCGCCGCCACCTTGGAACTCAACGGCGATAAAATGCCGTATGCCTACACCATCGCCCCATCGAAGGGCAAGGAATTCACCATCACCGGCGCCGACCGGGCGCTGGTGGAGGCGCGTTTCAGTCATATCGATCAGGACGGCAACTTCGGCAACAAGGCCGAACCGATCGGGCGCGACAATGTCGAACTGGCCTTTCGCGCCGGCGTGAAGGGGCTGCAGCCTAGCGGCAGCGACGCCGTCCGTGAACGCATGCTCAGGAATATGCGCGGTCTTGCCGGCGCCTCCCACGGTGCGCCCGAGCGCGAGCGCGAGATTGCGGAAGTCGAACCGCTGGGCGCTTGCCGCGCGCTGAAAGGTGGCACGCAATACGCGTGCAGCCTGATGATCGAGCGCAACGATCCCCTGCTGGCCGCCATCGGCGCCGGTTCCTCAATGATCTTGCAGGGCGAGTTCACCTTCGAGCGCGACGAGGGTGGTCAGGCCTGGCGCGTGGCGCCGGCGTTTGCCGAGGAGTTCATGCACGCCGTCGTCAAGGGCCGGATAGAAATGTTGAAGGAGGGCGCGGCGCCGGCCGCCTCTGCGCCACCGCAATAGTGGGCAGTGAAGACCGCGTTGCTCGCCTGGTTTAGTGCATGAGCGGGTAAATGATCAGCCCGAGGACGGCCGCGCCGGCCACGACTATGGGTTCCTGCAATTTCTTGAATTTCCACAACAGCGCCACCGTGACCAGCGCGATCAAGGCGGTCGGGATGTCGATGACCGAGCGCTTCGCGATCACGATCACCGAGCCGGTGATGGCGCCGATCGCGGCCGCCGTGATGCCGTCGACGAACGCCAGCACGCCCGGCAGCTTGCCGTATTTCTTGAAGTAGGGCGCCGGTATCACCGTGAACAGGTAGCACGGGATGAAGGTGGCCAGGGCCGCCACCGTTGCGCCCGGCAAGCCGGCGATCAGGTAGCCGATGAAGCCGACCGTGATGACCACCGGACCGGGCGTGATCATGGCGACGGCCACCGCGTCGACGAATTGTTTGTCCGTCAGCCAATGGTGCTCGGTCACGACGCCGCCATACAGGAAGGGCACGATGGCCAGCCCGGAGCCGAACACGAAGGCGCCGGCCTTGGCAAAGAAAATCCCGATTTGCGTCAATAGCGAGCTATCGAGCGCGCCGAACAGGGCCGGTGCCGCCGGCATCTGTGCCAGGCCAATCGCGTGCAAGCCGCGCCATTTTGGCGGCGCCCGCAGCAGCCAGACCAGCACGCCGGCGGCGATGAATAACCAGGCCAGCTCCGATTCGGTCACCACCGTCACGCCGGCCAGCAGCAGATAGATGGCCCACAACAGCTTGTCCTGGCCGATGCTTTTCGCGGTCAGCTTCCTGGCGCTCATTGCGATGATGCCGATCACGGCGGCGCCGACGCCATAAAACACGGCTTGCATCCACGGCAGGCCACCGAAGCGGACATAGGCCCAGCCGAGCCCGACCACCATCAGGAAGGAGGGCAGCACGAAGGCGATGCCGGCCAGCGTCGCCCCGAGAATGCGGTAGTGGACGTAACCCATGTAGATGCCGAGCTGGGCTGCCAGCGGTCCCGGCGCCAATTGCGCCAGCGCCAAGCCTTCCTTGTAGTCGGCCTCGGAAATCCATTTGCGGCCTTCGACGAGGTCGCGGTGCATATAGCCGACCAGGGCAATCGGGCCGCCAAAGCCCAGGCTGCCGAGGCGCAGCATGTACAAAATCATGTGCCACAGGGTGTAATTGGCTGCCGTCGATTCATTCGCGTTCAATCTAGCCTCGCTATGGCTTTGCCGTGGTGGTCGGCGCCTCGTTTGAAAAATGGATGTGCAGCGAGTCGAGCACGACGCTCATTTCAGCCAGCAACTGGTCGTCATTGGCGCAGCGCAGGCGGGCGCCGGCCAGCATCGCCTCGAAACCGCTGGCCTCGGCGACGAAGACGCCGCCGACGTCGAGGGCGTGCACCAGCGCGCCGAGGCGGACCAGGCCGCGATCGTTCTCCAAGCTGAAGCTGGCCAGCAATACCTCGAAGGTGACGCGCGCGCCGACGTGGGTGAAGGCCGCATGGTCGAAATCAAAGCCCAGCGCTTCCGGCGGGCATTCGGCCGCCGTTTCCAGCCACAGGAAACGCGCTTCCCGGTCGATGAAGCGGCGGATCAGCCAGGCGCTGGCGACGCGGTCGACCCACAGGCGGCGCCGGGTGGCCCAGGTGCGGCCTTGATAATCGGCCGGCGCGCGGCGCGCCAGCTCGGCTTCGATGGCTTGCGGTTCGCCGGGTGACAATAGCGACTGCGCCAGCTTGAGGAAATCCATCCAGGCCGCCTGCGCCCGGGTCGCCGATTCAGCGGGAAAATAATCGATGCCGACCAAGGCTTCATAGTCGCGCCGCAGCTTGCGTAGCGCGCGCGTGATTTCCGGCGGCGTCAGCCCAGCCAGCGTCTGGCGGGCGGCCGACAGCGTCGCGCCGAATGCGGCGTAGTCGGCGCTTCGGTCGAACAAGGCGCGGTAAGCCTCGCTCTCGTCGTCCGATTGGGCTTGCACCGTCAGCAGCCAGGCGCTGCCACCTTCGCGTACGGTTTCGTCGGCCAGTTCGCCAAGCTGACGCTGCGGCGCCCCGCGGTTGGGCAAGAGATAGGCGCCGTCGCGCAAGGCGCCGCAGCCGAGTGCCTTTAATGCGCGCCAGATGCGCATGCGCGCGGTGCTGCTGTTGGTGGGCAGGCTGACGACTAGCAGGAGCCATGTTTGAGTGGGTATCTTCATGATGATATTCTATGTATACGTAGGGATCATTACAAGTATTGTTGTGTAGTTTACTTTTAATTTATCTGGCAAGGCGGACAGCGAATTTCCTCGCATGGACGTTTGCATTGCTAGAATGTTTGTGGTGGCGCACTATTCAAAGCGGAAGGCAAGAGATGACTCAAGACATGCACCCCAAGCTGGCCATGCACAAAGGCGTGGCATATGCCTTGCTGGCGGCCGCGCTGTTTGGCGCCAGCACGCCATTTTCCAAGATGCTGGTCGGCCAGGTAGCGCCGGTGGCCTTGGCCGGCATGCTGTATTTCGGCAGCGGCCTGGGATTGCTGGCTTGTGTCATCGCGCGCGCGATGGCCTCGCGCCAGGCCCGGGATCGGCCCGCCACCCTGACGCGGGCCGATCTGCCGTGGCTGGGCGGCGCCATCGTGTTTGGCGGTATCGCCGGCCCGGTACTGCTGCTGATCGGCCTGACCCTGACGCCGGCGTCATCGGCTTCCCTGTTGCTGAACATGGAGGGCGTGCTGACCGCGCTGCTGGCCTGGTTCGTCTTCAAGGAAAATTTCGACCGGCGCATCTTTGCCGGCATGTTGCTGATCGTCGTGGCTGGGGTGCTGCTGTCGTGGGAGCAAATCCCGGTGCTGGGCGTGCCTTGGGGCGCGCTGGCGATCGTCGGCGCTTGTCTGTGCTGGGGCATCGACAATAACCTGACCCGCAAGGTGTCGGCCAGCGACGCCTTGCAAATCGCCTGCGTCAAGGGCTTGGTAGCCGGCTCGGTGAATCTGGCCATTGCGCTGGCGCTCGGCTTGCGCTTACCGGAATGGGGCACCGTTCTGGCCGCCGGGGTGCTCGGCTTTTGCGGCTATGGCCTGAGCCTGGTGCTATTCGTGCTGGCGCTGCGCCACTTGGGCACGGCGCGCACCGGCGCCTATTTCTCGGCGGCACCCTTCGTCGGCGCCGTCGTCTCGCTGCTGATGCTGGGCGACATGCCCGGCGTGGTGTTCTGGAGCGCGGCCGCGCTGATGGCTGCCGGCATCTGGCTGCACTTGAGCGAAACCCACGAGCATGAGCACCAGCACGAGGCGATGTCGCACGCGCACGCGCACAGCCACGACGCGCACCACCAGCACCAGCATGACTTCGAGTGGGATGGCGTCGAGCCGCATGTCCATCCGCATCAGCATGTGGCGCTGCGCCACGGTCATCCCCATTATCCGGACATTCATCACCGGCACCGCCATTGATGGACGATGTTTGCCGACGTCATCAGTAGCCTCGCGCATAGGTATCCAACTGTCTCGATGGTAAGCCCTCAACACTGAGAAGTGGCCTGTCGCCTATCGACTTTTCGCAGGTCGTTGTGAAAACCTATTGTGTATCTCATCGGGCCTCAGCCTGCACCACGTCAACACTACCGCTTCAAAATAAGGGCCGCCAAGACGTGCTGATCACCAAGGACTAAGCGAGCGAGGTCTGCAAGACAGTCAAACGTACTGCGCTTGACGCGTGCGGGCTATTTCTTGTCACTTAAGGGTGTCACCGTGACGCTGGCAATGGCGACAAAATGCGCCGGATCGACATGGTCGGCGGCCACGATGTGATAGGGGCCGCCCGGCGTGGACGGTGCCGTGTAAGTGACCGTCGACTGGTAGCCGTCGAGGACGGGCTTGCTCAGCGTGCCGCCGGCAGCGCCTTCCCGTATCGACCAATCGGTGAAGAAGCGTTTCGCCTCGCCGCCGCCATTGGTGGCAACGAGGTCGCGCGCTTCATTGACCTGCACGCTCATCTCCTGGGGCGCAACGGTGAGGCGTCGCGGCGCCCCCTTGTACGGACCTTGGGTGCTCGACGCCGCGCCGTTCGCGCTATGGCATCCTGACAGGGCGAACCCGGCCAGGATCAGGCCAAGCAGGGCCTTGCGGGCAAGGTGTGGGGTTGGCAGTCGATATGCTTGCATGTTTTGTAGGCCTTGACGGCTCCGGTTGGTGAAGATCTGTTGTGGCGAGCTTGCGGCCTTGCTCGTGGCCGGCGCCGTTGGGTTGCGAATGGCCAAACGGGTTCCTTGTTCCCGCAGCGGCTGCAAGTGCACTGCTTGGCGCCCTGCGGGCGCGGGGGAACGAGTATGGGCGCTGTGCCTTGCCAGCAGGATCAGCATGAAAGACAGCTCGCTGCGCGCACGCAGCGAGCCGTCAAGCCATCGGTCAGTCGCTGCCCACCAGGGTCACGCCGCTAAAGGCGGCGTAGCCGTAGACCATCACATAGTACGTGCCCGCTGCCGGCGACGTAATGGTGATGGTTTCCGCAGTGGTCGAACCAGCCGATTTTTTCAGGTAGCTGGTGGTGCTGGGCGCGGCGCCGACTTGGACATACAAATCTGCATCGCCCGTGCCGCCGGAGGTCTTGAAGCTCAGGCTGGGACGCCCGGCCGGCACCACCAGCGTGTAGATCTTGCTGGCGCCGGCAGACAGGGCGATGCCGCTCACTGGCACGCCATTCGTCAGTACCGAGCCGCCCGTGGTGCCGTAGCTGGCCACCAGGGATACGCCGCTCGCTGCCGCATACCCTTGCACCAGCACATAGTAGGTGCCGGCGGCAGGCGTCGCCACGGTGATGCTTTCCGTGGTGGTCGAGCCGTCCGATTTTTGCAGGTAAGTGGTGGTGGTCGGTGCCGAGCCGAGTTGTATATACAGATCGGCGTCACCGGTACCGCCCGAGGTCTTGAAGGTGAGGTTCGACACACCGGCTGGCACGGAGAAGGTATACAGCTTGCCGGCGCCGGCGGCGACTGCGATACCGGTCACCGGAACATCCTTGGTCAGGACATTGTTGGAGATCGTGCAAGCGCTGGTGTCATAGCCAGGTGCCGTGGTTTGGGTGCACTGGCCGCCCTTGCTGTAGGTGGTGTAAATGTGGCCGTAAGCAGTGCCGTCGTAGCCCGGCAGACCCGCCGCAGCGCAGCTCATGGCCGCGCCGTTGGCAACCCCGGAATCGCAGTTGGGCAAGCCGCCGCCTCCCGTGACGATCGTATGCGAGATGTTGCAGGCGTTGGTGTCGTTGGACCAGGTGCTTTGCATCGCAAAGGTGCCGGTGCCCATCGTCACGTTCTGCGTCGCCGCTTGCGCGCCGCTGGTCACCCAGGCACACTCGTCGGCGTTTTCCTGACCGTTGTAAGATGAACCGGTCTTGTTGGTCCATCCGCCGGCAGGATTCTGGTCGGTCACGGTCTCGGCGTATTCATGGCCTTCGACGATGGAGAAGCCGTCCAGCTTACCGGCCGCCGTGTTGCCGTTGACGGAACCCATGCCGCAGCTGCTGCCGGCATCGTAGACATACGGCATGTTGGTGAACGCGATATCACCGTAAGGCGAGGTCACGCCAGCGTCGGCCGTGTAGTCATGCCAGGCGCAGAAATTGCCGCTCGATGTGTTGAAGCCGTCCGGCGTGGTGCCCGACGGCGACAGGATCACATATTGCACATAGCGGTTCGAGGCGGCCGTGGTGTTGCCGAAGTGGGCCGCAGCCTTGATCGCTTCTTGCGCCAGCTGGGCGCCGGTGGCTGACGATGGCGAGGAGACGGTGTTGTCGTACCAGATACCGGCAAACGCGCCGCCGGTCGGATAGCCCACGTGCGGGGCGTTGGCCGGACAACTGGTGGCGCCGGATGCAACCAGGGGGCCGTCGCAATACTGGGTCATCACGCCGGACCACAGTTCGCCGCCCGTGCCCAGGCCTTTGAACATTTTTTGCAGGTAGGGGATGGCGCCGACCGTGTCGTTGCTGACGGTGACGTTGCCGCCGGCGTCGGTGCCGGCCGTGCCCCACTGGGTGCCGTACACCACCAGGTAGACTTTCGGCGCGCCGCTGGTAACGCCGATGCCGTTCACGCCGCCGCCAAAGGCAAGCGTCTGAGTGCCGGTCGCGACGCCCGCTTGGGTGGCCGCGAAGCTCTTCATTTTTGCATGGGCTTCCTTGGTGGGAAACACGCCATGACGGTACGCATGCCCGGCTGCGGGCGAAAATGGATTGGTCACGGCATTCTGAACTGCTGCCTGTGCCGCCATCAGGTTGCTCGATGCAAAAGCCAATACGGTGGCCGCTGCGAGCGAAATTGCCCGTAACGACGGTGTGTGCGTCAATTTATTCATCCTATTGCCTCCCTGGTCCGTTAATGGAAAAATATGAATTTCAACTTTTAACTATGACAACGTACGGGTAAGAGCGTTGCGCCGCTCCTGTCAGCGTGGAGCTGTTCGGCTCCACGCTGGGACGATCAGGGCGAAAAGCCGGCCTGGTATTCGATGGACTTACTCAACGGGAAGAAAATTTGGCGCAAACAAGGTGGTTTGTCAGCGGCATTTTTGCTGTCGTCATGATGGACCCATCGAACATCTCGACACTATTCCGATTGCTCCCGTGAAGTCAAAAAAAATTAAAAAATAAACAAGTTATCCAAAATGTTCATATCAGGTCATTCCAGGAGGAAATAGTTGCAATGCTGTGTATCGGCGCTGGGGCAGTGGAAGGCAGGTTTGTCTGAAACGTGATGCTTATTGGCGTGCTTCAAACGAGGGATACAGGCGCGTAAGGGCCAGCCTTTGCAATGAGGCTGGCTATTCCGGGCGACCGTGAGCGATTTCGGGCATCATCCGGCATCGGCGCTCACGATACCGGAATCACTATTCAATCGGCGCCGACAGTGAATCCGACAGCACCCGCATCAGGCGATTTTTGCCCGAGGTAAGGCAGCAAGCTGATGAGTCCCAGCAGTGCCAGCGCGACCCCGACCCACAGCGGAGAGCGCAAGCCGTAGCCGGCAGCAATGCCTACCCCGCCGACCCAGGAGCCCAGGCCCAGGCCGATGTTGATGATGGAGGTGTGAATGGTGTTGACCAGCGGCCCGGGATGCGCGGTCGCCATCACGCGCGCGATGATGGCGGGATTCATGGACATGCCGACCAGGCCAATCACGATCAGCAATGCCACGCTGATGGTTTTGTTGTGGGCAAAGACGGCAAACAGTGCCAGGCTGACGCTCAGGATGAGCATGCCCCAGACCATGATCGGGATGGTGTGCTGGTCCGCATACCGACCCACCACGCCATTGCCGACCACGTTGGCGATGCCATACACGCCCAGCAACCAGGGTATCGAGGACGGTGGAAAGCCGGTAATCTCGGTCAGGATAGTCGTGAAGTAGCTGAAGGCAGCGAAAATCGCGCCGATGATGAGGCCACTGCTGGCATAGGCCGCCCACAGGTGGCGATTCTTGAACTCCCCCAGTTCGCTGCCGAGGCTGACGATGTCAGACGGCTTGGCGCGCGGCACCAGCAGCGCGATGAGCCCCATGCACACTAGCGTCAGGAGCACCACCAGCCAGAAGCTGGCGCGCCAGCCCTGGTGCTGGTCGATGAGCGTGGCGATCGGCACGCCGACCACGGAAGCGAGCATGAGACCGCCGATCACGACAGCTGCGGCCCGCCCCCGCGCGTGCGCGCTGACCACTTCGGCGCAGATCGCCAGGGACACGCCAAAGCAGGCCGAGGCGGCCACGCCCGTGGCAAGGCGTGCGATGGCCATGATGTCATAGCTGGTGGCCGACGCCGCGACGGCTTGGGCAATGGCATACAAGCCCAACAGCCAAAGCAGTCCTTTTTTATTGGGCACGCGCAGCTTGAGCAGGGCAATGGTGATCAAAGGCCCACCGATGACCATGCCAATGGCGTAGAGCGAGATCAGATAACCGATCTGCGTCACCGGCTGGCCCATGGCCAGGGCCAGTGAGGGCATCATGCCCGCCACCATGAATTCGGAGGTGGTTAACGAGAAGATCGTCAACCCTAGAATGTAGACAAGCAAGGGCATAAAAAACACTTTCGAGAGGAATGGCTGAAATGGGAATGACCGGTAAAAATTGGGGAAAGCCGTCCATCAGGCCAGGCTGGGAACGCCGAACACGCGCGTCCCTCAGCCGGGCCGATTGCTACTGTTAACGGGACAGAACTTCGTTTTTTCCCAGCATGAAAACGCTGTCCGCAATCTCGCCGACACAGAAGTTCGGAAAGTCGCGTACCGACTGATGCTGCGCCTCGTTGCCGGTGACCATGCGCAGCAAGGCGTTGCCGCCGGCCTGGAGGTAGAACACCGATGGCGCCTTGCCCGGCCGCTCCACAACCCAGGCGTCGGCCGGCTGGCCCAGCACAGTGTGGCGGCCGTCGTGACGCGCATTGCCGTCCAGCAGGATCGCCTGCGGCAGGAATAGCGCCTGGAACGGCGTCAGCTCATCGGCCAGCGCCGTCTCGCGCAACTCGGCGCCCGCCGGCGCCGCTTCGCTGGCATACGCGACTTTCTGCTTGCGGCTTTGCCCACGCCTGGCGTCGCCGATTTCCGACATCCAGAGCCGGTGCCCAGTGTCCTTTTCTGACCAGGGATTGAACAGGCCGTCGATGCGGCAAATGTTACGGGCATAGTCGAACCAGCAATAGCCGGAAGTGAGCTGGTCTTCTTGCTGCATCGGCGACCAATAGGAGACGTAGGCGCTGCTCCATTGCAGTGGCAGCATCGGCGGCGCGGCGGGTGTCGGCATGGTGGCTCCTTAGCGACCCAGGGCGTAGCCAAGACTGGCCATCAGCGCTTCCTGCAGCGACGGCAAGCCTTGGCGACGGGCGTCGAAGCTGGCGCTCATCTCTGCATTGCTCAGCCCGACACGCTCGCCCACGGTTTCAAACCACAGGCGGCTGCTGTTGGCATGCTCCTTGAACAGCTGCACCAAGGGCACCGCGCGGGCGTTGAAGTTGTCCAGGGCAGCGGCCGTGCCGGCTTCGCAGTTGAGACATTTCACCAGCAACTGGGCCACCACCACCGCCATGGTGGTGCCATGGCCGATCGAGAAATGGCCTGATTGCAGCGCATCGCCGATCAGGACAAACTTGCCGTCGCAGGCCAGGTCGTGGCTGAGGGTCATGAAGTTGCGCCAGCCCTGGCCCGGCTGGCTGAGCAAGCCGTGCTCGCCCAGTTCGGCCTTGAAGGTCTGGGCGATATAGGCGGCGGCATCGCGTTCGGAACGCATCTCCAGTTCGGTTCTAGCATAAGTTTGCTCGCTGCACTCGACGATAAAGGTGCTCATCGTGTCCGAGTACTTGTAGGCATGACCGATGAAAACGCCTTTGTCATTGCCGCGAAACACCAGGTTCATCTGGTCGAATAACTGGGTGGTGCCGTACCAGATGTATTTGTTGCGCCCGAAATCGAGCTGCGGCGCCAGCGCTGGCGGCAACTCCAGCGATGTGTGATTGACGCCATTCGACACCACCACCAGGTCGTACTCGGCTTCCAGCTGCGCCTTGCTCGCCGGCGGCGTGGCGTAATTGACCGGAATGCCGGCCGCCACGCATTTGGCGCGCAGCGCCTGCACCAAGGCCCGGCGTTCGACGCCGCACAGTGTGACGCCGGTGCTCATCAGGTTGGCCTGATCGTGGTGCACCAGCTTGAACTCTTCCAGGAACTGCGGCTGGAGCAGTTCCGGCTGCTCCAGGTAGGAGAGCGGATTGGCGGGGTGGCGCGGCGGGCGTCCCGGCAGCACCACACCCCAGCCCAGCACTTCTTCCTGGCTATTTTTTTCCGCAATACTGATCTCCCAGCCGGGTTGGGCTTGCTTCATTTGACTGGCAAAGATCAGTCCTGCCGGTCCGGCGCCAATTACAAGAATTTTCATTAATTTACCCTTCCAAGTTTGTACCAAACATTTTGCTTCTTCTGGATTTGCTGCAACTCATCGTAGGGAACCGATGTGAAGTACAGTTTCTCCGCCATGTCGGGCGGATAAACGCGGGGGAATTTCTTGTGCATATAGCGGGTATACCGGGTCTGCAGGAAGAAAATCAGATTCGGGTTGCTCAGCGCTTCATAGTTGGCGATCGCCATATCCTGCATGGCGTCCGCCTGCACCTTGCGCTGGTGTGTGAAATCGGACAAGGCAAGGTCCAGGACATCGCCGTGCTTTTTCAGCAAAGTCATGAAGACGTGGACGTCTTCCAGCGCCATGTTCATGCCCTGCCCGAGGAAAGGGGCGGTAGCATGCGCCGCATCGCCAATTAGCACCACATTGCCCTTGTAATGGAAGGTGCTCGAGCGGACGTTGATGAGGTCGTTGCTGGGCAGCGCCATGAACTGCTCCAGCAGTTCTTGCCGGCTGGCAGGCGGCAGGCTGCCAAAGTAGCGCCCAAAAAAGTCCGCCATGGCGTCCCGGTCAAGCGTGCTCAAGCTTGGTGTGCCGGAGTAGGGCAGGCAAATGGCAAAGCTGATGCTGCCGTTCGGGATGGTGGCGGCGCGGCCGGCAAACAGGCCCTTGGAATCCATGCCGAAGAAATACAGCAGATCCTTCCTGAAGCCGAGTTCTGCGGCGTTCGGCAGCACCAGGGTCTTGTAGCCGTGGCGGAAGAAACTCTGCTTGAACTCAAAGCGCCGCATGCCGCTTTGCATGGCGCGCCGTACCGTGGAGTGGGCGCCGTCGGCGCCGATGATCAGGTCGCCATGCAGATGCTGCAAGGCGCCATCCGGGCCCTGGATCAGCACGATTTTCCTTTCCAGGTCGACATCCAGGCATTTATGCTCAAAGTGGAATGTCACCTTGTGGATGGCGGCGTATTTGTTGAGCAGCCGCTGGAAGGCGGTCCGGTCCAGCGACAGGGGAAACAAGCCTTCGAGCGGGGTCAGCTCGCGCACCCTGAATTGGCCACCGACGGAAAACGCCATGCCGACGATGGGCTCGCCGCACTGCTGTAGCTCCTGCTGGCTGATGCCGGCCGCCAGCACCGCCTTGATGCCGCGCACGGTCATGCTGACGCCGATGGCGCGCGCGCTGACCGGATCGGCGCTGGCTGAATTGTCCAGCAGCGGATCGCCGCGTTTTTCGACAACCTGGACCTGGTGTCCCCGTTGTGCCAGATAGATGGCGGTAAGGCAACCCGCCAGGCCGCCGCCAACGATGATGATTTTCTGCATTTCAAGCCTCTCTTGACATGTTTCCCCGAGATAAATCGGTCAGTTGCTGATTAAAGAACTCCAACATTTCTATCTGCGCCATGCCGACCACGCCGGCCTCCAGGCTGCGGGCGTACTGCGCCAGCGCCAGGCATTTCTGCGCCAGTTGATCGCATCCCAGGCTATAGTCGGCGCTGATCTTGGCGTCTAGCGGTTCGGGCACGGGCGCTCCGGCGTTGCGCCCGGGCAGGCCGGACGGCATGTTCATCAGCGCGGCCGACAAGGGCCGCAACAGACCGGTCATGATGTCGATGGACGCATTCATCAGGCGCGAGCGGCGCAGGCCACCCAGCGGCTGCTGCGCGAAATGGTGCCCCATCAGCAAGAAGGTCAGTTCGTAGCAGCCTTGATACAGCTGCATCAGTGAGCGCGCCTTGGGATCGCTCACCACGGTGCAGTCCGCACGCGCCTCCAGCACCGGATTTTTCAGCGCCGGCACGGCCGGCTCAAACGGCTTCTCGCGTGCCGAAAACTGACCGGCCAGGGCGCGCAGCCGGTGGAAATGCGAGGTGGCGAAATGCGGCGAATCGACCGCCACGCCTTCGCCCTGCTCGGTGACGAAGTCGAGTGCGAACAGCGCGCTGTCGCGGTCGCCCACTTCCAGCTGATAGGCGGGATAGGCGCGGTTGGTCAACTCTTTGAGGAACAAATGGTGTTCGCCGCCCCGTTTGCCGCCGTTGGCGTCGAACAGATCAGGCAGATCGGCCACGGCCCGACGGATCGCGATATAAAAGGTGGCGATGGATTTTCCTGGCGTGGCAATATAGTCGGGCCACTCGAAGCGCACGAATCTGGCCAGGACATGCTCGGAAAATGGCTCGAATGAAAATTCCGTGTCCAGGCCGAAGCGCGCGCGCGCCTGTTGTCCCAGCAGCGGGGCGCCGGCGTAGAACGGCTCGCCGAGCGCCATCAGTACATTGTTCACCAATAAATAGTGAATCATTTCTTCATGGGCGATTTCGAGCAGCGCGCCGCGCGCACCGCTGTTGCGGCGCCGCTCTTCGGTACCGCAGGCCAGCAACAGCTCGTCCGGCAGCCAGCGCCCGGCGTCGACCAGTTTCGACCCCTGCTCATAGTTGGGAATCGAATAGGCGGCATACAGGTACTGCAGCATGAGCGACAGTTCCAGGTCGATTGCCTTTTTCAGTTCCTCGATCAACTCGCCCTTGCAGCTGATGACATGCGGCGCGCCCGGTTCCGGCAGCGCTGCCTTGGCGGCCGCTTCGACCTGGGTCAGGTATTTCAGGAACAAGCGCGATTTCGGCAGCGACAGTTCGCGCGTGCTCGGCATGTAGTAGCTTTTGTCGCGGTTCTGTGGATCGCACATCTGCCACATCAGGCGCGAATAGGTTTCGCACTTACAATGGTCGGCCAGGCTGAACACCTTGTCCGACATGAAGGGATAGATGAGCTCGTAATAGCTCATCACATGCCGGTACAGGAAGGCATAATCGACTTGTTCGGCGGGCACCTGGTCCAGATCCCAGTCGTCGGGCAGGACCCGGGCGCCGATGAACTGCGCGTCCTTTGCTTCGCCCAGCATGATGCGGGTGGCGCCGGAACGGCGACCCGTGACGGTCAGCTCCGCATAACCCTGCCCCAGCACGGAGGGTTGCAGACGCAGGTCCAGCAGCGCGCCGTCTTGCGCCTCTGCCTTCAGCGCCGGATGCGCCGCCAGTTCGCCGCGCAAGCGGCTTTGCAGCGTAATCGTCTGTGGAAAGTCCTGCTGCTTGTGGCGGTTGGGCGCTTCCAGATACAACTGGTTGCTGTCGGACTGCAGTACCCAGTCGGCTTCCTCCCACTGCGCCAGTTCGCTACTGAGGCTGAGGGAACTGAGCGAGCTGGCGGCCGTGGCGGCATGCCGCAGCGGCACATCGATGACGCCATGGTGACGCCAGTAATCCAGATACAACTGCTCGGGGATGCGGGCGATCAGCGCTCCGGAGGCGTCATGCAGCAGCAGATCGCCCAGCGCCAACTTGCCGCCCAGGGTATGCGTAGGATGCTGTTCGGACACGGCGCTGGCGGCGCGGGTGGTGAAGGGAAGGGCGGTCGGCATATTGAACGAAACCCGGTCCGCATGCACTTTCACCAGCACCGGCCCCAGGCTGCTCTGGCGCGGCAGCAGCAGGCGCCCGGCCGGATAGGTGGCCAGCTCGTCGCGGCGCCATAGACCGATGCTGCCGGCGAGGTCGTAGAACACCGGCGAATCGGGTTTCTGCGGGGTCGACATATTGAACAAGGCATACTGGACCGTCAGCCCCAGCACATCCTCGTCGGCCAGGGCCTCCTGCAGGGCGCGCATGCTGGCCGGCAGTGGTGCGTCGGGATTGAAGAGAAAATGCGGGTCTTGCTTCGCCACGGAAAACTGGAACAGTCTGGAGCGGCCAAATTCTTCGTCCAGAAAATGCCCGTTGCGCTCAGTGATATGGCCGCTGCCCACCCAGCGTACCGAGTGGGCCTGGCCGATGTCGGCGCTGAACAGGCTGGGCGTGTTGGGTGTGGCTTGCTTGCCGCTCAGCGTGAACTGGCCGGCGTAAATGAGCGTGGTGTCGGGCTGGCCGGGATTGTTGTCGACCCATCGGGCGCGGTTGAACGTGGTGCGCAGATAGTCGTTGTAATGTCCCCACAAGGCCAACTTGGCGCCCACCAGAGCGTCCTCCGTATCGACTTCGCCATCGTGCAGTTGGACCCCGGTGATCCTGGCGTTTTCCCAGGAGAAATGATTGTTGCCACAAGCATTGTAACCTGCCGCCTGACTGAAGATGCCTTCCGGGTCCGGCTTGCCGGCCGCATTGAACCTGGGGGCAAGCTGTTTCAGGTGCGCATGGAATTCGGACGGCGCCCGGCTCAGATCGAAAGCTTCGCCCGCGATCGATACCGCATTGGTGGCGATATCGATCTGGCCGTGCGTATTGCGATTGGCGGTCGGCACATTGGCGCGGGCAAATCCTCGAAAATGCAAGCGGGGAAAATCAAGAATGCTCATGCGGGTTCAGTCGAAATGGAAGTAGAAGTAGAGGCGCTTGCGAGCGCATAGTCGTCGCCCGATTCTTCAGCCAGTTGGCTGAGCCGTTCCAGCAACAGGCGGCTGGTTTGCCGGGCGCTGATCAGGCTGCCTTCCATCCAGCCGCAATGCGCGGTATACGCGTCCGAGCAGGCAATGATGCCGTCCTGGTGCAGCAGGGCAGTCGGGTGCGCCGCTTCCGGCTCCACGCAAAATTCGACGCCATGCGGCCAATGCTTGTAAAAATGCGCCTTGATCGGCGGCAGCGGCTGGCCGTTCAGCGGCAGCACTTCTTCCAGATGGCTGCGCACACGTTCCAGGTAGACGTCTTCACCTTGCTCGAGGCTGTCGCGCCAATAGGTGGCGCTTTTGCTGTCGGTGTAGAACAGCAGGTATTTGTCGCTCTTGAAGTAGATTTTCCGGAGAGGATTATCGGCCATCAGCACTTTGTCGCTCAGTCCAAGTTCTTCCCACCAGGGCGTATCGAAGGTGAGGAATCCTTTGAACAGGGGCAGGGAATCGTACTGGAATGGACTCCAGGCAGCCGGAAAACCCAGGTTCAGGTGCGCCATGGCGGACGGTGGGATGGCCATGATCAGATGGCGCGCCCGGTGCATCTGCGTATCGCCCCGATGGCTGAAGGCGAGGACATGCTCGGCGCCGGACTTTTCAACTGACAGCAAACGATGCTCCAGCTGGAACTCGACCCCGGCGGCCTGTGCCTGGCGCTGCAACTGGCCCAGCAACTGGTGGTAGCCATCGGTGGCATACAGCCACTGGTTGGCGGCGTTTTCGGTAAGGTTTTGCGTTTCCGGGTGCTTTTTGATGATGTCGTAGGCCATGGCTGCCGACACGATCGGCAGCAGCAAGGCGTCATAGCCGGTAGCCTTGATGATGCGGGTGGCTTCGGCGACGCCCAGGTACTGGCTGAGGAAATCAAGGAAGGAGTCATCCGGATGTTCTTTCAGCATGGCACTCAGGCCAAGCAGGGTTGCCTTCAATTTCTCCTGCATGCGATCATGAAATAGCGCCTGGGTGAAAGGGTAGGTCGCATGTGCCAGTCCGCTGCCCTGCATGAGTTGCTGGAAATGCGGATGGAGCTGCGGCGAGTAGCGCGCGGCGCCCAGTTCGGCGATTTCCTCGCCATCTATTTTGCGCGACTCGATACGGCCGCCCACCGTCGGATTCAGATCGAACACCCGGATGCGTAAATTCTTGCTGATGGCGCTGTTGATCAAGCGGGTCGCACAAGTCAATCCTCCTATGCCGGCGCCAACTATGCAAATGTCAGAATAATTTCTCATCCAGAATTCCTTTTAGTTAATCAAGAACTGTTATGCAAAATGTCCCCGCCGCGTTTTGGCATAGCGAGAAGCGCAGCGTGCAGCCGGCTTTTCGGGCGGGCATGCAGTGCGCCGGTCGAAAGCTGACGTGGCTCAAGAATGAGCGATTTTGGGTCGTGTTTTTTCTGCCTCATATCAAAGATGAATGCGACAATATCTGAAGCACTTGATAGTCGATTTGATAAATGTCAAGGTTGGTGAGCAGCAATTAGCTTGGCCGCTTTGTCACCTGAAGCCGGCCAGGCGCTGAAGCGAGGCTGACAGGTGTTTTATTTTTCATGGCGCGGTGGGGACGAGGAGTGGCCGGCAAACGCATTGGAGACGTGGCGTATGTGGTCGCTTCAGGCGGGAGCGTAGCAGGGGCGCCTGCGGAGCGGATCGCTGTACGGCGATCCTAACGATGCAAGGCGTGCAGATGAGTCGTGGCGAGCGATGGCGACGACCAGCCCCCCCCGGCGGGCATGTTGCGGCGCGCCGCCAGGGTCGCTCAAATGTGACAGGTATTTCTGGGCGACTTGTTACGCACCGTAGAGGTTCAGCAGCAGCCAGGTCGGCAGGCCAAGATACAAGGCCACGCGGCCACCCTGTTCCAGCCAGCGCCGGGTGTCGATCGTCTGTCTGGGGCGCAACAGCGCCACCAGCAGCGTCGCCGCTTCGATTGCCGCCCGCAGCAGCGCCGCGCTGAGCACAACGCCGATCGACCAGGCTGCCCACCACAGCGCGAAGGCGCTGAGATAAGCCAACAGGCCGAAGCTGTAGTATTCGCCGAAAGCGCTGCCGTAGGCGATGTGCTGATGCAAGTGGAAAGCCGGAATGGCCAGCGCGAGCGGCAGCAGGACGAACTTGCAGATGGGATGATCGAGCTTCCAGCGGCGCAGCGCCAGGCGCGCTTGCGCATACACGGACAGCATGGCGCCGCTACGCTGCGCCAGCGGGGGGCCGCCGGCGCCGGCCAGGGCGTTGGCGAAGGCGATGGGGTTGGCCAGCGCCAGCCCGTATTGCCAGCGCCGGCCCGACGCCAGTTGCAAGCTCGCGCCGGGGCCGGGGATCGGCAGGCGCCACAATTCGACTGCGGCAATGTCACTCAAGGCCAGTTCCAGGCGCTGTGCGCCACGGCTCAGCACCAGCTTGCCGTTGCCGATCGAGGCTTGCGCGGAAAAGGCCAGCAATACGCACCACGAAGCGGCCTCGGGGGCCAGGAAGAGCGCGCCAAACAGGCGCATTTGCGCCAGCGTGTTGCTGCGCAAGGCATCGTTGAGCAGCAGCGCCAGGCACATCCCAAGCAGACCGAGGCGCGCAATGGCGCGCAACACGCCGGCACCAATGCGTGCGGCCGGCGGCAACAGCGCGACTTTGGCCGGAAAGACCATGGCAGGGTGCGCCGCCGAGGGGGGCGGGCCGGCTAGCCACGAGGCGAGGGCCGGCCGCGCCGCCAGCATTAGCAGGAAGACGCTGGCGGCCAGCCCGACCCAGTTGCCCCACCGCACCATCAGGGTTAGTGCGGGCCGGCGCACTGGCAGCTCCGCGATCACCAGCGCCGGTTCGCCCATGCGCGTGCCGGCGCGCACGCTGCCGGTCGCGTCGATCGCCGCGCTGTAGCCGTTGGTGGTGACGCGAAATTGCGGTAGGCGTGTTTCGATGCTGCGGAACGCCGCCACCGCCTGATGCAGGCGCGCGCCCTGTCGCTCGGCGCTGAACCAGGAATCGTTCGACATGGTCAGGATGGCTTGCGCGCCCAAACGGGCGCCGTCGATGGCCAGGCCGGCATCGACATCGTCGAGGCAAATCAGGGGCAGCACCGGGATTTCGCGGCCGTCGGCCAGACGCAGGGGGAAGACCCGCGCGCCGTTGCCGGCGCGCCAGCTGCCGGTCCACGGCAACTGGCGCCGCAATGCCAGCCCGTCCAGCCAGGCCGGCACGTACTCGGTGAATGGGAATAGCCGCGTCTTGCGGTAGAAACCCAGCAAGCCGCTGCCGGGCAGCACGAAGGCGGCCGCGTTGTATTCGCCCGCGCCGTCACGGTCGTAGGTGCCAAACACGAAGGGCACGCCGGCGGCGTTCACATTGGCCAGGATCTCGCGATCGAATTGGACCCCCGCGTCGCTCTTGGGCTGGCCAAAGGTGGTGGGGTAGGCGGTCTCCGACCATAGCACCGCGTCGGCGTGGCGCCGTACCACGGCGTCGTAGCTCATCGCAAAATGGGTATCGAGCACTTCGCGCACGACCGCGTAGCCGCCCCTTTGCCGGCGCTGGCCTTCGTAATCGACGATGTTGGTTTGTATCAATCCCATGCGCAAGGGCTTGCCGGTGCTGGCCGGCTCGCCGGCCAGCACGGTCAGTCCGTAGCCTGCCAGTAATAGTGGCGCCAGCGCCGCCAGCGCGAGCGGCTTGGCGCTGGCGCGCCAGCCGCCGGCGCGGCACGCCAGCGCCGCCGCGAGCGCCTCGTTGCTCAGCAACAGCAGCAACGTCAGGCCGGCGCCGCCGCCCACAGCGGCGCCCTGGCGCAGCAGCCGCGAGGGATACAAGCCATAACCGAGGGTGTCGCCGAGCAGCCGGGGCAACAGCCATTCCGTTGCCACCCAGGCCGCCGCAGCCGCCAGCGCGCGCAGCAGCGGACCATGCCGGCGCCCGCTCACATGGCGCACCAGCGCAAAGACGAGAAATTGCGGTTGGAAAAGCGGCGCGGCGAGCAGCAGCAGCGCCAGGCCGCTGGTCTCGCCGACCTCGGTATAGCGTCCCAGCGCGGTGCCGAGCCAGGCAAAGACGGCTGCCGTGAAAGCAAGCGCCATCGCGTAGGCGCAGGCCAGCGTAGCGGCCAGCGTGCGGCGCCCGTCCAGCACGCGCAACCACGGCACCAGGAGCACGAAGCCAAGCAGCCAGCCGAGACCGCCACGGGCATACAGGGCCGACATGGCCGCGCTGGCCAGAATGGCGGCCACGATGTTCAGCTTGGAAGAACTCAATTGCTTCATGGTATAGAGCGGCCCGCTTGGGCCGGCGCTGCGGGGACGACGATGCGCCGGATCGGCAGTCCGGGCGGGGCCAGCTCCGGCGGTACCACGCGGTCGCTCGGCATGGCGATTGGCTGCTTATTGGCGTCGTAGAGTTGGAAGTCGGGCGCAAACATCAGGATGGTCTCGATGCGTTGGCCGTCGTCGGTGGCCTGGTGGTGGCGCACGTAGCCTTTCGGCAGCACAAAATCATCGGGCACCGCCAGCCCGACCAGCGGCGGCCGCGTGCCGGGGGGCGCAAACGCACCCAGGCCGGTATGCACGCCGCGCTCGTGCAGGCGCGCTATGACCTCGCCCATGCTCGGATTCTCGCCCCGGGAAACGTAGCTTTTCAGGTCGCGCGTGGGATCGGCGTCGGCCTCCGGAGCGGGCGGCGGCGGCTTTCGCGCCATGGCCTGCGCGACGGCCGGCGCGGGCGCCGGCGCGACGGCCGCCGTTGCGCTCGCCGCCGCTGGCGCCGCCGCAGCGGTGGCGACGCCGGCGTCGGCCGGCGTCAACAAAAACCACAGCAAGCCGATGGCGCCGACGGCGAGCAGCAGCGCGATGGCCAGATAAACTGGCCTTGCGCGCCAGGCGTGGGCGGCACCGACCGTGTCGCTAGCGGGCGCCGGCTGCTTGGGACGAGGTGGCTGGTCCAAGGGCTACTCGATGCCCGGCCGTCAGGGTGCCGACACGTTGAAGGTCGATACCGCCCAGCCTATGCGCTCGTGGCCGTACTGGTCCCAGATCGGGCTTTTGCCGCCGGCGAACGAGCTGTAGCGCGCCGCGCCGCTGCCGCTGCTGCCGCCAAACAGGCCGGCGGTGACGGTGCTGCCGGTATAGGTCGGGTGCGTGTCGTCGGACTGGATATAGTCGTAGCTGCTGCCGGCCGACACGAAATGCGTGTTGGCGTCGCGGATGGTCGAGCGCAGCGTCGAGGTGATCCGGTTGACATAGCTGGACTGGCTCTCGCCGGCGACATAGCGCAGCGCTTCGGAGTCGATCTTGCCGTCGCCGTTGCTATCGTAGTCGGCGCCCATGTATTGGGCGAAGTTGTCGGCGCACAGGAAGCCCTTTTGGCGCGCAAGGTCGCACATCATGTGGTTGATTCTGGCGATCGAGAGCAGGAACTTGTCTTGCATTTTCACGGTGGCGCCGCTGGCCGGGTCCTTGCAGGAACTCTGCGTATTGTCCGCAGCGTAACCCGGGTAGTGGAGGTTCGAGATCACCTTGGTCTTCACGCCAGCATAGGCGTTGGCGTTGATGTAGTCCATCGCGGCCGTCACATAGGTCTTGCAACTGGCCTCTGCCGCCGTCAGTACGCTGTCATCGCAGGTCCCGGTTTGACTCTTGAAGCTGGTGCGGGCCTGCAGGCCGTCATTGCCGCACATCTCGAAGGTGACCACGCGGGTGTTACTGGCTTGCATGTACGCGCGCTCGGCAACGATCTTGTTGTTGTAGACGTCGGACGCGATTGCCCCGGATTTGGTGCGCCGCACGCTCTCGATGGCAGAGTTCCACTGCGCCGAGAGGTATTCCGCGTCCACCGTCGGTGCCGAATATTTGGCCGCGTTGATGGTGGAGCCGTTATAGCCGGCAAAGATCGAATCGCCGTAGGCCACCACCCGGTACTTGCTGGTGGTGCCGGGCCGCTCGATGGTCCACGAGACGTTTTGGTTCAGGGTGCTGGCCGCCGCCTGTGCCCCCAGAGTGAGCAGGGCAAGCGCGGGCAATAAGGTCCGCAAAGAATGCTGAAAACGAGTGTGCATGGAGCGTCTCCGATCATTGAATCTTCAAGATGGCATTTTTTAAGTGGTTTTTATCTCACGCAAGGACGTACAGGAACATTGGCCGCGCGAGCCATCACATCGCGCTGCCCCAAATCCATCAGCATGGAGTTGGTAAGCGATTCATATTAGTAGTACGACACAGCTCCCGTGTTCCATGACCCGAGAATTGGCTCGCCAGGACATGAGATTGTCTTCAAACAACACCGCCCTGTCGCGCCATAACCACAGCTATCGGGCGCTATTGCCGGCCGCCGTCGCAAGCCCGGCTTTTGATCAACCACGCGCGTCCACGTCCACGTTGGCCACAGCGGCCAGGGTTTGCCGTATGCCTTCCGCATAAGGGGTCTTGCAAATCGGGCCGATCAAGCGTTGCAGTGCCGAGTCGTCCATGATCAAGGGTTCGCTCAGGAGATAGTGCATCTCGACCATTTCGCGCATGAAGGGATGGAACAGGCCGATCAAGCGCAGCATGGTCTTGCCCACCACGCGGCGCTTCAGCTTGCGGCCGCTCTGGCGTTCCATTTCTGCCACCAGTTCACTCTGCGTCGTGACGCTGGCGCCGGCCAGGTGCCAGATTTTCCCGAACCCGGCAGGCGTATCGAGCAGCTTGGCGACAACCGGGCCGACGTCCGGCACGAAGACAAACTCATGCGGCAAGTCGAGCGGCCCTACCATGTCCGCCACGCCGCCTTGCACGGCTGCTGTCGCCGCGCCGTGCAGCAGGCTCGCTGCCACGCCGGGGCCGTAGAAATCCGGAAGGCGCAACACCGTCGCGCGGATGCGGCCATCGGCGTGCGCCTGCATCAGCAAGTCTTCCTGGGCCTTGCGCATGCGCCCCTTGAAGGTGTGGGGCTGGCGCGGATGGTCTTCGCGCACCGGCTGCGATTGCGCCCGGCCGTATGGATAGACAGTGCCGATCAGGAGAATGTTCTTGACGCCGGCGGCGATCGCGCCGGCCAGCGTTTTGCGCATGAGCTCGGGATGCAGCGCGAACTGCGTGTAGTGGACGCCGACCAGATAGATCAGTGTCTCGACGCCCGCAGCGGCGGCCTGGACCGAGGCCGGCGAATCGGGATTCCAGGTGACGATTTCAGCCAGGGGGTCTGCGCCAAACGCCTTGCGCAGGCTGGCTTCGGAGCGTCCGACGACGCGATAGGCTTGGCCCTTGGCGCCGAGGGCGGCGGCAATGCTTTGGCCGATGGCGCCTGCGGCGCCGAACAGAGCGATGTTGGACATGACGCTACTCCTTGGGTTGGGTTTAAAACGAACGGCGGTAAAAAACGCCAGTTGCGACCGAGCAGATGCGCGACATGGTGGATCTCAGATAGCCGTCAAGCAGGGGCTGGATGGGAAGCCGCAGCCAGCTTTCCAGCGCCGCCACGGTCAGCGTGCACAGCGCGATGCCCATTGGTCCGGTCCGGACGGTCAGAGCGCATTCGGCGCGGCGGGGCGATGTCTGGGCGATAGTCGAGGTGTTCATGCATGGCTCCGTGGATGGTGTTTGGTGTTTGCTGTGGGAGATGGCAGTATGCATAATGGGCAGATAAATGAAAATTGCTTAAACTCTTGTTGCAGCTATAAATAAATGAATACCATGACGGAAAATGAACCAAGCTGGGAGTGGTACCGGACCTTCCTGAAAGTGCTGGAGGCCGGCTCGCTGTCGGCGGCCGGGCGCGCGATGGGCCTGACGCAGCCGACCGTGGGGCGCCACATCGACAACCTGGAGACGGCGCTGGGGCTGAAGCTCTTTATCCGTTCTTTCGACGGCTTCGCACCCACCGATGCGGCGCTGGAACTGCAACCTTATGCTGCGGGCGTGGCCGCCACCACGGCTGCGCTGCGCCGGGTGGCCAGCAGCCACGGCACCGGCGTGCGCGGCGCGGTTCGTCTTACCGCGAGCGAGGTCATCAGCGTCGAAGTGCTGCCGCCCATCCTGGCGGCGCTGAGGAAGGAACACCCCGCCCTGACCATCGAACTGGTGATGTCAAACCGGGCGGACGATTTGCTGCACCGCGAAGCGGACATCGCCGTGCGGATGTTCCAGCCGGTGCAAGACGCGTTGGTGGCCAAGCGCGTGGGCGGCATCGAAGTTGGGCTGCACGCGCACCAGCGTTACCTGGAGGCGCACGGTAGCCCGCAATCGATCGCCGGGCTGGCCGATCATGCGCTCATCGGTTTCGATTACGAGAGCGCCTACGTGCGCCGCCTTCAGGAGCAATTCCCCTGGTTCTCGCGCGCCGCCCTGGCATTTCGCGCCGACAGCGACCTGGCGCAACTGGCGGCCATCCGCGCGGGCTTCGGCATCGGCATCTGCCAATCGGCGCTGGCGGCGCAAGACAAGGCGCTGGTGCGCCTGCTGCCTGCCCAGTTCTCGATCATGATGGACACCTGGGTCGCGATGCATGAGGATCTTCGCCAAAGCCCGCGCTGCGCGGCAACGTTCGCGGCGCTGGTCGCGGGCTTGAGTGCATACCTGCAGCGTTAGCGCCCCGCAGCCGGCCGGCCATTGCGTCATCCCTTACCCACAGCGGCTGCTCAGAACCCCGCACGCAACAAAGCCCACCGCGCCTGAGTTTGCCGCGCTGGGCGCGGCACAAAAGGCAGTGTTCGCCAAACTGTGATGCTACCAAAGATTCTTGCCATCAATAACGTCGACGTGCGCTCCAGCCGCGTCGAAATTGTCGAACAGACGCGCGTTGACGCCCAGTCGACGGGTATGCTGATCCCAACTGCCGTCCGGCTCAAAGGCCGGGCTATCGGAGTAGGTCGCACATCCACAGCCAGCGCAAAAATGGTGCGCCACAAGTTCCGTATTCCAGCGATAAATAGCATCGTCGAGCGATGCGGACGTCACGTGAAACTGGGCCGGTGGGTAATACGCCAGTAGCGCGCCGCGCTTGGCACAGAAGGAGCATGTGCAGCGGGTCAGTGCGGCGGGAATCGCGCCGTCGATACGAAACACGGTCTTTCCGCAGTGACAACTTCCTGTGATAGCCATATCATTCTCCTGTGTTGGGGTGAACGGGACTTTCGCATGCCGGGACTGCGGTGATGGTCAACCCAGGGGCACGAAAAAGCTAGGCCCAAGCGTAACATTTCTGCGCAAGGGGTGAGTTATGGGGGCGAAGGCGTTGATGCAGCGAATGCCGTCCTGGAATAGATTCTCAGCCTTCAGGCGACATCATTTCATGCGAAAGCAGGCAGACTTCGATCGGCACTTTCTTGCTGAGAAAATTTAGAAAACCTTGACCGGGGGCGCAGATGACATCCCGGGTGGTGTGCACCGTTGCGCCTTCCGGCGAATCGCGGCATTGGCACGACATCAAGCGGGCCGAGTGTTATCGAAAAGTCAGAAGCTTGGACGCAGGCAGCAAGTTCCAGTAGTTCCATTTGTTCACGGTTCTTCGCCGTGCGCAGGAAAATGCCCGGCGGCGCTACGCCACGCGCGCAGCGCAACGTTGGACGACACATCTGCTTGCACGGAACGACACATGCAGTTGCACTACGGGCTGAAAACGACACATGCGCTTGCACTGTAGAGCTACATATCAGCCCCCAAACGCTTTGGTCGAATCACCCAGCTCACCTCGACCGACATCGCCAACGGCGCGCGCACGTCGCGTTGCTTTTCGCTTCGTTCCGATTTGACTGATGCCTAGATGTGGGTCCGAGGTGTTCGTTGCGAAACACGCCTACGAGCGCAGCTTGCAGGCGTCGGTTTGATCGTGTGGTTAAACCGGTAAGCGAAGGCTCGAAGCTGCATTCGCGCTGTACGCGCCAGCGCTACGTAAACGATACTTTCTCAGCATTAGCAATGGTAAGCCGATCAGCATCAGCAGAGCTGACGTGGGTTCTGGAACCGATGTCATTACGAATGAGTTTGTATGTGCCCAGATGCTGTTGACGCCGAAGTCCACTCGTAAATCTGCCGCTGAAGTCGGCGCGGCAGCAGCAAAGCCCGCTAATAGAGACGTAATATCCTGCTTATCAGTTCCGGAGAAATTATTGAAAGAAATGAAGTTAATTCCGTCGGCGCGGGCTGAGGATGGTCCGACATTAATTGCATTAAATATGATGCCGCGCATTGACAATAAATATCCGTCTGACAGGGATGTAATGCCATTGATGGAAAACGATTTAACGACTCCATTAAAACCGACGCCCCCCGAAGGCGCCTCGGTGTCGATTACATAGTCAATTGAGAACTTTTGTCCGATCTTTACAAAAGATGGTGGCGTAAAACGACCGCCTTGATCTTGGTATGTAGTCGCTGCCAGTCGCCAGGTTTGAAGTAATTCCGCATGCGCGGGCACAGACAAGAACAAGAATGCCAATGGAGCGAGCGCGGTTGCTTTGAAAATAGTCATTTATGGTTCCAAAATAGTGATTGTCAAGTATTCCACTTGTTATATGGACGCATATCCAGAAAAATGGAAAAGTCGTCGGATGGGCTTATTGCGAAACAAGTTGAAACCGTTAAGTGTGACGGCACAACTCATTTCACAAAATCTCAGGCTACATAGGAGTGGTGAAGCGTGTGCCTCGTGAACATAGTTCGGCAGACTTACTTACCGATCAGATTGACCAACGCCACCTGAGTCTCGACGCGACAAACCGTCGTTATCAAGCGTGATCGCTTATCACGAGTGCTTTCAAGCAATTATTCCAACAAGCTATTATTTTAACGTAATTTACATTTTCCAGATACAGAAACTTGTCAACTATCTATTATGCGAACGACCACTTCCCGGGTTGCGCCTCCCCCTCGCACACCCGGCCGCTGACGCGGAACCATGTCCATCTCGACTTCCTTTGGGCGGAGTACAAGGCCGAGCCGTTCGATGGCTACCAGTACAGCGCATTCTGCGGGCGCTTCCGAAGCTGGCGTCAACGTCTGACGCTGTCGATGCGGCAGACCCACACGCCGGGTGAAAGGCTGTTCCTCGACTTATGCCGGGCAGAAGGTGTCGATCAGCGACCAGCACAGTCCCAATGCAAGTGGATGTGTCGTTAAGCGCAGACAGTGCAATCGGATGTGTCGTCGCGGGTCGTCCAACGGGGAACGCTTGACGCTGGCCGCCGGGCCGACTATATTAAATGACTCAAAAGTAAGTAGCTGGATAAACTATGCAAGCCCCGATTGATACCAAGCCGCGCTGGGAACGGCGCAAGGATGCCCGTCCGCAGGAATTGCTGGCCGCCGCGCTCGATTTGTTCGTCGAGCGGGGCTTCGCTTCGACCCGGCTGGAAGACGTGGCCAGGCGCGCCGGCGTCTCGAAAGGCACGCTTTACCTGTATTTCGCGAACAAGGAAGAGTTGTTCAAGGCCGTGGTGCGGGAAAATATTGTCCACGTGATTGGCCAAGCCGAAGACAATATGGCGGCCTCCGAGGAAGGCAGTCCGGCCTTGTTGCGCAGTATTCTGATGGCTTGGTGGAACCAGATCGGCGCCACCAAGTTGGCCGGCATCACCAAGTTGATGATGACGGAATCCGGCAATTTTCCGGAATTGGTGCAGTTTTACAACGAGGAAGTCATTTCCCGTGGCAATAATCTGATCGCCAGCGTGCTCGCGCGCGGCGTCGCGCGCGGCGAATTCCGTCCCGTCGACCCGCTGGTGCTGACCCCCATCCTGGTCGCGCCGGTGCTGATGCTGATGATGTGGACCCATTCCTTCTTGCCTTGCGACGCCAGCGATATCGAGCCGCAAGCGTATATGGGCGAGTTCATCGACTTGACTCTGCGCGGCTTGCACCCGGCCGCAACGGTCGCGCCGTGAACGGCGCGGCGCGTCCGATTGCCGTTTTTTCAAGCTTCATTCCCCCAAAACTGCAGATCGTCGCAAATTCATGCGATTCGTCGTGTTTATCGTTAACATGTGCTTTCCGTCGGTTCAACGATAAAATGGCGGATTATTATTTTACCCACCGAGTCTAAAGATGAATATCGAACAAGCCCGCTTCAATATGATCGAGCAGCAAATCCGTCCCTGGGACGTGCTGGACCTGGACGTCCTGGACTTGCTGATGGTCGTCAAGCGCGAGGATTTCGTGCCGGCCGCGCATAAGAACCTGGCCTTTGTCGATACCGAAATTCCGCTTGTCGGTGGCCAATACATGTTCACGCCGAAGCTGGAAGCGCGTATCTTGCAAGAAGTGGGCTTGAAAAAGCATGAAAACGTGCTGGAAATCGGCACCGGTTCCGGTTACATGGCGGCCCTGCTGGCCTTCAAGGGCCGCCATGTGACGAGCGTCGAAATCCTGCCCGAACTGAAGGCACAGGCGGAAAAGAATTTGGCCGACAATGGCGTGAGCAATGTCACCGTGGCGCTTGGCGATGGCGCCCAGGGCTGGAGCGCCGGCGCGCCGTTCGACGTGATCGTCATTTCCGGCGGCTTGCCGATCTTGCCGGAAATTTTCCTGCAACAGATTAAGGTCGGCGGACGCATCTTGGCCATCGTCGGCGATTCGCCCTTGATGACGGCCAAACGCATCACGCGCGTCTCCGAGAGTCGTTATGACACGGTCAATTTGTTTGAAACCGACGTCAAACTGTTGTCGCAGGCGAGCGCGCCTTCGCAATTCCGGTTTTAAGCGGAGCGGCGATGGAGCATTTGAGCGCCCCCGACCTGGCCGCCTGGCTGGCCGACTCGTCCCGCCCGCGCCCCTTCTTGCTCGATGTGCGGGAAAACTGGGAATACGAGACTTGCCACATCGATGGCTCGACCTTGATACAAATGAATACGATACCATCCCGCATCGACGATCTTGATGAAGATGCCGATATCGTGTGCATTTGCCACCATGGCGCGCGCAGCATGCAAGTGGCCGCCTTCCTGGAGCGCAACGGTTTTAGCCGCATCAGCAACTTGACCGGCGGCATCCACGCCTGGGCCCTGCAAGTGGATGGCGCGATGCCCAAGTATTAATGCCGCAGTATGCATGCCCAAGCATTAAGTCCGGGTACCGCATGTGGCGGCGCCCGGCCAGAGTATTGACTTCATCAACTTTTTGACGATTCCAACGGAGAAACGCAATGCGGAAACCCCTTATCGCCGTGCTGATTGCCAGCGCTTTTCTTTCGCTTACTGCACCGGCGGCATGGGCTGCCGATCTGATTCAAGTGTATCAGCAGGCGCTGGCCAATGACGCACAGTATGCGAGCGCGCGTGCCACGCTGGCGGCCGGGCAGGAACGGATTCCGCAGGGCCTGGCCGGGTTGTTGCCCACCATCGCCGCATCGGGCAGCAATACCCGGGGCCGCACCGATATTTCGCCGTTCAACGAAGGACAGACGGTGGATGGCTTGTTCGGGCCGCAACAAGTCGTCGGCAGTGATACCCGCAGCAGCACCAATACCTATAACCTGACCCTGTCGCAACCGCTGTTTCGCTGGGCTAACTGGCAGCAATATCAGCAAAGCAAGCTGGCGCAGGCAACGGCCGAAGCCCAGTTCGCCCAAGCCCAGCAAGATTTGATAACCCGTGTTGCGCAAGCGTATTTCGACGTGTTGACGGCGCAAGACAATCTGGGTGCGACGCAGGCGCAAAAAGTGGCGACTACGGAACAATTGGCCTCGGCCAAGCGCAATTTCGAGGTCGGTACCCAGACCATCACCGATACCCACGAGGCGCAAGCGGCTTACGATCTGGTGGTGGCGCAGGAATTTGCCGGCATCAACGATCTGGATAACAAACGTGCCGCGCTCCAGACCATCATCGGCGCCACCCCGGCCGCGCTGGCGCCGCTGCGCTCCGGCGTCGGCATCAGCGCGCCGGAACCGGCCGCAGTCGAGCCGTGGATCGCCTCGGCCGAGCAGCAAAACTATGGCGTGGTGGCGGCCCAGCTGGCGCTGGAATTGGCCAAGCGCGACATCGAACGCAACCGTGCCGGTCATTATCCAACCGTTGACTTGATCGCCAACGCCGGCCACACGTATTCCACCGGCGTCGGTCGCACCAATAACAATGCCATCGGGGTGCAATGGAGCGTGCCGCTGTTCAATGGCTTTGCCGTGACCAGCAAGGTACGCGAATCGATCGCCCTGGAAGACAAGGCGCGCGGCGACATGGAAACGGCGCGCCGCAACGCCTCGCAGGGCGCACGCCTCGCTTACCTCGGTGTCAACAGTGGATTGGCGCAAGTGAAGGCGCTGGAACAGGCAGAGATATCGAGCCAGTCGGCGCTCGATTCGAACAAGCTCGGTTACCAGGTCGGTGTGCGCATCAATATCGATGTCCTGAATGCGCAGAAGCAATTGTTCTCGACGCAAAAAGATCTGGCGAAAGCCCGCTACGACACCATCATGAATGGCTTGCGCCTGAAGTCGGCTGCCGGCACCTTGAAAGAGGCGGACCTGGGGCCGGTCAACGCCTTGCTGCAAAAATAAGCATGACAAGCAGGCGCCGGCAGCAAGCCGGCGCCGACAAGCGACGGTCACCCCGTCACAAGCCCGCGCCCTGGCCGTCGAATTGACGTTCGATCAATTCAATCTTGTAGCCATCAGGATCGGCAACAAAGGCAATCACGGTATTGCCGCCCTTGACCGGGTCCGGTTCGCGCGTGACCGTGCCGCCATTTGCCTTGACCGCCGCGCAAGCTTGCACGATGTTATCGGCTGAAATGGCGATGTGGCCGTAAGCGCTGCCCAAGTCGTAACTGTCGACGCCATAGTTATACGTCAATTCCAATTCGGCATGGTCCGGATTGGCGCCATAGCCGAGGAAGGCCAGCTTGTATCGGTATTCCGGGTTGTCGCTGGTGCGCAGCAGTTTCATACCGAGCACCTTGGTGTAAAAGTCGATCGAGCGCTGCAGGTCGCCGACCCGTAACATGGTATGCAAAATGCGCATGGTCATCCTTTTTATGGGCTAAACCACGATTTTATGCGCTTTGGCGTTTCCCTGCCGGGCCGGTTCCTTATCTGGCTTTACTAATTTTCCAGGCGGGCGTCGAGCGTGACGTGGGTGTTCAGCAATTTCGAAATCGGGCAACCGAGCTTGGCCCGCAAGGCGGCCGCCTCGAATGCGGCCTGATCGGCGCCGGGAATGGCGGCCACCAGGTTCAAATGCACTTCCGTGATCGAATAACCTTCATCGAGTTTTTCCAGGGTGACCGTGGCGGTGGTTTGCAAGCGTTTCGCCGTCATGCCCGCCTCGCCCAATTGCCCCGATAAAGCCATCGTGAAACAGGCGGCGTGGGCCGCGCCTATCAATTCTTCGGGATTGGTGCCGGGGCCTTGCTCGAAGCGCGTGTTGAAACCGTAGGGCGCATTGTCGAGCACGCCGCTTTCGGTGGAGATAATGCCCTTGCCATCCTTGAGGCCGCCACTCCAGACGGCTGTTCCAAATTTTTTCATGATGTACTCCTTGTTCTTATTGACGAGTCCATCATGCGCCCGCGTCAGCGGCGCTTCCGTACGTTTCCGCACATTGGGGCCGCTATGGGCTGGCGCCTGGCGCGACGCGCCAGACGATATTGCCGACGTCATCGGCCAGCAGCAGGGCGCCGTTGCGGTCCACCGCGACACCGACCGGGCGGCCCCGCGCCCGGCCCTGCTCGTCGAGGAAACCGCTCAGGAAATCTTGCGGCGGACCGGATGGATGGCCATCGGAAAACGGCACAAAAATCACTTTGTAGCCGCTGTGCGGTTTGCGGTTCCATGAGCCGTGCTGGCCGATGAAGGCGCCGCCCCGGTAGCTGGCGGGAAATAAGGGGGCATCGTAAAACGCCAGCCCCAGCGATGCTGTGTGCGCGCCCAGCGCGTAATCGGGCGCGACTGCCGTCGCCACCAGGTCGGGTCGGGGTGGCTTGACGCGGGTATCGAGATGCTGGCCGAAATAACTGTAGGGCCAGCCGTAAAAGGCGCCATCCGTCACCGCCGTCATATAGTCGGGCACCAGCTCGTCGCCCAATTCGTCGCGTTCGTTGACGGCGGTCCACAGTGCGCCGCTTTGCGGCTGCCACGCCATACCGACCGGATTGCGCAAGCCGCCCGCGAATACGCGCGCCTTGCCGCTGGCGCGCTCGAATTGCCAGATCGCGGCGCGCCCCGTTTCGACGGCGATCCCGTTTTCGCCGGCATTGCTGTTCGAGCCGACCGAGATATACAGGTATTTGCCGTCCGGACTGGCGACGACATTCTTGGTCCAGTGGTGGTTGATCGGCCCGCCCGGCAAATCGAGCACCTTGGTGCCGGCGGCCGTGATTGTCGTCTGGCCTTCCCGGTAGGGAAAGCGCAGCAGCGCGTCGGAATTGGCGATATACAAGTCGCCACCCACCAGGGCCATGCCGAAGGGCGAGTCGAGTCCCTGCAAGAACACGCTGCTGGTCTGGGCCAGGCCGTCGGCGCTCATGCCGCGCAGCAAGGTGATGCGGTTGGCGGAGGCGCCGACGGCGCCCGCCTTTTTCATTTCAAATTTCATCACGGCGCCCTTGATGCCCTTGCCATCTTCCGGCTTGGGCGGGGCATTCGTTTCGGCTACCAGCACGTCGCCGTTCGGCAGCACGTACAGCCAGCGTGGATGGTCGAGCCGGCGCGCGTAGGCGCGCACGGCAAAGCCGGGCGCGGCCTGCGGCTTGGCGTCGCCTTGCCATGGCGCGATGGGCGCCACGTTGACGGTCGGGATCAGATAATGGTGCGGCGCCGGCAGGGCCGGATCGGGGCCGAAGCCGGGCGGCATGTTCTGGGCGAGCGCGCAGGCGCAGCAGGTGCCGATGGCGATGCCGGCAAGCTGTTTCATCGATCGGCCCAGTTCACGGGACGGGTTTTTTTGCAATGGGCCTGGCTTGCTGCGGCGGCGCCGGCTTGACGCTTTCGACGCCGCGTTGGCCATGCAGATCGGTGTCGACCAGGCCCCGCGCCAAGTCGCTGGCGGCCTGGCGCATGGTCTCGCGCGGCGCGCCGGCTTGTGCGTCGGGCGCCTCGTCGCGCTCGTGCGGCATGCGCTTGAAGCCATCGTTTTCGACCTTGCTATCGGTGTTGACCTTGCGGTCTGGGGATTCGGCGCTCATGTTTTCCTTCCGCTTGGGTGGATCGATCATGACGATATGACGACGCCTCTATCTTAGCGATCCCGGCGCGACGTGGGCGCCCGATTGGCGATTGAAAAAAAATCCGTCCGCGCGCCATACTTTTGCCATACTGTGGTCCCCGCTTCCTTTTATCGATGGCGCCGTTTCGAGTGCTACTTGCAGCCAGGCTGGTCCGGCACTATACTGTTCATATATACAGTATGGTGAGGGGCTGCGCTGCCGGGCGCCGCCACGCCGGGAAGGCCTGAAGCATTGAGAGCGCGCCCGTGTCATATGGGGCGCATATTGCCACAATATTTCCGAGATTTTTATGCCCGTCACGCATGCCCAGTACAAAACCATCGCACTTGTCGTCCGCCAGCACACGGACGGCATTGAAGAAGCCGTGCAAAATATCCTCGATTTCCTGCAAGGCTTGGGCCACCGCGTCGTATTCGAGGCGGAAACGGCGGCCCACCTGTGCTTTCCCGGCGTGGCCGCCCTGAATGCGGCTGAAATCGGCGCCGCCGCCGACGCCGCCATCGTCATGGGCGGCGACGGCACCATGCTGGGTATGGCGCGCCAGTTGGCGCCGTATGACGTGCCCTTGATCGGCATCAATCAGGGCCGGCTCGGCTTCATGACCGATATCCCGCTCGAGCGGATGTTGCCGGTGCTGGCCGATATCCTGGGCGGCAAGTTCAAGGCCGAGCGCCGCACCTTGCTGGAGGGCAGCGTGCTGCGCAATGGCGAAGAGATTCATGTCGGCATGGCCGTCAACGATGTGGTGGTGTCGCGCGGGGCCGGTTCCGGCATGGCCGAGCTGAAAGTCGTCGTCGATGGCCATTTCATGTATAACCAGCGCTCCGACGGCTTGATCATTTCCACCCCGACCGGCTCCACCGCCTACGCCCTGTCGGCCGGCGGACCGCTGCTGCACCCTAGCCTGGGCGGCATCGTGCTGGTGCCGATCGCGCCGCACGCGCTGTCGAACCGGCCCATCGTGCTGCCCGATTCCAGCCAGATCGTGGTCGAGATCGTGCGCGGGCGCGACATCAGCGTCAATTTCGACATGCAGACGTTCGCCAGCCTGATCCAGCACGACCGCATCGTCATCAAGCGTTCGCCGCACACCATCACCTTCCTGCATCCGGAAGGCTGGAATTATTACGATACCTTGCGCGAGAAATTGCACTGGAATGAATATCCTTCGGGCGAAGGCAAGCTGCACTAGCCCCCACTACTAGCCCCCACTCACACCTGACCCACACCGCCCATGCTCCGTACACTGTCTATCCGCGATTTTGTGATTGTCGATTCGATTGAATTGGAATTTTCCGCCGGCTTCAGCGTGCTGACCGGCGAGACCGGGGCCGGCAAGTCGATCTTGATCGACGCGCTGACCCTGGCGCTGGGCGGGCGCGGCGACGCCAGCGTGGTGCGCGAAGGCGCGGCCAAGGCCGACATCACGGCCGACTTCGGGGTCGGCGCGCCGGCCCGGGCCTGGCTGGAAGCCAATGAATTCGCCAGCGAGGAGGGCGGCGCCCTATTGCGCCGCGTGATAGACAATGCCGGCCGCTCGAAGGCGTATATCAATGGCATCGCCGCCACGGCGGCCCAGTTGCGCGAGCTGGGCGACATGCTGGTCGATATCCACGGCCAGCACGCCCACCAGTCGCTGCTGAAAGGCGAGGCGCAGCGGGCCTTGCTCGACAGCCAGGCCGGCGGCAAGGAAGCGGGCGCCGACGCCAGGCTGGTGGCCGGCTTGCACAAGAATTGGCGCGCGCTGGTGCGCCAGCGCGAGCAATTTGAAAGCAATGCCGCGAATGTCTTGTATGAACGCGAGCGCCTGGAATGGCAAGTCGGCGAGCTCGACAAGCTGGCCGCGAAGGCGGGCGAATGGAGCGATATCACCAATGAACATAGCCGCCTGTCGCACGCGGCCAGCCTGCTGGAAGGGGCGCAGGAAGCGCTGGCCGTCATTTCCGAGTCGGAAGAGCATCCCATCTTGTCGCAATTGTCGCTGCTGAACCAAAAACTGGGCAAGCTGGTATCGGTCGACGCGCAATTGCAACCGGTAATCGATTTGATCGAATCGGCCCGCATCCAGTTGCAGGAATCGGTGTACGCGCTCAACGATTACCTGGACCGGGTTGAACTCGATCCCGAGCGCTTGCGCCAGGTCGACGCGCGCATGGAAGCGATCCACACCATGGCGCGCAAATTCCGCGTCACGCCGGAAGAGTTGCCCGAGGAACAGGTCAAGCTGAGCGAGAAATTGCTGCAATTGGCTGAGGCCAGCGATATCGAAGGCTTGCGTCGCCAGGAAGAAAAAATCATGGCCGCTTACCTGGAAGCGGCGGCCCGGCTGTCCGCCGTGCGGCGCGCCGGCGCTTTGGTGCTGGGCGGCGCCGTCACCGAGGCGATGCAAGACTTGAGCATGACGGGCGGCAGCTTCGAGGTGGCGTTGCGGCCGTGTGAGCCGAGCAGCAGTGGCCTGGAGCAAGTCGAATTCCTCGTCGCCGGCCACGCCGGCACGGCGCCGCGGCCGCTGGCAAAAGTCGCGTCCGGCGGCGAACTGGCCCGCATCGCGCTGGCCATTTCCGTCATCACCTCCAGCGCCACCACTACCCCGACCCTGATCTTCGACGAAGTCGACAGCGGCATCGGCGGCGCCGTGGCCGAAGTGGTGGGGCGTTTGTTGAAGCGCCTGGGCCAGCAGCGCCAGGTCTTGTGCGTGACCCACTTGCCGCAAGTGGCAAGCCAGGCCAATTGCCATTTCCAGGTTGCCAAGAGCACGCTGGCAAGCGGCAAGACCGCCTCGCGCATCGATTTGCTCGACGCCAAGGCGCGGGTCGAGGAAGTGGCGCGCATGCTGGGCGGGCTGGAAATCACGGCCACCACGCGCAAGCACGCGCGCGAACTGCTGGCCTCATAAACGGGCTGTGCGGCGGGCGCCAATCTCACTATAATGGGATGGTTCACCGCCCTGCAAAGCCTTCATGCCCTTCCTTCAAGAACCTCCCCACACCCACGGCAGCGTCGAGCGCGCCGCCATCGTGCTGGTCAATCTGGGCACGCCGGAGGCGCCCACCACGGCCGCCGTGCGTTCTTATCTGAAACAATTCCTGTCGGATCAAAGGGTGGTCGAGATTCCCCGCCTGTTGTGGTGGTTGATCTTGCATCTGATTATTTTGCCTTTTCGCTCCAGTAAGTCGGCCAAGAAATACGCGTCGATCTGGACTAGCGAAGGTTCGCCGTTGAAAGTGCATACGCAAAAGCAAGCATTATTGCTGCGCGGCGCGCTGGGCGAACGGGGCCATCATGTCACCGTGGCGATGGCGATGCGCTACGGTTCGCCGTCGTTGCCCGAGGTGCTGGCCAAGTTGAAACGCGAGGGCTGCCAGCGGATTGTGATTCTGCCCGCCTATCCGCAATATTCCGCCACCACTACCGGTTCGATCTACGATGCCGTGTTTGCCCACTATGCCCGGGTGCGCAATGTGCCGGAATTGCGCTTCGTCAAGCATTACCACGATCACGAGGCTTACCTGAATGCCTTGCGCGATTCGGTGCTGGCGCACTGGCAGATAAATGGCCGGCCGGAAAAGCTGGTGCTCAGTTTCCACGGCGTGCCCAAGCGCACCCTCTTGCTGGGCGATCCCTATCATTGCGAATGCCAGAAGACGGCACGTTTGCTGGCCGACAAGCTGGGCCTGCGGCCCGAGCAATACCTGCTCACCTTCCAATCGCGCTTCGGCAAGGCCGAGTGGCTGCAACCGTATACCGCGCCGACCTTGCAACAATTGGCCCGAGACGGCGTGAAGCGGGTCGACCTCTTGTGCCCCGGTTTTACCAGCGACTGCCTGGAGACATTGGAAGAAATTGCCATGGAAGCCAAGCATGAATTCGAGGCTGCCGGGGGCAAGCAATTCAGTTACATTCCCTGCCTGAACGAGGCGCCGGCCTGGATCGCCGCGCTGGCCGACATCGCCGAACAGCATATGCAAGGTTGGCCGACGGCCCGCCACGAGATCGACAGCAAAGCGACTGCAATCGGGCGCGAACAAGCCCTGCGACTGGGCGCGCAAAACTGAGGGCGGGAAAGCGGCGGCCAGCTACACCAGTGGCAGACGCCGCTGCGACGCTGTTAAAATAGCCGGTTCTAGGGAATGATTAATTCTGAATAGCACAACCAAGCCGTGATTAAAACGGCGTAGGCTATGATGGTTGCGACAATGATAGGCAATTTCATGATGCGCTCCCGGAACTTCGGTGGCTCGTCTGTGCGATGGTTGCTCAGTTGTCTTCTTTATACATAGTAGACGTTTTGGCGCAAAAGGAAATCTCTTCGGCGCGGGAGTTTTGTAACGTCTGTTACATAGCGTGGCAAAGCGCGCTGAATTCCCCTTGAAACAATAGGATATAGCCCCATCTGGCTGGAGTGTTGTAAAGAAGTGAAGCCAAACTAATATTAAGCCTTTGTAGGAGTCTTTCAGATGCAAGATCAGGAAAACCAAGCTGTACCTAATGCGCAGACTGACGCCGCCGCGACTCCCGCTGAAACCAGCCTGGAAGAGCAGCTGGCAAGCACGGAAGCGCGTCTTGCCGAAATGCACGACGCCTTCATGCGCGCCAAGGCCGACGGTGAAAACATCCGTCGCCGGGCCCAGGAAGATGTCGCCAAAGCCCACAAATTCGCCGTCGAGAGTTTTGCCGAGGCCATGGTGCCCGTCAAAGACAGCCTGGAAATGGCGCTGTCGGTGGAAACGCCATCGATCGATTCGCTGAAGGAGGGCGTCGAGATGACATTGAAGCAATTGTCGTCCGCATTCGAGAAAAACCGTTTGCTGGAAATCTTGCCGGTGCCGGGCGACAAGCTCGATCCGATGAAGCACCAGGCTGTGGCCGTGGTGCCGGCCGAGCAGGAAGCCAATACGGTCGTTACAGTGTTGCAAAAAGGTTATATGATTGCGGACCGTCTGTTGCGTCCCGCCATCGTGACGACCGCGCAAGCAAAATAAGTAAAAAATAATCAGCCGTGCGGCATCAAGCATACCTTGAAAGCACACAGTTTTTCCACATATAAGAACCATCTGAACTCTAGCAAATAAGGAAGAAAAATCATGGGTAGAATTATCGGTATCGATCTGGGAACGACAAATTCCTGCGTTTCCATCATGGAAAATGGTCAGCCAAAGGTAATCGAAAACGCCGAAGGCGCACGCACGACGCCGTCGATCATTGCTTATCAAGAAGATGGTGAAATTCTCGTTGGCGCGCCGGCAAAACGCCAGGCCGTTACCAATCCGAAGAACACGCTGTTTGCCGTCAAACGTTTGATCGGCCGCAAGTTCGACGAAAAAGAAGTGCAAAAAGACATCGCGTTGATGCCTTACCAAATCATGAAGGCCGATAACGGCGACGCATGGATCGGTGTGCGCGACAAGAAACTGGCGCCGCCGCAAATTTCCGCCGAAGTGTTGCGCAAGATGAAGAAAACAGCCGAAGATTACCTCGGCGAAGAAGTCACGGAAGCCGTCATCACGGTGCCTGCCTATTTCAACGATTCCCAGCGCCAAGCCACCAAGGATGCCGGTCGCATCGCCGGCCTCGACGTCAAGCGCATCATCAATGAACCAACTGCGGCCGCGCTCGCTTTCGGCCTGGACAAGACTGAAAAAGGCGATCGCAAGATTGCCGTGTATGACTTGGGCGGCGGCACGTTCGACGTTTCCATCATTGAAATTGCCGATGTCGATGGCGAAAAACAATTTGAAGTGTTGTCGACCAATGGCGACACCTTCCTGGGCGGCGAAGATTTCGACCAACGCATCATCGATTACATCATCGAGGAATTCAAGAAGATCAATGGCCTGGACTTGAAAAAAGATCCCATCGCCTTGCAACGCATCAAGGCTTCGGCCGAGCGCGCGAAGATCGAATTGTCGTCGGCCCAGCAAACGGAAATCAACGAGCCGTACATCGCCATGGCCAATGGCGCGCCAGTCCACTTGAACCTGAAGATGACCCGCGCCAAGCTCGAATCGCTGGTCGAGGAATTGATCAACGCCACCATGGAGCCTTGCCGCATTGCGATCAAGGATGCCGGCGTCAAGGTAACGGATATCGACGACATCATCCTGGTCGGCGGCATGACCCGCATGCCGAAGGTGCAGGAAAAGGTCAAGGAATTCTTTGGCAAAGACCCGCGCAAGGATGTCAATCCGGATGAAGCCGTCGCTGTCGGCGCGGCAATCCAGGGTTCCGTGCTGTCGGGCGAGCGCAAGGACTTGCTGTTGCTGGACGTCACACCACTGTCCCTGGGTATCGAAACCCTGGGCGGCGTGATGACCAAGATGATCCACAAGAACACGACCATCCCGACCAAGTTCAGCCAGGTGTTTTCGACGGCGGACGACAATCAGCCGGCCGTGACGATCAAGGTATTCCAGGGCGAGCGCGAAATCGCGGCCGGCAACAAGGGCTTGGGCGAATTCAATCTGGAAGGCATCCCGCCTTCCTCGCGCGGCACCCCGCAAATTGAAGTGACGTTTGACATCGACGCCAACGGCATCTTGCATGTGGGCGCGAAAGACAAGGCTACCGGCAAGGAAAACAAGATCACGATCAAGGCCAATTCCGGCTTGACCGAGGCGGAAATCCAAAAGATGGTGAAAGACGCCGAGCTGAACGCCGAAGAAGACAAGAAGCTCAAGGAATTGGCCGAATCGCGCAACCAGGCCGATGCGCTGGTCCACTCGACCCGCAAATCGCTGGTCGAGTACGGCGACAAGCTGGAAGCGGGCGAGAAGGAAAAAATCGATGCCGCGATCACGGCCCTGGAAGCGTCGCTGAAAAGCGCTGACAAGGCTGAGATCGACGCCAAGATTGCCGCGCTGTCGACCGCGTCGCAAAAACTCGGTGAAAAGATGTATGCTGACATGCAGGCGCAGCAGGCCGCAGCCGGCGGCGCCGAAGGTGCTCAGCAGCAGGCGGCAGGTGCGTCCGAAGCTAACGCCAAGCAAGATGATGTTGTCGATGCCGACTTTAAAGAAGTCAAAGACAACAAGTAAGATAGGTCGAACGCTACAGCGCGGCGCATAGCCGCTGACCCGCCGAGCCGAGCGACCGTCCACCACGGTACTCGACTCGGCTTTTTCGTGTAATTAGTACATCAGTAGATAGACTGCAAGGTGCCGACAACATGGCAAAGCGTGATTTTTACGAGACACTAGGTGTCGCAAAGAACTCTTCGGAAGAAGAGATCAAGAAGGCTTACCGTAAGCTGGCGATGAAATACCATCCGGACCGCAATCCGGACAGTAAGGAATCGGAAGAAAAGTTTAAGGAAGTCAAAGAAGCCTACGAAATGCTGACCAATCCGGAAAAGCGCGAAGCGTATGACCGCTATGGTCACGCGGGCGTGGACCCGAACATGGGCGGCGGCGGCGGTTTCGGCGGCGGTGCGGGCGGCTTTGCCGACAGCTTCGGCGACATTTTCGGCGACATTTTCGGTGGCGGCGGACGCAGTCGCAATGCGGGACCGCAAGTGTATCGCGGCGCCGACTTGCGCTACAACCTGGAAATTACGCTGGAACAAGCGGCGCACGGTTTCGACACCACAATCCGCGTGCCGTCCTGGGACAAGTGCGACACTTGCCACGGCACGGGCGCCAAGCCGGGCACCGCGCCATCGACTTGCACCACCTGTGCCGGCCATGGTCAGGTGCGCATGCAGCAGGGTTTCTTCAGCATCCAGCAAACCTGCCCTAAATGCCATGGCAACGGCAAGATCATCACCGATCCTTGCGCGCCATGCGGCGGCGCGGGACGCATCAAGCGCAACAAGACGCTGGAAGTGAAGATACCGGTTGGCATCGACAATGGCATGCGCATCCGCTCGTCCGGCAACGGCGAACCGGGCACCAATGGCGGCCCGGCCGGCGATTTGTATGTGGAAATCCACATCAAGGCGCATGCCGTATTCCAGCGCGAAGGCGACGATTTGCATTGCGAAATGCCGATTTCGTTTTCCAAGGCTGCCCTGGGCGGTGAAATCGAAGTGCCCACGCTGTCGGGCAAGGTGTCGTTCACGATACCGGAAGGCACCCAGTCGGGCAAGACGTTCAGGCTCAAGGGCAAGGGCATCAAGGGCGTGCGTTCCGGTTACGCGGGCGATTTGTTTTGCCACGTGGCCATCGAAACCCCCGTCAAGTTGACGGAAAAGCAAAAAGACATGTTGCGCGATTTCGAGAAATCGACTACCGAAGGTGGCGCCAAGCATAGTCCGCAAAGCAAGACGTGGAAAGACAAGGTCAAGGATTTCTTCGAGTAAGTATTTATTGGATGCATCAAGTAATCATGCACGCCGACGATTACCTGGCATTCCCGCTGGACTGACCGCTGAGCGCCCCTTCCGGGGTGCTTCGGCGGTTTTTTTATATGAATGGGACAAACATGAACGAACCCGTTTCAACTCTCGCAACGCTATGGCAAAACAATCGGGCCTGGGCGGCGGCGATGGTGGCCAAGGAAGCGAATTTTTTCAAGAAGCTGGAAGACCAGCAATCCCCCGAGTACCTGTGGATCGGTTGCTCGGACAGCCGCGTGCCCGCCAATGAATTGCTGGGCCTGGCACCGGGCGAATTGTTCGTGCACCGCAATATCGCCAATGTGGTGGTGCATTCGGATTTGAATTGCTTGTCTGTACTGCAATTTGCGATCGATGTCTTGAAGGTCAAGCATGTCTTCATCGTCGGCCATTACGGCTGCAAGGGCGTGCATGCGGCCATGACGGGCACGCGCATAGGCTTGGCCGATAATTGGTTGCGCCATGTGCAAGATGTGCATCAAAAGCATGAACGCTATCTGGGCGATGTCTTGCCCAGCCGCCAGCGCGCCGACCGTTTATGCGAATTGAATGTGACTGAGCAAGTGGTCAATGTTTGCCAGACGACGATCGTACAGGACGCCTGGGACCGCGGCCAGCCCTTGAGCGTGCATGGCTGGGTCTATGGCTTGCAGGATGGCTTGCTGAACGATTTGGAAATGACCGTCAGCTCGGCCCATGAATTGGCGCCGCGCCTGGCGCATCGCCTGGGCCGCTACGCCGAGGATTGAGGGGGCGAGCGCCCGGTCTCATTGCCCGTCGGCCGCCCGCAAGGTGGCGATCCGTTCGCCATCGCTCGGATGTGAACTCAGGAAATCGGGCGCCGCCTTGCGTTTCTGCCCTGCCGTCGGCCCCGCCTGGCCATCGGCCGGTTCGGCCCCCGCCTCGGCTTGCGCCATCACGCGCTGGGCCGTCATTTTTTCAAACATGTCGGCCATCGGCGCCAGCGGTGCATGGTTGGCGTGCATCATGTCGATCGCGTAGCGGTCCGCATCCCGTTCAAAGTCGCGCGAATATTTTTGATCGAGCAGAAAGGTCGGCAGCGCGGCCAGGGTGCTCGACACGTCGCCGACCCACAGATTGAGCACGATGCCGACGCCCAGCGCGCGCATGATATGGCGCAGCGAATGACGGCCTCGCACGTGGCCCAGCTCATGCGACAGCACGCCCATGATGGCCTGGTCATTGCCGGCCAATTGCACCAATTGGTCGGTCATCACGATCACGCCGTTGGGCAAGGCGAAGGCATTCGGGCCGATACCGCTGTCGCGAAATTGCAATTGATAGGCCGTCTTGTCGCCATTGGGCTGGCGTAGCGCCGCGAACAGGCTTTGCAGGCGGGCTTGCTCGGCGGGCGCGAGGGTCGAAGGTTTCAAGAAACGGCCATCGATCATGGCCAGTTCTTGATTACCGATTTTTTTCTCTATCGATGTCGGCAAATGCTGGGCGATGCCGTCGGCAGCCCAGGGCAAGCCCCATTGGTAGCCGGAAATGAGCACGGCCAACAGCGTGATCAGCGCAAATAGCGACAATACCCAGTTGTTTTGCCAGCGCACCACGCGCGGCTCGATATAGCGATTCTCCCTGAGCATCTTTTGCAGGCGCGGGTCGCCCACTTCGAGAAAGGCACCATCGGGAAAGCGCATGATGCGGGGCGCGTGCTGCAGGCGCTCCGAAATGTCGAGCTTGGACATGCGCACGGAACGGTGCACGCCGACGCCACGAATCGACACCACGCGTTTGTGGATGATCATGGTGACGGCTTGCCTGCGCGTCGATTGTCCGTCGAAATAAATGGCGTCGATCATAGGGCTATATCAATATCAAACAAATCGCCAGCTTCCTGGCCAAGGGCGCCGGCATTGTCGCCGGCATGATCGGTCAAGAAGCTTTCCAGACTCGATTCGGGGATCAGGCACATGCTTTCGACGCGGTATTTGAGCAGCCGTATTGCGCCGAAGGGCTTGTACAGGCCCAGGGTCAGCATGGTCATCAGCAGGTTCGAGGCGTGTAGCCACAATAAGCGCCGGGTGCTGGTGCTGCACTCGAAGTGATGCATGCCCAATTCGGTCTGGTTCCAGACCAGATTTTGTATCTGACTTTCAATATACGGCCGGACAAATAAATAAGAGGCATAGGCGCTCAAGGGGGCGTAGAGCATGGTGAACAGCCAGCCAAACGTGGTCGCCTGCAATAGCAAAAATATCTTCTTGGTCAGCAGGGCGAAAATCGTGGTCGAGATTCCTCCGAGAAAAAGAAAACCGACGGCCTTGCCGTAGATCTTGAAAAAATCGGTGGCATGGGCATGGAAAAAGACTGGCGTTTGGCCGAAATAAGCCTTGTCATGCTGGTAGCGCTTCAATTGATAGTGGGCCAGCGGAATCATGCCCAGCAGCGCCAGCACGGGCAGTAGGATCGCCAGCACCATGCCGAGTCCGGGACTCCTGGAAAAGGACGTCACCACGCTCCACAGGAAAAAACCGATGATCGCCACCATGACGGGCAACAGGCTCAGCGCGCGATACGCCTCGCCCACCGTGCCGGCGAAGCGGAAACGCAAGCCCCGATAGCTGGAATTGATCAGTTTGAAGCGAAACGAGCGCGCCAACAAGAAGGGAATGATGCTGCAAAATACGATGCCGATGACGAGCGCCACCGGAGCAAATATGCCGGCCGCCAATTTGTAGGCCGCCAGCAGACCGACCGCGAGAACGCGGCCCTTCAAGATGGATTGTGGATTGCCGTGATAGTCGAAAATCGCCCCGGCGACGCGCGTGTTGCGATAGAAATATTGTAAGCGACGCACTTTGGCCCACGCGGAATACACGCCCAGCGTGAGTATCGTCAGCAATAGATTGACCACCCAGATGCGGAAGTATTCCGAACCGGTGCCGGTGAATTCAAAGCGCTGCGGTCCGCTCGCTTGCGCCTCGTCATTCGCATGCCGGCTCGGCTCGGTCTTCCAACTGCGTTCCGGCGCGCGCGCCGCCATTGCTTCTAGCGTTAATTCGGTGGTGTCAGCCATCTTGTTTTACCGGCCATGGAATATGCTTTTTTGCGGGACGCGATTGCCCACGTGCGGCAGCATATTCAAAATATAATTTCTTCTCGGTAATCCAGAACAGTCTTGGGCGACGCGGATTGCTGGCGGCGGATTGCACCAGCCCGCTTACCCTCGGCGGAAAATCGGCGAGGCAGGCTGTTCGGGCACAAAGGCTATAGTTTGTCTCAAGCAAGAATATACGCGTAGCCGGCTTGCATGTCTATTAGTCTATTAACTTTAATGCAGTCATTGTTGCTTAAATGAATGCACGAACGGGGCGCGCGCCGGCCGTTATTAGCGGGCCAGACGCATGCCTCAGCCTGCTACCGGGCCACGAGCTTGCCCCGCGCCGGGCCGGCAGCCGTATTGCACCAGCAGGAAATTCCGGCCGGCCCGGCCCGGTTCAACGCGCACGAGCCAACTTCCGTCTGGCATACATTGCTTTGCTGGGGCGCCCCTTCGCGCGGCTTGGGTAGGTTCAGCGGGCGCTCCCGACCATCTTCGGGCGCCGCGCAAATGCGGCGTATGCGGGTCTCGCTCATGCCGTTTTGTTTCATTTCGCGCCGGTCTTGCTCGCTGCAATCGGCCTGCGCGCCTGAGCACCAGAGCGCGCCCGCGCACAGCAGGGCAAGGCGTATAGTCATGTCAATCCCCTATGGTCTGCAGCTTGAAGGTGGAGCCGTCGCGCGCCAGCATGTATTTCCCGCGCGTACCCCCGCGGTATTCGAGCAGCAAATTGACGGGTTGCGGCTTGGCCTCGCCTATCGCGCCCGCATTGGGATAAAACTCCAGCCGAAACGCCTGGCCGGTGACGAAGGGCGTATTGCGCACGATCACAAATTGGTAATCCCGGATCAGATGGCCATTGCCGGCGTCGCGCTGCACCGCCCGGTAGTACAAGTCGTCGTCGGTGGCGACAATTTGCTGGTCTTGTTCCAGCCCGATGATGACGCCCTGGAAGGTGTGGGCTTGTAATTGCGCGTAGATCCACCAGCCGACCGAGACGAACACCAGCAACATGCCGAACAGGCTAGAGAAGCGGAAATAATTGCGGTAATCCTGGCGCTCCTCGGCCGAGGCTGGCGGCGACAGCCGTTCATTGACGCGCGCATAGTAGGAATGCGCGGTGCGCGTGACGACCAGGATGAACAGGATGGAAAAAAAGAAGGGCCCCCACAGGAAGCTGGCGTTGGCCAGAGAGTTGATCCAGTCCAGTGATTGCAATGGCTGCATGCTGCTTGACTCCTGCGCTAAGGTGGGCGGCGTAGCCCACTGTCGCAAATCACCCCATCCCTGTCCTTGGCGCAGCTCAAACCTTGTGCAAATGGCGCGGCGGCAGCTCCTTACTTGGAAATGTGTTTTAAGGTTGTGTCGAAGTATACAAATTTTCCGTCACGCACCACGACCTTGGCAAGGCGCTTCGAGACCAAATCACCTTTTTCATTATAGGTATGGGTGCCGGTTACACCTTGCCAATTCTTGGTGGCCCGCAAGGCGGCCGCCACCCGGGCCGGCACCGCGCTCTGCGCGCTGATCATCGCTTGCGCCAGCAATTTCATGGTGTCATAGCCTTGGGCAGCTGTGCTGTCGGGCAGCATCCCGTATTTCTTTTTATATCGTTCGCCAAAGGCCCGCACCTCGGGCCGCGGATCGCCCATATTGAACAGTGAGAAGACCACCGTCCCTTCGACGCTTTCGCCGCCGCGCTCGATCAGCTCGGGCGAATCGAGACCGGCGCCCCCGAATACCGGCACGCTCAGCCCGGCCGAGCGCGCTTCGCGCAGGATTTCCGCGCTCTCGGGTAGCGAGCCGATCAGGAAAATCGCATCGGTCTTGAGGAACGCGGCCCATTCCGCCAACAGCGCGCCGTGGTTGTCGCCGCCCATATTGTAGGATCGGCGGTCCGCCACGCCAATTCCCAGCTCATGGGCGCGCTGTTCGAAGTAATTGGCCAAGTCCACTCCATAGTCATTCTTGATGTAATAGATTGCCACGTTTTTATAGCCCTGCGTGGCGGCATAGTCGCCGATCTGGCGGCCCTGATCGCGGTTGCCGGGCAAGCTCCTGAAGGTCAGCGGGCCACCCTTATCGGTGATTTTTTGCACGCTGGCGCCCGGGGTGATCATCACCATGCCCGCCCGCTCGTAAATTTGCGAGGCCGGCGCTGCGATATACGAGTTCAAGTGGCCGATGACGGCCGCGACATCGAGGTTGTCGGCAATTTCCTGGGCCGCCAGGCGGCCCGCCGTCAGCGAGGCGGCGTCGTCCTTGAGCAGGATGTTGATACGTCGTCCGCCCAGTAGGCCGCCGCCAAGGTTGATCTCCTCGACCGCCAGCTTGATCCCGTCGACCATCGTCGCTTTGCTCGATTGCAAAGGCCAGACTACTGCGATCAGCAATTCCCCCGTGGCGCCAGCCAGGTGTTCGGCGCGTTGTTGCGCCGGAGTGCGATTTTCGCAGCCGCCCAGTACCAGCGCCATACACAGTAAAACGATTCGTGCTTTCATTGACGGCCCGCATGTTAAGCCAGTTGGCGTTTCGCCAGTTCGGCGAACAAGCCGTCTTGGCCAATTAATTGTTGATAGGATCCGCACTGCACGATTTTTCCCTTGTCGAGCACATAGATGCGGTCGGCGTTGATGATGGTGCTGAGCCGGTGCGCGATCACGACCCTGGTGGCCCGCAAGCGCTCCATGCTGGCGCTGACGATGGCCTGGCTGCGGTTGTCGAGCGCGCTGGTGGCTTCGTCGAAGAAAACGATGCGAGGTTTGTTGACGATGGCGCGGGCGATCAGCAAACGCTGGCGTTGCCCACCGGACAGGGTGCCGTCGCTGTCGCTGATGACTGAATGCATGCCCATCGGCATGGCATTGATATCATCTTCGAGGCCGCAAGCCCGCGCAGCTTCCCAGGCATCTGCCAAGGTCAGGGAAGTCGCGCCGAGAATGTTGCTCATGATATCGCCGCTCATCAGGCGCCCGCTTTGCAGCACCACGCCAAGCTGGCGTCGGACCGCGCCGACGTCGACATCGGCCAGATTGTGTTCGTCATAATAAATCCCCCCCAAGGCGGGCTGTTCGAAGCCTAGCATCAGACGCAACAGGGTCGACTTGCCGCTACCCGAAGCCCCGACCAGAGCCACAAATTCACCGGGCCGTATGCTCATCGACACATTATCGAGCACTGGGGCCTCGGGCGCATACGAAAAGCTAATGTTGCTCAGCTCGATGGCGCCAGCCAGCGTACCCGGATAAGCCTTGCCGCGATCGACTTCGGGCAAGGCGTCCAAAATAGGTCGGGTACGCTGGAAGGTCGATGCGATTCCCAGCAAGTCGATGGCGCTGCGCACCAGGGCCAAGGTCGACGCGAGAAATATGGTCCAGGCAGCGCTGAAGGCGATGAAATCGCCGGTACTCAAACGCGGCGTCTCATTTCCCGCTAGCGCGATGCTGGCGAACAGCGCGCTGTTTGCCACTAGCGGAAACGCCGCGCCGAACACGCCGCTCATATTGGCCAGGCCGCCTGCGCGCAACGCCAGCCGTTTTTGGTCGGCGAAACCGCTGGCCCAGTTGGCGAACGCGCGCGACTCCGATCCCGTGATGCGCAGCTTGGTAATGCCGATCAAATATTCCAGCACCAAGCCGGCCACCTTGCCGTTCACGTCGGCGCTTCGGCGCCGGATGTCGACGCTGAGATAGCCGAGCGCCAGATTGACGAGCACGGCCAGTAGCACCAGCAGGATGGCGACCGCAGCCAGCCTGACGCTGTAATAAAATAGCAGGAAAATGTTCAGCACGGAGAATACGCCGCTGACCACGGAGGAAATCACGGTGCCGGACAGCGCCTGCCGGATTTCGTTGATACCATTGATGCGGGTTGCCAGATCGCCAGCGGAATAGTCGCGGAAGAACGGCACCGGCAGCGCCAGCACGCGGTCCCAGACTGCTGCTTGCAAGTCGCTGCCGGCCCTGCCTTCGATGCGCAGCATGGCCAGCGCGCGGGTGGCCTCGAACAGGAGCGTCACCACACTGGCGATAAATAGCAGCGCCACCACTTGCACCATCCGGCCGCGTTCGGCGGCCGGGAAGACATCGTTGAACAAGTGTCCGCTGGCCAGCGGAACGGCCATGCCGAGCAGCGCGCTGGCCAGCCCGATCGCCGCCACCGTGCGGATGTCGGGGCCGAGGCCAAATGACACGAAGCGCAGAATGTCGGGCAAGGTGAGCTGTTTGGCCGGCAGCCCAGCGTAAAACATATGGGCGAACGGCGCCAGCGTTGCCGCGAAGTCGGCGTCGACCGTCGAGCGGGTTCCCGTATCCGGATCGATCGCCTCATAACCGCCGCCGCGTATTGGTAACAAGGCGTAGGCATCGCGCGACTGTTCCAGAAACGCCAACAGGGGGCCATTGTCCTTGCGCCACCAGCGCCCCTTGAGCGTGACCTTGCGGGTGCGCACCCCCGATGCCTGGGCGATGCCCTTGACGGGGTCGTGCCGCGTCGCGCCGGCGGGTGGCGCAGCCCGAAAGCCGATACCTTGCCGGACGCCTAGCAAGGTGCATGCGGCGAGAATGCGGTCGTCGTGGCCGCCGTCGGCCGGGTTGGCCGGTCTGGCCTCGAACAGTGACACGAAGTTGCCCAGGGCATCATGCATCGCCTTGCCGCCGATGGCGCTTCTCATGTGCAGACGGCTGAGTTCGTCGGCGTCTTGACGCTTTTTTTGTCGTGTGGCGCAGCGCAATAGCGTCAATAATAAGAGGTCCATGCCAGCGAGCAATTCGTCGCCCGGCGCGCCGTCGCACACCGCGCTTGTCGCACGCGCGGCGAGCTGGCTGTGCGGCGCCAGCGTCACCCAAGTGCGCGGCGGCAGCGGGACCAGGCTGGCCGGGGCCAGGGCGGTGCCCATGTAATCGGCTGCTCCGGTGTCCAAGACGCACCACACAGCGGCTGCGTGCGGTACCAGCGTGAGGGTTTGGCCGACGCTGGAACAGCGCGCCCCCGGCGTCAGCGCCAAGGCGGCCGCCGGAGCGGCTTGCTTGAACGCCGCGCCGATGTTTCCGATCAACTCGTCGAGCAAGAGCACGGCGTCGCCTTGCCAGCGCGCCTCGCGCAGCAAGGCCAGCAAGGCGGGGCGCGCAATGACGCGGTAGCGCGCGTCGGGGCAGGGCGCGGCCGTCAGCGCAGCCTCGTCCGCCCCGCCGCCGGGAAATAGCAATAGCTGGCCGGCGCCCACCGAGAACAGATAATCCCTGGCGCCACCAGCCCGACTTTCACCGGCCGCGACCAAAAAGACATCCACGCTGCCGCTCTCGATCAGCCAGGCGTCGTGGCTAGCCGCCATCAGACTCGGACCGGGTCCGCCGCGCGTGCCGAGCAAGCCCAGTTGCTCCAGTAGTGTCGGTGGGTTGCTGTCATTCATTTGCAATCAACCTAGCGTATTGCCCATCCATTTGCAGCAATTGATGGTGCGAGCCGCGCTCGACCACCTTGCCCTTGTCGAGCAATATGATTTCATCGCAGTCGCGTATCGAGCTCAGACGATGCGCAACGATCAAGCAGCTGCAGCCGCGCCGGCGCAGATTGCCGTCGACAATTTTTTCGGTCAGCGGGTCGAGCGCGCTGGTGGCTTCGTCGAGGATCAGCAGACGCGGGTTGGAACTGAGCGCGCGCGCGATTTCCAAGCGTTGCCGCTGGCCGCCGCTGAAATTGTTTCCGCCTTCGGCCACGGCGCTATCGTAGCCCCCGGGCCGTGTGGAAATGACGTCGTGCACGCAGGCATCCTTGGCCGCCGCCACCAGCGTTGTTTGTGGCACGGTGCTATCCCACATGCTCAAATTGTCGCGGATGGTGCCTGAAAACAGCGCGATATCCTGATCCACCGCCGCCATCGAATTCAATAGCTGGCGCCGCGGCCATGCGCTTCTGGGCGCGCCGTCAAATAAAATGCTGCCTTCCCAGGGTTCGTACAAGCCGACCACCAGCTTGGAAATGGTCGATTTTCCGCAACCGGAGGCGCCCACCAGCGCTACCCTTTGGCCCGCTTTCAACACCAGGTTGAAGTTTTCCAGCAAGGGCGGCTCCAGCCGGCTGTAGCCAAACGTCACATTGCGCAGTTCAAGGTCGCCTGCCAGTTTGGCGTTGAGCAACTCGGCGCCCTCCAGTTCCAGCGCCGCGATATCCTCGCAGGGATGACGCATCACGTCGTCGAGACGGTCCATATCGCCCTGGAAGCCTTGTATTTTGCCACCCAGCGCCACCAGGGCATTGGTTGGGCTGACGAAGCTGGCCACCAAGGCTTGGAAAGCGACCAGCATGCCGATCGTCATCTGGCCATCCATCACGCGCGCACCGCCTATGCCGAGTATCAGCGCGCTGTTGGTCGCGCTCAAAAACTTGGGTAACAAGTCGAGGGCGATCGAGGTGCGGCTCATTTCCTGCATGGAGTTCATCAGGCGTGCCTGATAGCCGGCCCAGCGGCTGAAAAAATCCGATTCCGAACCGGATGCCTTCAACGTTTCGATCAGCATCAAGCCGTTCATCGAGGTGCCGATCACTTTGCCGCGGTCGATCGCCAGTTTTTGGTTCAATTCCCTGCGGCGCCGGGAAACATAGCGCAGCACCAGTACATTGGTGGCGACTATGGTGATCGTGATCAAGCTCATTATCACGTCATAGAACAGCATGATGGCGGCAAAAAATAGCGCGGTGAGCACGCTCAGCAGGGCTGCGACCAGGTCTTCCGACAGGATATTGGCGACCCGGTCGTTGAGGCCGACACGGGCGCCGATGTCACCTGCCGAGCGCTGGTGGTAAAACTGTACCGGCAGTCGCAGGACATGCCAGAAGAAGGCGGCCGAACTGCTCAGGGCGATGCGGATTTCGAGCTTGAGCAAGTAGTGTTTCTGCAACGCTGTCAGGGCGATGAGTAGCAGCGCCGTGGCCAGCATGGCGCTGATCAGCGGGGGCGCCCAACTGAGCAGTCCGGCGACCAGGACTTGATCGATAAACACCGATGTGAACACCGGGATGAGCAGACCCGGCAGCACTAAGGCGAGGCCGACCAGCACCAAATAGCTGAGAGCGGCTTTGGCGCCGGTCAAGCGCTTGCGCAAACCGTCAAGCAGGCTACGCGGGCGGCCGGAAGGTTGGAAGTCGGGGCCGGGTTCAAACGTCAGCGCAATCCCGGTGAACGATTGATCAAACTCGACTTCCCCGACCACGCGCCGCCCGAGCGCGGGATCGTTCAGCAAGACCGTGCGCTCGGCAAACCCGTCCAGGACCAAGAAATGGTTGAAATTCCAAAAAATGATCATCGGCAGCGCCATGTTCCGTAAATCGGCCGGTTCCTTGCGGAAGCCGCGCGCCAGCAAGCCGTAGCGTTGCGCCGCCTTCACGATATTGAGCGCCTTGCTGCCGTCGCGCGAGACGCCGCAGGCAATCCTCAGTTCTTCGAGCGCAATGAATTTCTTGTAGTGCGCCAGGATCATCGCCAGCGACGCCGCGCCGCATTCGACGGCCTCCATTTGCAGCACCGACGGGGTCCGTCGCGCCCGACCGCGCGAGCCCAGAAAGCGCGCCGCCGTGGCCATTTTTTCGATCATTCTCATCCGTCCAGTCCCACCGCTTTTTTGAGGATCGGTAGCACCAGTTCGATCGGCCTTTGCTCGGACAGCGTAATCGTGGCCGAGCAGGCGGTGCCGCTCTGGATTGAAAACGGCGGCCCGGAGCGGGTCGACCACTTGTAATGGCTGGGATTGTCGGGCGAAGGCTTGAGCGACGCCAGGATCTGGATCGGCGCCAGGGTGCCGCTCAATTGCTGCACCAGTTTCTCGTTGCCGAAGACCCGCATCAAACCCTGGTCGGTGGCCGGATAGTCGGCTACCGACACCACGTACGCGGGCATGAAGCCGAATTCTTCGCGCTTGGCTGTGCTGGGGCTGATTTCCACCGACATGCCGCCGCTGACTTTTTTGCCTTCGGCGGCGGGCAGGTAGATATAGGCTTCGATCTCGTTAATATCGATGCCGCTCGATTCGACGCTGATGAGAGGGGTTCCACGCTCGACCAACTGGCCCTCGGTCGCCTTCACTTCCAGCACGCGGCCGGTGTAGGGGCTGATGATCGCAGTGAAATTCTTGGCCTCCCTCAGCAGTAAGGTGAGCCCGCGCCGCACGTCCTCCAATTGGTTTCTCGCTTGCGTCACCTCATTGTCGCTTCCCTTTTTTTGTTCCATGCGGGACAGTTCCAATTGCTTGAACTGGGCTTTCACGTTTTCTTCCTCGAGTTCGGTGTTGGTCAGCTCAAGCTGCGACGCGATCAAGGTTTGTTGGGTGATCAAGCCCTGTTCGTACAAGGAACTTTGCGAGCCAATGCGTTCGGTTAGCAACTTGATTTTTTGCTTGGCCGAGCCCAACTGGCGGTCCAGATTCTGGCTTTGCTGGGCCGCGCTGGCGTTGCGCAAGACCAGACTCTGCGCGGCCAACAGCAGCGCCTGGTCGTACTGGTGCTGCACTTCCATCAAACGCGCCTCGCTGGCCTTGATCTTTTGCAGTTGGTCATATTGTTCCAGCCGACCGACGATTTGTCCGCGTGTGACCAGGTCCCCCGCCTCCACCGCCAAGTCCGACAAGCGCCCGCTGGCGGAAGTAGTGAGAATGTTCACCCCCCCGTTTTTGACCAAAATGCATTGCTGGCCGATTAATTTGGTGGGCAGTTTGCCGAGCGCGGCCCATAGCAGCGCGGTCAGCACCAGGATGCCGATGCCGGCCAGGGCGATCCAGCCTTTGGCCGAGGTCACCTGCAGCAAACTGTCTAGTTGCTCGGGGGATGACAGTCGGCTAAATGCCACTTCTCTGAAAAGACCTTTTTTCAAGTTATGCCTGTCCGCTCGAAGTTAATGGGAGGTGAAGAATTGTTTTGACAGGGGACCCAGGCCAGCCACATCGTCCGGGTCCAGCGCGAAACTGTCGGCCACCCCGTCGGCTGCGGTGAAGGCCGGGAGCAGAGTGCCGGTTTCATAGCGTAGCCGGGCCAATGCGCTGGCGAACGCGAGCTGGAGTTGCAGCAAATTGACCCGGGCGCCGACGAAACGGCTTTCCACGTTGAGCACGTCAATCAAGGTCGAGATGCCATTTTTTTGCTTAACGCTCTCTTGCCGCACCGCCAGTTCATACAATGACAGCGCTTGCTGGGCCACTTTTAACTGTTGCGCGCTGCTGGACAGCGTTTGCCATGCGCTGTCGACATCGCTGGCGATGCCGATTTGCAAATCACGGCGCTGGAGCGACAGTTCCGAGGCCAGGGCCGCGCGCTCCTTCAGCACACCGCCTGCGACGTTGTTTTCAAGCGGGAATTGAAAGCTCAGGCGCGCGAAAACGGACGGCTGCGATTGGGTGTAGCCGGGCGCGCCGATGAAGCGGTAGCGCGCGCCACCCTCCGATGCCTTGCCGTATCCCAGCCCCAGTTGCAGGTTCAACTGCGGTTTTACATTATCTTGGGCGCCGCTCAAGTCGCGCTGCGCCGCTTCCAGCTGCAAGGTCACTGCCTGCAGGTCGGCCCGTTGCAACAGCGCGGTCGCGCTCATCGCTTCCAATTGCGGCAGCATGCCGGTCGGAAGGAGCGTCGCGTCCGGCAATGGCTGGGCGGGCGCGGGCAGGCGGACGATCGCCGCCGCATCCAGTCCCAGCAAGCGGCCCAGCGCCTTTTGTGCCTCGGTGCGCGCCAAAACGGCCGCGTAGCGCGCCGCCACTTTGTCGGAATGATCCGCTTGCAGCAAAACCAAATCAGCGCGCGGCCTTTCCGCCGCGTCGACCAGGATTTGGAGCGAGCTGAGCATATTGTCGCTGCGTTGCTCGCTGCTGGCGGCGACTTGTTCCAAGTCGACGCGGGTGCGGTAATTCCAATACGCCAGCAGCGCGGCGTACAGCGTTTGCGCCGCCCGATCGCGCAGCGCGTAGCGGCTGGCCAGCACACCCAGCCGCGCCACCTGTTCTTGCACCCCCGCGCTTTCGCGCCCCTTCAACAAGGGCACAGTGAGTGATACGTCCAGTTTGGCACGGTGTTGCCGCGCCTGGCCGGCCACGCTGTCGTCGGCAAGCGTGTCGAGGGTGGTGCCAAGGTTGATGCCGTTGCGCAGCAGTTTGCTGAAGCCGACCTGGTAGCCGGTCGATATCAATTCAGTGTATTCGGATAATTGCGCAAAATCGGGGCTGAACGTGCGCTGGTAATTCACGGCAGACGACAGCAACCAGTCGAATTGTCCGCTCGCTTGCAGTTGCTTGCCGCGTGCAGCTTCGATCTGCTGGCGCTGCACCAACATGCCGGCATTTTGCTCCAGCGCCAGACGCAATGCCTCGCCGAACTGTAATTCCGAGGCCCCGGCGGAGCCCGGAAAGAGAGCCAGGACGATGCCAAGCACGCAAGAAAAACGGCCCCCCCAATCAGCATGGGCGACAGGATGCTGCGTGTTGACTGGCCAGTTATCCATCAGTGTGCTAATCCGATTATTGCCAGGTAGCCAGCTATGAGGCATGCCATCCGCATGGGTCCATTCGCGCCGGCCGGCGCGGCTTGCTTGATCCCTTGGGGCGGACTAAGTAAAGACCGACAATTGAGGGTGCATTTTTGCTTCCCGATCCGCCGTTTCGCTGTCTTGTCCACCGCTGGCAGCGCTCGCGCCGCGTCGCAACGGGCCGCGCGGCATCCGGACAAGTTAGCAAAAAATTCACCCTCAATTCCCGGCGCTTATTTCGTTGGGCGAAAAAGCTCCACACACTACTTCGCGACTGACCTCTTGCTCCCTGTCGGTTCCCGCGCCTGAAATCTCGCTCAAGTCATCCTGGCTCAATTCCTCGTTTCCAACTGGAACGAGTTGCCCCGCATCATTCTTTTCTTGTTGATTGACCGAGGACAACGCGTCTTTTAAATTTGAATTTGTCATTATCTTAAGAAATATTGAGATGGTTAAAATGCCGCGCTTCAAATATTGCCTGCGCAGCCGCCGTGCACGCCCCGATGGCGAGCGCGCCATCGGGGTGTCGTGCCTGTATTTTTAGAAACTGCCGCACATGACGCCGCAGGATTCTAGTTTATCCTCCGACTCGGAGGGGGCGCCTGCGCCCGAAATCTCGCTCAGATCGTCCTGGCTTAATTCTTCCTCCGGCTTTGCGGCGTCCGCGGCATCTTTTCCTTGTTTGATTATCGATTTCAAGGCATCTTTCAGATTTTCATTTGTCATTATTTTCTTTCAAAGATTAAATAAATACTCCTAGTTTAAAGACATCAAGTTAAAATTCGGTCTTTTTTAAAAAGTGTATAAATATTATTCGTGATAATTCTGATAATAATTCCTATATATGCCAGGAATTCTCTGACATGGCTTTATGGACCGGTAAGCCGGATAGGTAGTTGTCAATCACCACGGCGGCTTTCGTATTCAGCCGCCCATCCCATTGCCGCCGCAGTGCCGACAAAATAATGTATGCGAGAGAAAAAGGCAGACGCAGTATGCCCGAATAGTCACCGGATAATAAAACGTCATCGCGGTTTTCCTTTCCGGATTGCAGCCGTGCCAATATTTCACCTCCCTGCTTCAGATCGTGCGGCAACCAGTTATTTCTTCCTTCCAGCAGGCTGCCGAAAAATAGATCAATTACATCTCTCTTTCGCGTGCCGAGGATCTTGATAATAATAATATCCGTATATAAATTGACGAGAGACCAATGATCATCACTGGTAAGTACCTCGTTCAAATCGCAATTCATATATTCCGGGCTGCGTTTCGCCAAATAAATGTAATTTAATAAATCAACGGCCACCTCAACCGCTTTTTCAATTTTATTCGCAGCAATATGCACACGAAATAAATTCGCACATTGATCAATAATCGCCAAAACAGATTCGGAAAATCCGTTTTGATATAAGTCACCCAGCAGTTTCAACGATGTTTCCAGTCCGACTCTTGCGGTTTCATAATCTCCTTCGGCGTAATCCTTATAGGCAATAATCGGAAGATATAACGCGTTCATCCCATTTCTTGCAATATCCGACCGGACATCCAACGGACTCGACTTGATCTCTTTTAGATAATGGTCAGTCATGTGAGCCTCTTGCAAAACTAAAAATCTGAACTTTCCCGTGCAGGTATATTCGCGTCGAGCGAGCATTGTTTGAGGAAAACCCGCCAATCGTGCGGTT
>JBEONR010000007.1:0-198491 GCA_040544385.1 Oxalobacteraceae bacterium GrIS 1.11
CGAGCGCACCGACCACAGACAAATCCCTGCGGCCAGCGTGCCAGTTCCAGTGCGCTCTCACATTGCTCGACACTCCCGTAACGCTCCAAGAACCGACTCAGGCTCAAGCCCGGTTGGAATTGCACCATATTCATCTTCGCCATGATCCGTCTCCTCTGCGGCCGGAGCGCCGCTTCTATCATGTTTGACAACGCTTGTGGCGGGCCAGTTCACCGGTGATGAAGATCAGCGCTAATCAATTAAAAAATTGGCCTCGGTGCCGGCCGCAATCGCGGCATCGATCGTGCCAATCGCCAGCGACATGTGCGCGCGCTTGTTGGGCACGAAGAGCAGGTCCGCCTGGTAGCCGGCCAGGTCCAGGATGGTACGCAGCAGTTCCACCTCCACCCCGCGCTTGGCGCCGACGATCACGTACGGCGGCTTGTCCTCGCCAACGGCGACGCGCAGCTAGGGACGCTGCTCTGGTCCCGTGGCCAAACCGGGCATGGGGATGCATGCGATGGCCAGCCATGCCGCCCGCAGCGGGAATCGGAAGCGAAATATCATTGCTACAGAGTCCAATGAGAAATTGGTGGCGCACTTGCCTAATTAAATAAATCTGCAAACATTCAAATTCAGCAAGTCCTTGAATTGACAGCGATTTGATATTCACTGAGTATATTTTCACTTTGCAGGCGAAGTAAAGTTGAAACACCTTTGAATGGGGAAATAAAAATATTGAAATAATATAAAAATTCCTGGAGGGAATATGGCGAGCCGAAAAAATACTTCTTTGCTCCTGCTCGACTGATGTAATCTTGAGGCGGAATAGAAAATAGTCACGCATTGTCACGGCCCCGATTCGCTGTTGAACCTGCTTTAAATAAGGCTTGCGGCGCGGGACATATCCAACGTTCTATTTTCGCGGGAAAAAATAGGGGCTAAAAATGACTATTGCTCAACGTTTATATGCGCTGATTATGACCGTCGTCGTGGGTTTGCTCAGTTTGGCTGGCCTTGGTATGTATCAGATAGACAAGGTTTATACGGGCGCCAATTACGCCAACATCAACACCGTTCCCAGCTTGATTGCACTCGACGACGCGTTCAGGTCGACGGCGCAGATGCGGGTACAAGTGTGGCAATACCTGGCGCTGAAAGATCCGGCCAAAAGAGTCGCAATGGCGGCGGCGATGAGCGGGGCGCAAGCCAAAGCCATCGAGGCGTTCAATAAATATGAGAAGGAAGACTTGTCCAACGGCAGCGACAAAGCCCTGTTGGACGGCGACCGCAATGCGCTGGCCGACTACGAGGTGCTGCGCGCCAAGGTCATGGCGCTCGCCAACGAGGACAAGGGTGACGAGGCGCGCGATTTGCTGCTGGCAAGCCAGCATGTCAGCGCCAAGGTTGGCGATGTGATTGAAGTGCATCGTCAATTTAACGTCGACCTCGGCAAGAGCGCCGCCACTGATGCCGCCGCCGCGCTGAGCCATGCCAACTGGCTTGCCATCATCATTGCCTCGGCGGTCATCGCCGGCGTGGCCGGCATGGGCTTGATGCTGGCCCATAAGCTGGTCAGCGCGCTCAGGGAAGCGGTGAAAATCGCGCAAACGGTTGCCGCCGGCGATTTGACCTATGCCATCGTGGTGAAGTCCAGGGACGAGACGGGGCAATTGCTGCAGGCATTGAAGGACATGAGCAACAGCCTGGTACAGATCGTCGGTCGGGTCCGCAGCGGCACCGACACCATTGCCACGGCGTCCGGCCAGATTGCCAGCGGTAACCTTGACTTGTCATCCAGGACTGAGCAGCAAGCCAGTTCATTGGAGGAAACCGCCTCTTCGATGGAACAATTGACGAGTACCGTGAAACAGAATGCCGCCAACGCGCGGCAAGCCAATCAACTGGCGGAGTCGGCCTCCGATGTCGCGCTGCAAGGCGGCGCCGTGGTGTCGCAGGTGATCGAGACGATGAGTTCCATCGACGCCTCGGCGCGGAAAATCGTCGATATCATCGGTGTCATCGACGGCATTGCTTTCCAGACCAATATCCTGGCGCTGAACGCGGCGGTGGAGGCGGCCCGGGCTGGCGAACAAGGACGTGGCTTTGCGGTCGTGGCAAGCGAGGTGCGCAACCTGGCGCACAGGTCGGCGGCCGCCGCCAAAGAGGTCAAGACCCTCATCAGCAATTCGGTCGAGCAGGTCGATGCGGGCAGCAAGTTGGTCAATCAGGCCGGCGCGACGATGGATGAAGTGGTGGCCAGCGTCAAACGCGTGAGTAGCATCATCGGTGAAATCACCAACGCCGGCCAGGAGCAAAGCTCGGGAATCGAGCAAATCAACCAGGCCATCACGCAGATGGATGCGGTCACCCAGCAGAATGCGGCACTGGTGGAGGAAGCCGCCGCCGCCGCCGCATCCCTGCAGGATCAAGCCAGCACCCTGGCCCAGGTGGTGAGCGCGTTCAAGATCAATCTGGCGCATGCGCCGGCGCGGCCGGTGCTGAGCGGCCCGGCGCGCCCCGCAAGTGTCACCGCGCGCCCGGTCTTAAAGGCGCCCGCAAAGCCTGTGTCTGCCAAGCCGGGAGCGAGCCATGCCGCTGCGGACGGCGATGGCTGGGAAACGTTTTAAGCCCAGTCGCCCTGAGTCCTGGAATGGCGGCGCAGTCCAAACGATGCCAGCGTCGTCGCCGTCTCGGCAATAGCGGTCGGCGCAAATCCGGGGCGGCTGCTGGCGCGCGGTGCTTCCGAAGGTAGGTAATTTTGGCAAAAATTGTGGGGAATTTTGACATGCAGCCCGAAAATATGCGCATCATTCGTGTCATATGCAAAAAAAACTATGCTAGAATCACGCCTCTCTCGTAGGGAGCTCGCTTGAAGCTAAGCAAGGAAAGGTGGCAGAGTGGTCGAATGCGCTGGACTCGAAATCCAGTGTACATCTTTGGTGTACCGTGAGTTCGAATCTCACCCTTTCCGCCATGAATAAATGAAAAGGCTCCCGCAAGGGAGCTTTTTCATTTATGGAGCGGAAAGCAGTGAGCTGCCTGCGCAGCTCACGAGTGAGATTCGAAGACTCTGCGCGTACTCGCGCGAGGGCGGCCCGCAGGATGTGGGCGAATCTCACCCTTTCCGCCATGAATAAATGAAAAAGCTCCCGCAAGGGAGTTTTTTCATTTATGGAGCGGAAAAGAGTGGGCTGCCTGCGCCATTTTTTGCATCCATATTTGAGTACATGGATCAGGGTTTAAGCCCGGCTGGCAAAGGCCCGGCGCAGCCAGAACGCGGCGGCGGCCGTAATCAGCAAGAGGGCAATCAGCGAGCCTTCCACGCCGAATACGCCGCCGGTCAGCATGGCATTGCCCACCAGTGCGCCGCGCAGCAGGCCGTCGGTGGCCGCATGGCCAGACACGGTCGATGAGAACACCTGGCTGACGCAGTAGTTCCACGCGATGTGGGTGCCGATGCAGACCCACAGGCGGCGCGTCTTCATGTAGAGCGCGGCCTGCAGCACGCCATAGGCGGCAATCACGGCGATCGCCAGTACCGAGACGCCTTCATTGGGCAGGGGGGCCAGGCTGAACACCAGCGCCGAAATCACGATGGCGGACTTGCTGCCCAGCGCACGTTCGGTCACGCCGAATATCACGCCGCGAAACATCATTTCCTCGGCCATGCCGACCAGTACCAGCTCGGCCAGCGGTGCCAGCAGCAGCATGCTCATGGCATTGACGCCAGCGAAGCGGTACACGCCCAGCGCCGCCAGTACGGCAAAGGTGAGCGCCACCAGCCCGGTACCGAGCAGAAGGCCGCTACCCAGTTCCCGCGCCATGCCCGGCGTCGCCAGTTCGCTCGGCTGGCGCTTTTCAATACGGCGTACATAGAAGCGGTAGCCGAACCACACCAGTACGGCGGCCAGCAATTGCGGCCACAGGATGCGGTACGGCTTCTCCACCAGCTTGGAGACGATGATCATGGTCAGCGGCACTGCGGCAAAGGTCAGCACAAGGCCGAGCACAATGCGGACCACGGGATGTGCCATCGGGCGCGATGCCGTGCCAGTTTTGTTCTTTGTCATGCCCAGGGTATTTTCCACCGTCGCTTTCGTCAGGGCGTTGGTGGCATGTTCTTGCTTGCGGCGCGGATGCGCTCGCCGAATTTATATAAGCGCTTATATAAATTATTTGACCGAGTGCGCGGCAAGCCCTGTCCTGTCGGCGCCGCCGAGCGTTGCCATAGCCTATCCGCGCAAGTAGGCGGGCCAGTAAATCGCCCACCAAAGCAACCTCAAGCCGCCTCCGACGTCGATGTAATGTGGCGCCGGCATGGGAAAGACGATGTTCTTGGCGCGCATGGTGAACATGCCGACATTGACCCAGACGATCACACAGGTCTCGATAGAGGTGTCAAACGCGTAGTCGAGTACCATCGGAAGCGACAACAATAGACCGAAGGCGACGATCAGGGCGGTGGCCTGGTGTACGATATTCGTGAGTTTCATGGAAATGGGAAGCCGGGCGCGCGGCCGTGCCGGAATGGAAAGCACCGAGTCTACGAGTGTGCCTATAAAAATTGTGTAAAAAGTCGCGCGCTTGCCGTAAATTCGGCGTAAACATGGGAGGAAAAGACGCATTTTTTGACGCGACGCAAGGGTGCGCGTGATGCCTTCCACTGTTATTGTTTGCCCATGAAGACCGAACCTCCGACCAGTACGCCATCCGAATTCTCCATTCGCCAAGCGGGCTTCTTGCTCGCCTGCGGGCAGCCGCAGCAGGCGCTGCTTGTCGCATTGGATGGTTTGGCACGCAGCCGTCCCAGCGCCGAGCTGTATCATCTTGCCGGCGCCTGCGCGGCGGAGCTCGGCGATGTGGGGCAGGCGGAAATGTTTTGGCTGCAAGCCCTGGTCTTGATGCCGCACGACGCGCCAACCCATTTCAGGCTCGGCTTGCTAGCGGAAAATCGGGGCCAGTTGGAGCCGGCCCGCCAATGGTATCGGCAAGCCATCGCGCACCATCCCGAGCATGCCCAAGCGCATCAGCGCCTGGCCGTGCTGCTGGCGGGCGGCGCGCAAGATGAGGCGGCGCAATGGCACTTGCGGCGCGCCGTCGCGCTGGCGCCCGACTGTGCTGCCGCGCATTGCAACCTTGGCGTGTGGCTGGCAAGGCGAGCGTGCGAGAGCGAGGCCGAGCAATGCTATCGCCAGGCGCTCGCGCTGGAACCGGAGCATGGCCTGGCCCATGCCAACCTGGGCGTCCTCCTGGTAAAATCGGGCCGCGACGAGGAGGCCGAGTGGCATTATCGCCGCGCAATCGCCTGCAGCCCCGACAGCGCCGAAGCCCATGGCAATCTCGGCTTGCTGCTGGAAAAAACCCAGCGCGGCGACGAGGCCGAGCCATGCCTGCGCAGGGCCGTCGCGCTCGCTCCCGGCGGGGGCCACCTTTATTCCAATTTGGCCAATTTTCTGGCTGGCCGCCACGCGGCGCAAGAGGCCGAACAATATTACCGGCTGGCGCTGACCGTGGCGCCGGGGCTGGCCAGCGTGCATTCCAACCTTGGGGTATTGCTGGCCAGTTGCGGGCGCGACGCCGAGGCCGAAGCATGCCTGCGGCAAGCCATCGCGCTCGACCCCGATTACCCGCTGGCGCGCCTGAACCTGGCTTTTCTGTTGCTGGGCCAGGGCCGCTGCGCCGAAGGCTGGGCGCTGCATGAAGCCCGCAACGATCCTGGCTTGCCCGATGGCGGCGCGGCGCCGTCTTTCGCTTTCCCGCGTTGGCGGGGCGAGGCGCTGGCCGGCAAATCGCTGCTGGTGTGGCCGGAGCAAGGCTTGGGCGACGTGATCCAATTTTGTCGTTATATTCCCCTGCTCAAGGGCGACGCCGCCCGCATCGGCCTGGCTTGTCGCGCGCCCCTGGTCGCCTTGATGGGGACGCTGGACGGGGTCGATGAGGTGTTCTCGGTGGACGATCCCGCTTTGCCGATAGGGCAATATGATTATTGGGATTTTGCCCAAAGCTTGCCCTTGCATTGCCACACCGATCTGGCCACCATACCCGCGACGATACCGTATCTGCGCGCCGCGCCGGAGCGCTTGCTGGCTTGGCGCGCGCGCTTGCCTGAGGGTGGATGCCGGGTCGGCTTGGTGTGGCAAGGCAATCCCCATCACGCCAACGACGGCCAGCGTTCCTTGCCCGATCTGTCAGTGCTGGCGCCGCTGTGGTCCTTGCCGGGAGTGCAATTTATCAGCCTGCAAATGGGGCTGGGCAAGACCGACTTGCCGGCCGACTTGCCGGTATTGCACCTGGGCGATGCGATCGGCGACTTTGCCGACACGGCGGCGATCCTGTACCAACTGGATTTGCTGATCAGCGTAGACAGCGCCGTCGCCCATCTGGCGGGCGCGCTCGGCACGCCATGCTGGTTGTTGTTGCCGGCCTACAAAACCGACTGGCGCTGGTTGCGCGCGCGCCAGGACACGCCCTGGTATCGGTTCACGCGCCTGTTCCGGCAAAGTACGCCGGGCAACTGGCAGCCCGTCGTGGCGCAACTGAAAGAGGCGTTGGCCGACTATCCGGGCAGGCAGTTTGAGCGCTCCTGAGCTTGCCCAAGAGGGCGCTCGCCAGCACGATTTTTTCCCCGCGTCACCCTCTCAGTCGCGCAGGCGGTAGTCGCAGTGCAGGCAGACTCGGGTTTGCGGTTCATAGCGAGAATCGACCTCCCCATTCATGGGATCGGGGATGCCCGACGACCATTCATGGGGGCTTTTTGCACATCGCGGACATTGGAATAGCTGCATTTGATTTATGCAAAGCAGACCCACGGCGAACAATGCCAGCAGCAGCGCGGTCAACCAAAGTATTGCTGCGCCATATTTGTTGCCGGCAGCGAAGAAGAAGGGTAGCAAAGTCCAGCAGAACAGCTGAATTACGCGCTCATACAAGCGTTGCCAGAGCAGGTAACGCGGCAATGTCATGCCCGCCGTCATGCCTGGCTGGCGCTTATAAAGGACGTGCTAGGTGTCATGCGGCAGGCTCCAATGTTTGAATAATGGCCATGATACCGCATGCCATCACCCCTCGATTGACTTGGCAAGAAATACATTGCATGGTTCTTTAAAGCATATTCATTTATTTCCTACGTATTAATAGTCTTGCGTAAAAACAGGATTGTGACTATCTGTGACTCTTTAACGGCCACGACAGTCCGATAATACTGACAGACACTTTTTTTCGGTCCCGCCATACGGCATTCCCGATCCGGCTTCGATAGCCTGCTTATGTCGTATTTTTTACACAGAGTTTTTGCGGACGGCGCCATGTTGTTTCTTGATGTTTTCAGCGCTTTCCCAGCGCCGCCCGGCCCCGATCATATAGCGTCGCGGCTGGCGCTGGCTCACGTTTGCAAGCGCCAGATTATCGGGCGCAAGCCGGAAAACAGTTTTTCCCGTCGCTATTTTTCTTTGATAGACTAATTCTCAAATGAAACAGTCTGATGCCTGAATGTCGCAGCTTCGGGTCGTGAAATCGTGAAGGAGAACGTATTGGAAAACAAACTGTTGACCTTGGCATTGTTGACGCTGAGCCAAGCTGCCTTTGCCGTCGATCCGCCCGGCGCCGGCAGCCAAATCCAGCAAATCCCCGTCGCGCCGCAGCCCAAGAAAACCTTCCCCGAAATCCGCGTCCAGCGCGGCGCGGTGGCGCCCGTGGCCGTGGATGACGATGTGAAAATCGTCGTCCAGCGCCTCGACATCACGGCCGCCACCACTTTTCCGGCCGATGCCTTGCGCGCCGTCACCGGTTTTGTCCCCGGCGCGCAATTGACACTGTCCGAGTTGCGCGTGATGGCCGCCAAGGTGGCCGATTTTTACCACGCGCAAGGGTATTTCCTGGCACAAGCGTTCTTGCCGGCGCAAGACATCAAGGATGGCGGCGTGACGATTTCCGTGCTGGAAGGGCAGTACGGCAAGGTCAGCCTGCGCAACCAGAGTCGCGTGGCGGACGGCCTGGCCCAGCGAGTGCTGGACGGCCTGAATAGCGGCGACACGATCGCCACCGCGCCGCTCGAACGGCGCCTGCTGTTGCTGTCCGATATGCCCGGGGTGGAAGTGAAGTCGACGCTGGTGCCGGGCGCCTCGATCGGCTCGTCCGACTTGATCGTCGACGTCACGCCTGGGCAGCGCGTCAGCGGCAGCGTCGATGTCGATAACCAGGGCAACCGCTACACGGGCACCAGGCGCATCGGCGCGACCCTGAACGTCAATGAAGTGGCCGGTTATGGCGACGCGGCCACGCTGCGCGTGTTCACTTCGGCGGAAGGCTTGAATTATGCGCGCGCCGCCTACCAGGGGCAACTGGGTTTGACCCGCCTGGGCCTGGCTTATACCGCCATGGATTATCGCCTGGGGCAGGAATTTGCCGCCTTACAAGCGAGCGGCACCGCCAAGATTGACAGCGTGTACGGCAGTTATCCCTTGATACGCTCGCGCGGCAACAGCCTGTATGCCCAGATCAATTATGACGCCAAGAGTTTCCGCGACAAGAGCGACGTCAGCGGCAGCGTAACCGACAAGGACGCCGATGTCTGGATGATCAACGTGAACGGCGACCATCGCGATGAGTTCGGCGGCGGCGGGGTGAGCAATTATTCCTTCACCTGGACCACTGGCAAGATCGATATTGCCACTGCGGTGGCGCTGGAAATCGACCAGAGTACGGCGCGCAGCAATGGCAGTTTCAATAAATTCTCGCTGTCGGCGGCGCGCCTGCAAGCCTTGACCGACAACACGTCCCTGTATGGCTCGCTGAGCGCGCAGACGGCGACGAAAAACCTCGATATTTCCGAAAAAATGGGACTGGGTGGCGTCGGTGGCGTGCGCGCCTATCCGGGCGGCGAAGGCTATGCGGACCAGGGTTATGTGCTGAACCTGGAGGCGCGGCGCAATTTGCCCAGCTTCGGCGACGCACTGCCGGGGCAATTGCAATTGATCGCCTTTGTCGATACCGGCACCGTCAACCTGAGCAAGAACGCGTGGGCGCCGGGGGCTAACCGCAAGACGCTGAGCGGGGCTGGCCTGGGCTTGACCTGGGCCGGTGCCAATGGCCTGGGCTTGAAAATATATTACGCCCACAAGCTCGGCAATGCGCAAGCCAGCACGGTACCGGACACGATGGGACGCGTTTGGCTGCAAGGCGTGAAATATTTCTGAACCTGGGACTGGCTTCAAGCGGCGCCGCATGGCGCCGTATTGGTGTCGTATTTGTCTCGTACGTGCATTTAACCTCTATCAAGGTCATTCATCATGAACCGCATTTACCGTTCGATCTGGAGCAACAAAACCGGCACCTTTGTTGCAGTCTCGGAAAATGTCAAGAGCGCCGGCAAGCGCTCCTTGCCCGGTTCCGGCGGCGGCGCCCGCTTTGCCTTGAAGGCGCTGGCGGTTTCCCTGATGGCGGCGTTCGGTTCGACCTTCGTCTCGCCGGCGCTGGCCTTGCCGACAGGCGCGGCGGTGGTGGCCGGCAAGGCCAGCGTGGCCGGCTCGGCGACCCAGATGACGGTCAAGCAAGACAGCCAGAACGCGGTGCTGAACTGGAACAGTTTCAATATCGGCGGCGGCGAAATGGTCACCTTCGTCCAGCCCAATAGTGGCGCGGTGGCGTTGAACCGGGTGCTGGGCGCGGACCCGTCCAGCATCCTGGGCAGCTTGTCGGCCAATGGCAAGGTCTTCCTCGTCAATCCCAACGGCATCTTGTTCGGCAAGGGCGCCAGCGTCAATGTCGGCGGGCTGGCCGCTTCCACGCTCGGCATTTCCGACCGCGATTTCATGGCCGGCAATTACCGCTTTTCAAGCGCGGGCAGCGGCGCCGTCCTGAACCAGGGCGCCATCCATGCCGGCGGCGGCTATGTTGCGCTGCTGGGGGCGCGGGTCACGAACGAGGGCACGATCAGCGCGCGCCTCGGCACGGTGGCCTTGGCCGCCGGCAATGCCATCACGCTCGACGTGGCCGGCGACGGCTTGCTCAATGTGGCGGTGAATCGGGGCGCGCTCAACGCCCTGGTGCAAAACGGCGGCTTGATCCAGGCCGCCGGCGGGCAAGTCTTGTTGAGCGCGCAAGCGGCCGGCGATTTGCTGAAAACTGTGGTCAATAATACCGGTGTGATCGAGGCGCGCAGCATCGAGCATCACAATGGCAGTATCCGCCTGCTCGGTGACATGCAGTCGGGCACGGTCAACGCGGGCGGACGTCTGGATGCCGGCGCGCCCGACGGCGGCAATGGCGGTTTCGTGGAAACCTCGGCCGCCCACGTCAAGATCGGCGCCGACTTCAAAGTCACGACAAAGGCCGCGCACGGCCTGGCCGGCACCTGGTTGGTCGATCCGGTCGACTTCACGATTGCCGCCTCGGGCGGCGACATGACGGGCGCCACCCTGGCCACCAATCTGGCCGGCGGCAATGTTTCCATCCTCAGCAGCGGCGGCGGCACTGGCACGGCCGGCAATGTGAATGTGAATGACAGCGTGGCCTGGTCGGCCAATACCCTGACCTTGAACGCGCAAAACAATATCAATATCAATAGCGCTTTGCACGGCTCGGGCACGGCCAGCCTGGCGCTGCAATACGGCCAGGGTGCGGTGGCGGCCGGCAATGCCAGTACCTACAATGTGGCGGCGGCCGTGGACTTGCCGTCTGGCGCGCATTTCAGCACCAAGCTCGGTTCTAACGGCAGCACGCTCAGTTTCACGGTGCTCAATAGCCTGGGCGCGGCCAGCAGCGCCACCGGCACCGATTTGCAAGGCATGGGTTTGACGGGCAACTATGCCTTGGGCAGCAATATCGACGCGCGTCCCACCAGTGCCTGGAATGCCGGCGCCGGCTTCGCGCCGGTCGGCAACAACGCCAGCAGATTCACCGGCACCTTCGACGGTCTGGGCCATGTCATCAGCGGCATGGCGATTAGCCGGACCGAGGCCGATGTCGGCTTGTTCGGCTTCATTGGCGCGGCCGGCGTGGTGCGCAATGTCGGCCTGGTGGGCGGCAGCGTGATCGGCGGCAGCAGCTCGTATGGCAGTAATCTGGGCATCGGCGGTCTGGCCGGGCGCAATAGCGGCAGCATCAGCAATAGCTACAACACGGGCACCGCCGTGGCGAACGGCAGTTACGCCAATGGCGCCGGTTTGGTCGGCAATAATTATGGCAGCATCAATAACAGTCATGCCAGCGGGGCGGTGAGCGCCACCGCCTATGGCTCGATCGGCGGCCTGGTGGGCAAAAACACGGGCACCATTTCAAACAGTTATGCAACGGGGAATGTGACCAGCAGCGACGGCTATGCCGGCGGTTTGCTGCTCAGTAACGCAGGCGGCACCATCAGCAATAGTTTCGCCACCGGCAACGTGGTGGCCAGCTCCTATGGCGGCGGCCTGGCCAGCGGCAACAGCGGCGGCGGCAGCATCATCAATAGCCATGCCAGCGGCAACGTGTCGGGCAATAACGGCACGGGCGGCCTGATCGGCTCGAACGCCGACGCCGGCACCAGCATCACCAACAGCTATGCGACCGGGGCCGTGAACGCCACCGGCACCTTCATCGGCGGCCTGGTCGGCATCAGCAATCAGGCCAGCATCAGCAATAGCTATGCCACCGGGCATGTGACGGGGGCGAACACGGTTGGCGGCCTGGTCGGCTACAACATCGGCCCCATCAACCACAGTTACGCGGTCGGCCTGGTATCGGGCACGACCCGCTTCGGCGCCGTGCTGGGGGATAATTACAACGGCACCATCACCACCAGCTACTTTAATTCGACCGTGAATGGCGCCACGCCGGGCATCGGCTTTGCCCAGGCCGGCCACTTCACCGGCACCACCGGCTTGACCAGCACGCAAATGAAGACGGCATCGAATTTTTCCGCCTTCACTTTTACCACCACGCCGGGCGCCACCGGCAGCAACTGGGTCATGGTCGATGTTGACGGTACGCTCAACAACGCCGGCTCGGCCCTGGGCGCAACCTATCCGATGCTCTCGTCCGAGTATTCGACGACGGTGACGGGCGCCCATCAGTTGCAATTGATGGCGATGAATATGACGGGCACTTTCACGCTGGGCAACGGTTTTTCGGCGGCCGCGACGGCCGGCACCACCGACGTCTGGCATGACAGTACCTTCATCCCCGTCGGCCGCTTCGCCGGCCAATTCACCGGTAGCCTGGACGGCAAGGCCAATGTCATTAGCGGCTTGAATATCAATTTGCCCAGCAGCGACAATATCGGCTTGTTTGGCGCCGTCGGCACGGGCGGCAGCGTGACGAGTGTCGCCCTCGAGGGCGGCAGCGTGACCGGGCACAACAACACCGGCGCGCTGGCGGGACGCAACGCCGGCACCATCAGCCAGAGCTATGCCACCACGCCCGTGACGGGCAGCGGCAATGTCGGCGGCTTGATCGGCTACAACGCCGGCACCATTAGCAATACCTATGCCAGCGGCGCCGTGGCCGGTTCGGCCCAGGTGGGCGGCCTGGTCGGCCAGAATTACGGCGGCGCGGTCAACACCAGTTATTCGACCGGGGCGCCGAGCGGCAGTTCCAGTGTCGGCGGCCTGGTCGGTTCGAGCGATGGGGGCAGCATCACGCACAGTTTTTGGGATACGACGACCTCGGGCAAGGCCAGCAGTTCCGGCGGTCTCGGCATGAACACGGCAAATATGCAAACGGTGGCCAATTTCAGCAGCGCCACCTCGGCCAACGGCAGCGTCAACCCGAGCTGGGCGCTGGGCACGATCTGGACCCAGTACGACGGCCACAGCTATCCCCTGTTGAGCGCCTTCATGACGGCGCTGACGGTGACGGCCAATAACGATGCCAAAACCTATAACGGGGCATCGTATAGCGGCGGCAATGGCATCGCCTATTCGATCGTTGCCGACGGTACTTTGCTGGGCTCGGCCACGTATGGTGGCACGGCGCAAGGCGCCGTCAACGCGGGCAGTTATACCATCGTTCCCGGCGGCTTTTATTCCAGTTCGCAGCACGGCTATGTGATCACTTACGCCAACGGCACCCTGACCGTCGACCCGGCCGCGCTGACCGTGCTGACGGTCAGCGGCACGGTGGCAGCCAACAAGGTGTATGACGGCGGGCTGGCGGCGATCCTCAATTCGGGCACCCTGATCGGCCTGGCGGGCGGCGATATCGGCCTGGTCAATTTGCTGCAATCGGGCTTGTTCGCGTCCAGGAACGTCGGCACCAATATCGCCGTGACAGCCACTGACAGCTTGAGCGGCTCGGCCGCCGGCAACTATACCTTGACCCAGCCGACCGGCTTGACGGCCAATATCACGGCAGCCACCATCAGCGCCGTGAGCGGCATCACGGCCGCCAACAAGACTTACGATGGCGGCAGCGGCGCCACCTTGACCACGTCCGGGGCCAGCTTCAGCGGCAAGGTCAGCGGCGATACCCTGACGGTGAGCGGCGCCAGCGGTGCCTTTTCCGACAAGAACGTGGCTAGCGGCAAGAGCGTCAATATCAGCGGCATCAGCTTGTCCGGCGCCGACGCCGGCAACTATATCCTGAGCACCAGCACGGCCAGCACCACGGCCGATATAGGGACCAAGGCCTTGACCATCAGCGGCATGACGGCCGGCGCCAGGGAGTATGACGGTGGCGTGGTCGCTACGCTCAGCGGCGGCAGCTTGAGCGGCCTGGTCGGCAGCGAAACGCTGAACTTGAGCGGCCTGAGCGGCGCGTTTGCCGACAAGGATGCGGGCGTGGCCAAGGCTGTTACCGTCAGCGGCGCCGCGTTGGGCAATGCCGGATCGGGCGCCACGGCCGGCCTGGCCAGCAATTACACGGTCAGCAATCCGGGCGGCTTGACGGCCACCATCGCGCCCAAGGCTTTGACGATAGCCGGCATGACGGCCAGCGCCAAGGTGTATGACGGCAGCGCGACGGCGAGCCTGGCCGGCGGCAGCTTGAGCGGCCTGGTCGGCGCCGAAACCTTGAACTTGAGCGGCCAGAGCGGAACGTTTGCCAACAAAAATGCCGGCACCGGCAAGGCTGTCACCGTCAGCGGCGCGACGCTGGGCAATGCCGGCTCCGGCGCGACGGCCGGCCTGGCCAGCAATTACACAGTGTCGAACCCGGGCAGCTTGACGGCCGATATCACGGCCAAGGCATTGACGGTTGCCGGCATGACGGCGGGCGCCAAGGTGTATAACGGCAATACCGTGGCAAGCCTGTCGGGCGGCACCCTGAGCGGCCTGGTGGGCGCGGAAACCCTGAGCTTTTCGGGCATGAGCGGCGCGTTTGCCGACCAGAACGCCGGCACGGCCAAGGCGGTCACCGTCAGCGGTGCCACCCTGGGCGACGCCGGTTCCGGCGCGACGGCTGGTCTGGCCGCCAATTACAGCGTCAGCAATCCGGCCGGCTTGACGGCCAACATCACGCCCAAGGCCTTGACGGTAGCCGGTATGTCGGCCGGCACCAGGGTGTATGACGGCAGCGTCGCAGCGGTCTTGTCGGGCGGTAGCCTGGTTGGCCTGGTCGGCGTGGAAACGCTGGGCTTTTCCGGCCAGAGCGGCAGCTTCGGCAACAAGAATGTCGGCGTCGAAAAAACCGTCACTGTCGCCGGCATCACCCTGGCCAACGCCGGTTCCGGTGCCAGCGCCGGCCTAGCCGCCAATTATACGCTCGCCAACCCGGTCGGCTTGACGGCCGATATCACGCGCGCAACAATCAGCGGCGTGACTGGCATCGCGGCCAATACCAAGGTCTACGACGGCAACACGAGCGCGACGCTGAACGCGGCCGGCGCCGCCTTCACCGGCATGGCGGTGGGCGACAGCCTGTCCGCGAGCGGGGCCAGCGGCAGCTTTGCCGATGCCAACGCGGCGCTCGGCAAGAGCGTCACGATCAGCGGCATCACGCTGGCCGGAACCGACGCCGGCAACTATAACCTGGGCAGCAGCGTCGCCAGCGCCATTGCCGATATTTCGCGCAAGGCCGTGACCCTCAGTGGCATGAGCGCCGGCAACAAGGTGTATGACGGTAGCGTCGTCGCCAGCTTGTCGGGCGGCACCTTGAGCGGCATGGTCGGCACCCAGACCCTGGGCATTTCCGGCCAGAGCGGCGCCTTTGCCGATAAAAATGCGGGCAGCGCCAAGGCCGTCACGGTCAGCGGCGTCACACTGGTGAATGCGGGTTCGGGCGCGACGGCTGGCCTGGCCGCCAATTACAGCTTCGCGACGCCAGGCGGCTTGACGGCCGATATCACGGCCAAGGCCTTGACAGTTAGCGGCCTCGGCGCCGGCACCAAGGTGTATGACGGCGGCACGGTGGCCAGCCTGGTCGGCGGCGCTTTGAGCGGGCTGGTCGGCAGCGAAACGTTGAATGTTTTTGCCAGCGCCGCGTTTGCCGACAAGAACGTCGGCACCGGCAAGGTCGTCACCGTCAGCAGTACCACCCTGGGCAATGCCGGTTCGGGTGCGACGGCCGGCCTGGCCGCCAATTACAGCCTGGACAATCCGACCGGCTTGACGGCCGATATCACAGCCAAAGCCTTGACGGTGGTTGGCATGACGGCAGGCGCCAAGGTGTATGACGGCAATCTGGCGGCGAGCCTGTCGGGCGGCGTCTTGAGCGGCCTGGTCGGCAGCGAAACCTTGAGCCTGTCGGGTATGAGCGGCGCGTTTGCCGACAAGAATGCGGGCCTGGCCAAGACGGTCACCGTCAGCGGCGTCGCACTGGGCGATGCCGGTACGGGCGCAACGGCTGGCCTGGCTGGCAATTACAGCGTCAGCAATCCAACGGGTTTAACGGCGAATATCACGCGCAAAGCCTTGAGCGTGGCCGGCATGACGAGCGGCGCCAAGGTGTATGACGGCAATGCCGTGGCAAGCCTGTCGGGCGGTGCCTTGAGCGGCCTGGTCGGATCGGAAACTTTGGGCTTTTCCGGGCAGAGCGGCGCCTTTGCTGACAAGAATGCGGGCCTCGCCAAAGCCGTCACGGTGAGCGGCATCGCGCTGGCGAACGCGGGCACGGGCGCCACGGCCGGCCTGGCCGACAATTACACGGTCGGCAATCCGACTGGCTTGACGGCCGATATCACAGCCAAGGCCTTGACAGTTAGCGGCCTCGGCGCCAGCGCCAAAGTGTACGACGGCGGCACAGTGGCCAGCCTGGTCGGCGGCGCTTTGAGCGGGCTGGTCGGCAGCGAAACGTTGAATGTGTCGGCCAGCGCCGCGTTTGCCGACAAGAACGTCGGCACCGGCAAGGTTGTCACCGTCAGCGGCACCACCCTGGCCAACGCCGGTTCGGGCGCGACGGCCGGCCTGGCCGCCAATTACAGCCTGGACAATCCGAGCGGCTTGACGGCCGATATCACGGCCAAAGCCTTGACGGTGGTTGGCATGACGGCAGGCGCCAAGGTGTATGACGGCAATCTGGCGGCGAGCCTGTCGGGCGGCGTCTTGAGCGGCCTGATAGGCAGTGAAACCTTGAGCCTGTCGGGTATGAGCGGCGCGTTTGCCGACAAGAATGCGGGCCTGGCCAAGGCCGTTACCGTCAGCGGCATCGCGCTGGGCGATGCCGGCACGGGCGCAACGGCTGGCCTGGCTGGCAATTACAGCGTCAGCAATCCAACGGGTTTGACGGCCACTATCACGCGCAAAGCCTTGAGCGTGGCCGGCATGACGGCGGGCGCCAAGGTGTATGACGGCAATGTCGTGGCGAGCTTGTCGGGCGGCGCCTTGAGCGGCCTGGTCGGATCGGAAACCCTGGGCTTTTCCGGCCAGAGCGGCGCCTTCGCCAATAAAAATGCAGGCAGCGCCAAGACGGTCACGGTGAGCGGCATCGCGCTGGCGAACGCGGGTACGGGCACCACGGCTGGCCTGGCCGACAATTACACGGTCAGTAATCCGACCGGCTTGACGGCCACTATCGCGGCCAAGGCCTTGACTATCAGCGGCCTCAGCGCTAGCGGTAAAGTGTATGACGGCGGCGCGGCGGCGAGCCTGGTCGGCGGCACGCTGAGCGGTCTGGTTGGCAGCGAAACCTTGAGCTTGAGCGGGCAAAGCGCCACCTTTGCTAACAAGAATGTGGGCACGGGCAAAGCCGTCAGCGTCAGTGGCGCGACCCTGGGCAACGCCGGCACGGGTGCGACGGCCGGTCTGGCCGGCAATTACAGCCTTGTCAATCCGACCGGCTTGACGGCCAATATCACGGCCAAGGCCTTGACCATAGCCGGCATGACGGCGGGCGCCAAGGTGTATGACGGCAATGCCGTGGCGAGCTTGTCGGGCGGCGTCTTGAGCGGCCTGATCGGCTCGGAAACGCTGGGCTTTTCGGGTCAGAGCGGCAGCTTCGGCAACAAGAATGCCGGCCTGGCCAAGGTGGTCGCCGTCAGCGGCATCGTGCTGGGCGACGCCGGCTCGGGTGCGACGGCCGGCCTGGCCAGCAATTACAGCGTCAGCAATCCAACGGGTTTGACGGCCACTATCACACGGAAAGCCTTGAGCGTGACCGGCATGACGGCCGGCGCCAAGGTGTATGACGGCAATGCCGTGGCGAGCTTGTCGGGCGGCGCCTTGAGCGGCCTGGTCGGATCGGAAACGCTGGGCTTTTCCGGCCAGAGCGGCGCCTTCGGCAATAAAAATGCGGGTGTCGCCAAGACGGTCACGGTGAGCGGCATCGCGCTGGCGAACGCGGGTACGGGCGCCACGGCTGGCCTGGCCGATAATTACACGCTCAGTAATCCGACCGGCTTGACGGCCACTATTGCGGCCAAGGCCTTGACTATCAGCGGCATCAGCGCCAGCGGCAAAGTGTATGACGGCAGCACGGCGGCCAGCCTGGTCGGCGGCACGCTGAGCGGCTTGGTCGGCAGCGAAACCTTGAGCTTGAGCGGCCAAAGCGCCGCGTTTGCGAACCAGAACGTGGGTATGGCCAAGGCCGTCAGCGTCAGCGGCGCGACCCTGGGCAATGCGGGCACGGGCGCGACGGCCGGCCTGGCCAGCAATTACAGCCTCGTCAATCCGACCGGCTTGACGGCCAATATCACGGCCAAGGCCTTGACGGTAAGCGGCATGACGGCGGGCACCAAAGTGTATGACGGCAATCTGGCAGCGAGCTTGTCGGGCGGCGTCTTGAGCGGTCTGGTCGGCAGCGAAACCTTGAGCCTGTCGGGCTTGAGCGGCGCGTTTGCCAACAAGAACGTTGGCCTGGCTAAGGCGGTTACCATCAATGCCATCGTGCTGGGCGACGCCGGCTCGGGCGCGACGGCTGGCCTGGCCGGCAATTACAGCATCAGCATGCCAACCGGATTGCAGGCGAACATCACGCCGAAAGCCTTGACCGTGGCCGGCATGACGGCCGGCGCCAAGGTGTATGACGGCAATGCCGTGGCGAGCTTGTCGGGTGGTGCCTTGAGCGGCCTGGTCGGATCGGAAACCCTGGGCTTTTCCGGCCAGAGCGGCGCCTTTGCCGACAAGAACGCGGGCCTGGCCAAGGCCGTCACGGTGAGCGGCATCGCGCTGGCGAACGCGGGCACGGGCGCCACGGCCGGCCTGGCCGGCAATTACACGGTCAGCAATCCGACCGGCTTGACGGCCGACATCGCGCGCGCCGCGATCAGCGCCGTGACGGGCATCACGGCCGGCAATAAAGTCTACGACGGCAACACCGGCGCGACCTTGAATACGGCCGGCGTCAACTTTGTCGGCAAGGTGGGGGCTGACAATTTGTCGCTGGGCGGCGCCAGCGGCGCCTTTGTGGACAGCAATGCGGGGCCTGGCAAGAGCGTCAATATCAGCGCCATTTCGCTGGCCGGGACGGATGCCGGCAATTACACTTTGAGTAGTAATACCGCCGCCACGACGGCGGAAATTTCGCGCAAGGTCTTGAACTTGACGGGCTTAAGCGCCACCAACAAGGTGTATGACGGCAATAGCGTGGCTGCCTTGTCCGGCGGCAGCCTGACTGGCTTGGTCGGCACGGAAATTCTGGGTTTCACTGGCCAGAGCGGCACGTTTGCCGACAAGAACGCGGGCGCGGCCAAGGCCGTCACAGTCGGCGGCGTCACGCTGTTTGACGCCGGTTCCGGGGCCACGGCTGGGCTGGCGAGCAATTACAGCATCGTCAACCCGAGCGGCCTGACGGCCGATATCACGCGCGCCGCGCTGGCCGGCGTGACCGGTATCACGGCCGCCAATAAAGTCTACGATGGCGGTAGTGGCGCCAGCATCAACACCGACGCCGCCAGCTTCACCGGCAAAGTGGCGGGCGACAGTTTGAGCGTGGCCAGTGCAAGCGGCAGTTTCGCCGACCGCAACGCCGCGCCGGGCAAGACCGTCACGATCAGCGCCATCACGCTGACGGGTGCGGACGCTGCCAACTATACCTTGAGCAGCGACTTTGCCAGCGCGACGGCCGACATCGCGCCCAAGGCCTTGACGCTTGCTGGCATGAGCGCCGCCAACCGCGTATATGACGGCGGCAGCGTCGCCGCCTTGAACGGCGGCGCCTTGAGCGGCCTGGTCGGCACTGAAACGCTGGGTTTCACGGGCCAGAGCGGCGCCTTTGCCGACAAGAGCGCCGGCGCGGCCAAGCCCGTGACGGTCAGCGGCATGACGCTGCTTGACGCCGGTTCCGCTTCCACGGCCGGGCTGGCAAGCAATTACAGCATTGTCAATCCGACCGGCTTGACGGCCGACATCAGCCGCGCCGTGATCGCCAGCGTGGCCGGCATCACGACCAGCAATAAGGTCTATGACGGCAACACCAGCGCCACGCTGCACACCGATGGCGCCAGTTTCAATGGCATGGTGGCCGGCGATGTGCTGGCGGTGAGCGGCGCCAGCGGCGTCTTCGCCGACAAGAATGCAGGCCTTGGCAAGCCGGTCGGCATCAGCGGCATCACGCTGGCGGGCGCCGACGCCGGCAATTACATCCTGGCCAGCAATATCGGCGCCAGCAGCGCCGATATCACGCCGGCCCGCTTGAGTGTCGGCGCCAGCGGCATCAACAAGGTCTATGACGGCGCCGCCGGTGCCAGCGTCAATCTGCTCGATAACCGGGTCGCGGGCGATGCCTTGACCATCAGCAGCGGCGGCGCCAGCTTCGCCGACAAGAATGTCGGCGCCGGCAAGGCCGTGAGCGTGTCCGGCATCGTCCTCGGCGGCGCCGACGCCGGCAATTACAGCGTCAACGCCACGGCCGCCACCACGGCCGACATCAGCCCGCGCGCGTTGACGGTGCAAGCGACTGCGGCCGACAAGGTGTATGACGGTGGCACCGTGGCCAGCGCGACGCTGAGCGACAACCGGGTGCCGGGCGACGCCTTGACCCTGTCGAGCAGCGGGGCCGGCTTCGCCGACAAGAATGTCGAAAAAGGCAAGGCGGTCACCGTGGTCGGGATAGGCGTGGGTGGCGCGGACGCGGCCAATTACACCTTTGGCGGCACGGCGACCACCACGGCCAGCATCACGCCGGCGGCCCTGACGGTGACGGCGAACGATGCCAGCAAGAACGTGGGCCAGCAAAACCCGGTTTTCGGCGCCACCTATTCGGCGCTGCAAACCGGCGACACCGTGGCCTCGGCGCTGAGCGGAACGCTGGCGCTGACCAGCCCGGCGAACAATGCCTCGATTGCCGGCGATTACGCGATCTCGCCGGCCGGGCAACAGGCCCGCAATTACACCATCACCTTTGTCGATGGCGTGCTGAAGGTGAACACCGTGGCGGCGCTGACGAATGTGCTGACCAGCGCGATCGCCATGACGGCGGTGGCTCCATCGCTGGGCAATATGGTCGGACCTAATCAGCTCAGTTTGACGCTGCCGGGCAACTCGCCGACGGCACTGAGCTTGAATACGCCGACGACGCTGAGCTTGAACGCGCCGACAACGCTGGCCTTGAACACGCCGACCGCCTTAAGTTCAGGCAATGCGCCGTCGACCACGAACTCGACTTCCACCACGAATTCGACTTCCACCACGAATTCGACTTCCACCACGACCACGACCTCGAACTCGCCGACCACCACTTCAAGCACCACGTCGACCTCGACCAAGGGCGAGGCGGCGCCCGTGGTCCAGCCGACGGTCAGCGTGGTCACGAACATGTTGCCCGGATTGAACTTGACGGTGATTGATTTAGGGGTCAAATTACCGGTAAACGTCAAAACGCGCGAATTAAAACCTTAAAATCAGGAGGCAATTCAAGGCATGAAAATTATCAAGCGTGCACACTACCTGCGCCGATCCGGCATCCGCCTTGCCTTGCCTGAAGTTGGGCGCCGATGACGCCTAACTTCATCGGCGTGGCCGGCTTGCCCAGGGCTGGATCGACGCTGTTGTGCCAGATGCTGGCCGAACATCCGGAAATTCATTGCGAAGGGCATAGCTCGCCCTTGTGCAACAGCCTGCTGGGCATGCGACGCATCGTCAGCGACGACCAGTTTTTCCTGTCGCAACTCGACGCGTCTTTCGATGCCAGTTACGCCCATCTGACCTCGGCCATGCGCGGCTTCTTGCGCGGCTGGTATCACGATTGCGAAAAAAAGGCCGTGGTGGACAAGAACCGGGCCTGGTTGCACGCGGTCGAATTGCTGCTGCACCTGGCGCCGGAAGCCAAGCTGATCGTCTGCGTGCGCGAACTGGGCCAGATCTATGGTTCGATCGAAGCCCAGCACCAGCGCACCATCCTGGTGGATTTCATCGACCATCTGGCCGACTTCGACCGCCTCGGCCGGGCCGACATGTTGTTTGCCAAGGACCGGGCCATAGGTGCGCCCTTGATTTCCCTGCATGCGATTCAGGACTTGCCGGTCGAGGTGCAAAAACGCCTGTACTTCGTCCGTTTCGAAGACTTGATCGAGCGGCCGAGCGCCTGCATGTCGCACTTGTACGCATGGCTGGGCATGGCGCCGTTCGAGGTCAACCCGCAAAAACTGACGGTCGGCATCCAGGAAAGCGACAGCCACTACCGGATGAAATACCTGCATCGCCAGTCCGAGCGCGTGGTCGCGCCGAAGCCGCACCTGATTCCGCCGCGCATACAAGCGCAGATCGAGGCCGCCTGCGCCTGGTACTACGAGCTCTACTATCCCAAAAGCAAGTAACTTGCGCTGTCATGCGCACTGCTAGTCGGTCGTCGCTCACCTCGGCTGGCGTGAGCGATGCAATACCAGTTCAAATATTGCTCGTAATTGGTATTATTGTAAGGCTCCCCGCCTTGCTTGTCTTTTTGTCTGTAACTTCCTCTTCCTCCGAGTATGTGCCGAATATTTGCGGCAAAAAAGTAATTTCTTATTGATAATTGGTATTGAAAAATTGTCATTGTATAAAAACCACTTGACTACCAATTGTTAAACTTGCATCCTCTGCCCAGTAAATAATAAAAGAACTACATAGATGGTTCCTTATTAACCTCACGGGATGGCAAACATGAAAAACAAACAAATGAGCAGATTGCTAGTCAGTCTGCTGGGCGGCTTGCTGGGCGGCGTACTTGCCGCGTGCGGCGGTTCGGCACCAGAAGCGGGCGCGTCAACGAAATTGTTGGCCGGTGCGACCACCAAGGTCAGCGCGACTTGCACGACATGGAGCGCGAGTCAGATCTATGTGGCGCCACAGTGCGTCAACTACCAGGGACATGTGTATCAGGCGAAATGGTGGGTGCAGGGTGACATTCCCAAAGCCGATCCGAATGGTCCATGGGCCTTGCTGAATGTAACGCCGACGCCGACGCCAACGCCAACGCCAACGCCAACGCCGACGCCAACGCCGACGCCAACGCCAACGCCAACGCCAACGCCGACGCCAACGCCAACGCCAACGCCGACCCCAACGCCGACCCCAACGCCAACGCCAACGCCAACGCCGACCCCAACGCCGCATTGCGCCGTCTATAAAGCAGGCGCAAGTTATACCGCAGGACAGGTGGTCAGCAATGCCGGCGCTTACTATAGTTGTACCGTTGCGGGTTGGTGTTCATCAGGAAATTCCGCTTACGAGCCGGGAAAAGGCTGGGCTTCGTCGTCAGCGTGGGCAGCTGTCAGTTCCTGCAGCGGGACGCCAACACCGACCCCAACGCCGACACCAACGCCAACGCCAACGCCAACGCCAACGCCTACTCCAACAGTACCGACCAAAGCGCAGGCCGAAGCACACGAGGCCGCCTTGACCGACAATACATTCTTCCGCACCGTCAAAGCCTCGATCCGCACCCTGGCCAGCGCCGATGTCGAGAAAGTGCAGCCTGGCCTGGTCGGCAATCCCATCAACGTGAAGCGGGTCGAACGCTTGCTGCCGTCGTTGAAATGGGATTTCTATTTCGCCGCGCGCGAGCCGAGCTACACCTATCAGCGCTTCCTGCAAGCGGTGGCGAAATTCCCGGCCGTATGCGACGACTATTCTGACGGGCGCAACGCCGACTCGATTTGCCGCCACACGCTGGCGACCATGTTTGCCCATTTTGCCCAGGAAACTGGCGATCACAACGCTAGCAGCCCGATTCCGCAATGGCGCCAAGGCTTGAAATACTTGCGTGAAATGGGTTGCGATGAAACGGGCGCCGGTTGTGGTTACAACGTCGAATGCGCCGATCCCGTCTTTAACAAGGTGTGGACTTGCGGCCTCAATCCCGATGGCAGCTTCAAGAAATATTTCGGGCGCGGCGCCAAGCAGCTTTCCTATAACTACAACTATGGCCCGTTCTCGCAAGCGATGAACAATGGCGACCAGTCGGTGTTGCTGAAAAACCCGGATCTGGTGGCGTCGACCTGGCTCAACCTGGCATCGGCCACCTTCTTCTTCGTCTACCCGCAACCGCCCAAGCCATCGATGTTGCATGTGCTCGACGGAACCTGGGTGCCGAATCAAGCCGATACCACGGCTGGCGCCGGCAATAACTTCGCGACCACCATCATGATCATCAATGCCGAATGCGGGCAGGGCACGGAAAAGCAGGCGGCGCAAAACCGCATCGACTACTTCAAGCAATTCGCCGCCGACCTCGGCTGGGACTATAGCACTGAGCAACTTTCCTGCGCCAAGATGCAGCGCTTCGGCCCGGCCAGTTCCGCTTCCTACAATATTTACTGGGAAAAAAATTGGAGTGCAGGGGGCGACAACCAATGCCAATTGGTGAGCTACCAGACCCCGTACAGCGCGCTGCTGGCCGGTAACTACGTCAAATGCGTGGAAGCGAACTGGAACGTGAAGTTGAAGTAAGACTGTTGCTGTACGAATGAATCGCGCCGCGTCGCGTCGCGATAGCCGCAGCGGGGGAAGCCAATCCCTCGCCGGCACACCCCTTGGAGACAACATTGAAAACCAAACGTAATGCATTATTGATGGCCATCCTGAGCGGCATGCTTGCCGCTTGCGGCGGCGGCCAGGAAACACCGGCCGGCGCGCAAACCAAATTGCTGGCGACCAGGGCCGCCTCGTGCGCGGCGTGGGATGCCGCCATCGCCTATAACGGCGGGCAATGCGCCAGCTATCAAGGCGCGGTCTATAACGCCAAATGGTGGACCAAAGGCGACGTGCCAAGCGCGTCCAATAGTTCCGGTCCGTGGGCGCTCGCTTCGGGCACGCCGACACCGACACCGACACCCACGCCGACGCCGACACCGACACCGACACCCACGCCGACGCCGACCCCGACGCCGACGCCGACGCCAACGCCAACGCCAACCCCAACCCCAACCCCAACACCGACACCGACACCGACTTGCTCGCCCTATGTCGCGGGCGCCAGTTATCAGGCCGGGCAGATTGTATCGAACGCCGGTGGCACATATAGCTGCACGGTCGCCGGCTGGTGCTCTTCCGGCAATGCCGCCTATGAACCCGGTAAAGGCTGGGCCTGGCAACAAGCCTGGACGGCGGTGAGCGGGAACGCATGCGGCACGCCGACCCCGACCCCGACCCCGACCCCGACCCCGACCCCGACACCGACACCAACCCCAACGCCAACCCCGACGCCAACCCCGACGCCAACCCCGACGCCAACCCCGACGCCGACGCCGACCCCGACCCCGACACCATGCCGTCCGGACGGCCTGATTTCCAGCGTCGCCAAGGTGCCGTATTGCAAAGTCTACGACACCAACGGCCGCGAAATCCTCGCCAACGGCTTGAACCGGCGTATCGTCGGCTATTTCGCCAGTTGGCGCACCGGCGTCGACGGCAGCCCGGCTTACCTGGTCAACAATTTGCCGTGGAATAAGATCACCCACCTCAATTACGCTTTTGCCTCGGTCGATCCCGCCACCTCGAAAATTGCCATCGGCAGCGGCGCCAGCAATCCCGACACCGGCTTGACCTGGCCAGCCGTGCCGGCCGCCGCGATGGACCCATCGCTGCCGTACAAAGGGCACTTTAATTTGCTGGCCCAATACAAGAAGAAAAACCCCGCCGTCAAGGTGATGATGTCCGTTGGCGGCTGGGCCGGCGGCACCGGTTTCTATACCGCCACCACCAATGCCGACGGTTCCACCAATACGGCCGGCATCAATACCCTGGCCGATTCGATGGTGGCCTTCTTGCGCCAGTACACTTTCTTCGACGGCATCGATGTCGATTACGAGCATCCGACCACCAATGCCGAAGCGGGCAATCCGATCGATTTCGCGATCTCGAAGCCGCGCCTGGCCGGCCTGATGACGAGCTATAACGTGCTGCTCAAGACGGTGCGCCAGAAACTCGACGCGGCGGCGGTGCAAGACAATAAATACTATATGTTGACGATTGCCGGCTCCGCTTCCGGCTGGATCTTGCGCGGCGAAGAGAATATGTCGGGCTTGCAATACCTCGACTATGCCAGCCTGATGTCATACGATTTGCACGGCGCCTGGAACCAGTATGTCGGTCCCAACGCGGCCCTGTTCGACGACGGCAATGACGCGGAATTGCGGGCCGGTAACGCCTATCAATTCCAGAACATCGGCTACCTCAACACCGACTGGGCTTACCGCTATTACCGCGGCGCGTTGCAAGCGGGGCGCATCAATATCGGCGTGCCGTTTTACACGCGCGGCTGGAAAGACGTGACCGGCGGCACCAACGGCCTGTGGGGCAGCACGCCATTGACGAGTTCGACCGTGACCTGCGCCGGCGTGAAAACCTGCGGCGCCGGCGCGATCGGCATCGACAATGTCTGGTTCGACCGCGACAGCCAGGGCAATCCGGTGCCCGGCGGCGGCAATCCGCTGTGGCATGCGCTGAACTTGCAAAACGGCATAGTGCCCGACTATCTGGCCGCCTACAAAGTCACCGATACGGCCATGGTCGGCAAGTACGAGCCGTATTACAGCAGCACGATGGCGGCGCCGTGGTTGTGGAATGCGAGCAAGAAAGTGTTCATTTCCACCGAAACGGCGCAATCGATCGCAGCCAAGGCCCAGTACATTATCAACAACAATATCGGCGGCGTGATGATCTGGGAAATGGCCGGCGACTACGCCTGGGATGCCAGCAAGAACGGCGGCAAGGGCGAGTATTTCATGGGATACACCTTGACCAATACCCTGTATGACGCCTTCAAGACGGCCGGCGTGTACGGCAACAAGCGCGCCGAGGGCGCCATGCCGGCCAGCGCCGCCAATGTCAGCGTCACGCTGGGATCGTGGAAGCTGGGCGACAGCAACTATCCGATCAATCCGGTGATGACGGTCAAGAATAATTCGGCCACCACCTTGCCGGGCGGAACCGTGATTGAGTTCGACTATCCGGTGTCGGCCCCTTCCGACCTGGGCGACCAGTCCGGCTTCGGCTTGACCGTGACCGGCGCCGGCTATTCCGGGCCGAACAATATTGGCGGCTTCAAGGCCAATTACAATCATGCCCGCTTCGCCGTGCCGAACTGGCAATCGGTGGCCCCGGGCGCGTCGGTGGCGCTGACGCTCAATTACAAGCTGCCGCTGTCGGGACCGTCGAATTACCAGATCACGGTTGGCGGCGTCAAATACGCGCTCACGCAAGAGTATCCGGAGTTGCCGCTGGGCGTGAAGTAATCAAGGGTCTTGCATGAACGGGGGGCGGGGCGCCAGCCTCGCCCTTTTTGCATGCAAGCGCAGTGAAAATATAGCGCAATTGTTTGATAGGAAGTGTTGCACGCGCAAGGATATTGACTCCGGGTTTTGTGAAATCATCAAGATGGGTGATACATTGTCGAGGTGGCGCCGACCATTCTCGCCAATGCCAAATAATGGAGGCAAGCATATGAAACGTATTGCAAGCGGCGCCTTATGCGCCGGTCTGTTTTGCTTTGCCCATGGCGCCCTCGCCGCCACCGATCTGGTGATCGCGACCGTCAATAACGCCCACATGATCGAAATGCAAAAACTCGGCAAGTTCTTCGAACAAGCCAATCCCGACATCAAGCTGAAATGGGTCACCCTGGACGAAGGCGTGCTGCGCCAGCGCGTCAGCAGCGATATCGCCGCCAAGGGTGGCCAATTCGATCTGATGACCATCGGCATGTACGAAACGCCGATCTGGGCCAGGAAAAACTGGTTGCTGCCGATCAAGCCGGACGCCGCCTATGATGTCGAGGACTTGTTACCGACCATCCGGGCAGGCTTGTCGCTCAACGGCGTGCTGTACGCGGCCCCGTTCTATGGCGAAAGCTCGATGATCATGTACCGCAGCGACTTGCTGAAAAAAGCCGGCATGACGATCGAGGACCGCCCCACCTGGGCCCATATCCGCGCGGTGGCGGCCAAGATCAACGATCCGGCCAATGGCGTCTATGGCATTTGCCTGCGCGGCAAGCCGGGCTGGGGCGACAATATGGCGCTCATCACGACCATGGCCAATTCTTACGGCGGCCAATTGTTCGACATCAAGTGGCAGCCGCAATTTACCAGCAAGCCGTGGAAGGATGCGGTGGCCATGTATGTCGATCTGCTGAAGAACTTCGGCCCGCCGGACTCCGCCTCGAACGGCTTCAATGAAATTCTGGCGCTCTACAATGAGGGCAAGTGCGGCATCTGGATCGATGCCACCATCGCCGCCTCCTTCATTACCGACCCGAAGCAAAGCAAGGTGGCCGACAAGGTTGGCTTCGCCCAGGCGCCGATCACGGTGACCGAACGCGGCGCCAACTGGTTGTGGGCCTGGGCGCTGGCGATCCCGGTCAGCTCGAAGCATCCGGAGGCGGCGCAGAAATTCATCAACTGGGCCACCTCCAGGGAGTATATCAAGCTGGTGGCCAGCGATACCAGTTGGGCCAATGTGCCGACCGGCACCCGCAAGTCGACTTACCTCACGCCGGAATTCGTGAAGGCGGCCAAGTTCGCCGGGGCCGAAGGCAAGGCCATTTCCAGCGCCCGCCCGAACCACAGCACGCTGCCGCCATCCCAGTATATCGGCGTGCAATTCGCGGCGATCCCGGAATTCCAGGTCATCGGCGTGGTTGCCGGCCAGCAGATGGCTGCCGCCCTGCAAGGAAAAATCACGATCGAGAAGGCACTCGATATCACGCAGCAAGCCGCAGATCACGAAATGCGCAAGGGCGCTTACTACAAATAAGGCCAATCTCGCCCGGCAGCAGCCATGTTTGCTCCAGGCTGTAGCAGGGACGCTTGCGTTGCTGCGCAGTCATAAAAATTAGCCAAACCTTGATGGGACTGGGTGTAATATTGCCTGCAGGCGAGTCAGTTTGCGCTGCAGCAGCGCGCGGCAGCGCCATTCCACCGATGCGTCCGCCGACGGTGCCGATCAAGGAGCTTGACAGTGCCGAGTGAGCCGTCGACCGCCGTCCTGTTATGCCGCAGCCAGCACAGGCTGCGCGCGCTGCCATTGCTGCAGGTCCGCGAAAGCATGCGCGCGCTGCCAGTCGAGGCGCTGCCCGATATGCCGCCGTTCATGCTGGGGCTGGCCGTGATCCGCGGCGCGGCCTTGCCGGTGCTCGACCTGGTGCTGCCGGACGCCACAGCGGCTGGGAAGTGCTGGAACGCGTCAAGGCCGATCCGGAACTGGCCTTGACCCCGGTGCTGATTGTCTCGCTGATCGCCGCAGACTTGAAGGCCCGCGCGCTGGGCGCGGCCCAGTTGCTGCAAAAGCCGATCCAGCACCAGGCCTTGATCGATGCGGTGTACGCGCTGGGGCTGGGCAGCGACCGCGCGCTGGCGCCGAGCGTGTTGTTGATCGATGATGACGTGCGCGCCAGCGCAGAGGTGGCGGCCCAGTTGGGCGGACTCAATTACCAGGTCGTGTGCGCCTACGACGGCATCAGCGCTGTGGCGCTGGCGCGCGCCAACCCGCCCGACCTGATCATCCTCGATTTGCTGCTGTCGGACCTCAGCGGCTTTGACCTGGTCGAGGCCTTGAAGGGTATGCCGGGCACGGCCGAGGTGCCGATCCTGCTCTTGACCACCGGCACCGTCGGCCAAGCCGACCGCTTACGTTTGAACGGGCATGCCTTGCGCATCATGGAAAAGGACAGCTTCAACCGTCAAGAATTGCTGCGCGAAGTCAATCGCGCCCTGCGACAGCACGTGCCGGAGCGGCACTAAAGGAGAGTCGCATGGCACGCCTATTGATCGTCGAGGATACGCCGGCCAACATGGTGTTGGTGACCATGCTGCTCGAAGGCGGCGGGCACACGTTGTTCCAGGCCGAGCGGGCGCCACCGGCGATCGACATTGCCCTGCGCGAGCGGCTCGACTTGATACTGATGGATATCCAGTTGCCGGGCATGGATGGGATCGAGGCGACGCGCATCTTGAAAGCCGATCCGCGCACGCGCCACGTGCCGGTGCTGGCCTTGACGGTGTTCGCGATGAAAGGCGACCGCGAGCGCCTGCTGCAAGCCGGCTGCGACGGTTATATTGAAAAGCCGATCAATTATGTCGATTTCCTGGCCCAGGTGGCCGCCATCATTGGGCGCAGCTAGGGGAGCCGGACCTGCGGCATGGACAATATCCATGCCGGACGGCAATTCGGTGCCATCCTCCGGGCGCAACGGCGCATGTTGTTGTTTGCATACGCCGTGCGGCCAGCCCATTGCCAGGCGTGGAAGCGCTCGCTTTTTTACTTGAATTGGGCCAGAGTAGCGTCAAGCCGCGCCAGGCGCGGGAGTGCCGTGGCTGTCCGCATCGGCGGGGTCAATACCATACAGGACAAGAGCATGGGAATTTTGCCAGTTGCACGCAGCCCGGAGCCGCCCCACTTCCGCCCGCCCGAGGCGGAAAGCATCATCCATTATCGGGAACGGCGCCATGCCAGTGCGCGCGCGCGTTGGCATTGTCATGATGAATATGAATTGCATTTGAACTTGTCGAGCGCCGGCAAGTTGTTTGTCGGCGATTACATCGGCGAATTCTCGCCCGGCCACCTGGTGTTGACCGGGCCGCGCCTGCCGCACCATTGGATTGCCGGCGGCGCGCCCGAGGACGGCGCCGCGCTGCGCGAGATGACTCTGCAATTTGCCCACGATCCGATCGAGCAAGCGGCCAGGAGTATCCCGGAATTGCGCGAGTTGTTGCCGCTGTTGCAGCGTGCCGCCCACGGCATTGCCTTCCCCGATGTCGGCGCCGAAGCCGAAGAGTATTTCCTGCGCATCCGTGCCAGCCATGGCCTCGAACGTTTTTCTCACTTCTTGCAATTCATGTGCCGGCTGGCGCGCAGCGGCAATGCCCGCTTGCTGTCGCGCGTGGCCATGCGCTCCTTCGACGATACGGCAAGCCTGGAGCAGCTTAACGCGGTCTTCGATTACATTGCCGAACATTATCGCGAGCCGATCTCGGCCGAGTTGCTGGCTGAACGGATGGGCATGTCGCTGAGCAAATTTTCGCGTTTTTTTCGCAAGTCCACGGGCAATAGCTTCAGCGATTTCGTCGGCTGCATCCGCATCAACAAGGCTTGCCAATTGCTGATGAATACGGATCAATATGTGAGCGATGTCAGCCAGGACGTCGGTTTTCAGAATGTCGCCAATTTCAACCGCCGCTTCTTGCAGGTGAAGGGCGTGACGCCGAAGCAGTTCCGGCGCCAGGCTGGCGGCGAGGCGTGAGGCGATGAACGGCGGAAGCCGAATTGTTCATCGATAAGGTGCGCCGCCAACTGGGGGGCGCCAGGGAAGCGGCGAAAACGGTGAAAGGGAGGACCCGGGCCAAGACTGAATTGCTGGCCATGATGAGCCATGCAATCCCCACGCCGCCGACCTCCATGATGGGCTTCGCGCAACTGCCCGGCAGTTGCGCCGATCAAGCCTTGCTCGGCGGCGTTGATGGGATCATGATGGATGTGCAAATGCCGCTGTCCGATGGCATAGGCGCGACCGGGATTTTGCGCGGGGCTGGATGCGCCGACATCAAGGGCGCGCGTGAGCGCGCTGGCGCGCCGGATCGAATCGGGGCTGCGGCAAGACGATAACGGTGCCACCGCAGGCCAATTGATGCAACAATTGGAACTGCTCGATGAATTGCAGGATTTGACATGAGGAGCGCGGCCATGGCTGTCAACAAGGAAGTGGGGGTCTTGATTGCCGATGACGAGACCGCGATGCGCGACTTGCTCGGCTCCATCCTCAGGAGCTACGGATACACGCAAATCGAATTCGCCGCCGATGGCAGCCGCGCGCTCGATGTGCTGGGCAAAGACGATAGCGCGGTCGAACTGGCTTTCCTCGATATCAGCATGCCTGAGCTGTCGGGCATCGATGTCATGATGCGCATCCAGGCCATGCGCCCGGATTGCTTTTGCGTAATAGTGAGTGCTCACAGCGACATGGACAGTGTGCTGGCGGCGCTGGGCGCGGGTGCGCGCGGTTTCGTCGTGAAACCATTCAACGCCAACAAGATCGCCGAAGTGTTGCGCAAGTACGAGCGCGAGATGGCGCACTGATATGCGCCGCCCTGTTGCGCTCGTTCACAGCGGCCGCAGCGCGGGCGGCCCCTCGTCGCCGTAATGGGCGGCAATGTCTTCCAGCGCGGCGCGTGCGGCGCCAGCGCCTTCCCGGCCGATCCGGCCGGCCAGCTGGTCTTCAAATTGCGCATGGAAACGGCGCGCCTCGGCGATGGCCCGCGCCGCCCGTTCCGTCAGGCTCAGGTGTTTGACGCGGGCGTCGGCCAGATTCCCGCTGCGCTCGACATAGCCCTTGGCCACCATATCATTGACCACCTTCAAGGCGCCCTGCGGCGTGATGCCGAGATGATCGGCAAGCTGGCGCAAGTTCAGCGGCCGCTCTTGCAGCAAGCGAAATACATAGCCGAAAGAGGGGCCGACATCGTCGAAACCGGCCGTGGCCAGGTGCCGGTGCAAGCCGGCCTTGAAGACGCCAAATGCGATATTGAGCAAGATGCCGAAATCTGCGGGTTGGGTGCTTGACATTGATTCACCTTAGATTATAAACTAAGGTGAATTATATCAGAAGCCCACCTCAAGGATTCCATCATGCCCTTTATTGCCCGACACGCTGCGCCATTATTCGCCATGCACGGCGCCACGTTCACCGGCCTGGCTTCGCCCAGCCGTGGCGCCACCGACACCGCGGTCTGGATCGTGGATTTGCCGGCCGGGATGCCGGGCGCGCCGCACCGTCTGAGTCGCGAAGAAATTTTTGTCGGCCTGGAGGGGCTGGCCTTGGCAAGAGTGGGGGAGGAGAGTCATGAAATCGGCCCCGGTTGCGCCTTGATCGTGCCGGCCGATACGCTGTTCCAGATCAGCAATCCCTACGCGGCGCCATTTCGGGCCATCGCGGTATTGCCGGTCGGCGCGCAAGCGACGCTGGCTGGCGGCGCACCGTTCACGCCGCCGTGGGCGGCGTGACGGGCGCGCTGCCTGCCTGCTGCCGTGTATTGCGTTTATTGCATATACCAGCCGTGGCTGACGACGATCGATTGGCCGCTCAGCGCATTCGACGGGAAGGCTGCCAGCCAGATGGCCGTGTTTGCCACATCCTGGGTGGTGGTGAATTCGCCGTCGATGGTGTCCTTGAGCATCACTTTCTTGATCACATCGGCCTCGCTGATATGCAGCGCCGCCGCCTGTTCCGGGATTTGCTTGTCGACCAGCGGCGTGCGCACGAAGCCGGGGCAAATCACGTTGGCGCGGATGCCATCCTTGGCGCCTTCCTTGGCCACCACCTTGGCCAGGCCCAGTAAGCCATGCTTGGCCGCCACATAGGCGCTCTTCAAGGGCGAGCCTTCATGGGAATGCACCGAACCCATGTAGATGATGGCGCCGCCCTTGCCGGCCTTCACCATTTCGCGCATGCAGGCGCGGGTGGTGAGGAAGGCACCGTCAAGGTGAATCGCGAGCATCTTTTTCCAGTTCTCGAAGGTATAGTCGACCACCGGGCTGATGATCTGGATGCCGGCGTTGCTGATCAGGATGTCGACCCCGCCGAAGCGGGCCACGGCCGCAGCCACGCCGGCGTCGACTTGGCTTTCGCTGGTGACATCCATCGCCACGCCCATCGCCTGTCCGCCAGAGGCGACGATGGCATCGGCGGTCGCTTGCGCCGCTTCCAGCATCAGGTCGGCAATCACGACCTTGGCGCCCTGGCGCGCGTATTCGGTGGCGATTTCCTTGCCGATGCCGCTGGCCGAGCCGGTGATGATGGCGACTTTATCCTTGAGTTGCATATGAAATCCTTAAGCTTGAGGTTGGAGGTAATCGTGCACGACCCGACCAAGCGGCAGCGTCAAGTCTGCCAGGATATGGACCGCCGAAATAATTTCCAGTACCGGCAATTGGGCCACCGGGGCCAGCGCGTGCGGATTCAATTCCAGCGCGCCGGGGCCGGTCCAGGCTCCCTTCATGGTGATGTCGCACAGCTCATATTGCACTAATTCGCAGATGCGCGTACTGCCATCGACGTGGGGAATGATTTTCAATAAAAATGAGGGTGTTTCCAGCGATTTCTTGACCGTTTCGCAATCCAAGGCCTTGTGCTTGTAACCCATGGTGCCGGTGGCAATCCGGTAATCGCTGTAATCGAGTGTACCGATCAGGGTGTCCTTGTGGACGCGCAATTCCGGATCGCCGAGTTTCTTCGGGAAACCCCACAACTCGCGCCCGGCCGCGATCGGCGGATGGTCGTTCAAGTACATGCCCAGCACGAAGCCGCCGGCGACGCCATCGAGGGTGACCGGGATCACTTGGCCCGCTTCGCAATAGTGGCCGAAGCCGGTCGAATCGGGCATGTTAATGAATTCAAATTTGACGATCGGCTCGCTCATCTTCAAGGGCGCCGGGATCAGTTTTTGCAGCGCGACGGGATCGGTGCGGTAAGTGATGATCAGGAATTCGCGGTCGACGAAGCGATACGGTCCGGGCGGAAAGGCCGGGTTGTTGATGGGCATGGCAAAGGCCTTGCGGCGAACTTCATCTTCAGTCATGGGGACTCCGGATTGGCGATGGTGGAAGATGGGGCCGGGGGCGCGCCCCGGCCCGGGAGCTCACTTATAGTCGCCCGGTGAGCAGCATGATGATCAGCACGATGACGATCAAGCCGGTCACGCCGCTCGGGCCATAGCCCCAGTTGCGGCTGTGCGGCCAGGCCGGAATGGCGCCGATGAGGAGGAGAATCAAAACGACGAGAACGATGGTGCCCATGAGTAGCTCCTTAATGGTGAAACAATGGGCGCGCCGCCCGGCGTGCCCGATGACTTACAACTACGACGTAAAAAATAGTGCCGGGAATGACGCGGGAAGCCGTCGCTGGCCACCAGTTCGCCGGGTGACAATCTGGCGCGCGCGGCGTCTCGGCTATCCATGGTCATTTCCTTGTGTCATGCCAGGTCGGAAGGCTCAGTCGCGAAAGGCGCGGCCCTCGGCCACGCGCACGCGGTCGCCGGTGCGCAAGTCGCCGATGCCGTCTTGTACCACGGTCATGCCGTCGCCATTATTGAGGCGTACATGGATCTGGTAGCGGTCGCCTGGCTGGGCCTGGTTGTTATGCTCGACGTTATTGCCGACCACGGCGCCACCGACGGCGCCGGCGACGGTGGCGACGGTGCGCCCGCTGCCGCCGCCGACCTGATTGCCCAGCAGCGCGCCGGCAATCCCGCCGACCACGGCGCCGACGCCGCTACTACCCCTGTTTTCTCCGCGCACCAATTGTATCGATTCAACCGTGCCGTGGCGGCCCTCGTTTGGCCTTTGATCGGGTTGCCGTGCCGTTTCATACGGCACCGGGGCTTGCTGCGGATTGTAGCTGGCGCAAGCACTCAGGGCGGCGGCAAGCATGATGGTGCCGATGGTGTGGGTGGTTTTCATGATGTCCTCTTGGAGTAGTAATGTCGTCAGAATAGTCATGAAAACAAGGATGGTCTGTACGCTGGCGTACCAAGTGGCTATGGCGGCCACCGCGCGCCGCTGCTTTGCCCGTATCCCACGCAAGCGCGCAGGTTCCGGTGGAAGCGCGCTCACTGTCGTCGCGGCAAGGAAAAGTGTTCAATGATGGGCTGCGTCATATTGATCAATGTCAGAATTCGGAGTAAAACTGATGGCATCGCCGAACCAGGCTTGCGTCGCTCATCCGGGTTCCCGGCGCACTTTGGCGATCGTCTCTTCTTTCAAGCAGGAGATCAAGGTGAGACACCTCAATATGGCTGTATTTTCCCTGGCACTATGGGGACCCTTGGCCGCCGCGCAAGATGGCGTCAACCTGTATGGCGTCGTCGACCTCGGTGTCGTAGCGGACCGCGATTCCGGCAAGACGCAAACCAGGATCGACAGCGGACAGCAAACGGCTTCGCGTTTCGGTGTCAAAGGCAATGAAGACTTGGGCGGCGGCATGGCCGCCAGTTTCATCCTCGAATCCCAGATCGAAGCGGACACGGGCATGCCTTCCTTCGCCGGACGGCTGTTCGGCAGCCAAGCCTGGATGGGACTGTCCGGCGCATTCGGCAGCATCAAACTGGGGCGCATGTTCACCCCCTATTTCGGCGCGATCGCCACCAACGACCCGTTCGACGCCAAGGGTCCGGGCGAATCGACCCGCGTATTCCAGGATTCCGGCGTGCGCATGGATAACACCGTCAACTATTCGCTGCCGCCGGGCTTGAACGGTTTTTACGCCGACCTGGCATATGGCGCCGGCGAGGCCGCGAACGGCGCGAACCGCCAGACCAGCATGGATGCCGGCTATGCCCAGGGGCCGCTCAATATCGAATTGGCCCACCATGATAGTAACGATAGCCTGGGCGGCAAGCTGACGCGCAGCAGCCTGGTGGGGGGCAATGTTGACTTCGGTCCGCTGCGCGGGTGGATGCTCCTGGCACGCAGCGGCAATGACGGCACACTCGAGACCCGGGACATGCTGATCGGCGTGAGCATGCCGTTCGGTCGCAGTTCCATTGCTGCCGACGTGGTCCATAAGAGCGATCGCTTCAATCGCAATGCCGACGCCACGCAAGTTGCGCTCGGTTACTATTACATGCTGTCCAGGCGCAGCAATCTGTATCTGCTTGCTTCAAACTTGCGCAATGGTAGCGCCGCAAACTATCAGGCCGCGCTGCCGGGTGGAACGCGGCGCCTGATTTCCACGGGCATGCGCCACCAATTCTGAACGGGAGGCCGTATGATGGACACGCTAGTCGCCATTGCCTGTCGCTGCATGCTTGTCTTGGCATGCGCCTGGGTTCCGCTGGCGCATGCGGTCGAGGTCAGCATGGCGTTCGGCGAGAAGATCCCGCCATTTTGCTTTCCCGAGACAAATTCCGGGATCGAGATCGAAGTCATGCGCGAGGCGCTCGCCTACCGGGGGCACGTGCTCAAGCCGCTGTATTTCCCATTTGCCCGCATCCCGATTGCCTTCAAGGCGGGCGACGTCGATGCCGCCATGACCGATCTGGGGGAAGATATGGCGAAGTGGGGCGCTTTTTATGGCGACCCGGCCGTGTTCTACGATAACGTTTTCATCAGCCTCAAGGAACGCAATCTGCTCATCAAGAAGCCGGCCGACTTGCGCGGCTTGAGCGTGATTTCGTTTGCCGGCGCGGCCAAGCGCTATCCCGCATGGCTCGATGAAGTCAAAAGAACGGGGCATTACTTTGAACAAAATGACCAAACGCTGCAAGTGCTCACGCTCGACCGGGGCCGTTACGACCTGGTGCTGAGCGACCGCAACATCTTCAAATATTTCACCTTGCAGCTCAAACTGAACCGCAGTTTCCATCCCAAGCCCGTGATCGAGCATAGCTTTGTCACATTCAATCCGGCCGATTACCGCCCGATTTTCCGCGACAAGAAAATCCGCGATGACTTCAATGCCGGACTCAAATCCTTGAAGGACAGTGGACGCTTCAATGCAATTTATCAAAAATATCTCGGCGATGGGGCGGGTGTATAAGCTTGGGGCATGCCTGCTGGTGGCGCTGGCCCTTGCCAGCGGCGCCGTCGCCGGCGACGTGGGACGGAGCTACGCAGTCGGCGTCGAGGATTTGCAATACTACCCGCTGCATACGACCACCAAGGCGAATGTATTTGGCGGCTTTGCGCGCGAGGTCCTCGACGCGTTTGCGAAGCGGCAGGGTTACACCTTCCGTTACGTGCCCTTGCCGATCAACCGTTTGTATGTCGCCTTCCTGCAAGAGCAATCGGTCGACTTTAAATATCCCGACAATCCGAAATGGAAGGAAGCGTTGCGGCGCTCGTTGCCGATCCATTACAGCGCCTCGGTCATCACTTCCGAAGAAGGAGCCTTGGTCTTGCCCAAGAATAAAGGGCGCTCGATCAAGTCGCTGGGAACGGCGCTGGGATTCACGCCCTGGCCCTACCTCGCCGCGATTGACAGCAAGGCGATCGTACTGACCACCAGTAATGGATTCGATGGTTTGTTAAGACACGCGCTGGCCGAGCATATCGACGCCATCTATGTCAACATCGACGTCGCCAACTACCTGCTCGCGGAAGAATTGAATGCCCCGGGCGGCCTGGTGTTCGATCCCGGATTGCCGCATGCACGCAGCGACTTTAGTCTGTCGACCCTGCGCCACCCGGAGGTCGTGGCCGAATTCGATGCGTTTTTGCAGCGGGAGCACGGTCTTCTCCAGAAGATTCGTGAAAAGTACAAGCTTGAAGAGCGGCGCTGACTGCCCTGTCGCTGGCTTGCCGGAAATGCCAGCTTGCAGTGTTGATTTTGCTATCATGAGCAACGCGGCATCGCCATGGGTGTCAGCGCGCGACGTGCGTGACAAGATGGCTTGATACCGGCAGCCCGGCCCGGTAAAGCGGTCGACTATTATCCGCACACTATCAATCATCGACACTGGGGAAAGTATGGGAGTGGCAATGGATTTTCTACGTCAAATATGAAAAATGTGACTACCCCGCTTAGGAGAAAAACGCCTGTTGAATATTTCATCACGGTGGTAAAAAATGTGAAAAATACCTGCCTGGTTTTTTTCATTGTCGTCGGTGGATTCCTGACTGCGTCCGTGCTTTGCTGGCCTATCCTGCTGGGATTTCAAAAGTTGTCGGATGCCGTATACGTTCCCCATGCATTTCGCGGCTACCACGGAATGAATTCCTTGTCCGGCATGGGCGTGCTGGATTTTCCTCATGATTACAATGCATTTGCCATGTTTCTCATGAATGCGCCATTGGGGTTCTTCGTCATATTTTGGTATCTTTTTATTTTTATTGTTTTATCTGACGCGTATGGCGCCTGGAAAAAACTGCCGAAGAGGGATAAGATTTTACGCTCACAAAAAATAAATAAAATAATATGGCGTGGCCTTAAAGGAGTGCTTGTGACAAGCGGTATTTTTTTCGCACTCAGTCTGCCGTTTATTCGGACGTATGAAATTTATTCCGATGATGAAATTCGCATACGAAATTTCTACGATTGGGGCGATACGGTATATTCATTTTCAAGGCTTGAAAAATTCAAGCGCAGTGTTACGGGAAAGGGTTTGATTTCCTGGGATTTTTACTTTAATAACGGCCAGTCGCTGACCATGTTTTCGCCCAGCGCCGGAATTATTGATAAAATATTGAGTTTGCCGAATGTGGAAAGCAATGTTTATGTTATTAATAATGAGTTGCGTCAGAAAAAATGATTGGGCTGGAAAGGGCAAGGGATGACCCTGATGATAGGCAAAATTTGAAAAATAGATTAGCGACCGTAAAGATTGAAAATCTCGACTGGCTCCGGGAAACCCGGAGCCGCAGCCATTGGCGCCAGTTCCATTGGCGCCAGTTCCATTGGCGCCAGTTCCATTGGCGCCAGTTCCATTGATGCCAGATCTGGAGCGGAGCCTGATTACCAGCCTACGGTGACCGTTGCCACGGTGGGTGCCGCAGTATGCAGGGAGGAACTCTTTTCCCACACGTCGTCGTAGGCAAAGCCATAGGCCAGTTTATTGATGCTGTGCTCATGCCAGAACCTGGCAAAGGAATTGGACGGCTGCCCATTCGCATAGTAAAAGTCGGCATTGCTCCAATGGGCAGGATCTTCGACAATATGGCGGTTAATTGCCGCGCATAATTGAGCCTGGATCTGTAATTGCTTGTTGTAAGCGGGGCTGCCCGGGGCGGTGCCGCTGGCATCGGCCAGGGAGCCGCTGCCCAGTAACGCCATTGCCGTGGTCGGTTTGTTGACGTTGTAGGTGCCGGCGCCATCGGTGAACTGGAAGCGCCCGCCCGATACCTGGCCGCTAAACGTCCCTTGCTGGTTGGTGAAGGTCAGCCTTTGCGACGCGTATTTCTTCCACAGATCATTGATATAGCTATCCAGATAGTTGGCATTGGCGCCGCCGTTGTTGAAGCTGGCATGGGCCGGCGCCACGATACGGTAAGGTGCGTAGGGCGCTTGCGCCAGACTGCGGAACTGCGGTGGCACCGAAGCGAGATATTGATCGAACAGCGCGGCCCGGGTTTCGGTTTCGCCGACGGTTTGGTCGTAACCATTCAAACCTTGCAAACGCAAGCGCAGCGGGAAGCCGAATTGATCGACCCGTGTCGTGTTGCCAAAGAAACCGGATTCCGGCACGATTGCCATTTCAACGAAATCGAAGGTTACGTCGATGTTGGGATCGGATGGATTCTCGATGTTGGCGCCGGCATAGGCGATCTTGCCATTGATATCCGCATTGACCTTGATATACATCGGCGAGCCTACGCTCAGGAACAGGCGCGCGGAGTTGAGCGGCGCGATGGTGACGGAGCGGATTTGCTCAATCGAGTGGAAATAATTGGCATAAGCTTGGCCGTTTTTGTTCAGCGCGCCATTGTCGTTCAACTTCATCGGGATGAAGTTGCCGTTCACATCGACGGAAACATATTGACCGGTGTTCCAATCCTTGCCGATAATGGCCCAATATACTTGCGAATCGGGGAAGCGGCCGCCCGTGCCATTGAGCAGATTGAAAGTGGTTTTCTTGTTCCAGGTGCCGCCGGTCGGTGTTGGCGTGTCCTCAATTGGCGCGCCGGGCAGGTAACAGCTTTTCGCCGCGTTGCCGATCGGGTCGCCAAACACGCCTGTATTGCAGTCAATGCCATCGCTCGCGGTGCGCGTGAAAAAATGACCATTTGCGCCATATAACACCACTTTGCTGCCGCTGAAGTTGCAGCGCCCGTTTTCATTGGCACACAAAGTCCAGGTGGTGGCGGCCCTGTCGCAGTGTTTGGCCGCGCCCGCAAGCGGATCGCCAAATTCATTGTTGTTGCAGCTCAGGCCGCCAGTGGCCGTTTTGCTCAGATAGGTGCTGCCCGAGCCATAACGCACGGTTTGCGTATCGCCGTAAGCGCACTGCTGGTTCTCGTTGGCGCAAAATTCCCAGCTACTGGTGACTTCGCAATGTTTGGCCACGCCGGGGGCGGGATCGCCGAAGGTCGTGCTGTCGCAACTTGTGGCCCAATCAAAGTCCTTGCTGACGAAGCGCTCGCCCGCGCCATAGCGCACGGTTTGCTTGCCCGTAAAAATGCAGCGGCTATTTTCGTTGGCACAAAATGTCCACTGCGTGCTCGACGTGGCCGCTGCGGCGACCATCGTGACGCCGGCGGCAGCACTGCTGGATGCGCCGAACAAGCCGCCGCTCAAAATGCATACGGCTAGATATCGAAGAAAACGAATCATGCTAATCCTTTCGGAAAAAATTATCGGAATTTCATCTATATGGAACAATATGTATAATATAGCATTGCAATCGAGTTAAGTAATATACCGGATGCGATAATCGCATCGGTTGGCGGCGGGCTTTCGAGCTCCTCACCATCGACCGTGAGTTCGCCTGCGCGCATACCTATGGCATCCATGCCATCGCCATCTATTTGTACTATCTGCTGTGGGAAGGTAAGGCGAGCGGCCTGTCGGTAAGTTCCTTACCGTATTGGGCCTGGCCGGCACGGTATGGAGCTGATCCCGATGATCGATTTCGGCGCCCGGTGTGGCACCGCCGCGCCCGCTGGCCGCAAGCCCGGCGGCCTTTCAGTCGGCCGCACCATCGGCCATCGCGCCGCATGGTGCCTTGTTTGGCCGATGCGCGGCAGATTGCGTTCGAGTCACAAAATGACCCCGGTGAGTTCGTGCGTATCTTGATCGGGTAGTAGCGCGATTGCGGGGTATATCCCGGCGTCAAGGCCGGGAGCGGTGGCCCGACCCCAGCTTGCAATTAAAACTCTTCCCAATCATCTTGCCCGCCCACTTGCGCCGGTTTCGACGCCGTCTTGCGCGGCGTCGCAGCCAGCTTGGCCGGGGCTGCGGCGGGTTTGGGCGCAGCCGCCGCGACAAGCGGGGCGGCTGCCTTGGTGCGTGGCGCAGGGGCAGGCGCATGCGCGCGTGCCTGGTACGCGCCATCCTGCTGCGCCAGCTTGAAGCCGCCCACGGCCTGGGTCAGGCGCACCGCCATTTCCTTCAGGCTTTCTGCAGCCGCCGCCGATTCCTCGACCAGGGCCGAGTTTTGCTGCGTCATTTCATCCATGTGGGTGATGGCGCGGTTGACTTCCTCGATGCCGCTGCTCTGTTCCTGGCTGGCGGCGGTGATGTCGCTCATGATGTCGGCCAGGCGCTGGATCGATTGCACGATCTCGCCCATGGTGTGGCCGGCGTCGTCGACCAGGCGGCCACCGGCGTCGACCTTCTCGCCAGAATCGACGATCAGTGCCTTGATTTCCTTGGCTGCCGCCGCCGAGCGTTGCGCCAGGTTGCGCACTTCCGAGGCCACCACGGCGAAACCCCGGCCCTGTTCGCCGGCCCGCGCCGCTTCCACCGCCGCATTCAGCGCCAGGATGTTGGTCTGGAAGGCGATGCCGTCGATCACGCCGATGATGTCGGCGATGCGGTTCGAGCTTTCCTTGATCGAGCCCATGGTCTCGACCACTTGCGAGACCACCGAGCCGCCCTTGCTGGCCACGCTGGACGCCGACAGCGCCAACTGGTTGGCTTGCTTGGCGTTGTCGGCATTCTGGCGCACGGTCGAGGTCAATTCTTCCATCGAGCTGGAGGTTTGTTCGAGCGAGCTGGCTTGCGATTCGGTGCGCGCCGACAGGTCGGCGTTGCCGGCGGCGATTTCGGCCGACGACACTTTCACGGCGTCGCTGGTGCTGCGGATGTCTTGCAGCACGGAGGCGATCTTGTCGACGAAACGGTTGAAGGCGCTGGCAATTTGCGCCAGTTCGTCCGTGCCGTGCGCGTCCAGGCGTTTGGTCAAGTCGCCTTCGCCCGAGGCGATGTCTTCCAGCGCGTCGCGCACCAGCGCCAGGCGTTGCAGCATCTTGGCCACCAGCACCGTCAGCAGGAAGCCGGCGCCCAGCGTCAGCAGCAGGGCCATCACGGCAGAACTGGTCAGCATCGCCGTCAAGGCCTGGGTCGCTTCGGAGCGGTCCAGCACGATCACCAGCAGCCAGTCGGTACCCTCGATCTTACTCACATGCAGTAAACCGTCGCGTCCCAACAGGTGCACATCGGCCGATTTCTTGTCCGCTTCAACCTGGCTCAGCTTGGCGACCGTGAGGCTCGGGTCGAATTCGGACACTTGTTTCAGGGTCAGCTTCTGGTCCGGGTGGGCAATGATCACGCCGGTGCTGTCGACCAGGAAGGAAAAGCTGTTCGGGGTCGGCTTGATGGCGACCACATTGCGCACCACCGTGTCGATGATGACGTCGGCGCCGCCCACGGCGCTGTAACTGCCCTTGCTGCCGAAGGCTTCGGCGAAGGTCACCACCAGCTTGCCGCTGGCAGCGTCGATATACGGCGCCGTCAGGACCGGGCCGCCGTTCTGGGTCGCCTTGATGTACCAGGGCCGCGCGGTCGGGTCGTAATTGGGCGGCATCGCGTGGATCGCCTGCATTTTCTTGTCCGGATAGCCGATGTAGGCATCGTCGAAGGCGCCGGCCGCCTTGGCCGCCGTGATGAAGGCTTGCGGCTCGGGCAGCTCGGCCGATAGTTTCAGCGACGCCACCACCAGGCTCTTGCCGCGCACCCATTCGGCGATGCCGGCCGAATGCACTTGCGACAGTTGCAGCATCTGGGCGTCCAGCGCTTCCATCGTGCGGCCGCGGGTGGTGACGAAATTGGCGGCCATCATGGCCAGCATGGCAAAGGCGACAATCGATATGCAAAGGACGATGAGTTTGGTGCGAAGGGATGAGAACATGGTGTCGCTATCCTTTTCAATGATGCTACTGCTACTGCGGGGGAGAGCATTGCCGCGCCTGGGATCGCGACCGGGAATGCCTGATCGATTATAGGGGAGTCGCACAGAAAAAACTCCAAGTTTCTTGCGATTGCCCGGGCCAGGCGTTGCGTGCGCGCCTATAGCTTGCTAGGAACCCTGGCGCCACTGTTCGCGGTAGGCGCCCGGATTGGCGCCGGCCCATTCCTTGAACGCGTGATTGAAGGCGCTTTGTTCTTGATAGCCGAGCAGGAAGGCAATGTCGACCAGGCTCAATCCCGGCTGGCGCAGATAATCCTTGGCCAGCGCGAAACGGGCCTGGTCCAGCACCTGCTGGAAGCTGGCGCCGGCATCGTTGAGTTTGCGCTGCAGGGTGCGCGGCGACAGCTTCAACTCCTCGGCAATCGAGGGTAGCCGCACCTGGCCCTGGCTCAGCTTGCGGATGATGGCCGCGTGCACCTGGGCCGTCACGCCGGCGCCCGGCTGGGTCCGGCGCGACAGCAATTGTTCGGCGTGTTGCTGCAGCACCGGATACAAGCTGACGTCGGCGTTCGGCACCGGCCAGGCCAGCATCTGGGCGTCGAAACTGGCCACGTTGGCGTCGGCGCCAAAACGCGGAAGGGCGCCCAGTACCCGCACGTACTCATCGTCCAGGCCGGCGCCGCCGGCATGGGTGAAGGCCAGCTCGGCCGGCGGCAGGGTGGCGCCGGCCAGCCAGTTGCCGAACACGCGGATGCCGGCGAAGACGCTGTCGATCAAGTGGCGCTGGTCGGGCGGGTAGTTGCTATGCCAGCCGTAATGGGCCACCCCGGCCGCCACTTGCAAGTCGGAGCGACCCAGGTCGTGCGCCAATTGCTCGTAGCGCACGGTCTGCTCGAAGGCGTGGCCGAAATCGCGGCAGCTCAGCAGGATCAAGCCATACACGCTGTAGGTGCCGAGCTTGACGCGCTCGCCCACGTGCAAGCCGAAATGCGGATCGCCGGCCAGCTCGGCGCCCACCTCGAGCAGGCGCACATAGTCGTGCGCGGCCAGCGCTTCCGGCAAGGGGCACAGCGCGTGCGCGGGCAAGCCGGCCGCGCGCGCCAGCGCGTCGGGCGCGACGCCGCGCGCGCTAGCGGCCTCCAGCAGCGGTTGCAGATAAGAGCCGGCCACCCGTCCAGCCTTGGCGTGGCTGGGGCAAACTGGCTTGGCATGATCGAACAAGGCGGCTGTCATAAATACACAATACTGAAAAGGGGTGGTGGCTTATTCTCAGCGTATCAAGCTGCGCCGCGCCCAAGTATAACAAGAGCGGGACCGGCCACCACCACTATCACCGCGAATGGGAACACAATGAGACGCTGGAACGGCTGGGGCGATGACGCCATCGAATTTGCGCTGAACGAAGACGCGCTGGGATTTTTGCGCGCACGCGTCGGTCCCGGCAATGCCATGCTCGACGCCAGCCTGGAGCAAGTGTGCGCGACAATCGCGCCGACGCGCCTGGCACCGCATCCGCTGATCGACACCACGCCGGCGCTGCGCCTGCAAAACGCGCTTGGGCAAAGCTTGCCGGACTGGCTCAAGCTGCGCCACGGCCGCGTCGGTCCGGTGCCCGACGGCGTGGCCTTCCCGGAAAGCGCGCAGCAAGTGCGCGAATTGCTCGCTTACGCCGCCGCGCATGGCGTGACGGTGATCCCGCACGGCGGCGGCACCAGCGTGGCCGGCCACTTGACGGTAGCCGATGGCGCCAGGGCGGTGCTGTCGCTGAACCTGACCCGTTTGTGCCGCATGAGCAGCCTGGACCGGGAAGCGCAACTGGCCACTTTCGGCGCCGGCGTATTCGGCCCCGACCTGGAAGCGCAATTGCGCGCGCAAGGCTATACGCTGGGCCATTTCCCGCAATCGTTCGAATACTCGACCCTGGGCGGCTGGATCGTGACCCGTTCTTCCGGCCAGCAGTCGCTGCGCTACGGCCGCATCGAACAAGTGTTTGCCGGCGGTACGCTGGAAACCCCGGCCGGCACTTTGCGCATTCCGACCTTTCCCGCCTCGGCGGCCGGCACCGACTTGCGCGAAATGGTGCTCGGCTCCGAAGGCCGGCTGGGGGTCTTGACGGAAGCGACCGTGCGGGTCACCAGATTGCCCGACTACGAAGCCTTCCATGCCGTGTTTTTCCCGGACTGGGCGGCGGCCGAGGCGGCCGTGCGCGAAGTGGTGCAGGCCAAGCTGCCGCTGTCGATGCTGCGCCTGTCGAACCAGCTTGAAACCTTGACCATGCTGACCCTGGCCGGCCACAAGAAGCTGATCGGCCTGCTCGAAACCTATCTGTCCTGGCGCGGCTGCAAGGAAGGCAAATGCATGCTGATGATAGGCGTCAGCGGGCAAAAATCGACCACTGGCGCGGCCCTGAAGAATGCGCTGGCCATCACGCGCGCGCGCGGCGGGGTCCACGTCGGCAAGACCATGGGCGAAAAATGGAAGCATAACCGCTTCCGCAATGTCTACCTGCGCAACGCCGCCTGGGAGCACGGCTATGTGATCGATACCGTGGAAACGGCGGTCGACTGGCCGCGCGTGGCGCCGATGATGGCGGCGCTCGAGCAGGCAGCCGTGGCGGCCCTGGCCAGCCAGCGCGAGCAAGTCCACACTTACACCCATTTATCGCACCTGTATCCGCAGGGTGCCAGCGTCTACACCACTTTTGTGTACCGCCTGGCCGGCAATTTCGAGGAAGACCTGGCGCGCTGGCGCCTGTTGAAAGGTGCCGTCAGCGCGGCCATCGTGGCAAACGGCGGCACCATCAGCCACCAGCATGGCGTCGGCAGCGACCACGCGCCCTACCTGGAGGCGGAAAAGGGCGCGCTCGGCATCGGCGCGATGCGCGCCCTGTTCCAGCATTTCGATCCGCAAGGCCTGATGAATCCCGGTAAATTGCTGCAAGGCGATTGCGCGCCATGAGTGGCCACTGGCAAGCGGGCTGGCGCGCGGAGCTGCCCGCCGTCTTCGCGCGCGAATGGGATATCGTGATCGTCGGCGGCGGCATCACGGGCGCCGGCATCTTGCTCGAAGCGGCGCGGCGCGGCTTGCGCGCCTTGCTGGTCGAGCAGCGCGATTTCGCCTGGGGCACGTCGAGCCGCTCGTCCAAGTTGGTGCACGGCGGTTTGCGCTACCTGAAGGAAGGCAAATTCGGCTTGACGCGCGAATCGGTGCACGAGCGCCAGAACCTGCTGCGCGAAGCGGCTGGCCTGGTCGAGCCGCAAAGCTTCGCCTTCGGCGACTATACGGGCCGCAAGCCGGGCCGGCGCATGTTCCAGCTGGGCCTGGCGATCTATGACTTGATGGCGGGCCAGCGCGCGCGGCATTATTTCAAGACCGATGAATTCACCATGCTGGCACCGAATATCGGGCGCGCCGGCTTGAACGGCGGCATGTGCTATGTTGACGCCAAGACCGACGACGCGCGCCTGGTGCTGCGCGTGTTGCAGGAAGCCCGGCAGCACGGCGGCGTGGCCGTCAATTACATGGCGGTGCAGTCGCTGCTGCGCGAAGGTGGGCAAGAGCGTGGACAAGTGCGCGGAGTGGTGCTGCAAGACGGCATGGACGGCGCACAGCATGTGGTGCGCGCCAGACTGGTGATCAGCGCCACCGGCGCCTGGGCCGACGGCTTGCGCGGCCAGGTCGGCGCCAAGCCCAAGCTGCGGCCGCTGCGCGGCAGCCACCTGGTCTTGCCGGCCTGGCGCTTGCCGCTGGCGCAGGCGATCAGCCTGATGCACCCGCAGGACGGGCGCCCCGTGTTCGCCTATCCTTGGGAAGGCGTGACCCTGGTCGGCACCACCGACGTCGACCATGGCGCTGACATGAAGCTGGAAGCGGCCATCACGCCGGCCGAAGTGGACTACCTGATGGCGGCGTTGAGCGACCAATTCCCGCAATTGAATCTGGGCCGGACCGATATCCTCGCCACCTATGCGGGGGTGCGGCCGGTGATCGACAGCGGCCAGGCCGACCCCTCGAAAGAAGGGCGCGAGCACGCGCTGTGGCTGGAAGACGGCTTGCTGACCGTCACCGGCGGCAAGCTGACCACCTTCCGCGTGATCGCGCTGGACGCCTTGAAGCGGGCCTCCGCCTTGCTGCCCGAATGGCGCGACAGTTTGCGTCCACTGCCGATCTTCGCGCCCCTGGAGCCGCTGGTGCGCGCGGCCGGCCTGGCGCCGGAACAGCGCACGCGCCTGTTGGGCCGCTACGGCGCCCAGGCCCAGGCGCTGCTCGACGCCGCCCGCGACGACGAACTGGAAACCATTCCCGGCACCGAGACGCTGTGGGCGCAATTGCGCTGGGCTGCGCGCACCGAAGCCGTGCTGCGCCTGGAAGACTTGCTGCTGCGGCGCACCCGGCTCGGCCTGCAGTTACGCGGCGGCGGGCGCGACATCTTGCCGCGCATCCGCGCCATCTGCCAGCAGGAGCTCGGCTGGGACGACGCCCGCTGGGACGCCGAGCAAGGCGCTTACCTGGCGCTCTGGCATAGCCACTACAGTCTGCCCGCTATTCCACCCGACGGAAGTTGACCACATGCCTGACAATATGCCTGAGCAATACATTCTTTCCATCGACAATGGCACCCAGAGCGTGCGCGCCTTGCTGTTCGACTTGCACGGCAATATCGCGGCCAAGGCGCAAGTATTCCTGCAGCCGTATTTTTCCGACCATCCCGGCTGGGCCGAGCATGACGCCGAAGAGTATTGGCAAGCCGTATGCCGCGCCTGTCAGCAATTATGGGCCGGCACCGCCATTGCGCCGGCCGCCGTCAAGGGCGTGGCCGTGACCACCCAGCGCGGCACCGTGATCAATCTGGACCGCGACGGCAAGCCGCTGCGGGCGGCCATCACCTGGCTCGACCAGCGCAATTGCGAGCAAGTACCGCCCATGAGTCCCTGGTGGCGCGCCGCCTTCAAGTTGGCGCGGGTCGAGGGCACCATCAATTATTTCCGGCGCGAAGCGGAAATCAATTGGATTGCCGCGCACCAGCCGATGATCTGGGAGCGCACCGACAAATTCCTGCTCTTGTCGGGCTATTTGAATTACCGCCTGTGCGGGCGTTTTGCCGATTCGACCGGCTCGCAAGTGGCCTATATTCCCTTCGATTACAAGCGCCACGCCTGGGCCGGTCCGCGCGACTGGAAATGGCAGGCGCTGGCAATCCGGCGCGACATGTTGCCCGAACTGGTGCCGCCGGGCACCGTGATCGGCGCCATCGACGCGGCGGCGGCGGCCGCCACCGGCATCGCGCAAGGCACACCGCTGGTGGCGGCGGCCGCCGACAAGGCGTGCGAAGTGATAGGCGCCGGCTGCCTGGAGCCGCACATCGCCTGCCTCAGTTACGGCACCACCGCCACCATCAACACCACCAACAAGAAATACATCGAGGTGACGCCCCATTTGCCGCCCTACGCGGCGGCGATTCCCGGCTTTTACAGCACCGAAGTGCAGATTTTCCGCGGTTACTGGATGGTCAACTGGTTCAAGGAGCAATTCGGCGACCGCGAGCAGGCGGCGGCCAAGCTCGACGGCATGGCGCCCGAAGCGCTGTTCGACCGCCTGGTCGAGGCGGTGCCGCCCGGCTCGATGGGCTTGATGTTGCAACCATACTGGAGCCCGGGCATCAAGGTGCCGGGGCCGGAAGCGAAGGGCGCCATTGTCGGCTTCGGCGACGTGCATACGCGCGCCCATATGTACCGCGCCATCCTGGAAGGGCTGGCCTATGCCTTGCGCGAGGGCAAGGAAAGGATAGAAAAGCGCAGCGGCATTCCGATCACCGAATTGCGCATCGCTGGCGGCGGCTCGCAAAGCGACGCCGCGATGCAATTGACGGCCGATATCTTCGGCTTGCCGGCCGCGCGCGCCCATGTCTATGAAAGTTCGGCGCTGGGCGCGGCGATCGACACCGCCGTCGGACTCGGGCTGTATCCCGATTTCACGACCGCCATCAAGGCCATGACGCGCCCGGGCCGGGTGTTCCAGCCCGATCCCGAGCATCGCAAGATCTACGATCAATTGTATCGCCGCGTGTACACCAAGATGTATGCGCGCCTGCAACCGCTATACCGCGATATCGCCGAGATTACTGGTTATCCGGCCGCCGAATAAGCTTTTCACCATGCTTTTCAGCGCATCACGATGGCTTGTACGGCATCGAGCGCGGCGCTGCCGGAGAGGGTGCTGCGGACCTGGTTGCGGCCGTTTTCCTTGGCCACGTACATGGCGCGGTCGGCCGCCACGAACAGGCTGGAGCGGTCATCTAACTGGTGCGGGAACATGGTGGCCACGCCAATGCTGACGGTCACCCAGGGCGCGGTCGAGGAGCGCGGATGGGGCAAATGCAGGGCCTCGATGTGGGCCCGGATCGCCTCGGCAATCGGCAATGCCGCGCTGGCCTCGGTTTCGGCAAATAGCAGCACGAATTCCTCGCCGCCATAGCGCGCCGCCAGGTCGGTCGGGCGGCAGGCGTGGCTTTGCAGCGCTTGCGCCACTTGTTGCAGGCAAGCGTCGCCGGCCGGGTGGCCCAGGCTGTCGTTGTAGAGCTTGAAGTGGTCGACGTCGAGCACCACCAGCGACAGCGGGGCGCCGCTGCGCACCGAGCGCTGCCACTCCTTTTCCAGGAAAATGTCGAAATGGCGCCGGTTGGCGATCCTGGTCAGAACGTCGATGTGGGCGGCACGCTGCAGCGCGTCTTCGGATTGCTTGTGGTGGGTGATATCGTGCAGCAAGCCGATGTAGAGCGGCTGGCGCAGATACATCGGGGTCAGCGTCAAATCCATGCTGAGTCCGGCGCCGCTGCGGTGCCGTATCAACACTTCACGCGTGCCATGCTTGCGCGCCGTCTCGGGATTGGCCGCGTACAGCGCGAAGTATTCCAGGTATTCCTGGGTCACTTGTGGCTGCAGCAAGTCGGCGATGCTGCGCCCGGCCAACTGGTTTTCCTGGTAGCCCAGGCATTGGTCGCAGGCCGGATTGGTAAACTGGATGGTGCCGTCGGCCTCGATGATCAGCAAACCCTCGGCCATATTATTGACGATGGTGCGCAAGCGTTCTTCTTGTTCTTGCTGGGTGGCATGGTTACTGCGGATTTGCAACTGGGTGCGCACCCGCGCGCACACTTCGGCCATGCGCAATGGTTTGCTGATGTAATCGACGGCGCCGATGTCGAAGCCGGCCACGACATCCTCGGTGTCGGTCTTGGCGCTCATGAAGATGACGGGGATGCGCTGGGTGGCGCTGTTTTGCTTGAGCTGGCGGCAAGTGGCGAAGCCGTCCATGCCATTCATCACCACGTCGAGCAAAATCAAGTCGGGATGGACGCGGGCGGCGATCTTGAGCGCGCGCTCGCCGGTGGTGGCGATAAAGGTTTGATACCCCTGGTCCGTCATCAGCTTGCGCAGCAAGGTCAGGTTGTCCGGCGCGTCGTCGACGATCAGGATCACGGCCTGGCGCCGCTGGCCGAAGTTGTCCGCGTTCATGGCGCCGAACCGCACTTGCAGCTGCACCAACATAGCCGACGCGCCGATGCGGTCCGCCAAGCCAGGGGCGGATGCGCACTCGTCCCGTCGGCGGTGCGGCGGGCAAGGTGTTTTTTTGCAAGTGCTGACAAAGGCTGGCCTAATTCAAAAGTGACTCTTCGTTCAAATAATACCGCCATGTCAATGCAATTTGGGGGAAATTCTTTGCTATTTTATTGATTATAAGCAAGTACTCTGTTGATTTTGCACGCAAATATATCGAATTGTCTCAATATGCGAAACCTTTGGTATTTTTTGGGAATTGCCATGTGGTAATTTTAATTTTGCGGCGGGGGGGGGGCGGGGATATGTCGGATGTGACCGGCGGCGAGGGCATTGCACCCACGCCGCCGCAAGAATTAAATCTTCGAGGCGATCAGCTTGCCGAGGATGGCGATGCCTTCGCGGATGCGTTCCGGCGATACCGTCACGAAGGACAGGCGCAGGGTATTGCTTTCCGGCGCATTCGCATAGAACGGCGAACCCGGCACGAAGGCGACCTTATTGGCGATTGCTTCGTCGAGCAATTTCATGGCATCGATATGGGCCGGCAGGGTGACCCAGATGAACATGCCGCCTTCCGGCTTGGTCCATTCGACGCCGGCCGGGAAATGCTGTTCCATCGCCGTCAGCATGGCCTGGCACTGGTCGCCGTACAGGGTGCGGATGCTGGGAATGTGGCGATCCAGGAAACCATCCTTGATCACTTCGTGGACCACCATTTGTGTCAATTGCGAGGTGTGCAAGTCGGACGCCTGCTTGGCCAGTTCCAGGCGGCGCACCAGCGGCAGCGGCGCCACCACATAGCCGAGGCGGATGCCGGGCGTGAGCACCTTGGAGAAGGAACCCATGTAAATTACGCCATCCGGATTCATGGCCAGCATTTTCGGGAAGGGTTCGCCCTTGTAGCTGAGCGCGCCGTACGGATCGTCTTCGATCAGCGGCAAGCCATGGCGGGCGCAGGTTTCGACCAATTCCAGGCGGCGCTCGACGGACAGGCTGCGCCCGGTCGGATTCTGGAAATTCGGCAGTGCGTACAGCAGGCGCGCGCCTTCGGCGACGGCCGTGACCGATGCCGGCACCAGGCCGTGCTCGTCGGTGGCGACCGAGACGAATTGCGGACGGTACACGGAAAACGCTTGCAGCGCGCCCAGGTAGCTGGGGGTTTCGACCAGCACGCGGCTGCCTTCGTCGATCAAGACCTTGCCCAGCAAATCGAGGGCTTGTTGCGAGCCGGACGTCATCAGCACTTGCTCCGGCACGATGGTGGCGCCGTTTCCGGAGAGCGAATCGGCAATCCATTGGCGCAGCGGCAGATAGCCGTCGGTCGGGCCGTATTGCAGCGCGACCTTGCCGCTGTTCGTCAACACCTTGTCGAAGGCCGCCTTCATTTCCTCGATCGGGAAGGTGGCGGGCGAGGGCAGGCCGCCGGCGAAGGAAATGATTTCCGGCTGTTGCGTGATCTTCAGGATTTCGCGGATGAAGGAGCTTTGCAGCGCCGCAGCGCGTTCGGCAAAACGCCACTGTATCGGGTTTGGATTTTCAATTTTCATACGTGTCTCACAGAGAAAGGGACCGCGCAGTGCCCGGCCGGGTAATAAGCGCGCTTTTGGCGGCTTTAAAAAAAGCGGCGCCGGATAAACGCCGCCGGTAAAATAAGTCTAGCCACCCAGTTTAGGCGATTTCGACAATCAGTTCGATCTCGACGCAGGCGCCGCGCGGAATTTGCGCCACACCGAAGGCAGAGCGCGCGTGCACGCCTTGCGCGCCGAATACTTCGCCCAGCAATTCCGAGGCGCCATTGGTGACCAGATGCTGGTCGGTATAATCGGGGGTCGAATTGACCAGGCTCATCAGTTTGACGATGCGTTTCACGCGCGTCAAATCGCCGCCGCAAGCCGCTTGCACGGTGCCCATCAGGTCGATCGCGATGGCGCGCGCGGCCGCTTGGCCGTCTGCCGTGCTGATATCCTTGCCCAATTGGCCGGCCCACACCGAACCGTCGGGTTTTTTCGCGATATGGCCGGAAATGAAGACCAGGTTGCCGGTTTGTACGTACATGACGTAGGCGGCGACGGGCGCTGCGGGTGGTGCCAGGGTAATATCAAGCGCTGTGAGTTTTTCGTATACTGACATGTGGTCTCCAATCATAGTGCCGAATTGTCGGCGGGTTCAATCGTTGGCGCGGCTGCCCTTGGGGGTCGTCCTTCGCCGATCCGGCTTGCGCCGCCATCGGCCCGCCGGGCTGGTCCGCTGCGAGTAGCGATATTGTACGTCTTGCGAGCGGTCGTGCCCACAAATAAACCGGCCGCCTGGGCTGCGACGTGCGGCGCGGCGCGGTGTTACTCTTGCCACAAGCGGCGCGCGGGCATAGCCGCGCATGAATCGAGGGGAAGGTGGTATGACGGATAAAACAGATGGCAAGGCGGGCGCGCCATGGCCCGCGATCGTGGTGGTCGGCACCTCGGCCGGCGGCTTGCAGGCGCTGACCAAACTGGTGGCCCAGCTTCCCGCCGATTTCCCCGCGCCGCTGCTGATCGTCCAGCACATGGCGGCCGACGCCTCCGGCGAACTGCTGCTGCGCACGCTTGGGCAAGCGGGCAAACTCGCTTGCGCCATGGCGCAGGACGGCGCCGAGATCGAGCCTGGCCACCTCTACCTGGCGCCGCCCGACCATCACTTCATGTTGTCCGAAGGCCGCATGGCGGTGCTCAAGGGCGCCCGTGAAAACCGCTGGCGGCCGGCAATCGACCCGCTGTTTCGCTCGGCCGCCGTGGCCTACGGCAATCGCGTGATCGGGGTGTTGCTGACCGGCTACCTGGACGACGGCAGCGCCGGCCTGGTCGCCATCCAGCGCTGCGGCGGCGTCTGCGTGGTGCAAGATCCGGCCGATGCCGCCTATCCCGACATGCCGCAAAACGCCTTGAACCAGTTGCGCCCCGATTATTGCGTGCCATTGGCGCAGATGGGCGAGTTGCTGGCGCGCCTGGTTGCGCGCAAGCTTGGCAAGCGCCGGGCGGTGCCGAAAGACATCGCCATCGAAGCGGTGATCGCGGCGCGCGTGTTGGGCGAGCGGCCCTCGCGCGAAGCGCTGGGCGCGCAAGCGGACTTTAACTGTCCCGTGTGTGGCAGCCCCTTGTGGCACATCGCAGGCGAGGGCGAGACGCCGCGCTACCGCTGCTACACCGGCCACGCTTACACCAACGCCGTCTTGTGGGCCGAGCAAACGGCAAAAATCGAGGAAACGCTGTGGGTGGCCTTGCGCATGTTCGAGGAAAGGCGCAACTTGCTGGTGACGATGGCGACCACGCAGAGCGGCGCGGGGGCCCGTTCCACGCGCGACCGGGCCGACCAGTCCGAGGTCTACATCGAGCGCATCAAGGCCATGCTGGTGGGCGATCCCTTGCCGGGCGCGGCGGCGGCATAGGGTCGGCTGCAAGTTCATTGCCCTCGCCTCAAGCCGCTTGCAAGACGGCTTGGAAAACGGCGGCATCGACATTGCCCCCGCTCAGCGGCAAGCCGATTTTGCGGCCGCGCAGGCGCGCATCGTCCTTCAATTGCAGCGCGCCAGCGAGCGCGGCGGCGCCCGCGCCTTCGGCCAGGTTATGGCTGGCGCGGTAATACAGGCGCATCGCGGCGGCCACTTCGGCGTCGCTGACGGCCAGCACATCGTCGACATATTCCAGGATCGTGGCCAGCGAAGCGGGGTCCGGCGTGCGGCATGCCATGCCGTCGGCCAGCACGGTGGCGACCGGCGCTTCGAGCGCGCGCCCGGCCCGGAACGATAACTGGTAAGCCGGCGCATGGCGCGACACCACGCCGATGATGCGGGTCTTCAGGCCCAGCGCGCGCCGCGCCGCCAGCGCGCCGCAAATGCCCGAACCCTGGCCGATCGGCACCAGCACCAGGTCCAGTTCCGGCTGGGCGCGGAATAATTCGCACCAGGCGCTGGCGACGCCGGCAATCAAGTCGGGGTGGCAGGACGGCACCATGTGCAAGCCTTCGCGCTCGGCCAGCGATTGCGCGTGTTCGCGGGCGGCCTGGAAATCGTCGCCGTGTTCGATCAGGCGCGCGCCCAGGGCCAGCATGGCGGCATTCTTTTCCACGCTATTGCCGTGCGGCACCACGATGCTCACATGCAAGCCGTGGCGCCGCGCCGCGTAAGCAATCGACTGGCCATGGTTGCCACGCGTGGCCGCGATCAAGCCCTTGACTTCCGGCTGGCGCCGCACCAGCGCATCGACGTAGACCAGGCCGCCGCGCACCTTGAAGGCGCCGGTCGGGCTATGGTTTTCATGCTTGACCCAGACTTCGGTGCCCAGCGCCTGGTTCAGCAAGGGCCAGGAAAATTGCGGCGTGGCGGGCATGGCTGCGTACACGGTGGCAGCGGCGGCATCGAGCTCTGCAAGGCTGGGCAAGTACATGGTCGGCTTTCTGTGAGGTGGAGTGGATTGCTGTATCCTAGACCAGAAAACCAATACAGTACCAATACAGATTTCAACATAATTCCATATACTGTGACGGTCATATGAGCAATACACCTTCCCCCGCCGGCGCCTGGCCTTTCATGCTGTCGCGCGAATCGGGCGCCACGCTGGGCGAACAAATCGTGCGCGCGGTGGCGGCGCGCATCGACGAGCGCGCCTTGCGCGGCGGCGCGCGCATGCCCTCGATCCGCCGTTTTGCCGCCGCGCACGGGGTGTCCGCCTTTACGGTGGTGGCCAGTTACGACAAGCTGGTGGCCGCCGGTTACCTTGAATCGCGGCGTGGCGCCGGCTTCTTCGTGCGCGAGCGCCCCGGCCTGGTGGGCGCCGGACCTGCCACCCCGGTCGGCCAGGCCGGGACTGCGGCGCCGCAAGCGGTCGACGTGGTCTGGCTGGTGCGCAATATGTTCCGCCAGGCGCCGCTGGGCGGGGCGCCCGGCTCCGGCATTATGCCGGCCGACTGGCTGGACGGCGCCCTGATCAGCAATGCGCTGCGCGCCGTCAGCCGCCAGAACGGCAACTTGCTGCTCGGTTATGGCACGCCGCAGGGTTTCTTGCCGCTGCGTCAGCAATTGCAATTGAAACTGGCCGAGCTGGAAATCGCCGCCGCGCCGGAACAGTTCGTGACAACCCTGGGCGTGACCCAGGCGCTGGACCTGGTGGCGCGCGAATTCATCCGCCCCGGCGACACCATCTTCGTCGACGATCCGGCCTGGTTCCTGATGTTCGGCTCGTTCGCGGCCCTGGGCGCGCATGTGATCGGCATCCCGCGCCTGGCCGACGGTCCCGACATTGCCGTGCTGGCCGCGATGGCGGCGCTGCACAAGCCCAAGTTGTATGTGATCAATTCGGTGCTGCACAATCCGACCTCGGGTTCGCTGTCGGCAGCCAAGGCGTTCCAGGTACTGCGCCTGGCCGAAGAGCATGGCTACACCATCGTCGAAGATGATATCTATTGCGATATGCACCCCGGCGCCGGCGTGCAGCCGGCCACCCGCCTGGCCGCGCTGGACCAGTTGCGGCGCGTGATTTACCTGGGCGGCTTTTCAAAAACCCTGTCGGCCAATCTGCGCGTCGGTTTCATCGCCGCCTCGCCCGAGCTGGCCCAGCGCTTGACCGACCGCAAGATGCTGAGCACCCTGACCACCAGCGAAATCGGCGAGCGGGTGGTGTATAAAATCTTGTCCGAAGGCTTGTACCGCAAGCACGCCGAGCGCTTGCGCGCCAGGCTCGACGCAGTGCGCGCCAAGACCGTGCGCCAGATCGAGCGCGCCGGCTTGACGCTTGAGGTGGTGCCGGCGGCCGGCATGTTCGTCTGGGTCGAGGCCGGCTGCGACACCAATGTGCTCACTGAAAAGGCCATGGCGCAAGGTTTGCTGCTGGCGCCGGCCAGCCTGTTTTCACCCAAGCAATTGCCCTCCTCGCGCATGCGCCTGAATCTGGCGACCTTGCAAGAGCCGGCGATATGGCGCTTTTTCGAGCGCGAATTGCCGGGCGCCACAGTTTTACGGGGCGATCCCTTGAAAACGATGTGACAAGCCCCATTTCCTAACAATCTGTTCATCACTCCACTAGACTTACGAGGTAATAATGGCTGTCACCGAAAAGCAAACCCTGGGTTTTCAAGCTGAAGTAAAGCAATTGCTGCAATTGATGATTCACTCCTTATATTCAAACAAGGAAATCTTCCTGCGCGAATTGATCTCGAACGCGTCCGACGCGTCCGACAAGTTGCGCTTCGAGGCGATCAATAACGATGCCCTGTACGGCAATGACCACGAATTGAAAATCAAGGTCAGCTTCGACAAAGAAGCGCGCACCATCACGATTTCGGATAATGGCATCGGCATGAGCCGCGACGACGCGATCTCGCACCTGGGCACCATCGCCAAATCGGGCACCAAGGAATTCTTCGGCCGCCTGTCGGGCGACCAGCAGCAAGACGCGGCCCTGATCGGCCAGTTCGGCGTCGGCTTTTATTCGGGCTTCATCGTGGCCGACAAGATTACCGTCGAAACCCGCCGCGCCGGCGTCGACGCTTCCGAAGGGGTGCGCTGGGAATCGGCCGGCGAGGGCGATTACAGCGTCGAGGCAATCGACAAGCCATCGCGCGGCACCGACGTGATCCTGCATTTGCGCGCCGACGAGGACGAATTGCTGTCGAGCTGGAAGATCAAATCGATCATCCGCAAATATTCCGACCATATCTCGCTGCCGATCGTGATGCAGAAAGAAGAATGGGACGAAGAGAAAAAAGAAACCGTCGTCAGGGAAGAATTCGAGACCGTCAACCAGGCCAGCGCGCTGTGGGCCCGCAACAAGTCCGACATCACGCCGGAACAATACGACGAATTCTACAAGCATGTGTCGCATGACTTCCAGGCGCCGCTGACCCACACCCATAACCGGGTCGAAGGCCGCAGCGAGTACACGCAATTGCTGTACATCCCGAGCAAGGCACCGTTCGACATGTGGGACCGCAACAAGCGCGGCGGCATCAAGCTGTACGTCAAGCGCGTCTTCATCATGGATGACGCCGAACAATTGATGCCAGCTTACTTGCGCTTCGTGAAAGGCGTGATCGATTCGAACGACTTGCCGCTGAACGTGTCGCGTGAAATCCTGCAAGAATCGCGCGACGTCAAGGTGATACGCGAAGGTTCGACCAAGCGCGTGCTGGGCATGCTGGAAGAGTTGGCGAACGCCGACGAGCAAGAGAAAAAAGACAAGTACACCAGCTTCTGGAAAGAATTCGGCCAGGTGCTCAAGGAAGGTATCGGCGAAGATTCGGTCAACAAGGAACGCCTGGCCAAGCTGCTGCGCTTCGCCTCGACCCACAACGAAGGCGACGAGCAAAACACCTCGCTGGCCGATTACGTGGCGCGCATGAAGGAAGGCCAGGACAAGATTTTCTATGTCACGGCCGATAATTACCGCGCCGCGAAAAACAGCCCGCACCTGGAAATCTTCAGCAAGAAGGGCGTCGAAGTGTTGCTGCTGACGGACCGCGTCGACGAATGGATGCTCTCGTTTATCCAGGATTTCGAAGGCAAGGAACTGGTGTCGGTGGCCAAGGGCGGCCTTGACCTGGGCAAGCTGGAAGACGAAGCCGAGAAGAAAGAGCACGAAGCCACCGAAACCTCGTACGCGGACCTGGTCGGCAAGATGAAGCTCGCGCTGGCCGATAAGGCCAAGGACGTGCGCGTCACCTTCCGCCTGACCGGCTCGCCTGCTTGCCTGGTGGCCGATGAGAACGAATTGTCGGGCAACTTGCTGCGCATGTTGAAGGCAGCCGGCCAAAGCGCGCCAGAATCGAAGCCGATTCTGGAAATCAATCCGAACCATCCGCTGGTGGCGCGCCTGAAGTATGAAGACGCTGACAAGGGCGGCTTGTTTGCCGACTGGTCGCATATCTTGTTCGATCAAGCCATGCTGGCCGAAGGCGGCTCGCTGGCCGATCCGACCGCTTTCGTCAAGCGCATGAACGAGTTGCTGCTCAATAGCCCGGCCAAGTAATTTCGCCCGGCCTGACCGGCTGCCACCCGCATCGCGGGCGGTAGCCGGTTTTTTTTTGTCCGGTTGCTGCCGCCTTAAAAGCGGACTCATCCAGGTAAAAGATATCTGCGCGCAGACTGGCATTTCTGGTATGGTATTCGTCTCAATACCGTCATTGGAACGGCGCGCCGGGCCGGACGCGCTGCATACTTGACCGCCCCCTGGTGACCGCGCTATGCCAAATGCGATATCCCAAGACTGTACCGTGTACGTGGTCGACGACGATCTGCCGCTGCTGCGCATGCTGCAGACCTTGATACGCACCGTCTGCGCCGACGTGCGCGCCTTTGCCTCGGCGCGGGAATTCATGGACGCCTACCGAGCCGGGCCGTGCGCCTGCCTAGTGTGCGACCTGCGCATGCCCGACATGGACGGGCTCGAACTGCAACGGCGCCTGAAAGAAATCGATCCCACCTTGCCGATCATCTTCATGACCGGTTTCGCCGAAGTCAGCATCGCCGTGGAGGCGATGACACACGGGGCGCTGGACTTTCTGGAAAAGCCCTTCGGCGCTGCGGCTCTGATCGAGAAGGTGCGCGCGGGCTTGGCGGGTGACCGGCGACAGCGCACGGCATGGCGGGAGAGGCAAGTCAGGCAGGCGCGCATGTCCCTGCTCACGCCCAAGGAGCGCGCCGTGCTGGAGCAGGTGATCGACGGCCAGTCGAGCCGGAAAATATCTGCGGCGCTGGGCCTGAGCGTGCGCACGGTGGAAAATCACCGGGCCCGCATCCGGGACAAGTTGCACACTGAATCGACGGTGGAATTGCTCAAGCTGTTCCTGTAGGTGCTGCCGGCGCCTTCGCCGCGCCAGCGAGGCAAGCGGCGACGATGTCGAGCAAGGCCCTGGCCGGCACCGGCTTGACCAAAAAATGGCGTATCCCGAGCTGGCGGGCGGTGCGCTCGTCGATTATATTGCTGTAGCCGGTGCTCATGACGATGGCCAAGTCGGGGCGGCAGGCCAGCATTGCGCTGGCCAGTTCGGCGCCGCTCATTTCAGGCATGGTCTGGTCCGTGATGAGCATGTCGATTGCCTGCGGATCGGCGCGGAAGCGGCGCAGCGCCTCGGTCGCGCTGGTCAAGCCGCTGACCCGGCAGCCGGCCCCCTCCAGCAGCGCCTTGGTGAAACCGACGATGCTGGCCTCGTCATCGACCACCATCACGTGGCCGCGCATGGCCGCGCGCGCGCTGGTCGGCGCCGCTGCTCTGACTGCGGCCCGGTTTTCCGGCGACAAGGCGGGCAGGTAGATGCGAAACTCGGTACCGCAGCCGTCGGCCGTGATGACCTCGATATGCCCGTTTACCGAATGCACGATGCCATGCAATACCGACAGGCCCAGGCCGCTGCCCCGTCCCGCCTTCTTGGTGCTGAAGAAGGGGTCGAAAATCTTCGGCAAATCGCCGCGCGGTATGCCCGATCCGCTGTCGCGCACCGAGATCATCAAATGGGCGCCCCAGAAATGGCGGTGGCAGGAATCGCACTCTTGGGGCGCCGCCAGTGCGACTGGCTCGACCTCGAAGCGGATCGCCCCGGCGCCGTCAATGGCGTCGCGCCCGTTGATACCCAGATTCATCAAAATCTGGTGCAGGCGAACCGGGCGCATCAACACCTCAGGCAAGGCATCGGCGATCTCGACGGTAATGGAAATCGAGCTTGGCATGGTGGCGCGCAACAATTTCGCCACCTCCGCGACGATCGGCGTGACGATGATCGCCTCGGTCGAGGTTTCCCTCTCGTGGCTGAACGTGAGCAATTCCTCGACCAGTTCCTTGGCCCGCACGCCCGCCTGGAGTATTTCCTGCAGATACAGGCCGAGTTGCGGATGGAGCTCGATCTCGCTCGACATTTGCATCAATTCAGCGTAGCCGAAGATGGAGGCGAGGATGTTATTGAAGTCGTGCGCGATGCCGCCAGTCAAGTGGCCGATCATTTCCATTTTCTGGGCTTGCTGCAGTTGCAATTCCAGCGTTTGCTGCTCCGCGTCGGCGCGCACGCGTTCGGTGATGTCGCGTTGAAAGCAGAGCACGCCATAGATGCGTTGCGCCGAATCGCGCAGCGGCCCCTTGAAGGTGTCGAAAATGCGCAGCTCGCCGTTCTTCAGGATGATCTTGTCGCAGGGATCGTGGATCGTTTGCCCCGCGAACACGGCGTCGTCGTCGTCGTGCAGGCTGCGGATGCCCTGCGCCGCGTCGCCGACGCACATCGCCGCCGGCATGAAGTCGGTGTCCGGGCAAGCGATCATGGCGGCCGGAAGCTGCTGGAAGGCGCTGGAGATGCTGCGGTTGACCAGCATGAAGCGGTGCTGCCTGTCTTTCACATGGATCCAGTCCGGGGTCGAATCGATCACGCCTTGCAACAGCAGCTTCGATTCGTGGCTCGCCTCGGCTGCGCGCTTGTGGGCGGTGATGTCTTCCTTGATTCCCAGGTAATGGGTGATGCGGCCGTCGGCCTGGCGCACCGGGGAAATGCGCGCCGATTCGATGAACTCCTCGCCGTTCTTGCGCCGGTTCAGGAACTCGCCCTGCCAGATCTCGCCGCGCCGCAGCGTCGCCCACAAGTCGAGATAGGTGGCGGGCGGCGTCTGGCCCGAGTGCAGCAAGTGGGGATTGCGCCCCAACACCTCGGCGCTGCTGTAGCCGGTGATGGTGCTGAAGGCCAGGTTCACATATTCGATGCGGGCGTGAATGTCGGTGATGATGATGCCGTGCGACGATTGCTCCACCGCCAGCTTGAGCTTGTTCAACTGCTCGGCGTCGGCGCGTTGCTCGGTGATGTCGATACAGGTGCCGATATAGCCGCTGAACTCGGCGTGCTCGTCGAACTGTGGTTGGCCCATGTCGAGCAACCAGCGCGCCTGGCCATCGTGGCGCCGCAGCCGGTATTCCAGGACGAAGGGCGCGCGCGCTTCCAGATGGGCGCTATGGTTGGCCAGGCAAGCGCCAACGTCGTTCGGGTCGATGCGTTGCGCCCAGGTGCCGCCCAGCGCCTGCTCCAGGTTCATGCCGACGAAATTGAGCCAGGTCTGGTTGGCCCAGACGCAGCGCTGCGCGACGTCGAACACCCGCACCATGCCGGGAGAGAGGTCGGTGATGATGCGAAAACGTGCCTCGCTCTCACGCAGCGCAGCCTGCGCCAAGATGCGCCGGCTGATGTCGCTCAACACGACGCGCATCTCGTCGTCGGCGGCCATGCCCTTGCCGGCACAGTCGAGCTGGGCATGAAAGATCGCGCCGTCGCTGCGGCGCAGGCGCAGTTCCGCGCCGCTTTGCCCTGGCTCGATGCGTATGGCGCGCACGTGCAAGGTCCATCGATCCTGGTCTTCGTCGACGATGAACGATGAAAAGCGCGCCCCCAGCACGCTTTCCCGCGCCTCTCCCAGCAGGGCGGCCCCGGTGAGATTGATGGTTGCGACGCGGCCGCCCGCGTCGAGCGTCAAATACCCCACCGGGGCGAAATCATACAGTTCACGGTAGCGGTCGCGCGACGCCTCGAGCTCGGCCCGTGCGTCGCGCAAGGCCTCGTTCTGCACTTCCAATTCCAGCTGGTACAACTGCAATTGGCGCGGCGATCCGGCCAGTGTCGGCGCCGCCGGCTGGCGCGGCGCGGGCCGCCTCATCTTCGCTTCGCGTTTATCCATGGCTCTCACGTGTGGACATTCGGCGGCGCCGGGAAGCGCGCGGACCGGGACCGTTTCAATGTACGGGAGATCGTGGCCCGGCGCAAGCCGGATGTAAGAGCGCAAGCAGCCAGGGCCGCAAGCGATGGCGAAATATTCTCCCGACTGAGTACTTCTACTCTGTGCGGGGACGGAAAAGGGGCGGATCATGGACCGTGCAGTCCCGCCATGGGCGCCGCCGGCTACCAGCGGGCGGGGGAATGAACGTCGGCCAATCCGGTCGCGGCGACGTCACGCTCCCACCCACCGTTTGACGAGGAAATGCCATGCGCCACAACACGCCAGTGAGCAACAAGGAATATGAAATCAGCGATAGCGAAACGATCGTTTCGACCACTGACTTGCAGGGCAATATCCGTTACGCCAACGCCTATTTTGTCCTGGTCAGCGGCTTTTCCGAGCAAGAGCTGATCGGCGCGCCGCAAAACATCCTGCGCCACCCCGACATGCCGGCCGAGGCCTTCGCCGACCTGTGGGCCACCATCAAGAGCGGGCGCGCATGGACCGGCATGGTCAAGAACCGTTGCAAGAACGGTGATTTTTACTGGGTCTCGGCGAACGTGACGCCGATCATGGAGAATGGCGCGCCGACCGGTTACATGTCGGTGCGCACCAAACCCAGCCGGCAACAGGTGGCTGCGGCAGCGGCCCTGTATCGACAAATCAAGGCGGGTAATCCGGAGCGTATCGCCATCGACCAGGGCGATCCGGTCCCCACCGGCCTGGCCGCCAAATTGCGGGGCCTGGGCAAGGTTTCGCTGGGACAGCGCTTCGGCTGGAACCTGGGCCTGCTGATCGGCGCCGTCGTTGCGTTGGCCTGCTCCAGGCTGTTGTTCGACGACGCCAGTGGCGCCGGGCGCGACTGGTTGCTGGCGGGCGCGGCGGCGGTGGTCGCCAATGCCCTGTATTTCTGGTATGACTTGCGCGCCAGCGTGATCGTCCCGCTGAAACAGGCGCTGCAGGCGAGCCAGACCATGGCGGGCGGCGACCTGAGCAGTGAAATCCACACCGACCGCAAGGATGAAACGGGACAACTGTTGCGCTCGCTTCGCCAGTTGCGCGTGAACTTGCACTCCATCGTCGGCGACGTGCGCAAGAATTTCACCCACATCGACGTCGCCACCCAGGAAATCGCCGCCGGCAACCTGGACTTGTCCGGGCGCACCGAGTCGCAGGCGTCGGCGCTGGAGGAAACCGCTTCCAGCATGGAAGAGCTGGCCTCGACGGTGGAGCAAAACAGCGGCAACGCCGCGCGCGCCAACGACATGGCGGCGGCCGCCACGGAGGTGGCTGCCCGTGGCGGCGCCATCGTCACACAAGTGGTGACGACGATGGGCGCCATCAGCGCCGCGTCGAAAAAAATCGTCGACATCATCGGCATCATCGAAGGCATCGCTTTCCAGACCAATATCCTGGCCTTGAACGCCGCCGTCGAGGCCGCCCGTGCCGGGGAACAGGGGCGCGGCTTCGCCGTCGTCGCCAGCGAAGTGCGGAGCCTGGCCCAGCGCAGCGCCACGGCGGCCAAGGAAATCAAGGACTTGATCGGGGTCTCGGTCGACCAGGTCGACGCCGGTATCGCCCTGGCCGACCAGGCCGGCGTCACCATGGACGCCATCCTGGCGTCGGTGCGCGGCGTCAGCGCCACCATGCACCAGATCGCCGCCGCCTCGCACGAGCAGAGCGCCGGTATCGCCCAGGTCAACCAGGCGGTGATCCAAATGGACGAAGTAACGCAGCAAAACGCGGCGCTGGTGGAGCAGGCGGCGGCGGCCGCCTCCAGCCTGCAGGATCAAACGTTGAAAGTGGTGCGGGCGCTGACCGTGTTCAAGCTCTCGCAGCCGCGCGCACCGGCGCTGCGGCTGGCGGCGGCGCCGCAGCGCGCCCTGATCGGCGTGGCGAAATGATGCCGCGCGGGCGCCAACCTGACTCCGAAGGACGGGGCAGTGGAGCGGGGTGACGGCGCCATCCTCGACGCGCTCGACGCGGCAATTGCGGTCCTCGACCCGCAAGGCGTGATCCGCCTGGCCAACCAGGCGTGGCGCTGTCTTGCCTTGGCGAGCGTCGACGGGCTGGGTCCGTCCGCGCCGTGCGCCGAAATCGGCGCCGATTTTCTTGCCGCCTGCCGCTCGCGCGTCGGCGGCGGGATGCAGGACGCCGCCGGCCACGCCATCCGCGCCGTCATCGAAGGGCGCTTGCCGGCTGGTTTCAGCCGCGACTACCCGGCGCATGCCACTTGCCGGCAACCTTGGCTGCGCATGCGCGTGACGCCCCTGGCAGGTGCGCAAGCGGGCGGCGCGGTGGTCAGCTACACCACGGTCAGTGCGCCCGGCTGGGCGGAGCAAAGACTGGACCTGGCCGCCAGTGTGTTCGCGCACGCGCACGAAGGCATCATGGTCACCAACCTGGACGGCGACATCGTTGACGTCAATGGCGCGTTCTGCGCCATCACCGGCTACCAGCGCGAGGAAGTCCTGGGTCGCAAGCCTGGGCTGCTCAGCTCCGGGCGCCAGGGGGCGGCGTTCTATGCCGCGCTGTGGCGCGATTTGCTCAACAAGCGGCACTGGTGCGGCGAAATCTGGAACCGGCGCAAGAATGGCGAAGTGTATGCCGAATGGCTGACCATTTGCGCCGTGTGCGACGGCGCCGGCACGCCCCGGCAGTACGTGGGCATATTCTCGGACTTGTCCGCGTTCAAGGAACACGAACGCAAACTTGAGCATATCCTGCACTTCGACACGCTGACCGGCTTGCCGAACCGCGCGCTGCTGCTGGACCGCTTGCGGCAAGCCATGGCACAAGCGCAAAGGTGCGGCAGACAGGTGGCGGTGCTGTATCTCGACCTGGACGGCTTCACGGCCATCAACGAGCGCCACGGGCACGTGGCGGGCGACAGTTTGTTGATCGCCGTGGCTGCCCGCATGCAACTGGCCCTGCGCGAAGGCGATACACTGGCGCGCATCGGCGGCGATGAGTTCGTCGCCCTCTTGCTCGACCTGGAGCACGTCGCGGCCAGCGCGCCCATCCTGGCCAGCTTGCTCGAGGCCGCCGCACGGCCGGTGTGCCTGGGCGCCTTGGGGCTGCAGGTGTCGGCCAGTATCGGCGTCACTTTTTACCCGCAGCAGCAAGAACTCGATGCCGATCGCTTGCTGCGCCAGGCCGATCAGGCCCTGTATCTGTCCAAGCAGTCCGGCAAAAACCGTTACCAGTTGTTTGACGCCGCGCACGAACTGAGCGTACGCGCGCGCTACCACAGCCTCACGCGCCTGCGTGAGGCCCTGGCCCGCAATGAATTCACGCTGCACTACCAGCCCAAGGTGAATATGCGGACCGGTAGCGTGGTCGGCGCCGAGGCACTGATTCGCTGGCAACATCCGGAAAGGGGCTTGTTGCCGCCATCTCAATTCCTGCCGGATATTGAAGCGCACGCGCTGTCGATCAGCGTCGGCGAATGGGTGATCGACAGCGCCCTGTGCCAGATGGACGTCTGGCGCGCGGCTGGCCTGCACATTCCGGTCAGCGTCAATCTGGGCGCCCACCAATTGCAGCAGCCCGACTTTGTCGAGCGCCTGCGGCGCATGCTGGCCCTGCACCCGGACACCCGGCCCCGGGACTTGGCGCTGGAAGTGCTGGAGACGAGCGCCCTGGAAGACGTGGCGCGCGCCAGCGAGGTGATGCGGGCTTGCCGCAAGCTTGGCGTGGATTTTTCCCTGGATGACTTTGGGACCGGCTATTCCTCGCTGACTTACCTGAAAAGACTGCCCGTGAGTCAACTTAAAATCGACCAGAGCTTCGTGCGCGACATGCTTGACGATCCAGACGACCTCAGCATTCTTGAGGGAGTGATCGGCTTGGCGGAAGCCTTCCGCCTCGAGGTCATCGCGGAAGGTGTGGAGACGATCGCACATGGGAAAATGCTGTTGCAACTGGGGTGCGAACTGGCCCAGGGTTATGGCATCGCGCGCCCGATGCCGGGGCCGGCATTGCCGGCCTGGGCTGCCAACTGGCGTCCCGATCCCGCCTGGTTGCAACGTCCACCGATCAACCGCAATGATTTCCCGCTATTGTTCGCAGGCGTAGAACACCGCGCCTGGATGGCGACCATGGAAACGCTGCTGATGGGCGCGGCGAATGACGGCCCCGGCCTTGATCTGCACCGTTGCCGCCTGGGCGCCTGGTTGGAAGAAGAAGGCCTGGCCCGCCATGCCACGCTGGCGAACTTTCAATCGATCCGCCGCTCGCACCAACAAGTGCATGCGCTGGTGCGCCAGTTGCTTGCACTGCACGGGGCAGGCCGCCATTGCGAGGCGCGCGCTGGGCGACACGAACTGCGCCGCCTGGGGGACGCCTTGCAGAAACAATTGCAGACACTGCTGGAAGAAACGACGGACGCGCCTGGCGCGCCGGAGGAATTGTTGCATCAATTGAAGCGGCGACCGGATCGGGTGTGCCGCGAGCGGCAAGAAATGGAGGAAGAAAAATGGATGAGTCGCCCCATTCAACTGTGAAAGCGAGCTTTGCCCAAGTTCAATTGCCAGTGGGCCGGCTTGCCCTGCCCATTGCGCTGCCCACGGATTGCGTCAGTTCCCTTCAAACGCCTGCAGTATCGAGACAAGGTGCAATGGCTGGGCCACGCAAGCATTGCCCTGCGCATCAAATGCTTGCGGACAGTGCCGGCGGCCCACTGGAATAAGTTCCGACAGCTTTCTAATTCAATAATTTGGTCATCAGCATTTCGGTGGCGCCGTAACCGTAGAGGGAATCGCTTTCCAGGTCGGGCGTGTCGTAGGGGATGGATTCCTCCCGTTCCAGCTTGCCCGGATCGGCGTCGAAATAGGTGGCGCGCCAGGCCCGCTTGAGCAGGTCGGCGCGCCGGATAAACGAGGGCATCGGCCAAGCCTCGCGCTCCCAGTGGACCGCTTGGCCGATCACGTGCCAGTTCTCATTGACCAGGCCCAGGTCGCCGGTGCGCAGGCGCCGGATTGCGTCTGGCGCCCGCAAGCGCTCGACCTCGGCCAGGGTTGGCAGGGTGCCATGCTTGGGGCCAAACAGATACGCGAGGATGATGCGTCCCGCCGGCGCCATGCGGGCCACCATGCCGACGGCGTAACCGCCGCCTTTCAAGGGCAATGCGAACCAAGTTCCTTCGCGGTACGGCAACAGCTTCATCGTCATGCCTCCATCTTTGCCGGTTTCAGCGAACCATACCCCAGGATCGGGAATCGCGGCGCGCGCAGTGGCGCGCACAGCGGCGCCGGCCGAAGCGCCGGCGCCCTATTCGTAATGGTATTGCGCGACGATCGGCCCGGCCTTGAACAGCGCTTCCTTCATTTCCTTATCCATTTTGCTGTCGCGCCGGCGCAGCCATTCCAGCAGCATGGCAACTTGCTTGCGGCTAGAGTCGCAACGGTGCGCCAGCAGGCGCCGCAGTTCCGGATCGGTGCACGCCTCGAATCGCTGGTTATTGCCGTCCAGCGCCTGCAAGCCTTCGATCAGCGCGCTGATGGCGCGGTGCATATCGATGGTCGGTGCCGGCAAACCGTCGGCCGCCTCATGCAACTCTTCTTGTGACATCGCGACATCCTTTTCATGGTGGTATGGGTGCATTTTCCACCGCCCGCGCCAAAAGCTCAAGCGCCGCACGCCAGCGCACACTGTTGTAAAACGGTTCGCGCAATGCCGGCGGCAGGGCTGGCGGCCGGCGCTTCATGGTAAGCTTCGGCTTCGCTAGGGGTCCTGGAAACGCTGTTTCCGGGTGAGAGATACCCTCCGTACCTGATCTGGATAATGCCAGCGAAGGAAAGCGCAAAGTCCTTCCTTTGATTGCTCCTGCGCTGGCTCCGGCCGAACAAGCAGCATGTCGGCAGTACCGATATGAACCACGAGCACATTATGTCTACACCAAATTTATCCGTTTCCCTCGTCGCGCTGGCGCTCCTGCAAGCTTTTCCCGCCTCCGCCGCAGCCCAGTCGAGCGAGCAGGGCATGGCCGAAGTCGTCGTCACGGGCAGCAAGGCCGACGCCGCCAACCGCGCCTCGGTGGCCGGCTTTTCCGACGCGCCGCTGCTGCAAACGCCGGCCTCGGTGGCCGTCTTCACGCGCGAGCAAATGCAAGAGTTACGGATACGCTCGACCAGCGACGCGCTCAAATTCGACGCCAGCGTCAGCGATTCTTATAACGCGGTCGGTTACGCGGAACAGTTTTCGATGCGCGGCTTCGCGCTCGACAGCAATTCAAGTTACCGCAAGGATGGCCTGGCGATCGTCGGAGATGCCCAGATTCCTCTGGAAAACAAGGAGCGCATCGAAGTGTTGAAAGGCTTGGCTGGCTTCCAGGCCGGCGTCGCCGCGCCGGGCGGGATAGTCGATTACATCGTCAAGCGCCCGACCAATACGGCGCTGCGTTCGGTGACGCTGGAAGCGAGCGAGCGCGGCACCGTGTACGGTTCGCTCGACCTGGGCGGACGCTTCGAAGACCGCCGCTTCGGCTACCGCATCAACGCGGCGGCCGAGCGCATCCGCTCCTACATCAAGGGCGCCGATGGCAGCCGCAAGTTTGTGTCGGGCGCCTTCGACTGGCAATTGACGCCGCAAGCGTTGTTGCAACTGGACGCGGACTATCAAGACAAGTCGCAAGTGACGGCGCCTGGCTTCCAGTTGATCGACGGCAGCGCGCTGCCGAGCGGGGTGGCGGCCGACAGCATGCTCAACAACCAGCCCTGGAGTAAACCGGTGCACACCCAGAGCAGCAATATCGGTTTGCGTTTCGCTTACCAGTTCGACCAGGATTGGCGCGCCACCGTGTCGGCCAACCGCCACAGCTTCAAGCGCGACGATTACACCGCCTTCCCGTATGGTTGCGGCGCGGTGGCCGGTTTTTGCGCGAACGGCGATTACGATGTCTACGATTACAAGAGCCTGGGCGAATCGAAGTCGCCGCTGGCCGCGCAAGCGATCATCCAGGGCAAGTTCGCCACCGGCGCGCTGCGCCATGCCGTCACCGCCGGCGCCTCATTCTTTGAGCGCAAGGACAAGGCTGGCACTTATTCCTATGAATTGGTCGGCACCAGTAATATTTACCAGCCGGTGGCCGTGCCCGAATCGGGTCTCAGTTCCTCGCCGGCCGTGGAAGTGCGCAGCGAAAACGAGCGCGCCGTGTTCGCGCAAGATATCTTGAGCCTGGCCAGCGACTGGACCTTGCACGCCGGCTTGCGCTACGTGCAAGTGAAGCGCCGGCAATGGCTAGGCGCCAATATTCCCGACGCCCGCACCGACAATGGTTTCCTGCTGCCGAACCTGGCGCTGGTATACCATCCGCGCGCCGATGTGGCGCTGTATGGCGCCTATTCGCAAGGGCTGGAACATGGCGGCATCGCGCCGATTCTGACCTCGAATCAAAACACGGCGCTCGACCCGAGCAAGTCCAAGCAAATTGAAATCGGCGTCAAGGTCGATGTGACGCGCGACTTGATGTTGTCGGCGACCCTGTTCCAGATTCGCAAGGGCCTGGAATATACGGATGCCGGCAATACTTTCGTGCGCAATGGCCAGGCCCAGAACCGTGGCCTGGAATTGGCGGCGCAAGGCAAGGCGACGCCGGACTTGACGCTCGGCGTGTCGGCCATGGCGCTCAACACGCAGCAGCAAGGCACGGGCCAGGATAGCCTGGACGGCAAGCGCGTCACCGACGTGCCGGCCTTCAAGTCCTCCGTATTCGCCGATTACGCCGTGCCGCAAGTGGCCGGTTTGAAATTGAACGGCACCTGGTTGTATGCCGCCAAGAAAGCCTTCGACGCGGCCAACACGGTGATGGTGCCGGGCTACCATGTGCTGAACCTGGGCACGGCGTATAGCACCAGCATCGCCGGCACGGCCACCATCTTGCGCGCCAATGTGGACAATGTCTTCAACAAGTTTTACTGGCGCGACGTGACGCCGCAACTGGGTGGCTACCTGATCCCGGGCGCGAGCCGCACCTTCAAGGTGTCGGCCCAGTTCGATTTTTAAACGCGCTCAGGCGGCCGCCATCACGATTTGAAACAGCAAGCCGCCGCCGACGCGGTTGCGCACATGCAGTTCGGCGCCATGGCGCAACAACACGCGCTCGACGATGGCCAGGCCCAGTCCGGCGCCATTGGCTTGGCCGCGCGCCGTGTCGAGGCGGGTAAATGGCTTGAGTAATTGCTCGATCTTGTCGTCCGGCACGCCGGGGCCGTGGTCTTGCACTTCGATCAAGACGCGCCGCGCGCCATGATTGCCTTTCAATTGGCATGAAATATCGATTTCGCTGAGCTCGCCGCCCTCGGTCTTGCCGTAGCGGCGCGCGTTTTCGATCAGATTATTGATCACGCGCCGCAAGTCGGTCGCATTGCCCATCACGTGTGCCTCGGGCGCGATATCGGCCTGGATGCGCACGTCGGGCAGGCGCGTCGCCTCGCGCGCGCTGTCGGCCAGCAGCGCGCCGATGTCGACATTGGTGAAGCTGGCGCTTTCGGTCGGCTTGGCGTAATCGAGGAATTGGCCGATGATGGCATCCATCTGGCCGATATCGGACTGGATGCCTTCGCGCGCCTCGTCCGACAAGTGGGCCATTTCCACTTCCAGTTGCATGCGCGCGAGCGGGGTGCGCAAGTCGTGCGAAATGCCAGCCAGGATCACGGCGCGGTCCGACTCGACTTGCCGCAAATCGTCGGCCATCTGGTTGAAGCTGCGGTTGGCCTCGATGATTTCAATCGGCCCCTTTTCGGGCAACAGCTCCGGTTGCTTGCCCTTGGCGATGGCGCGCGCGGCCGCCGTCAGGCGCGCCAGCGGCAGGTTGATCAGGCTGGAAATGATGGCCGCGCCCAGCAGCGAGATGAGCGACACCAGGCTGGCCCAGCCCAGCCACTGGATGCCGGTCAAGCCGCGGATGCGTTCGCGCTCCAGCATCAACCAGTATTCATCGTCGTCGATCTTGAAGCTGACCCAGAAGCCGGCCACGCCATTCACGCGCGCGGAAAAGCGGGTATCCTCGCCCAGCTTGTCCTTGACCAGCGCGACGATGTCGGGCATCAGCCAATTCTTCGAGGGTGGGTCGACCTTGTCGTCGGGTTCCAGCGGCAACACGCGGATACCTTCGTTGCTGACCAGTTCGAACAACAATTCCTTGCGCAACTCGGGCGCCGAATGGGTCAGGGCGGCGTGCGTGATGGTGACCACGGAAATCACCTGGGCCGACACTTGCTGCGCCTGCGGCTCGCGCTGGACCACGCTGATCAGGGCGATCCAGGCTGCCATGCTGAGGGTGGTGAGTACGCTGAGAAGGAAAAAGGTGCGCCAAAACAGCCCGTTTTTCAGACGGGCCAGGCTTATCACGGGCAATGGCATCATGCGTTTCAGCGCGGCTGTCCCTCAGGGATGAAGACATAGCCGAGGCCCCAGACGGTCTGGATGTACAGCGGGCTGGACGGATCTGGCTCGATCAGCTTGCGCAGGCGCGAAATCTGCACGTCCAGGCTGCGGTCGAACACTTCATATTCGCGCCCGCGCGCCAGTTCCATCAATTTTTCGCGCGACAGCGGCTGGCGCGCGTGGCGGGCAAACACTTTCAGTACCGAGAATTCGCCCGTGGTCAGGGGCACCGTGTCGCCGTTTTTCTTCAGCGTGCGGGTGCCCAGGTCGAGCACGAACTGGCCGAACTCGAACGATTGCGGGGTTTCCGAGGGCGCGCCGGGGATTTCATCGGGACCCTTGCGGCGCAACACGGCGCCGATGCGGGCCACCAGTTCGCGCGGGTTGAATGGCTTGGGCAAGTAATCGTCGGCGCCCATTTCGAGGCCGACGATGCGGTCCACATCCTCGCCCTTGGCGGTCAGCATGATGATCGGGGTCTGGTCGCCGGCGCCGCGCAGGCGGCGGCAGATCGACAAGCCATCCTCGCCCGGCAGCATCAAGTCCAGCACCAGCAAGTCATAGCGTTCGCGCAGCCACAACTTGTTCATCGCGGTCGCGTTTTCCGCCGTGACAACATTGAAGCCTTGTTCGGTCAGATAGCGACGCAGCAAGTCGCGCAAACGCACGTCGTCGTCCACTACCATAATCTTGAACTGGTGACCATGGTTGGCTTGCGTCGTTGTATTGGTGCCTGAATTGATAGTCGGTGTGGTAGTCATTTGGCTGTCATGTTGTCATATCTAGGTTGCTATGGTAACGTCTGAACGCCCGCAAACAAGCAGCCGCGACGACCCATTACATACTGTTACAAACTTTACCCATTTACTCTTACTGCACTGTGTAAAGCATCATACACTGGGGCATCAGTGGTCTTAAGCTTATATCTTTACCAGGCATCGCGGAAGAGGAACACAATGAATAACGCGCTTAAAAACATGCATGGCACTTCGGCCCGACTGTCGGTCGGTTCGCTTGTCGTGTGTTGCTCACTGCTGGGTGCCAGTGTCGTTTGCGTGGCCGGCGAGCAGGGCGCCCAGGCCACCCAGCAGCAAGATCAGCGCCGCGACGATGGCCACCATGGCCAGCAGCAAGGCCATAACGAGGGCCGCGACAGCCGCGCCGAGCAGCCACGCCAGGCCGATGGCCGCGCCGAGGAACAGCGTCGCGCGATGCAAGAACGGGCCGACGCTTCGCGTCGCAATGGCCGCTTGACGCCCGACGAGCGGCGCGACTTGCGGCGCCAGATCAATGAGGCGGGCCAGGATATTTACGCGACGCCGGCGCGCCATTGAGTGTGCGCAAGACGGGTGCGCGTTTGCCGCCACCCTGACATGGATTGCCAGGGATGGCGGTTGATTGGTTTTTTTAATTGACTGTGTCAGTCTCTGTAAAATACATGCGCGCAAGCCGGCTCCCGGCTTGCGCGGCGAGGCGCGGATACGCTTGGCGGTCGATAGCGGGCCCTTCCGGCCCGCAACATCAAGCCTGGAATGCTTGTTGACCGACGGCGGCGATGCGGTTGGCATAGTGTTCCAGCATGGCCTTGTCTTCCACGCCCAGAGTGACGCGCACCGTCGTGTCGCATTCGCCGAAATTGCTCAGGTTGAAGCCAAAGCTGGAGCGGTCGACGTTTGCCAGATCCCCAAAGGCGGGCAGGAATTTTTCCTTGTACAAGTCCTGATTCACCTTGCTGCGGTCGGCGTGGGTGATTTCTGTCTCGCTCTTGTTCAGCTTTGCCGCTATGAACGAGTCCTTCGGCTTGAGCGCGATATACACGGTGGAGGGATCGCTGTTGGCGCACAATTCATAGGCATTATTGCCGCCCGTTGTGAGTTTGCTTGCCAGATCGGCCCTCAGGGTGGCGGTATTGCCGCGTACCTGATCCAGATAGCTTTTTAGTTGCGGCCCGTTCTTGGACAGCATGTTGGCGATATAACCCCGGTCGTCGGCGGGTACCGATTGCGCGTTTTGCTGCATGTTGGCATTGAATGACTGCCATTTACCTTGCTGGTTGTTGATAATGGCGGCCACGCCGATATTTACCAGGTCCATGCCGTTTTGTATGAACTTGGTGCCGCTTTGCAGCAATATCAGATTCAGCTTGCCGTCCTCGATATGCGGTTTTGCGGCCGCGATGGTATCGATGATTTGCTGATCGCCGAGGTGGTTGAGCGTGACATCCATGACCAGAGTACATGGTTGCTGGCGTCCATGGGCGAAGAGATTGTCGATCAATTTTACCGGGTCGTGGGGCACGATGCTGCTCTCCGCCGCGTTGTTCGGGTGCGGTTCCATGATGATCACTTTCTTGTCTTGCAGCGCGGCAGAGTCTACCGTGTCGGCTTGCTGCGCACCTGGGAACAAGGCCGGCGTTTCGTAATAGGCGCCGTGCAGATAGGCGGCGCTGTGGAGATCTTCCGGCGCCAGCGATTGCTGGATCTGATCGAACATGGCCAGGCCGTGCGGCGCCGACATGACTTGGGTGTTGGCGCGTATATTTTCCGGCAGCAGATGCTTGAACGCGTCTTCCAGCGATGGAGCAGGGCCTTTCAAATCGGACTGGAAACGCAGCTCGTGGTGAATGCCCTGCAGAGCTTGATAAAATTTTTCCATTTCTTTTGAACGCTTTTCCGGCTGCGCATCGCCGAGCGCGCTCAATGCATCGAGCGCGGTATTGGCGCGCTGCAGGGAGTCGGACAGCGATGCGCAAAAGGTGGCTGGCATGTCCGCACTCAATTCATTGACGTCGCCCTTGTCGATCAGATTGCGCACCACCGCAATATTTTGCTTGACGATGAAAGGCGCGTTATCGGGTGCGGCATGGGCGAAAAATTGGCGAAAATGCGTCCCCAGCGCTTCCCGTTGCATGGGGCTGCCCGATTCCAGCGGGTCCAGCCCCTTCAGGTGGAGCATCGAATTGGGTGTCAGGTTGACGTTTCCCAGCGCGGGGTTGACGGATGTCTTGATGGCGCCGGTCACGACTTTCATCGCTTCCTCGGGGTGGCCGGCATCGATCAGGCGCACCATTTCCCTGGCGCAGATGGCGGCACATGCGCTGGGCGAAGTGCGCAAGCCGCGGCCACCCATGAAAGAACTGATGCGGCCGCCTTGCGGGCCTTTTTCCGCCGTGTCCGGCGCCTTGATCAATTGCACGCCCAGCGCCTGGATGTAGACGCAGTCGTGCTGGTTGATTTCGGGGCAGATATCCTTGAATATTTTCGGCGTATACGTCTGCGCCTGCGCTCCCGTCGCAGGCTCAGGCGTGTCGGTGTAGACGAAGGGGCCGCTGGCGGGGAAGAGATTGAATTTCTTGTCCAGACCACCCGGCAGCCTGTGGTCCCTGAGTTGTGTCTCGCAATGTTTTTTGGCCATTTGCCACAGGCCGGTCTTGATGCCGCGACCATACCCGTCCAGCACGATGGGTGAGCCTTGGCGGTCCAGGCGTTTGCTGTCGGAATCGGAATAAGTGGCTTGCATCTGGAAACGCATGAGTTCGTTTTTGAGCAGCTTTTCCTTCGTTTCCGACTTGATTTCCGGGCGATTCGGCAGCAAGGTCAGCAAATTGGAAAACGAGTGAAACCAGTTCTCGTAAGCGTGTTTATCCGGCGCCTGGGATGCCAGGAAGCTGTCGTGGATATTCGCGTGCGAATGCAATTGCGTGGCGGCGAATTGCTGGAGGCTTTTTTGGCCGGGAACTTCAACGTTCAATTGTTCAAGCGCATCCATCGCGAGATGGGAGAAGGCATACACTTTATCGTTCTCGCCCGCCACCATGTCCCCATCCGTGGTGCATACCATATACCCTTTTTTTAGCAATATTTCCTGTGCCATCAGCATGCCGGCCTTGTGTTTTTTGCCAGCGGAAGCAATAAATTGCGATCTCGAAAATGCGTGGCCGGTGGCAAGCCGATGCTCTACCGGATGGGGCGGCATGTCCGCGATTTGCTGCGCCAAGGCCGTGGGCGGCGGCTGCGTCAGCGAGTGGAGATGGGGCGTGGGATTGCCGGTCGGCGCAGCCGGTCTGGCGCCGTTCAATGAGCTTGTTGGCGGCGCTGGCGTCCGTTCGCCGCCATGCACTGCACTGCTTACCTGGGGATTGCTATGTATCTGTGTCATGGCTGGAATGCGATATGAGGGGTGAATTGGCTTGGAAGCGGAAGCGCTAGCGGGGCGCTTGCGGCAGCGTCAACATGATGCGCCTGTGCGAGCGCTGCGGCCCCGCCACGCCATGCTTCACCGTTTGCAGTTTTTCGGTGGCGGCATTCTTGATATCGATCAGGTTGCCAAGCACCTGTTCGAGCGCCGCCGCTTCGCTCGACGGCAGTTCCATGGTCTTGAACAGCAGGATGTCGTTGCGCTCCGGGTCGATGGCAAAAGCGGCGCCGCGCATCAATTGGTGCTCGCGGTTCATCTGCAGCAAGGCGGCGGCGATGTCGCCGGGCATATTCGCCGCCAGGCCCAGGTTTGCCTCGATCACAATCAGATTGCTGTCGCGCCCCAACGACACTTGCCAATGCGTCCCTTGGGTGTCGAAAAAAGCGCAATTTCCGCCAATTAATTTGAATGGAATACCGCTCGTCCTCGCCAAGACCTCAATCATCTTGGCAAATTGCTGTTCCAGCTTGAACATGCGCTTTTCCTCTATCTTGCAGGCGAAATTGCCATGCCTTGAGTGGCGCGTGGGCCGCGCCTGGTTCCCTGTGCGGCGCAAAAAGAGCGCAAGGCTAGCGCAGACTGCCTGCGGCGCGAGATCCAGTCGCATTGTTACTTTTAGTGAATATTGCTCAATTAATATTATGCTATTGTCGGCAAGTGGTTTCCCTTACCTGGCCGCCGAGCGAGATAGTTCATTGCCAGGCGCAAAGTTAACATGTCTGGAAAGTGCATATTCATTCGCCGCCTGAATTGTTTGCCGAGTGGGAAGGCGCGCCGTCCGAAGACGCCGCGCCGTTGCCGTCGGTGCGCGCCCTGCTCGTGGGGCTGGTGCTGGCGTGTTTTCTGCCGGGATTGATTGGCGCCGCAGCGCTTTTTTTCCAGGAATACTTGCACGCGAGGGAGCAACTCCAAAAAAACGTGACCCAGACCGCCCGCGCCATGCTGCAGGCGGTCGATGGTCGCCTGCTCGAAGCGCGCAGCATGGCCCTGGCGCTGTCGACCTCGGCGACGCTGGAGCGGCGCGATTTCGCCGGCTTCCACCTGGTGGCGCGGGAATTGATGCGCAGCACGGGCATCGGCGGCCACGTTACTTTAAGCGACCGCGACGGCCGGCAAATCGTCAATACCCTGCGCCCGTTCGAGACCGTCTTGCCGGCGCATGGCAAGCAGGCACAGCAGGTGTTTGCCGGTCTCATTCCCACGATTTACCGGGAGCCGCTGACGGGCGTTTCCATGGTTCGCATCGAGGTTCCCGTGTGGCTGGCCGGCAAGCAGGCGTATAGCCTGGGTGTGTCGATTCCGTCGGCCGGGCTGGGCTTGGGCGGCCAGCGCCTGCCGCCCGATTGGGTGGTCGCGGTATTCGACGGCAAGGGCGTGGTTGCAGCGCGCACCCATTTGCCCGAAAAATTCGTCGGTCAAATGGGCGGCACCGCACTTCTTGAACGGATGAAATACAGTCCGGAAGGGAGTATGGAATTGGTGACGCGCGAGGGCATTGCTGTTTTGTGCATCTTTAGTAGTTCGCCGACGTCGAATTGGCGTGTCGCGATCGGTATCCCGCGCCAAAGTCTGGAAGCCGATTTGAGGCACGACGTTTGGCTGCTCGGCACACTGCTGGCGGTCCTGTTTTGCGCCGGAATCAGCTTTGCCTGGATCATGGGAAACCGCATTTCGCGCTCGGTGCGGGCCTTGTCTGCCGCCGCAATGGCCCTGGGAGCGGGCCAGGGCGGCTGCGCGGGGCCGCTCCACTTCAGCGAGGCGGCCGAAGTGGCCGCCTCAATCGAGCGGGCCGCGCAATTGCTGGGTCGGCGCGCCCGCTCGATCGAGGCGATACTGGCCACGCTGCGCGAGCGCGAGGCCGAACTGGCCAAGGCGCAAGGCATTGCCCGACTCGGCAGTTGGTATTGGGATGCCCGCACCGGGGCCGCGCCCGTTTCGGCGGAATTGTGCCGCATATTGGGGCGGGAATCGCTGCCGCCGTTTGCCGATCAGAGCGGTTCCATCTACGCGCCCCACGTGTGGCAGCAACTCAATGAGGCGCTGCAGCGCGCGCAGACGAGCGGCCTTGCCTACGACTTGGAATTGCCGGCCTTGCATGGCGACGGGCATGAAATCTGGATCAATACCCGCTGCGAAGCGGTGCTGGGCGCCGCTGGCGAGGTGATCGGCTTGCGCGGCACGGTGCAAGATGTCAGCGAGCGGGTGCAGGTTCAAGCATTGCTGCGCCAATCGCGGGCGCAATTGCGGCGCTTGCTGGAGCACGGCGAAAGCGCCCGGGAAGACGAGCGCAAGCGCATCGCGCGCGACGTCCACGACGATCTGGGACAGAGCCTGCTGGCGCTGCGCATAGACTTGTCGCTGATGCGGGAGCGTCCCGTCGAGGCTGGCAGAGCGCGCGAAAAAATCGATGCCATGGTGGTTCAGGTTGACGCCTGCGTGCGCTCGGTGCGGCTGATCATCAATGATTTGCGGCCGGCGGTATTGAATCTGGGCTTGCACGCGGCCGTCGAATGGCAGGCCGAGCAATTTAAACAACGCAGCGGCATTGCCTGCGAATTATTGATTGACCATGATGAATTCGCGCTCGACGACAAGCATGCGACGGCCTTGTTTCGCATCGTCCAGGAATCCCTGGTCAATATCATGAAACATGCGTGCGCGAGCCGGGTGTGGATTCATCTGGAGCGCAAGCAAGGCCAGCTTTTTGTGCGCATCGTCGACAATGGCATCGGCTTGCGCGCCGCCAGCCAGGGCAAGGACAAGGCATTCGGCTTGATGGGCATCAGGGAGCGCATCGGCATGCTGGGCGGGACGGTATCGATCAAGGGCGAGCCCGGTCACGGCACCGTGATCGTGGTATCGATTCCGATCGAGGGTAGCGAAATGCGGGTCATCGCCTTGCCGCTGGGGCACTACGCGCAGGGCGGTATCGGCATGGCGAAATAGCTCAGGCGCTGACCTTGCCGCGCAATTGCTTTTGCGCGCCGTGCGTGCTCTTGCTGTCGAGCCGGCGCCGCTGCGAACCGCGGGTCGGCTTGGTTGCGCGGCGCACGGTCGGCAAGGTGGTGATGCTGTCGATTAATTCTTGCAGGCGGCGCAAGGCCGCCTCCTTGTTCTGTTCCTGGCTGCGCGATTGCTGCGCCTTCAGTACGATCACGCCATCCTTGGTGATGCGCTGGTCGCGCAGGGCCAGCAAGCGCTCCTTGTAGGCGTCCGGCAGGGCGGAATTGGCGACGTCGAAGCGCAAATGAATCGCGTTTGATACCTTGTTGACATTCTGGCCGCCCGGGCCCTGGGCCCGGATGGCGCTGAACTCGACTTCGCTGGCGGCCACGTTATACATCAGAATTGAAACTTGACGGGCTGGGCCACGGCCCAGTGCAAGCCTTCGCTCGGATGGTTTGCTTGCGTGACCATGGCGCGCGCCGCGAATAGCGGGTGGCGCAGCGCTTCGGCGGCACTCAGGATGGGCGTGACGCAGCAATCGCTGGCGGCAAAGTTTTCCACCCACTGGGCCTGGCTGCGACCGGCGAAGATGGTGTCCAGCTCGGCCTTGACGGCCAGTGCGTCGGCGCCGCCCACGGCTTGCCCCAATTGCCAGTGGCGAAGCGCCAGGTCGGGCCGGTGCAATAGTGCGCAGCAGGCTTGCCAGAACTTCAATTCGAGCGCGCCGACGGCCATGAAGCGCCCGTCGCGGCAACGGTACACGTTATAGCAGGGCACGCCGCCGGTCAGCAAATCGCGTCCCGGGGCCGCCGCACCGCCATTATTGACGGCCACCAGCGGCATGATGTTATGGGCCAGCACGGCGTCCGTCATTGAAATGTCGACTTTGCGGCCCGGGCCGCCCATCTTGACAGCCAGCAGCGCGGCCAGGATGCCTTGCAGCGCGCTCTGGGCGCCGCCCAGCAAGTCGCCCACTTGCAAATTGGGCAGGGCCGGGGTGCCGTCCGGTCCGCAGTTTTCAGCCAGCATGCCGGCATAGCCGATGTAATTGATGTCGTGCCCGGCCAGTTGCGCGAACGGACCATCCTGGCCATAGCCGGAAATGGCGCACAGCACCAGCTTCGGATTACGCGCCTTGAGCGTGTCCCAGCCCAGGCCGAGCTTGCCCAGCACGCCGGGGCGGAAGCTGTCGACCAGCACGTCGGCCGTTTCCACCATCAGCAGTAATTGCTCGCGCTGGGCCGCATCTTTCAAGTCCAGGCGCAAGCAGCGCTTGCCGCGGTTGACGGCGATGAAAAATTGCGAGACGGCCACGCGCACCGGCCCCATCGTGCGCGCATAGTCGCCGGCGCCCGGTTCTTCAATCTTGATGACTTCGGCGCCCATGTCGGCCAGGTGCATGGTGGCGAGCGGTCCGGGCAGCAGGCGCGTCAAGTCCAGCACGCGGATGCCGGCCAGCGGCAGGGCGGCACTTGCACTCATGGGGCCGGCTCGGCTTCGGCCAGCGCCTGCAAGGCATGGAAGCATTCGTTGGCGTAGGCCGGCAAGCCATGGAACAAGCCCGGCTGATGTTCATCGAGACGGGCGTTTTCAACCAGTATTTTCACCTTGCCGAGGTAATCCGTCATCGACAGTAGTTGCCCCAGCGGCGACATGGCGGCGTGCTTGTGCATGTTCAATTGTTCGCGGATGGCCAGCGTGACCGCTTCCGGGAAGTTCCATTCCTGCGCCACGCCGCACGATAACAGTCGGGCGTCGCGCAGCAGGGTGGCGCAAAACAGGGCCGAACCGAGGTGCGGGCTGCCTTTGGCGGCCTGGTCCATCATGCGCAGCGAGACGATCAAGCCGACGTTTTGCACCAGTCCCGCCAGGAAAGCCTGGAAGGGATCGATGCCTTGCTGTTCGGCGAAGATGCGGCTGGCGACGGCGCAGCGTTCGGACTGGTCCCAGATGCGCGGCGCCAGCAGGCGCGTGAAGTGGCCGGAATTGAGGTCGATGATGGGGCGGAAGGCCACCGTCGTCACCAGTTGGCGCAAGCCTTCCTGGCCGATCACGATGACGGCGTGCTCGACGCTGGTGATACCCTTGTCGCCATGCTGGATCGCATTATTGGCCAAGCGGATCACGGCCGCCACCAGCACCACATCGCTGGAAATCTTGCGCGCGATATCGGCGCCGGAAAAGTTCTCGGTGCGCAAGCTTTGCAAGACCTGGGGGATCAAGCCGGGCATGCGCCGCACCAGGTCGGCGCCAGAATGCTTGGAATTGACGATGGTTTCGAGCGCTTCGAGCACCTGGATTTCTTGCGCATTGACGTCGAGGTTGGAATCGTCCTGGGCGCCAAACAGCCAGCCATAGTAGTTCGCGTTGATATTGTCTTTTTGCTCGAAGGAGATGCCGGCCGGGGCCGTTTTCAGCGCGCCGCCCCTGGTGGCGAGGGGCGCCAGCGCTTCCAGGGGCGCTGGCGGCGGGACAGCCTCCAGCCTTGGTGGCGGCGGGCTTGCCGCAGGCGGCGATGAAAACATGCGCTGTAACCATTCAAACATGGATTTACCTACGTGGGTGGAAGGGGAATCGTGGCGCCCCATTGTAGCGTGAAGTTCTTTGTAGTAACAATGAATTGCTGCGCCCGGTTAGCCGGCAACTGGTGCGGCGCAAGCTAAGTTGACGCTCATCAACGTCGCTGCGTGCGACCTTGGCTAGCATGTCTATCTACGCGACAGCGTGCAGCGCAAGGTGCGTGCGCGCCGCAATCTACCGGGACGAAAGGACACCCTATGCCATCCGCCATCGAGCCGCGCCAGCAATACCTGAGTTTCCGCCTGGGCGGCCAAGAGTATGGGATCGACTTTCAGAAAGTGCAGGAATTGCGCCCGCTGGGAGAATTGAACCGGATTTCCTCGGCCGGCGCCATCGTCAGTGGGGTTGCCGTGTCGCGCGGCGTGATCATGCCGATTGTCGACATGCGCATCGCCTTCAATTGCCGGCCCGCCGTGACCGACCCGATGACCGATGTGATCATCTTGAAACTGTCGAGTTGCGTGATGGGCATGGTGGTCGATGGCGTGACCGATATCGTGACGCTCGGCGCGCGCGACATCCAGCCGATTCCCGGCGCGGGGCCGGGCCAGGAAGTCGATTATCTGCTGGGATTGGGCGATCTCGACGGGCGCCGCCTGATCCTGGTCGACATCGATAAGCTGATGTCGATCCGTCAGACCGGGGAGGGCGCCAGGCAACCCGCTTGAGCGCCCGCTACCCCTGATTTAAACTGCCAGCGCTTCCAGTTGCTCCTGCAAGTCCAGCCATTCCGCTTCCAGTTGCGCCAGGTCTTTCGTGAAGAAAGTCTGGTCGGCCAGCAATTGCTTCAACTTGGCCTTGTTGGCCGCGTCGTAGATGCCCGGTTCGGCCAGTTTGGCGTCGATGTCTTCCTTTTGCGCCGTGCGCTTGGCGATTTGCTCTTCCTGGCGCTTGAGCTTGTTTTCGATCGGCTTGCGCAGCGCCGTCAAGCGTTGGCGCTCTTCGGCGTCCTGGCGCTTCTGGTCTTTCTTGTCGACGGCCGGGGCGGCCGGCACCACAGTCGGCGCCAGCGGGAAGTCGGTCTTGTTATCCTTGCCGGCGGCCGGCAAGACCGTGGCGCCCTTGCCCAGCTTGGTCTTGAAAAGCCAATCCTTGTAATCGTCCAGGTCGCCGTCAAACGGTTGCAGCTTGCCGTCGGCGACGATGATGAATTGGTCGGTGGTGGCGCGCAGCAAATGGCGATCATGCGAAACCACCACCAGGGTGCCTTCGAATTGCGCCAGCGCCATGGTCAAGGCTTCCCGGGTTTCCAGATCCAGATGGTTGGTCGGTTCATCGAGCAGCAAGAGGTTGGGGCGTTGCCAGACGATCAAGGCGAGCGCCAGGCGCGCCTTTTCGCCGCCGGAAAATGGCCGGATCGAGCTGGTCACCATGGTGCCCGGGAAGTTGAAGCCACCCAGGAAATTGCGTAATTCCTGCTCGCGCACGCCGGGCGCGATCTTGCCCAGATGCCACAGCGGCGATTCGTCGTGGCGCAACATTTCCACCTGGTGCTGGGCGAAATAGCCGATCGACAAGCCCTTGCCGATCACGGCGTCGCCCGTCAGCGGCGTCAATTCGCCGGCGATGGTCTTGATCAGGGTTGATTTGCCGGCCCCGTTTACACCCAAGAGGCCGATGCGTTGGCCGATTTGCAGGGAGAAATTGATACCGGTGACAATGCTCTTTTTCGTCACGACGCCAGTCTCGGCGTTTTCGATATTGTAGCCGGCGTCCACGTCTTCCAGCACCAGCAGCGGGTTCGGCGCGCTCAAGGGTTCGCGAAATTCAAACGAGAATTCGGCGGCCGCGCGCAGCGGCGCCAATTCTTCCATCTTGGCCAGGGCCTTCATCCGGCTTTGCGCCTGGCGCGCCTTCGACGCTTGCGCCTTGAAGCGGTTGACGAAGGACTCCAGGTGGGCGCGCTGGCGGGTCTGCTTTTCGAGCGCGCCGGCGGCCAGGATCAATTGCGCGTTGCGTTGGCGCTCGAAGCCGGAATAATTGCCGGAATAGCGCTTCAGTTTGCGCTCGTCGATATGCACCACCACGTTCACGACTTCATCGAGGAAGTCGCGGTCATGCGAAATGATGATCAGGGTGCCGGCGTAGCGCTTGAGCCAGTCTTCGAGCCAGATGATGGCGTCCAGATCCAAATGGTTGGTCGGTTCATCGAGCAGCAGCAAGTCGGACGGGCACATCAAGGCCTGCGCCAGATTCAGGCGCATGCGCCAGCCGCCGGAAAAGCTGGCCACCGGTTGTTGCATCTGGTCCAGCGAAAAACCTAGGCCCAGCAGCAATTGCTCGCCGCGCGATTGCACCGTGTAAGCGTCGGCGTCGGCCAGCGCACTATAGATATTGCCGATGGCGATGCCGTTTTCCGTCGTTTCCGGTTCCGATTCCAGTCGCGTTAATTCAGCTTCGAGCTTGCGCAGCGTGATGTCGCCATCGATCGCATAGTCGAGCGCGGCGCGGTCCAGGGCTGGCGTTTCCTGGGCTACATACGCCATGCGCCATTTGGCGGGAAAGTCGATTTCGCCCATGTCCGGATGCAACTCGCCGCGCAGCAAGCCGAACAGGCTCGACTTGCCGGCGCCATTGGCGCCGATCAAGCCGATCTTGTCGCCCGGATTGAGGGTGACGTCGACTTGTTCCAGCAACGGTTTGATGCCGCGCATCAGGCTTACTTGTAGAAAACGTATCATTTTATGCTTTGTAGATGGGGTGAGGAACACAACCCCGGTGTTGCGGGCGTTGGGCGTGCGGTGTATGCATTCGAAGCAATTACAGTCTTAATTGATCGGCGGTGAGCAGGAAGACCATGTCGTCGCCGGCGCTGGTGCTGAGCCAGGTCAGGCCGAGATGGCCGAACGCCGCTTCGGCGTAGGCGCGCTCGTTGCCGATTTCAATCATCAAGATGCCGTCTTCGCTCAAGCGCTCGGCCGCGCCGGCGACGATCTTGCGCACCAGGTCCATGCCATCGCTGCCGCCATCGAGGGCAATATGCGGCTCGCACAGATATTCCTGTGGCAATTTAGCCATCGATGCCGAGTTGACATACGGTGGATTGCTGATGATTAAGTCGTATTTCTTGTCCGGTACGTTGCGGTACAAATCGGATTCGATCAAGTTCACGCGCCCTTCGAGCTTGTAGTCGGACACATTGCGGCGCGCCACGGCCAGGGCCTCGGGCGAAATGTCGACCGCGTCCACGCTGGCGTTCTGGAAGGCGTCGGCCAGCATGATGGACAGGCAGCCGGAGCCGGTGCACAGTTCCAGGATGTTACCGATGTCTTCCGGCTCCGGCACCCATGGCGAAAAGAATTCAGGGATCAATTCGGCGATGAAGGAGCGCGGCACGATCACGCGCTCATCGACATAGAAATTGTAGGTGCCGAGCCAGGCTTCCTTGGTGATATAGGCGGCCGGCACGCGCTCCACGCTGCGGCGCTCGATCACGGCCAGCACGGCGCCCACTTCGTCGGGCAGCAGTCTGGCGTCGAGGAAAGGTTCGAGCTTATCGAGAGGCAGCTTGAGCGTGTGCAAGATCAGGTAAGCCGCCTCGTCGAACGCTTCGGCGCTGCCGTGGCCAAAAAACAATTTGGCAGTGTTGAAGCGGGTGACGGCATAGCGCAGCAAGTCGCGCGGCGTGGTGAAAGAGGTCGGGCTCATGGCGTTCTCGAAAGAAAGGCGGCCCGCGAACGGGCCAGACTAGTGGGTTAGGGCAGCAAGTTTTCCAGCGTGCGCCGGTAGATATTCTTTAGCGGATCGATGTAACGCAGTTCGATGTGCTCGTCAATCTTGTGGATGCTGGCATTAGGAGGGCCGAATTCTATCACCTGCGGGCAGATCTGAGCGATGAAACGGCCGTCGGAAGTGCCGCCCGTGGTCGATAACTGCGTTTCGATGCCGGTTTCAGCCAGGATCGCCGACGATAGCGCATCGCTCAACTGGCCGCGCGGGGTCAGGAAGGGGCGCCCGTTCAAGGTCCATTTCAATTCATACTCGAAATCGTACTGGTCGAGGATGCTGTGCACGCGCTCTTGCAAGCCCTCGAAGGTGCTGGCGGTGGAGAAGCGGAAATTGAAGTCGACCACCAGTTCGCCGGGGATCACATTGCTGGCGCCGGCGCCGCCGTGGATATTCGACATTTGCCAGGAAGTGGGCAAATAGTATTCATTGCCTGCATCCCATTGCTGCGCCGCCAGCGCGGCCAGCGCGGGCGCGGCCAGGTGGATCGGGTTTTTCGCCAATTGCGGATAGGCGATGTGGCCTTGCACGCCCTTGACCACCAGCTTGCCCGACAGCGAACCGCGGCGGCCATTCTTGATCATGTCGCCCAGCGTCTCGGCCGAGGTCGGTTCGCCGACCAGGCAGTAATCGATCTGCTCGCCCCTTTGCTTGAGCATTTCGCAGACGATCACGGTGCCGTCGGTGGCCGGGCCTTCTTCGTCGCTGGTGATCAGGAAGCCGATCGAGCCGCCGTGGCCGGGGCGGGCGGCGATGAATTCCTCGCAGGCGACGACCATGGCCGCAATCGAGGTCTTCATGTCGGCCGCGCCGCGGCCATACAATTTGCCGTCGCGGATGGTCGGGATGAACGGTTCCGAGCGCCATTGCTCGACCGGGCCGGTTGGCACCACGTCGGTATGGCCGGCAAACACGATCAAGGGCGCGCGCTCACCCTTGCGCGCCCACAGATTGGTGACGCCGTTCGAGACCATCGTTTCGCAGACAAAGCCCAGCGGCTCAAGCAAATCGATCAAGTGGCGCTGGCAACCCTTGTCGTCGGGTGTCACGGACGACAGGGCCAGCAGTTTTTCAGTCAGCGCCAGGGTTTTGGAATGGGTCATGGGGGAGATGGGCTATGGAATCGGTGAAAAAAATCTGCGACCGGCATGGCGGGAAGGTGGCTGCCCGCCGCGCCGGCCCGTCAGTCTTGCTTGGGTAAATTGAATATTGCACAATACCGCGCGTCGGAGAAGCCGACCTCATATTGTTGCTCGCGATGCAATACCGGCCGCTTGATCACGGAGGGAAATTCCAGCATCAATTCCAGCGCGCTGGCGGCGTCGACGGTGGCGGCCTTGCGCTGCTCGGGCAAATTGCGCCAAGTCGTGCCCTTGCGGTTGAGCAGCACTTCCCAGCTCAGATGCTGCAGCCATTGCGCCACCGTGGCCCGTTCCAGGCCTTGCTTCTTGAAATCGTGGAAGCTGAAGTCTTGCCCTTGAGCGGACAACCAGACCCGGGCTTTTTTGACGGTATCGCAATTCGGGATGCCGTAGACGGTAATTGCCATATCAGTTATTGAGCGTGAATTCGGTGAAGGACGCTTCGAGGGCGGGCGCAACCGGGGCCTCGGCCGGCTTGCTGTCCGGACCGTTGTTGAGCAGCCACAACAAATTGGTGGCCGAATCGGCATTGGTCAAGGCTTCTTCCTGGCTGATGATGCCGTCTTGCACCAGTTTCAGCAGCGCCAATTCGAACGATTGCGAGCCGGGCGACATGCTTTTCTCGATGGCTTCCTTGATCATGCCGATATCGCCTTGCTCGATCAGATTGGAAATGTGGCGCGTATTGACCATGATCTCGACGGCCGCCGTGCGGGTGCCGCCATGGATCGAGCGCACCAGGCGTTGCGAAATGATGGCCTTGACCGTCGACGACAAGTCTTGCAACAGGGCGGGGCGGTTTTCAATCGGATAAAAACTGATGATGCGGTTCAGCGCGTTGTAGCTGTTATTGGCATGCAAGGTGGCCAGCACCAAGTGGCCCGATTGCGCGTATGCCATCGCTGCCATCATGGTTTCCTTGTCGCGTATCTCGCCGATCAGGATGCAATCGGGCGCCTGGCGCATGGAATTGCGCAGCGCGGTGGCGAAATCCTTGGTGTCGCTGCCGATTTCGCGCTGATTGACGATCGAGCGGCGGTGCTTGAACAAGTATTCGATCGGGTCTTCCAGGGTCAGGATATGGCCGGAGCGCAATTCATTGCGGTGATCCAGCATGGCCGCGATGGTGGTCGACTTGCCCGAGCCGGTGGAGCCGACGAGCAGCATCAAGCCGCGCTTTTCCATGATCAGCTCGGCCAGGATGGGCGGCAAGCCGAGGTCGGCCAGCACCGGGATATTGCGCGGCACGAAGCGGAACACGGCGGAAATGCTGCCGCGCTGGCGGAAGGCGGACAGGCGGAAACGGCCCAGATTGGGCACCGAGACACCCATATTGAGTTCGCTTTCGCGTTCCAGTTCGGCCATTTCCTCGGGCGAGCATATTTCAGCGAGCAGCGCGAGGATGTTTTCCGATTCGAGCTTTTGCTGATTGATGGGAATCAAGTTCCCATTGATTTTCAAATGAACCGGGGAATTGATCGCGAAAAACATATCCGACGCGTTCTTTTCCTTCATTAGCTGGAACAAACGCTCCATGGCCATCTCATACTCCTCAATCGGTGACGCCAGAAACTGGCGCTGGGGCCGGCCGCGATCGATCGCGGCCGGCCCGGCTAAATTAAATGCCTCGCAGCAACTCGTTGATGCCAGTCTTGGCGCGCGTCTTGGCGTCCACCCGTTTCACGATCACGGCGCAATACAAGCTGTATTTGCCGTCTTCCGAAGGCAGGTTGCCCGGCACTACCACGGAACCGGCCGGCACGCGGCCATATGTCACCTCGCCGGTGGCGCGGTCGTAAATCTTGGTCGACTGTCCGATATACACGCCCATGGAAATCACGGAATTTTCTTCGACGATCACGCCTTCGACGATTTCCGAGCGCGCCCCGATGAAGCAATTGTCTTCGATGATGGTGGGATTGGCTTGCATCGGTTCGAGCACGCCGCCGATGCCGACCCCGCCCGATAAATGGACGTTCTTGCCGATCTGGGCGCAGGAACCGACCGTGGCCCAGGTATCGACCATGGTGCCTTCATCGACATAGGCGCCGATGTTGACGTAGGAAGGCATCAAGACCACGTTCTTGGCAATGAAGCTGCCGCGCCGCGCGACGGCAGGGGGCACCACGCGAAAGCCGCCGCGGGCGAAATCGTCGGCCGTGTAATTGGCGAACTTGGTGGGCACCTTGTCATAGAATTGCATGGTGCCGTCGGACGGCATCACACTGTTGTGTTCCAGGCGGAACGATAACAGCACAGCCTTCTTGATCCACTGGTTGACGACCCAGTCGGCGCCGGTTTTCTGGGCCACGCGCAGGCTGCCGTCGTCGAGGCTGGCGATCACGTGGGCGACCGCCTCGCGCAATTCGGTGCTGCCGTTGGCGGGATTGATCTCGGCGCGTTGTTCCCACGCCTGGTCGATGATGTCTTGAAGTTGTTGGCTCATGGTGTGCTTTGCTAAATGGTTACGGATGCGGAAATCAGGGGGCCGCCAACGCCAGGCGCTGGCAGAATTGGACGATGCGGCGCGCCGCTTCCAGGCCTTCCTCGGCCTCGGCGACAAGCGCCATGCGGATGCGGTTGCGGCCGGGGTTGACGCCGTGCGCGTCGCGCGCCAGGAAACTGCCCGGCAAGACGGTGACATTATATTCGGCGTACAGGCGACGCGCGAATTCGGTGTCCGACAAGCCGCTGCGGCTGATGTCGGCCCACAGATAAAAGCCGGCATCGGGCAATTCGACTTGCATCACTTCCCGCAACAGCGGCGTGATGGCGGCAAATTTGGCCCGGTACTTGGCGCGATTTTCGTCGACATGGGTTTCGTCGCTCCAGGCCGCGATCGAGGCCGCCTGCACGGCGGGGCTCATGGCGCCGCCCTGGTAGGTTCGGTAAAGCAGGAATTTTTTCAATACTTCAGCGTCGCCGGCGACAAAGCCGGAGCGCATGCCCGGCACGTTGGAGCGCTTCGACAGGCTGGAAAAGACCACCAGGCGGGCGTAGGGCCGCTCCACGCCGGCCAGGCCCAGGGCGTGGGCCGCTTCCAGCGCGCCCAGCGGCGCCTGTTCGCCATGGTAAATCTCGGAATAGCATTCGTCGGCCGCGATCACGAAATCGTGGCGCTCGGACAGCGCGAACAGGTTTTCCCAATCCGTCAGCGAGAGCGTGGCGCCGGTCGGGTTGCCGGGCGAGCACACGAACAGCAAGGCCACCCGCTCCCACACGGCGGCCGGCACGCTATCGTAATCGCAGCCGAAATTGCGGGCCGGGTCGGAATTGATGAAATACGGTTCGGCCCCGGCCAGGTAGGCGGCGCCTTCATAAATCTGGTAAAACGGATTGGGCGCCATCACCAGCGACTTGGCCGAGGGATCGATCACGGTCTGGGCCAGCGCAAACAAGGCTTCGCGCGTGCCGTTCACGGGCAGCACCTGGGTAGCCGGGTCGAGCGCCGCGATGCCGTAGCGCCGTTGCAGCCAGCCGGCGATCGCGCCGCGCAAGGCATCCGAGCCGGCCGTGGTGGGATAGGTGGCCAGGCCGCCGATATGCTCGATCAGCGCTTGCGCGATGAAGGGCGGGGTCGGATGCTTGGGCTCGCCCATGCCCAGGCTGATGGCGCGGTAGTCGGGATGGACCGGCACTCCGGCAAATAACTGGCGCAGTTTTTCAAACGGATAGGATTGCAGCTTGTCGAGATGTGGATTCACGTAAGAGGCCAGGCGGGAACGGTTGGGAACGGGGGGAAAGCGTGGCGCGTAGCCATGCTTAAGCTTAACTATTATAACGTTGTTGCGCGCATGCAGCACGCGCCACGATTTTCAAGCCATTCCCGGCCTGAATTGATTCAAATGCAAGCCGGTGCAATAATGCGCCCGTATTCAATTCGATCGGACTAGCCATGCAACAAGAAGACGCAGGAAAAGACGGTTTCATGCTGGGCGCCGCCGTGACGCCGCAGGTGGCCGCGCTGCGGCTGGCGGCTGGCCTGTTGCAGGGTTTGCTTCTATATTGCCTGTACCGGGCATCCGAGGCCCATGCCTGGCCGTCAACCGAGCCTTTCCTGTTTGCGCCGCTGGTGCTGCTGGGCGTGCTCTGGCCCGTGCTCTTGATTTCCAGCCTGAGTCACCTGGCGCCCAGGAAAATCCTGCTGTGGCTACTCGTTAGCGGCCTCGTCATCGGCGCCCTGGCATGCCATGACATTTGGCGCGAAGGATCGGCTTATCCGATGTTGGGCGGGACGCGGCGCGGCGGTGAGCTGCCGTCGCCGCTGCTGTTTGTGTTCAGCTGCGCCGGCTTGTATATCGCCCAGGCGCTGGTGCTGGCCGGCGCGCTCGACCGGCGCCGTATCGCCCGCTATTCCAGCTATTTTGAAATGGCCTGGAAACTCGCCATCCAATTGCTGTTTTCAGCCGTCTTCGTGGGCGCCCTGTGGGCCGCGCTCTGGCTGGGCGCGGCCTTGTTCATGCTGATCCAGTTGCATTTCCTGAAAAACGTGCTGGAACATTCATGGTTCGTGATTCCCGTGCTGTGCTGCGGTTTTTCGGCCGGGATGCATTTGACCGATGTGCGGCCGGCCATCGTGCGCGGCATCCGCACCTTGCTGCTGGTGCTGCTGTCGTGGATCTTGCCTCTGACGGCGCTGATGGTAGCGGGATTTTTGCTCAGCCTGCCGTTCACCGGTCTGGAGCCGTTGTGGGCCACCCGGCACGCGGCCGGGGTCTTGCTGGGCACGAACGCGGCGCTGGTAGTGTTGATCAACGCGGCCTTCCAGAACGGTGAAGTGAGCGCCAGCGTGGCGCGCCTGGTGGCCTGGAGTGCGCGCCTGGCGGCGCTCTTGCTGTTGCCGCTCACGGCCATTGCGATCTATGCGCTGGGCTTGCGGGTGCATGATTATGGCTGGAGTTCGGACCGCATCATTGCCGCCGCCTGCATGCTGGTGGCGGCCTGTTACGCGCTCGGCTACGCCTGGGCCGCGCGCTCGCGCGGCTTGTGGCTGGCCCAGGTGGCCGGCGTCAATGTGGCGACCGCCTTCGTGGTCCTGGGCGTGTTGCTGGCCCTGTTTTCACCGTTGGCCGATCCGGCCCGCCTGTCGGTCGACGACCAGATGGCGCGTTTCGCCGCCGGCAAGATGACGGCCGACAAATTCGATTTCAACTATCTGCGCGCTGAAGGGGCGCGCTATGGCCGCGCGGCGCTGCTGCAATTGAGCGCGCGCCAACAGGGCGCGGACGCGGCGCTGATACGGGACAAGGCCAGCCTGGCCTTGAAACAAGCCAAGCGCGGGGAATATGTCGATGCCGCCGAGCTGCAAACGCTCGATGTCGGCGCCAATCTGACTGTCTGGCCGAAGGGCGCGCGCTTGCCGGAGCGGCTCTTGCGCCACGATTGGCGCGCCGACCGCCGCGTCTGGGATGTCCCCGCCAGCCTGAAACTGGCGGGCCAAAAGGGCGACGCCTACTCGATCGACGTGGATGGCGACGGCAAGCCCGAGATCGTGATCATCGATCGCGACGCCGCCGAATCGGGCGGGCATGCGGTGGTGCTGGCCGAACAAGCCGGCGGCGACTGGCTGGTGAGCGGGAAATTGCCCAACGGCATAGCGCAATGCGCGGCGCTGCGGCAAAAGCTGATGGACGGCGATCTCCATACGATTGCGCGGCCGACGCAAGACCTCAGCGTCGGTGGGCGGCGCATCGCGATCGAGCCGATATCGATCCACGACAAATTCGAATGTGACGCCAAATGATGGCCGATTGTTTGCTCTGGTTTAGCGCGACTTCAACTGTCGCACATGTTTTTCTAGCTCGTCGAAGGACGGCCGCTCGGTGATGGAAATGACCTTGCGACCGAATTCGACGGCCAGCGCCGGCGCGTAACCATTCAGGCTGGCCAACATGGTCACCTTCACGCACTGGTACATCTTGGACGCTTCATGGTGCTTGCGGCGCAACAGGCTGGCCAGCGGCGCCACGAAGCCATACGATAGCAAGATGCCGACGAAGGTGCCGACCAGGGCGTCGGCAATCAGCACGCCCAGTTCGGCCGGCGGCAAGCCGACCGAAGCCATGGTGTGCACCACGCCCATCACGGCGGCCACGATGCCGAAGGCCGGCATCGCATCGGCCAACTGGGAAATGGTTTGGATCGGCATTTCGCCGTCTTCATGGTGGGTTTCGATTTCATTGTCCATCAGGTTTTCAATCTGGTAGGCATCCATATTGCCCGACACCATGAGGCGCAAGTAATCGGTGAGAAATTCCAGGATATGGTCGTCGCTCAGCATGTGCGGATATTTCAGGAAGATCGGACTGCTGTAAGGGTCGTCGATATCGTCTTCCAGTGACATCAAGCCTTCCTTGCGGATTTTGCTCAACACTTCATACAGCATGGCCATCAATTCCATATACAGGGCCTTGGTGTATTTCGAGCCATGCATCAGCGACGGCAGCGCGTTCAGGGTGGCGCGGATGGCCTTGGCGTCATTGGCGACGATGAAGGTGCCGAGCGCGGCGCCGCCTATCATCAGCAATTCCAGCGGTTGGAACAGGGCGGCCAGATGCCCGCCCTGGAAGGCAAAGCCGCCGAAGATGGAAAACACCACCACGAGGTATCCGAGAATGACTAACAAGTTGTACTCCTGCGTTAATGTTGCATTTTCGCAATATTAACCTGAATTGGGCGGCATGCGCTACACGGTCCACGTAAATTCACGTTTTTTTGCGTTGTCATCACGCTCGGCCGCATTGGTTTTTCATAAACTAATGCAAAGCGTCAGCGAAAGCAAGCGCTCGCTTCGGCTATGCGCGATACCGCACCGTAAGCGCGCTCGCCGCGCGCTATGCTGCGGCATGAGTGTTCGAGGATCTCGTTCGAGGGCCGCGTCTGTCGTGCTCGAATGCGGGCGATCTGGCCCGGGCACGCAAATTAAGGAGAGCTTCAATGGGAATATGGATATTGGCAGCCGTTCTGGCATGCATGGCGCTAGCGCTGTTTCAAGCGTCCGGCTGGTTGTGGGGCGGCGCGCTGGCGCTGTGGATAGCGCTGGGATACCTGGGCGATGTGATCGGGATCTGGTCCGCCTTGTTTGTGCTGATCGCGCTCGGCTTGCCGACGCTGTTGCTGGCCGTCGCGCCGCTGCGGCGCAGTCTGCTCACGCCCCATTTGCTGGACTTGTTCAAGCGCATTTTGCCGACCATGTCGGACACGGAACGCGATGCGCTGGAGGCGGGCACGACCTGGTGGGATGCCGACCTGTTTTCCGGCCGGCCCAACTGGGATGCCTTCCTGGCCTTGCCCGCTCCCGTCTTGAATGACGAGGAACAAGCTTTTCTCGGCAATGAAGTGAGCCAGTTGTGCGATATGGTCGACGACTGGGAAGCGACGCAAGTGTGGCAAGGCTTGCCGCCGCAAGCGTGGCAATTCGCCAAGGACAAGGGTTTCCTCGGCATGATCATCCCGAAAAAATATGGCGGCAAACAATTTTCCGCGTATATGCATTCGCAAGTGGTGATGAAACTGTCGACCCGCTGTTCGGCGCTGGCCGTGTCGGTGATGGTGCCCAATTCGCTGGGGCCGGCCGAATTGCTGCTCCATTACGGCACCGAAGAACAAAAGAATTATTACCTGCCGCGCCTGGCGGCCGGCACCGACGTGCCATGCTTCGCGCTGACCAGCCCGTATGCCGGTTCGGACGCCGCCGCGATTCCCGACGTCGGCGTGGTCTGCATGGGCCAGTTCGAAGGACGCGAGACGCTGGGCTTGCGCCTGAGCTGGAACAAGCGCTACATCACCTTGGGTCCGGTCGCCTCGCTGCTGGGACTGGCGTTTCGCACGCTCGACCCCGACCACTTGCTGTCGGCCGACGATGAACCGGGCATCAGTTGCGCGCTGATCCCGACCAGCCACCCGGGCGTGGTGATCGGGCGACGCCACTGGCCGCTGAACGCCGTGTTCCAGAACGGCCCGACCTCGGGCAAGGATGTCTTCATCCCGATGGAATGGCTGATCGGCGGACGCGGGCAACTGGGCCACGGTTGGCGCATGCTGATGGAATGCCTGGCGGCGGGACGCGCCATTTCACTGCCGTCGTCCAGCGTCGGCATGGCCAAGATGGCGGTGCGCGGCACCAGCGCCTATGCCGCGATACGACGCCAGTTCAAGACCGCGATCGGCAAGTTCGAGGGCGTGCAAGAGTCGCTGGCGCGCATGGGAGGCAATCTGTACATGATGGACGCGGCGCGCAAGCTGTCGGCGCTGGCCGTCGACCAGGGCGAAAAGCCGGCCGTGATTTCAGCCATCGCCAAATACCATGTCACCGAGCGCGGCCGGGTGGTGGTCAATGACGGCATGGATATCCTGGGCGGCAAGGGCATCTGCATGGGGCCGGGCAATTTCCTGGCGCGCGCTTACCAGCAAATCCCGATCGCCATCACGGTCGAAGGGGCGAATATCCTGACGCGCTGCCTGATCATCTTCGGCCAGGGCGCGATCCGCGCCCACCCGTTCGTCTTGAAGGAAATGCACGCCACCACCGAGCCGGACCGGCGCAAGGCCGAGCGTGACTTTGACGCCGCCTTTTTCGGCCATGTTCGCTTCGTTGCCGCCAATTGCGCGCGCGCGCTGTGCTATGGCGTCAGCGGCGCCACGTTCGCACCGGTGGCCGAAGCGGCCGCCATCGAGATGGTGCACCATTACCGGGCCGTGAACCGGCTCTCGACCGCGTTTGCCCTGTTGACCGATGTCGCCATGTTCGTGCTGGGCGGCGAATTGAAGCGGCGCGAACGCATTTCCGCCCGCCTCGGCGATATCTTGTCGCAACTGTATTTGATTTCGGCCACGCTCAAGCGCTATGAAGACGAGGGCCGCCAAGCGCTTGACGCGTCCTATGTCGACTGGTCGGTGCAAGATGCGCTGTTAAAGGCGCAGCAAGCGCTGCTCGGCGTGCTCGACAATTTTCCCAGCCGTATCCTGGCCGTGTTGTTGCGCCTGGTAATCTTCCCCTTCGGCTTGCCGTACAAGGCGCCGTCCGATGCGCTGAGCGGTGCCGTGGCCGAGGCGATGCAAACGGCGGGTGCGGCCCGCGAACGCCTGCTGGCCGATTGTTTCGTGCCGGAAGATATCAGCGACCCGATCGCTTGCGGCGAGATGGCGTTTGCCTTGCTAGCCCAGGTCGAGGAAATCGAACGGCGCTTCAAGCCGGCGATTCATTCCGGCGTGCTGGCGCCCATCCCGCAAAGCCTGATCGAAATGCAAGACTGGGTGACGGGTGCGGCGGCCAGCGGCTTGATCACGGCCGAAGAGCGCCACCTGATGTCCAATTTCGCCCGCTACAGCGATATGTCGGTGCATGTCGATGATTTTCCGCAGGACTTGAACGCTGCTTCCGACACGGCCAAGCGCTTGCGCATGGCCGAGCGCAAGCGGACTCAGGACGCATAAGGGCTTGCAGGCGGCCTCGCATCAGTCTTTCTTCTGGCTGGCGCCCCAAGCCTTGATGCGTGCTTCCAGCCCATCCATCGGCAAGGCGCCGGCGCCCGGCACCTGCTCGTGCAAGCGGCGGATATCGAAGCTGGCGCCCAGTTGCGCCTTGGCGGAAACGCGCAAGGCGAGTATTTTCGACTGGCCGCTCTTGTAGCCGAGCGCCTGGCCCGGCCACGCGATGTGCATGTGGTGGCCCGGCACGCCTTCGTGCAAGGCCGTCGTTTCAATTTTCCTGGCGCGACTGCGGATGCAGGGCGGGATTGTTCTTCACGCTGGCATCCGGGCTTTTCAAGTGGGCAAAGCCGGGTTTTTGCGCCACATCCAGCATTTGCGCCTCGATGCGGGCCACTTCGGCCAGGCCGAGCTGGTGGATTCCCTGCGGCTTCTGCACGGTGCTGGTGGCTGACCTGGCAAGGTAATCGCCATCATCCTTGACGGTTTCAAACGACAGCATGGCCGGCAATTGCGTCGCCTCCAGGTGGATGGCGCAATTTTGCCCGACCGGCATTTCCCATTCCTTGAAACGGACGCCTTCCTGGCTCAAGCGCAGCGCGCGCAGCATCAAGTCCTGTACAGCAACGCGGACGCCCTTGGCGCTTTGGCACAGTGACAAACTGCCAATTTCCAGTCTTGCAATGCAGCCGGCCGGGATGGCGTCGGCGAGGACATTGCTGGCGCATACAATGGAAAGCATGCTTTACATTGTCAAAAAACTGGAACATAATGGAAAGCCTGCTTTACATGGAGTTGATATGAAATTTTTTTCAGGTAAACGATATTTTCTGGAATTGGGCTCGGCATTGCTGGCTTACGCACTGTTGCTGGTCGGCTCGATTACTTTGTTGCAAAACCATGATCCCGGCAGTCCCTGGCGCGAAATGCTGGCCCTCAGTCCCCTGTTGGGCGGCTTTCTGGCGATCTGGGCCATCTTGCGCGCATTGCGTCGGATGGATGAGCTTCAACGTCGGGTGCAACTGGAAGCCCTGGTGATTGCCTTCACGGGAACCGCCATTCTCAGCTTCGCCTATGGATTTTTGGAAGGCCTCGGTTATCCAAGGCTGAGCCTGTTTGTGGTGTGGCCCGTGATGGCCTTGCTATGGATCTTGGGCGCGGCATGGGCCGCAAGGCGTTATCGATGAAAAATTATTTACGCGAATTACGCGCCAAGCGTGACTGGTCGCAAGCCGACTTGGCCGAGAGACTCAAGGTGTCGCGTCAAACCGTCAACGCGATTGAGAACGAACGCTACGATCCCAGCCTGCCACTTGCCTTTGCGATTGCCAAGGTCTTCGGAATGCCGATCGAGGCGCTCTTTTCGGCTGATTGAGTCGTCCTCACCGGCGCGCATTCTTGCCCTGAACTTTCAAGATGCAAGTCTGACTTGGCGCACCGTAGCGCTCGCCGGCTCGCGGCGCCGCCGAGCGGCCGTGCCGGCGGGATGCCAACGCCAGCCCGGCGCGTCACCAGCGCCAGCCCCGCAATGGGGTTGGCGCGCAATTACATTAAAACAAGTTACTTTTCCGCGGGTATTAATTTTCCCAGTGGCAAGATGTGCCAGTAATTAGTTGTGAAAAAATATTCTATAAAATAAAATAAAAATGCAATACTGAAGGCATGCGGGACGGCGCAAATGCGCTTCACCTTGTCAGTTAAAACCAGCCCAGTTGCCCAGTATGAATACAGACGACGACACGCGACGGTTATTGATACAGGAGGTGATGGCTGGCGATGCCGATCCCGTCGCGCTAGCCTTGCGCGCGTGGGAGCGTATGGCCGGGCACCTGGGTCCGCTGATCGGCGAAGTCGGTTATCGCACGCTGTATGGGAGGGCGGTGCGCCTGGTGGCCGCGCAGTATCCGTGCCTGACGCCGAGCCACCCTTCACAAGCGTTCGACAGCGTCCTGGCTATCTTGAAGGAGAACCTCGCGTCCATGGACGGGGTGGATGCAAGCGCGACAAATATCACCTTGCTTGACACCTTCATCAGCTTGTTGTCAGACTTGATTGGCGAGGCCTTAACGGCTCGGTTTCTCACTACAGCATGGGCCGCTGGGCCTGAGGAAACGAACAATGCTTAACAAAGTTAGCCTGGGGAGGCTGCCGACGGGCGCGCCCGGCACCGGCAAGGCTACGCTGGCGCAGCAGAGCATGTTGTCGCTCGCCAGCGCGGACCGGAAAGCCTTGTTTTTCAGCCTGCCGAACGAGCTGGCGCGCGAAGTCATCCGTGGCGGCGCCCATCCCGCTCGACGCCAACGTTGCGCTGCCTTATGGGGTAATCGACGCTCGCCTGCGCCAGGTGATTTCCGTACTCAAAGTGCTTGCTAGCGAGCACAGTAGCATTTTTTCGGCATGACCTCATCACCGACCAAGGCATTCACCTCAATGCCAGCCTAATGGCATTTCAAGGCTTGTTGTCGAGCCATCCCTGCGTACTCAAACCGGTAAATTAAAACATGAACATGATCATGGTCGCACCCGAAACGACGCCCGCGTTCCCGCCCCAATTATCGACTGACGATGCCGACCCGGCCCTATGCGCGCGGGCGGCCATCAAGCATGCGCTCTGGGACCAGGCGCCGCCGAGTCGCACGGCCGAGCGCCGCGACCTGGAAGCCTTGATTGCGCAATTGCGCGAGGTGAACCAGAACCTGGTGCTGGCGGCCGTGGACGCGCAAACCCTGCGCGATGCCGCCGAGGCGGCCCACCGGCGGCAAAACGAATTCCTGGCGATGCTGGCGCATGAATTGCGCAATCCGCTGGCGCCGATCGCGATGGCCGCCACGTTGCTCGGCAAGACGCCGGACGCCTCGCCCCAATTATGCCATTTGCAAGCTGTCATCGAGCGCCAGGTCATGCACCTGTCGCGCTTGCTTGACGACTTGTTCGACGCCGCCCGCATCAGCAGCGGCAAAATCACGCTGCGGCGCGAAGCGGTGTTGCTGGCGGACTTGATGGAGCGCACCATTGCAGCCATTCAGCCATCGCTCGATCAACGCCGGCAGCATCTGAGCATGGATCTGGCGCCGGCGGCCATCGCGTTAGACGGCGACCCGGTGCGTCTGGCGCAGGTATTTTCCAATTTGCTGCTCAACGCCTCCAAATTCACCCAGGATCACGGGCGCATCGCCATCGCCGCCCGCCTGCAGGCAGATCAAGTCAAGATCGACATCAGCGACAATGGCGCCGGCATGTCGGCCGAGCTCTTGCCCACTATTTTCGCCTTGTTTGCCCAGGGCCCGCGCTCGCCGGCGCGCGCCGAGGGCGGACTCGGGATCGGCTTAAATATCGTCCATCACGTCGTGCAATTGCATGGTGGAACGGTCACGGCCGGCAGCGCGGGTCTGGGCTGCGGCAGTGTTTTTTCGGTGACCCTGCCGGTTCGGGCCGGCGCCGCGCCCGAGCCGGTCGCGGCGCCTTCCAGCCTGACCGTCCGCGCCGGACGCAAAATCTTGCTGGTGGAAGAAAAGGGCGACGCCTGCGATGTCTTGAGCATCGTCCTCGGCTTCGCCGGGCACGCAGTCAGCATTGCCGACGATGGCGCAAGCGGCTTGGCGATGGCGCGCCTGACAGCCTACGATGTCTTGATTTGCGATATAGGCATGTCGGAAAAGAATGGCATGGGCTTGATACGCTCGCTGCGCAATGGCGCCGAGGCTCACTTGCCGCTGGCGATCGCCATGTCGGGGCGCGGGCAGGCGCAAGATCGCGAGGCCGCGCTCGCGGCCGGTTTTGATCATTATTTCGTGAAACCGGTGGCTGTAGCTGAATTGCTGGCGGCAATGGCTTCGCACGCCGACCCGCGAGGGTAGCTGCGGAGATAGCCATTTGGCGCGAGTTGAATTATTATTGTGTTGATATAGACAAAAAGACATTTACGCCACCTCCTTGATGAAGAAAATAATTTCCTCGATGCTAATGATCGCGGTGTTGTCGGGTTCGCTGTTCTGGTATGCCGACAAGGCCGACGTGACGCCAGTGGCGGGCGTTGCCGCAGCCGGCCAGCCGGGATTCGGAATCGTCGCCAGGACGATCCCGAACCGGCCGCCTGACAGGCGCAATACCTTGTCAAGGGCGCCTGCCTTGTCGGCGCAAATCGATGCCTTGATCGCCAGCGGCAAGGCGGAAGATGCCTGGGAAGCGTATTTGCGTATCGCTTCATGCGCCTATATTCAAAAATGGCATGCCTTGCCATTCAGGCTGCTCATTGCTCCCGCCCGCGAGCCGAGTCCGGAGGAAGAAAAGGCAGAGTTCGCCTTGTGCACCGGCTTGACGGAGCGCATGAAAACCTCGCGCCTCGATTATCTGGAGACGGCGGCCAAGGCCGGTGTAAGGGGCGCCGACCTGATGTTTTTGGAAGAGGGACCGTTCGGCGACCCTTCCGCGCTGGCCAGCCGGCCCGACGATCCCCTGGTGCGGGCATGGAAGCGGCAAGCAATCGCGCAGGTGACGGCCCAGGCCAATGGCGGCGACATGGGGACGTTGTTCGTGATGAATCTGGCGTATATCAGCGGTAACGAGGTGGTTGAAAAAAACTCCTTGTTGGCGCTCAGCTATGGCTTTGCCCTGAGACAAATTTACGATCAAATCGGGATCTCGCGCGCGCCGCCCAGCATGGTTGACGATGAGCGCCTGCGCTGGGTCGGAAATGGCTTGACGCCGGACCAGATCGCGTCCGCCGCCGCCGCCGGCAACGACATCGCCGCCAATTTTCGCGCCAGCCACCCGCGCTAGCGTGTCTGTCGCCTAGAGCGGGGCGCTCGTTTGCGCGCGCAAACGGCGTTCCTGCTCTTGCAGCTCGGGGGTCAGTTCGGCGCCGAAATCGTCCATCTCGAATACCTGGCGGATTTCAATTTCCGAGTCGCCCGGCATCGGATTGGGACAGCGTCGCACCCATTCAATCGCCTCTTGCTTCGACTTGACTTGAATCAGCCAAAAGCCGGCAATCAATTCCTTCGGGTTGGCAAAGGGACCCTCGACGACGGTGCGGCTGTTGCCGGAAAATTGCACGCGCGCGCCCTGCGAGCTGGGATGCAAGCCTTCGCCCGCAAGCAGCACGCCCGCTTGCAGCAATTGCTCGTTGTACTTGCCCATGTCGGTCAGCAATTGCTCGCTCGGCATCAGGCCCGCTTCCGATTCCGGGCTGGCTTTGACGATGATCATGAAACGCATGAGATAGTCCTTTATTTGGGCGCCGTGCCGGAGCCGGCATTTTGCATGGCTTCCTGCATTTGCTCGGGCGTCACGTCGCGCACGTGGGTGGCTAGCGACCAGTGGTGGCCGAAGGGATCTACCAGCACGCCATAGCGGTCGCCCCAAAACATGTCTTGCAGCGGCATCTTGACGGTTGCGCCGGCCGCGACCGCTTGCGCGAAAACGCTGTCGACATCGTCGATGTACAGGTGGATGGTGACGGGGGTGCCATTCAAGGTCTTCGGTCCGACGCTGCCCCACTGGGGGAATTCGTCGATCAGCATCAGGGCCGAATCGCCGATGCGGATCTGGGCATGCATCAGTTTGCCGTCCGGACCGGGCATGCGACCCATTTCCACGGCGCCAAATGCTTGCTTGTAAAAACCGATGGCATCGGCCGCGCCGGCGCACACCAGGTGCGGGGTGAGGGAATGCATACCTTCCGGGATGGCTTTGACTTGAGCTTGGTTCATGAGAGTCTCCTATTGCTTGAAAGGGTCTGACATTAGTCCGATTGCCGTCAGCAGAAAAAGTTCATGCGCTATCCCCATGACGAGGGCTGGCCAAGTTGCCCGGGCGCGTGAATATTCTTGCATTTTTTTTAAGCCTTGCATAGTCAAGTCGGCTTGAAAAACATCAAGTATCTATTTGGCAGCGCTCATATCGTCGCCACCATCGCGCCGCCGCTCCAGATGTGCCTCAGGGTCCGGTAACGCTCGGCAATGGACTGCCTTGGGTGAAGGCGCACCATTCCAGCGCCCGACTGTCCCGCCTTCCGTTGGTGCGCATCAGTAAAACAGGTGGCACCGGAGGCGCCGTTTGTATGCTTTATACTGCGGGGCAAGACCTCTTGCATTGGCATGCCGGCGACCGCGCCGGTCGCGGCGCGCCAGTCCCACACTTTCGCACACTTTCAAATCATAAGGCCCTGTATGCCATTTTCTTCACTGGGTCTGATCCCTTCCCTGGTGCGCGCCGTCGCCAAAGTCGGTTATACGACACCGACCGCGATCCAGGCCGGCGCCATTCCCGCCATCCTGGGCGGGCGCGACTTGCTGGGCGCGGCGCAAACCGGCTCGGGCAAGACCGCCGCCTTCGCGCTGCCGCTGCTGCAGGCGCTGCTGGCGCCATGCACCGGCCCGCGCCAGGTGCGCGCCCTGATCCTGGTGCCGACCCGCGAATTGGCAGCCCAGGTGGGCGAGGCGATGCGCGCCCTGGCCAAGCACTTGCCGCTGAAGATTGCGATCGTGTTTGGCGGCGTTTCGATCAATCCGCAAATGATGGACTTGCGCGGTGGCGCCGATGTCGTCGTCGCCACGCCGGGCCGCCTGCTCGACTTGATCGAGCATAACGCGCTCAAGCTGTCGGGCGTGGCGACGCTGGTGCTCGACGAGGCCGACCGTTTGCTCGACCTCGGCTTTGCCGAGGAAATCGGGCACATCCTGGCCATGATGCCGGAGCGGCGCCAAAACCTGTTTTTCTCGGCCACTTTCCCGCCCGAGGTGCAAGCCCTGGCCGACACCTTGCTGCGCGAACCGGTGCGGCTCGAAGTGGCCGCTCTGCCGCAGGACGCGCCCGACATCGTGCAACGCGCGATCGCGGTCGACGTGCCGCGCCGCACCCAGTTGCTCAAGCATTTGATTGGCGTTCATCAGTGGAGCCGGGTGCTGGTCTTCGTCGCCACCAAATACGGGGCCGAGCACGTGGCCGACAAATTGCGGCGCAACGGCATCCAGGCTGGCGCCTTGCACGGTGAATTGAGCCAGGGCGCGCGCAGCCAGGTGCTGGCCGATTTCAAGGCCAGCCGCCTGCAAGTGCTGGTGGCAACCGACGTGGCGGCGCGCGGCATCGATATCGCGCAATTGCCGGTGGTGGTCAATTATGATTTGCCGCGCTCGGCGGTCGATTACACGCACCGCATCGGCCGCACCGGGCGCGCCGGCCAGAGCGGGGTCGCGCTCAGCTTCGTTTGCGCCGCCAGCGAGGCGCATTTCCGTTTGATTGAACAGCGCCAGAATGTGTTGCTGGCGCGCGAGAAGATCGCCGGCTTCGAGCCGGTCGAGACGCTCGCCATCGCAGCCGTAACGGACGCCGTCAATGGCGGCGTCAAGGGCGCGCGCAAAAGCAAGAAAGACAAATTGCGCGAAGCGGCGGCCAGGGCCTCGGCCAAGCCGGCGTAATAACTGCGTCCGCTGTCGCCGGTCCTACGATAGCAGTTGGATCAGCGCGTTCGGGTGGATTTGCCAGCCCAGCAAGCCGGCCAGGCCCATCAGGGTGCCGAACGCGGTCGGCACCAGCGCCATGGCGTATAACCAGCGCTGATGGGTCAGGGCGGTCATCGCCAGCAGCGAGATGGCGATTGCCAGCAGCACATCCGACAAGTCGAATTGGTCGTCGCGGAAATTGGCCGCGTCATAGTCTTTCTGGTCCTGGTCGGCCAGTGCTTTCAATTCATCCTTCTTGATTCTTTGCTCGGTGACCAGTTTTTCATACGCAGCGATCGCGTCCTGATAACGGGCCTGGGCTTGCGCCGGCGCGCCCACGGCGCTCAATTGCAATTGCAGCAGCGTGCCCTTGGCGACTTCTTCGCGGATATTGCGGGCCTGGTAAAAGGCCCAGTGATCGATCTTGTTGGCTTGCGCCTGTTGCATGGTTTGGCAAATATTGTCATCCTTGACCTTGCACACGCCCATGAAAGTGGCGAGCAGGGCGACCGTGATTGCCACCAGCATGTTCAGGCGCATGGTGGCGCGGTCGCCAGGCTCGCCAGCTTGTTCGATGATTTCGTCAATCTCCATCTTGATGCCTTTTTCTCAGGTTTTTGGTCTCGGCATTGTACGGCAGACGGGCGCGTCGCGGCCCCGTGGTGGGGAAGGAATTCCATCGTCAGCGTGGCTTGCCGGCCTCGTCCTTGCCGGGCTGGAGCCGCTCGCCTTGCACCAGCGCGATGCGACGCGCGATGCGTTGCGCCTCCTGCGCGTCGCCCGCTTGCCGGGCGCGCATGGCTTGCACGCCGAGCCAGGCCAGCAGCGGGCGCCGCCACCCCTGGTTCGAGGCGGTCTCGACCGCGTTTGCCAGCAGCGCCGGCGTGGCGCGGTTGGCGCGCAGCAATACCCCGGCCGCCACCATTTGCGCCAGTGGATCGGCGATCGCAGCCACCGCTTGCGCGGCCGCCGTGTCGGACGCGGCGCCCGCCACCGCCCGGTGCTGGGCCGGCAGCAACGCCGCGGTGGCAGCCGAAGCTTGCCCGGCCAGATAGGCGGCATAGGCGCGCTCGGGCGCCGCCGCGTCTTGCTGCAAGGCTTCGTAGCCGGGGCAAGCGTCGAACACCAGGCTGGCCACACGCGTGGCGCAGCGCAGCAGTTCCACGCGTAGCAGCAGTGCGACCTTGCCGTTGCTGGCAATCTGGTCGCGGGCGCGCGCGAATTCGGCGTGCTCGACCGCCGTATTGCCGCTCATATAGGCCGCTTCGTAGCGCTCGATCGCGCCTTGCGCATTCATTTGCCAGTCCGGCACGGGCGGGCCGCCGGCGCAGGCGCTCATGCCGACCAGCAAGGATGCCGCCAGCAGGCGGCGGGGTAGGGTGCTGGTCATGGCAGTTTGATCTCCGTGTCGCGCTTGAATGGCCATTTACGGTTGATTTCATTGACCAATTGTTCGACCTTGCGCAGATTGCTGTCGACGTCGGCGCGCAAGGGGCCGAGGTCGGCGGTGGCGGCCTTGGCGTTGGCGCCGACGGCTTGCGCCTCGACCAGCACGGCGTCGAGTTTTTTCAGGCTGTTACGGGTGTCGGCCAGCAAGCCATTGAGTTGCAGCACGGTGGCCTGGGCATCGTTCATTACGCCGGCCTTGCCGAACACGCGCGTGTCGGCGTTCGACAGCAATTGATCGGCTTTCAGGGCCACCTTGTCGGCCGATACCAGCAGCGCGTTGGCGCGTTCGATCAGCTTTTGCAAATTCTTGTCGTCGCCGGCAATCAAGCCCATCGCGCCGGCCGGGCCATTGAGTTTTTCCGTCACGCCCTTGACGTTGCGCAAGCTCGCTTCCAGAGCGGAATCGGCGGCCGTCAGCGCCGTCAGGTTTTGCAGAAAATCCTTGGCGGCGGCCAGCAGGCGCGGGATTTCAGCGCTGGCGTCGCCCACCAGCAGCGTGCGCGAGGCGCCGTCCGGCAGGGCCGGGTCGGTCGGGATGCCGCTGAAGGCGCGCAGCCTGGCGCCGCCGACCAGGCCCCGCTCGAGCGTGAAGATGCTGGTGGTGCGCAGCCAGTGGGCGTCGTCGCGCGGCACGTCGACCAGCACCCGGGCCTTGCCGTCCGGCCCCAGTTCGATGCGCCGCACCCGGCCCACCGGGAAGCCGGAAAAGGTCACATCCATGCCCACTACCACGCCCTCGGAATCTTCGGCTAGCAGCACCAGTTGCTGGGTCGCCTCGAAGGCGCCGCGCGCATACATTAGGTAGAGCACTGAGCCGCTGACGAGCAAGAACATCAGCGCCAGCAGCAGGGCCGCCTTGAGTTCGGCATTGTGCACTGGCACCGGTGCCGGTGGTGGCAGGGGGGCGGGGGAAATCGGTTCGGTCATGGTTCGAAGGTGCAATCGTTTTTAATAGTAGTTACCCATCAGGGAGGCGACCTCGATGACGAGAATCACGGAAAACAGGCGCAGCATGTCCGACAAGCCGTGCGCCGTGCGCGGCCGCTCGCCCTGCACGGCCGGATCGTAATACGAGGATGCCATCGGTATCAGCGCCGCGGCAAAGCTGAAGAACACGATTTTCAGCACCAGGATCAAGGTCACGGCCGGATTGAAGACTTGGCCCACCACCCGCGTATAGCCTTGCAGCGCCCACGGCGTGAAACCGTAGATGCTGAGGTAGGCCAGCAGCAGCGAGAGTACGCAACTGACGGCAGCCAGCATCCAGGTGGCGAACACGCCGGCCGCCACGCGCGGAAAGAATTCGCGCCGCAGCAAGTCGATGCCCTGGCGCCGCAGCGTCTCGAGCGCGCCGCGCGCGCGCAACTGGGCGAACTCGATGCCGTCGGGTAGGGTGATGCGCAGCGCGACGAACAGAGCCACCGTCAGCGGCAGCAATTCCAGCACCAGTACCCGCACCACCATTTCCAGCGCGTAGCGCGTCAAGCCATAGCTGATGGCGGTGACCACGACGATGCGGATCAACACCAGGCTGACCAGGGCGCTCAGCACGGTGAACCACATCAGATTGGGCGCCGTCGACAAGACCAGTTGGCGCGCCAGCAAGGGCCGGTTGGCGCGGCTATAGGTGGCGGGTGACAGCGCCACCGACCAGATCAGGACGGCAAAGTGGAGCAAGCGCCACCAGCTGCCCAGCCAGGCCCGCGCGGCGCCATGCAATTGTTTGAGTCCTGCTGAAATTGATGCTTGGGAAGTCATCTTGATATCTTATCATTGGGCGCGGCCGATACGCGCCACGCAGCCTTATTTTTCAGGGAAACAGGCGGCGATGGCATCGGCTGCGGCCCGCACGCGGGCGCTGCGGCCGAGGTCGCCGTGCATCACCAGCCAGACATCGTAATACTCGGCGCGCTCGGGCCAGATACGCCGCAGCAGCGGGTCGTCTGCCGCCATATGGGTCGGCAATTCGGCCAGGCCGATGCCACCGCGCGCCGCTTCGAGCAACATCAAGCCGCTGTTTACTTCGATTGCAACGCGGGCCCTGGTGGTCGGCTCGCCGCACAGTTTTTCGCTGTGGCGCGGCTGCACGGCGCGCTGGTAAATCGCGATATCGTGGCCGGCAAAGGCGGTGCCGGCTTGCGGTTCGCCATGCCGCACCAGATACTCGGGCGAGGCGTACAGGCCGAGCGTACGCCTGGCCAGGTGGCGCGAGATCAAGTCGGGATTGGTGGGGCGGGTGGTGCGCACGGCCAGGTCGGCTTCGCGCCGGGTCAGGCTCCAGATCTGGGTGGCGACGCTCAGCACGATGCGAATGTCCGGGTGTGCCAGATGCAATTGGCGCATTGCCTTGATCACCGAAAAACTGGCCATCATGTCCGAGGTGGCGACCCGGATGGTGCCGCACAGGCGGTTGTCGAGGCCCAGCATCTGGCGCTGCAATTGGTCGGCGGCCGCTTCCATCTGCTCGGCCGCCGTCAGCGCCAGTTCGCCGGCCGTGGTGGCGACATAGCCGCCCGGGGTGCGCAAGAACAGGCGCGCGCCGAGCGCCAATTCCAGCGCGGCCAGGCGGCGCCCCACCGTGGCCTGGTCGATGTGCAGCAGGGCGGCGGCGCCGCGCAGGGTGCCGGCGCGCGAGATGGCGAGAAAAATGCGGGCGTTATCCCAATCCATTGCGGTCCTAGGTGATGCATTTTTGCATGCGGGTGCCGATCTTATGCGTATTTACGGCGCCGCACAAGCGCTCTACCATGGCGTCTTCACCTAAAGCGAAGGATGTACCTTGTCAAACTCCCCTGCCAGCCAACCCGCCGCTTCCCTGTTGCTGTTCACGCTGGTGATCGGCGCAGTGATGGCCATGCTCGACGTGACCGCCGTGAATGTCGCGCTGCCCGATATCGCCCTTAACCTGGCCGTGCCCCTGACGGGCCTGGTCTGGGTGGTGGATGCGTATACGCTCAGCTTTGCGGCCTTGCTGCTGGCCGGCGGCGCGCTGGCCGACCGTTTCGGCACCAAGAAAGTGTATCAAGGCGGCCTGGCGCTGTTCGTGCTGGCCTCGGTCCTGTGCGGGCTGGCCTCAAGCGGCGCCGCGCTGGTTGCCGCGCGCCTGTTGCAAGGCGCGGGCGCGGCGCTGTTCATGCCCAGTTCCCTGAGCCTTTTGAGCCACGCCTTCGAGGACGAGCGGCGCCGCGCCAGCATGCTGGGACGCTGGTCGGCCTTCATCGGCGCGGCTGGCGCGCTGGGGCCGCTGGCCGGCGGCTTGCTGGTGCATCAGTTCGGCTGGCGTGGCGTGTTTTGGATCAATGTGCCGCTCGGCTTGCTCGGCATCGCGCTGGCGCAAGCGCTGCTGCCCGCCGCGCCGCCCCATCCGCGCCCGTTGTCGCTGTTCAGCCACGGCCTGGGCGTGGTCGCGCTGAGCGCGCTGTCGTTTGTGCTGATCGAAGGGCAGGGCTATGGTTGGACGTCGGCGCCAGTGTTGGCGGCGACCGCGCTGGCGGCGCTGTCCGGGGCCGTGTTGCTGCGGCGCGAACGGCGCGGCGCCCATCCGCTGTTGCCGCGCGCGCTGTTCGAGCGTCCCACGTTCGCGGCCGCCAACGGTATCGGCTTCCTGGTCAATTTTGCTGCGTACGGCCAATTATTCCTGGTCAGCCTGTATTTGCAGCGCGCGGCCGGCACGGATGCGCTGGAAGCGGGCTTGAAACTGTTGCCGATGATGGGCTCGTTTACGATAGGCAATCTGCTGTCGGGCCGGATTACGGCGCGGCTGGGCGTGCGCGGCCCGATGCTGGCCGGCCTGGCGGGCGCAGCCGCGATCGCGGCGCTGCTGATGAATCTGACGCCGGCCACGCCCTATCTGTGGCTGGCGCTGAGCGTGACGGTGATGAATGCGCTGGTCGGGGTCGCCGTGCCGGCCATGACCAGCACGGTGATGCAAGTGGCGGGGCGCCGCCACGCCAGCAGCGCGGCGGCGGCGCTGAACGCGAACCGCCAGATCGGCGCGCTGGTCGGGGTGGCGCTGATGGGCACCATCTTGCATGCGCTGCCGGACTGGCATCTGCGCTTGCCGCTGGCGTTCGGCGCGATCGCCCTGGCCTATCTGCTGGCCGCCGGCCTGGTCTGGCGCCATGTGGCGCCGCCCGGCTCGGCGCTTCCCGCCTAGGCAGGCGTCGGCGCCGCCAGCGGCAATTTTATGTCTGATTTTGCGAGCAAATAAAGCCCAAGTTAAGTGAATCGGTGTAATGTACCGTGACCTTGACTCATCACGCGAACCAATGAAACTCAGCAAACTGCGAATACTCGCCGCCTTCTTGGCGTGCACCATGTTGGCACCCGCCTTGGCGCACGCCGAACCGGGCTTGACCGAGGCGCTGCCGGTCGGGCCGCAAGTGAAGGTGGGCAAGCTGGCCAATGGATTGACGTATTACATCCAAAAAAATGGCAAGCCCGAGAAAAAGGTGGAATTGCGACTGGTCGTGAAAGCCGGTTCGATGCTGGAAGACGAGGACCAGCAAGGCTTGGCCCATTTCACCGAGCACATGGCGTTCAATGGCTCGACCCATTTCAAGAAAAGCCAGTTGATTTCTTACCTGCAATCGATTGGCGTGAAATTCGGCGCCGACTTGAACGCTTACACCAGCTTTGATGAAACCGTGTATGTCTTGCCGATCCCGACCGATAAGAAGGAAAACCTCGACCAAGCTTTCCTGGTGCTGGAAGACTGGGCCCACGGCCTGGCGTTCAAGGATGCCGATATCGACAGCGAGCGCGGCATCGTGCTGGAAGAGGCGCGCCTGGGCAAGGGCGCCGACGACCGTATGAGCAAGATCTTGATGCCGAAACTGTTCAACGGTTCGCGCTACGCGCAGCGCTTGCCGATCGGCAAGGAAGCGATCTTGAAGACCTTCAAGTATGAAGCCATCAAGCGCTTTTATCGGGATTGGTATCGGCCGGACTTGATGGCGGTGGTGGTGGTGGGCGATGTCGAACCGGCCGAGGCGGAAAAAATGATACGCCGGCATTTCGGCAAGTTGACAAATCCGCTCCACGAACGGCCGCGCCTGTATGCCAGCGTGCCGACCCGGTCCGAGACGGAAAGCCTGGTCATCACCGACAAGGAGGCGACCAATAATATGCTGTTCATCCGCTATCCGATCACGCCCTTGAAAAACGCCTTGACGCTGGGCGACTATCGCGACGATATGATAGAAAACCTGTATGGCGCGATGCTGAGCGCGCGTATGCAGGAATTGACGCAGCGGGAAAATCCGCCCTTCATCCAGGGCGGCAGCGGCATGGGCAAGCTGGTGCGCGGTTATAAATCGTTCAGCGCCTATGCGGTGCTGGGCAAGTCTGGCGCCGTGCCAGCTATCGACGCCCTGGTGCAGGAAGACGAACAGGCGCGCCAATTCGGCTTCAGTGCGGCCGAGCTTGAACGGAGCAAGAAAGACATGTTGCGCGGCTATGAAAGGGCGTTCAAGGAGCGCGACAAATCCGATTCTGGCGCCTATGTGGCCGAATACCTGCGCAACTTCCTGGAGCAAGAAGCCATTCCCGGCATTGAAAATGAATACGGCTATGCGCGCGACTTGCTGCCCAACATCTCGCTCGAGGAAGTGAACCGGGTGGTCAAGAACGCGCTGCCCTCGGGCCAGAAAAAACTGGTGGTGTTCATGGGTTCCGACCATGGCGACGCGGTGCCGACCGGCCCGGTGCTGCTGAGCGCGGTGGGCGCAGCCGAGCAATTGGTGCTCAAGGCCAGGCAGGAAAAGGCGCTCGGCAACAGCCTGATGGACGCGCCGCCCAAGGCCGGCACCATCGTGACTGAAAAAACCATCAAGGAACTGGGCTTGACCGAGCTGACGCTGAGCAATGGCGCACGGGTATTCTTGAAACCCACCGATTTTAATAATGACCAGGTGTTGCTCAGTTCGACCCGCTTCGGCGGCCAGTCGCTCTTTGGCGACGCCGATGTCTACAATGCCCGCTACGCCAGTACCATCATCGGCCAGATGGGGGTGAAGGATTTCACGCCAACGGATTTGCAAAAGGTCTTGGCGGGGAAAACCGCGACCGCCGGCGCCTATCTGAGCAATCTGAGCGAAGGCGTGGCCGGCAGTTCCAGCAGCGCGGACGTGGAAACCATGCTGCAACTGGTGTATTTGCGCTACACGGATGCGCGCCGTGACGAAGGGCTGTTCCACTCCTTCATCGGCAAGCAGCAAGACTTGGCGAAAAATACCATGTCGCGGCCGGAATCGGTGTTTGTCGATACGGTCCAGACCACCCTGTATAACAATCACCCTCGGGTGGCGCGGGCGGCGCGGCCGGAAGACTTCGAGCAAGTCCGGCTCGAGCGCGTGATGGACATTTACCGCCAGCGTTTTGCCAGCGTCAAGGATAGCACTTTCTTCATCGTCGGCAATTTCGATGTCGAGCACATCAAGCCGCTGATCGCCACCTATCTGGGCGGCTTGCCGGCCGGCGATATCGCGGTGGCGTTCAAGGATCTGGGCGTGCGCCCTGTCACGGGCGTGGTGAAAAAAGCCGTCTACAAGGGCGCCGAGCCGAAGAGCAATATCTCGATCACCTTCAACGGCGATGCCGTGTATTCCGACGAAGGGCAAATGACCTTGCAGGCGCTGGTCGAAGTGTTGAATATCAAGTTGATCGAAGTGTTGCGTGAAAAAATGGGCTTGATTTATGGCGGCGGCATGCAAGCTTCGCTAAATAAAATGCCATACGGGAATTACTCGATCAATATCGGCTTGCCGACCGGACCGGAGAATGTCGACAAGGTGATTGCCGCCACCTTCGGCGAAATCGCCAAGATCAAGGAGGCGGGACCGTTGGTGGCCGACTTGGCGAAAGTGAAAGAGAATTGGCTCAAGGACCACCGCAAGGCCTTGCGGGAAAACAGCTATTGGTTGACGCGCCTGCAAACTTCGGTGATGCAAGACAGCGATCCGGCCAAGATCCTCACGTTTGAGCGCCGGGTCAAGGCTGTCACGCCCCAGGACTTGCAAGAGGCGGCCAAACGTTATTTTAATATGGATAATTATGTGCAAGTGGTGCTGTATCCGGAAAAGTCGGCGCTCAAGGCCGCGCCTTGACGCCGGTCGCGGCGATCCTGCTAAACTAGGGCTTGATCGCTGACACTGTAAAAGGCAAGACCATGGCAAAGAAGAAAGAAGAATTAGATCCGGAAACACTGGCATTGATACACTGGTGTATCGAAGTCGAAGGTTTCCTGGTCGCGGGCGGCGCCACCGTGGCGCAGGCGCAAGAACACATCGAGGAGCAAGTCGAATGGTTCACCGACCAATTCTATGATGGCTTGACGCCGGAAGAGGCGGCCAAGGAAGCGCTCGCCTGACGGTCTCTGCCGTTGATAATTCCCTTCGCTGAGGCAGCCGGCCCGGCTATCCCGGTCCGGCGCAACTGCCCTGGCAGACGCTATCTAGTTTATTATTGTTAATAGTTGTTGCAGCGCATGCGACACGGCTGGCGCACTGCCGCCCCTTGCCGCCATCGACCTGGCCGATACAATACTTTCGAGAGGCAAGTATGAAACTCAGCACCCGCATTCTTTTGCTGTGCCTTAGCACACTGCTCGGCATTATTTGCATTGCCTCGGTGTCCTTGTACTCGCTGCGTCAAACCATGATGGCCGAACGCAAGGCGCAATTGACGACGCTGGTGGAATTGGCCAATGCCTCGATCGAGAAAGCCTATGCGCTGGAGCAATCGGGCAAGCTGAGCAGGGAAGACGCGCAGCGCCAGGCCAAGCAAGCCATCGGCAGCTTCCGCAAGGATGAAATGTATTATTTTGTGCGCGATATCAACACCGAATTGCTGTATGTGCACCCGGATGCGGCGCGCATCGGCGTGCCGCAAAAAAATGCCAAGGAATCGGGCGACCGTTTCCGCGCCGCGCTCGTTGGTGAGCGGGTCGGCATCGTCAAGGCAGACGGCACCCGGCCCGGCGTCAAGGAAGGGGTCGAGAAGATGTATGCGGTGATGCAATTCGGCCCCTGGGACTGGTTGTTCGGGACGGGCACGTATATCGACGACATCAATGAACAATTCTGGAAGCAAGCGGCGATCTTGCTCGGCATCGGCGCTTGCCTGATGGTCGTCGTCGGCGCCCTGGCCTGGCATATGCTGCGCAAGATTCTGGGCCAGTTGGGCGGCGAACCCGATTACGCGGCCGCCATTGTCGGCCAGATTGCCAAGGGCGACTTGACGACCGAGATCGTTACCGGCGCCGACGACCGCGCCAGCCTCTTGTTTGCGATCAAGGCCATGCGCGACAATCTGGCCTCGATCGTCGGCCAGGTGCGCATCGACGCCGATGCGATTTCCAACGCGTCCGGCGAAATCGCCGCCGGCAACCAGGATTTATCGGCCCGCACCGAGCAGCAAGCCGGTTCGCTGGAAGAAACCGCGTCCACCATGGAAGAAATGACGTCGACCGTCCGGCAAAACGCCGACAATGCGCGGCAAGCCAATCAGTTGGCGATTTCAGCTTCGCAGGTGGCAAGCCAGGCCGGCAACGTGGTTGGCCAGGTGGTCGACACCATGGGTTCGATCAATGCGGCGTCGAAGAAAATCGTCGAAATCATCAGCGTGATTGACGGCATCGCCTTCCAGACCAATATCCTGGCCTTGAACGCGGCGGTCGAGGCGGCCCGGGCCGGCGAGCAGGGCCGGGGCTTCGCGGTCGTCGCCAGCGAGGTGCGCAGCCTGGCCCAGCGCTCCGCCTCGGCCGCCAAGGAAATCAAGGTCTTGATCGACACTTCGGCCGAAAAAGTCGAGGCTGGTGAAAAACTGGTCGAGCTGGCCGGTGCGACCATGGAAAAAGTGGTGGCCAGCGTCCAGCATGTGACCGATATCGTGGCCGAAATCTCGTCTGCCAGCCAGGAGCAAAGTTCCGGCATCGACCAGATCAACCAGGCGATTGCCGAGATGGACAATATGACGCAGCAAAACTCGGCCCTGGTGGAGCAAGCTGCGGCGGCCGCGCAAGCCATGAACGACCAGGCCGCCGGGCTGGCACACATCGTCAGCGTCTTCAAGTTGAACTGAACCTTTCGGGCGATTGCGCTTCTGACTCAATAGAACTCTTCGACCGCTTCGGTCAAGGAGGCTGTTGAAAGGATGCTTGCATGAAACCGTGTCATCAGGAAGTCGAATTGAAGCTCGCGTTGCCGCCGGCGCAAGTCGAGCATTTGTGCACGCATCTGGCGCAATTTTCCAGCGCACAACCGCAGCGCGTCGACGTCACCAGTTACTATTACGATACGCCGGACTGGCAATTGAAGCGGCGTGGCGTGTCGTTGCGCGTGCGCCAGGCCGACGATGGCTATTTTCTGACGCTCAAGGAAAACGGCCATGACGATGCGGGCCAGGGCGGCGAATGGGAAGCCGCCGTCGACAGCGTTGCGCTCGATTTGTCGGCCTTGCGCGGCATGCTGGACCGTCATTCGCATTGGCGCAAGATGCTGGGCAAGCGCGCTCTGCAGCGCCAATTGCATCCACTATTCGATACCCGGGTCAGCCGGACGATCTGGCAATTGTGCCTGCCCGAGGGCGATGAAATCGAGCTGGCCCTGGATCAGGGCGCGATAGAAAGCCGGAATGTACGCGAACAGATCAGCGAGGTGGAGCTGGAATTGAAGGCTGGCGAACCGGCCAGCCTGTTTGATTTCGCGCTGCGCCTGCTCGACAGCGTGCCGATGCGCCTGGACCCGGCCAGCAAGGCCGAGCGCGGCTATGCGCTATGCCTGCCGTTCCCGCACAGTCCCCCCGTGGCGAAGGCCGAGCCGCTGACCTTATCGGACGGCATGACGGTTGAGCAAGGCTTCCGCACCATCGCTGGTGCCTGCCTGGCCCACATTCAGGGCAATGCGGCCGGCGTCATGCATGGCGACGACCCGGAAAACGTGCATCAGATGCGGGTCGGCTTGCGTCGCCTGCATGCGCTGTTCGGCTTGTTTCGGGGTGTGCTGGCCTTGCCGTATGCGCTGCGGCAAGAGCTCGACTGGCTGGGCGAACAATTGGGCGCGGCGCGCGATTGGGAAGTGTTGTCGCGCTTCACCCTGCGCCGCATTGAGGCGCTCGCTCCAGCCGATGCCGGCTTGGCTGCGCTGCAAGCGGCGGCGGCCGGACGTGCCAGGCAATCGCGCGAGCTAGCCGCGCAAGCGCTGGCGTCGCTGCGTTACGCGAAGCTGATGCTGGCATTGTCGGGCTGGCTGCAAAGGGGCGCCTGGCGCGCCGATGCCGGCCCGTCGCGGCGGCATCGGCTCGATGCTCCCTTGCCGCGCTTTGCCGTGACCATGCTGGGCCGGGATTGGCGGCGCCTGCTCAAGCGGGGCCGCAATCTGCGCGGCGGCGACTCGCGCCTGCGCCACCGGGTGCGAATCGCCGCCAGGAAGGTGCGCTATTCAATGGAATTTTTCCAGTCGCTCTATCGTCGCAAGCAAGCGGGCGCGCATATCGGCCATTTGTCGGCCTTGCAGGATGAGCTTGGCTGGCTGAACGACGCGGCCGTCGCCGACCTCCAGTTGCGCGAACTCGAACAGGAGGACTTGGCCGTCGCCATTGCCTATGCGCGCGGCTACCTGCTGTCGGCGCAGCAAAGCGACAGACTGGGCAAGCTGTGGCAGCGCGTCGCGCGCATGCATCGGCTCATGGATATTGCTTAATCCAGCTTCAATTATGTCGGAACTTTTTGCCAAACCGTTTGTCCAACAATGCTGAGGCACGGCGCCAGCGCATTTAACGGGGTGAACATGACGGACGGTTTTTCTTATCGCGACGCGTTTGCGCGCAATATCGGCTGGGTCACGCCGGCCGAGCAAGAGGTGTTGCGGCAGAAACGTATCGCCATTGCCGGCTTGGGCGGCGTCGGCGGGGTGCATCTGCTGACCCTGGCCCGCCTGGGCATAGGCGCCTTCCATATCTCCGATCTCGACCATTTCGAAATTGCCAATTTCAACCGCCAGGTCGGCGCCACCATGTCGACCCTGGGCCAGCCGAAGGTCGAGGTGCTGGCGCGCATGGCGCACGACATCAATCCCGAGCTGGACATCAAGTGCTTCGCGGAAGGCGTCAACAAGGATAATCTGCGCGCCTTTTTAGACGGCGTCGACTTGTATGTCGACGGCCTGGATTTCTTTGCCTTCGACGCGCGCCAGGCAAGCTTTGCCATGTGCGCCGAGCTCGGCATTCCCGCCATCACGGCCGCGCCCCTGGGCATGGGGGTGGCCTTACTTAATTTCATGCCGGGCCAGATGACGTTTGAAGAATATTTCGGTTGGGGCAACCTGGACGATGCCGAGAAAGCGCGGCGTTTCCTGGCCGGCCTGGCGCCGGCCGGCCTGCATGGCGCGTATCTGGTGGACCCGACGGCGATCAACCTGGAGGAAAAGCGCGGACCGTCCACCATCATGGGGACCCAGTTGTGCGCCGGCGCCGCCGCTGTCGAGGCGCTCAAGATCCTGCTGGGACGGGGGCCGGTGCTGGCCGCGCCGCACGGCTACCAGTTCGACGCCTTCAGCAACCGGATGGAGCGCACTTTGCGCCCGGGTGGCAAGCACCAAGCGCCACCGGCTGCAGCGCCTGACGATGCTGATGCTTAGACGGTGCCGCGCACCGGAAAATTTTTCGGAAAATTTTACACTCGCACCCCGGCATCGCTGGAATTGGCATGCGGGGAGTCGGAATGCCGCGACTTAGACAAAATATCTGCCGCATGATCAAGATGTTTCCGGTCCCCAGCGCGCAACTTTTGGGGAAGCCAGCAATCGTTTGTGGAGGCGCTGGCAATGCCGCGCGCTCAGGCTGACCCCGAAGCGCCGTCCGATTTCGGCGCGCAGCAAGGTGCCATTCCACGCTTGCGGCGGGCCGGCTTCGAGCGCGCATGCAAGTTCACCCATTTGTGCCGCGCTTAGCGCTGCGTGCCGCCCGGAATGGGTTCTTTCCCGCAATCCGTCGATGCCTGCGGCCTCGACTTTGCGTACCCATCTCTGAACTGTGCGCGGGTCGTCGCCAAACAGCGCGGCAACTTGATGGCAGGGCCATCCTGCACCAACCAGCAGCACGCAGTGCAAACGGTGCAGCAAGCGCGCTTGCGGCGAGCGCTCGGCCTCTTGCCGCAAAAACGCCTGGACCAGTTCGGGGGCGGGCACTATTAATTTATGCACGGTGATTTCTCCCACTGCTATCTATCGGACCTCGCGCCAGCATCATCGCATGCGGCAGTAATTCTGTCTCCAGCGATCGCCATCGCAGCTGGCCCGCGCCTTGCTTAAGAAGATAACAAGACAAAAAAGTGGCTTGCCCGAGAGCGTGGCGGTGCAGACACCCAGTATTGTCGATCGTGCGCAGGGAAAAGGTGGCTGGTCATCAATGATGTGAGTTGGAACAAATCTAAATTCAGGAGAATGCCATGAAGTCATACAAAAAAAGTTTGCTGGCGCTCGCGTTGGCGCTCGGTAGCGCCTCCGCATCGGCTGTCGTGGTTGGCGGGATTGACGTTGGCGCGCCCGGTTCCGCACACTTCCAGGCGTCAGAAGTCTATGAAAACTTTGTGAGTACGTATACGGTGGATCCGACCGCCACTACCCTCGGTGTCGGCGGTGTCGCCTCGCTCGCGCCGGGGGCCGTGCTGGCCGGCTATGGTCGGGTGAATACCATCAACAGTAATTTGAATTTTTGCTCGGGCGGGCCGTGCGAATTGACCTTCCGCTTCTATGACTATAAGGTCGTCGCGGGCGCCACCGCATCGACGATTAATTTTACCGGCGGCAAGCTCGATTTCTATGTCGGCACCGGCGCCAGCCTGAACTTTACGCCCTTCGCCGTCGGCGAGACGCAAGCCAATCTGCTGGCCCAGGCGACCGACGGTACGCCATGGTTATCCTTGGTCGGCAATACCTATCTCGACTTGCTTACTGGTCGCACCGGCACCTTGTTGGCCACCGGGACCAATTTCGGCACAGGAACAGTCGATGCCGGCACCGGTATCGGTCAATTGAATGTCGCGGGCGGCCTGGCCGACGTGGTCGCGGCGCTCAACACCAATCGCGTCCTGAATAATCTCGCTTGCACGCCGGGCGTGAATTGTTCAGATTTTGATTTAACGACCTCGTTTAGCGTCGTCGGCCGGCCGCCGTCCGGATATGTCCCGCTGGCCGGTGTCTCCAGCGTGGCGGGCTTTGTCGCCGTGCCGGCACCCGGCAGCCTTGCCTTGCTGGCTCTGGGGATGCTGGCAATGGGCTTGATGACGCCGCGTCGCAAAGTGTGAGCCACGGTGGGCAGGGGAAGCGTGCGCCACGGAATCGGCTGCAAAAGGCAGCTTGTGTGGCGCACATGCTTGATCGCAACATGACCGCCGCGCCGAGTGCGTGGACACCCGACCGGGCTTGCTTATCATGAACGCGAACTTTATCGAGCAATTGGCTGCGGTGGGCGCATTGGCCCCATCGCCTGATAACGCCCAGCCCTGGTTTTTGAGCTGGAACGGCAAGCAATTGGCGATCATCTATGCCGATCGACACAAGGCGCACAGTGTGTTCAGGGCCGATAGCCACGCGACCTTGCTCTCGGTGGGAGCGGTGGCTGAAAATTTGCAATCGGCATTGCTCTGTAACGGCGTTGCCGGCGCGTGGACCTGGGCGGCGGACGCGGGCCAGGGTACCCCCTATGGCGCGCTGGCGATCCAAGAGGTCCCTGACCGTTTCACTGCGCCCGATGGCGCTTTGCGGCGCCATACCAATCGCCTCGCCTACCGTTCCGATCCGTTGCCGGCCGACTTGATCGGCAAGCTCGATCATTATCGGGAAGGCAATAATCACTTGTTGCTGCTGCGTTCAGAAAAGAAAGCCGCGCTCGTGCGGCAGGTCCGGATTTGCTCCGAGGCGCGCTTTTGCAATCGCCAATTGCATGAATGGCTGATGGCCAGTTTGCGTTTCACGCCTCAGCAAATCGCGCAGGGTGATGGCCTGGACATTCATAGTCTGGGGCTGCCTCCGGGCGGTGGACAGTTTCTTCGTTTTATTGCCGACTGGAATCGACTGTCGATGCTGAATCGCTTCGGCGCCTATAAACTGCTGGCCCTGTCGGAAGTCGCGCCGCTGTCGGTGGCGCCGGCCCTGTTGTGCCTGATTGGGCGGGCGGACCAGCGCAGCGTGATCGACGCCGGCATGTTAATGACGCGTATCTGGACTGAACTCAATCTGCAAGGAATTGCGGTGCAGCCATACTATGTCGTGAGCGATCAAATCAAGCGCCGTGCCAATGGCACCTTGGTCGCCCGCTTCGGTGCAAAAATTGCGGTGGTTGAACAAGAAGTGGCGGCATTGCTGGCGCTGCAACAAGGCGAAATCTTGCATATGATATTGCGCGTGGGCTACCCCAAGACCGAGGCGCCCCGATCGCGGCGCCTGCCCCTTGCCGTGGTATTTCTCGATGCCAGCGCCGGCCCGCAGCGGGGTGCTTGAATGGTCAAAACGGTGTCAGCGGGCGGTGTCGCCGGCTTGTTGCTTCGGCGATCCGCCCTGGTGGCAGTCGAGCATCTTGTTCCTGCACAAATGCCCGCGTGGCGGCACTCGCTACACTGGCTTGGGATCCAAGGGGAGGCTGCGATGGAGGCGAAAATGTATCATCTGTCAACTGCGCGGGCGGTTGGCGCGCGGCGTTGCCATTCGACACCGGACCCGGAAATGCCGCCGGTCAAGCCCGACCCCGTCCCTGACGAGGAGCCGGACCCGGTGCCGGTTCAGGAGCCGCTGCCGGGTCCGGCGCCGATCCAGGCAGTGCGGGAATGTGCCGGATGATTTCTTCGGTTTCCAATTGCTTGCGGATTTTTTCTCCGCTGCCGATATCGGCTTCATCCCATGGATGCGGGGCCGATTCAGGCTTGCTTGCTTGATCGCTTTCTCCTGTATCTTGAGGGAGGGCACTGCACCCTGCGGCGCGCGCCCACAATGTTAGCGGCCAGCCATTTTTCACATTCAATTGTTGCTATGCGGCTACAAATTTCATTGTAATTGCCGTGCGTCACGCTCCTGTCATGAAACTGTTCTTATAATGAGACATCAGAATAATTCTTGGTTTGGAGACCGCGATGGGCAATTCCTTACACAATAAAATTTATCTGGGTCGTCGCGTCCGCTCAAACAATGCCAGGAGCGTGGCGGCGCTGGTCTTGCTGGTGCTGGGAGGCGTGTTTTGGCTGCTGGCGTCGGGCTGAGCGGGCCGCGCGCCAAGATCACTGTTGCCCTTGCGGTGCGGGGCGCGTACCATGGGGGCCGCAGCCTCTTATGGAATAGTAATGAAGAACGAGAAATTAACGACCGATGAATATGACGCGCTGGAGCAAGTGGCGCGTGGAATCAAGACCGAACGCGTCAGTGCATGCGTTGCCCGTAACACGAAGCGGCTATCCGGCTTGAAACTGTTTAGTTTCAGCAAGGATGGCCGTCTGTCCGTCACCGACAAGGCGCAGCAATTGTTATTTTTGCGGCGCTGCATACAAGGCTTGCGCGCCGTGGCCGACAATCCCTTGGTCAAGCTGGAAAGTGATGTCTCCTATTTCCTTGGCAAGAAAGCCCATATCGTCGCGCGCGCCGCCGGCGAGGGCTACGATATCAGTGAAAAAGGCCGCGCCTCGCTGGCCGATATCGACAGCCTCGACTTGTAAAACCCGCCGGCTCAGCGCGCCACCAGGCGCGCATGCGGTGGCGCCGGGGCCAGGCGCGAGCCTAGTCGCAGCAATTGTTCGAATTGCTCGGCCGCCAGCGGCCGGCTGAAGTAATAGCCTTGCATTTCATCGCAGCCATGGCGGCGCAGATAATCGAGCTGGGCTTCTGTTTCCACCCCTTCCGCAATCACCCGCAATTTCAGATTATGTGCCAGCGCAATGATGGAAACCACGATCGCGGCGTCGGCGGCATCGCTGGCAATATCGTTGACGAAGGTGCGGTCTATCTTCAGCACGTCAATCGGGAAGCGCCGCAGATAGGCAAAACTCGAATAGCCGGTGCCGAAGTCGTCGATCGATAATTGCACCCCGAGCGCCTTCATCGCATGCAACTGGGCCACGGCTGGCCCGATATCATTCATGAACAGGCTTTCCGTCAATTCCAGCTCCAGACAGGCGGCCGGTAAGCCGGTCTCTTCCAGTACGGCCGCGATCGCGCTCACCAGATCGGCTTGCGTGAATTGGCGCGCCGACAGATTGACGGCGATGCGCAGCAGCCCCAACCCGGCGTCTTGCCACGCCTTGTTCTGGGCGCAGGCGGTGCGCATCACCCATGCCCCGATTGGCACGATCAAGCCGGTTTCTTCGGCCAGCCCGATGAAACGTTGCGGCGCCACCATGCCCAGTTCCGGGTGTTGCCAGCGTATCAGCGCTTCCATGCCGACGATGGCGCCACTCTTCAAGTCCAGTTGCGGCTGGTAGTGCAAGACGAATTGCCCCCGTTCGAGCGCATGGCGCAGCGCGCTTTCAATGCGCATCCGTTCTTGCGCCTCTTCATTCATGGCCGGCGCGTAAAACTGGACATTGTTGCGGCCCAGCTTTTTGGCGCAATACATGGCGATGTCGGCTTGTTCGATCAGATCGTGCGCAGCCTCGCCGCCGGCCGCATACAGCGCCACGCCGATGCTGCACGTGAGGGATAATTGCTGGCCCTCCAGCGTGACCGGCTCGGCCACGTCGCGCATCAGGTGCTGCACCAGTTCAATGGTGGGCGCCGGCCCGGCTTGCGTCTCGAGGATGGCGACGAATTCGTCGCCCGACAGGCGCGCCACGGTGTCGCTCTCGCGCAAGCTGGCCCGCAAGCGCTCGGCGATGGTTTTCAGCAGCATGTCGCCGGCCTTGTGGCCGAGGCTGTCGTTGACGAATTTAAAACGGTCCAAATCGATCAGCAACACCCACAGCGCACCGTTGCAGCGGGCGATCGCTTGCGCCAGCCGTTCGCGCAGCAAGGCCCGGTTCGGCAAACCGGTCAGCACATCGTGGTTGGCGATGTGGTGGATGCGTTGCTCGGATAATTTGCGCGCCGTGATGTCGGTGCCCGTGCCCCGGTAACCATGGAAATTGCCCTTGTCGTCGAAGAGCGGTTCGCCGTTGATGCTGAGCCAGTGCAACTGGCCGTGGCGGTCGGGCAGCGCATACTCCAGATTGGCGAAGGGCAGGTGGGCTGCCAGCGTGGCGATATGGGCCCGACCCCAGTCCGAGTCACGCATTTCGGGGTGCTCGTGCCAGCGCGTGAAACCGAGGAAACGCTCGAGCGGCATGTCCGACTTGTCGCTGAAACCGCTGGTGATATTGGTGAAACGGAAATGTCGATCTTGTTCCCAATACCAGTCCGAGGACAGTGCCAGCAGGCGCCGGAAACGTTTTTCGCTTTCCTGCAGCGCCCGTTCGGTGCGCTTGCGGGCGCTGATGTCGTGGTTCAGTTTGTCATTGCTGCGCTTTAAGTCGGCGGTGCGCTCGTCGACCAGCAACTGCACCCGGCGCGAACGCTGCGCCAGCGATTGCACGAAGGCGGCCGTCAGCAGGCTGAACAAGATGCCGCCGAGCAGGGTGGCGAGCGAGCCCAGGTGGTCGGCCAGGAAAGGTCGTGGCAAGGCCGTGATCCGCACATGCCAGGCCCGGCCTGCCGCGCTGAAAGTCTGTTCCTCGCTGTCGCGGTAGGCAAAGCGCAGCCAGTCCGGCCAGAGCGGCCAGCGCGCATGCGCCGGCTCGCCTTGCTCGCCGTACATCAGCGCGGCCGGATCGGCGCCGGCGCCGGCATACACTTGCAAGGCGAGCTGCTTGTCGTCCAGCAAACCGGCGCCTTGCATGATCTTGCGTACCAGTTCGCCGGCCCGTATCACGGCCGCCGTGTCGCCGATCCAGGCGGCGCGCCTTTGCCCGGCCGTGGCCAGCGGCGCGCCGGGCCGGTAAGTCGGCATCAAGATCACGAAGCCGCGCTGGCCGCCGGTTTCCTGGGCCAGGGTCAGCAGCGTGGTGGCGCTCGGTTTGCCACTGCGCAAGGCTTGCTCGAGCGCGGCGCGCATGGCGGCGTTCGGCGTTACATCCATCCCCAGCGCCGCCTCATTGCCGGGCAGCGGCTCCAGGTAATCGACCACATAGTATTGGTCCTTGGCGCGCACCGGCACGCGTAAGCCGTTTTTCATTTCGCTCATGGCTTGCCCGGGCAGCAGGCGCAGCAACTGCGCTTCGAAGGCCGGGCGTTCGGCCTGCAGCAGCGCGCGGTGGGCGTTGAAGGCGAGGATGAAGGGGTAGCGCGCCAACAGCGGCGCGGTAAAGGTGTGGAATTGTTCGCGCGTGAGCGGATGCACGGTGGCGAACAATCGATTGGTGACGGTCAACACTTCGACCGCGTCCTCGAGTCCCCCTTGCAAGGTGGCGGCGCGCAGAGTGGCGCGCTGCTGGAAGCTGAGCGTCATCTTGTCATATTCCAGGTGGCTGACGGCGGCAAACAGCAGCAGCGTGACGCCCAGGCCGGCGCCCAGGGTCAGGGCCGCCGCAGCGGCAAACGACGAAGGACGCAACATCGATCTGTTCCCATGGATTGGCATGTGATGCATTGCCAGTGTGTCATACAACGGTGGCCGCAATTTTTCTGTTCAGATGGAATGGCAAATCTGTGAAAAATCATCGCGCGCGCGGCGCATTCTTGCCGCTCAGTCGGCGCACTACCAGGTGCGCCAGCAGCGTGTTCAGGAAAGCCAGGCCGAATTTGCGCCGCAGCGCCACCAGGCGCTGGACCCGCAAGGCGCGGCTCGGCTGGAGCGTATCGTTGACGGCGAAGACGATACGGTTATTGCCGGCGATACCGTCGAACCAGCAGATGCGGCTCCGGAAGGTCAGGCGCAGGCGACCCAGCATGGCGCCGTAGTGGCGGTCGTAGCTGAAGATATTGGCCACCAGCACGCCGTCCGGGCGCAATGCGCGCCGGCAGTCGGCGTAAAAGCGCGCGCTGCCCAGCGCCGCCGGCAAGCCGCTCTCGTCGAAGCCATCGACCAGCAATACGTCGGCGCTGGCCGGGATGCCGGCCAGATAGGCGGCGGCGTCGGCATGGATGATGCGGAAGCGCTCGTCGTCGTCCGGGATCAGGAATTGCTCGCGCAGCGCGATCACGTCGGCGCGCAATTCGATGACCGTGATGCGGCTGTGCGGCAGGTAACGGTAACAGAATTTGGCCAGCGAGCCGCCGCCCAGACCGACCATCACGATATGGCCCGGTTGTGGCTTAAATAGCACAAAGCACATCATTGCGCGCGCATAACGCAGCACCAGTTCGTCCGGGCGCGATAGCCGCATTTCGCTCTGGATCATGCCGGGCTTGAATTCCAGCGAGCGCCGGTCGCCACGGGTGCGCACCTGGGGCGGGGCCGGCTGCGCGTGCGGGGAAGTGGGCATGGGTCGACTGTCAATCTCACTGTGGCCGGCAGGTCGCAACGACTCGCCTATCCCGGCAGCATACAGGATTCGGCGCCTGCCAGCGGCTGTCCCACGCCGCAAGGCCTTAGCTATCAACTATTAATTTTTAAGTATAGTTAGTTAATAACTAATTGACAGGGCATTGCAATATCTATAACTTGTCATTTGGTAATGTTTGTAAATATTTAATTCAACCACGCCACTCAAAAAGGAAAAACATGAAATTGAAATCAGTCTTGCTCGCCGCTATCCTGGCTACGTCTTTCGGCAGCGTTTTCGCCAACGATATCAACACCACGGTCAATCTGTCCGGCGATCCGCTGGTCCAGTTGACGGGCGGTTTCACGGTCACCCATACCGACACCCACAGCTTCACCGATACCTTTACCTTTGCCCCAAGCACCAGCTGGGCTTACATCGACGCCAGCCTGATCACGATTGGCTTCACCTCGGCCCAGCATATCAATTTCACCGGCGCCCAGTTGAACGGACTCGATCTGTCCTTCACGTCCAGCCCCGGCGGCAACCTGCAATTTGGCACCTTGTCGCAGCAACTGCTGAGCGGTCCCCTGACACTGGTGGTCACGGGTGATTCGGGCGGCGCGGCAAGCTATTCCGGCACCTTGAACGTGAACGTGCTGGCCGTGCCAGAGCCGGAAACCTATGGCATGTTGCTCGGTGGCTTGGGCTTGCTGGGCTTTGTCGCGCGTCGCCGCAAGGCCAGCTAAGCCAAGTTAGGCTGAAGTGAAAAAAAGACGCTACGGCGTCTTTTTTTTATGCCGCTCGGATTGAAGCGCCCGGCAATATTTTGTTTCGGGTAAAAAATTCTGATAAGCTCTTGAGCACCTTGCGGCAATCGCGGCGGGCCGCGCCGGTTTCAGCGCCGTTCGCCGATTCGCGGGGTGCGCCGGGATACCACTTCGGCGTTGCCGGCCACCACGGAGAGAAATATGTTTTTGGATCACCCCACGATTACTGCAACAAATAGTTTTACCGAGCCGGACCGGATCGAACGGCTGACCCGCGTCTACGGTTACACGGCGGCGCTGGCCGACCAGGCCGGCGATGCGCTCTTCATCGAAAAAGTATCGCAGATCCACGATCACAAGGGCACCCTGATCGTGTTCTGGTATGAAGCTCCGAGCGAACAGCAAAAACACTATTTTGTGCAAGCGTGGGCCAGCAAGATCGGCGACGGCAGCAGCAACGTCGAACACGAAATCTAATGACTTAGAGGCAGCGGGCGGGCGCGCCGGCGGCGCACGGCCCGGTTTCCGTGTGCGCCGCTCGCGACGGTTTTTTCACCTTTCCCGGCACCGACATGGACATCAAAACACTGGTACTGGCTTTGGCTCTAGGCAATCTGAGCCTATGTGCCATGCTGTTTTTCTTCGATTACGAGAATAAAAAATCGAGCAGCTTGTCGACCTGGGCCATCGCCAAGCAATGCCAGGCGGCGGCCTGGTTCTTGATTTATTTTCGCGGCGTGATGCCGGACTGGCTCTCGATCGCGGCCGGCAGCGCGCTGCTGTTTGCCGGCATCGGGCTGGACGCAGGCGCGCAGTGGCAAGCAGCCGGTCGCGACGGCTGGCGCCGCTTCATGCTGCCGGCGCTGGGGCTGCTCATTGCCGCCTTCCTGGTATGCTATGGCATCGATTTGGCGCCGGCCTTGCGCGGCGCCATCGGCGCCCTGATTGTCGCTACCTTGATACTGTCGGGCGTGCTGGCGCTGGCGCAAGAGTGGTCCGGGGCCACCATGTTGCGCCGCTTCCTGGTCGTCAGCATGGGTTTGCTGGCCATTGCCATTGCCGGGCGCGGCTTGCTGGCTCTGGCCTTGCCGGACGGCTGGACCTGGATCAGCCCGGCCATGATGCAGGCGGCCGGCTATGGCGCCCTGTACCTGGTATTGCTTGGCAATGGCCTCGGTTATCTCTTGCTGTCTCGCCAGGACCTGGGCCGTGAACTGGCCCGCCTGGCGGTGGTCGACGCGTTGACCGATGTGCCGAACCGGCGCGGCTTTTATCAGGCGCTGGCGCCGTGGATGGCGCTGGCGCGCCGGCCCGGCATGCCCACTTCCCTGATCGTGTTGAAACTCGACCATTTCAAGCGCGTCAACGACGGTTATGGCCACCCGGTCGGCGACGTGGTGCTGAAAACCATGGTGGACGTGTGCAAGAAGCAATTGCGCGACAGCGATCTGATGGGCCGCCTGGGCGGCGCCGAATTTGCCATTCAGTTGCCGCGCACGGCGCCGGCCGACGCCTTGATGGTGGCTGAACGGATACGCGCCGCGATCGCGGCGCTGCCGATCAAGACCGAGCGCGCCGTCATTAATCTGAGCGCCAGCCTGGGGGTGACGGCGATCCGCGCCGACGATAGTACGGTCAGCCTGTTCCAGCGCGCCGACGCGGCGCTGCAGGCGGCCAAGCAGGGCGGGCGCGACCGTATCGTCGAGGCTCCGGCTGCCGTCCCGCTGGAACCGTAGGCGCTGTCATCGGGCCGTCATGTGTATGGTGTAGAGTAATACGATTTTTGATCTGCAAGTCCTGGAGACAAGCCTTCAAGATAATGTTAACGATAGGAGGCTGGTATGTACGCTGCGGTTGATCTGGGATCGAATAGTTTTCGGCTGCACGTCGGCAAGCACGACGGTGAAACCATCCGCGTGCTCAAGAGCGTGCGCGACCCGATCCGGCTGGCGGCCGGGCTTGACGCGAACGGCAATTTGAGCGATGCGGCAATGCAGGCGGCGCTGGTGTGCCTGAAGAATTTCCGCCTCATGCTGGCCGCCTATCAACTCGACGCGGTGCGCGTCGTGGCCACCTCGGCCATGCGGGTGGCGCGCAATGGCGCCGTGTTCTTGCCGCTGGCCGAGCAAGCCATCGGCTATCCGATTGAAATCATTTCCGGCGAGGAAGAAGGGCGTTTGATTTACATGGGCGTGGCCAATGCGCTGGCGCTGCCGGGCGAGCGTCGCCTGGTGCTCGACATCGGCGGCGGCTCGACCGAATTGATACTCGGCAGCGGCCAGGAAATCGAACGCGTCGAATCGTTTTCGATCGGCACCGTCAAGCAAAGCCTGTCGTTTTTCATCGGCGGCCACATCGACGCGCCCTCGTTCGAGGCGGCGATCTTGTCGGCGCGCAGCCATTTCGAGGATGCCGCCCCGCCTTACCACCCGCAACACTGGCACAGCGCCTACGGCTCGTCCGGCACCATCCGCACCATCGCCGATATCATCGCCAGGAACCGGCTGGGGCGGGGCGACTTGTCCGGCCCCAGCCTGGCCGCCCTCAAGCAGCGTTTCATCGAATTTGGCCACGTCGGCAAGATCGACATGCCGGGCTTGCGGCCGGACCGCGCCAGCACCATCGTCGGCGGCCTGGCGATCCTGATCGGCCTGGTGCGCGAGCTTGACATCGCGGTCATGGCGCCGATCGAGGCCGGCTTGCGCATGGGCGTGATGTGGGACTTGTACCTGCGCTCGACCAAGCGCGACCGGCGCGAGCAATCGGTGCGCGCGTATATGGAAAAATTCCACGTCGACGAAGGCCGCGCCGGCCGCGTCGCGCAACACGCGGTGGCCATGTACAACCAGCTCAAGCCTGCTTCCGACGCGCTCAGCAAATGCCTGCGCTGGAGCGCGCTGCTGCATGAAGTGGGGATGGCGGTGTCGCAAACGGGCTACCACAAGCATGCCGCCTACATCGTCGAGAACGCCGATTTGCCGGGTTTTACCACGCGCGAGCAAAAAATCATGAGCAAACTGCTGATGGCTCAGAAAGGCAATCTGCGCAAGATCAGCGACGCGCTGGCCGAGCCCGATTTTGCCAAGGCCGTGCTGGCCCTGCGCCTGGCCATCTTGTTCATGCATGCGCGCATAGAAGGCGATTTCAGCGAGTTACGTTTGCGCATGAAAAGCCGGATCGAACTCGAAATCAAGCGCGACTGGGTGGCCCACCATCCGACCGTCTCGTTTTGGATGGAAAAGGAACAGGAAGTGTGGGACGAGGTCGGGGTCGATTTCAGCATCCGGGCCAACGCCTGAGGCGTATTTTGAGGCGAATCAAGCGCAATGCCGACGAATGGTATATATTGTTTATATTATTTTTTAAAAAATGGAGCATGTATGAGCAAGGAAGCTACCGTCAAGAGCGCAGCCAACGGGCAGGGCGCGCCTTTCCCGACCAGCGCCTCGATCAAGGCCAAGGCCGCCGCCGCGCCGAAGGTTGCCGCGCCGAAGGTTGCCGTGACGAAGGTTGCCGTGACGAAGGTGGCGCCGCGCGCCGCCAAGCCGGTCGCCGCCGCCAATCCAGCGCTCAAACCAGCAGCCAAGCCGGCCGCCAAAGCAAGTGTCAAACCGGCCGCCAAGCCGGTCGCGAAGGTGGCCGCCAAGGCGGCGCCGCTCGCCATGCCGGATGAGGCTGCTAAAGACAAGGCCCGCAAGCCCAAGCTGGTGCGCGACAGTTTCACCATGCCGGAAGTGGAATATGCGGTGCTGGGCCAAGTCAAGAAGGCTTGCCTGAAGGCTGGCTTCGAGATCAAGAAGAGCGAATTGCTGCGCATTGGCGTGGCCTTGATCAGTCAGATCGATCTGGCCACCCTGCAAAGCGTGCTGGCCGCTTTGCCGCAATTGAAAACCGGGCGCCCCAAGAAGGTTTGATGCCGGCAGTGATGGCGGGGAAATGATGCGAATGTCATTTCCCTGACATATTTAACAAGTACGCTTGCCTCGTCTCTATAACAAGGATGAAGCATGCAAAACTTGATCGCAAGGGCCGACCTCAAGGCCCAGTCTGCCAAGCTGGTCCTCAGCGTGGCCAGCACTCCTGAAGAGCTGCGCGAAGTGCAGCGCCTGCGTTATAAGGTATTCATCGAAACCATGGGGCTGACGGCGCTCGAAAGCGACGACGGACTCGATCGCGATGAATTCGACGAGCATTGCGATCACTTGATCGTGCGCGATGCCGGCACCCTGAAGGTGGTCGGCACTTACCGCGTGCTGAGCGCGGCCCGGGCCGGCAAGATCGGCCGCCTGTATACCGAAAACGAATTCGACCTGGGACGCTTGAACAATGTGCGCGGCCGCATGGTCGAGGCGGGGCGGGCTTGCATCCATCCCAAATACCGGGGCGGCAGCGTGATCATGCTGCTCTGGTCCGGCCTGGCAGACTACATGCGGCGCGAGCGCTGCGACTATCTGGTCGGTTGCGCCAGCGTCAGCCTGGCCGACGGCGGCCACAACGCGGTCGCGGTGTACCAGGCGCTGGCCGGCAAGCATATGGCACCGTCCGAATACCGTGTCACGCCCCATTTACCCTTTCCCATCCACCAATTGCAAGCGGCCCACAAGGCGCAAGTGCCGCCACTGATCAAGGGCTATCTGCGCTCGGGCGCGTGGATTTGCGGCGAGCCGGCCTGGGACCCCGACTTTGAAAGCGCGGACATCTTCCTGATGCTGCCGCTGATCAACCTCGATGGTCGCTACGCCAGGCATTACGGGGTCGAACCGGGGCAATAGGCGAGGGGGCTACCAAAAAAAGCTTGCCTTGCACGGTGAGCAGGACTACACTTGACTGTACTGATCGGTACAGTGCCGCTCAAGCCAGCAGCTTCCAGCAACTTCCAGCAAGGAAAATCCTATGACGAGCCGTCCGCCCCTCCCGCCCTTTTGCCGCGCCAGCGCCATCGAAAAAGTGCGCCTTGCCGAAGATGGCTGGAATAGTCGCAATCCGGAAAAGGTGGCGCTCGCCTACACCGAAGACAGTTGGTGGCGCAACCGAAACGAGTTCGTGCAAGGCCGCGCCGCCATCGTGGCGTTGTTGACGCGCAAATGGGCGCGCGAGCACGATTACCGCTTGATCAAGGAGTTGTGGCTGCAAGAGGGCAATCGCATCGGCGTGCGCTTCGCCTATGAATGGCAGGACGATGCGGGCCAGTGGTATCGCTCCTATGGCAATGAAAACTGGGAGTTCGCGCCGGACGGCTTGATGCAGCGCCGCCATGCCAGCATCAATGACGCGCCGATCGCGCCGTCCGAGCGCCTGTTTCATTGGGATGCCAGCGCTCCCCGCCCGGCCGACCATCCCGGCTTGAGCGAGCTGGGTCTGTAAGCGGTGGCGAAAACGATTGCGCAGCGCGAGGACGTATTGCCGTTGCTGGCGGAAGTATTTCGCCACTACGGTTTCGAGGGCGCCAGCCTGGCCCGCATCGGTGCCGGCACCGGGCTTGGCAAGGGCAGCATGTATCACTTTTTCCCGGGCGGGAAGGATGACATGGCGGCCGCCGTGCTCGACCAGATTGACGCCTGGTTCCAGCTTCAGGTTTTCCTGCCCTTGCGCGCGAGCGCCGATGCGCGGGCCGGGATTGCCGCCATGTTCGGCGCCGTCGAGCGCTACTTCCTGTCCGGCCAAAAAATCTGCCTGGTCGGCGTGTTTGCCCTCGGCAGCGAGCGCGACCGTTTTGCGCTGAAGGTGAAAAGCTATTTCAGCGACTGGATCGCCGCCCTCGACGAGGCCTTGCGGCGCGCCGGATGGGATGGTGAGGCGGCCCAGGTGCTGGCGCTCGAAGCGGTGGGCGCGATTCAAGGCGCGCTGGTGTTGGCGCGCGCGCTGGACCGGCCGGCCCTGTTTGGTGTCGCCCTGCATGGTTTGCAAATGCGCCTGTTACAGGGATGTCCTGTCGGTAATATCAAATAACTACTAGTTACCGATAAAAGCATGCCGGCGTATTCAAGGGGAGTGATAAGGGAGTTGTAGGGCTGCGCTCGATTGCAAGAGCAAGATTCAGCGTTGTTTGGGCTGCCTTGCTTGCGGTATTGCTGGTTTGATGCAGTTGGAGCGGGTATTGGGCGCCGGTGACCGCGATGCCGGCGCCTGGCATTGCATGAACAGACAACAAGCCGTCAATGCATGGAAGCGGTCGATAATTCCTTTAATTCACGGATACTCATGTCCGATTTTTCATGCATGCGCAACAAAATGGTGGCGCCGACGGATAATTTCCGGTGCCGTATCTTGCTGATGATGGGTGGTTGTACCTCCAGTATGCGACACAATTCTGCGTCGTTTTTCAAGTTCATTTTTTCAATCAAGGTATCGAGCAATTTATTGGGCACGAAACTCGATGGTTCGAGTGCGCGGGCCCGGTTCATTGCTTCTATCATTTCCAGCTTCTTTTGCCGTACGTTCATTTGCTCCTCCTAAAGGTCATGGGAAAAGAATGGGGTGGCTGCCCCTTGCGGTAGTTCACCAGCAAAATAGTTGCCAGATGAGCATCCAATACAACACTATTGATAACGGAGCAAGGATGTTTCAATGGTACTACGTTCGCAATACCAATGGTAGATAGTCGAAAAAATTAACTGTTAGTTTGTGTGTTCCGGTTGACGAATGTTGTTTTTTGTAGTCCCGACTTGGTCAGGGTCAAGGTATGGTCGGCCATCGCCGCCGCCGCGTGGGAATGGGTGACCATGATGGCGCAACTGCCATTGGCCTTGATTTCGTCGCGCAGCAATTGCAAAATGCCGTGGGCGGTGTCGGGATCGAGGTTGCCGGTCGGTTCGTCGGCCAGCACCAGCGCGGGCCGGTGCACCAGCGCGCGCGCGATTGCCACGCGCTGCATTTCGCCGCCCGACAATTGGTGCGGGAAATGCTGGCCGCGACCGCCCAGGCCGACCGCTTCGAGCATGGCGAGCGCGCGCTCTTGCGGCAAGCCATTCAATAACAGGGGCAAGGCCACGTTTTGCTGCAAGGTCAGGTGCGGCAATACATGGAAGGCCTGGAAAATGAAGCCCATGCGCGCGCGCCGCAAGAGCGTGGCGGCATCGTCGTCCAGGCCCGACATGGCGATGCCGTCGATGAGGATCGGGCTGGCCTCGGGGCCGGGATCGGGCGCGTCCAGGCCGGCGATCAGGTTCAGCAGGGTCGACTTGCCGACTCCCGAGTCGCCCATGATGGCGACGAATTCGCCGGCCCGGAAGCGGCAGGACAGCTTGGCCAGGACCGGCGCGGCGCCGGCGTAGGATTTCGATAGATGGCGTAGTTCAAGCATGGTGGTCAATTCAACGGGTGAGGGCGCGCCGCATGGCAAAGCTGAGTGCGTCGACCAGGCCCACCAGGAGCAGCATGGCGAGGATGACGGTGGCCGCCTTCTGGGTCTGGAATAAGGATAAATGGAATTTCAACATCTGGCCCAGGCCGCCGGCCCCGACTACGCCGAGGATGGCGGCGGCGCGGATATTGTTTTCCCAGCGGTACAAAGTATACGACAACATTTGCGGTAGCGCCTGCGGCAAGGTGGAATAAAAAAACGCCGCCAGCGGCGCCGCGCCGTTCACGCGCAGACTGTGCTCGGGCAACGGGGTGGTGTTTTCCAGGGCGTCGGCGAACAGCCGGCCGAGTACGCCGGAAGTGTGGCAAGCCAGCGCCAGGGTGCCGGCAAACGGACCGAGGCCGGCCGCGATCAGCAGGATCGAGGCCCACACCAGTTCCGGGATCGAGCGCAGCACATTGAGCAGGGCGCGCACGCCAGCCCGCCAGGCGGCGCCGAAGCGGCCCGCCGCCGGCAGCGCGCAGGTCAGCCCGACGCTGGCCGCCAGCAGCGTGCCAAGGGCCGACATGGCCAGTGTTTCAAGGGTGGCCCGGGCGCACTTGAGCAAGAAGGGCGCGGACAATTCCGGCGGCGCGAAGCCGGCCAGGAATTCCAGCGCGCTGGCGAGCGCTTCGGGAGTGAAGAAGGCGGCCCACTGCAGCGGCAGCGAGGCGAAGCTGGCCAGCACCAGCGCGGCCAAGGCCAGCGCCAGCGCGGCGCCCGACCATGTGCGCGGCGGCGGTGCGGGAGGCTGGCCGGGCGTCACGTGAGGCGCTTCCGCAACATTTTGGAGAGCGCGTCGGCGCCCGCCACCAGCAGCACGAATACCAGCAGCATCGAGGCGACTTCGCCGCCGGCCTGCATATTCATCGATTCATCCATGCGCTGGCCGAGGCCGCCGGCGCCGACAAAGCCCATCACGACCGAGCCGCGGATCGCGCACTCCCAGCGGTAGATGGTGTAGGACAGCAATTCCGGCGCTGCTTCCGGCAGCGCGCCGTAGAGCAGGGCGCAAAGGCGCGAGCCGCCGTTGGCCAGCAGCGTCGCACAAGCGTGCGATTCGGACGATTCGAGTATTTCGGCGTAGACCTTGCCCAGCATGCCGCAATAAGTGAGTGCGATGGCCAGTACGCCAGCCGTCGGCCCGAGGCCGACGATGCGCACGAAGAGCAGCGCCCAGATCAGTTCCGGCACGCTGCGCAGCAATATCAGCAAGCAGCGCACGGCTTGCCGCAGCGCGCCCGCGAGCGGACGCATGCGGCCGCTGCCGATGCGCGAAATCGACAGCCGCTCCGTCACCAGCAGGGCGGCCGGGATCGCGCCCAGCAAGGCCAGGCTCAGGCCGGCGGTCGCGATCGCCACCGTTTGCCAGGTTTCGCGCAACAGCATCTGGAGAAATTCGGTGGAATGGGCGGGCGGCACGAAGCCGGCCAGGAAATGCCCGGTCGCGGTCATGCTTTGCCGGTCGAACAAGATGGATGGGTGGAATTCGCTGAGCACCACCATCGGCCACAATAGCAGCGCGGCCAGCAAGGTCATACCGACCCGGCCGCGCCAAGCGGGGTCGGGGTGGCGCAGGGCGGGGCGCGCTGGCATGCTCTACTGACAGGCCGCAGTTGGCCACGGCGTCGGTGCGGCCGGGGCTGGCTCGGGCGCGGCCCCGCCATCGTTGCGGTAGAGCGCGACGAGCAGCGCGTCGCTGACGGCCGCGCGCGGCAAGTCGAAGACGATGCGACCATGCTTCAGGCCGACGATACGGGGGAAATGGGCGCGCGCCACCTCGACCTGGTGCAAGCTGCAAATGAGGGTGGCGCCGCGCGCCTCGGCCTCTTCCTGCAAGGTGAGCACGGTTTGCCGCGCCAGCGCCGGATCGAGCGCCGACAGCGGCTCGTCGACCAGCAGCGCTTGCGCGTCCGACAGCAGCAGGCGGGCCAGGCCGCAGCGCTGGCGCTCGCCGCCGGACAGGCGGTCGACCCGCGCATATAATTTATCGCCCAATTCGAAGCGCGCCAGCGCTTGCCAGGCCGCGTCCGGGTCCAGCGGCTTGAGCAGCGAGCGCAAGGCTTGCCACAGGCTCCAGTGCGGCAGGCGCGCCGCCAGCACGGCCGTCACCACGCGCTGGCGCGGCGGCAGCGGCGGCGTTTGCGGCGCCAGAAATAGCCTGGCCCGCAAGCGGTGGCGCTGGCCCTCGGACAGCGCCCACGGTTCGACGTCGAAGAGGGTGAGGCGGCCGCTGTCGGGCTTGTGCGCGCAGGCGAGCGTGGCCAGCAGGGTCGTCTTGCCGGCGCCGGAAGGGCCGATCAGCGCCACTTGTTCGCCGCGCCCGACCACCAGGTCGATCTGCTGCAGGGCCGCTTCCCGCCCGGCGCTGACATGGCGCACCGTCAGGTTTTCCAGGCGAAAGGTCGGCTTGCCGGGAAACATATTTATTTCTTCAGCAAGCCGGCGTTTTGCGCCGCCGCTTCGATGGCCGCATAGTTTTCAGCCTTGGTCGGGATGAACTTGCTGGCGCGTTGCAAGTCGAGGATGGCCTTGTCTTGCGGATTTTTCGGGTCGAGTGCGAGGAAGGCGTCGCTGAGCTTCTTGCGCAGCTCAAGGCTCATGTCGGAGCGTACGCTCCAGTTGTAATCGTAGTAACCGGGGGTGGTGTAAAACACCCGCACCACGGCCGGATTGACCTTTTTCTCGGCCACCAGTTTTTCCCACACCGAGATATTGAGCGCGCCGGCATCGACCTTGCCGCCGGCCACCGCCGCCACCGTCGCGTCATGCGCGCCGGAAAAGGCGATCCGTTTCAAGTCGAGGTCGGGGTCGACGTGCGCGGCCAGCAGGAAAGAGCGCGGCATCAAGTGGCCCGAGGTCGACGATTCGGAACCGAAGGACAGGGTCTTGCCCTTCAAGTCTTCGAGCTTGTTGATATCCTTGTTGGTGGTGATGAAGACCGATTTGAATTGTTCGTCTTCGGCGCGCTGCACCAGCGGCGTGATCTGGTTCTTGCTGCGCACTTTCGCCTGCACGAAGGTGAAGCCGCCAAACCAGACCATGTCGACCTTGCGATTGATCAAGGCTTCGACCGATGCCGCGTAGTCGGTGACGGGTGTGAATTCCACTTTCATGCCGGTTTTCTTTTCCAGATATTCACCCAGCGGCTTGAACTTGCGCTGCAATTCGGTCGGCGCCTCGTCCGGTATGGCCGACACGCGCAACACGGCTTGCGCCTGGGCCTGCTGGGCGCTAACGAGCATCAGGGCGGCGGCAAGAGATGCCGACAGCAGGGATTTGATGTTGGAAAGTTTCAGCATGGTGGGATTCTTTATGTGAGGAAATACGACGGAATGGGCCCTGCAGGCGCAGCGCGGCGATATGATGGGTGCGCCTGTGAATCCGGATATTCGGCTATGATAACAAAAATGTTATCAGCAGCGGCCGCGCGATGGATGCGGCGTTGCATGGACCCACCACCTACTTGCGTCGACCATGCCCATGCCATCCACTTTGTTTGACGTCAGCCAGCCGCCGCGCGCCGCGCGCGTAGCCACCGCCAGCGCCGCCACGCTGCTCGAAATCAGCGCCGGCTTGCTGGCCCCCGAAGCGGCCACCTCGCCCAAATTCCTGTACGACGCGCTCGGCTCCAAACTATTCGAGGCGATTTGCGCATTGCCCGAATATTACCCGACCCGCACCGAGGCCGCCATCTTCGCCTTGCACGGGGCCGAGATCGCGCGCGCGGTCGGCCCGGGCGGCACCCTGATCGACCTGGGTGCCGGCAATTGCGCCAAGGCCGCCAGCCTGTTCCCGCTGTTGCAGCCGGCCCAATACGTGGCGCTCGATATTTCCTACGATTTTCTGCGCGACGCGCTGGAGCGCTTGCAACAGCGCTTCCCGCACATCGAGATGAAGGGACTGGGGCTGGACTTTTCCAGCCAGCTCGCGCTGCCCGACAGCGTGCGCGACGAGCAGCGCCTGTTCTTTTATCCCGGTTCCTCGATCGGCAATTTCGCGCCGGCGCAAGCGGTGGCCTTCTTGCGCCGCCTGCGCGCCAATGCAGCGGGCGACGGCGCCTTGCTGATCGGGGTCGACCTGGTCAAGGACGATGCCACCCTCGACGCCGCCTATGACGATGCGCTGGGTGTGACGGCGGCCTTCAACCTGAACCTGCTGCGTCACTTGAACCGCTTGATCGGCGCCGATTTCGACGTGCGCCAATGGCAGCACCGGGGTTTCTTCAATGCCTCGGAAAGCCGCGTCGAAATGCACCTGGAGGCGCGCGTCGCACTGGAAGTGTGCTGGCAGGGCGGGCGGAGGCGCTTCGCGCGCGGCGAGCGGATTCACACCGAAGACAGTTACAAGTACACCCAGGCGCGCTTTGTCGGCTTGCTTGAACAGGCGGGATTTTCCGCGACCCGGATCTGGACCGATGCGCGGCAATGGTTTGCCGTCATCCACGCGCGCGTCATCCCGGATTAAAGCATGCTCACCGACGCCACTCAAGCGCGCTATGACAGCGTGCGCAAGCGCTCCCTGATGCTGGCCGAGCCGCTCACGGATGAAGATTGCGGGGCCCAATCGATGCCCGACGCCAGCCCGATCAAATGGCATCTGGCGCACACTACCTGGTTTTTCGAAACCTTCATCCTGGAAGCCATGGAAGCGGACTTCGCGCCGTTTCACCCGGCCTTCCGGGTGCTGTTCAACTCGTATTACAATGGCATCGGCGACAAGCACCCGCGCGCCCGGCGCGGCTTGCTGACCCGGCCCGGCATGGCCGAAGTGCGGGCTTACCGGGCCGATGTTGACGCCCGTATCGCCGCCTTGTTACGCAAATCGCAGGGCGAGGCCCGGGAGCAATTGGCCAGCATGCTGCAATTGGGCTTGCAGCATGAACAGCAGCACCAGGAATTGATGCTGACCGACGTCAAGCATTTGCTGGCGCAAAACGCCATGCTGCCAGCCTATATCGACCTGCCATTTGACAGTGGCGGCGCCGGCGTGGCGCAAGCGTGGCTGGCCTTCGACGGCGGCTTGACCGGGATCGGCTTCGAGGGCCGCGGTTTTTGCTTCGATAATGAATTGCCGCGCCATCCACAGTTCGTGGCGCCGTTCACCTTGGCCACGCGCCTGGTGACGAATGGCGAAATGCTCGATTTCGTCGCGGCGGGCGGCTATCGCGACTCCAGCCTGTGGCTGGCCGAGGGCTGGGACTGGGTGCGCGGGCAAGATATCGCGTGCCCGCTCTATTGGCGCCGGGATGGGGCCGGGCAGTGGCATGAATTCACCTTGCACGGCGAGCAAAGGCTGGATTTACAGCGCCCGGCTTGCCATTTGTCGCTGTTCGAGGCCGACGCCTACGCCCATTGGGCCGGCGCGCGCCTGCCCACCGAAGCCGAGTGGGAAATCGCGGCGCACGGCGTAGTGGTGCACGGCGTTGCGCCGGCTGCCGGCACCGGCCTGCACCCTGGCGCGGCGCGCGCGGGCGGGTTGGAGCAATTGTTCGGCCACTGCTGGCAGTGGACCAGCAGCAGTTACGCGCCTTATCCCGGTTATGCGACGGCGCCCGGCGCGTTGGGTGAATACAACGGCAAGTTCATGTTGAACCAGTATGTGTTGCGCGGCTCGTCCTGCGCCACGCCAGAAGGGCACGCCCGCGCCAGTTACCGCAATTTCTTCCCCGCTTCGACGCGCTGGCAATTCGCCGGCTTGCGGCTGGCAAAATAGGCCGGTGGCGCTTGCGCCATCCCTGCTATCATTGATGGTACGACCGGCAACTTGCTTGTCGGCACGTTTCGAAGGTAGCTCGTGATCCCTTTTCTCAGCCGGCGCAGCCTGATGCCGCCCGATGGCTTTGACGCCGGCGGCGGATCTGGTGTGGCCAAGCCAGGTCCGGTCACCGATCTTGCGCGCGAAGGCGGGCTGGCGCTGGCACTCGAGGCCAGCGGCGCCGGCGTCTGGGACCGCAACGTGGCGACCGGCGAAATCCATTATTCACCCGCCTGGAAAGCCATGTTCGGTTACGCCGAAGCCGATGTCGGCAAGCGCATCGAAGACAGTTATGGCCGCGTGCATCCGGACGACCTGGCCATGGTGCAGGCCAGCATCGAGGCCCATTTCAGGCAAGAAACATCCCTGTATTCGGTCCAGTACCGCATCTTGTGCAAGGATGGTGCCTACAAGTGGATATTGAGCCGTGGCAAGGTGGCCAGCCGCGACGCGGACGGTCGGCCGTTGCGGATGACGGGCATCACGCACGACATTTCAGAGCAAGTGGCGCTGTCGGAGCGGCTGCGCCTGAGCGTGGAATTGATCACCAGGCTGACCGATGGCGTGCCCGGCCTGGTGTATCAATACCGCCTGGCGCCGGACGGCCGGGCCGGCTTCCCCCACGCCAGCGCTGGCATCGCCACCATTTATGAGCTCGATCCGGAACAGGTGCGCGACGACGCGGGCTGCGTCGAAGCCTTGATCCACCCGGACGACCTGGATGCTTACCGTGCCTCGCTGGCGGCCTCGGCTGATAGCCTGACGCGCTGGCAATGGGAATACCGCGTCAATTTGCCGCTGCAGGGTTTGCGCTGGCGCCGTGGCGACGCCCAACCCAGCCGCCTGCCCGACGGCGCCACCCTCTGGCATGGTTTCATCAGCGATGTCACCGAACACAAGCGAATCGAGCAGCAATGGAAGGAGACGGCCACCACCGATTTCCTCACCGGTTTGCCGAACCGGCGTCATTTCATGGCCAGCATGGACGAGCATTTGGCGCGCATCCGGCGCGACGTCGCCGGCCGCAGCGCGGTGCTGATGTTCGACCTCGATCTTTTCAAGGTCATCAACGACACTTACGGCCACGCGACGGGCGACCTGGTGTTGCAGCATTTTGCCGCCATCTTGCGCCAGCAATTGCGCCAGGTGGATGCGGTCGGGCGCATCGGCGGCGAGGAATTCGCGGTGATCCTGCCCGGCGCCGGTGCGGAGCAGGCGCAAGTGTTCGCGCGCCGCGTGCAGGCCAGGCTGGAGCAGGCGCCGCTGGCCGATGGCGCGCGCGTCATCGCGGTCCGGGTCAGCATTGGCATCGCCGCGATGCGGGCCGACGATGCCGGCATCCATGTTTCGCTGCAGCGCGCCGACCAGGCCCTGTACCTGGCCAAGGAGCGCGGCCGCAACCGGGTCGAGATCGCGCCGCAGTAGCTCCGCTCATGCCCTGAGCCTGGCGCGCGCTGGTGGCTGTGTGGCGCCGAGGCGGAACTGGCTGACCACTTGTTCCAGCTCGCCGGCCTGTGCGCGCATCGCGGCGGCAGCCGCCGCAGCTTGTTCCACCAGGGTCGCGTTTTGCTGGGTGGTATGGTCGATCTGGCTGATGGCCTGGTTGATTTGTTCGATGCCATCGCCTTGCTCATGGTTCGACACGTTCATCGCGCCGTCGATATCGCTGACGCGTTGCACGCTGGCGACCGCCTCGTCCCGGTGCAGCGATTCGATGTGGCTGCTCAAGGCGCCCGAGGCGACCGCGCGCGCCACCCGCAAGGCATAGCCGATCGGGTTGGTGATGGAGTGCGTGACCCAGCACGCGAAAACCAGGCCCATCAGCACCGCGACGAGGCCCAGGCCTGCCATCAGATTGCCGGCCAGGGCGATGCTGCGCTTGATTTGTGCGCCGCCGCGGGTGACGCTGCATGGCAGGCTAGGCCGCCACGGCGTCCGTGGCGGGCGCTGCGTTGATGGCCAGTTGGCGGTTGACGGCGCTCAGCACGGCCTTGAACGAGGCAGTCACGATATTGCTGTCGATGGCTGCGCCAAACAGGGTCGGGCCACTATCGAGTCGCAATTCGACGTAGCAAGCCGCTTGCGCGTTGGCGCCGCTGCCGATCGCATGTTCGTGGTAATCCATCAGCTTGATGTCGAGGCCAAGCGCGTTGACGAAGGCATCGATCGGGCCGTTGCCGCCGCCGCGCAACGCCAGCGTGCTGTGGCGGTGCGCCAGGCTGATATCGATTTGCACCGCTTCGTCATTGGCGCTGTCTTCCACCATCCGGTGTCCGCAATAGGCGTAGGGCGCCGTTTGCTCGAAATATTCGCGGCAGAAAATGGCGTGGATGTCGCGCGCCGCGATTTCGCGCCCGGTGGCGTCGGCCACCGCTTGCACGGCGCGGCTGAACTCGATCTGCAAGCGGCGCGGCAAGACCAGGCCGAATTCCTGTTCCAGCAAATACGCCATGCCGCCCTTGCCGGACTGGCTATTGACGCGGATCACGGCGTCGTAGCTGCGGCCCATGTCGGCCGGATCGATCGGCAAATACGGCACTTCCCACAGCGCGCCCGGTTTTTGCTGGGCGAAGCCCTTCTTGATCGCATCCTGGTGCGAGCCGGAAAAGGCGGTGAAGACCAGGTCGCCCGCATACGGGTGGCGCGGGTGGACCGGCAACTGGTTGCATTCTTCGACGCATTGACGCACCGAATCGATGTCGGAAAAATCGAGGCCCGGATGCACGCCCTGGGTATACAAATTCATCGCCAGGGTGACCAGGTCGACATTGCCGGTGCGTTCGCCATTGCCGAACAGGCAGCCTTCGACGCGCTCGGCGCCGGCCATCACGGCCAGTTCGGCGGAGGCGACGGCGGTGCCGCGGTCATTATGCGGATGCACGCTGATGATAATGGCATCGCGCCGCGCCAGTTTGCGCGACATCCATTCGATCTGGTCCGCATACACATTGGGCGTGCTGCATTCTACCGTCGAGGGCAGGTTGATGATCATCTTGTTGTTGGGGGTCGGTTTCCAGATCGCGCTGACGGCGTCGCAGATATGCTTGGAAAAATCGAGTTCCGTGGTCGAGAACGATTCCGGCGTGTATTCGAAGCCCCATTCGGTTTCCGGATGCTGGGCCACCAATTGCTTGACCAGGGTGGTGCCGCTGGTGGCAATGGCGGTGATTTCCTCGCGCGACATGCCGAACACCACCTTGCGAAACACCGGCGCCACCGAATTATAGAGGTGTACGATGGCACGTTTGGCGCCGGCCGCCGAGGCCACGGTGCGGCGTATCAATTCATCGCGCGACTGGGTCAGCACGATGATGGTGACATCGTCCGGGATGCGGTTTTCGTCGACCAGTTTGCGCACGAAATCGAAATCGGTTTGCGAGGCGGAGGGGAAGCCCACTTCGATTTCCTTCAGGCCGATCCGGACCAGCATCTCGAAGAAGCGCAACTTCTTTTCCGCGCTCATCGGTTCGATCAAGGCTTGATTGCCGTCGCGTAAATCGGTGCTCATCCAGATCGGCGGCTGGGTGATCGCATTATCGGGCCACTGGCGGTCGCTCAATTTTACTGCTGGAAAGGCGCGGTACTTCGACGCTGGGTTGGACAACATCATGATGGTACTCCTGGAAATAAAGTGGAAGCCGGACGAACGGGAAGTGGCGCGAGGCTGTCCGGCGGCCACGTTACGCTAGGCCGGGCAACCGATCACTAGGCATAGCGATAGGGCGCGCGCCGGCATGGCGGAAAAATCGCCGCTGCACATCGCTGTCTGTGGGGGTGTGGTAAACAACATCTTGTAGCTTCCTGGGGGTTGAAACACGCCGGCGTGGCCTGGGCGTTGCGGTAAAGCGAATTACGCGCGTGCTAGTAGTCGCGTGGTTAGCGATAGCAGGGAAGGGGAGAGTTGTTTGAACGAAGACATGGCTTCAATGTAAGGGATGCGGGCGATGCTTGTCAAGTCTTGTTGGCGCGATCGGATGCCGGCTCAGCAACGGGCAATGCCCGCCCCGAATGCGCGAGCGGGACAGCGGCGCCCGCCACGGCCCACCGGCATGCCATTGCCGGATAGCCTGGAAGGGCCGTTGTGATTGCTTGGTCTTGACGATTATTTTGGGGCGGCCATTTTTCCGCCAGCTTTTTCACAAGTGCCCTTGGCGACATATTTCCATTCATGGGGGCCATTGTCGATCTTGCTTTGCCCGGCGCAGGAATGCGCGCCGTTCGTGGTGGCGCAATCATTTTGCCCCGCCTTGGCGATGCCAAAGCATTTTTCCTGGTCGGCTTTGGCTGATGCCGGCGCCGCGCTGGCAAGAGGAACAGCAACCAGGCCCGCAATTGCCGTGGCAATCAATACAAGACGTCGATCCATATTTTTCTCCAAAAAAAGCACACTGATACGCCGGTCGAAATAGCTGGACCCTTTGCTGATTGCGAATCCATCGCTTCCTACTGTAGCGCGATTTTATGGGTTTTGCATCAAAAACAGCGGCCTCGACCGCATTGATGGTGTTGTATCGATACGTCACCTTGGCAGCGCTGGAAGCTTTTGCTTGTACTGATGATTCCCGTTAAGATTCAAGCTCGCATTTCACCCGTGCAATGGAAAAATATGTCTTTTCCTCAGACTCATCTGCTTGGCCTGGCATTTGCCGGGTTGACGCTGTCGGCTTGCGGAACCGTGAGCGAAGGCCCGCGCGCGACGTCGTCCTATCCATTGGGTGGTGCGCAAATCCATGGCGCGCAAGAGGCGCAGGCGGCGCTCGACAGCGGCCTCACCCGGTCGCAGATTCTGATGCGAAGCGGCATCGATTTCCTGCGCAAGGGCGATCTGGAGCGGGCGCAAGCCGTTTTCAACACGGCCTTGAAATTTGACTTCGATAATGCGCAATTACATTTTTTAAACGCGCTGGCCTACCATCAAGCTTATCTGCGCGGCGCCGCCGATCATTTTGCCCTGGCCAAGGCGGGTTATCGCACCGCCCTGTTGCGCGATCCGGCGCTGGCGGGTCTTGCTTTCCTGCAATTGGGGCGGCTTTATCTCGAGGCCAAGGATCATGCCGCCGCAAAACAAGCTTTTGCGATGGCGGTCGATGCCAACCCGCAGTCCACTGATGCGCTGTACGGTTTGGCGCAGGCGGCGGCTTTGGACGGCGACCTTGCCACCTCTTACTGGGCCGCCCGCCAGCTCGATCAAATGCAGTGGGGCGACCCGGCCTTATTGCGCCTGAAAGCCATCCAGGCCGCCCTCGCGCAACAAGGCGAACGGGCCCGGGCATGGGCTGCCGATTACGCCAGGGCGAGCAAGGACCGCGCCGGTGCCCTCTACCTTCAGGGGCGCGTGAATCAGCTTCTGACCATCAAGACGGCGCTGCGCGACGAGGATACGGGTGGTCTCACCCAAACCAGAACGCCAGCCGCGCCCGGCGCCCAGGCACCGGCGACCGGCGAGCCGCCCCAGATACTGAAATGGTTTCGCTGCGACAATGCACCCGGGATTCCCTCGCGCACCGGGCCGGCCCCCGCCGGCGCGGCCGCCAATGATGAGAATATAACAACCACGCCCTTGCCGGCGCCGTGCCCGGGAGAGTTGCCCAAGACCGCGATCATTGAAGTGACGATGCTACAAACCGAGGACAGCAAGGGTGAAAATCAGGGTGTCAATCTGCTGGACGGCTTGTCCGCCATTTTCACGCTGCAAAGGGCGCGCAGCTATACCCGCAGCAGCAATGTTTCCGAAGAAGTCAGGACGAATAATTTCGTCATCGCCAACGCGGTCGACAATGCGGTCGATGTGCTGCGCTATTCCCTCAATATTGCCAATGCCGCCTACACCCGGAGCGAAGTGCTGGCGCGGCCCACCCTGGCCGCCATCGATCGCGTGCCGGCAGTTTTCTTCAGCGGCGCCACCATTACCCTGGGCGTGGCCGGCGTCGGCGGCGGCGCCAGCACCGTCGTCGACAAGCCGGTCGGCGTCAGCCTGACGGTCACGCCGACCTTTATCGACGACGACAATATCCTGGTGTCGATGCGCGCCACCCGCTCTTTTATCGAAACCAATCTGGTGCCCAGCGGCTCGTCGATCTTGCTGCAGCAATCGCGCAATTCGATCAATGCCAGTTCCCGGCTGAAGTTCGGCGAAACCTTCGTAGTCAGCGGCTTGATGGCCAGCCAGAATACGCTGTCCCAGTCAGGCACGCCTGTCTTGCAAGACATACCCGTGCTGCAGTATCTGTTCAAGCGTTCGGCCAAGCTCGATGCCAGCCTTCAAATCCTGACCATGATCACTCTGCGGCGCCCGCCCGACGACGCGCTAAAAACCGCTGCCAACGCCGGCGCGGCGCCGCACAGACTCTCGGCCACGGTCGACAAGTTTGTCAAATTGCAAGCGATCCCTCCCGTCATCGATGACATCCTGGCGCGCCTGACAGCTGAGCACCAGCGCTATCGATGGTTGCGGGAGCGCGATCTGATGCCGGAAAACGTGGCGCCAAAAGCGGGGCTCGAGCGCCTGCTCGATGATCTCAAGGAGATTATCTATTATTGAAGCGCGCCCTTAGGCGGCTACCTCGACGCGGGGCGCGCCGGCAGCCATCTGGCCGATCACGGCGGCGCCCTCGAAGCCTTCGCGGGCAAACAGAGCCAGCACCTCGCCAACGCTGGCCGGGTCGCATGACACCAGCAAGCCGCCCGAGGTTTGCGGGTCGGTCAGCAACATGTGCTGGGCGTCGCTGATGGCTGGCGCCAGCGTCACGTCCTTGCCGTAGGCATCCCAATTGCGCCCGGAGGCGCCGGTGAAATAGCCGTCGCGCGCCAATTGCTCGACGCCCGGCAGCAGCGGGATACGGGCCATGCTCAAATGCGCCGTCAAGCCGGCGCCGCGCGCCAGTTCCAGCAAGTGGCCGAGCAAGCCGAAGCCGGTGACATCGGTCAAGGCATGCACCCCGGCCATGTCCGACAAGGCCTTGCCCGGCTTGTTCAATTTGGTGGTATTGGCGATCATGGCGGCATAGCCGTCCGCGTCCAGCACGCCTTTTTTCAGCGCTGCCGACAGCACGCCCACGCCGAGCGGCTTGCCGAGGATCAGCACGTCGCCAGCCTTGGCGTCGGCGTTGCGCTTGACCTTGGACGGGTGCACCAGGCCCAGCACCACCAGGCCGTAGATCGGCTCGACCGAATCGATGGTGTGGCCGCCGGCGATCGGGATGCCGGCTTCGGCACAGATGGCCTCGCCGCCACGGATGATCAGGCCGATGGTCTCGAGCGGCAGCTTGTTGATCGGCATGCCGACCAGGGCCAGCGCCATGATGGGCGTGCCACCCATCGCGTACACGTCGGAAATGGCATTGGTGGCGGCGATGCGGCCGAAATCGAAGGGGTCGTCGACGATGGGCATGAAGAAATCGGTGGTGGCAATCAAGGCTTGCTCGTCATTGAGGCGGTAGACGGCCGCGTCGTCGGCCGTTTCTATGCCAACCATCAATTCTTTCGGGACCGGGAAGCCATGCGAGTTTTTCAGGATCTCGGCCAATATGCCGGGCGCGATCTTGCAGCCGCAGCCGCCGCCGTGCGAGAAAGAAGTGAGTTTGATGGGCTGCTCGGGTGCTGTGCTCATGGTGTTTTCCAGTGTGTGCGGGGAGGCCGTCGGGACGGATCGGGTAGATTATCCACTAAGCGCAACAATGCCGCCCGCCCGGCCGCGTCGCCGGGCGCGAGCAGGCCAGCGTTGCGCGCTGCGCCAATTGCCCTTGTTGGTCGACGCCGATGCGGGGTTGACGATGCAGATATGCGCTGTTGGCACTGTTGTCTCTGTCAAAAGTCGCTACAATCAGTCTATGACTTCACAGACCGTCTCCTTTCGCAACGCGACGCCGCAACAATTAGCCGATAGCCTGGTGGCCGCGCGCCACTATACCCTGGGCTTGTTCGACTGTTTCGCTGCGGCGGGGCTGGACGTGGCCGCCCGCGTGCCGCCGCTGCCCAGCATCAATCCGCCGCTGTGGGAACTTGGCCACATCGCCTGGTTCGCCGAATGGTTCATCTTGCGCGAAGCCGAATCGAGCCATCCGGCCGACGCCCTGTACAACTCGCTGCTCACGCGCGGCGACGACTTGTTCGACTCGAATACGGTGCCGCACCGCAACCGCTGGTCGCTGGAATTGCCGGCCAGGGGTGCGCTGAAAACCTATTGTCACGAAGTATTGGACCGCAGCATAGACAAATTGTCGCGCGAGGCCAACACTGAGAATGCCCTGTATCCCTACCGTCTGGCGCTGGCGCATGAAGACCTGCGTGGCGAAGCCTTGCTTGCCACCTTGCAAACCCTGCAATTGGATGTGCCGTCCTACGTGGCGGTGCACGGACCGGGCTTGCCGGCGGCGGTGGACATTGCTTTTCCCGGCGGCACAATACTGCTGGGCGGCGTGGGCGGGCGCGGCTTCTTGTTCGACAATGAAAAATATGCCCATCCCTGCCGTGTGGCGCCCTTCAGCATCGATTCGACCCTGATTTCGACCGCGCAATTCGGCGATTTTGTCGCCGACGGCGGTTACCAGAACCGGCATTTCTGGAGCGCGGCCGGCAGCGCCTGGCTGATGCGACAAGAGCGCTCCGCGCCGCTCTACTGGCAGCGCGACGGCTTGCAGTGGCGCACGATGCGCTTTGGCCGCCTTTGTACGCTGGCCCCGTCCGAGCCTGTGCGTCACATTAATCTGTATGAGGCACAAGCCTACTGCGCCTGGGCCGGGCGGCGCCTGGCCACCGAAGCCGAATGGGAATATGCGGCCCTGTCCGGCCACCCGGCTTTCCGCTGGGGCCAATTGTGGGAATGGACGGCGTCGCCGTTCGAACCCTATCCGGGCTTTTCCGCCGATGCCTACCGCGAATATTCGGCGCCGTATTTCGGCAGCCACCAAGTCTTGCGCGGCGCCTCCTTCGCGACGCCGACGTGGCAGCGCTCGGCCAAGTTCCGCAATTTCTACCTGCCCGAGCGCGACGACTTGTTTGCCGGCTTGCGCACCTGCGCCTGGTAGCGCCGGCGCCACCGACTGTCTTTAGGATTATTTTGAGTATCGATAACACCCCGCAATTCCTGCCCAAACGTATCAAGCCGACCGCCGAGCAAGTCGCGATCCAGACCGCGCAACAGCGCGTGGTGTTGATCGATGCCAATGCCGGCGCCGCCAAGACCACCACCCTGGCGCTGCGCATCGCCGAATCGCTATACCGGGGCCGCCAGCCCGAGCGCACGCTGGCGCTGGTATTCACCGAGGCGGCCAAGCTGGCGATCCGCCAGCGCCTGACGGAAATCGGCGTGGCCATGCCGATCATCAAGCGCTTGAGTATCGATACCTTCGACAATTTCGCGCGCGCAGCCTTGCTCAAGATCGAGGGCGGCGCGCCGCCATTTCTCGCTTCCTACGAGCAATTGAAGCCGTATGCGCTCGACGCGCTCGAGTATGTGTCGGAAAAATTCGCCCAGCGCTATCCTCTGGAAATTTCCACCACCAATACCGCCATCGCGCAATTTTTGACCTTGCAGTTGCGCAGCAAGGCCAGGCTGGATTTCCATGGCCCCGATTTCGAGAGCAATTCGGTGGCAGACAATCTGGAATTGATCGGCATGTCGCACACCCATTATCTGTGGATACGCGAGTATGAGCGCTTGCGCGGCGGCGACAGCGGCGAGGTCCGCTTCCGCGCCCCATTCGACGCCACCTATGACCTGGTGCGCTTGCTGGAAGACGATATGGCGCTGCGCGAGCAATTGCCGCAATATCAGGTGATCGTCGCCGATGAATTGCACGATTTGAATGAAGCCTCGTTTCGCCTGTTGAGCATGCTGATACGGCGCAGCAACGCGTTCTTTTGCGGAGCCGGCGACAAGGACCAGGTGATTTACACCTGGTCCGGCGCCGACCACCGCTTCTTGCGCGAGCGCTTCAAGCAAGAATTCCCCGCCTTGCAGCGCTATCCCTTGACGGCGTCTTACCGCTACGGGCCGCAACTGGCGCAAGCGGTGGGGGCGCTCAAGGGCAAGGCCAGCGTATCGGCCTTAGCGCGCGCCACCCCGATCGACTTGCTCACTTACGATGGGGCCGATCCAGACGCTTGCACGGCGCGCATGCTGACGGCGCTGCAACAATGGCATGCCGATGGCCATGGTTACGGCACGGCGGCCATCTTGCTGCGCGAACGGGACCAGTCGATCCGGGTCGAGAACGCGCTATTCCGGCACGGCATACCCTACGCCTTGGTCGACATGCACAGTTACCTGGGCAGCCAGGAAATTCTGATGATGCGCGGCCTGGTCGCGATCGCCCGCCAGGATTTGCATAGTGTCAAGAGTGCGCGCCGCCGTGCCGAGATTCTGGAAGCGCTGATCGTCTTTGCCGAAATCCCGTTTACGCCCGCCGAGTTGCAGCAAGCCAAGGACGACGTGTCGACCTATCCCGAATTGCTGGAAGGCTTCCTCAGTAATCAGCTGGACAAGTCCGGCAATCAAGACAAGGCCGCGCTGACGCTGGAAGCGGTGGAATTCCTGCGCGGGCTGGACCCCACCACGCCGGCGGGCACGGCCCTGCAACATGTATTCCAGGTGATGAAGCTTGACGAGACGGCGCGCCGCATCTATGTCGATCCTCAGCAAGCCAGGGTGGTGGCGCGGTCGATTGCCGGCTTCATTGCCGTGTGCGGCGAGTCGGGCACCGATCTGGTCAGTTTCTCGCAATGGCTGGGTGCGATGGAAGATGGCTTGGCCGACAGCAAGCAGCAGCATAAAGTCACGATTGCCTGCATCGACCATGTGAAGGGCTTGGAATACGGACACGTCTTGCTGCCTTACCTGGCCATCGACGAATTCCCGCGCAGCAAGGCCGATCCGTTGGAAGAAGAAAACCGCTTCTATGTGGCCGTCACGCGCGCCAAGGACAGGCTGACTTTGCTGACGCCGGAGGATCCGGACTATCGCAGCCGTTATATCGCGGCCATGGATCTCGGCAAGACTGTCGCCGGCGGCGCCCGCATAGTGCGCAAGAGCCAGGTGCGGTCTGCCGAGGGCAGGGAAGTATCTTGACAGCGTTACCGGTCCTTGTTTCGCGGAAGGCTGGTGCAGGGCGCGTTGAAGCCGTGCTGTGCCGGCCTTGAGAATGAAAAAACGGCCACCAGATTGCTCCGGTGGCCGTTTTTAATCAGTGCTTGCCGCTGGACGATTAACGATCGCCGTAGCTGCGACGGGCGCCGTCGGTGGTGCGCGGGTTGGAACCCTTGTAGCCGCCGCCAGCGCTAGGGGCGCCTTCTTTGCGCGGTGCACCCGGTTTGCTGAACGTGCGTTGACCGGTAGGCTTGGCGCCGCCACGGTTGTCGCCCGGCTTCCAGCTGCCTGGACGCGCGGTCGAGCGGGGTGCCGATGCCGTTTTCTTTGGCTCGAAGCCTTCGATGACATTGACCGGGATCAATTGCTTGGTGAAGCGCTCGATGCGTTTTACATTCATGCCTTCGGCGTGGTTGACCAGGGAAATGGCCAGACCGTTGCGACCGGCGCGGCCGGTGCGGCCGATGCGGTGAACATAGTCTTCCGGGAATTTCGGCAAATCGTAGTTGAACACGTGGGTGATGGTCGGCACGTCGATACCGCGTGCGGCAACGTCGGTGGCAACCAGGACCTTGACCTGGCCGCGACGCATGCCGTCCAGGGTGCGATTGCGCGCGCCCTGATGCATGTCGCCGTGCAAGGCGGCAGCCGAGAAGCCGGCAATGTTCAAGCGGTCGGCAATGGTGTCGGCATCGCGCTTGGTGGCGGTGAAGACCACGGCTTGATCCAGGGTTTCATCGCGCAGCAGATGGTCCAGCAGGCGATTCTTGTGCGACAGGTCATCGACGAAGTGGACCCGCTGCACGATGTTTTCATGCTTGCTCGAGGAGCCGGCGATCTGGATGACCATCGGGTTTTTCGTGATGCGGCGTGCCATATTGCCGACCACGCCGTCCAGCGTTGCCGAGAACAACATGGTTTGGCGGCCTTCAGGCGTGGCAGCGACGATTTTTTCGATATCATCGATGAAACCCATGTCGAGCATGCGGTCGGCTTCGTCCAGCACCAGGATTTCCAGTTGCGAGAAGTCGATCTTGCCCGAATCCATATGGTCGATCAGGCGACCCGGAGTGGCGACCAGAATCTCGGGATTCTTGGCCAGCAATTGCATTTGTTTCGGGTAAGGCATGCCGCCCAGAATCGACACGGCCTTGATGCGGCGAATGCCGGTGCTGTATTTGTCGGTATTGGTGGTCACTTGCAGGGCCAGCTCGCGGGTCGGGGTCAACACCAGCATTTTCGGCTGGGCAGCCTTGAAGCGTGGGCGGTCGCCGCGGGCACGGGCCGCTTGCATTTCTTGATTCGGGGTCTTGCTGGCGACGCTTTGTTCGGCCGAAGCGAGCTTGTGCAGCGACGGCAGCATGAACGCGGCGGTCTTGCCGGAACCAGTTTGCGAGGAAACGAGCAAGTCGCGGCCTTCGATCGCGGCGGGAATGGCTTGCTTCTGGACGTCGGTCGGTGCAGTGTAGCCTGATTCGGTCAGTGCGGAAATGATGGACGCGTGCAGGCCAAGGGATTCAAAAGTCATTCTTTTCTTTCGTAAAAATCAGCGTTCTCGCAAAAAGCAGAACGCAAAATAGCAACGCCAACCAAAACGAAATGACTCAAATAGAAAGAAATTTCGGCACAAAAGCTTTGCGCCGGGACGGTGTCAGGTGCGACACACAAGGCGGGAGGGCTTTATTCAGCGGCATCCTGTGGATGCGCCAAGGCTTGCGAAGCTGCTAAGTTTGTATTGCAATTGCTGCTGCTATCGCTGGGCGAAAACATATTGCAGCGCACAAACAGGACTATACCGCATTTCAACCGTTTCTGCACGGCTTAATTGCGATTTTCGGTATGAAGTCAACCATTATGACGTATATATAAACAAAAAGCGCCCCTATTGGCGCCCTTTGTTTGAGGTGAATCAATAATCTTCCGCGTTCAAGCCCATCACGTGCGAGAAGCCGCCATCGACATAGGTGATTTCACCGGTGATGCCGGAAGCTAAGTCCGACAACATGAAGGCGGCCGTGTTACCGACTTCATCGATGGTGACATTACGGCGCAGCGGCGCGTGCGAGGCGGCGAAGCCGAGCAATTTGCCGAAATCCTTGATGCCGGACGCGGCCAGGGTCTTGATCGGGCCGGCCGAAATGCCATTGGCGCGGATGCCTTTCTGGCCCAGCGATTCGGCCAGGTAGCGCACCGACGCTTCCAGCGACGCCTTGGCCAGGCCCATCGTGTTGTAATAGGGAATCGCGCGCACGGCGCCCAGGTAAGTCAGGGTCAGCACCGAGGAGCCCGAGCGCAGCATCGGCAGCGCGGCCTTGGCCATGGCCGGGAAGCTGTAGGCGGAAATATCGTGGGCAATCTTGAAGCCTTCGCGCGATAAGCCGTCCAGGAAGTCGCCGGCAATCGACTCGCGCGGCGCGAAACCGATTGCGTGCACCAGGCCATCCAATTGATCCCAGTGCGTGGCCAGGTCGGTGAACACGGCCGTGATTTGCTCGTCGCTGGCGACGTCGCAGTCGAAGATCAGTTCGCTATTGAATTCCTTGGCGAAATCGGTGATGCGATCCTTGAAGCGCTCGCCGACATAGGTGAAGGCCAGTTCGGCGCCCTCGCGGTGGCAAGCCTTGGCGATGCCATAGGCGATGGACCGGTTCGACAGCAAGCCGGTGATGAGGATTTTTTTGCCTTGCAAGAACGCCATAGTGACTCCAATTACTACTGCCGCGCTGGCACGCGTGCGGCGTTAACGGCAGTAAGGGTTATTTGTGATGATTCCAGGCCCGCTGCCGGTTCGACTCATTTTCACGAATGCCCGGACTGCGTAGCCTTGGTTAGCGCAAGACCGAGATTGTAGGGCGTGTCTGCCGCGACCGCAACTATTCCCGAGACGATATCAGTGATGCGCCTTGACGTGGTGGGGTGTGCCGCCGCGCGCCACGCGCGACTTGACCAGCGAGATCGGGCTCGATGACGATTTGTGCGCTTTGCCCAGGCGCATGGCCTTGCCGGAAGCATGCCGGCCTTCCGGGCGGTCCGCTACAAAGGCCATGGTCGCATTGTCGGCGATCTCGGACGTGATATCGACATTGAGCGAGGCCGAGGTTTTCGGCACCAGGATCGTGGAACCGGCTCGCAAGCTGGTCTTGAGCGGGATATTGTTCGCCTGGCGCAGCACGTCGGGCGTGGTGCCGAAGCGCGAAGCCAGCGTTTCGATGCGTTCGCGCGCGCTGGTGATCTTGTGCGTGGTCCAGGTCGATAGTGCATGGCCCCATTGCGCCAGGTTCGACGTGAATTTCACGGCGTTTTCCTGCGGCAGCAATATCTTGGTTTTTTCACCGCCCGTGATGACGGGCCGGTTGAATTGCGGATTGAGGGCCTTGAATTCGTCGAGCGACAATTCGGCCAGTTGGGCCGCAATCGTCATGTCGATATCGCTGGTCTTGTCGACGGCCGTGAAATACGACTGGTTGTCGACCACGGGCAGGGTCACGCCATACTGGGCCGGATTGGCGATGATATTCTTGACTGCTTGCAATTTTGGAACGTAATTGCGGGTTTCGGCCGGCATCAGATCGGCCAGGCTTTCGAAATCGGTCGGTTTGCCGAGCGCCTGGTTTTTCTTGATGGCGCGCTGCACCGAACCTTCGCCCCAATTGTAGGCGGCCAGCGCCAGTTGCCAGTCGCCAAACATGTCATACAGGCGCTGCAGATAGGTCAGCGCCGCGTCGGTCGAGGCCAGCACGCCGCGGCGTTCGTCCTTGAACATGTTTTGCTTGAGATTGAAGTCGCGTCCCGTGGCCGGCACAAATTGCCACATGCCAGCCGCGTTGGCGCTGGAAAACGCTTGCGGATTGAAGGCCGATTCGATGAAGGGCAGCAGCGCCAGTTCGGTCGGCATGCCGCGCTTTTCCAGCTCTTGTGTGACGTGAAAGATGTAGCGCGAGGCGCGCGCCGTGGTACGCGCCAGATAGTCGGGACGGCTGGTATACCAGGCAATGTGCTTGGCCACCAATTGATTGTCGATGTCGGGGATGGCGTAACCGGTGCGGATGCGGCCCCAGACGTCGGCGTCGCGGGCGCCGTCGCTGAGCTCGGCATTCACCTTGATCAGCTTCTCGGTCTTCATGAGCGGGGCCGATTCCGGCAATTTCGCCGTCACCAGCGGCGACATCGGTATCAGCGCCAGCGCGCCGTAGGGAGCGGTGAGCGGGCTGGCCATTTCGACGGCATGACCGAGCGCGGGAGCGAAGGCGAGGGTGAGAGTGAGCGCAGCCAGGGTCGAGGTCTTCATCATGTTTTCGTGCATAGTTTTCCATTGTTTATGTCTGGGAAACATCGGACTGACCCGGACTGACCAAGCGGACTGGCCTGGATTCAGCAGGGAGTGTACGTAGGTCGTCACGCCTGAGTCAAGAAGTATGTCGGCTTGATGACATGAAACGGTATAAATTCTTTTAGACAATCATTGCCGGATGATCAGTGAAATATAGGAACAGTAAGCATGATAATCTTGACTTGTTGGCAGGAGATTTTGCGGCGACGCCCCGCTTGTCGCATGGTGCAGCATAGGCTGGTGCGGCCAAGGGGCGAGCGGAGCAGCGCAAGCGGGGCATCTATTGAGTATGAGTCTGCGCAAAGAGTGCGTACAATTTGTGCGCGCAGCATTTTTCATGCCGCAATATTTATTTATATGTAAGATACATACAGGACACCATGAATACCAAGCTCCATCCGGACGTAGAGCACGCCGCCATCATCGCCGCCACCGTGACGTGGCTGGAAAAAGCCGTGATTGGCTTGAACCTGTGTCCTTTCGCCAAGGCCGTGCATGTCAAGCAGCAAATCCGCTATGTCGTCAGCGACGCCACCACGCCCGAAGCCTTGCTGCAGGAATTGATGGACGAATTGCAAAAGCTGTCCGACAGCGATCCGGAACAGATCGACACGACGCTGCTGATCCATCCCCATGTCTTGCAAGATTTCCTGGATTATAACGAATTCCTCGATGTCGCCGACGCCGCCGTGGAAGACCTGGACTTGGCCGGCCAATTGCAAGTAGCCAGCTTCCATCCCGATTACCAGTTTGCCGATACCCAGCCCGACGATATCGGCAATTACACCAACCGCTCGCCTTACCCGACCCTGCATTTGCTGCGCGAAGATAGCATCGAGCGCGCCGTCGAGGCGTTCCCCGAGGCATCCGACATCTTCGAGAAAAACATCGCGACACTGGAACAATTGGGGCATGCGGGCTGGGCCAAGCTCAATTTGCCACGGGGCAAATAAGTGGCACCGTCGCGTCCGGACACGCCTTGCGTCGCCGTCTGCTCGACCACCTTCGATGAAGTCTGCCGCGGTTGCGGTCGCACCGTGGTCGAAGTGGCGCACTGGGTGTCGATGACGGCGCAGCAAAAAGAAGTGGTCTGGCTGCGCATCATCGAGCAAGGTTATCCGCGCCGCAATACCTGACGCCGGTCATGCCTCAATAGCTGCCGATGAAATCTTTCTTGCCGATTTCCACGCCGTTGTGGCGCAAGATGTCATAGGCGGTGGTGGCGTGGAAAAAGAAATGTAGCAGCGCATAGTGGAACAGATAAGTCTGGCCGGTGAAATGCTTGGTCTTTTCGCCGCTGCCGGTGGTGATCGCGCGCGCTTCGGCGTCGTCGAAGGCCGCCGGCGGCAAGGTGTCGATGAAGGCCAGGGTCTTGGCGATGCGCACCTTCAATTCGTCGAAGCTTTGCTCGGTGTCGTCGTAGGACGGCACGTCCTGGCCGGCCAGGCGCGCCGCGCAACCCTTGGCGAAATCGCAGGCGATCTGGATTTGGCGCACGAAGGGCAGCATGTCGGGGTACAGGCGGAAGTTCAGCAGCGCGTTGGGATCGATTTTCTTGGCGGCGATATGGGCTTCGGTCTTCTCGAGCACGACCGACAAGCTGTTCAGGATTTGTTTGAAAACGGGAATCGATGCGGCGTGAATGGATAGGGTCATGGCGGAACTCCTCGGTTAAAGTGCGCCGATGATAGCAAGGCTGGGCGGTTTTTGCTTGGCCTGATGTTTTATGGGATGTCGGCCATGCGCTTGTTGATGACTTTTTGGGGTGCTTGCGTGCATAATTCCGTAAGGGAAATATCCGCGTCCGTCGCACCCGCTGTTGCGCATCCTAATTGATCCAGCTCACTGATAAAGATAATCATGCCCATGTCCATGAACGACTCGCGCGCAGTCGCGCCGCATTTGCATGGCTAGAACTCTGTTCGGCAAACTGCGTTCCCGGCTGAGCGCGCTATACGGCGTTTCCATCTACGGCGCCCTGTTGTCGGTGGTGTTTGGCGGGCTGGTGATTCCCGCCATCATCGGCAGTTATATGCTGGTTGGCGTGCATGAGCGGCAATCGGCCAAGACCAGCTTGAACGAGGCGCTGCAGCGCAACGCCGACATCCTGGCGCTGGGCATGCAGGAATCGCTGTGGAATATGAATGCCGAATCGGCCCGCTCACTGGTGCAGTCGGTGATGCGCGACAGTTCCGTGCTGCAAATCCAGGTCATCGGCCAATCCGACACCCAATTCATGAACGTGCTGGCGGCGCCGCGTCCACGCGGCAATGTGTACCGGGCCGAGCGCGAAATCCTGGTGCGCGGCGAGCGCATCGGCCGCATCCTGGTCGAGATGGACGATGCCCGCAGTCAGCATGAATTGCTTGAAAAGCAAATTGCCTACAGTTTCGTGCTGGCGGCCCAGTTGGGCGTGTCCTTGGCCCTGATCGTGCTATTCATGAACCGGCGCCTGCTCAAGCCGCTGCGCAAATTGATGCGCTTTTCCGACCGCTTGTCGCACGGCGATTTCGAGACCCGCCTGGACCTGGGCAGCAACGATGAACTGGGCCGGCTGGCCGCCCAGCTGGAACAAATGCGGCTCGCCATCAAACAATTGTTCGAAGACATAGGCCAGCGCGAAGAGCGCTTCCGCACCATCGTCACCCAGGTGCCGGGCGCGGTGTTCCGCTTCCGTCCCGACGGCCCGATCGATTTCGTCAGCGATGCCATCGAACACATTTCCGGCTATTCGGCGCAGCAATTCATGCGCAGTACCACCCATGCCTGGGCCGACCTGATCTGCCCGGACGACCGCAAGAACCATCGCCACGCCGTGTCGCTGGCGATCCGCAACGGCCAGCCTTACGAACTGGAGTATCGCATTGTCGACGCTACCGGTACCGAGCGCTGGGTGGCTGAAAACGGCCAGCCGCAAGTGAACGAGGGCGGCGATTCGTCCTGGGTGGACGGCATCATTTCCGACATCAGCCAGCGCAAGCACAATGAAATGCGCATCGAGGGCTTGCTGGCCGAGCAAAGCGCGATTCTCGACAATGTGATGTTTGGCGTGATGTTCGTGCGCAAGCGCCACGTCGTCTCGGCCAACCGCCGCTGCGAGGAATTGTTTGGCTACCCGCCCGGCGCGCTGACCGGCGCCTCGACCGCCATCGTCTACGCCACCACGCAAGCCTTCGAGGCGGCCGGCGAGCGCGAATACGCGAGTCTGGCGGCCGGCGAGTATTCCAGCGAGGAAACCCAGTACCGGCGCCAGGATGGCAGCATGTTCTGGGCCCTGGTGAGCGGCTACGCGCTCGACCCGCTGCGCCCGCATGAAGGCAGCATCTGGGTCTACGCCGATATTACGGCGCGCAAGGAAGCCGAGGAAAAGCTGCGCCTGTCGGCCACCGTGCTCGAACATATCGCCGACGGTGTGATGGTGATCGACGCCCAAGGCGTCATCGTGGCCGTCAATCCCGCCTTCAGCCAGATTACCGGCTATACGGAAGCGGAGGCGCTCGGCAGGAATTCGGCCTTGACGCGCTCGGGGCGCCACGACGATCAATTTTTCCGCGCACTGTGGGCCGAATTGATCAAGACCGGTTTCTGGCGCGGCGAGATCTGGAGCTTGCGCAAGAACGGTGAAGTCTACCTGGAATGGCTGACCATCAGCGCGGTGCGCGACACGCTGGGCGTGACCACCCATTTCGTCGGCGTCTTCAGCGATATCACCGTGCTCAAGCAATCGCAGGAAAAACTCGACCATATGGCGCACCACGATTCGCTGACGGCGCTGCCAAACCGCCTGCTGTTCCACGACCGCTTGCACCACGCGCTGGCGCGCGCCTCGCGCGAGAGCGAGCAATTGGCGATCCTGTTCATCGACCTGGACCGCTTCAAGAATGTCAACGATACCCTGGGCCACCATATCGGCGACGAATTGCTCAAGCAGGTGGCGCTGGAATTGTCGGCCAAGCTGCGCGAGGGCGACACGCTGGCGCGCCTGGGCGGCGACGAATTCATCGTGCTGCTCGAAAATGTCGAGGGCCAGTATGGCGCCAGCCTGGTGGCGGAAAAACTGGTGGCCATGTTCGAACGCCCCTTCGTGCTGGCCGACCATGAATTATTCGTCACGTGCAGCATCGGCATCAGCGTGTTCCCGGACGACGCGTCCGACCTGAACATGTTGATACGCAACGCCGACGTGGCCATGTATCAGGCCAAGGCGCGCGGGCGCAACGGTTACCGTTTTTACGCGCCGTCGATGACGGGCGAGGGCGTCGAACGCTTGCGCCTGGAAACGTTCTTGCGCCGCTCGATTGAAAAAAATGAGATTTTCCTCAATTACCAGCCGCAAGTGGAGATCGACACGGGGCGCCTGACGGGGGTCGAGGCGCTGGTACGCTGGACCCATCCGGAACTGGGCTTGGTGCCGCCGGTCCGCTTCATTCCGCTGGCCGAGGATACCGGCTTCATCAGCCAGCTCGGCAAGTGGGTTTTGTTCGAGGCTTGCCGCCAGATGGTGCGCTGGCAAGACGCCGGCCTGGTGGTGCCCAAGATTGCCGTCAACCTGTCGGTCAAGCAGTTCGAGCGCGGCAGCATCGTCAATATGGTAGCCGAAATTCTCAAGGAAACGGGTCTGGAGCCGGAGCGCCTGCAATTGGAAGTGACGGAATCGGTGATCATGAACACGGGCGACGCGATGGTCTTCATCAATGACTTGCACTCGATCGGCGTCGGCCTGGCGATCGACGATTTCGGCACCGGTTATTCTTCGCTGGCGTACCTGAAGCAATTGCCGGTGCAAACCTTGAAGATCGACCGTTCCTTCATCACCGACATTTCCACCGGCGTCAATGACGCCGCCATCGCGATTGCCATCATCCAGCTCGGCAAGAGCTTGAACTTGTCGGTCATCGCCGAAGGGGTGGAAACCGAGGAACAGGCCGCCTTCTTGTTGCGCCACGGCTGCAATCTGGCGCAGGGCTATTTCTATAGCCGCCCCGTGCTGGCGCAAGACTTGCTGGAACGCTGGCGCCCGGCAGCGCGGACCTGACCCTTAAGCCGGCCCGACTTGCGCGGCGCGCAATAGATTGCGCAAATTGCAGTCGCGCTGCCACTGGCGGCGCTCGGCGCTGGCGCTGGCCAGGGTGGCGAGTTCGGCGTCGCTGTGCGCCGCCTGCGCCTGCACCATGCGGTGCGCGACGCCCGGGTCGGGCAGCACGGTGCCGAAAAACGCGACCTGGTCTTGATGCTGGATCAGCAGGGTGGGGAAATTGTCGATATCGAGCTCGCCCACCACCTCGGCTTGATCCTCGATATCGATCCACAGGAAGAACTTGTCGGGATGGCGCGCGGCCAGGGCGTCGAACACGGCGCGGTAGCCGGTACAGGTGCCGCACCAGCCGGCGCACAGGCAGGCGACGACCCAGCGTTCGCCGGCCAGCGCTTGCGCCACTGCAACGCGGTTGTCAGAATTGAGGGTCAGACTGGTCATGGTATCGATGCGAAATGGCGGCGCCGGCGCCGAATCCCCGCATTTTACCCTGATGCGAGCGCCCCGGGGCCAGCTGCCGGCCGCAGAAAAGGGGGCCGGCCGTGCCGGGCGCCGTTGCGGCGGGTTAAAATACCGCATGCCTACCATTCTCGCCATTGAAACCTCGTCCGAACTCGCCTCTTGCGCCTTGTTGCGCGGCGCCGTCGTCAGCAGCCGCGCCTCGTCCGGCGTGCGCACCCATTCCCAATCGATCTTGCCGATGGTGCAAAGCTTGCTGGAAGAAGCCGGCATCACGCTGGCCGATTGCGCTGCCATCGCCTACGGTTCCGGTCCCGGCTCGTTTACCGGTGTGCGCACCGCCTGCGGCATCGCCCAGGGCCTGGCGTTTGGTGCCGGCTTGCCGGTGGTGCCGGTGGTCACGCTTGACGCGATGGCCCTGGCTTGCCACCAGCAAACCCAGGCCAATGATATCCTGACCGTGCTGGACGCCCGCATGGGCGAGGTCTACTGGGCCCAATACCGTTACGCCGACGGCTTGTGGACGGTGCAAGCGCCAACCCTGTCCGCGCCCGCAGCGGTGTTGCCGCAGGGCGAGCGGGTACTTGCCTGCGGCAATGGCCTGGCCGTCTACGCTGCCGCGTTCGAGGGGCGCGCCTTTGCCGTTGACGCGCTGCCGGCAATCATGCCGCACGCCGAGCAAATCGGGCAACTGGCCCGCATCGCCTTCGCGGCGGGCGCCTTCGTCTCCGCCGCCGAAGCCCAGCCCCTGTATTTGCGCAACAAGATCGCCTTCACCAGCGCCGAGCGGCGCGACATGCAAAGCGCGAAGGCCGCCGCCGAGGCTGCCTTATGAAGCGCGTCTGGGATTTGGCCAGGTTGCGCTACGAACCGATGCTCGAGGCCGACATCGACGAGGTGCTGGGGCTGGAAGAGAGTGTGTATCCGCATCCCTGGAGCCGTGGTAATTTCGTCGATTCGCTGGCCAGCGGCTATCACGCCTGGGTGGTGCGCGACCAGGACGGCTATCTGCTGGGCTATTTCCTGGTGATGGAAATCGTCGACGAGGCGCACTTGCTGAATGTGGCCGTCAGCGCCGAGATACAAGGGCAAGGCTTGGGACGCTTCTTGTTGAACCAGGCGGTGGCCTATGCGCGCGGCCTGGGCATGGAATCGGTATTGCTGGAAGTGCGGCCGAGCAACACCCGCGCGCTTGACATCTATCGACGCTATGGTTTTGCCCAAATCGGCTTGCGCAAGGCATATTATCCGGCCGCCGGACAGCAACGCGAAGACGCCATCGTGATGCGGATCGCCCTATGAAGCAAGCGCCCGGCCGCCACGCGGTTTTTCTGGAAGAAATGGGCCTCGGCCCGCTGTGGCGCTTGCGTCGCGGGGTGGCGAAGTTTGATGCGGAGGCGGCGCCGGAGCGGCTCGTCGTCGAGACCATCGCGCCGGCCGCGCCAGTTGCCGTGTCGCCGCCGATAGCCGCGCCCGCCGTACCCCACGTAGCCGTACCCGTCGCGTCCGCCACGCTCATGGCGCGCGCGCCAGTTGCCGCGCCGGCCGTCGCCGACCAGGCCTCGACGGCATGGTTCGACGACGCCCCGGCGCCGCCGGCGCCAACCCCGGTGTCGGATCAAGAGATTGCCACGATGGATTGGGCCGCATTGAACACGGCGGTGGCCAAATGCACGCGCTGTGACTTGTGCCGTGGCCGCAAGGGCGTGGTCCTGGGGCGCGGCGAGCAACGCGCCGCCTGGATGATCGTCGGCGCCGCTCCCAACCGCGCCGACGAAAAGGCTGCGCAAGCGCTCAGCGGCGACGCCGGCAAATTGCTCGACAATATGCTGCTGGCGATGGGCCTGGACGGGCAGCGCGATGTCTATGTCACCAATCTGGTCAAGTGCCGGCCGTTTGACGCCGTCGGCGCCGAGCGCGCGCCGACGCAGGAAGAAGTGGCGGCCTGCCGGCCCTTCCTGGAACGTGAACTGGCGCTGACCGGCAGCAGCACCATCCTCACTCTGGGGCGCAGCGCGGCCAGCGGCTTGATACGCGCGCCGGCCGCAGCGCGCGGCACCGTGCGCCGGCTCGGCGCGATTGCCGTGGTGGCCACCTACCATCCGGAAGACATGTTGCGCCAGGGCGCCGATAAGGCCAAGGCCTGGCCCGACCTGTGCCTGGCCATGAGCGCGCATGCCGAGCCTGGAAACTGAGTCCTTCCAGGCGCGTTTCGAGCGCCGTTGGGGCCATTTGAGGCGGCCCCACGTGCGTGCGCTGGCCTGGTTGCTGGATGCGCCCGACTTGCTCGACCCGGCCAGCCGGCACTGGGCCGGGCAGATCGCCAGCCTGGGTCCCGTGACGGCGGCCGACGTGGCCTGGCTGGGCGCGCTCGAGCGCGACCCGGCGCCGCTCGAGGCGGCCCTTGGCGCGCGCTTTTATTCGCGCCTCGGCCTGTACGCCGAAAAGCTGATGGCCTTTTATTTCGAGCAGCGGGGCGTCTTGTTTGCCCATGGCTTACAAGTGCGCGCCAACAAGAACGATACGGTGGGCGAATTCGATTTCCTGCTGCGGCGCGGGAGCGCGCTGCTGCACTGGGAATTTGCGACCAAATTCTACCTGCTCGACGGTGCGCCCGATGCCGGCCGTTTCAATTGCCTGGTGGGGCCCAATCTGGCCGACACGCTGGGCTTGAAGATGCGCAAGATATTGGATAAGCAATTAGCGCTGGCGCGCCATCCGGCCGCCCAGGTCTGGCTGCCGCAAGCGGTGGCCAGCGCCCAGGCGCTGGTCAAGGGCTGGCTGTTTTATCCGGGCGGGGCGGTGCCGGCGCTGGAGGGCATAGCGACCGCGCACAACCATGGTTTCTGGTGCCCGCTGGCGCAAGTGGCCGACCTGGCCGATGCGGGATTTGTGGTATTGCCGCGCTTGTTATGGCTGGCGCCGCTGAAGGTGGCCGTCGGCGGCGTCGACGTGTTGGAGCGTGCCGCGCTGGCGGCCGCTCTCGCGGCCCGGTTCGCGGCCGCGCCGGCGCCGGTGATGGTGGCGGCGGTGCGCGAGGAACATGGCTGGCTGGTGGAGCGCGAGCGCGGCTTCATCGTGCCCGACGACTGGTGCGCCGAAGCGGCGCGGCGACGCCAGGCCGGTTTGCTGCCGGACTGATCGGGCGCCAACGGTTTTAAATCGGCGCGGCCGTCAACCAGATGCCGGCAGCGGCGTTAACTGTGCATGTCCCCAAGTATGCGGGTTGTCTTACCACTGATTTTCTGAAAGATTGAACATGAAAAAGCTACTTGGCATTGCCGCACTCATTTTTGCATTCTCCCCATTTGCCCAAGCTCAAAACGGCGCTTCCGGCCTGGCTGGACATCCAGACGCCCGCAATAATCGGCAATCGGAATCGAACGAAGCCATGCCGCAGCACAAGCATGCGGAAGCCAAGCACATGCGGGGCCATCACGCCAAGCCGCATCACAAACCGCACCACAAGGCGCATCACGCCAAGTAAATCGCCGTGCCGCCTGGAAACGGGCGGCACTCCCATGCCGGCTTCGGCGTGCCCGATGCCCGGACGGTGGCGCCCATGCGTTGGCGCCGCGCCAATTTCGTCCTTGCCTCACGCCATCCTGGCGTCATAATGCCATTTCCTGATCTTGCTTGCACGGATGGCGCCGGCATCGGCATGCAGGGGATTGATCAAGACATTGTGTTCTTCCGGCACGATCACGGACGGCACCAGCAGCAGGGCGGAAGCGCCGCCTGCGGCCCAGTGATCGCCGACATCGAGGCTCACCTTGCCGGTGGGAATGGCATCCCAGCCGACCGGGGCGCTGGTCACGGTGAGCACGACGGCGGCGTTCCAGGTGGCGTCGGGAATGTCGATACGCACCAGGTATCGGTTCAAGGGCAAACCGTTCGCGTTCAAGTGGACGAAGGTTTCCAGGCTCGCCAAGGCGATGTTTTCCGCGCAGTACAGCAAGGCCGTTCCGGGGCGATTCCAGCGTCCGCCGGTGATCTTCGCACCGGTTCCCGTGAGGTCCTCAGCCGTATAGTTCGGGGTGTCGGTGGCGATGCGCCATACCACCCGGTTCAAGCGTAGGCTCCGCTTTGCATCATGCCGAGCAAGTTCGATACCAGTTTCTGGCCTTCCATGGTGTCCATATAGCTGGCCGGGCATTCTCCGGCCAGCGCCGGCATGGGTTCTTCAAGCCAGCGCGCCAGCCACCTGGCCGCGTCGAAGCCGACCGGATTACCCGATTGCCTGACCATGGTTTGCACCTGGCCGATCAGATTGGACATGCCGACCACGCGCTCGCTATCTTCCGGCGAGAGTTCTTCGTCGAGGTTTGCCTTGCGGTTGATGGTGGCGATCGACAGCTTCAGGATCTTGAAAATCTTGTCTTGCGGGACCGCCATCATGCGCACCATGTCCTTGACTTCGACGGCGCGCACGCCGCGCCGTATCACTCTCACGCGCACATCGGGCGTCGATCCGTACATGTCGCTAAAATCGGTGAGGGCCAACAATGCGGGTTGTGCCGCGAGTGCTGGTTTGGCGGGCAGGCGCTTGGCCATTGTCATAATTTGCTCCTATGATCAATAAGTCTAGATCATTTGAGCGGGAAAGCCAAGGGATAAGTTTGTTTGCCATTTCCAACAAGGCGTAAAATCGGGAAGATTTGGCGTCAATTCGTTTGGCGTCAACGCGGTTTTGAAAAAATGGCATCATTTTTTCTCGGCAAGAGAACCATGCCCATGGACTTCTTTCGCAAGTGTAAACTGTCATCGCGCCTGACGATGCTGAGCGTGCTTTTTTCGCTTGGTTTGGCCGTGTACGGCGCCTGGTCTTTCAAAACCCTGAATCAACTCAAGGTCAACGGCCCGCTCTACCAACGCATCGTCGAAGGCAAGGATTTGATCGCCGACGTGCTGCCGCCGCCGGAATATATTATCGAATCGTATTTGGTGTCGATGCAATTGGTCGATGCCGAAGAGCCGCCCAAGCAAGCGCAATTGATCGCACGCCTCGCTCTCTTGCAACGCGAATATGATGAACGCCACGCTTTCTGGGGTAAGCGCGAATTGGGCGCCGCGATCACTGACATCTTGCAAAAGCAGGCCCATGCACCGGCCCTGGCATTTTATGCGAGCGCATTCAATGATTTTATCCCGGCCATCCGGCGCCACGATAAAAAAGCCGCTTTGGCCGCCATGCTGACCATGAACCAGGCGTACGAGGTGCACCGGCGGGCGATCGACCGGGTGGTCTATCTCACCGGCCGGCGCGCCGCAAGCGAAGGCCATCATCGACTCGGCCAGTTGGCTATTGTTGCTGATACTGGTCGCGTCGATGACGGGCGGCATCGTGGTGGCAGGCATGATCAGCCGCAGTATCACGCGGCCGCTGAATGAGGCGGTCAATATTGCCCGCAGCGTCGCCTCGGGCGCTCTGGCGGGCCGCATCGATCTGCAATTTAATGACGAGCCGGGCCAATTGCTGCGCGCGCTCAAGGACATGAATGGGTGCGCTGGGCTTGCTGGCCGGCGGCGCCAGCGGCGCGCTACCCGCACAGGCGAGCATGCTGGTCGATATCGCGCACAAGAACAGCGAACGCCTGGTACGCCTGATCGATGACATCCTCGATATCGAAAAGATCGAATCGGGATGCATGCAATTTGATTTGCGGCCAGTTGAATTGCAAGCCTTGGTGGAGCAGGCGAGCGCGGCTAACGCCTATGCCGGGAAATTCAAGGTGCAGTTCTCGCTGGCGGGACAATTGCCGGACGCCAAGGTGCAAGTCGATAGCGACCGCCTGATGCAAGTGATGACCAATTTGCTGGGCAATGCGGCCAAGTTTTTACCGCCTGGCGCCTGTGTCGAGCTGCACCTTTCGCGCCGCGGCGACATGCTACGCTTCGCCGTCACCGACCATGGTCCCGGCATACCCGAATCATTCCGGGGCCAGGTGTTCGGAAAATTTTCCCAGGCCGATTCGTCCGACACGCGCCAAAAGGGGGGGAACCGGCCTCGGGCTGTCGATTTCCAAGGCGATCATGGAAGCCATGGGCGGCAGCATCGGCTTCGATAGCCAGGAGGGGCAGGGCGCCACCTTTTATGTCGATTTGCCGGAACGGGGCGCGGGGGCGTCCGCTCCCGCGTCCGCGCCCCGCATGGAGCAGCCGGGCCGCGCCAGGGTGCTGGTATGCGAAGACGATCAAGCTGTCGCAAGCTTGCTGTGCATGATGCTGAACAAGGCCGATTATGATGCCGTGCCAGCCTACGACGCCGCGTCGGCGCGCCGCTTGCTGGCCGAAGGGGGGGGGCAGCGCCATGACGCTGGACCTGAATCTGCCCGACATTGACGGCCGGGCATTCATGCAAGAGTTGCACTGCGCCAACGGCGTCGAATTTACAGCCAGCTTCAGTTGCGGCGTCACCGAATACCGGGCCGGCACGCATGCCGACGGCCTGTACGAGCAGGCCGACCAGTTTCTATACAAGGCCAAGCAAGACGGCCGCAATCGCGTCCGTGGCGCCTGATGGGGGATAGCTTCCTAATGTTTGTGCTCGCCGATCAGGGCCAGGGAATCGTGTTCGCGCTGGCTGGCCGCATGCTTGCGCATGATCATGAACATGGTGCCGGCCACGAACAGGCCGAACATGATGATGATGATATCGAGGTCCAGGTGCAGCCGTATCATCACTGAATACACGGCCAGCATGGTCAGGATGGACAGGTTTTCATTGAAGTTTTGCACCGCGATGGAATGGCCGGCGCTCATCAGGACGTGGCCCCGGTGTTGCAGCAAGGCATTCATTGGCACCACGAAGAAGCCCGACAGCGCGCCTATCAGCACCAGTAGCGGATAAGCCAGCCAGACCGAATGGACCTGGGTCATGAACATCACGATCACGCCCATCGCGATGCCGAGCGGGATCACGGTCAGCGATTTGCGCAGCGGGATGAAGCGGGCCGACAGCACCGCGCCCAGCGCGACGCCGATGGCAACCACGCCGACCAGGCTGGTGGCCTTGTCGAAAGGCATGTGCAGCGATTTCTTGGCCCATTCCAGTACGATCAATTGCAAAGTGGCGCCGGCGCCCCAGAACAAGGTGGTGACGGCCAGCGTGATCTGGCCCAGCTTGTCTTTCCACAAGATGGAGTAGCAATTGGCGAAATCGGTGATGAGCTTGATCGGATTGCGCTCCTGGTGCGGATAGATGCAACCGGTGTCGGGAATCTTCAGGTTGAACAGGGTCGCCAGCACATAGGTGCCAGCAACCACGCACAGGGCCGCTTCGGTTGGCGTGTTGATGCCGGTATCAACATAGGGGACGTCGAAGCCGAGCAGGAAGGCGGAGGTGCGGGTGCTGACCAGGGCGCCGCCCATCACGGTGCCGAGGATGATGGACGTCACGGTCAAGCCTTCGATCCAGCCGTTGGCGGCCACCAGTTTTTCGGCCGGCAGCAATTCGGTCAAGATGCCGTATTTGGCTGGCGAATAAATCGCCGCGCCGAAGCCGACCACGGCGTAGGCCAGCAAAGGGTGGACGCGGGCGAAGATCAGGCCGCAGCCGAAAATCTTGATCAGGTTGGCGATGAACATCACGCGGCCCTTGGGCAGGCCGTCGGCGAAGGCGCCGACAAAGGCGGCCAGCAAGACGTAGAACAGCACGAACGATAATTTTAGCAGCGGCGTAATCCACGCGGGCGACTTCATCGAAGTGAGCAAATCGATCGCGACGAAGAGAAGTGCGTTATCTGCCAGCGAAGAAAAGAACTGCGCCGCCATGATGGTATAGAAACCACGATTCATTCTGAAATGCCTGAAATCATATATGGCTTGCTTTATACCATGAATATCAGGTATTCCCAAAGTTTGAACGGCGCTCCCGGGCATGGGTCCGGTAAAATACGTCTTCTTACATTATGCAGCAGAACCCTTATGCCCAGGCCCATCGTCGCAAGCATCCATCTCGGAGCCATGAAACATAATCTGGCGCTGGCCAAGGCCTGCGCGCCGTTGTCGCGGGTGTGGGGAGTGGTCAAGGCGAATGCCTATGGTCACGGCCTGGAGCGGGCCATGCGCGGTTTCGCCGACGCCGACGGCCTGGCCCTGGTCGAGCCCGACTATGCCTTGCGCCTGCGCGAGTTGGGTTGGCGTAAACCGATCTTGCTGCTGGAAGGCTTTTTCGACGCGGCCGACCTGGTCGCGATGGCCGCGCATGGCTTGACCGGCGCGGTCCACTGCGTCGAGCAAATCGCCATGCTGGAGGCGGCGCGCCTGCCGGCCCGGCTCGACTTGCATTTGAAAATGAACACCGGCATGAACCGGCTCGGCTTCACGCCGGCCGCCTTTGGCGCCGCCTACGCGCGCCTGCGCGCGATTCCTGCCGTCGGCACCATCACGTTGATGACGCATTTCGCCAATGCCGAAGAGGCGGCCCATCCCAGTTTGCCGATCGGCGAGCAGATACGGCGCTTCCGCCTTGGCGCGGATGGCCTGGACGGGCCGCGCAGTCTGGCCAATTCGGCCGGCGTGCTACGCCAGAACGAACTGGGGGTCGACCTGGCCAGCGATTGGGTGCGACCTGGCATCATGTTGTATGGCGCCACGCCGGGCGGCGCCACGGCCCTGGGCGTCGACTTGCGCCCTACCATGACCTTGCGCAGCGAAATCATCGGCGTCCAGGATCTGGTGGCCGGCGACGTGGTCGGTTACGGCAGCCATTTTCAGGCCAGCGGACCGATGCGGGTCGGGGTGGTGGCCTGCGGTTATGCCGACGGCTATCCACGCCACGCGGCGCACGGTGCGCCGGTGCTGGTCGATGGCGTGCGCACCACCCTGGTCGGGCGCGTCTCGATGGATATGATGGCGCTCGACTTGACGCCAGTACCCGGCGCGCGGGTCGGCAGCGCAGTCACGTTGTGGGGCTGCGGCTTGCCGATCGACGAAGTGGCGCGCGCCGCCGGCACCATCGGCTACGAGCTGATGTGTGCGCTGGCGCCGCGCGTGCGCGTGCTGGAAGACTGAGTCCCCTTCATCTCTTTACTGGAAGTAGTGCGTCCCCATGGCAAAAGCAAAAACCAATTACACCTGCAGCGAATGCGGCGGCGTCAGCAATAAATGGACGGGGCAGTGCGGCGCCTGCCAGCAGTGGAATACCCTGGTCGAAACCGTCGCCGAGACGGGCGGCGGGAATAACCGCTATTCGAATCCGCAGCACATGGCGCTGGCGCAAACGGCGCCCGTGCTATCGCTGGCCGACATCGACGCGATCGACGTGCCGCGCTTCGGCACCGGCATCGAGGAATTCGACCGCGTGCTGGGCGGCGGCATGGTGGCCGGCGGCGTGGTGCTGATCGGCGGCGACCCCGGCATCGGCAAGTCGACCCTGCTGCTGCAGGCGCTGGCGAACATGTCGCACAGCAAGCGGGTCTTGTATGTCAGCGGCGAGGAATCCGGGGCCCAGATCGCGCTGCGCGCCAAGCGCCTGGTGATCGACGCCAAGGACTTGAAGTTGCAGGCTGAAATACAACTGGAAAAAATCCTCGGCACCCTGGCCGACTTGAAGCCGGACGTGGCCGTCATCGATTCGATCCAGACCGTGTATTCGGACGCGCTCAGCTCGGCGCCCGGTTCGGTGGCCCAGGTGCGCGAGTGCGCGGCCCAATTGACGCGCATGGCCAAGCAGACCGGGGTCACCATCATCCTGGTCGGCCACGTGACCAAGGAAGGCGCCCTGGCCGGCCCCCGCGTGCTCGAGCATATCGTCGACACCGTGCTGTATTTCGAGGGCGACGCCCATTCCAGCTTTCGCCTGGTGCGCGCCATCAAGAACCGTTTCGGCGCCGTCAACGAGTTGGGCGTGTTTGCGATGACGGAAAAAGGCTTGAAGGGGGTGTCCAACCCGTCCGCGCTATTTCTATCGCAGCACGACAATCAAGTGCCCGGTTCCTGCGTGATGGTGACGCAAGAGGGCACCCGGCCGCTGCTGGTGGAAATCCAGGCCTTGGTCGATACCAGCCATTTGCCGAACGCGCGCCGGCTCTCGGTCGGGCTGGAGCAAAACCGGCTGGCGATGTTGCTGGCGGTGTTGCACCGCCATGCCGGCATTGCCGCCTTCGACCAGGATGTCTTCATCAACGCGGTGGGCGGGGTCAAGATCACCGAGCCGGCCGCCGACCTGGCCGTGCTGCTGGCGATTAATTCGTCGATGCGCAACAAACCCTTGCCGCGCGGCCTGGTGGTATTTGGCGAGGTCGGTCTGGCCGGTGAGATCCGGCCCGCGCCGCGCGGCCAGGAGCGCTTGCGCGAGGCGGCCAAGCTGGGCTTTTCGCTGGCCATGATACCGAAGTCGAATATGCCCAAGCAAGCCATCGAGGGCATGACCATCATCGCGGTCGAGCGCATCGACGAGGCTTTCAATAAATTGCGCGAACATGAATAGCGCCGCCTGCAGTTAACACTTCACAAGAAAGCATCTATTTCCATGCGGTGTGATGTCGTTTGGCGGGTCTTTTCGGGATGGACATCATCACCAGCCGGGTATCGCTCACGCACTGGGTTTTCGTCCCCAATTGCATTTCTATCAGCGAGGGTTTCAAGATAGGCAGTTGGTTCGGTAAGTACACTGGCGAGGCCGGGCGCCGCAGTTTGGCCCTATAATGCTGACAGGCAATCAGCGCCGATTGATTCATATTTGGAATGGGACCAACCATTGTCAGCAGATCAAAGACAGTCTTCACGTAGGATTTTACGGGCCAAGGCCATGTTGGTCATTGACGGCACGCCTCCGGTGGCGGCGCGCACCCTCGATGTCGGCAGTGGCGGCGTGTCCGCCACGGTGGCCGAATCGCTGCGGGTAGGAATGAAGGGACGGATTTCATTTGAAATGTATATCGACGGCAAATCGCACTTGATCGATGTGCGCATCGCGGTCAGCCATTGCGTTCTCGGCAATGATGGTTTCAAGGTCGGGTTTCAGTTTGCCAACCTGGATCTGGCCGGCGTGAATGCGATCGCCAAGTATATGCGCTGATTCAAACGCCTGTTCTGAAAAGGGTGAAAGCGGGCTTTGTTCGGCGTTTTGCTTTGTCGTTAAGAGTGCATAATGGACATGCGCGAGCAGATGGCGCAAACGTCATTTCTGGCTGCGGTGCACTGTTGCGCCGCCAATTCACATAGGGGGCTTCAATATGCTGAACTCCGCAATTGGCAACAATCCTAACGGCGGCGCCCCATCGGGCATTTCGGCCGATGTCTATGCCCGCGTCGAACAAGTGATGTCCGCGCAAAACAAGGGCGCCGTCAAGCTGAACGCGGCGCTCACGCGCGACCAGACCAAATTGTCGGCGCTGGGCCAGGTGCGCACCGCGCTGAGCGCTTTCCAGGCCATCGCCCAGCGCCTGGCTGGCGCCGGCTTGTCCACTTCCGCCACCTCTTCGGCCAAGGACGTGCTCAGCGCGAGCGCCAACGGCCAGGCCGTCGGCGGCACGTATGCGGTCGAAGTCAAGCAATTGGCGCGCGGCCAGACCCTGCTCGGCGCGGTCCAGGCGGGGGCCGACAGCCCAATCGGCACCGGCGCGCCAGCCGTCATCAAGGTTGAATTTGGCAGCGTCGACGGCAAGGATTTCACGCCTGGCGCCCCGAAGAGCGGCAAAACCATCACCATCGACAGCGGCAACAATACCTTGCAAGGCATGGCGGCCGCGTTCAAGGCGGCCGGCATCGATGCCCAGGTCGTCAAGAGCGGCAATGGCTTTGCGCTGGCGCTGGCCGGGCAGAGCGGCGCGGCCAACAGCATGCGCATCAGCGTCAGTGGCGATGCGGCCGTGAAAGACTTGTTGTCCTATAATCCGGCTGGCGGCAAGGGCGGCTTGAGCCAGACGCTGGCCGCGCAAGATGCCTTGTTGAGCGTCGACGGCAAGGCGGTCAAGAGCGCCAGCAATAGCGTCGCTACGGCGCTGGTCGGCGCGACGCTGAACTTGACGGCCACCGGTACGACCAGCGTGGTGGTGGCGAAAGACCCGGGCCAGATCGCCGCCAATGTTGCCGGCCTGGTCAGTGCCTACAATCACCTCAACGGCCAGTTGCAAACGCTGCAAAAGGGCGACTTGAAGTCGGACACTGCGCTGGGGCAGGTCGGCAATCAATTGACGCAAGTATTGCAGTCCGGCGCGCTGGCCGGGGCCGGCGTCAGCGTCGACAAGAGCGGCAATCTGGCGCTCGACAACGCCAAGCTGAAAGCGGCCATCGCGGCCAATCCGGAAGCCGTCGCCAAATTGTTCACCAATGGCGGCGTGGCCGACCAGTTTGCCGCCAAGATCACGGCGCTGACGGGCGACAGCGGCAGCTTGCAGCGGGAAACGGTGGCCGTGGGCAAGGAAGTCGGTGCGCTGAACGTCAAGAAAGCCGTGCTCACCAAGGCTTTGACGGCGCAAGCGAACGCGCTGGTCAAATTGTATTCGCAACAAGACCAGGCGGGCGGCCCCACGTCCCTGTTCGACTTCATGGCCTAGTTCAATCTGGACTCGATTGCCGCATGGCGCTATGATCTTGCCTCGCAAATGACAATCAACGGGGGCGGGATGGCGGCAGGAATGTGGCAGGCGTGTGCGGGACGTTATGTGGGTGTCGCGGTGGTTGCCGCGGCAACGCTGGCGCTGCCGGCTCGGGCGCAAGAAGAAAAGATCTTAAATATCTATAACTGGTCGGATTATATCGGCGACGATACGATCAAGAATTTTGAGAAGGAAACCGGGATCAAGGTCCGTTACGATGTCTTCGACAGTAACGAAATCCTGAACGCCAAGCTGGTGGCGGGCAAGTCGGGCTACGATATCGTGGTGCCGACGGCCCAATGGGCACGCCTGCAAATGGATGGCGGCCTGTTGCGCAAACTCGATAAAAGCAAACTCGGCAACCTGGGCAATCTGGACCCGGCGATCCAGGCCAAGCTGGCCAGGCTCGACCCGAACAATGAGCATCTGGTCGACTGGCTGTGGGGCTATACCACGGTCGGCATCAATGTGGCCAAGGTCAAGGCGGCGCTCGGCAATCTGTCCTTGCCCGAGAATGCATGGGACTTGATTTTCGATCCGAAGTACGCTTCCAGGCTGAAGTCTTGCGGCATCTCTTTCCTCGACTCGCCGTCGGAAGTGTTGCCGGCCGCCTTGCAATACATGGGCAAGCCGGCTTACTCGAAGGTCGCGGCCGATTACCAGGACGCGGCCAAGGTGTTGCAAGGCATACGCCCATACGTCACCTTGTTCAGTTCGTCAGGCTATATCAATGATCTGGCGAACGGTGCCGTTTGCGTGGCGCTGGGCTGGTCCGGCGACATCAATATTGCCCGCCAGCGCGCGCTCGACGCCAGGAACGGCAATGCCATCGAAGTCTTGCTGCCGAAGGCGTCGGCGGCGCTGATGTTCGATACCATGGCCATTCCGGTCGATGCGCCCCATCCCGACAATGCGCATTTGTTCATCAATTACATCTTGCGCCCGCAAGTGCATGCCAGCCTGAGCAACAAGGTTTTCTATGCCAATCCGAACCTGGCCAGCATCAAGTTCGTGCGCAAGGATATCGCGGAGAACAAGGCCATTTTCTTGTCGGAGCAAGACAAGCAGCGTATGGCTGCGCCGGAAGCGGTCACGGCCGATATCCGGCGCGCGATGGCGCGCATCTATACCAAGTTCAAGACGGGATTGTAGGACGGCGAAGGGGAAATAAGCCACGGCGGGTCGCCGCGGCCGGACGTTGACGCTACTCGTGATAGCGATCCATCAGTTTTTGGCTGCTGCCCCGCAATTCATCGACGACTTCGTAGATGATGAGGCCGATCATTGCACCGAAAATGCCTATGATGAGCACGGTGAACATGTTTATCAACCGCCGTCCGGCGGCTCCTCCCTAGAGTGAATACACTTGAACTCTAGCAGAAGGGTGTCGCTTTACAAGATCATCGAGGCATGATTTTTTGCCTTATTTCACCACCAGATCGGGACCCATCACGGCCTTCAGGTAGACGCTGTTCGGATCGCCCGGCTCGCGCTGGGAGAACCACCAGGCGCCGGCCTTGCGCATTTCCCAATCGAGCGCCTCGCCCGTCAGCAGCAGCGCGGCCAGTTGCCCCAGCGTGGGCTGGTGGCCGACGATCAGCACCGATTCCTTCGAGGCCGGCCAGTTCGCCACCTTCAACACGTCTTCCGCTTCCGCGCCCGGCGCCAGTTCCGGATGCAGCTTGAATTTGCGGCCCAGCGCCTCGGCCGTCTGCAGCGTGCGCAAGGCCGGGCTGACCAGTATCCTGCAACTGTCCGGTAATTGCGAGCCGAGCCAGTCGGCCATGCGCCGCGCCTGCTTCTGCCCCTTCAGCGTGAGCGGACGCTCCAAGTCCGGTGCGCCCGACTCGGCTTCGGCGTGACGCCATAAAATCAGATCCATGCTTTTCTCCCTCTCCGAAACAAATTGATCCTGGGGCGGGAATTGGCTTATTCCTGCGCCTCCATATTGGGCGTGCCCAGCGTGTCCATCAGATATTGTTGGGCGCTGAACGAAGCTTGCCTGGCGCGCGGCTTGCGCCGCGTGTAATGTCCGCTCGGCTCCAATTCCCACGCGTTCGAGTTATCCTTCAAGTAGGGATTCAAGCCCTCGGCGATCACGCGCCGCTTCAAAGTCCGGTCCAGCACGGGAAACGCCACTTCCACGCGGCGGAACAGGTTGCGGCTCATCCAGTCGGCGCTGGCCAGGTAGACGTCGTGCGTCAAGTCGTTGCGGAAGTAATAGATGCGGCTATGCTCGAGGAAGCGGCCGATGATGGAGCGCACCCGTATGTTTTCCGACAAGCCGGGCACGCCCGGCTTGAGGGTGCAGGCGCCGCGCACGATCAAGTCGATCTTGACGCCATCGTTGGATGCGGCATACAGGGCGCGTATCACCGATTCGTCGACCAGGGCATTGATCTTGACGATGATGCGGCCCGGGCGTCCGGCACGCGCGATCTTGGCTTCGTTGCGGATGGCCTTGATGATTTCGTTTTGCAAGCCGAATGGCGCCAGCCACAGGTGGCTCAGATTGTGCGGCTTGGTCAGGCTGGTCAGGTGGATGAACACTTCATTGACTTCCACCGCCAATTCCTGGCGCGAGGTCAGCAGGCCGAAATCGGTATACAGCTTGGTCGTGGTGGGGTGGTAATTGCCGGTGCCGAGATGGGCGTAGAAATGCAGCGCCCCTTCCTCGCGCCGTATCACCAGCGCCACTTTGGCGTGGGTCTTCAAGCCGACCACGCCGTATACCACCTGGGCGCCGGCTTGCTCGAGCTTGTCGGCCCAGTTGATATTGGCTTCCTCGTCGAAGCGCGCCATCAATTCGACGATGACGGTCACTTCCTTGCCCATGCGCGCGGCCACGATCAGCGATTCCATCAAGTCCGAATTCATGCCGGTGCGGTAAATGGTTTGCTTGATGGCGAGCACGGCCGGATCGTGGGCGGCGCTGCGCACGAAGTCAATCACGGTCTGGAAGGATTGAAACGGGTGGTGCAGCAAGATATCGTGCTTTTTCAAGGAGGCGAAGACATCGTTGCCGGCCGATTTTTGCGGCAAGCCGGGAAAAAACGGGGCGAAGCGCAATTCTGGCTGCTCGACATGGTCGATCAACTCGGTCAGGCGCACCAGGTTGACGGGGCCGTTGACGCGGTACAGGCGGCTCTGGTCCAGGTTGAACTGGTCGAGCAGGAATTGCGACAATTCGGGCGGGCAATTCTTGGCCACTTCAAGCCGCACCGAGGTGCCGAACTGGCGCCCGACCAGTTCGCCCTTGAGGGCCTGGCGCAAGTTCTTGACCTCATCCTCGTCGACCCACAAGTCGCTGTCGCGGGTAACCCGGAATTGCGAATACGCCGTCACTTCGCGCCCGGCAAACAAGTCGGCGATATGGGCGTGGATGATGGAGGAGAGCAGGCAAAACGAGATGCCGTGGGTGGATAATTGCTCGGGCAGGCGTATCACGCGCGGCAACACGCGCGGCGCCTTGACGATGGCGATCGCGGTGCCGCGCCCGAAGGCGTCCTTGCCGCTCAGCGAGACGATGAAATTCAAGCTCTTGTTGACGACCTGGGGAAAGGGGTGGGCCGGGTCGAGGCCGATCGGGGTCAGCAGGGGCCGCACTTCGCGGTCGAAATACTCCTTGATCCACGCCCGCTGGGCCTCGTTGCGGTCGGTGTGGCGCAGCAAGTGCACGCCCTTGGCGCGCAATTGCGGCAAGACTTCGGTATTGAGGATTTCATATTGATGTTGCACCAGCATATGGCATTCGGCGGCAATGCGCGCCAGCGTCGCCATCAACGCCGGATGGCCAGCCAGCGAGCCGCCTACGCTGCCGGCGGCCAGCAGGCTGGCCACCCGTACTTCGAAAAACTCATCCAGATTGCCGCTGACGATACATAAATAGCGCAGGCGTTCGAGCAGCGGAATGGCTCTATCTTCGGCCTGTGCCATCACGCGGCGGTTGAACATCAATTGCGATAATTCACGGTCGAGCAAGCTGCCGGTCTTGTTTATTTCCGTGTGCAATTCTGGCTTCATGTGCGCGTGCAAGTCTGGTTTCATCGATTCAATTTCTTTTCAGATGTTTTATTCTAGCCCGTATTGGCGCTGCCTGAGTGTAATTGTGAAATATGACAAGTTTGTGACTAGTTGCACCTTTAAGCGCCACCGATTATGACAAAAGGGTATGCTAGCCCGGGGCAGGCGAGTGTGACTGAATTTGTCCCATGTCATAAAGCTGTCATATTTGCCCGGTAGACTGCCGAGCATTAACGGAGCCGACTAGCCCGTTACAACCCTGAGGATTGGATATGCAAATGAAGCAATTGGTTAAATCTTTCGTCATTGGCGCTTCGGCCGTGATGGCACTGTCGTCCGCCGCCATGGCTGCCGATATGACAGGCGCCGGTGCAACCTTTCCCTACCCGATATACGCCAAATGGGCGGAATCGTATAAAGCGGCCACCGGCAACGGTTTGAACTATCAATCCGTCGGTTCCGGCGCCGGCATCAAGCAAATCAAGGCCAAGACCGTCGATTTCGGCGCCTCCGATATGCCATTGAAGGCGGAAGATCTGGACGCCGAAGGCTTGATTCAATTCCCCGCCATCATGGGCGGCGTGGTCACGGTGGTCAATCTCGATGGCGTCACGCCGGGCCAGTTGAAGATGACGGGCCAGGTGGTGGCCGACATTTACCTGGGTAAAGTCACCAAGTGGAATGATCCGGAAATCGTGGCCTTGAATGGCGGCGTGAAATTGCCGGCCACCGATATCACCGTGGTGCACCGCGCCGACGGTTCCGGCACGTCCTTCCTGTTCACCGATTACCTGTCCAAGGTCAATCCCGAATTCAAGACCAAGATCGGCGCCGGCACGGTCGTCAAATGGATCGTCGGCGTGGGCGGCAAGGGCAATGAAGGCGTGGCCGCGAATGTGCAGCGCATCAAGGGTTCCATCGGTTACGTCGAATGGGCATATGCCAAGAAAAACAAGATGTCGCACACCCAGTTGAAAAACAAGGATGGCCAGTTCTTGCAGCCTGACGACGATAATTTCAAGGCCGCCGCCGCCGGCGCCGACTGGTCCAAGACGCCGGGCTTTGGCGTGGTGCTGACCGATCAGGCCGGCAAGAATAGCTGGCCCATCAGTGGCGCCTCTTTCATCTTGATGCACAAGGCGCAAGCCGACGCCGCCAAGGGCAAGGAAGTGTTGAAATTCTTTGACTGGGCCTTCAAGGCCGGTGGCGCCGCCGCCACCGAACTCGATTATGTGCCGCTGCCGGCGCCAGTCGTGAAACTGGTGCAAGATTCCTGGAAAGCCAACTTGAAAGACGCTTCGGGCAAGGCAATTTACTAAATCCGCATCCGCATCCGCCCCCGGCCAGGGGCGCCTCGCCGGGGGGCGCCTCGTCGGCCACATCTCGTCGGTCGCGCCTCGTCCACATCTAATGGCATACTATGAGCGCAAATCTTTCTTCCCCCTCGATTACCTTGCCGGATACCCTCATGGCCGACATCAGCCTCGCGGCGATGCATACAACCATGCGCAAGCAGCGCATGCAGGATTTCATTTTCCACAAGGTGACGATGGGCTTTGCCCTGTCGGTCTTGCTGGTACTGGTCGGTATCATCATTTCCCTGATGATAGGGGCCTGGCCCGCGCTCAAGCATTTCGGTCCCGGCTTCATCACCTCGGTCGAATGGGACCCCGTCAACGACCAATACGGCGCCCTGATCGCCATTGTCGGCACCCTGTCGACGTCCGTGATCGCGCTGTTGATTGCCTTTCCCGTCAGCTTCGGCATCGCGCTCTTCCTCACCGAAATCTGCCCGCCGTGGTTACGCCGTCCGCTCGGCACCGCAGTCGAGTTGCTGGCCGGCGTGCCCAGCATCATCTATGGCATGTGGGGCTTGTTCGTGTTCGCGCCCCTGTTTGCCGACCACGTTCAGCCGCTATTGAAGTCCACCCTGGGCGCGCTGCCCATCGTTGGCCAATTGTTCAGCGGCCCGATGATGGGCATCGGCATCCTGACGGCCGGCCTGATCCTGGCTGTCATGATCATTCCCTTCATTTCCTCGGTGATGCGCGACGTCTTTGAAATCGTCCCGGCCGTGCTGAAGGAATCGGCTTACGGCCTCGGTTGCACGCGCTGGGAAGTAGTGCGCAAGATCGTTTTACCCTATACCAAGACCGGCGTGGTCGGCGGCGTCATGCTGGGCCTGGGCCGCGCGCTTGGCGAAACCATGGCCGTCACCTTCGTGATCGGCAACGCCAACCAGTTGTCCTGGTCGCTGTTCGCCGCCGGCAATAGCATCGCCTCGACGCTGGCCAATGAATTTGCCGAAGCCGAATCGCCGCTGCACGTCTCCTCGCTGTTCGCGCTGGCGTTGATCTTGTTCGCGATAACCTTTATTGTCTTGTCGGCCGCCAAAATCATGTTGGCCGGAATGTCCCGCAAGGAAGGCGTGAAATGAAGCAAGCCCCCATCCTCAATCCAGTCTACCGCAAGCGCCTGTTCGTGCACCGGGTCGGCATCGCGCTGTCGGTGGCGGCCATGTCGATCGGCTTGATTTTCCTGGTCTGGATCCTGGCCACCCTGTTGATCAAGGGTTTCGGCGCCTTGTCGCTGACGATGCTGACCCAGACCACGCCGGCCCCCGGCAGCGAGGGCGGCGGTTTGCTCAACGCCATCGTCGGCAGCCTGATGCTGGTTGGCCTGGCTACGGTGATCAGCACGCCAATCGGCATCCTGGCCGGCATTTACCTGGCCGAATACGGCGAGGAAAACTGGATCGCGCAAGTGACCCGCTTCGTCACCGATATCATGCTGTCGGCGCCGTCGATCGTGATCGGCTTGTTCGTATATGCGCTCTACGTGGCCAATGTGCACCATTTTTCCGGCTGGGCCGGCTCGATCGCGCTGTCCTTGATCGCGGTGCCGGTGGTGGTGCGCACCACCGACAATATGCTGCGCCTGGTACCCAATAGCTTGCTCGAAGCGGCCTTCGCGCTGGGCGCACCGCGCTGGAAAGTGGCGACCCTGGTGCGCTTGCGCGCCGTCAAGGCCGGCGTCGTCACCGGCGTGCTGCTGGCGCTGGCCCGCATTTCCGGCGAAACCGCGCCGCTGCTGTTTACCGCACTGAATAATCAATTCTTCAGCGCCGACATGAACGCGCCGCTGGCCAATCTGCCGGTGGTGATTTACCAGTTTGCCATGAGCCCGTATGACAATTGGCGCTCGCTGGCCTGGGGCGGGGCGCTGCTGGTCACCTTCAGCGTGCTGCTCCTGAATATCTTGTCGCGCACCCTGTTCAGCCAGAAAATCCCGAATTAAACCATTCAATTGAGCCAATGCCATGAATACGCAACTGAGCAAGGATGGCGCCGAGCTGGCGCCTAAAAAGAAAACCATCGAGATTTCGGGCCTGAACTTTTATTATGGCAAAACCCAGAGCTTGCACAACGTTCACCTCGACATTCACGACAAGAAAGTGACGGCCTTCATCGGCCCTTCCGGCTGCGGCAAGTCGACCCTCTTGCGCACCTTGAACCGGATGTACGATTTGTACCCGGGCCAGCGGGCCGAGGGCAAGATCATGTATCGCGGCCGCAATGTGCTCGACGCCGACCAGGATGTGAATATGTTGCGCGCCAAAGTCGGCATGGTGTTCCAGAAGCCGACCCCGTTCCCGATGTCGGTATATGACAATATCGCCTTTGGCGTGCGTCTGTATGAAGACATGTCCAAGGGCGAGATGGACGAGCGCGTCGAATGGGCCTTGAAGAAAGCCGCGCTATGGGGCGAGGTCAAGGACAAGCTCAATAAAAGTGGCTTGAGCCTGTCGGGCGGCCAGCAGCAAAGGCTGTGCATCGCGCGCGGCGTGGCCGTCAAACCCGACGTGTTGCTGCTCGACGAGCCGACTTCGGCGCTGGACCCGATCTCGACCTCCAAGGTCGAGGAATTGATCAGTGAGTTGAAACAAGACTATACGATAGCGATCGTCACGCACAATATGCAGCAGGCGGCGCGTTGTTCAGATTACACTGCTTATATGTACTTGGGTGAGTTGGTGGAGTTCGGCGAAACCGACCAGATTTTCATGAATCCTGCCCGCAAGGAAACGCAGGATTATATTACCGGCCGCTTCGGTTGATGTCGCCCGCCACCGAATAAACCAATAAGGAGAGACAGTATGTTAGGCGAGCATTCATCCAAGCAATACGATAACGAACTCGAAGCGATCCGCTCGAAAGTGCTGCTCATGGGCGGCATCGTTGAAACCCAATTCCTCGACGCGATGACCTGCTTTCGCATCGGCAATCCGGAGCGGGCCGACCGCGTCATGCGCGAAGACGATGCCGTCAACCAGCTCGAAGTGTCGCTCGACGACGCTTGCAGCCACTTGATCGTGCGGCGCCAGCCGGCCGCCAACGACTTGCGCACCATCATGGCCACCATCAAGGTGATCACCGACCTCGAACGCATCGGCGACGAGGCGACCAAGATCGCGCGCGTGGCCAAGAGCTTGCACGCGCGCGGCAATGTCGTCGTCAACCATTATGAAATGGTGCGCAGTATCGCCACCAGCGCCAGCGACATGTTGCACGACGCGCTGGACGCCTTCGCCCGCAATGATGGCAAGCAAGCCTTGCAACTGATCGCCCAAGACGCCATCATCGACCATGAATTCCGCTCCATCATGCGCAACCTGATTACCTTCATGATGGAAGATCCGCGCACCATTTCGGCCGCGCTCGACACGCTGTGGGTGGCCAAAGCCATCGAGCGCATCGGCGACCATGCGAAAAACATCGCCGAATACGTGATCTATGTCGTCGACGGCAAGGATATCCGCCATTCGCGCCTGGCGCCGCCCATTCCACACGATATCCCCGAGTAAGATTCATGGCATCTGATAAAACCACGGTATTGATTGTAGAAGATGAGCCGGCCATCGTCGAACTGGTGACGTATTCGCTGCGCGAGGCGGGCTGGCATTGCTGTTCCGTGCAAAACGTCGCGGATGCCTGGGATTTCATCCAGCACCGCACCCCGCACCTGATTTTGCTGGACTGGATGCTGCCCGACCAGACCGGCCTGCGCCTATTGTCGCGCATCCGCGCCGACCGTCAATTCAGCGCCATTCCCGTTATCATGCTGACCGCGAAAAGCATGGAAGAAGACAAGCTGGCCGGCCTCAACAGCGGAGCCGACGACTATGTCACCAAGCCGTTTTCGCCGCGCGAATTGCTGGCCCGCGCCAAGGCCTTGTTGCGCCGCAAGAGTCCCGAGCATGCGCAGTCGCCCATGCGCGCCGGCAATGTCGCGCTCGATCCCGTCAGTTGCACCGTCATGATGGATGAGCAGAAAATCGATATCGGCCACGCTGAATACAAATTGCTCAAATTTTTTCTGGCGCATCCGGAGCGGGTGTTTTCGCGCAGCCAGTTGCTCGACAAGGTATGGGGCGACCATGTGGTGATCGAAGAACGCACGGTCGACGTCCACGTGCTGCGCCTGCGCAAGGCCCTGAAGGAAGCGGAAAGCTTGATCAAGACGGTGCGCAGCGTCGGCTACATGCTGTCCGAGAAATAAGCCGATGAATCCAAAATTGTTGTTCTGGGTTCCCGCCGCGCTGCGCATGGCCCTGGTGCTGGTCGGGGTGGCCGTGCTGTGGTTCCTGTTTGGCGTCGTGGTGGCGCTGGTGCTGGCGTTCGCGATGATGGCGGTGATGCTGTTTGTCCAGCTATCGTATTTGTACCAGCTCAGCGACTGGCTCGACAATCCGCACAGCGCCAGGCTGCCCGACGGCTGGGGTTCGTGGACGAATATCTTTTCGCGCCTGTACCGCTTGCGCCGCGACGATGAAAAAAGCCGGGCCGAGCTGACCGAATGGCTGACCCGCTTCCGCCAGGCCATGCATTTGCTGCCCGACGGTGTCGTCATCATGGACGATGTGCTGTTTCTCGAGTGGTGCAATCCGGCCGCCGAGCAGCACCTGGGCTTGACCCACGAGCGCGACAAGGGCATGCGGGTGACCAATTTGATACGCAGCCCGGAATTCATGGATTACATCATCCTGGGACGCTATGACCAACCCTTGACCCTGACTTTCCGCAACCGCAAGTTGATCGTCCAGATTATTCCGTTTGAAAACCGGCGCCAGATCCTGGTCACCCATGATGTCACCGAAACGGAGCGCATCGAAATGATGCGCCGCGATTTCATTGCCAACGCCTCGCACGAATTGCGCACGCCGCTGACGGTGATCGTCGGCTTCCTGGAAATCGCCTCGACCGAGCTCGACCTTGATGCCCAGACCCGCGCCGCCCATATCAAGCTGATGACCGAGCAGGCCCACCGCATGCAGCACTTGATCGAAGACATGCTGACCCTGTCGCGCCTGGAATCGGTCGATTATCCGCTGCGCCCGGAAGCGGTCGACATCCCGAAACTGATGGCGCAAGTGTTGCGCGACGCGCGCGCCCTGTCGTCGGGCAAGCATACCGTGACGATGGAATGCGTCGGCCCCGACGTGCTCGGCAGCGCCGAGGAATTGCATAGCGCCTTCGGCAATCTGGCCTCGAATGCGGTGCGCTATACCCAGGCCGGCGGCACGGTCCACCTGGCCTGGCAAGACAGCCCGTCCGGGCCGCAATTCGTGGTGCGCGACAGCGGCATCGGCATCAGTGTCGAGCATATTTCGCGCCTGACCGAACGCTTTTACCGGGTCGACAAGAGCCGTTCGCGCGAAACCCAGGGCACTGGCCTGGGCCTGGCAATCGTCAAGCATGTGCTGTTGCGCCACGGCGCCACGCTGTCGATCAAGTCCGAGCCGGGCAAGGGCAGCAGCTTCATTGTCAGCATGCCGGCCTCGCGCACCTCGCCGGCGGCCTTGCCGCTAGCTTAAGGTCGGGGAGGGCGGGGCCGGCATTTGCGTTACAATCTGCCTCCTCGCCCAACCCATCTGCCACTATGTATCCTAGACGCCTTTCCCTGTTTGCCGTGGCAGCCTTGCTGCTGGTCGGCTGTAAGACCGTGCCCGTGGCGCCGACGGCGCCGCAAATTGTTCCCATATCGGCGCCGCGCAAGATCAAGATCGGACTGGCGCTGGGCGGCGGCGCCGCGCGCGGCTTCGCCCACATCGGCGTGATCAAGGCGCTCGAATCGCAAGGCATCAATGCCGATGTGGTGGTCGGCACCAGCGCCGGTGCCGTGGTCGGCGCCCTGTATGCGGCCGGCAATTCCGGTTTTGATTTGCAAAAGATGGCTTTCGATATGGACGAGGCCGCGATTTCCGACTGGGCCATGCCGCTGTTCGGCAAGTCCTCGGGCGTGCTCAAGGGCGAGGCCTTGCAAAGCTATGTGAACAAGACCGTCAATAATGTACCGATGGAAAAGCTGAAAATCCCGTTTGGCGCGGTGGCCACGGATTTGAAGAATGGCATGCCGATCCTGTTCCAGCGCGGTAACACCGGCATGGCGGTGCGCGCCTCATCCTCGGTGCCCGGGGTATTCCAGCCGGTCAGCATCGGCGGCCATAATTATGTCGACGGCGGCCTGGTGGCGCCGGTGCCGGTGCGCTTTGCGCGCGACATGGGTGCCGACTTCATTATCGCCGTCAATATTTCGACCCAGACCGACGCCCAGGCGGCCATCAGTTCGATGGAAGTGATCATGCAAACTTTCAGCATCATGGGCCAGCGCATTAATGAGTACGAACTCAAGGATGCCGATATCGTGATCCAGCCAAAGCTGGGATTAATGAAGGGCAATGACTTCAACAGCCGCAACCAGGCCATCCTGGCCGGCGAGCAAGCGGCCTTCGCGGTGATGACGCAACTCAAACAAAAACTCAAGGCCAGGCGCGGCGAATGAAGCTGCGCGCGGCGGGGCGCTGGCGTACAATCCGGGTTCATTTTATTAAGGAAGCATGATGCAATCGAAACCGATCTTGACACTTGACGACGTTAAAAAAATTGCGGCTGCCGCCGAAGCGGAGGCAATTGCCAACAAATGGGCCGTGGTGATTTCCATCGTCGACGATGGCGGTCATTTGTTGTGGTTGCAGCGCATGGATGGCGTGGCGCCGATTTCCGCGCATATCGCGCCGGCCAAGGCCAAGACTGCGGCGCTGGGCCAGCGCGAATCGCGTATCTATGAAGAGATGATCAATAACGGCCGCGTGTCTTTCCTGAGCGCGCCGGAAATCGAAGGCATGCTCGAAGGCGGCGTGCCCATCATCGTCGATGGTCATTATGTCGGCGCCGTTGGCGTGTCGGGGGTGAAATCGGCCGAAGACGCGCAAATTGCCAAGGCCGGCATTGCGGCCCTGGCGCTGTAACTGGGCGTCATGGAATGAGGCGCCGTCGGCGCCTCAGGGGGCGGCGTCTTATCAGATCGGAGGCGGCTCAGCTTTCGGTATAGGCGCCGACATACCACGGGCCATTGCCATCCCAGCATTGTTCCTGGACCTGGCCATTGGCCTTGGTAACATACACGCGCAGGTGCACGCTATTGTTTTGATACCAGGCGGTGGCCGACGAAGTGGTGCCGTCGCTGGAAAAGCCGCCGACATTCCATTCGTTTTTGTCCCAGCAATATTCCGTGATCTTGTTTTGGTTGCTGACATAGGTGCGGATGTGGACTTGGCCGGCGCTGTCGACCCAGCTTGCCGAGCCGACAGCCTGGCCGGGCGCCGTCAGGGCGCCGGTATACCAGGGGCCGCCATCCCAGCATTTTTCCGACACGGTCTTGCCGTTGCTGGCATACACGCGGATCGAGTGGCCCGCATTCCAGTTGATCGATGCGACGCTGAAGACGAAATCGGACATGAGTATATCTCCTTAAATGTGGGTGAATTCCGCGCCCTGCCACGGCGGCTGTTTGGGCGGAATGTCAATTCGTTTCAATGAAATTCACTAACTTTGTTGAGAGTCTGCGAGGGGCAGCAGTTGCCAAAGCCTCTGCATTGGCACCGATTGTATTTTCTTAAGCTTGCCAAATTCTATTGAAATGTCATTTTTCCCACATGGTTTTGCCATGTTTGATTTTTTCGATATGGCCGCCACCTGCGCGCGCGGGCGTGCCGCGTTTGTCCCGTGATTTCGTCCCGCGATTTCGCCTTTTGGTAATTGCCGGATGTCGACCTTTGCGCTATAATTGCAAGGTTTAGCCATTCTTACCCATACCGTAGCGACTACCCACCATCCCATCATTCAAATGACCCTCACTGTCCAAGCCGCATGGCTGCTTGGGGGTGCTTGACGGTCGGTCTGACGTGGCGCAGCTACGGTAACTTTATCAGGAGTTGCCCTTGCCGCCATTTTTTTCTGGCCCTGCCGTTCCAGCCATATTAGCGCTTGCTGATGGAACGATTTTCAAAGGATTTTCCATCGGCGCCGCCGGTCATACGACGGGCGAGGTGGTATTTAATACCTCCATGACCGGCTACCAGGAAATCCTGACCGATCCCAGCTATTGCCGCCAGATCGTCACCCTTACTTATCCCCATATCGGCAATACCGGCGTCAATCCGGAAGACGTGGAATCATCCAAGGTGCACGCCGCCGGGCTGGTGATACGCGATCTGCCTTTGCTGGCCTCGAATTTCCGCTCCACCCAATCGCTGGCCGATTATTTGAAAGCCGAGAATATCGTTGCCATCGCCGGTATCGATACCCGCAAGCTGACGCGCCTGCTGCGCGAAAAAGGCGCGCAGGGCGGCGCCATCCTGGTTGGCACCCAGGGCAACGAGCCTTCCCCGGCGCAGGCGCTGGAACTGGCGCGCTCCTTCCCGGGCCTGGCCGGGATGGACTTGGCCAAGGTGGTGGCGACCAAGGCTGCCTACGAGTGGACCGAAACCGAATGGACGCTGGGCGAAGGTTACGGCAAGCTGGCCGAACCTAAGTACCATGTGGTGGCCTTCGACTATGGCGTCAAGCGCAATATCTTGCGCATGCTGACCGCGCGCGGCTGCAAGGTGACGGTCTTGCCGGCGCAAGCGACGGCGGCCGACGCGCTGGCGCTCAAGCCGGACGGCATCTTCCTGTCGAACGGCCCCGGCGACCCGGAGCCGTGCGATTACGCGATCGCGGCGACGCGCGAATTGATCGAGCGCGGCATTCCCGTGTTCGGCATTTGCCTGGGCCACCAGATCATGGCGCTGGCATCCGGCGCCAAGACCTTGAAGATGAAATTCGGCCACCACGGCGCCAACCACCCGGTGCAAGACTTGGAAACGAAAAAGGTCATGATCACCTCGCAAAACCACGGTTTCGCGGTGGATGCGTCGACCTTGCCGGCCAATTGCCGCGTCACCCATGTCTCGCTGTTCGACGGCTCGCTGCAAGGCTTTGCCCGCACGGACAAGCCGGCGTTTTGCTTCCAGGGTCACCCGGAAGCGTCGCCCGGCCCGATGGATGTTGCTTACCTGTTTGACCGCTTCATCGGCTTGATGGATGCGCAGGAGAAAAAGAAAAATGCCTAAACGTTTAGATATTAAAAGTATTCTGATTATTGGCGCCGGCCCGATCGTGATCGGCCAGGCTTGCGAATTCGACTATTCCGGCGCGCAAGCGTGCAAGGCCCTGCGCGAGGAAGGCTATAAAGTCATCCTGGTCAACAGCAATCCGGCCACCATCATGACCGACCCGGAAATGGCCGACGTGACCTACATCGAGCCGATCACCTGGCAAGTGGTGGAACGCATCATCGCCAAGGAACGCCCGGACGCGATTTTGCCGACCATGGGCGGCCAGACCGCGCTCAATTGCGCGCTCGACTTGCATAATCACGGCGTGCTGGCCAAGTATGACGTCGAGCTGATCGGCGCCTCGCCGGAAGCCATCGACAAGGCCGAAGACCGCTCCAAGTTCAAGCAGGCGATGACCAAGATCGGTCTCGGCTCGGCCCGCTCGGGCGTGGCCCACACGATGGATGAATCGTGGGCCGTGCAGCGCGAACTGGGTTTCCCGACCATCATCCGGCCCTCGTTTACGATGGGCGGCAGCGGCGGCGGCATCGCCTACAACGAAGAAGAATTCGAAACGATTTGCAAGCGCGGCCTGGAAGCGTCGCCGACCAAGGAATTGCTGATCGAAGAATCCTTGATCGGCTGGAAAGAGTACGAGATGGAAGTGGTGCGCGACAAGGCGGACAATTGCATCATCATTTGCTCGATCGAAAACCTCGATCCGATGGGCGTGCACACGGGCGACTCGATCACGGTGGCGCCGGCGCAAACGCTGACGGACAAGGAATACCAGATCATGCGCAACGCTAGTCTGGCGGTCTTGCGCGAGATCGGCGTCGACACGGGCGGCTCCAACGTGCAATTTTCGATCAACCCGGAAGACGGGCGCATGATCGTGATCGAAATGAATCCGCGCGTCTCGCGCTCGTCGGCGCTGGCCTCGAAAGCCACCGGTTTTCCGATCGCCAAGATTGCCGCCAAGCTGGCGGTCGGCTTCACGCTCGACGAATTGCGCAATGAAATCACGGGCGGCGCCACGCCGGCCTCGTTCGAGCCGGCCATCGATTATGTGGTCGTCAAGATTCCCCGTTTCACGTTCGAGAAATTCCCCACCGCCGACCACCACTTGACGACCCAGATGAAATCGGTGGGCGAAGTGATGGCCATCGGCCGCACCTTCCAGGAATCGTTCCAGAAAGCCTTGCGCGGCCTGGAAGTGGGCGTCGACGGCTTGAATGAAAAGACCAAGGACCGCGAAAAGATCGAGGAAGAGCTGGGCGAGCCGGGTCCGGAACGGATCTGGTACGTGGGCGACGCCTTCGCGCAAGGCTTCACGATGGAAGAAGTGCATCAATTGACCCACATCGATCCGTGGTTCCTGGTGCAAATCAAGGAAATCGTCGACCTGGAATTGTGGTTAGACACACAGAAGCTCGAAGCGCTCGACAAGACTACCTTGTACAAGTTGAAGCAAAAAGGTTTCTCGGACCGCCGCCTGGGCTTCTTGCTGCAAACGACGGACACGGCCGTGCGCCTGCAACGCCACGCCATGAATATCCGCCCGGTCTACAAGCGGGTCGACACCTGCGCCGCGGAATTTTCGACCGACACGGCGTATATGTATTCCACTTACGATGAAGAGTGCGAATCGAATCCGACCGACAAGAAAAAGATCATGGTGCTCGGTGGCGGCCCGAACCGCATCGGCCAGGGTATCGAATTCGACTATTGCTGCGTGCATGCGGCGCTGGCCATGCGCGAAGACGGTTACGAGACCATCATGGTCAACTGCAACCCGGAAACCGTATCGACCGACTATGACACTTCCGACCGCCTGTATTTCGAGTCGCTGACGCTGGAAGACGTGCTGGAGATCGTCGCCATCGAAAAACCGGTCGGCGTGATCGTCCAATACGGTGGCCAGACGCCCTTGAAACTGGCGCTGGACCTGGAAGCGAACGGCGTGCCCATCATCGGCACCTCGCCCGACATGATCGACGCGGCCGAAGACCGCGAGCGTTTCCAGCAAATGTTGCACACGCTGGGCTTGCGCCAGCCGCCTAACCGCACCGCGCGCACCGAAGCGGACGCCCTGGCGCTGGCCCAGGAAATCGCTTATCCGCTAGTGGTGCGTCCATCCTACGTGCTGGGCGGTCGGGCCATGGAAATCGTCCATGAGCAGCGCGACCTGGAACGCTATATGCGCGAAGCCGTCAAGGTCTCGCACGATTCTCCGGTCTTGCTGGACCGTTTCTTGAACGATGCCATCGAAGTCGACGTCGATTGCATTTCCGACGGCGAAACCACCTTCATCGGCGGCGTCATGGAACATATCGAACAGGCTGGCGTCCATTCGGGCGATTCGGCCTGCTCGCTGCCGCCGTATTCGCTGGCGGCCGCCACCATTGCCGAATTGAAGCGCCAGACCTCGCTGATGGCCAAGGGCTTGAACGTGGTCGGCTTGATGAATGTGCAATTTGCGATACAGCGCCAGGAAATCGATGGCGCGATGCAAGACGTCGTGTTCGTGCTGGAAGTCAATCCGCGCGCCTCGCGCACCGTGCCTTTCGTCTCGAAGGCAACCGGCTTGCAACTGGCCAAGATCGCGGCCCGCTGCATGGTCGGCCAGTCGCTGGCCTCGCAAGGGATCACCGAAGAAGTGGTGCCGCCTTACTTCAGCGTCAAGGAAGCCGTCTTTCCCTTCGTTAAATTCCCCGGCGTCGATACCATCCTCGGACCGGAAATGAAGTCGACCGGCGAAGTGATGGGGGTCGGCATGACCTTCGGCGAAGCTTTCGTGAAATCGCAACTGGGCGCCGGCGTCAAGCTGCCCACTTCCGGCAAGGTCTTCCTCAGCGTGAAAGCGTCGGACAAGCCCCGTGCCGTGCAGGTGGCGCGCGATCTGGTCGAGATCGGTTTCAGCCTGGTCGCCTCGAAAGGCACGGCCGCAGTGATCGCTGCCGCCGGCATCCCGGTGACACCGGTCAACAAAGTGATCGAAGGCCGTCCGCACGTGGTCGACATGATCAAAAACCATGAAATCGTGCTGGTGGTGAATACGGTCGAGGAAAAACGCAGCGCCATCGTCGATTCGCGGGCCATCCGCACCTCGGCCCTGGCCGCACGCGTGACCACTTACACCACCATTGCGGGGGCAGAAGCGGCGGTGGAAGGGATGCGTCATCTGGACGAGATGCGTGTCTATGATTTACAAGGCCTGCATAAAACCTTACACTAAGCTTTTGCAGCACCTTTGACCACAGAGACCGCGCGGCAACATCGTGCGGTCTCTGTGGTTTTCACATGGCAGATCGGTTCCACCGAAAATATTGTAGATAAAACATGACCTCAGTCCCTCTTACCAAATACGGCGCAGAACTCTTGAAAGTGGAGTTGCATCAACTCAAAACCAAGGAACGCCGCAGCGTGATCGATGCGATCTCGGAAGCGCGTTCGCACGGCGACTTGTCGGAAAACGCCGAGTATGATGCTGCCAAGGAACGCCAAGCCTTTGTCGAGGGCCGCATCGCCGAGCTCGAAGGCAAGCTGGGTGCCGCCCAAGTCATCGATCCGACCACGCTTGACGCCGAAGGCCGCGTCGTGTTTGCCGCCACCGTGAACCTGGAAGACCTGGAGTCTGGCAACAAGGTCACGTACCAGATCGTCGGCCTCGATGAAGCCGACTTGAAATTGAATAAGGTGTCGGTGACCTCGCCGATCGCCCGCGCCCTGATCGGCAAATATGCCGGCGACGTGGTCGAAGTGCAGGCGCCGTCCGGCCCGCGCGAATACGAAATTCTGGAAGTGTTGTACATTTGATGCAGCGGGCCAGGGTCTTGGTGGCAACGCTATGGGCCGGCAATCTGTGGACCATCGGCTATGTGGTGGCGCCGACCCTGTTTGCCACCCTGGCCGACCGGGTTCTGGCCGGCACGGTGGCCGGCAGCATGTTCCGAACCGGGGCCTGGCTATCGATCTTGTTCGCGTTGCTGATGCTGGCATTGTTGCGAGCGGACGCGAAGAACTTGCCGGCGCCGCGGCGGCGCATGCTGTGCGGCATCGTGCTGGCCATGCTGGTCGTCACGCTGATCAATTATTTCGGTATCCAACCGGTGGTGGCGGCGCTGCGTGAGGCGGCCGGCCCAGGCGGCATCGACGCGTCGCCGTTCAAGCGTCAGTTCGGCCTCTTGCACGGAGCGTCGATGTTGTTGTATTTGATGCAGAGCGTACTGGCCGCCTGCCTGATCTGGAAGCAAGCTTAAAAAAACTTAAAAAAAGCGGGCTTGGCGAAAACAAGATGTTTCCGCCAAGCCCGCAGTGTGAAGCCGGGGCTTACTTGCTGCCCAGGGCGCTCTTCTTGACGCTTTTTTGACGCGGTTTGGCGCGTTTGATGGAGCCACCTTCGGTGACGCGCTCATTGCCCTTGATCATGACCTTGGTGACGGATGGGCGTTTGGTGCCGCTGGCGCTGGCCTTGACGATGGTCACTTCGCGCATGCCCTTGCCGGTGGTCACGCTGCGTTCTTTGATAACTTCTTTTTTCGGACGGTAAATTACCAGCAGCTTGCCAATATGTTGTACCGGGGCGGCCCGAAGATCGCCGCAAATCGTCTCGTACATCCCAACGCGGGCTTCGCGGTCGTCGCCGAATACGCGGACCTTGATGAGACCGTGAGAATCCAGGCCCAGATCGATTTCTTTGAGTACGGCAGGTGTCAAGCCCGCTTCGCCAATGATGACGATAGGCTTCAGCGCGTGTGCTTCGGCGCGCAGTGCGCTGCGCTCTACGGGTGTAAGTTTTAGCATAATAATTTTTAGTAATTCCCTTAAAAGCAGTATTCTACGCGAATGGCAAAGAAGAAATTAAACAAAAACTGGTTGCACGACCACATAAATGATCCTTATGTGAAGTTGGCGCAGAAAGAGGGCTATCGTGCCCGGGCCGCATACAAGCTGAAAGAAATCGACGAAGACGAAAAACTCATCAAACCGGGCCAGGTCATAGTCGACCTTGGTTGCACGCCCGGCAGCTGGGCGCAGTACGTGCGCCGCAAGCTGGCCGGCAAGGATGGCGGCGGCATCGACGGCATCATCCTCGGCCTCGACATGTTGCCGATGGAGCCGATTGCCGACGTCAACTTTATCCAGGGCGATTTCCGCGAGGCGCGCGTGTTGCGCCAGCTGGAAGTGGTGTTGCATGGACGCAAAGCCGACCTGGTCTTGTCGGACATGGCGCCGAATCTGTCGGGCATTGCTGCGGCGGATGCGGCGCGCATGGAGCATTTGATCGACCTGGCCATCGAATTTTCGCAATTGCACTTGAAACCGTCGGGCGCGCTACTGGTCAAATGTTTCAATGGCACGGGTTACAGCCAGATCGTCGAGAAATTTCGCGCCGAATTCAAGGTCGTCACGCAGAAAAAGCCGAAGGCCAGCCGCGACAAGTCGTCCGAAATCTTCCTGTTGGGGCGCGGCGTCAAGCATCCGGCGGAAAATAAGGCGGTCGCGGACGAATCGACTCTTGATATTTAAGGTAAGTAGCCGCACATCAAAGCGGGGAAGGGTAGTGGCGTGCGAGTATCGCGACTGCCGCGTGCATTATTGCCATGATTGCGCTTCCCCGCGTGCGTCGTTTTTTGCGCGCACGGATCGGCAGGCTTTGGCACGGCCCGCTTATTGCGAGTAAAATCGTGTTTCTAGCTATAGGAAAAAGATGCGCATTGCATCCAAGGAGTCTTCGTGAATAACATGTTTTCCAAATCTGCCATCTGGGTAGTCGTTGCGCTGCTTCTGTTCATGCTGTTCAAGCAATTCGACAGTCATAGTGTCGCGGGCGGCAGCAAGGCCATCGCTTATTCCGATTTGCTCGATGAAGTCAAAGCCAAGCGCATCAAGGATGTCGTCATCGAGGGCTCGGTCATCACGGCCACCCGCATCGACGACAGCAAGGCCCGTACCACTGCAACCGGACTCGACAAGGGTCTGATCGGCGACCTGCGCGACAATGGCGTGCATTTCGACGTGCGTCCGCCGGAAGAGCCGTCATTTCTGAGCCAGGTCTTCATTTCCTGGTTCCCCATGCTGCTGTTGATTGGCGTATGGGTGTTTTTCATGCGTCAGATGCAGGGCGGCGGCAAGGGCGGGGCTTTCTCGTTCGGCAAGTCGAAGGCGCGCATGATGGACGAAGCCAATAACACGGTCACCTTTGCCGACGTCGCCGGTTGCGACGAAGCCAAGGAAGAAGTCAATGAAGTGGTCGATTTCCTCAAGGACCCGACCAAGTTCCAGAAACTGGGCGGTCGCATTCCCCGAGGCGTGCTGATGGTCGGGCCTCCCGGCACCGGCAAGACGCTGCTGGCGCGCGCCATCGCCGGCGAGGCTAAAGTGCCGTTCTTCTCGATTTCCGGTTCCGATTTCGTTGAAATGTTTGTCGGCGTGGGCGCCTCGCGCGTGCGCGACATGTTTGAAAACGCGAAAAAGCATTCCCCTTGCATCATCTTCATCGACGAGATCGACGCGGTCGGTCGTCACCGTGGCGCCGGCATGGGCGGCGGCAATGACGAGCGCGAACAGACCTTGAATCAGTTGCTGGTCGAGATGGATGGTTTTGAAGCCAATTCCGGCGTCATCGTCGTGGCCGCCACCAACCGTGCCGATGTGCTCGACAAGGCCTTGCTGCGCCCCGGTCGTTTTGACCGCCAGGTTTCGGTCGGCTTGCCCGATATCCGTGGCCGCGAGCAAATCTTGAACGTGCATATGCGCAAGGTGCCGATCAGCACCGACGTCAAGGCCGACATCCTGGCCCGCGGCACGCCCGGCTTCTCGGGCGCCGACCTGGCCAACCTGGTTAACGAGGCGGCCCTGTTCGCGGCCCGCCGCAGTAAGCGCCTGGTGGAAATGTCGGACTTCGAAGATGCGAAAGACAAGATCTTCATGGGGCCTGAGCGCAAGTCGATGATCATCCGCGAAGAAGAGCGTCGCAACACGGCTTACCACGAGTCCGGCCATGCGGTCGTCGCCAAGCTCTTGCCAAAGGCCGACCCGGTGCACAAGGTCACCATCATGCCGCGCGGTTATGCGCTTGGCTTGACGTGGCAATTGCCCGAGCATGACAATCTGTCCGGCTACAAGGACAAGATGTTGGAAGAAATTTCCATCCTGTTTGGCGGTCGTATCGCCGAGGAAATCTTCGTTGGCCAGATGTCGACCGGCGCCTCGAACGACTTTTCCCGCGCGACCAAGTTGGCGCGCTCGATGGTGACCCGTTTCGGCATGTCCGACAGCATGGGCGTGATGGTCTATGAAGACAGCCAGCAAGACGGTTTCTTCGGCGGTTCGGCCAAGACGATTTCGGAAGCGACCCAGCAAAAGGTCGACGCCGAGATCCGCAACATGCTCGACACGCAATACGCGATCTCGCGCAAGTTGTTGGAAGATAACCGCGACAAGGTGGAAGTGATGACCAAGGCCTTGCTCGAATGGGAAACCATCGACGCCGACCAGATCAACGACATCATGGCCGGCCTCGAGCCGCGTCTGCCGAAAGCGGGCATTCCGCCGCGCCGCAATTCGGGCGACAGCGGCGCGGGCGGCATCTCGCCGAATGTGACGGCGCCAGCCTGACCGTTCCCCTTCGGCCACATGAAAGGGCAAGGAGCGATCCTTGTCCTTTTTTTGCGCTTCTTGCGCGCTGAACGTTTCTGTTAAATTCGATGCGACAATATCTACAATTCGGCCGCTTTGGCTTCAATTTGCAAGGGCCGGGCGGCAAGGCGCTGGTAATGGGTATCTTGAATGTGACGCCCGATTCGTTTTCCGATGGCGGCCAATTCCAGGCCCTGGAATTTGCCATCGCGCGCGCCGAAGAAATGGTGCTCGAAGGCGTGGACATCATCGACATCGGCGGCGAATCGAGCCGCCCCGGCGCGCCCGGCTTGGCGCTGCACGATGAATTGCAACGCGTGATGCCGGTGCTGTACGCCTTGCGCGATTGCGGCAAGCCGCTCTCGGTCGACACGTACAAGCCGGAAGTGATGCGCGAAGCCATCCTGGCCGGCGCCGACATGATCAACGACATCAATGGCTTCCGCGCCCCGGGCGCCATCGCAGCCGTGCGCGACAGTGACTGCGCCTTGTGTATCATGCACATGCAAAGCGCGCCGCCAACCATGCAGGAGCGGCCCGCATACGAAGACGTGGTGCGCGAAGTGCGCGATTTCTTGCGCGAGCGCGTGGTCGCGCTGACGGCGGCCGGCATCGAACGCGAACGTCTGTGCATCGATCCCGGCTACGGTTTCGGCAAGACGGTGGAACACAATTTTGCGCTGCTCAAGGCGAGCGGGCGGCTACGCGCCGAACTGGGCTTGCCGATGCTGGCCGGCTTGTCGCGCAAATCGATGCTAGGCGCCATCACCGGGCAACCGGTCGAGCGGCGTCTGGCGGCCAGCATTGCCGGCGCATTGGCCGCGGCGGCGCATGGCGCGGAAATAATCCGGGTGCATGATGTAGCCGAGACAGTCGACGCGCTCAAAGTCTGGCAAGCGGCCCATTGACATTAACATACAACAAGAGAACAGCATGACACGTAAATATTTTGGTACAGATGGCATCCGCGGCCTGGTCGGCGCAACCCCGATCACGCCCGACTTCGTGATGCGACTTGGTTACGCGGCCGGCAAGGTGCTGGCCAAGGCCCAGACCGCGTCAGTCAAGCCGACCGTGCTGATCGGCAAGGATACCCGCATTTCCGGCTATATGCTGGAAGCGGCGCTGGAAGCGGGCTTTTCTGCCGCCGGCGTCGACGTGATGCTGGCCGGGCCGATGCCGACTCCGGCGATCGCCTACCTGACGCGCGCGCTGCGCCTGGCGGCCGGAGTCGTCATTTCTGCCTCGCACAATCCTTTTCATGACAACGGCATTAAATTCTTTTCCGAGCAGGGCACCAAGTTGCCTGATTCCGTGGAGCAGGAAATCGAATTGGCGCTGGATGAGCCAATGGCTTGCGTGGCGTCGGAAAAGCTGGGACGCGCCAAGCGCCTGGCCGACGCCCAAGGCCGTTACATCGAGTTTTGCAAGAGCACCTTCCCGAATGAGCTCGATTTACGCGGCTTGAAAATCGTCGTCGACTGCGCCCACGGCGCCGCCTACCACATCGCGCCCCACGTCTTCCATGAACTGGGTGCGGAAGTCATCGCCATCGGCAACAAGCCCGATGGCTTCAACATCAACGCCGGTTTCGGCGCGACGGCTCCGGCCGCGATGGCGGCCGCCGTGATCGCGCATGGCGCCGACCTCGGTATTGCGCTTGACGGCGACGCCGACCGCCTGATCATGTGCGACGCCAAAGGCCGCCTGTATAACGGCGATGAATTACTGTACGTTATGGTCAAGGACCGCCTGGCTACCGGCCCGGTGCCCGGTGCGGTTGGCACCCTGATGACGAATATGGCACTGGAAGTCTTGTTCAAGGAAATGGGCATCGGTTTCGCGCGCGCCAAAGTGGGCGACCGCTATGTGCTGGAAGTGATGAAGGAGCGCGGCTGGATATTGGGAGGGGAAGGTTCGGGCCATTTGCTATGCCTGGACAAGCACACCACCGGCGACGGCATCGTCTCTGCGCTGCAAGTGTTGTCCGCGCTCAAGCGCAGCGGCAAGAGCCTGGAACAATGCACCAGCGAATTGGTGCTGTTCCCGCAAACCCTGATCAATCTACGTGTGACGGCCGGCTTCGACTGGCAAAAAAATCCGGCCATGGTCGACGAGAAGGAAAAAGTCGAGCGCGAACTGGGCGACACCGGTCGCGTCTTGATACGGGCTTCCGGCACGGAGCCCTTGATACGTGTGATGGTCGAAGCGAAAAACGCCGAGCACGCGAAAGCGATGGCCCAGCGCATTGCCGACAAGGTTGTCGCTTAAGGCTGACGGGATTGCCGATTGCTATCGTTTCCCGCCGATCTTGATAGGTATTTCCATTTAATTCGCCGCTGGCAATTGACGAAATGAGCCCCAGGCGGTATTATCTTGTCTTCGGAGTGTAGCGCAGCCCGGTAGCGCACCTGGTTTGGGACCAGGGGGTCCAAGGTTCGAATCCTTGTACTCCGACCAAAATTTAAGCGGGCTGTCAGATTTGACAGCCCGTTTTTTATTTGCGCGACGCATTTCAATCATCTTCCTTTTCAATCTGCCCATAGCTCAGTTGGATAGAGCATCAGCCTTCTAAGCTGAGGGTCACAGGTTCGATTCCTGTTGGGCAGACCAAAACATTCCATCAAATCAAATAGTTACAGCGTTCCGGCTCTGCTCACGATTTAGGCATTGCGCTATTCAAATGGCGTTGCGCTATTCGGGGAGGGCATCGGGCGGAAAAATAGTGCCCTAAAACCCGCCCCACGGGCTCAGCGGAGGGGCCATTCGCCTGCCCCCTGCGCAAAGCTGGTGCCGTCGCCAGTGCAGTCGCACCAGCTTTGCGCAAGGTCTTGGCGCACTCTTTTTCCGAATGTCGTGGGCGCCGTACGTTGAAAGAGCGATCTCCTTACAGGAAGCAATGTTATAATAATATCTAAAATTGTCAATAATTTTAACTTGCGAGGATATTTTTATGTGGGAAAAAGAAGCCGCCGTCGAGTATTTGAATGCACATGCCTTACCCCATAGCCTTGGTAAATGCGCTGAATATGTGAGGAAGGCGATTGAAGCAGGTGGCATAGAATTAAACCGCCATAGCGATGCGAAGGACTATGGCGCCAGTTTGCTGACTTCGGGTTTTATCGCGCTGGGGAATTCGGTCGCACAGGCCGGTGACGTCGCCGTCATCGAAGCAATCCCAGGGCATCCCAAAGGGCACATGGCGATGTTCAACGGGACTATTTGGGTATCTGACTTCAAACAACTGCATGGATATTACCCTGGACCTGGGTATAGGCAATTGCGGCCGCCAGTAGTGTTCTATCGCCAACTTCACTGAAAAATCATGTCCATTTCGAAAATTAGCGACATGATATTCGGCAAGGCAGTTTCTGCTTTTTTTGCATGCATATTGGTCTGTTTCAGCTTTCCCGCGCTGGCTGCTGATCTTCCATCCCCCGCCGACACGACTTCGGCATTTTACAAGTGGTATATCCATTCGCTTGTCACGAATCATGAGCCGTTTAACGACGACAAAATTGGACTTGGCGCATACGTTTCAACTTCCCTTATTAAGGAAATTGAACAAAAAATGAATAGCGAAGACGGACTGGATGCGGATTATTTTATCCAGGCGCAGGATTACCATGATGACTGGGAAACCAATATCTCCGTTGAAAAATCCAAGATAAGTGGAAATACCGCCACAGTCCTCGTCACGCTTGGGGCAAGCAAAGAAAGCAGCCAACGCTTGGCGCTAACGTTGAAAAAAGAAGACCACGTTTGGAAAATCCGCAAAGTCCGGCAACTTTAAAGCACGACGCATAATTCAGAGTCGGGTTTTGCCTTTTTCGTCCTATCGCAACCGGTGGGCAACAAACAAGACCGACCAGGGCCGGCCAGTGGTCTGAATGGCCAGCCACAGGACGGCCGCGTCGGTGCTGGCAATCCGCAAGAGGTGGTCGGCCGGCGCGGCGCTGTTGATTATTCAAATGCGATTTTCCCGGGTTTGACGCGCTCAGGCTTGCGCCGATAAATCTTGTCGGTGACCCTGCTGTCGGCGTGCGCGAGCAGCGCGCGGGCGTGTTCCAGCGTTTCGGCATCGCTTGCGCACTTGGCGCGCATATCGTGTTCGGTGAAACGCTCCGTCACCTTGGTTTCTTCCATGATGCGTTCCATGAACCGTTGCCAGACCGAATCCCAGCCGCTGGCCGTGCCCTTGGCTTCGTTAATATAGCCTTCGCCCTTTCGCGTGCAAAACAGCCATTGCGAAAGGCAAGGGCGCACGTATTTGGCCGCCTCGACAGCCGCGTGGAGTTCCGGCGACCAGTCGATGATCAGTTTCTTGCCGGTGCTGTTCTGGGTTTTATGCGGCGTGACGTGAATACCGTCTTCTTTCAAATTGGCACTCGTCAGGCGCAATAGATCACCCCGCCGCAGTCCGGTTAATAATTTGAGGCGAATATAGTAAGCGGCCAGCCGGCCCACCTATGAATTCATGATCGGCCCAGTCACACTGGCTCTTTCGATTTTTCAGGAGGGTGACGGTGTCAAATTCAGAA
>JBEONR010000008.1:0-160760 GCA_040544385.1 Oxalobacteraceae bacterium GrIS 1.11
ACGCAATTGAACAGCCACGTCACGGCCGGCCAGCAAGTGTCGATTTCCAGCGGCGGCGACACCAATGTGAAAGGCGCCGTGGTCAGCGGCGCGCAGGTGGTGGGCGACGTCAAGGGCAATCTGAACCTGGAAAGCCTGCAGGATACGGCCAGATTCGACAGCAAGAGCCAAAGCTTCAGCGTCAGTGCGACGGTCGGCTACGGGGTCAGCGTGGACGTCAGCCTCAACCAGAGCAAGATCCACAACGATTACGCCAGTGTGCAAGAGCAGAGCGGCATCCGGGCCGGCGATGGCGGTTTTCAGATCAAGGTGGGCGGCAACACCGACCTGAAGGGCGCGGTGATCGGCGCCACGGCGGCCGGGGCGGCGGCCAGCGCGCTCGACACGGGAACGCTGACGCACAGCGACATCGCCAACCACACCACGATGGAGGCGAGCAGCATCGGCGTGAGCGCCAGCGCGACGTCGGGCGGGACCGGCGGCGGCACCGAACGAGGCAAGGGTGCGGCAGTGGGCGGCAAAAACCTGACGGACGTGGGTAAAAGCGGCACGAGCGCCAACACCCCGATCGTGGTATCGACCAGCGAGCATGATGCCAGCACCACGCGCAGCGGCATCGGCGCCGGCACCCTCACCGTCCGCGACGACGCGGCGCAAGTCGCGGCGACCGGCAAGGACGCCGCGCAAACGGTGGCCGGCATCAACCGCAAGGTCGAAACCGGTGTCGATACGAGCGGCAAGATCGCCAACAACTTTGATAAGAAGTCGGTGCAGGCGACGCTGGACGCGACGGCGGCATTCGTGCAAGCGGCGGCGCCATTTGCGGCGAACGCGGTGGGCGACATCGGCAAGGCCAAAGTAGACGCGGCGCAGCGCGAAGCGGCGAACTATGGCGAACTGGCCAAGGACGCGGCGGCACGCGGCGACACGGACAAGGCCAATGCGTACAGTGCCCAGGCGGCCGAGGCGGCAACGACGGCGAAGAACTGGGACGACAACGGCGTCTACCGGGTTGGCTTGCATGTGGCCGCGCAAGGCTTGATCGGCGGCATGGCGGGCGGCGGCGCGGGCGCGCTGGGCGCCGCCACCGGCGTGGTGGCCGGCAACCAGGGCCAGCAACTGGGCAAGGCGATGGGCGAGGCGGAAGCGAAGAAGCTGGGCCTGGAAGGAGACGAGAAAGACAAGCTGGTCAACACCTACCAGCAAACCATGGCGACCTTGGGCGGCGCGCTGGGCGGCTTGGTGGCGTCGGGCGCGAGCGGGCAGGGCGGCATGAACGCGCTGTCGGGCGTGGCGCAGGGCGCGAACGCGGCGGCGACGGTTGACATCAAGAATCGCCAGATGCATCCCAAAGAAATGGACTGGATTGCAAAGAACAGCAAGGATTTCTCGAAAACGCTCGCCGATAAATTGGGACGGCCGGTGTCCGAGCTGGAAGCGATGCAATGGTTGACCAAGGCGGGCGAAGCCGACGTCGACAACGTCTACCAAAAGCTGGCATCGAGCCAAATCGGGGCGCGTAACACGACGGAAAGCGAAGCTTTCTTCGCCGCGAAACAGTACATCAGCCAAAACGGAAAAGGCAGCTTTGTCGACGAGAGCGGCCAGCAACAGAAATTGTTTGTTGCCAAGAACGGCGATTTCGACAAGCCGGCGGTCTACAGCGAGTATCGCAATAACAAAGCCTATCGCGACTATTTATGGACCGTAACTGGGGATAATCTTCGTCCAGACAAACCGACCGATCAGGAGCTTGCGATTTACAAGCAGAGGGAGGGGGAACGTCAAATGGCCGAGGGAAAAAACTTGGTAACCCAACTTCTTCCATCCCTGATTGCGGGAGCGGTAGGAAGCGTCAGGAATCGTAGCCCTTCGTCCGCTTCGACATCGGGTGCGAACGCGGAATCGCAGCAACCTCATTTGTCGGCAGTGGATGAATCTCACGGCGCCGAGGGCGGGGCGGCACGTCCGGCAAATCCAGCCTCCGTTAAGCCAGCGTTGACGGGCTTGGACGAAGGCGTTACTGTCCTGACCAAGGCGGAAGCCGTGTCGAGGAATATTGCGCCGTGCTGTTTCGCGCCCGGAACGCAGGTGGCGACGCCGGCGGGCTACAAGGCCATCGAAACGCTCAAGGAAGGCGACCAGGTCTGGACCCGGCGCGACGACAACAGCGGGGAAACGTTTGCCGCGACGGTCACGGCGACGCATATCCGCGACGACCAGCCGATCTACCGGCTTACGCTGAAACGGCAAGGGGCCGATGGCGAAAGCCGCCGCGAAGCCTTGCTGGTCACGCCGGGGCATCCGTTTTACATTTCGGGACGGGGATTCGTCTCCGCGATCGACCTGAAGGCGGGCGATCTGCTGACGGCGCGCGAGCATGCGGCCATCGCGCCGACTGTTGAATCGCTGGAGCTGGTTCAGCAGCAGGGGCGCACGCATAACCTGACGGTGGATGTCGGCCATACCTTCTTCGTGGGAGCTTTCGAGACCTGGGTGCATAATGTGGGGCCATGCGTTACGTGTTCCAATGGTTCATGCACTGTTCATGCAACGGATGGAAGAAATAGTCCAACGGTGGAGATAACAGGTAGCGCGCAGAACCTGTACGATCAGTTACCTACCAAGTTAAGGACGAAGACAGTGTCCACCGATGGTAATACGAAGACTATAAGCGGATATGGTGCATCGCTTCCAGATGGCTACACTTACGTCGATCCTAATGCGATAATTCAACGAGCAGCTGATATCGGACATGATCTAAGGGCTGCAGGCGCAATGGATCAGGGTATTCCGGGACAATATAATGCGTCTCATGCGGAAAAGCAGACAATCTTTAATAATCCGAATGCTTCTCAGGTCGACGTGTCACGCGCCATGTGCACCGATTGCCAGTCTTACTATCAAGCTGAAGCAAAAGCGCAAGGCCGACCACTTGTTGTATCTGATCCCAATGGAGTTCGTACCTTTTATCCAAATGGTGACGTAATTTTAGACCCACACAAAAAATGAAAACGACACTTCCTGAAAATTTAGTATCTGCACTAGACGGTGCAAAAAATCTTATAACTCAAGAAGGAGAGCTTCCGGCACACGTCAGGAAGATGCTCTTGGAGTTAATTGAGGACTTATCCGTTGTGGAACACAGCAAGGCTGGATATTTACGGCGCGCGCGTCTAGCGTTGATTTGCGCTCAAAAAACTTTAATTCATATAAGTCAATATAATGAGGTATTTAGAAGCGCGCAAGACATTCTCTTGAAAGGGCATTTCGCAATTTCCGGAAAGTATGATTTAACATCCTTAGAGAAGGAAAATGGAAATTTTCATACCGATGTGATCGATTTACAGGAACATGGGGATGTGGCATTCATCCCTGTATATGCGGGAATGGCTTGTTTTTCTGCTATTAACACAATCTTGTACGATACAAATTTTGAAGTTATTGGAACGTATGAAAAGGAAACTTCTCCTGATGATTGGGACGCAGGCTATTACGCATCTCTCGCCGCATCCGGTAGTGCAGTCTGGGAGAATAAAAATGGAAATATGGAAAGATTGATCTATTGGCGCTGGTATTTGGAGACCGCAATACCTCAGGCGTGGGAGGTCGAATTAGTTTTGGATCTACCAAGCAACGGGGATAAATAGTCCGACCTGCCTCGTCCGTGTTCGCAACGAGTAAAAGCGACTGGTAAAATTGCGATTTTTTGAAATAACCTCAATTTTTCGTTACGAACTTGGCGCCTGAATCGTCAACCAAGCTTGGATTGCTTGCGTTTTCGATATCAAGGCACACGCCCATTCTGCAATTTCCGCCGAATGGGCGTGTGTCCTTTCGAACACCTTGAGGCGCGCTGGGCGAGGGCACGCTGGTAGCCACGGCCGGGCGCGACATCAAGCTGCTGGCGGACCAGATCGGCAACGCCGGCAAGGATGGCGCGACGGTTCTCAACGCGGGCCGCAACGTCGAACTGGGCACGGTAACAACGGCCAGCGCCGACAATGTACGGTGGGATGCCAACAATTACCGCAAGGATGGCGCCATGAATGAGGTGGGTAGCCAGATCCAGGCCGTGGGCGACATCGCCCTCAAGGCGGGCGGCGATATCAATATCCGCGCCGCCAACGTGCAGGCGGGCGGCGCCCTGATGGCGCAAGCGGGCAACGACATCCACATCGTCGCCGGCGCGACGACGGCCACGATGGACGAGGGCCACCAGTGCACCGACAAGGGCTTCCTGCATAGCGAACTCGTTACGACGCGCGCCACATTGGCCAGCGCCGGCGCCGTGGGCAGCAGCCTTGGCGGCGCCACGGTGGCGCTGGGGGCGGGGCGCGACATCGGCGTGCTCGGTTCGGCCGTGGTCGGCGACGGCGCGACCACGCTGGCGGCGGGCCGCAACGTGACGATCGCGGCGGCCACCGAAACGCTCGGCACGACCTCGCACGAAAGCGTCAAGGAAAGCGGTTTCCTGAGCGGGGGCGGGTTCGGTATCAGCTACGGCGAACGCACCACGACCACCGACCAGGACCACGACGCGACCACCCAGAGCGGACAGGCGCGCAGCACGGTCGGCTCGACCGGCGGCGACTTGACGGTCAAGGCCGGCAACGCCCTGCATGTCAGTGGCGGCGACCTGGCGGCCGGGCGCGACATGGCCCTGGCGGGAAAAAGCGTGACCATCGACCCGGGCCAAGACGACAGCCATGGCCTGTTCAAGACCAAGACCACGCAAGACGGTTTTACTTTGGCCGTGGGCGGCAGCGTGGTAGCGGCGATCCAGGCCGGGCAAGCGATGGGCGCGGCCAGCAAGGGCAAGGATACGCGGGTAAAAGCACTGGCGGCGGCGACGGCGGCGATGGCGGCGGCCAACGCTGCCAAGGATCTTGCCGCGAATGGCGTGAGCGTGAAAATCAGCCTGACGGCCGGGCATTCGGAAAGCGAGCAGACGCAGGTGACGGCCGACAGCAGCCATAGCGGCAGCACGCTGGCGGCGGGCAACAACCTGTCGATCAGCGCGAGCGGCGCCGCAAGGACAGCAACATCAATATTATCGGCAGCGACTGTTGGGAAGCCCCGCTGGGTCCGAATTGCCCCAGCCTGCCTGCTGATTTAAACTGCCCCACCCATGAATAGCGTGTGGGATCCGTAGGGGGACTACATTAGGCGACTGTGCTGCAGGCTTACCCTTTGGGTAGCGGGGCACTATAAGACTAGTTTGGCCAATGCGACAGCCGCGACGTCGCTACGTAAATGGCCGTAATGTTTCTCGATCATTGCGACAGAAGTTCCGCTAATTTGTGCAACGGTCAGAAGATCCAATCCACCATGAACGAGATCGCTGATAACGCTGTGACGCAATGTGTACGCGCTCGTTTCGCTCGGAAGAGTTGCATTTTTTGCTGCGTCCTTGACGGGATCTTTCCAAGAGTCCTTGTTCCACGCTTGTCCATCGGCGCGCGCCAGAAGCGGTGCGGTCGCGACCTTGTTTGCGGCCGCCATCTCGAATATCCGAGCGATTTCCGGCGGGAGTTTGATTTTTCGGTCCTTACCGCCTTTGTCTTTGCCGATTCTTAACACGCATAGGCGCTGGTCAAAATCCGCCACGGTGAGGGCGGCAAGCGCGCCCGGACGCAGTGGAAGGATCGACAATCCCCGCAAGAATGCCGCCAGATCATCGGGCGCATGATTGATGAAATTTCGCCGCTGTTCCCGGTCTAGATATAAATCCCTTCGTTTCGCGACGTTCTTGAATGCTTTCAGGGTTTCACGCCAAGCGACGTCCGAATTGACCTTGCCGTCTGCAAATGCGCGATTGAGGGCGGCCCGTACCGCCGCCATATCGCGGTTGACGCTGTCCTTTGAGCGCTCCCGGGTGTCGCCAGCCTTGTTAACAGTCACGGGTTTAGCCACCATTCGGCGACGAAAGCCGCTCAAGTGGTCACGGGTCAGCTTCATCAGTTCTATTTTGTGGATGGGGTCGGGCTTCACCCATCGGCGATAACGTGCAGCGAGATCCTCTGCTGGCTTGAGTCCCTTCATTTCCTGGATCCGCTTCACATACGCGTCGTAGGCATCCAATACCGTGATGGTTTGAGGGGCGATGTCAGCGTCGCTGGTGGCCGCATGAGAAGACCATTCGCGCGCGGCCGCCACGGCCCTGTCAAAACGCTCATGATGCTTAAATTCATCCAACGTTCCCAGGCTGCTTTCGACTTCATTGCCATTTTCATCGCGATGTCGAAATTGCCACGTACCACTGGAACTATCTGACATTTTTCGAAACCCGACGAAAAAGCCTTTACTGATCCTTTGCCAATATGGTTCACGCCGGATTTTAAGCTTGTTGCGCGCTGTTACTGTATCGATTTTGTTGGCCATGACATCCTCAGTGGAACGCAAGAATGTTGTACGAACCGAGCGGTGAAGCCGGGGCTCAATGTACGGGAAAAGTACGGGAAACAGTAGCATACTTTGGCGGACGTCGGGAGACAAAAATCAAGACTTCTCCTATGAGGGAATAGTCCAGTGAGCTCTCTGGAGGTACGGGATCCCGTCATTCACACTGCAGGGGTCGCAAGTTCGAAACTTGCACTTCCCACCAGAATACGCAATAAAATCAATAAGTTAGATAAAAAAGCCGACTCCAAAAGAGATCGGCTTTTTTTTCGGGTGTAATTTTTTACACCAGCTCCGATAACTTGGCCAGGCAGCCCATTGCGTATCTGCCCTGCAGGTGAATATGGCACGGCGTGATTTGCACCCACATTGCTCTGGTCAAAAATTTTGTTGCTTGTGTAAAGGTCTACGCCGGACACCAGCATGTGTGCTGGCGCACGAGTGGCGCAGGATTGAAGTGTAATTTATTTGTTTTGTACCAACTCTGATAGTTTGGTCAGCGCCGCCCGTTGCGCATCGACCTGCAGGTGCGCATAGCGTTGCGTGGTTTGTACGTTACTGTGGCCAAGGATCTTGCTGATCGTGTACAGGTCTACGCCGAAGCCCAACATGATGCTGGCGCATGAATGGCGCAGGTCGTGGAAGTTGACGTGCTCCATGCCGGCCTTCACGCGAGCGCGGCGCCAAGCCGATTTCACGCCGTCCACTGTCATTGTCAGCGGGAAATACTGTAGCCATGGCCGTAGCGCCGGAATGGCCACCGACCGGTCGCTTGTGTTTGCGGGCCATTTTCTCAATCAGCGGTAAGAAGCGGATCGCCCATCGGTTAATCGTCGAATGGTCGACCGACACGCCGCGCTCGTCCATCATTCCTCGAGGTGGCGGTAGCTCAGCGGGTAGGCTGCATACCAGCGGATGCAGACCATGATCATGTCGATTGGAAAGCGCGTCCCTTTGAAGTTGAGCATGTCGGTTCGTTCTGGGGGCGGGCACCGCAGTTTACCTGATCGGCTCGCCGAAGTTCGCTAATGCGACAAAACCGCCTCTCGTGCTGAACGTAAGACGTGCTTGCGGCACCCGAGCTTACTCCCATTCTTTGTATAACGTCTACAATATTTATGAGATAACTTATTTATTTTTTATCAAGGTAAAAATGCAATATTTCCAACAAATTATGTGTATATTCTTCCCTGACGAAAGAATTTTCGGCTTCCCCATCAGCATTCCCCGTTTAACTTGATACGTTTTCACAGACATCGTCGATCACCATTTTGAGAGGGAAACCATTCATGGAACGGGTGCACAGTGGGGCTTTACAGGCGTGGCGCCAGCTCACGTTCAGCGTTGACGACATGCTGCCGTTGATCTTCACGCGCCATGCCTTCGACCTGGATAAGCATCACTTGCGCGACCTGTTGAGCATGCGCGAGCCGCACCGGCGTCCAGCCGTATTGGCGGACGCCGGTGTGCTGGCGGCGATGCCGCAGCTTGCCGGGCAGAACGACGCCAAACTGCTGCCGTATTTGCTCGACATTCGCTCGCAACGCGCGATCGACCGCCATTCCTACCTGCTGGCGATTGGCGGTGCGCGGTGCGCGGTGCGGTCGGCTACGTCGCCACCATTTTTCATCGATCGCCATGCTCGGCAACTGGCCGCAATGTCGCGTCACGCCAGCCGTGCGCGGTAAGCGCTTGGCGCATGCTGGCGCGCGCGTAATTTTTTGCAATCCAACTGTATTTCAATCCAAATTGACAGGAGACATCCGATGTACCAAGCAATCGCCGCACATCAAACATGGCTGGAAGCGAGTATTGCCAGCCTGGACGCCGCTGCCGGGACGATCCACATCCAACGCGGCGCAGATCTGTTCCTGACTGCCGCGCTACGCATTCCGCCGCCGGTCATTGCCATCGTGGCGCATGTGGAGCATGGCAAAGGGATGGCCGGTTCGGCACAGGTGCGCAAGGCGCCGGTCCAGACCTGTAATTTGCAAGACGACAACAGCGGCACTATCCGGCCCGGTGCCAAAGCGGTCGGCGCGCAGGCGGCCATTGCCATACCGTTGCTCGATCCGGCCGGCGAGGTGCTGGCAGTAGTTGGCTTTGCATGGCAGAAAGAAGGCGAGCCGGCGGAGTGGGTGGCGCAAGCGCAATTTGCGGGTCTGCTGGCGCAGTTTTCCGCCTCTTTGCAAGCGGCGGCGTAAATCTGGCACATGACAAGATGCGCCAAAATCCGTGTCACCCTCGCCGGCTGATCTTCTGTGGGTAATTTTATAAAGTTATGTCGTGATACGTTTAAATGCCATGCTGATTTGGTTCTCGCCTCCGAGCTAGCACCATTTTTCAGTGTTCTCTATTTATAATAAAACCGAGCACGGAGCTAATACCATGAGTTATCTCGATCTTACCCGATTGAATTTCAAGGGGTTTTTTCAGGCCGATGTGTCGTCCATCAATAATACTATCCAGAATTACGACATCACCACTTTTGACCCGACGGTCAGTCCATTGGCATGGAACCCTGTAGGTACCGGCAGCTTCCGCTTGCTCGATTGCCGCATCAGCGGCGGCGCCATCGACGGGGTTGCCGTCACAGTAGCCGATCCGGGTCTTGGCGTTACGCTCGAAAACGCAGCCATGCGGGTTGCGGGAAAACTGGTTGACCTTGATCCCCAGCAACAGATGGTCTCGCAAATTTGGGGCATGAAAGTACGCCTGGCAATCGGTGAAAATCTGACGGTATTCAATGGTGAATATCTGCCGGCTGCTTTTACTAACGTGTGGGGGAGGCAACAAAATACCCAACCCAACGACCAATCAGCTGGCGCGGTATATCAATCCATTTTGCACGATGTCAGCTGGCTCGAACTGGGTAACTCGGCATTGCTCAAAGCCGTCCGCGATACCTCACCCACTGGTTGTTTGTCCATTAACATGAATGTGTATGGTTATTCGTATGACGATACCAACGACAACCCGCGCTTCACGATGGGTCAAGTGGTCGGTTCCATCGGCCCGTATTATCCGGATGAGCCAAAACATTTCGTTGTGGGCCGGCAAATGCTGCCGAATAAGGGGAGTACGTTCAACGACTTTACCTGCGTGTTACATGAAAACAGGCACAAAATATCCGTCGATCTTGGCAATGCACTGATGCTGATCGATGCAACCGAAGGCTTGCTCGCCAAAGGCGACCTGATATTGGCAGCGTATAAGGTGAAAGAACATGGCCGGCACAAATCGGTGACGCCCGAGCAAATCGAAATAATTGGTGTCATCACAGAAGCGGAATATACTGCGCCGGAATGGTACGGCAGAACCGCCGCCATCGTCGATTTCGACTACGCTGCCAATCCCTGGCTAGTCGCCAATATCGGATCGCATTCGCTGCTGTTACTGGGTCCGCACATTGGTCCGCAGCACAATTTATCCTATCCCGTGCACGTACAGGAATCGCTGGGTGGTTTGTATGTCCGGGCTGACAACTTCGTGATACGCCTCAATCCAGGTCAAAGTGCTCCCATCGATCTATATGCAAGCCAATATGGCAAGCCCTTGAGCAACGCCGCCATCAAGGTCGGCATCGATCCACACCTGCTGCGCGCAGACACAGGCCAACCGGCGACCAGCACACCACTCAATGCCATTGAGATGCCCAACAACGTCAGCACTGATGCACATGGCAAAGCGTCGTTTTTCATTACAGCATCCAGCGCCGGACCTGGCAATCCACGTGCTTACATCGACGGTCAAGTTTATGGCATCGGCTACGGTTTAGCCACGCTGCCGCGGCACTATGTCAGCAATCACCTCAACTTCATTAGCCTGCTGGCCTTTGATGCGATGCCGATACCAGATGCCCCAACCTGGTATCAAGATATACAGCCAATTCTCAAGCAATATGCCAATCTTTATCCGATCATGAGCAAGTATCTGGTTAATCTCGCCGAATACACGTCCGTCATCGGACACCTGCCCATCCTGACCCTGGCTTTTTCATTGCCGATCGAGAATCCAAACCACATGCCGGTGACGCGCGATTTATCGGAGCACAAACGCAGCATGATCTTGAAATGGATGAATAATCGGGGCCCGGATGGATTGCCGTTGTTGGGCATGCCGCCATTGCCAGAAACAGCAAGCACAGCAGTCACGCCAGTCTTGCCAGCCACGGTGCCATCAACGCCGCTGGAACACGATGACATAGGTAAAACGGGTTTGATGAAAAAAATTATCGAACGGCATAATGCCGCAAGGGACATAGCATGAAGCTGCATAGAAAATTTGTCGAAGGCGTCAAGCAGGTAAAAAACGCAGCTGAGCTGTACCAATACCTGCAAAATGCGATTGAGCTGGAGCACTGTACGATTCCGCCCTATCTGACGGCCATGTTTTCGCTCAAACCAGGCATCAATGACGATATCGCCCGGCTGATCCACGAGATTATTGTGCAGGAAATGCTGCATATGACGATCGCCTGCAATATCATGATTGCCATTGGCGGCCATCCAAAAATCAATACCAAACGCTTCATCCCTCCCTATCCGGGTAATTTGCCAATGGATATCGGTGGTGCCGATTTTATCGTCGGAATTGAAGCGTTTTCCAAATCGCTCGTCAAAAATATCTTCATGGCGATTGAAGAGCCGGAAAATATTGTGCCGCCAGGTGCCAATCTGTATGCGGCGCAACAGGATGAGTATGCCACCATCGGCGCGTTCTACGATGCCATAAAAAACAAAATCAGGGCGCTGCCGCAGGATATCTTCAAACCGGGCTGTATAAAAAATCAGGTACTCGGCTGGTTTCCATCCGAGCAATTGTTTGCCATCACCGACGCCGACACGGCCTGCGCCGCCATTGATGTCATCATCACCCAAGGCGAAGGCACCAGCACCAATCCTTTTGAAGGCAGCGGCGACGGCAAAACCTTCGACCCGGCGCACTATTACAAATTTGAAGAAATTTACGAGGGTCGCAAGATCATCCCGTTGCCGGCCCCGTATTCCTACGGAGGGGCGCCAATTCCATTCGATCCGGCGGGGGTCTACCCGATCAGGGCCAATTGCAAAATCGGCGACTTTGCGGTAGGCAGTCAGGCCAGCACCCGCATCAATCAATTCGCCTACACCTACAGCAGTATGCTCAACGCTTTGCATAAAACCTTCAATGGCCATCCTGCTTACATCGATACCGCCATCGGCCTGATGTATAGCCTCAAGATGGAGGCGGTGGCATTGATGCAAACCTACGACCCAAACGGCGGCGGCTTGACCGTGGGGCCAAGTTTTGAATACACCAACGTTCAGGGCGGCATGGACTAAAGGCAAGCCTGTAAATGGCTCCAAGGCATGGATTCCATCCGGCGTCCATGCCATTTCACCACACTATTTTTCCCGGAAAATCCCATGATCACGCTCCCACCCACGGCACTGCATCTGACTTCAGAATGGTTTATCGTCCCCGGCAACGAAGCCGCCGTGGCTGAGGCGGTTCCCGCCCTGGTCGCCCAAATCCGGGCCACCGAACCGGACACGCTGGTCTACATGGTACACCGGCCTTGTGCCACCAGCGCCAATCTACAATCGCTGCCGCCAGCGAACCCGAGCACGATTTTGTTTTACGAAGTCTACCGCAACCAAGCCGCATTCGAAGCGCACGTCAATGGCCAAGCCTATTCTGATTTCGTCGCCAATTATGGCGATCTGTTTATACAAAACAATGGCAAACCCTATTCCTTTGTCGAATTCCTGTACATGGAAGACGGATTCATTCGCGACGAGCCAGCGAGCCAGCAGCCCACATCAATCAACCGGCACCCAGCCATCATGTTTGAAGTGCTGGCCAAGGACAAGGCCGGCCTCAAACAATTCTACAGCGACGTGTTTGACTGGAACTATGACGATCAGACTGCGGAAGGCTTCGCCTATGTGAAATTCCCGCCCGCTTGCCGTGGACTGCTTGGCGGCATCGGACAAGCCAATGCCAGCGTGCAAGGCTTTGAAGCAGGCAATCACTTTTATCTCCAGGTGGACGATCTGCAACAAGCGATTGACAAAGCGATCGACAGTGGCGGCAAATCGTATCTGCCCGTCACGGAAATCGACGGCTATGCCTTCGCCATGGTGAAAGATCCGGAGGGCAATATAATCGGCTTGATTAAAAGTGTGTAGCTGTCGCGATTCGTGTGATAGGGGAGCATGAGCGACAACCACGTCGCCACGCGCCAGTATGATTTTAAATATAACTTTGGAGAATGGTTTATGTTTAAATACTGCAATATTACCCATCCATTACCCACAGCCATCTTGATCAGTACCGGCTTGGTTTCAAGCGCGGCAATGGCGGATAGCTTTAATTGCAGCGACTTCCAGAAATTTGGCGGCAATATCCAGCAAGTCCAGGCCAATTTCAAGCCAACTCCCGGCAATCCCGCTAATCCAGAAAAAATGGCGTGGAATTGGTTTGTTTGCCTGAACAATGACGTGAGCAGTCAAAATAAAAAAGTGCGACTCTGGGAAACTTTCAAACCCAGCGAACAGGTCTATTTACCGAACGGGGCCGCTCCCGGCAGCTATCTTGCTGGCGCAATCTCCCATCAAATCGACAGCGTTCAACAAGTCGATGGCTTGGCATTGGAAATGGGAGGCCAGGTTCCGCCAGAACGAACTGGCCAACCGGTACGCTTTCAACTATTAATGAACCAAAATACTTTTGATTATATCGTCAATAAAAATGTATACAACCTCGACGGACAAAAGGCATTGCTCAGCAATTTGAATTTCCCGCCCGAGGCCTGGGAATTGAAAACTTCCTGGATTTTTATTGGCGACAATAAGCCATTTCTGGATAAACTTGTTGCTGATGGCTATTACATTACCACTGCCAGCTATACAGATATAAATAGTGGAAAAAAATATACCGGTCCCGCAGCACTGTCAGGCATGCATGTCATCAACAAATTGTTCAAGGATTGGGTGTGGAGCACGTTTGAAAATATCAATAACGCAAAATACACCGTTACCAAATCCACTCCACCCACGCCGATGCATAATGCCACCGGCCCCACCGCCAACGCAGCAACCCAGAACACAATTTTTCACAAGGCCAATCCCCGATTAAGCAGCTATAACTTGGTGGGCGTGCAATGGATCAACGACACGGCGCCCGCACCCGCACTGATGTTGCTGGCCAATTCACAACTGGAGTCGGCATTCCAAAATCAATCATCTTGTATGGCGTGCCATGCCACCGCAGCCTATTCCGCAAAAAATGGGCATTTCAATTTTGCCTTACGGATTAACGGTGGTATCAGCTATCCGGTCAGTTTTTTGCCCGACTCGGAATTTAATGATTATTACAAACTCGACTCCGTTTGGTCACTCAAACGCGCACAATGGAATCGTTAAGGAGCCAATCATGAGCATACTGAATTTCCCTAGAATATATTTCAACGGCCAGATGTTTTGGAATCCTACCACCGCCAACAATAACGACGTGTTTCCAACCTACGATGCAATTAATATCGACATGAACTGGAAGTTTTTGGAGCCATTTGGCGTCACCAAGGCCAATGCCGCCAAGACTTTACAGCCATGGATGATCACGGCAATTTCCTATGACACCTTGAATAGTAATACCCCGAGTGTATTGCAGGTGCCCGGCAATGGTGATAAAAAACACTATCCCTACACGCCGGCGGAATGGAATATGTTTGGCGATAGCGGCTGCGGCGCGACCAATTACAATGATGGTCGCCATGTGATTCAATCGCTTGTGTCTGGCGGCGCCTTGCAGGCCAACGTGGCCATCGAGCGTGATACATTAATCGGGAAAAATTACCAAATTATGGGCAACGGTTTTGGCGGCCGTGACACTGCCGCGCGGATGGTCGACATCAATCCCTGGATCAATACGTTTACCGCACTGTACTTCGATAAATTTATCTTGGGCGACAATAATACCGGTGTCACGATGAACCGGCAATATCGTATGCTCGATCGTTTTCTGAATTTTAATTGGGGTGCACTGGGTGGCGTTACCTATGCCACCACCATTTGGCAAACATGCTTTCCCAAAGATCATCTTGTATGGCATGGTGATGATTCAGCCTTGCTCAAGGAATTGAAACGGCAAGTGGATACGAACCCTGCAGTCCAGGGCGTGATGGTACGTTTTTCAACTTATCTTACCTGCTATGATAAAAATGGCATTTTCAACAACAATCCACCCGTCCTTGCCAAGTCAACTAAGCCGTGCGATTTGGAGAAACTGCAAGCAATGTACGAAGCGGCGCTGAAAAATCCCAATGCGATATTTTCCAATCCGGCCTATAGCCGCACCGCCGGCACAGTGGGCTTGTGGTACAAGGACGAATTTCCGACAGCACCGGCGGGAAAACGCCTCATCCCCACCTCCAGTTCCGCAACGGTGACGGTCCCTTCCTCCACGCTGGTTCCCACCACGCTGAACCTGGGTGTCCTGTCCGCAGAAGTAAATGGTTTGGTGTTATCAATGGACGCTTCCGTGACTTTTCCATTTACACAAGTGGACGCGGCAGCCGACATCCCCGAGGCCAAGAGGTTTGACGTTGGCACTTTTGACGTGGGTGTCATGAAGGAGAACAATCAATTTAAGGTCATCGGCACACTGGCGTATGCAGACTATGGGAAAGATAACCTGAATAAACAATCGGGACTCATCGACCTCACTCTGGCAATGCAACAAGATGCGGACGACGCAAAAAACCTGCCTTTGCAACTGCGCCAAAATGACCAAATATTTTTGGAGCAATCAGAACTGACAGCCGAGGTGATTGAAAGCGGCTCATTTATCAATGTGGGTGATGAAATATGTATCAATGTCATGGTGCAACGCAATGGCAAACCCGCCAAGAATCAAACTCTGAGGGTGGCTGAGTACGGCAATCCCTTTCTAATTACTAATTCCAACTATTACCTGGCTTTGGATCGGCAAAGTACGGTCGATTTCGTCTTGTATTACAATCACCCGCAAGACCTTTCTAAAAATATACTGACTACCCCGCAGTTTCAGAATTCGCCGCGTGTAAAGGTGGGCGAAACACCGGTCGCGGCAACAATGAATGGGCACGTTCGTGACGTATTTCAGCCTGCAAGCACGAACAAAGTTGCCACAACGCAGGGAGCTGACCCTGGCATTCCCGTCACCTACAAAGAACTGATGGCACCTGATTCATATGTGGGCGTCTCGCTGAACCGCTGTCTCGATTTTTTGGGTAATGGTGTCAGTCTTGAACATAATTGCCTGGAAGATAAATCGGACAGCGGGACAGTTGTCTATCAAGTCGCCACGCTCACTACCAACGATGCCGGCATTGCCCAGATCAGGGTCAGGGCAATCAATCCAGGTTTTCCAAGCTTGCGTTTCTTTTTTGATAGCGATGCCATTGTTTTCAGCTTCGATTTCCAGAGTGCCTACCTTGATTTCATGGCCCCGATGCGAGTCTTGCCAATGGATGCGACACTGGACAGACGTTTTGTCGAGTTCTGGAACAGTTGTTATCAGGACCAAAACGCTCCGCAGCGGATGTGGGACGAATTTATTTTTCCAGAAATCATGCTTCCTTTTTATTATCTTTATCCCATCATGAACAAATTCATGCCGCTCAATGATTTGGTCCGGCTTCAGGGGGCAATCGATCAACTTATTGTATTGATCAGTGACGACTATGAAAAGGAAAGTACCATGGCGATGCCGATCACGCGCGACTTGCCTGAATCACGGCGCAAGGTACTGCTGCGCTGGGCGACAGAATTGGTGAAAATGGGCTATCCACCGGAAAAGCTGGCATAACAAAATCGATAAACAGAGGGTAAGGCGGGGTGGATGCCTCGCTTTATCCATGCTATCCATGGCCCATGCCATGTCACCCCGGTTTGCAAAAAATTGAGCTGCTATCTCTATTAATTCCGATATCGTCATGGATGCCGTCTTGCCTTTACGCCCAACACATCAAGCGCCAGCGCGACGCGGCTGGTGCGCTACCTCCGTCATCTTGCGAGGGCTGAGTAATCCGCGCGGTTTGCGTATCAAGGACGACGGCAGCTTGCTGTTGGTCGAAGCGGGCACGGGCGATGCCGAACAGCCATTTTCCGGGCGTTTGTTGCAGTTCAAACCCGATGGCGCGGGCGGTTTTTTTGCCCCGGAAACGCTGGCGGCCGGTTTTCGTTCGATGAACATGCAAGCGCGCATGTGCCGTGACGAGATTTTCGGTCTGGCCGATGTGGCGCTTGGCGGCGGACGCTGCTTGCTGTCGCAAACCGATTATGTGGACGGTTCACGCATACTCGATTTGGCAAGCTCGCCGCCGACGCCCATATTCTACAGCCGCGGCAACCTGAATGCCTTGTGCTACCACCCGCAGCGCAATAGCTGGCTGACAGTCAAACCGGACACCAATCAAGTGATTGAATTTGTCGAGAATCAGCCGGAAGCGGTGCGTGGTGTGTTGGCGCCACTGGCTGGCGGCCAGGAATCGGTTCCGGTGACGCTCATCTGCGAACCGGGCCGCGAAACGGTTCTGGTGTCCCTGTTTTCCGGGGAGTTGCGCCGGGACCCAGGCAAAACCGGCATTGAATTTGAACCACAGATCGGCAAGGTGGTAAGGGTCGATCTGTGCAGCGGCACGGTCACGCCGATCATCGAAGGCTTGACCCTGCCGACCGGCATCGCGTTCACCGCGCAAGGGCAATTGCTGGTGCTGGAATTGTGTGACGATTTTCTGCAGGCGATGCCAGCCGTCGGTGTGCCTGAGTGCCCTTGGCATGGCGGTTTCAAGCGCTTTTCAGGGCGCTTGCGGTCTTTTGATCTGCACACGGGCACGGTGATCACGCTGGCCGAGCAACTCGATACGCCGTCCAACTTGTGCGTCGTTGGCAAGACGGTATTGATCAGCGAAGGGATGGGTTTGCCGGGCCGCCCCATCGCCAATGCGGTGGGCGACACCACGCCGTTGGAAGGTTTTGTTCGCAAATTGACCTTGCCGCCCGAGATTGCGTAAGCTCAGCCCCAGTGCGGCGGCACCGACGCGATCCGCTCGATCGCATTGCCGATTGGCGTGATGAGCATATCCACCGACGGTAACTGGCGCGGATTCTGTGCGCCGTGACGATTGCCCGTCCATTGAGCGATACCGTTGACACCCTCGACCTCGGCGAGGCGGGTAACTTCAATAGCCTGGAGTCCAAAGGTGGTCGGCAGCAGCCGCAGGGGACGGACCCCTGCCAGGCAATGCACGGTATATCCACGATTGTTGGCTGTAATCCACCTCTGCAATGGAATATGCCAAAAAATTTGAATCGGTATTTGATCGGGCAGATAGTGGCCCTGTCGCAGCTTGCCCTCGACTGCCGCTAATGGGGCGACCGCCATGTCAAGAGGAAAGCCGGGAATGACTTGATTGACGTTTGGAGCCTGAAAGTTTCCCGCAACACGCTGCTGGCCGAAGTGTATCTTGAACGAGACGCCGGCACTATCTGCCCGGACTGCCAACTTGATCGTGTTGATGGTTGACCTTATCCGCGTCGGTACATTGATTGCATCCAGGCGGTCGCCGACGATCCTATCCCAAGCCCGTCGGTAGAGCGGCGTGTTCAGGTTGTTTCGGGCATACACGTCAAGATCGTAGCGTAGCCATTCCAGTTGCTGCACCCGCGACGGTCGCAGCGTGCCGATCGCATCGTCGAGAAGGTTGATATAGTCGTTCAGATTGTTCAGATTCATGTCGGGACCCAGTGAGAAGTTGTTTGCGCGGCGAGTTCCTGGAGAGCGCAGAAAAGTGATTGCCGGTCGCAGCGTTCCCGTCGTGATCGGCTAGGTATCCAGTTTAATAGCAATTTTACCAAATTGAGTAATTTATATCTACTTGGGCGCAGAGAATTTAAAATGTCGTCGGGATCAGTCAGTTTTCCAGGTATTTTGTAGGCCGGCGATTAACCGCCGGCATGCATACGCTGTCCACCAAGAACACACAAATTCGGCCGCAAGGGGTTGGCGCCGAACATCTGCTTCCGGATGCGCAGTGTGAGCCGGCGGGCAGGACAGCGCCTGGGTGGCGCGCCCACGGACCGTTGGCGGCGCTGGATGCCCGACATGCCCTGTATATTGTTAAATGATTAATTAGATGAAATGAGCCGGGCGTCATCAATGAAAGACGTTTATTGAAAAGCCTTGCAAATTTTATGCAAGATTAATCGTAATGCATTTTATGTGCTGTCACAGACGTGTATGCCGATGTGTTGTATATTTATTTCATTTGGTAAACTTTTTCATTTGATGCTAGTATTGAACTGTGACTATCAATGGTGGAGTGAACCTTACGCCGTGAAAAATTCACGTATTTTGAAAAATACTTTTATATTTTTTTGAAATAAATTATCTGCTTGTGCTGATTGAAGAATGTGTAATTGCTATAAATGCAGATCAATCACATCGTTTGTGCCATGACTGTCCCGCTGCCATCGGCCCCCTGGCGCCGCTCGGTGTCAATGGCTGAGTATGGATACCATGTAGCCAACATCATGGATTTTTGACGCGGATGCAATCATGCACAAGAACGGTTTCGGCAAGGACGGGTCAGCAAATGGCGCGGATGATGAGTACCATACCCCGCGCGGGGTGGCATTCCATGGAGCGTGAAATGGCCGGGATGTTGGTCATGGAAGATCATGTGGCAAACATGAAGCTGGCCATCGGGGCCGCTCAATGAGCGCCAGCACCCCCTCCATCCTGATCGTCGATGATGAGGTGCAAAATCGCCGGCTGCTGGCGATACTGCTCAGTCCCGAAGGCTATCTGACGGCCAGCGCCGCCAGCGGCGAAGAGGCGCTGGCGGCGATCTCGCGCAGCGCACCCGACCTGATCTTGCTCGATATTATGATGCCGGGAATCGATGGCTACCAGGTGGCGAGCATTCTCAAGGCCAATCCCGCCACCTCCAATATCCCGATCATCATGGTGACCGCGAATACGGATCGCAGCACGCGCCTGGCCGGACTCGACGCCGGTGCCGAAGAATTTTTAACCAAGCCGGTCGACCGCACCGAATTGTGGCTGAGAGTGCGCAATCTGCTGCGCCTGAAAGCTTTTGGCGACCTGCAAAGCCATAGCTTTGCTTTGGAACAACAGGTGCAAGAGCGCACGACCGACTTACAACGTTTTCGCACCGCCATGGACGCGACCGCCGACGCGATCATGCTGGTCAGCCGCGCCAGCATGCGCTTTATCGAAGTCAACGCTACCGCTTCACCATGCTCGGCTATACACGGGCGGAAATGCTCGAGATCGGTCCGGCGCAGTTGGGTGCGGCGCACCGGGAAGAGCTGGAACGTTTGTACGATACCGTCATCGACGGACACGCCAGCGGGGAATTGATCGAAACCGAATTGCGCCGCAAGGATGCTACCCTGGTGCAGGTGGAAGTGCACCGGCAGGCGCTCGCTTCCGGCAGCGACTGGATCATCGTCGCGGTGGTGCGCGACATCACCGAGCGTAAGCAGGCGCAGCAGCGCCTGCAACATCAAGCCCATCACGACGCCCTCACTGGCTTGCCGAACCGTACACTATTCCATGACACGCTGAAGAAGACCCTGGCAATGGCTGGCGAGCATGGCTGGCTGGTCGCGGTCATGTTTATCGATCTCGATCATTTCAAGAACGTCAACGATACCCTGGGTCATGTGATCGGGGATGCCTTGCTGATCCAGTTCAGCAATCGCCTGACGCAATGCGTGCGCTTGCGCGATACCATCGGGCGCCTGGGCGGCGACGAGTTCGCGCTGATTCTGGTGATGCAAGACGGCCAGCAAGGCGCCGCGCAAGTGGCCAAGAAAATCCGCGAAGTGCTGCGCACGCCCTTCAACTTGCAAGGCTATGAGGTGCCGGTCACGGCCAGCATCGGCATCACGGTGTATCCCGACGATGCCTCGGACCCCGACGCCTTGATCAAATACGCCGACACGGCGATGTACCAGGCCAAGCACGCGGGACGCGACACTTACCGTTTTTTTACGGCGCAAATGAATGCCGACGTGCTGGCGCGCCTCGATCTGGAAAATGCCTTGCGCAAGGCCTTCGACAATGAAGAATTCGTGTTGCATTACCAGCCCAAGATCCACCTGGCCACGGGCCGCATCGCCGGCCTCGAGGCGTTGCTGCGCTGGAACCGGCCGGGCCACGGCCTGGTGTCGCCCGCCGTCTTCATCCCCGTGCTGGAAGAATCCGGAATGATCGTGCGCGTCGGCGCCTGGGTCATTGCTACCGCATGCGAGCAAATCGGCCTGTGGCTGCGCTCGCCCATCGGCGCGGTACAAGTGTCGGTGAATGTCTCTGGACGCCAATTTATCGAAGGCGACCTGGACGGCGACGTGCTCGCTGCGCTGAACGGCAACGCCGTGCCGGCCGACTTGCTGGAACTGGAATTGACCGAGACTTCGCTGGTGGCGAATACCGAGCGCACCATCGCCACCTTGCGCAATCTGAAAAACCGGGGCGTGTATATTTCCATCGACGATTTCGGCACCGGCTATTCCAGCCTGGCGTATCTGCGCCGTTTCCCGATCGATAAATTAAAGATCGACATCGCCTTCATCCGCGATGTCACGAGCGACCCTGATGATGCGGCCATTGTGCGCGCCATCATCAGCATGGCGCACAGCTTGAGCCTCGACGTGATCGCCGAGGGCGTCGAAACGGAGGCGCAACGCAATTACCTGCGCCGCCACCATTGCGACCAGATCCAGGGCTACTATTTCAGCCGCCCCCTGTCGACCGGACAGGTGAGCCAATTGCTGCTGCAAAGCAAACAGTTGCCGCCTCCGGAAAGCGCCGCTCCGGCCAGGCAAACGCTGTTGATCGTCGATGACGATCCCTTCATGATCGACTTGCTGGCCGATTTGTTTAGCGACGACGGCTACCGTATCTTGTTGGCGCGCTCGGGGGCCGAAGGTTTCGACATGCTGGCGCTCAACGAGGTCCATGTGATCCTGTGCGATCAAAGCATGCCGGTGATGGATGGCACCGTGTTCCTGGAGCGCGTCAAGGCGCTGTATCCCGATACCTTCCGCATCGTGCTGTCGGGGCAGGCCGACTTGAGCCTGATGATGGATGCGGTCAACCGTGGCGCGGTATCGCGCTTCTATACCAAGCCTTGGAATAACAAATTGTTGCGCGACAATGTGCGTGCGGCGTTTTCGCATTATTGTGCGCTGCATGCGATCGAGACGCTCGCATAGGCTGGGGGCGCGGGTGGCTTCCATCTCAACTTCGTTTTTACAACATTTCTTGCAAAAAATGAGAAAATAATTGTTTTTTGCAATGTTCTGCAAGAGAATACTGTGTTTCATTACCAATATTCATTACTGGAATAACATGAAAAATACGCATCACTCATGCCGGTCTGACCTGGTCAAGGCCAACATTGTCGAAGCGGGTATTGCGCGCATGGAGATTCATGGCCGCGCCAAGGCCGCCGATTTCCTGCTGCGCTCCGGCATCAGCTTTGCCATCACGGTGCGCGTGCTGGACGAGCCGAGCAAGCGCCGCATTCCCCGCTATTAAGGTTCTAAGCCCGGCTGCGGCTAGCCCATGTACCGTGGGCGCGGATGGTGTAGCATGCGGGCGAGGCGCGCTATCGCTGGCGGCCCCGGCTCACCAAGGACAAACATGGATATTACAATCAACGAGGTGCTGCGTTCGTATATCGATCCGCTCACCGCCAACGAATTCGCCGCGCTCGAACGCAGCTTGCTGGCCGAAGGCTGCCGCGACGCGCTGGTGCTGTGGAACGACGTGCTGATCGACGGCCACAACCGCTACGCGATTTGCCGCCAGCACAATATTCCGTTCAAGACGGTACAAAACGCCAGTTTCAGCTCGCTTGACGATGTCATGCTGTGGATGATCGATAATCATTTGGCGCGCCGCAACGTGTCCGATTTCCAGCGCGGCGTGCTGGCCCTGCGCAAGAAAGACATCGTTGCCGCCAAGACGGTGGCGCAGCAGCCGCAAGAGAGCGGAGCCCACGCCCAGCCTCAGCCGGCGCCCTTGACCACGCGCGACGAGATCGCCAAGGCGGCGCGCCTGAGCAGCAACCAGATCGGCCTGATTGAAAAAATCCAAAAGACGGCGGCGCCGGAATTGGTGCAGGCGGTGCGCTCGGGTACCATTTCGATCAATGCGGCGGCAACCGTTGCCTCGCTGCCGGAAGCCGAGCAGGTCGCGGCCGTGGCCGGCGGACGCAAGCAATTGCAACTGGCGGCCAAGGAAGTGCGCGCGCAAAGGACGGCGGCCCGTCCGCCCAGGGAAGCCAGGCAGGACCCCGATGCCGAGGATGCGGAAGTAGACGAAGTGGCGCGCCTGAAGGCTGAAGTGGCACGCTTAAGCGAGCGCAACGCGCAACTGACGGCGGAAAACGCGGCCCTCGGCGATCGCATCGCGGCGCTGATCGACGCTACTTGAGCGTACACGATGGCAGCCCTGTTAGCCGCCATCGTGTGCGGCGCCATCTGCGGGAGCGCCGCCGAGCCGGCCCCGTTTGAGGCGGCGCGCTGGCGCCAGGCCGCCAGCCGGGTCAGCATCGCGCGCGACAATTGGGGCATTCCCCATGTGGATGGCAAGAGCGACGCCGACGCCGTGTTTGGCCTGATGTATGCCCAGGCCGAAGACGATTTCAAGCGCATCGAACGCAATTACATCAATGCCCTGGGTCGCCTGGCCGAAGTCGAGGGCGAGGCCCGCCTGTATCAGGATCTACGGATGAAATTATTCATCGATCCGGCCAGCTTGCAAGCCCAGTACGCGGCCAGCCCGGCCTGGTTGAAAAAGCTGATGAACGCTTTTGCCGATGGCTTGAACTATTATCTGTACACCCATCCGGCCGTGCGCCCGCAATTGATCACGCGCTTCGAGCCGTGGATGGCGCTGGCCTTCACCGAAGGCAGTATCGGCGGCGATATCGAGTCGCTCGACCTGCTCCAGCTGGAACGCTTCTATGGCGCCCGCGCCCAGGTGGCGACCGACGCGGCGAGTAGCGTGGCGGCCGGCTTGGCGCCGGAACCGAGCGGCTCGAACGGTTTCGCGATCGCGCCTGGCCTCAGCGTCAGCGGCCACGCGCTGCTGCTGATTAATCCGCACACCTCGTTTTATTTCCGCTCGGAAGCGCAGATGCGTAGCGCCCAGGGCTTGAATGCCTACGGCGCCGTGACCTGGGGCCAGTTTTTTATCTACCAGGGTTTCAACGACAGGGTGGGCTGGATGCATACCTCGGGCGGCGCCGACGTCATCGATGAATACGCCGAAACCGTGGTCGAGAAACAGGGCGCGTTCTTTTACCGCTATGCTGGGAAATTGCGCCCGCTCAAGCCGGTGACGATCACGCTGCCCTACAAGCGCGGCGACGCCATGGCCGAGAAAAGCGTGACCGTGTATTACAGCCACCACGGTCCCATCGTGCGCGAAGCGGACGGCAAATGGATTGCGGTGCGGCTGATGCGCCGCCTGCAAGCGGCGCTGACGCAATCGTTCACGCGCACCAAGGCGCGCCATTACGGGGACTTTTACAAGAGCATGCAATTGCGCGCCAATTCCTCGAACAATACCGTGTATGCCGATGCAGATGGCAATATCGCCTATTTTCACGGCAATTTCATTCCCGTGCGCGCGACCCGCTTCGACTGGACCCGGCCCGTCGACGGTAGCGACCCAGCCACCGAATGGCGCGGCTTGCACGCGGTGAAAGACAGCATCACCTTGCTTAACCCGCCCAACGGCTGGATACAAAATACCAATAACTGGCCGTTTTCTGCGGCCGGCCCGAACAGCCCGCGGCGCCAGGATTATCCCGCCTATATGTGGGTCTATCCCGAAAACGCGCGCGGCTTGCATGCAGTCAAGGTGCTGGAAGGGCGCCGCGATTTCACATTGGAAAGCCTGCTGGCGGCCGCCTACGACAGCGAATTGACCGCTTTTACGCCCTTGCTGGCGGCGCTGATGGACGATTACGATAGCCTGGCCGCGACCGATCCGCGCAAGGCCGAGCTGGCCGAACAGCTGGCGGCCCTGCGCGGCTGGGACCGGCGGGTAGGTTTGAACTCGGTGCCGGCCGCGCTAGCCATTTTCTGGGCCCAGCAGTTGGCGCAGGATTGCGGCCCGGGCGCGCGCGCCAAGGGCGTGCCCGTGCTCGACTTCATGGCGTCAAGCGCTGGCGTGCCGGCGCGCTTGCCGGCGCTGGCGCAAGCGTCGGCCAAGCTCGCGCGCGATTTCGGCAACTGGCGCACGCCCTGGGGCGAGATCAACCGCTTCCAGCGCTTGACGGACGACGTGGTTCAGCCTTTCGACGACAGCCGGTCCAGCTTGCCGGTGCCTTTCGCCTCCGGCAACTGGGGCGCGCTGGCCGCCTTCGGCATGAGCGGGCAGGGCCGCACCAAGCGTCTGTACGGCGAGCGCGGCAACAGCTTTGTCGCGGCCGTCGAATTCGGGCCGCGCCTGCGCGCCAAGAGCGTGCTGGTCGGCGGTCAGAGCGGCGACCCGGCCTCGCCCCACTTCAACGATCAGGCCGAAATGTACGTCAAGGGCCAGTTCAAGGACGTGCTGTTTTACCCGGAAGATGTGGAACGCCACCTGGAACGGCGTTATCATCCGGGCCAGTGAGCGGGCCGGTGATTGCTTAGAAGCGCGGCGGAACGGTAAGCCGTTATGAAAAGCAATGCTTCGGATTGCCCTCCGCGAAGCAGCAGGAAAGGAAAAATTCACTTTCCACCATTGACAAGTTAAAACGACGGCCAAAAGCGGTCACCAAATTCTTTTAAATTAACTGAGGCATACGTTGCAACTAATTACTGTGAGAATTGACCGGGTCTTCGGTGTCGAGCGCCGTAGCGGTCGACATGGAAGGTATACGGAGTTCGGTTTCGCCTCCGCTACTAGTCGACACTATTCGCTCATCGTTCCGGGTTGGCCTACTATTGAGGCTGGTATGGAAATGACGGTGTTTCTCGAGAGAGAGGGGGACTGGGAGTCGCTGCAAGGTTGGGCTAATCACACCTCTGGCGAGGTAATATCGCCTGCACGAGGCATTTTGATAGTTCCACTAGTCGGTGGGTTCTTGATGGCAACCGGGGCGGCCATCGGATGGGGCAATGCCGCTACGTTCCTGCCCTATTTCTTCGTTGCCTTGCCGTGCGGATACATGTTATTTCGGGCCTGTCGTGTGAGAAAAGCCTTGGTGGCTCTGACCGCCAATTCAAGCGGGATGCGCTGACGCGCGCCGGTTAATATTCACGTCAGAGCCTCCCGGAGCCGGCCACAAAGTAGAAATATCCGTGGCTGTTCAGCGGCCAATGCGCCTCAACCGTGCGGCGTAACAGCCGGAAAGGCGAAGTGCAGTTGCACCCCCTGGCCGGCCTCGCTTTCCAGCCGCAGCCGGCCCTTGAAGATCGCTTGCACCAGGTTGTGCACGATCGCCAGGCCCAGGCCCGAGCCGCCCTGGCCCAGCTTGGTGGTATAGAAAGGCTCGAATACCTTGTGATGCAACTGGCTGGCGATGCCATGCCCGTCGTCCGCATAATGCATCTCGATCATGCCATCCTTCAGGACCGCCTGCAGCACGATGCGGCCGCCATGCCGGCCCTCGAAGCCGTGGGTGATGGAATTCATGATGATGTTGTTGATGATTTGCTCGAGGTGGCCGGGGAAGCTGTCCATTTCGATGCCATCCGGGATTTGCAAGTCGACCGTGGCCTTGGCGCGCCGCGTCACCGCGCCCAGCGCGTTCAAGCTGTCTTGCACCGTGGCGCGCAAGTCGAAGCAGCGCCGGCGCTGGCTGGTCTGGTCCACCGCGACGCGCTTGAAACTGTCGATCAAGTCGCTGGCGCGATTGCCGTTGCGTACGATGATTTCGCTCGCGTCCAGGCATTCGGCCAGCACATGGGCCAGGCCGGAGCGGGTCAGCTTGCCGCCGTCGACGGCGCCGCCGGCCGTGCGCAAATGGTCGACCAGGGCCGATGCGGCCAGCACCATATTGCCGATCGGGGTATTCAATTCATGCGACACGCCGGCCACCAGCGCCCCCAGCGAGGCCAGTTTTTCCGATTCGATGATCTGGGCCATGGCCTGGCGCAACTCGCGGGTACGCTCGTCGACGCGGCTTTCGAGCTGTTCGTTGAGTTCGCGCAGTGCATCTTCGGCGCGCTTGCGCTCGGACAAGTCGACGTGGGTGCAAATCATGCGCAGCGGCTGGCCGTCGGCGTCGCGGCTGACGATCATGCCATTGTCGAGCACCCATTTCCAGCTGCCATCCTTGCATTGGGCCCGGTGCTCGTTCTTGTAGCGTTTCATGGCGCCGGCAAAATAATCGGACATCGCGGCCCGCACCCGCGGCAAGTCGTCCGGGTGGATCAGGCGCTCGCGCCCGGCCATGCTCGGCTCGACTTCCTCGCCGGCGTAGCCGTGCATGCTCTTCCAGCATTCCGAAAACAGTACCTGGCCGCTTGGAATATCCCAATCCCAGACCCCGTAACCGGCACCTTCCAGGGCGAAATTCCAGCGCTCCTCACTCTGGCGCAGTGCCTCGGCGGCGTGGCGGTGCTCGCGCCGCTGGGCCGCCTCGGTGATTTCGCGCTTGACGGCCGGCGCCAGGCGCCCCAGGTCGGCCTTCATCACGTAATCGTGGGCGCCGGCCTTCATCAGCGCCACCGCAGTTTCCTCGCCGATATTGGCCGACACCACGATGAAGGGCAGATCCAGGCCGATCCCGCGCATGCCGGCCAGCGCGGCGCTGGCGCTGAAACCGGGCAGGTTGAAGTCCGACAGCACGATGTCCCAGTTGCGCCGCGCCAGCGCGGCATGCATTTGCGGCTCGCTCTCGACGCGCTCGGACTCGACCTCGAATTCGGCCCGTTTCAGGCAACGCAAAATCAGTTCCGCGTCGCTGACGCTGTCTTCGACCAGCAGCACGGCAAGCGGCGTCATCATGGCACTCCGTTCGGGCTTTCATTGATCACCAGCCAGTACAGTCCCAACTGGCGGATCACGTCGGCGAACTGGTGGAAGTCGACCGGCTTGCGGATGTAACTGTTGACGCCCAGGTCATAGCCGGTGGCGACGTCTTGCTCTTCGCGCGAGGACGTCAGGATTACCACCGGCACGCGGTGGGTGCGGGGGTCGGCGCGGATGCGGCGCAGCACTTCCAGGCCGTCCAGCTTGGGCAGCTTCAAGTCCAGCAGCACCACTACCGGCAGGCTGCGGTCTTCGCGCCCGGCGTGGGGGCCTTCGCAATACAGGTAATCCAGGCCTTCCTGGCCGTCGTTTGCCACCACCAGCGTGTTGGTGATATTGTTTTTCTTGAGGGCGCGCTCGGTCAAACCGACGTCGCTCGGGTTGTCCTCGATCAGCAGAATCGCTTTCGAACTCATGATGGCTCTTTCAAGGTAAAGTAAAAGGTGGCGCCGGCGCCGAGCTCGGCCTCGGCCCAGATGGTGCCGCCGTGGCGCTGCACGACACGCTGCACCGTGGCCAGTCCGATGCCGGTGCCGGGAAATTCGCTATGCTTGTGCAGGCGCTGGAATACGCCGAACAGTTTTTGCGCATAGCGCATGTCGAAGCCGGCGCCATTGTCGCGCACGAAAAAGGCGTTCACCATCTGTCCCGATTCCGGTTCGCGCACCGTCGCGCGCCCCATCGCTATGCGCGCGCAAGGCTGGCCGGCGCTGAACTTGGCGGCGTTTTCCAGCAGATTGGTCAAGACCACTTCCAGCAGGCGCCAGTCGCCGTAAGTCGTCATGGCGTCGTCAAGCTCGAATTCGATGACGCGCTGCGGCTGGCTGTCGCGGATGCGCTCGGCCACCGTGCGCGCCATCGTGCTCAGCTTGACTTCGCGCAGGCTCAAGGCGGCGCGGCCCAGGCGCGAGAATTGCAGCATATCGTCGATCAATTGCCCCATGCGCTGAGATTCCTGGCGCACCCGCTCCAGGTATTGCTGGCCGGTAGCGTCGAGTTGTGGGCCATAATCTTCCTGCAGCGCCAGGCTCCAGCCGTCGATGCCGCGCAGCGGGCTGCGCAAGTCGTGCGAGACGGAATAGGAAAACGCTTCCAGTTCCTTGTTGGCCAGTTCCAGTTCGGCGGTGCGTTCGCGCACCTGGGTTTCCATGCCGGCGTTGGCGGCGCGCAATTGGGCACGCGCCTGCTCGGTCTGGAGCAGCAAATCCTGGACCGCGTCTTCGGCGTGGCGGCGCGCGCTGATATCGGTGTGGGTGCCGATCATGCGGGTGGCGCGGCCCTGCGCATCTTTTTCGACCACCATGCCGCGCGCCATCACCCATTTCCAGCTGCCATCCTTGCACAGCATGCGTTGCTCGATACTGTAATGATCCTTGGCGCCGCTGAAATTTTCTTCCAGCAAGGCGTAGGCGCGCAGCAAGTCCTCCGGATGGGCCAGGCGGGTATAACTGTCCAAATGGTTGGGCAATTCCTCATCGCGGTAGCCCAGCATTTCCTTCCAGCGCTGCGAATACAGCACCACTCCGCTCGTGATATGGAAGTCCCAGACCCCGTCGCCGGCCCCTTCGAGCGCGAATTTCCAGCGAAATTCGCTCTCCTGCAAGCCCAGGAAGGAGCGATCGAGGCGCTCGCGCATGGCGTTCAGCGCGCCCACCATTTGATCGAGTTCGTCACCGCCGCCGGAGCGGCGTTCCAGTTGCAGCGGCAGCAGTTCGGCCTTGGAGGCGCCCGTATACAGCCGGTCGGAATAATCGGCGATTTTTTTCAAGTGGCGTCCGAACATGAACTGGAACAGTACCAGGATGAAGAACGACACCAGGAAAGTCTTGATGGTTTGCGTGATCAGGATCACGATGACCTTGTCCTTGAGGCGCTGATAGACGCCGTCCAGGCTGGCCACGGTGCGCACCTTGCCGATATAGACTTCGCGCTGGCGGTGCGTGTAATACAAGGGGAAGGTATGCTCGATCACGCCCTCGCTGCGCGCCACACCGACTTTCGCCACCACCTGGCCCTGGTCCGACAGCACTTCCGCGTATTGCAGGTCGGGCAGGCGCAGCACGCCTTGCAATTGCAATTGCAAGTCCCTGGCGCTGGTGATCCACAGACTGGACGCCAGGCTTTCCGAATAACTGGTCTGGACCTGGGTCAGTTGCAATTGAAGTTGGCTGACGTCGCGGCGGTACTCGATGGCCAGCTGGAAGAAGGTGGCGAGCAGGGTCACCGCCGAACTGAACAGGAGGATATGCACGGCGAAGCGGCGCCCCATGCTGTTGCTGCCAAACTCGCTGAACCAGTGGGAGTGCATGCCGCCGCCCTAGCGCTGGTAGCGCCGCATCACGCCGTCGAAGATGCGCTGGTAGCTGCCGTCGAGCTTCATCTTGCGCAGCTCGGCGGCCAGGACGGGGGCCAGCGCCGCGTGCTTTTTGTTCAGATAGAGATACCAGTCGCCTTCGGCCACGGGCGCGTCCATGATCTCGATATCTTTCAAACCCATGCTCTGGATGAAGTGCAAGCCTTCCAGCTTTTCGATCACGGCAACGTCGATGCGGTCCTTGTCGAGCATGGCAAACAGTTGGTGCCCCGTTTCCAGCTTGACCAGCGAGCGGCTGCCGACGATGGTGCGCTCCAAAATCTTCCAGCCGGTCAAGATGCCGACATCGTAGGCTTGCAAGCCATCCCCGCCGCGCACGGTGAAGCGCGGGCGCCGGCTGAACGCCACCATCTGGTAATACATCACCGTTTCCGGCACCCGCACCAGGTTGCGGTAGGTGCTGTCGATGCCGAGCACGCGCGAGACGTCGCCGTCGTCGATGCCGCTATTGGCGTTGAGCAGGCCGCGCTCGGCCGAGGAGGCCTGGATCTCGACCTGCAAGCCGACCCGCTTGAACAGTTCGGCATACAACAGGTCGAGCACGCCGTCATGCTCGGGCGCAGTGATGGGCGCGAAAAACGCGGTATTGAGCACCAGCGGCGCCGCCGCGCGCAGGGGGAGCGCCAGCAGCAAGCCTGCCAACAGGATCGCGATTTTTTTCATGCTCCCCCCAAATGACGTAGCGGCAGATGTGTGGCGCAAATAAACTTGCACTATGTTATCTACTTTCCACCGATTCGGGGGCGCTGTCAACTGCCGAATGGCGGCCCGGCAGGGCCGGGCGCCATCCGCACGGCTTCAGATCGCGGCCAGGGCGCGGCGCAAGTCGCGCCGCAAGTCTTCGACGTTTTCAATCCCGACCGACAGGCGCACCAGGGCGTCGCCGATGCCCAGGGCGGCCCGCTGCGGCGCCGGGATCGAGGCGTGCGTCATCAGGGCCGGGTGTTCGATCAGGCTTTCCACGCCGCCCAGGCTTTCGGCCAGCGCAAATACCTCGCAAGTTTCCAGGAAGCGGCGCGCGCCGGCCAGGTCGGTGTTCAGCTCGACCGAGATGATGCCGCCGAAGCCATCCATCTGGCGCCGCGCCAGGGCGTGCTGGGGGTGCGAGGCCAGGCCCGGGTAATGCACCCGCTTCACCAGAGGCTCGGCTTCCAGCCAGTGCGCCAGCTCGAGCGCGTTGGCGCAATGGCGTTCCATGCGAATCGCCAGGGTCTTCACGCCGCGCAGGGCCAGGAAACTGTCGAAGGGGCCGGCGATGGCGCCCACCGAATTTTGCAGGAAACCCAGTTGTTCGCGCCATTCGGCCTGGCGCTCTTCGGCGCCGACGATGGCGATGCCGCCGATGATGTCGGAATGGCCGTTCAAATATTTGGTGGTCGAGTGCACCACGATGTCGAAGCCCGCTTCCAGCGGGCGCTGCAGCATCGGGCTGGCGAAGGTATTGTCGGCTACCGCGATGATGCCATGCTCGCGGCAAATCTTGGCGATGGCGGCCAGGTCGGCCAGTTTCAGCATCGGGTTGGTGGGCGTTTCGACCCAGACCATGCGGGTTTCGGGGCGGATCGCGGCCAGCAGGTTTTCCGGGCGCGTCAAGTCGACGTAGCTGAAATCGAGGCCGGCGCTGCGCCGGCGCACCCGCTCGAACAGGCGGTAACTGCCGCCATACATATCGTCGCCGGCGATGATGTGGGCGCCGGCGTCGGCCAGTTCCAGCACCGTCGCGATGGCGGCCAGGCCGGAGGCGAAGGCAAAGCCTTGGGCGCCGCCCTCGAGGTCGGCGACGCAGCGCTCCAGCGCCCAGCGGGTCGGATTGTGCGAGCGGGCGTAATCGAGGCCCTTGTGCACCCCGGGGCTGTCTTGCACGAAGGTGGAAGTGGCGTAAATGGGCGGCATGATGGCGCCGGTCGAGGGGTCGGGCGCCTGGCCGGCGTGGATCGCGCGGGTCGCCAGGTGGGCTGGGTGGTCTGGATGGCTCAAGAGTGTGTCCTGCGTAAGTGGTTGATCAAGTCGAAGCGCGTGATCAGGCCGTGAAAGCGGCCCGCGTCGGCGATGACGGCGGTCAGGCCGCGCGCCAGGGTGGCACGCAGTTCTTGCATGCTGGCCGTCGGGGCCAGCGTTTCGAGTTCGGCGCTCATGGTGGCGCCGACCAGGCTGGCAAAGGCGGCCGGCTGCTCGGCCACCCGCAACAGCAAGTCCGATTCGTCGATGATGCCGACCAGGCGGCCGGCCTCGAGCACCGGCAATTGCGCCAGGTCGGCGCTGCGCATGCGGCCAAAGGCGGTCAAGAGGGTGTCGGAGGGCGCCACCCCGACCACTTCGCCATCCTCGTAGCGGCGGCCGATCAAGTCGCGCAAGTCGCCCAGCGGCGCGCGCGCCAGCAAACCCTGGTCGCGCATCCAGCCGTCGTTATAGACTTTCGACAGGTAGCGTGTGCCGGTGTCGCACACGAAGCTGACGACGCGCTTGGGCGTGCTTTGCTCGCGGCAGTATTTCAAGGCTGCCGCCAGCAGGGTGCCGGTCGAGGAGCCGCCCAGGATACCTTCGGCGCGCAGCAGGGTGCGGGCGCTGTCGAAGCTTTCCTGGTCGCTGATGGTGTAGGCCTGGCGCACCGCGCTCAAGTCGGCGATGGAGGGGATGAAATCCTCGCCGATGCCTTCCACCGCCCACGCGCCGCTGGTGTCGGAGACGTGTCCGGTGGCGACGTATTCGGCCAGGATCGAGCCTTGCGGGTCGGCCAGCACGAATTCCAGGTCCGGCTGCGCGGCGCGGAAGAAATTGGTCAGCCCGGTCAAGGTGCCGGACGAGCCGACGCCGACCACGATGGCATCGATTTCATGGCCCATCTGGCGCCAGATTTCCGGGCCAGTGGTGGTTTCGTGGGCGCGCGGATTGGCCGGATTGTTGAACTGGTCGGCGAAGAAGGCGCCCGGGATCTCGCGCGCCAGACGGGCCGCGTAATCCTGGTAATACTCGGGATGGCCCTTGCCGACGTCGGAGCGGGTGCTGTGGACTTCGGCCCCGAGCGCCTTTAAGTGCAGCACTTTTTCGTTCGACATCTTGTCGGGCACCACCAGCACGACGCGGTAACCCTTGAGGCGGCCCACCAGCGCCAGGCCCAGGCCGGTGTTGCCGGCGGTGGCCTCGACGATCACGCCGCCGGGGCGCAAGCTGCCATCGGCTTCGGCCGCCTCGATGATGGACAGGCCGATGCGGTCCTTGATCGAGCCGCCCGGGTTGTGCGATTCCAGTTTCAGGAACAGCCGGCATGGGCCGGTGTCGAGTTGGGTGACTTCGACCAGCGGGGTATTGCCGATCAGACTGAACAGTGCGGGCTTGCTTGGCATCGATGCTCCTGGTGGCCTGGCGGCATGCGCCGGCTCGGCCTTGGGTGGAAAAGGGCGGATATTAGGCCCGCCCCCTTGCCGTGGGAAGGAATGTTTCCGTTTTTGCATATGCGCAATCCGCATGATCCGTCTGCATGGATCAGGACAGCATGCGCCGATTTTCGCGTGGGTGGCGCGCGAGCATTTATAATCGCGTTTTTGGCGGGGGCACTGCGGTGGCAAAACTATATTTCAGATATTCGGCGATGAACGCTGGCAAATCGACGGCACTATTGCAGGTGGCGCACAATTACGAAGAGCAGGGCCAGCTCGTGCGCCTGTATACGGCCGCCATCGATAGCCGCTATGGCGTGGGGCGGGTTACATCGCGCCTGGGGCCACAGCGCGAAGTCGAGGTGTTCGACGCGCGCACCGATTTCCTGGCCGAGATTCCCCGCGTGGCTTGTCTGCTGATTGACGAGGCGCAATTTCTCAGCACCTTGCAAGTGCAGCAATTGCATCAGTTGGCGCAGGTCAAGGGCGTGCCCGTGATTTGCTATGGCTTGCGCAGCGATTTTCTGGGCCAGCCCTTTCCCGGTTCGGCGTATCTGCTGGCGCTGGCCGACGATATTGAAGAACTCAAGAATATTTGCGCCTGCGGCAAGAAGGCGACCATGAACATCCGCGTCGATGAACACGGTCAGCGCATCAAGGCCGGCGCGCAGATCAGCATCGGCGGCAACGAGCGCTATCGCCAGGCTTGCGGGCGCTGCTTTTACGCTGGCTAGTTTGGGCTTGCCTTGGTGCTTACGGCGCGGGCAGTCGGTATTTTCCGGGCTGAAAACGGCGTCCTTAATCGCCGCTTAAGCTTGTCGGGCGAAACTGTGTGGGGCTGACGCGATGCCTGCCGCTATCCTGTAGAATATTACGCACCTTTCCTGTCGATGCGCTTGAATATTGAGGCATCTGGCCACTGGCTAGACGCGGCTTCAGGCATGATCGACGTTTCAACGACGACCGCAGCAGCTGCGGTCCCCCGTCTATCGAATTTTACGTTTCGGAGAAGCCGATGAAGAAGCAAATGATGCTGGTCGTGTTGACGCTGGCGATGTCGGCGCAAGCCGGCGCGGCGCAGTCGGACAAGCTGCCGGCTCCCGCAATGAAGCCTTTGGCGCAACAAACCCAGGCCGCCCTGTGGGCCTCGCGGGTGCTGTCGCGTTACCATTACAAGGCGATGCCGCTTGACGACGCGATGTCGGAAAAGATTTTCGACCGTTACTTCAAGTCACTCGACTCTGAAAAGCTGTTTTTCGTCCAGGCCGACCTGGACCAGTTTGCACCCATGCGCTCCAAGCTCGACGACGCCATCAGCGGTGAAAACCTGGCCACGCCTTTCGCGATCTACAATATGTACCAGCAGCGTTTCGATGAGCGCTTCAACTATGCGCGCGAATTGCTCAAGACTAAATTCGATTTCAGCGTCGAGGAAAGCTACCAGTACGACCGCGAAAAAGCGGCCTGGCCGAAAAACGATGACGAGGTGCGCGAACTGTGGCGCAAGCGCGTCAAAAACGACTGGCTGCGCCTGAAACTGGCCGGCAAGGATGACAAGGCAATCCGCGAAACGCTCAACAAACGCTACGAAAGCACGATCAGCCGCGCGCGCAAGTTCAATAACGAAGACGTGTTCGAGATTTTCATGAACGCGTATGCGATGTCGATCGAGCCGCACACCAATTACCTGGGGGCGCGCGCCTCGGAAAACTTCGACATTGTGATGCGCCTGTCGCTCGAAGGCATAGGCGCGGTCTTGCAGACCCGCGATGAGTACACGGTGGTGCGCGAAGTGGTGCCGGGCAGCCCGGCCGGCCTGTCGGGCAAGCTGAAGGTGGGCGACCGCATTGTCGGCGTCGGCCAGGGCGAGAGCGGACCGCTGACGGAAGTGCTGGGCTGGCGCATCGACGACGTGGTCACGCAAATTCGCGGCGCCAAGGATTCGGTGGTGCGGCTCGACATCTTGCCGGCCGACGCGGGTCCGGACGCCAAGCATGCCATGCTGTCGTTGGTGCGCAAGAAAATCAGCATGGAAGAGCAGGCCGCGAAGAAATCGGTGATTGAAGTGCGCGACGGCGCCGTCAAGCGACGCGTCGGCGTGATTTCCTTGCCGACCTTTTACCAGGATTTCGAGGCGCGCCGCAAGGGCGACAAGGATTACAAGAGCGCGACGCGCGACGTGGCCCGCCTGCTGGGCGAGCTGAAGAAGGAGAAGGTCGACAATGTCTTGATCGACTTGCGCAATAACGGCGGCGGTTCGCTCAGCGAGGCGGTCGAGTTGACCGGCTTGTTCATCGACAAGGGGCCGGTGGTGCAGCAGCGCAATGCCGAAGGCAAGATCGAGATCGAGAGCGACACCAATCCTGGCCTGGCCTGGGATGGTCCGGTCGGCGTGCTGATCAACCGCGGCTCGGCCTCGGCCTCGGAAATCTTCGCCGCCGCCTTGCAGGATTATGGCCGTGGTTTGATTATCGGCGAAGGCAGTTTCGGCAAGGGGACGGTGCAAACGCTGATCAACCTGGACCGCTTCGGCGGCAACGAGAAGGCGCATCTGGGCGAGCTCAAGATGACGATCGCGCAATTTTTCCGCATCAATGGCGGCACCACCCAATTGCGCGGCGTGACGCCCGACATCAAGCTGCCGGCCATGTCGGACACCGAAAATTTCGGCGAGTCGAGCTATGACAATGCCTTGCCGTGGACCTCGATCAAGCCGGCGCCGTTCGTGCCGGCCGGCGACTTGAAAGAGATCGTGGCGCCGCTCGAGCGCAAGCATGAGGCGCGCGTGGCCAAGGACAAGGACTTTCAATATATGGAGGAAGACATTGCCCTGGTCGCCAAGCAGCGCAAGGATAACTTGATCTCGCTCAATGAATCGGTGCGCCGCAAGGAACGCGACACCCAGGACGCGCGCGCCAAGTTGCGCGAGAAGCGTCTGCAGGCGTCGCTGCTCAATGGCAGCGATGACTTGACGGTTTTGCCCGATCCCAAAGATGCCTTGAACAAGGACTTGAAGACATCGGCCAAGAGCCGGCAGGTGGCGGCCATGAGGGGTGCGTTGCGCACCGATGATGGCTTGCAGGGCGACGAGCGGGCTCTGAGCGCCGATATCGACGCCGAGAAGGCTGCGAAGAATGCCAAGGATGTGCTGCTGCACGAAGCGGTGCGCATCCTGGCCGATGAAGTCGGCCTGCTCAAGACCGATACCCGGCTCGCTTCGCACGTGCTGCCTTACGCGGAAGCGCAAAAGTAATCTGCGCCGCCCCGCCGATGGCCGTCCCCGACCTGTTCGGTGGCGGCCATCGGCGTTTTTCATGTCGGTTTCCCAGCCGCTGCCGGATACTTGTCAGATCAGCCTGGCTTCGATATCATCAAGGCAGGCGCAAGCATTGTGCCAACGTCGCTCGGACGGATCCGGGCGCTTACGTAAAGCCATACATGACTCAATCCCAAGCTCCGCGCAGTTTTTCGCGCATCAATCGTCTGCCTCCCTACGTCTTTAATATCACCGCCGAACTGAAGATGGCGGCGCGCCGCCGCGGCGAAGATATCATCGACATGTCGATGGGCAATCCCGACGGCGCCACCCCGGCCCATATTGTCGAGAAGCTGGTGGAAACGGCCAGGCGGCCCGACACCCACGGTTATTCCGCCTCGAAAGGCATTCCGCGCCTGCGCCGCGCGATCGCGCACTGGTACAAGAAGCGCTATGACGTCGACATCGATCCCGACGCGGAAGCGATCGTCACGATCGGCTCGAAAGAGGGCCTGGCTCATCTGATGCTGGCCACCCTGGACCGGGGCGATACGGTGCTGGTGCCGAACCCCAGTTATCCGATCCATATCTGGGGCGCCGTGATTGCCGGCGCCGATATCCGTTCGGTGCGCATGAGTCCCGGCGTGGATTTTTTCGCCGAGCTGGAACGGGCCATCCGCGAAAGTTATCCGAAGCCGAAAATGATGGTGCTGGGCTTCCCGTCGAACCCCACCGCGCAATGCGTGGAGCTGGAATTTTTCGAGCGCGTGGTGGCGCTGGCCAAGCAGCACGATATCCTGGTAGTGCATGATCTCGCTTACGCCGACATCACTTTCGACGGCTGGAAGGCGCCCTCCATCATGCAAGTGCCTGGCGCGCGCGATGTTGCCGTCGAATTCTTCACGCTGTCGAAAAGCTATAACATGGCCGGCTGGCGCATCGGCTTCATGGTTGGCAACCGCGAACTGGTGGCCGCGCTGGCGCGCATCAAGAGTTATCACGATTACGGCAGCTTCACGCCGGTGCAAGTGGCGGCGATTGCCGCGCTGGAAGGCGACCAGAGTTGCGTCAGCGACATTTGCGCGCAATACCAGAGCCGCCGCGACGTGCTGGTCAAGGGCTTGCTCGAAGCCGGCTGGCCGGTTGAGAAACCCAAGGCCTCGATGTATATCTGGGCCCCGATTCCGCCCGCGTATCGCCACCTCGGCTCGCTCGAATTTGCCAAGCTGCTGCTGGCACGGGCCAAGGTATGCGTCTCGCCGGGGATCGGCTTTGGCGAATATGGCGACGATTATGTGCGCTTCGCCTTGATCGAAAACGAAGCCCGCATCCGCCAGGGCTTGCGCGGCATCAAGGCCATGCTGCGCGAAGGCCCACCCGTGCCGGCCTTGTGAACGCCATATTGCCCGCCCCTGAGCGGCACATTATCACCGCTCTTCACCATGGAAGAAAGTCCTTATGCTGGAACTCAGACCCGTTTGTGAAAACTGTAACAAGGCATTGCCGGCCGATGCGCTGGACGCCCGCATCTGCTCGTATGAATGTACATTTTGCGCCCCGTGCGTCGACGGGCTCTTGCACAATGTCTGTCCGAATTGCGGCGGCGGCTTCGTGCCCCGGCCCGTGCGTCCGGCGCGTAACTGGAAGGGCGATAATTATCTGGGGCATGACCCGGCCGGCGTCAGAGTCGTGTACCGCCCGGTCGACCCGGCGGCACATGCGAGCTTCGCGGCCGAATTGAGGGACATTGCTCCCGAGCAGCGTTGATTGGCGGCGGCGCTGCCCCTGGTTAGGGAAATGCCTTTTTAATGGGGCGAATAATATTGCAACATTGCTCGCCACCTTCACGACTTCTTGTTCTTCGAAAAATGAAGTCTGGAAAATGGCAAGGGCGTGGGGCAATGAATGGCGTGGCGCCGTGGATCGGCCAGCCATGCCGCCGCACCGGCCACAAGGCAAGCAAAAAACAAGGCGTGACATGTCTCTTCAAGCAACACGTTTCCTGACTTTGACGATCGTCGCCGGAGCGCTGCTCCTATCTGGCTGCGACGTGAACGATGAGCAATCCAAGGTTTCACATGACATCGCTGCGCTGCGAGCGCTGCTCAGCATTGACATGCCGCTAAAGAGCGCACGCTGGGAAACTTTTGCCACGGCGGCAAATGCGCGGCTGGTTCTGGGACCGACCGACTTCGTCACTCTGGTGGCGCAATTGCAGCCAAGCGAAGGCAATTGGTTTGCGTCGATGACGGAGCCGACCGGCGAGACTTTCATCGCGCCGGAAGCGGCGCGGCCATGGCTCGGGCTAGCGTTCAGAGCAATGCTCGAAAAAAACAAGGACAGCAGGGTGGACATGACAAAACAATTCAATTGCCGAAAATATACGGAAAAAGTGACAAGCTCGGGCCGTCCCGTGGATGGCTTCATTTGCCAGGATTCCGGGATGGCGCTGCTTTACCTGACCTTGCCGACAGAGTAGGGGGCTGCCCGGCCTGGACGTGGCGGCAGGGCGTCAGTTATACGATTTTTCTATTTCAGATATCATATATATAAAGTGGATTTATAGCCGACAAGCCGGCATACTGCATCTGTCTCCTCTATTTTCCTCCAAGATTATAGATTTAGCCCGCTTTCACCAGCGGGCTTTTTTTTCGACTTTTTTCTGGATGCGTCTTTCGCCTATTGAAACATTGCTCGTATGATAAGCGTGCTGTAAACTGCGTCTTTTCTTCCTTCAGGCTTGAGCGCATGTCTTCCCTTTCCATCAAAGTCACGCTTGCGGCCTTGCTCCTGGCTGGCGCCGGCGCCGCCTATTTCGCTCCTTCTGGAGGCTCCGCCTCGGGCCTCGTGCATCCTCACGCGCTCTCCACGCCCGCGCCCACGGTGCCCGGCTGGGCCGCGCGCGTGAGTCCACTGGTGGGCGCTGCCGGCTTGCTGCAGCAGTCCGTTTTTGGCGATCCTTTCGGCGTCGCCATCGATGCCGGCGGCAATGTTTATCTGGCCGAGGGCGGCGAGCATAATCGTATCCGCAAGATAGGCGCGGATGGCCTCGCTTCGACCCTGGCAGGAAGCGGCGAGGGTTACGCCGATGGCGTCGGCGCGGCCGCCGCGTTCAACACGCCGTCCGGCGTCGCGCTCGACCGGGCCGGCAATCTGTACGTCGCCGACACCGGCAATCATGCGATCCGCAAGGTGACACCGGACGGCGTCGTGTCGACCCTGGCCGGGGATGGCGTGGCCGGCTTTCGCGACGGCAAGGGCGCCGCAGCCCGCTTCAACGGCCCGGTCGGGGTGGCGGTCGGACCGGACGGCAATGTGTATGTGGCCGACACCTATAACGACCGGATCCGCCGCATCGGGCCCGATGGCCAGGTCAGCACTCTCGCCGGCGACGGCCGGCCCGGCCGACGCGACGGTGCGGCGGCGCAAGCCCAATTCGATACGCCATGCGCGCTGGCGCTCGATGGCGCCGGCCAGATTTTTATCGCCGACACGCAAAACTACGCCATCCGCAAGCTCGGCCTTGACGGCCTGGTGACGACCCTGGCAGCGGCGCCCGAGGGTCAGCGCGACGCCTTGCTGAAGCGTCCGATGGGGCTGGCGCTGACGCACGACGGGTTTTTGTATATCACGGCGCGCAATGGCGTGCTGCAAATGTCGCCGGCCGGGGAAGTGCGCGCCTTGAACGATGCCGACCGCGTGCCATCGATTGGCAATGACGATGGCAGCGTGCAATTGCAACAAGCGCGCGGTATTGCCCTGGCGCGCGACGGCGCCTTGTATGTCGCTGCGGCGTCCGGCGTGCGGCGCCTGGCACCGCCCACGCCAGGCCAGGCGGCGCCACCCGTCGTGGCGGAAGCGCCACCGCCGCCCCATGCCGGCCCCATGTTGTGGCCGCTGAAGCCGCAAGACCGGCCGCATGAAGTGGTCGGCCTGATGGGCGAAGTGCGCGGCAGTTTCGATGGCGCCAGCCGCGACCATTTGCACAGCGGACTCGATATCCAGGCTGCGGTCGGCGCGCCGGTGCTGGCGATCGCATCCGGCAAGGTCGGCAATCCGCTGCCGAACTGGGGCTATGGCGACCTGTCGGAAGGACTCAGCGTCGATGGTTTGTCGTATATTCATATGCGGGTCGGACGCGGGCCGCATGAAGCGGCGCTCGACGCGCGCTTTCAAGTGCTCAACGATGCGGCGGGCAAGCCGGAACGGGTGCGTGTCAGGCGCGGCACCCGCTTCCAGGTCGGCGAGACGCTGGGCACGGTCAACCGCATGGCGCATGTGCATCTCGACTACCGGCCCGCCGGCGGCGAGTTCAACCCCCTGAGTTTGCCCTTCATCGGCTTGCGCGATACGCTCGCGCCGCAGATTCAAGGCATCGCCTTGTATGACGCCGCGCAGCGGCGCCTGGCGCAAAAACGCGGCGCCCGCCTGCTGTTGCCGCGCGCCTTGGGCGAGGTCCGCATCGTGGTCGACGCCTACGATCAAATGGATGGCAACCAGGCGCGCCGGCGTCTGGGCATCTACCAGCTCGGCTACCAATTGCTGCATGCGGACGGCAGCCCGGCGCCGGGTTTCGCGCAAGCCGTCATCACCCAGGTCTATGACCGTTTGCCGGCCAGCCGGGAAGCGGTCAAGCTGGTCTACGCGGACAGTAGCGGCATCACGGTGTTTGGCAGCGCGGCGACACGCTTTGTCTATGACTTGAACAATACCTTGCTGAACGGCCATGTCGCACCAGGCGCCTGGAAGGTCGCAACATTGGCGCCTGGCGATTATATTTTGCGGATTCTGGCGCAAGACTATGCCGGCAATGCGGCGCTGGCCGGTCGCGACCTGGCGCTGACGATCGAGTAAGCACGCCGCCGCGTAGACAGACTATGCGGGAATCGGCGGCGCTGACGATCCGTGGACGGCTTTGTTCAGGCTTGAAATGCCATCAGGAAATACTTGACATGGGGAAATGTTCGTATGATACTTGGCATGGGCAATCTTACTGAAAGGTAAGGACGCAAAGCCTCCGGCCTAACATCCTTCCCGGATCATGGTAGCGGGGCCACCGATGCAAGAGCAGTCGCTCGCGTCGACCGCGCAGCCCTTTGTTTGCGGTATCAACAAAGGAGAATCTGATGAAAAAGAATAATCGGCAGCAATCCGGTAAACCATCCACCTCCAAACCATCCATCTGGACCGGCAAACGTGTCAGCGTCGCGGCCGCAGCCGTGGCGGTCTTGGTCGGCGCGTTTGCCGTGGCGGGCCAGTCGGAATCGGCTCAGGACAACCCCCAAGCCGCGCCGAGCGCCAGCCTGGTCGTGCCGCCATCGGGCGCCGCTGCTGCGCATCTGGCATCGCCGGCCCCGCTCCCGACACCTTCCGGCGCGCGGCAACAGTCGTTGCCTGCGCTTGCCTTGGTGCCTGCGCGAGCATCGGCGGCCGTGGCCGATAGCAAGGCGCGCCTGGCGGACTATGAAAAAATGGAAATGGCGGCCGATTTTGTGCCGGCCAGCGCCGACGGTGCCACCGACAATCCGCCGTTTGCCCACATCAGCCTGCGCGAATTTTCCTCGGGACAGCGGGCCATCGATTTGCTGGGCCGCGACCTGGCCCCGGTCGCGAACTGGTATGGCATGACGGCCGATAGCTTGAGCCATTTGCTGTTGACCGATAGTAGCGTGCACCTTGACCGCAAGGGCCGCATCGTCCACATCGATGAAGGGATTGCTGCCGGTGCGACTGCGGCCGGCGCCCCCACGGTCGCGACCGGCGTCACTACCGTGGCCAGCCCGTTCCCGCTCGATCAAACCTTCCTGTTGCACAGCAAGGCCGATTCCAGCCGCGTGCTGTTTCTTAATTTCAAAGGGCAGGGTGCCAATCCCAGCTTCAGCCTCGACAAGAGTCCGGCCACCTATAGCGACGCCGAGCGCTTGATGATCCAGAACATCTGGCTGCGTGTGGTGGAAGATTACGCTGCGTTCGACGTCGATATCACCACCGAAGCGCCGGCCATCCCGGCCGGCAAGATCGGCGCCACCGTGCTCATTACGCCGCAATCGAGCACGGCCGGCGGTTACGCTTACCTCAATTCCTTTGCCAAATTCGCCGCCGGCGCGGCGCCCGCGTTTTGCTTTCCGAATAACCTGGCCAACAGCGAGAAACCGATCGCGGAATGCATCTCGCACGAGGCCGGCCACACCCTCGGCTTGCAACACCAGGGCAATGCCGCCAGCGCGTATTATGGCGGCCAGGGCGATGGCATCACCGGCTGGGCGCCCATCATGGGTGTCAGCTATTACAAGAACCTGAGCCAATGGGCCAAGGGCGAGTATAGCGGCGCCAACAACAAGGAAGACGCGTATGCGGTGATGTTGCGCCAGGGTTTGCATCCGCGCGCCGACGATCACGGCAATACTATCGCCACCGCGTCCGCGCTGCTCAGCAAGAGCGCCAATGGCCTGGCCAATTTGTCGGCCAGCGGGGTGATCGAAACGCCGACCGATGTCGACATGTTCAGCTTCGTGGCCGGCTCCGGCCCCTTGAGCTTGAAAGTGGCGGCGGCGGCCATCGGCGCCGACCTCGATGTCAGCTTGGAATTGCTTGATGCCTCGGGCAAGGTCTTGGCCAGCGCCAATCCGCTGGCCGAACTCAATGCGGGCATCAGTGTCAATATCGCCTTGCCGGGGACGTATTATTTGAGCGTGAAAGGCACGGGCAACGGCGATCCTTTGAAAACCGGGTATAGCAATTACGGCAGCATCGGCCAGTACAGCATCAGCGGCACGGCCGCGCTGGTGGTGATCACGCCGCCGACGCTGACGGTGAAGGCCAGTGCCAGCAGAGGCAGCGGCAGCCTGGCCGTGGCTTTCAGCGGCGCGGCGACGGCCGCTAGCGGTGCCACCATCACGTCTTACCAGTGGAATTTCGGCGATGGCTCGGCCAGCGTGGCCGGCCTCAATGCCAGCCATACCTATACCAAGGCCGGCACTTACGAGGCGGTCTTGAAAGTCAGCGATTCGCGTGGCCAGACCAGCAGCAAGGGCGTCGCCATCACGCTGGCAGCGGCCGCGCCGGTCAGGAAATAGGGCCGCGCGGCACGCTTGCGCCGCTTCCTCGGAAGTAAAAAGCGACATGCCTGCATGTCGCTTTTTTTTGTCAATAAAGCTGTGTAATTACTTCATTACTGTTGAATTTATAAGGTACAATTCTTGAGAACGGTCGTGCTTTTTTACCGCCGAATAACAAGGAGACAGCATGGATTTGAATTATACGGACGCAGATCTGGTATTTCGCGACACAGTGCGCGCCTTCCTCGAGGCCAGCTTGCCGGCCCCCTTGCAGCACAAGGTGCGCCAGCATTTGCGCCTGTCGAAAGACGATATCGTGCGCTGGCACAAGATCGTCGCGCACCAGGGCTGGGCCGCGCCCGGCTGGCCGCGCGAATACGGCGGCACCGGCTGGAACGCGGTGCAGCGCCATATCTGGGAAGATGAATGCGCGCGCGCCGGCACCCCGCCTATTTTGCCGTTCGGCATCAACATGGTGGCGCCCGTCATCATGGCCTTCGGCAACGCTCAGCAAAAAGCCTATTACTTGCCGCGCATCCTCGATTGCAGCGACTGGTGGTGCCAGGGTTATTCGGAGCCGGGCGCCGGTTCCGACCTCGCTTCGCTGACAACCAGCGCCGAGCGGCGCGGCGCGCATTACATCGTCAATGGCCAAAAGACCTGGACCACGCTGGCCCAGCACGCCGATATGATTTTCTGCCTGGTGCGCACCGATAGCGGCGTGCGCAAGCAAGAGGGGATTTCCTTCCTGCTCATCGATATGAAGACGCCCGGCATCACGGTGCGGCCCATCATCATGTTGGATGAAGATCATGAAGTCAATGAAGTCTTCTTTGATAATGTCGCAGTGCCGGTGGAAAACCTGGTCGGCCAGGAAAACAAGGGCTGGACTTACGCCAAATATTTGCTGGGACATGAACGCACCGGCATCGCGGCCGTCGGGCGTTCCCGGCGCGAGTTGCTGTTTCTGAAAAAACTGGCCACCGAACATTTTAAGAATGACAAGCCGCTGCTCGACGATCCCCTGTTCGCGGCCAAGGTCGCCACGCTGGAAATCGAATTGATGGCGCTGGAAATGACGGTATTGCGCGTGATTAGCCAGGAAGACAAGGGGCCGGGACCGGAAGCGTCGATGCTCAAGGTGCGTGGCTCGGAAATCCAGCAAATGCTGACCGAGTTGATGGTGGAAGCGATCGGCCCGCAAGCCTTGCCGTTTGACCCAGCCTATCTGGACGGCAGCGCCCAGCATAGCGCGGGCGGCGATGACGACGCGGCGCCGCTGGCCGGGTATTACTTCAATTATCGCAAGACTTCCATTTATGGCGGCTCGAACGAGATTCAGAAAAATATCATTACCCAGATGATTCTGGGCTTGTGAGGGGACACCATGGACTTTACTTTCAAAGAAGAACAGCAACAATTCGCCGATGCCTTGCGGCGCTGGGTGGCCAAGGATTACGGCTTCGACACGCGCAACAAGATCATCCATTCGGCGGCCGGCGTCTCGGAGGCGGCCTGGGCCACCTTGACCGAACTGGGCATGACGGCCTTGCCGGTGCCGGAAGCGCAGGGCGGTTTCAGCGGCAGCGCCGTCGACATGCTGGTGGTGATGCAGGAACTGGGGCGCGCCCTGGTGGTGGAGCCTTACCTGGCGACCATGCTGGGGGCCGAATTCCTGCGCCTGGCGGGCGGCCACGGCAATTTGCTGGAAGGCGTTGCCGGCGGCACCTTGAAGCTCGCTTGCGCGCTCGGCGAACAGCAGGCCCGGCATGACTTGTTCGACATCGCCACCCGCGCCACGGAGCATTCCGACGGCTATCGCATCGATGGCGTGAAAACCGTCGTCATCCACGGCGCCCAGGCCGGCGCCCTGATCGTCTCGGCCCGCACCGGCGGCGAGCGGCGCGCGCGCGACGGCATTTCCCTGTTCGTGTTGGCGGCCGATACGCCGGGCCTGACGCTACGCGACTATCGCACCATCGACGGCCAGCGCGCCGCCACCGTCACGTTTGCCGGCGTGGTGCTGCCGGCATCGAGCTTGCTGGGCGCCGCAGGCGCCGGCTGGAGCATCCTCGACGCGGCGGCCGACTATGGCGCCAGCCTGCTATGTTCGGAAGCGGTCGGCGCGATGGACGCGATCTTCGCGGCCACCCTCGACTACCTCAAGACGCGCACCCAGTTCGGCGCGCCGATCGGCAAGTCGCAGGTCTTGCAGCACCGCATGGCCGACATGTTCATTCACATCGAACAAGCCCGCTCGATGGCGATGTTGGCGGCCGGCAAGCTTGCCTCCGGCGATGTCGAGGAACGCCGCCGCACGGTGTCGGCAGCCAAGGTGCGGGTCGGGCAAGCGCTCAAGTTTGTCGGTCAGCAAGCGGTGCAATTGCATGGCGGCATGGGCGTGACCGATGAGTTACCGGCCGCGCAGCATTTCAAACGCTTGAGCATGATCGAGTTGACCCTGGGCGACAGCGACCATCACTTGCAGCGCTTCATCGCCCAGCCGGGCTTTCGCTTGGTCGGAGAGAGCGCATGAGCCAGCATCGCTACTTCGAGGATTTCTTTGTCGGCCAGGAACTCGATCTGGGCGTGCGCCATGTGACGGAAGAGGAAATCATCGCCTTTGCCCGCCAGTTCGACCCGCAACCGTTTCATGTCGATCATGATGCGGCGGCCGGCTCGATCTTCGGTGGCGTCATCGCCAGTGGCTGGCATACCTGCAGCATGATGATGCGGATGGTGGTCGATGGCGTGATCGGCGATTCGGCCAGCATGGGCTCGCCCGGCATCGACAGCGTGCGCTGGCTCAAGCCGGTGCGCGCCGGCGACACGCTGCGCGTGCTCTACATCACCAAAGAAGTGCGGGCCTCGCAGTCCAAGCCGGACCGCGGTGTGGTGGTGTCGCTGTGGCAAGCGAGCAACCAGCATGGCGAAGTGGTGGCCACGGTCGAAGGCATGGGCATGTTCGGGCGCCGCCCAGGCGGGGAGGGCGGGCATGCGTGATTTCGCCGACCTGGCCGCCATGCAAGCCGAGCTCGGCTGCGAAGTCGCCGTGTCGGACTGGGTCGAGATCAGCCAGCGCCGCATCGACACCTTTGCCGACGCCACGGGCGACCACCAGTGGATCCATGTCGACACCGAGCGCTGCCTGCGCGAGTCGCCGTATGGCGGCACCGTGGCCCACGGTTTCCTGACCCTGGCATTGCTGCCGGCGATGTTGCAAAACGCGGTCAGCATGGGCGGCGTCGCCCTGGCCATCAACTATGGCTTGAACCAGGTACGCTTCCCGGCCCCGGTGCCGGTCGGTAGCCGCTTGCGGGCCAGGCTGAGCATCCTGGCGGTGAGCGAACTGGACGACGGCGCCCAGGTCAACTGGGGCGTGGCGATCGAGCGCGAAGGCGGCGATAAGCCGGTCTGCGTGGCCCAATTCCTGATGCGGCGCTATCCTTGAGCTAAACTCCGCGTGCGGCAGAATATGTTGTTTGTGGGTAAGTAAATTTAGCCGGACGCGGGCATTTTCTGGTGTAGTATCGGATACAGCCTTGCTGCATGGATGGTCGGTGGCCGGCTACTGAAAGGAAACGCCGGCGGCGTTTGTGAAAGCGCCAGATCCTTCACTCTCCTGAATTGCCTGGGCCATGCCAGATACCGTTCATATCACGATGGATCAATTGCAGGTCGGATTGTATATATACCTTGACTTGAAGTGGTTCGACCAGCCTTTTGCCTTCAGTAATTTCAAGATCAAGAGCGACGAGCAAGTCAAAATCATCCGCAGCCTGGGCTTGCAGACTGTGCGTTGCAATCCGGTGTTGAGCAGCGTCGGCGTGCCGCCGCCGCGCGCGCAAACGGACACGCCGGCGCCGGCGCCGGCGCCGGCGGACGCGGCGCCCGATATCGCGCCGGCCCTGGTGGCCAAGCGCGCCATGATCGCGCGCATTGCGCGTCAGCGCGAGGCGACCACGCGGGTTGAAAAAGCCTTTACCAGCACCGCCACTGCGGTGCGCGACATCGACAAGAACCTGTTCTCGCGGCCGGCCGAAAGCGTGCGCCAGGCAAACGAATTGGTCAAGCAGATTGCCGATTCCATCTTGGCCGAGCCGGAGCTGGCGATCCAAGTCATGGGCGACAATATGGGCGGCGAGGAATTGTATTTGCACTCGCTCAATGTCACCATCTTGGCCATGATGGTGGCGCGCGACATCAAGCTGCCGGCGGCCGTGATCGGGGCCTTGGGAATGGGCGCGCTGTTCCATGATGTCGGCCACAAGAAGATCCCCACCGGCATACTGCAGAGCATGGCGCCCTTGAGCGCGGCCGAACGCAATCTCTATGAAATGCATGCCCAATACGGGGCCGACATCGGCACCACCTTGCACCTGCCGCCGAGCGTGCTGGCGATCGTGCGCGAACACCACGAAATGGTCGATGGCAGCGGCTATCCGGCCAGGCTGAAGGGCGAGGCGATCGGCTTGCTGTCGCGCATCGTGGCCATTGCCAATTATTACGACGAGTTGTGCAACCCGGTCAATCTGGCCGACGCCCTGACGCCGCACGAGGCGCTGTCGCAAATGTTCGCCAAGCTGCGCAGCAAGTTCGATCCCAAGCTCTTGCAAGTGTTCATCCGTTGCCTGGGGGTGTATCCGCCCGGCACCATCGTGCAATTGTCGAATGGCGTGCTGGGCATGGTCACCACCATCAATACCAGCAAGCCGATGAAGCCCATGATCATGATTTACGACGCCGATGTGCCCAAGGAAGAGGCGATCCTGGTCGACATGGAGCATGAAGCGGAGGTCAATATCGCCAAGGCGATCCGGCCGGCGCAGGTGGCGCGTGAAGTCTACAACTACCTCAGTCCGCGCAAACGGGTCAGTTACTATTTCGCGGTCGGCAAACCGGGCCAGGATGCGCCCCGACTATGAGCGGCCTCGATCGCCTGATGCTCGACCACAGCCCGCACATCATGCTGCTGGTGGAGCCGACTCAGTTGCGTATCGTGATTGCCAACCGCACCGCCCAGCGTACGCTCGGCTATTCCGAGCAAGCCTTGCTGAGCATGAAGATCACCGATATCGAAAGCTCCCTGCAAGACATGTTCTATTGGGAAGATGTCAGCAATGGCCAATATCCGGCCATCGAGGCCCAGCAGGGCTTGTACCAATGCGCCGACGCTTCCATGCTGACGGTCATGAAAACCATCCAGGTGCTGGAGTATGAGGGCGTCACCTTATTGCTGGTGCAGGCCACGGATGTGCAAAATGAGCGCGAAGTCGAGGATACCCTGGCGCGCACCTTGTCGCAATTGCAGGCGACCCTGGAATCGACCGGCAACGGGATCCTGGTGGTCGATTGGCAAGGCCGGATCGGCAGCATGAACCGCCTGTTCAGCAAGATGTGGGCGATTCCCGATGCCTTGCTGCTGGCGCAAGACGATGCGGCAATCGTCGAATTCATCGCCGCCGCCGTGCTGGAAAGCGCTGTGTGCCGCGCGCGCTTGCGTGACATCGTCGCCGCGCAAGAAACCGAGGATCTGTTCCAGCTCAAGGATGGGCGTTTTTTCGAATGCGTCTCGCGGCCGCAATATCTGGGCGAACGCATCATCGGGCGCGTCTTCGGTTACAACGATATCACCGAACGCAAGCTGGCCGAGGCGGCGCTGCGCGACTCGCGCGACCAATTGGAGGCCCGGGTGGCGAGTCGCACCGCCGATCTGCAAATGGCGAATGCGACGCTGAACACGGAAAAGGCGCGCCAGGCCGAGTTGATCGGCAAGCTCGAGGCAGCCCAGAACCAGTTGCTGCAATCGGAAAAGATGGCCACGATCGGCCAGTTGGCGGCCGGCGTGGCCCATGAAATCAACAACCCCGTCAGTTTCGTCAATTCCAACCTGGGTGCGCTGCAACGCTATACGGATGGGATGTTGAAATTGCTGGCCGCCTATGCCTGCGTCGAGAGTGCCTTGAACGATGACATGTTGCGCGACATTAAGCAATTGAAGCAGGAAATCGATGTCGCCTTCCTCAGCGAGGATATCGGCAATTTGCTGACCGAATCGCTTGACGGCTTGCAGCGCGTCAAGAACATCGTGCAGGATTTGAAAGACTTTTCCCACGTCGACGAATCGGAGCGCCAGTGGGCCGATCTGGAGGCGGGCATGGAAAGCACGCTCAGGGTCGTGTGGAACGAGCTCAAGTACAAGGCCGAAGTGCGCAAGGAATATGGCGCGATTCCGCAAATCGAATGCCTGCCCTCGCAATTGAATCAGGTGTTCATGAACTTGCTGGTCAATGCATCGCACGCGATCGTCGAGCGCGGCGTGATCACGATCCGCAGCGGCCATGAAGGCGACGAGGTCTGGATCGAAGTCGAAGATAGCGGCGCCGGCATCGAGCCGCGCCACCTGGGACGGATTTTCGAACCGTTTTTTACCACCAAGCCGATCGGCAAGGGCACCGGGCTGGGTTTGTCTTTATCGTATGGCATCGTGCAAAAACATGGCGGCCGGATCGAGGTCAGCAGCGAAGTCGGCAAAGGGTCCCTGTTCAAGATCGTCTTGCCGAAACGGGCCGGCGGCGCCGTCAAGGCTGTTTCTTGAGATAGCGGCTCAGGCGCGCCCGCGCGGCAAGCCCAGGCCCTCATCGGGCGCGATATGCTTGGCCAGTTCCAGCTTGGCGATTGCATTGCGGTGCACCTCGTCGGGGCCGTCGGCCAGGCGCAGGGTGCGGTTGCCGGCCCATTGCGCGGCTAGCGGGAAGTCATCCGACACACCGGCTGCACCGTGCGCCTGGATGGCCCAGTCCAGCACTTGTTGCGCCACATTCGGGGCCAGCACCTTGATCATCGCAATTTCCGCCTGCGCGTGTTTGTTGCCGAGCGTATCCATCAGGGCCGCCGTCTTCAAGGTCAGCAGGCGCGCCGTGTCGATCTGGATGCGCGCGTCGGCAATGCGTTCGCGCCAGACGCCTTGTTCGGCAATCTTCTTGCCGAAGGCGACGCGTCGGTTCAAGCGCTGGCACATCAGTTCCAGCGCCCGTTCGGCCACACCGAGCGCGCGCATGCAATGGTGGATGCGACCCGGCCCCAGACGGCCCTGGGCGATCTCGAAGCCGCGTCCTTCGCCCAGCAAGAGGTTGGTGGCCGGCACCCGCACCTTGTCATACACGATTTCGCAGTGGCCGTGCGGGGCGTCGTCATAGCCAAATACGGGCAGCGGGCGCAAGATGGTCAAGCCGGGCGTGCCGGCCGGCACCAGTATCATCGATTGCTGGGCGTGGCGCTGGGCCTTGAAATCGGTCTTGCCCATCGTGATGAAAACCTTGCAGCGCGGGTCGCCGGCGCCGGAAATCCACCATTTGCGGCCATCGATCACATAGTCGTCGCCGTCGCGCTCGATCCGGGTCTCGATATTGGTGGCGTCGGAGGAGGCCACGCCCGGCTCCGTCATCGCGAAGGCTGAGCGTATCTCGCCGCGCAGCAAGGGTTCCAGCCAGGTCCGCTTGTGCTCTTCGGAGCCGTAGCGTTCGATGGTTTCCATATTGCCGGTGTCGGGCGCGCTGCAATTGAATACCTCCGGCGCCCACGCCACGCGCCCCATGATTTCGCACAAAGGCGCGTAATCGAGGTTGGACAAACCTTCCGGCGCGCGGCTCGATTGCGGCAAGAACAGATTCCACAAGCCTTCTTCGCGGGCCAGCGGCTTGAGCCGTTCAATGAGCTCGGTGGGAATCCAGCGGTTGCCCTTTTCCGCGCCGTTGCGGTCGACTTCTTGCTTGAATTCGCGCTCGCTCGGATAGATGTGGCGCTCCATGAATGCCGTCAGCCTCGCTTGCAAGTCTTGGCAGCGTTCGGAATAATCAAAATTCATTTGTTTCCCCGGTCAGATTGGTTTGCCGCTGGCATAGGCCCAGCCCAGTTCGGCCATCGGCCGCGCCATCTTGCCCGATTCCAGGGCTTGGGCGCTGGCGGCGGTGCCGTCGACATAGCGCTTCATGATGCCTTGCATGATGCTGGCCAGGCGGAACATATTGAAGGCCAGATAGAAATTGAAGTCTTCCAGGCGTATCGTCTTGCCCGTGCGTTTGGCATACTGGAGGATGTACTCTTGCTGCGATGGAATGCCGAGCGCCGCCAGGTCGAGCCCGGCGATGCCGCGAAATTGGCCCGGTTCGATATGCCAGCTCATGCAATGGTAAGAGAAATCGGCAAACGGGTGGCCCAGGGTCGACAATTCCCAGTCCAGCACGGCCAGGATGCGCGGCTCGCTCGGGTGGAAGATGATGTTGTCGAGCCGAAAGTCGCCATGCACGATGCTGGTGTCGTCGCCGGGCGGAATATGCTGCGGCAGCCAGGCCATCAACTGATCCATCGCCTCGATCGGCTCGGTGACGGAGGCCTGGTATTGGCGCGTCCAGCGCTCTATCTGGCGCTGGAAATAGTTGCCTGGCTTGCCGTAGTCGGCTAAGCCGATGGCCGCATAATCGATGTTATGCAATTGCGCGATAACGCGGTTGAGCTCGTCGTAAATGGCGCCCCGTTCGCCTGGTGTCATGCCGGGCAGGGCCTGGTCCCACAAGACCCGGCCGGCGATGAATTCCATGACGAAAAACGCGCGCCCGATCACGCTTTCATCGGTGCACAAGGCGTATTGGCGGGGAGCGGGGAAACCGGCTTTTTGCAGCGCATCCATGACGCGAAATTCGCGCTCGATCGCATGGGCCGACGGCAATAGCTTGGCGGCCGGTGCGGGCTTGGTGCGCAGCACATAATGGCGCTCGCCGACGCTGAGCTTGAAAGTAGGATTGGATTGGCCGCCCTTGAATTGCAGCACTTGCGGCGCGCCGCCGGGATAATTCTCGACCCGCTGTTCCAGGTAAGCCGTCAGCGCGGCCACGTCGAATTTTTGTCGTTCCGACACGGGCTTGGTGCCCATGAATTCTTCAAACATCGTTGCTCCCGGCCTAGTTTGGTGGTGTCATTCTATCCTATAAAAAGTACGATCGTACTATTTATTTGTACGAATTCAGGCCGCCGCGCGCGACTTCCTGTATTGCTCCAGCAATTGTTCCATGGTGGTGTTGCGGACATGCTGTTGCAGCGGTACGGGCGGCGCCAGATTGGAAAAGCGCAGCACCCAGTCGCCATCCTCGGCGCCGACGTCGAGGGCGTTGATGCAGCCGGCCGTTTGCGCGATATTGCCCAGAAACAAGCGCTGCCCGGTCAGTGCATAGGACAAGATGGCGCGGTTGACGCCGCCGTGCAGCACCAGCAGCGCCGTGTCCCAGGCGGGATCGGCGCGCAGGCGCGCGATAGCGGGAAAGACCCGGTCCATCAAATGGCCGAGCGTTTCGCCGCCGAGAAATTGCGTCGCTTCCGGCACCACGCCGTGAAACACGCCCGTGAAGGCTTGCGCCAGCTCGGCCTCGGGAATCGAGGCCAGGCGACCGCCGCGCAATTCTTCCCATTCGGGCCAGCATTCGATGGCGATGTCCTGGCCGCTTTCAGCCAGTACCCGCGTCGCCGTTTCCACCGTACGCGGCAAGCCCGAGACGATGACGCGGTCGAAACGGATTGCTTGCTCGGCAAACAGGCGTCCCGCCGCGCTGGCCTGAACCCGGCCCAGTTCATTGAGGGGCACCGATTCGGCTTGGTAAGGCTTGCCGGCCGCGTCGAAATAGCTGACGCTGCCGTGCCGCATCAGGAAGATGCGGCGTCGTTGAGGAGAGGGCATGGGCAGCCTAGAAAAACACGGCCGTGCGGCTGATGATGGCGCCCGTGTTGCCGTAAGCGGCCTTGGCGCGCACGGAGCCGGTGTTGGCGACGCCGTCATCGAGTTTATTGTCGATTTGCTCGGCAAATGATTCGGGCAGGTTGTCGAAGCGGATGCCGTTGCCGGAACGCCCGCCCACTTCGTCGTTATACAGATAGACGGCGCCGCCTTGCGCGCTGGTCATGAATTGGGTGGTGCCATTGTAGGAGCCGGTGATGAAGCCGCCCAGCGCCAGGTGTTGCGGCGCCAGCGCGAATTCGCGCGGTTGGCCGTCGCCGATCTGGCCGTCGCCATTGCCGTTGCCGGCCGAATTGGGGACGTGGGTGGTGGCCAGTATATCGTCGCCGGGCAGGGCGCGGAACTTGTCCTGGTAGGCGTTCACGGCCGCCGACAGGGCATTCGATTGCTGGATGATATTTTTTACTTTGGCGCTGTCGATCAAGCCTTGGCCTTTCAGGACGCCTCCCAGCAGCAAGCCGATGATGACCAGCACGATGGCGATTTCAACCAGGGTAAAGCCGCGCTGACGCTGTGGCAGGGATAACATGACAGATCCTTTAATATGGCAACTCGGCAATTTACTCGTGAGTGTAAATCAAAATTCAAGGTTTTGCTGCGAAGTTCGCTTGAAACTTTTGCATTGCCCGCCTCAAGGCCCGCCGGCCTGGCGCGCCGCAATCTGCTCCAGGCGCTGCGACAGGAAAGCCAGTTCATGCGGATCGCTGATCTGGCCGCCGCTGATCAAGCCGCCGATCAGGGTCTTGGCGCTATCGAGTTCATTCATATCTTCCAGGATGAACACCTCCAGCTCGCGCGCCCAGGCCGGCACGCCTGGCCCCGTCGCCTGCTGCCGGATCGCCTGCGCGTAGCGGCGTGCCAGCGGCAAGTCGTGCAAGCGGTGCTTGGCCACCAGGGCCGCGTGCGCCAGCCAGGGCCAGCGCCGGTCCGGGTCTTGCGCAAAACGGGCCGCGACAAAGTCCAGCATGAAGCGCACCCGCGCCGCGTCGTTGACGGCGCCATACACTTCGCTGGCGGCCAGCAAGGGATATTGGCCGCGCGGATCGAGCGCCAGGATGGCATCGAGCCAGGCGGCGATACGGGGATAATCGAGTGTGTTCCAGGCCAGATTCACGCCGGCCTGGTCGTCCTCGCCCTGCAGATACAGCATCATGGCTTTCGACAGCGCCAGTGGCTCGCCCAGGCTGGCCAACAGCAGGGTGGCGCGGGCCGGCGCCGGCGCCAAGGCGCGCGCGCGCGCCAGCGGCGCCGTACCGGAAAAATGCCACAGCAGTTGCAGCGCCAGCGCGGTGGCCAGCGCCCAGCGCAGGCGGGGCGGCACGGCGGACAGCGGTTTGCTACCCATCAGATGCTCTTGCGGTAAAAATCGAACAGCGCGGCGGCCGTCATCAGGCCGACGTAGATGGCCGTTTGCAGCAACACGGCCAGCAACGCGGCGCCGTCGCCGGTGTAATACAGCAGCCATTCGGTGCGGGTGAATTGGTCCAGGCCGGGCAACACGGCGGCGATCAGGTCGATGCCGGCGCCGAGCGCCTGCTGTGAGGGGGAATGGGCGCCGAAGCGGCCGTGGCCGATCAATTGCAAGCTGCCGACGCTGCGCGCCAGTACGTAAAAGCCGGCGCAGGCGGCCAGCGCCGGCATCACTTGCTTGAAGCTGAGCGCGCAAAACAGGCTGAAAGCAGCCACGATCCACAATTCGCACAGCAGGGACAAGGTCCACAGCGCGCTTTGCGCGGGCGGCGCGAACAGCGCGCTCAAGGCGCCGAACAGCAAGGCTGGCAGCAGGGCCAGCGCACAAAACCCGCCCAGCTTGCCGAGCAGATAGGCGGCGCGCGGCATGGGCAAGGCCAGCAGCAATTCCAGCCCCTTGTCGTTGGCTTCGCGCACCATGCTGGTAACGACAAAGGTCGAGAGCAGGAAAACCGCCGCCAGGCGCAGCGTGGCCGCCAGCAGGGCAGCCTGGATTTGCCGGCTTTCGGTCAGCGCCAATTCGTCCAGGAAGCCGCTCAAACCGATGGCGCCCAGCGCCACCAGCAGCAGCAGCCAGATCAAGCGGTTGCGCAAGGCTTCCAGCAAGGTGTAGGCGGCGATCGTCAGGGTCGGGCGCAACATGGTCAACGGGGCAGGCGCTGGGCCGCCACCATGCGGTTATACAAGATATTCGGTGATACCCAGGCCACAATATCGTCGAACTCGCCGCCCGCCGCCGCGCGATTGTCATCGGCGGGGCGGCTGACGAAGGTGGTGCCGATGCTGGTGTTGATACGTTCGTCGCCATTGCTGGAGGAGGCATTGGCGATCAGGATGCCTTGCTCGCTGGTGCCGCCGTAACCGTTTTTGCCGTGCGACATGATGACGGCCGGGATATCGTTGGCGGCGGTGGCCGGCGTGGCCCGGCCCGCGCCGTCGCGGGTGGCGACGCTGATGTCGCGCGGCGTGCCCAGCGTGAACTGGTTCGCGCTATCGCTGAAGGCCGGCGTGACGCTATAGCGGAATAAATGGTTCCAGCTATCGCTCTTGGGCAAGCCCAGCGTGGCCCACGGCAAGAAGCCCTGGCGTTTTTCATTGGTGCAGCGCGCGCCGCTGCGGTCTTCCAGACCGTTTGCGGCCGAGATCGCCGGGCAGGGCAGGTAGCCGTAGCGCAGCGCGAAGCCGATCAGGGCCTCGCGCGATTCGTCCAGCACCTTTTGCGTTTCGCTGACCTTGCGCTGCTCGATCTGGGTGGCCAGCGGGGTGATCAAGCCGCCCAGCATCAAACCAACGATGACCAGCACGATGGCCATTTCGACCAGGCTGAAACCTGCGTGTTGTTGTTTTTTCATGGTAGATTGCGTGCCGCTTTCATCCGGTTGTACAAGCTCGGAAGCGTGATCCAGTTCAGCAAGTCGTCGAATTCGCCGCCCGGCTGCAAGGGATTGTCGCTGGCGACACGGGCGATAAAATGCAGGCTCGCGCTATTATTGGCCACCTCGTCGAGGTTGCTGCGCGAGGCATTGGCCAGCGCCGCGCCGCCGACGCCGGTGCCGAAATTGTTCTTACCGCTGGAATAGAGCACGAAGGGCAGGCATTGGGCGGCCAGTTCGCAACTGTCTTGCCCGCCCAGGAACTCGAATTTACCACCCGGGGCGCGGCCGCTGACAGTCTTGGTCGCCACTGCCGAGATCGACTGCACGGGCGCCTGGGTCAGCGCCGGCGTGACGCTGTAGCGCAATAATTTGCCCCAGCTATCGACGCCGGCGACGCCCAGCGTGACCCAGGGCAGCAGACCGGTGCAAGCCTGCTCGGAATCGCAAGCCGATGGGCGTTCGCTGCCATCGAGGGCCGATTGCGCCGGTCGCGGCAGCCTGCCGTGGGCGGCCGCGAAGCCAACCAGAGCGTCGCTCGCCTGCGCCAGCAGCAACACGGTGCGCTGTTCGCGCGCCGCCTGCGCATTGTTCTTGCCAAGCGCGCTGATGAGCAAGGTGGCCATGCCCAGGCCGGCGATCGCGACCAAGATCAAGAGCGCCGCACCGCCCTGGCGCGCCGGGGCGCGCCTAGCGGCCATCGGCTTCCTTGATCGTGCCGTTGTTCACGTCGAAGCTTTGGCCCGGCTTGAGTATCACCTTGCGCCCCGATGATAGTTGCAGCGACAGGGCGGCGTCGGCTCCCAGTCGATTGTTGGCATCGTTTTGCGGTACCTGGTTCAGCCACACGGTCGACTTGCCGCTGCTGCGCCGCACCACGCCATTCAAGACCAGCGGCTCGGCTGCGGGCGCGGTGGCGGCTGCGGACGCCACCGCGCCCGGGACGGGCTGGGCGGCGGCGCCGGCGGCGGCCGGCGTGTCCGGGGGCGCGTCGGCGCGCTGGGCGTCCAGCGCGGCCCGCTCGGCCGGGGTGGCAAACAGGCGGCCCAATTCCACCGCGCCGGCGCTGCTCGATAGCAGCAGCGCCAGCAGCGCTGCCGAGAGCGCGCGCCGGGTCATTTGCCCGCCTTCGGGGCCGGCGAGGGCGTCGGCCCGTCGACGCCCAGCGTCAGCCAGTACAGGGTGCAGTCGGCTGCCAGCGTCGGCGTGATGGTACCGCCGCTGGCCACGGCGTTGCGCCGCAGCGAGCAATCTTGCAGCGCGTAATAGCTGCGCCGCTTCAAATCGTCGAGGAAATTGAACAAGTCCATTTCGTGCAAAAGATCCATATGCAAGTCCATCCGGCTGGCGCGCAAATGGTAATCGCCGAGCGCCATGCGCGCTTCCAGCTTGACCTTTTGCTGCACATCGATTTCATAGTTGATCGGCAATAGCCTGCGCCGTTCCTGGATTTGCCGGATCGCATCGACCCAGGCCAGGCGGTTTTCCTCGCCGATCAAGCCCTTGTCGCGCAATGCAATGAATTGCGGTTGATAGCTGCGAATTTCCAGCTTTTCGTTTTCGACATGGTTGAATTTGTCGAAGGCGACCGCGCGCAATTGTTGGGCCTGCGCCAATTGCTCGCTCTGCCGATTCAGATACACATTGCTGACGCTGATCACCAGGCCAGCCAGCGCCAGACTCAAGGTGAAGCAGCCAAGGGCCAGCCGGATCAGCCCCAGTTCGCCCAGCCAGGATGGCAAGACCAGCAGCGCCGCCGGTTTTTTTCTGGTGCTGGCGGGCGCACCGATGGGTGAGGTATTCATGGATTCCAGACCAGGTTCAGGGTGAATTTTGCCTTGCTGTCGGCGGTCTCGGTGGCGGCCTTGCCGCTCAGTTTGACGTTCGGGCGCACATCGAGCGGGGTTTCTTCAATGGCCACCGCCAGGCGCGGCTGGCGCGCCAATTCCTGGGCAAACAGATTGATGCTGGCCAGCGCGCTGCGGTAATTATTTTGTGTCAATTGCACCTCGGCTTGCACCCGCAAGCTTTGCGGCGGCTGCGTGGGAAAGGCGATCAAGAGCGAGGACACCGGCGTGTTTGCCGTGTTTTCCGAACGCGTCTGGCCGGAGGCGCCGGGCAGGCTGACTTTCCAATCGAGTTGGGTCAGATTAATCTCCGGCACCTTTTCGAGCGCCGCGCTGAGCGTCGTCATCATCGACAAGGGATGCGGCGCTTGCTGCGTGATCAAGCGTTCGATGGTGACGGCCGCCTTCATATTCCTGGTCTTGTCCACTTGCGGCGGCAGCGAAGACATGATCGCCGCGTAGCGCAGCTCATATTGTTGCGCGTCGACCCGCAGCCTGTCGTTGGCGCGGGCCGCCTCGACGATGCCCCACAGATTCGCGCCCAGCCATAACACGGTGCCGGCCAATACCGCCGCGCTGGCCGCGTACAAGCCGATCCGGGTGCGCCACAATTGGTAAAACAGGGCGCGCGGGCCGAGGCTGTAATGGCTGGGCGGCAAGCGCCTGCCCAGCAGCGCCAGGAACAATTGGTCGGACAGGGCCGGCACTTGCTCCAGACCAACCTTGGAGCAAGCGCGCTCCATGGTGATGAAACGAAAGGCCGTTTCCGGCCCGCTGCGGCACTCTTGCTGCAGGCGCGCCACCTGGGTGGCCGGCGCCAGTATCACCGCGTGCAAGACCTGGCCCCGTTCCAGCAGGCGGGTGCTGGTCAGAAATTGCTGGGTTTTATCGGTTTCGCCGGCCACCCTGACGGGCAGGCCGTCGCGGTCGATGGCCACCGTCAGGCGGCTAAAGCGCAACTGGCCGTGCTGGAAATAGCTTTGACGCCAGCCGCCCGACTGCTGGGTGACCAGCAGCAAATGCTGCTGGGTGATGGCCAGTTTGTCGACCAGCAGGGCGCTCAGCAGGCTGGTCGAATACATGCCGGCCAGCGCGATCTTGCCTTGTTCCAGCGCTTCCATCCACGGTTGCAGCAGCGCGGCATTGGTCAGCGCACAAAACAATACTTGGTCGTCGCGCCGGCCCTCGCTGTCGCGGCCTTGCACCACGGCGGTGCAGTAAGGGCTGTCGCGGTATAACTGGCTCAGGCGGCGGCGCAGCAATTGCTGGCCCGCCTTGCCACCCACATGGGGCACGGCCAGACGCTGGAATTCTTCCTCGATCAAGTCGGTCAGCAGATAGGCCGGGGTGTTCGCGCGGCCGGCCAGGTAACGCGCAAACGCGGCCAGGCCGGCCGCGTCGTTGGCGAAGCCGCGCCCGGCCGACAGGCGGCCCTGCTGCCACTGGTAGACGCAGAGCAGGTCGCTGGTCAAATAAAATAATTGTTTGGGAAACACGCAACTGGCCTCAGGTTTTGATCTTGCTGATCGTGTCGTAGATCGGACCGAGCACCGACAACATGATCCAGCCCAACAGCAAGCCGAGAATGACGGTCATGGCCGGCTCTATCATGGTTTGCACTTTTTCGATCATTTCCTTGACTTCGCGGTTATAGAAATAACTGACGTTGCGCAAGGCGCCATCGAGCGAGCCGGTGGCTTCGCCGACCTTCAGCATGCGGATCACCAGCGGCGGGAAGATGCCGGTGTGCTGGAAGGCGGCGGTCACGCCCTGGCCCTCCGAAATGAGCTGGGCCGCGCGCTGCAGGCCGGCCGCCACCACGCGGTTGCCGACGATGCCTTCGGACAGGCGGATGCAATCGAGGATGGTGATGCCGGAAGCATACATCAGCGCGAAAAAAGTAGCAAAGCGGGCCAGGATGATTTTATGCAGTACCGGCCCGATCAGCCAGATGCGCAGCTTCAAGCCGTCATAGGCAAAACGGGCTGCGTCGCTGCGCTTGATGGCCGCATTGGCGCAACCAAGTGCGATCAGCGGCAACGCCAGCAGGAAATACCAGTAATCGATGAAGATGCCGGAAATAGTGATCAGCGCCTTGGTATGGAAGGGCAATTCACCGCCCATATTCTTGATGAAGGACGTCAGTTGCGGCACCAGGTATATCATCAGGAAAAACGTGACGCCAGTTACCACCAGGGCCACCACCAGCGGATACATGATGATTTTCTTGGTCTGGGAAGCCAGCTCGTCTTGCCATTTCAAGCTGTCCGACAAGTTCTTGAAGACTTCGGCGATCTTGCCGCTATGCTCGCCGGCCGTGATCAGGCTGGTAAACGTCAAGTCGAAGATGTCGGGATGGGCCGCCAGCGCGGCCGACAATTGCAAGCCGCCCTCGATGCTCTCGATCAAATCGGTAATGACTTCGCGAAAGCGCGGGTGGTCCATGCTGTCGCGCAAATCGTTCAAACCTTCCAGGATGGGCACGCCGGCACCCGTCAATTGTTCCATGTGGAAGCAGAAATTGATCAAGTCGGTGCGCCGTATCACGCGCTTGCCCAGCAGGGCCAGGCTCTCGCCGGAAATCTTGAAGTCGATTAAATCCAATTGCATGCGGTGCAGGCGCAATTCCAGGTCGGGCACGTTGGCCGCGTCCATATTGCCCGGCACCAGTAGCCCGGCCGCATCCATCGCGCGGTAAGCGTATTGCGGCATCAGCTCAACCTGTCGGTCAGGTCGACCACGCGCGCCACTTCTTCCAGCGTGGTCACGCCTTCGAGCACGCGCCGCACGCCATCGTCGACCAGGCTATGGAAGCCGGCCGCTGCCGCCGCGTTCTTCAATTCGCGCGAGGTGGCGCGGCGCGCCACCAGTTCGTCGAGCGCAGCCGTCATCTTCAGCAATTCCATGATGGCCATGCGCCCCTTGTAACCCTGGTGCTGGCAGCGCTCGCAGCCGACGGCCCGGTAAATGGTGGCGGCGGCGCCGTCCGCAGGCAAGCCCAGCAAGCGCATTTCGATTGCTTCGGCCGGCTGCGCCTGCTTGCAGTGCGGGCAGAGCTTGCGCACCAGGCGCTGGGCCACGATGCCGATGATATTGCCGGCCATGATGTCGGGCACGATGCCGATATCGAGCAGGCGCGACACCGAGCCGATCGCCGAATTGGTGTGCAGCGTGGAATACACCTGGTGGCCCGTCATGGCGGCCGAAAACGCCATTTCCGCCGTTTCCTTGTCGCGGATTTCGCCCACCAGGATGATGTCTGGATCTTGCCGCAACATCGAGCGGATGCCTTCGGCAAAACCCATCTTCGCCGATTCATTGACGGAAGTCTGGCGTATCATCGTCATCGGGTATTCGACCGGGTCTTCCAGCGTCATGATATTCACGCTTTCCGTATTGATATGGTTCAGGATCGAATACAGGGTGGTGGTCTTGCCGCTGCCGGTGGGGCCGGTGACCAGGATCACGCCGTCGGGGCGGGCGATCATCAGCTTAAGCAGGTTCAGTTCAGGTTCGGCCAGGCCCAGCGCATCGAGCGGCACGATGCCTTTTTGCCGGTCCAGCACCCGCAGCACGAAGTTTTCGCCATGCGTGGTGGGCTGGGCCGAGGCGCGGAAATCGATCTGGCGCCCGGAAAATTTGATCGAGATGCGGCCGTCCTGGGGCGCCCGGGTCTCGGCAATATTCATATTACTGATCACTTTCAAGCGCACCGCCATGGCCGGCCAGTACGATTTGTGCAGGCTGCGGATCTGGCGCAAGATGCCATCGATGCGGTAGCGGATGCGCAGGAAGGAGTGTTCGGGCTCGAAATGGATGTCGGAGGCGCTGTTTTGCACCGCGTCGGCCAGCAGGGCGTCGATCAGGCGCACCATCGGTTGGCTGTATTCGTCGGACACCGTGCCCAGGCTCTGGTAATTGACTTCACCGGTTTCGATTTCCAGCAAGATGCCGTCGATCGACAACTCGAAGCCATAATATTGGTCGATCGCGCGCGAGATATCCGATTCATTCACCAGCAGCGGCGTGATCGTGATGCCCTTGACCAGCATCGCGCTGATCTGGTCGAGCGCGACGATATTGCTGGTGTCGGCCATGGCCAGTATCAGATTGTCCTTGTCGCGCTCGTAGACGATGGGGAAGACTCGGTAGCGCTTGGCCGTTTCCTTGGGAATCAGCTTGAGCGCGATGGCATCGACCACCAGGCTGCTGATGTCGGCGCTTTGCTGGTGCAGGTTTTCACTGAGCGCCTCGCGCACCGTGGCCTCGGTGACGAAGCCGAGCGTGATCAAGAGCTTGCCCAACGGTTCGGGGCTGCGCTTTTGCTCGATCAGCGCGATGCGCAATTGATCTTCGCTGATCACGCCCTTCTGGATCAGCAGTTTGCCCAGCGGCAATTTGACTTGTTCGGTCATGAAGGCTTCTGATTAGCGGTTGGCGGACAGCTCGCGCATCCGCTTATGGATTGCGTCGCGGCTGAAATTGCCGGGATTGTTTTGCGCCAGCGCCAGCGCGCGCTGGTAATAGGTCAGCGCCAGCTTGCCTTGGTTCATGCGGTCCAGGCCGACGGCCAGGTTGAAGGCATAATCGGCGTTGCCGGGGGTGCTGGTATAGGCGCGGAAAAACAGTTGCTGGGCGTCGCTCCAGCGGCTTTGCTTGGCGTACAGATTGCCCAGTGCAAACAAGACGGGGCCGGCGTCGGGGGCCCGTTGCAAGATGGCTTTCAAGCGCGTCTCGCTTTGCGCCGGGTCGCCCTGGCGCAGCCCGATCAAGCCCGACAGCGCCTCGGCGTCGTTGGGGTCGAGTTCGAGCAGGCGCAGGTAATGCGAAGCCGCTTGCGCGCCCTGGTTCTCGCGCACGGCAATCGCGGCCAGGCCAAGCAGGGCGTCGCGGTTATTCGGTTCTTCCCGCAGCACGCCTTCATATTGCTGGCGCGCGGCCGCCGTATCGCCCGAGTTGAAGGCCAGATAAGCGTTTTGCAGCCCCGGATTGACTTGCGGCGCCGGATTGCCATGCACCACCTTGATCTCGCCGGTTTCGGCCGCCACCACCGGCGGTAAAGTTTCCACCGGCGCCGGTGCTGGCGCGGCGGCCTGGGGCGCGGCCTTTTGCGCCGCAGCGACGGCGGCCGCAATCACTTGTTCCATTTGCTCGCGCCGGATTTGTTCCTGGTTGTCGGCTGGTGCCGGGGTCGGCGCGACCGGCTCGGCCGGGCTGGGGCCGACCAGCATCGGGTTGGGCGCGCTGTTGCCGGCAGTCAAGGGCGGCATGGGCACCATGGGCAGATTGCTGCCGGCGCCGGGCGCGTTGCTGGCCTGCCAATACCAATAACCGTATCCGCACACGATCAGCAAGACCATCGAGCAGAGCGCGACCAGGCGGATGGTGCCGGGGTCGAGCGTCATGGCCTGGCGCTTGGGCGGCGCCTTGGTCGGCGCTTTCGGGCGCGGCATGCTGCCACGCGCGTGGGCCTCGGTCCAGCCGGTCCCGGTCCGTCCGGGCGGCGCCTCCTGGCGCGGCGGCGCGCCGTCGCCGGTCTGGCCCGTGGCGGCGCGGTCCGGTTGCCGGGCCGGCTCGGCGACCGGCTCGGCCGGGTGGGGCGCCAGTTCGAGCGCGACCGGCGCGCTCTCGCCCAGCGGCGTCAGGCTCAGGCTGTCGGCCGAGGGCCGCGCCGGCGCGCCATCCTGGGGCGCCAGCAATAGGATGTCGTCAAACGCTTCGGATGGCTTTTCCATGCCGTCTTCGGGCGCGCTGTTTTGTTTCGCGCGCTCGGCCTTCTTCAGCGCTTGCATCAAAAGGCTCATGATCCGTTCGCCTTGCCGGCTGGATTGTTCGATTCCGAATACGGTGGCGCCTTGCCGGCGGCCGGATTCGGCAACAGATAACGGTAATCCTTGTAATCGCCATCGATGCTGGCATCCTTGACCACCACGGGGCGCATGAAGATCACCAGTTCGGTCTTGGTGCTGGTTTCGTTGCGGTAGGAAAACAGGTTGCCCAGCAGGGGAATCTGGCTCAGGCCCGGCACGCTATCCTTGGCATTGTCCACCGAATCCTGCATCAAGCCGCCCATCACGGCAATCTGTCCGCTGCTGACTTTCATGATCGATTCCAGCTCGCGCGCCTGGATCACGGGCACCTTGCTCACCACATTGCCGGCCGCCAAAGCCGGGTTCGGGTCTTGCACATAGCCAACGATGCGGGTGATGGTCGGGCGCACGTTCAAGGTCACCTCGTCGCTCTCGGAAATTTGCGGCGTGACGCTCATCACAAAGCCGACCGGCACCGTTTCCAGGCGCGATTCATAGGTGGCCTGGGTGGCGACCGTGCCGGCCGAGTTGAGCACGGCCGGCGTTACCTTAATGGTGAAAAAGACATTGTTGTCGACCACCTTGAGCAGGGCGGTCTGGTTATTGAGCACACTGATTTTCGGGCTGGACAAGACCTTGACCTTGCCGAACGATTCCAGCAATTGGATGGTGCTGGCGATATTGGCCAGTTTCGCGGTTGGGGCCAGGTCGAGCACGAACAGGCCGGGCGTGGTGCCGGGCGTGACATTGGACGACAAGGCGCTGCTGCCGACCTGTTTCTGGGTCAGCGATAGTGCGCCGTGCAGGCGCGACCAATTGATGCCTTGTTGATACTGGTCGTTCAGGCGCACCTCGATGATGGTGGCTTCGATCAAGACCTGGCGTTTCGCGCTGCTGAGCACGATGTCCATGAATTCCTGAATTTTTTCATGCTGGCGGCCGGTGGCGCGCACCGCGATCAGGCCGCCCTCGACGTTGACCACCACCGACGAGGCACCGCCCTTGTTGGCCAATTTCAGCGGCGCTTCCGCCGGTTGGCCAGTTTGCACGTTTTGCTGGGTGTTGGCTGGCTGCTGGCCCTGAGGCTGGTTGACTCCCTGGCCTTGATTCTGATTCTGATTCTGATTTTGGGTTTGATTTTGATTTTGATTCTGGGCTTGCCCGGAGCCGGCCTGCTGGGCCAGTTGCGCCAGCGGGTCGACCTGGGTGTCGTTGAGCGTGGTCTCGCGCAGCATGTCGCGGATGTTTTTTTCCAGGCTATACCAGAAGTTATTCTCGGAGCGGTTCACAACGGAAGTCGTGGAATTATTGTTGCCGCCGGCGGTGCTGCCAGGCTCGCCGCCACCGGCGCCGGCGCCGGCCGTGGAAATCTGGGTCGCGATGTTGACGCTGCTATTGGTGCTGCGCGCCATATTCACATAATCGACCTTGTAATTGCGCCACACGGGCGCATCCGGCAAGACCACCAGATTGCTGCCCTCGATTTCGTAGCGCATATCGACTTGCTTGGCTATGCGCGAGAGCAATTGCGGCAAGGTCTGGTTCAGCGCATTGAGCGTGACATTGCCTTCGATGCCGGGGTGGATGTCGACGTTCATGCGGGCGTCGCGCGCCAGGGCAAATAGCAGCGATTGCACCGGCACCTTGTGCACGGTCACGCTATAGGTTTCCACCTTGGCGGCGGCGCTGGGTGGACGCAGGGCCGTACTTTGCTGGACAGTGTCGGGAATGGCGCCAGCGGCCGGCGGCGCTTCGCTGATGTGGCTAGGCGAATTGGGCAAGGAGGGCGCGGCGCAGCCGGCCAGCAATGTACTTCCCAGCAAGGCGGAGCAAATTGCCGGCAAGCACATTGTGGGCAAGCGCTTAAGCGGCGACACAGGAGCAGCGAGTTTTTTCATTGATGTTTCTGCCCTTGAGGTCACTGGAATGTTGTACTTTTGCAATTTTACCCATCTTGGACCAATAAAAGCAATCGTGTCGGGGGTGATTGACGGCGAAACGGCAAAATAAGGGTTGCCGGACGGTTTTTTTTGCCGCTTCACCACAGATCCGCCCCGCCGGAGCGCCGCGCTTCCTCGCGCATGGTCTGGATGGCGCGGATTTGCGGGCGGTACAAGCCTTGCTCGGAAAGCAAGGCTTGTACCTGCTCGGCCTGCTTGCGCGTGGCGAAACTGCCATACACGATGGCGATGCTGGGCGTGCCGTCCAGCGTGAGCGGATAGGCGTGCACTTGCTGCAAGCCGATCGCCTCGCGCGTGTTGCGCAAGAACGCTTCCAGCGCCGCCGGCCTAGCCGCCGGGATGGCCATAATTTGCAGCACCAGTTGTTGTTCCGGCTGGGTACGCAACCAGGTTTTTGAGTCTTCCAGGCATTGCCGCAGCAGCACGTCCGCCTCAAGCTTGGCCGGCGCCGCGCCGGCTGTCAGCGCCGCGCCGGCAGCAGCCGGCGGGACCGGTTTCTCTGCCACGGCAGGCAGTGCCACGGGGAGCGGCGCCACGGCGCTGGCGGCGACCGCCACCCTGGCGGACTGGCGCGGGTTGGGCGGGCTCAGCACGAACCAAGCCATGGCTGCGGCCGCCAAGCCTGCCACCGCCAGCACTGCCGCCGCCAGCATGGCGTCGCGTCTCCGGTCCGCTGGCGGCGGCCCGAAGGCGCTGTCGCGGATCGCCTGTTTGACATGGCGCGCGGCGACCACCTTGGCATCGTCGGCAAAGGCGGCCAGCAAGGCTTTGTCGGCCAGGATATTGATGCGCCGCACGATGCCGCGCGACACCCCGGCAATCTTGCGCACGGCGCCGGCGTCGAACAGGGGCGGCCCCCGGTAGCCGGCGGCGCCCAGGCGGAAGGCGAGAAAGTCGGGTATCAATTCCGGCGCCATCGGCGGCACCGTGAAACTGTGGGTGATGCGTTCCTTCAATTGCCGCATTTCCGGCAAGTTCAGGTTGACATCGAGTTCCGGCTGGCCGAACAGGACGATTTGCAAGAGTTTGTGATACGCCGTTTCCAGATTGGTCAACAGGCGGATTTCCTCGAGCGTGGCGAGCGGCATCGCCTGCGCCTCTTCCACCAGCAGCAGCACTTGCTTGCCGGCCGCGTGCTTGTCGATCAAGTCGCTGTGCAGCAGGCGCAGCACTTCATCGCTGCGCTTGCCGGCAATCGCAATATTGAGTTCGCCCGCTATCGTAAACAACACTTCGTCCGGACTCAGGCTGGGATTGACCAGGTAAATGACTTCGATATGCGGCGGCAGCACGCTTTCGAGCATGCGGCACAGCATGGTCTTGCCGCTGCCGACCTCGCCAGTGACCTTGACGATGCCTTCGCCATGCGTGACCGCGTACAGCAGGGCGTCGAGAATGGCGCCGCGGGTGTTGCCGGTATAAAAAAAAGCGGGATTGGGCGTGATGCCGAAAGGCGATTGCTGGAGGCCGAAATGGGCGTGGTACATGGTCAGTGTATGCAATTCATGAAAGCTTGTTCGAGGCTGGTGGCGCCAAATTGCGCGCAACATTCTTGCGGGGTGCCCGTGAAGCGGATCTGGCCGTCGTGCAAGATGGCCATGCGGTCGCACAGTTCCTCGACGTCGGCCAGTGCGTGGGAGGTGAAAAACACGGTGCCGCCGGCCGCGCGCAAGTGCTGCAACTGGCCCTTGAGCAGGGCGCGCGCCTTCGGATCGAGTCCGCTCATGGGTTCGTCGAAAATATACATCGCCTTGTCGGCCAGGAAACAGGCGGCCAGGCCCAGCTTTTGCGTCATGCCCTTGGAATAGGTGCGCGCCGGGCGCCTCAACGCGGCCGGGTCCAGGTCGAGCGCCTGCAAGATGTGCGCCACCCGCTCGCCATCGTAGGCGATGCCTTGCAATGTCAAGATATAGCGCAGGAAGGCGTGGCCGCTCAGATAATACGGCGGGATGAAGCGTTCCGGCAAGAACCCCAGCGGCGCGCGCGCGGCGGGCAGGCGGTGGCTCAGGCCGAAGATTGTGATCTGGCCGGCGTCGATGGCGCAAAAATCAAACAGGCACTTGATCAGGCTGGTCTTGCCGGCGCCATTGACCCCGACCAGGCCGAAAAATTCGCCGGCGCGTATCTCCAGGTCGATGCCGCGCAAGACTGGGTTCTTCGCATAGCTTTGGACAATTTGTTGGAATCGCACTGCGGATACATGCATGAATGGACACTTAGGGTGGCGGAAAAAAATAACTGTAGCGCATTATCCGGACTTTTCACCGCCTGCGGCAAGCCAAAAGGGGGTCCGCCACTGTTTTTCGGGAAATAGTGTGACGGAAAAAGGGGCTGTCCTCCTGTTTGTTGCCTGACGACACCGTGTGTCGCGCAAGAATAGGAGATTTCCACCATTTTGCCGTGGCCGGGCGCGGTTTCTGGCATAGAATGGGCCGCAGATCTTAGTGCTCCAGATCAATTATTTGAGGGGTGGGTATGGCAAGGCCAGAAAAAATCCGGCTCGGCGAAATCTTGGTGCAGCAAAAATTGCTTTCCGAAGAGCAATTGGGCTTGGCGCTGACCGAGCAAAAACGCACAGGCCGCAAGCTGGGCCGGGTCTTCGTCGAGCACGGTTTCGTGACCGAGGAACAGATTTCGGGCGCGCTGGCCAAGCAGCTTGACATTCCCTACATCAACCTCAAGTTTTACAATATCACGCCCGCCATTGTGCGTTTGTTGCCGGAAACCCAGGCCAGGCGCTTTCGCGCGCTGGTGCTGGAGGACCGGCCCGGCGCCTTGCTGGTCGGCATGTCGGACCCGTCCGACTTGTTCGCCTACGACGAGATTGCGCGCCTGGTCAAGCGCAATATCGAGTTGGCGGTGGTCAATGAGAGCGAGGTGCTGGCTGCGATCGACCGGATTTACCGCCGCACCGAGGATATCACCGAACTCACGCGCGAGCTGGAACAAGACTTGGGCGACGTCTCGGTCGACTTCGGCGCCCTGGCCGCCAATCCCGGCCTGGAAGAGGCGCCCATCGTCAAGTTGCTGCAATCGGTGTTCGACGACGCGACCCAGGTGCGCGCTTCCGATATCCACATCGAACCGCAGGAAAGCCGGCTGCAAATCCGCTTCCGCATCGATGGCGTGCTGCATTTGCAGACCGAGGCCGACATCAAGATCGCCAGCTCGCTGGCCTTGCGCCTGAAGCTGATGTCGGACCTGGATATTTCCGAAAAGCGCTTGCCGCAAGACGGGCGCTTCGCCATTCGCGTGAAAAACCAGCGCATCGACGTGCGTATTTCCACCATGCCGACCCAATACGGCGAATCGGTGGTGATGCGGCTCCTGAACCAGGGCGGCACCACGCTGCGCCTGGACGCGATCGGCATGCCGACAGCATTGGTGGAAAAATTTCGTGCCATCGTGCAGCGCCCGAATGGCCTGGTACTGGTGACGGGGCCGACCGGCAGCGGCAAGACCACGACCTTGTATTGCGCGCTGGCCGAACTCAATTCGATGGAAAAAAAATTGATCACGGTGGAAGATCCCGTCGAATACCGCTTGCCCGGCATTAACCAGGTGCAAGTCAATGATAAGATCGAACTCAACTTCGCGCGCGTGCTGCGCTCGGCCCTGCGGCAAGATCCCGACATCGTGCTGGTGGGCGAGATGCGCGATCAGGAAACGGCGCAGATCGGCTTGCGCGCGGCCATGACGGGTCACTTGGTGCTGTCGACGCTGCATACCAATGACGCCGTCAGCACCCCGCTGCGCCTGATGGACATGGGCGTGCCGCGCTATATGGTGGGCAGTTCCTTGCAGGCGGTGCTGGCGCAGCGCCTGGTGCGGGTGATTTGCGAAAGCTGCACCGAGCCGCACCCGCCGGGGCCGAACGAGCGCGAATGGCTGCGCCAGGAATTGGGCGAGCTGGTCGACCAGCACCAGTATTTCCACGGCAAGGGTTGCTCGCATTGCAATGGCATGGGTTACCGTGGCCGTACCGGGGTCTATGAGTTGCTGGAAATGACGCAAGCGGTGGCGGACGCCGCCAACCACCACGACCCTTCGCACTTCCTGAAAGTGGCGGCGGCGCAAATGGCCGGCAACACGCTGCGCCGGCACGCGGTGCAACTGGTGGTGCAGGGCCGCACCACGGTGTCTGAAGCGATGCGCATCAGTAACCAGATCGAGGAATGACGTGCCTTTTTTCGCCTACAAAGCCCGCAACGCCGACGGCGCATTAGCGCAGGGCATCCTGGAGGGGGCCGACAGCGGCGCCGTGGCCGACCAATTATTTGGCGGCGGCATGACGCCGGTCGAGATTGTGCTCACCACGCGCGGCGCGGCCGTCGGCGGCGCCAGCCTGTGGCAAAGGCTGACCGAAAAAAAGGTCAGCCCCATGGATGTGCAATTGTTCAGCCGCCAACTGTATACCCTGCTCAAGTCGGGCGTGCCCATCATGCGCGGCCTGGCCGGCTTGCAGGAATCGGCGATCAGCAAGTCGTTCGGCAAGGTCATCAAGGATTTGCGCGAATCGCTCGACGCCGGGCGCGAATTGTCGGCCGCCATGCACCGCCATCCGGACGTGTTTTCCAATTTTTATTTGTCGATGGTGCGGGTCGGCGAAATGACGGGCCGCCTGGAAGAAGTGTTCCTGCGCCTGTTCGACCATATGGAATTTGACCGCGACATGCGCGCGCGCGTGAAAACGGCGACGCGCTACCCGACCTTCGTGATCCTGGCCATGCTGATCGCCATTACCATCGTCAACATGTTCGTGATCCCGCAATTCGTCAAGGTATTTGCCAGTTTCCACGCCGAACTGCCCCTGATGACGCGCATCTTGATCGGCAGTTCCAATTTCATGGTCAATCAATGGCCCCTCTTGCTGGGACTGACGGCGGCGGTCGTGCTGGGCTTTCGCGCCTGGCTGGGCACGGTTGCCGGGCGCATGACGTGGGACCGCTATAAATTGCGCTTCCCGATCGCCGGCAAGATCATCATGAAGGGCACCATGGCGCGTTTCGCGCGCAGCTTCGCCCTCTCCAGCCGCAGCGGGGTGCCGATCGTGCAAGCGCTCAATGTGGTGTCGCAAACGGTCGACAATACTTATTTGTGCGCCCGCATCGAGCAAATGCGCGACGGCGTCGAGCGCGGCGAAACCATCTTGCGCACCTCGCTGGCGGCCGGGGTATTCACGCCGGTGGTGCTGCAAATGATCGCGGTGGGCGAGGAATCCGGTTCGCTCGACGAATTGATGGATGAAATCGCCCAGATGTATGAGCGCGAAGTCGATTACGAACTCAAGACCTTGTCGGCGCAAATCGAGCCTATCCTGATCACCTTTCTCGGCGCCCTGGTGTTGGTGCTGGCGCTGGGCATCTTCCTGCCGATCTGGGATCTGGGCAAAGCGGCGCTGCATAGATGATGCGGCCGGGCATGCGCGACGCTGCTTGGCAATGGCGGGCAATGCATGGCTTCACCCTGTTCGAATGCGGCGTCGCGGGCGCGCTGCTGGCCGTCTTTGGCGGTCTCTTGCTGCAGCGCATGGACTGGTATGCGCAAGAGGCCGAACAAGTGGCCGCGCTGCGCATGCAAGCCGATTTGCGCACTGTGCTCTACATGAAGGCGGCCGGTTTGCACGCGGCTGGCCGGGACGCCGAACTGGCCGCGCTGGCCGGGCAAAATCCGATCACCTGGTTGCCCGAAGTACCACGCAATTACCGTGGCGAATATTTTGCACCCAAGGCTGGCCAGGTGGCGCCGGGCAACTGGTATTTTGACCGCGCGGGGAAGAATCTGGTTTACTTGTTCGATGATAGCAACAGATTCGCGAAAGGGAACCCTGGGATGATATGTTTCAAGGTAGAATCATTGAGCTTGCCCTCACCCCCTGCCAGGCCGGCGCCCAAAGACGGCGTTGCTTTGATTCAAGTTTTCGACGATGGCTGCCGTAATAGACAAGGCAGCGTTATTTTGTGACGCAATTTAAACTGGAATGAGATAGGAATAACTATGAACCAAGCGCGCGCGTATCGGAAACAAGCCGGTTTTACCTTGATCGAATTGATCGTCGTGATCGTTATCCTGGGAGTGCTGGCGGCAACGGCCTTGCCGAAATTTGCGGACCTGGGCGGCGACGCGCGCAGAGCCAGCCTGAACGCGGCAAAAGGCTCGCTCAGTTCGGTGGTGGCCATGACGCACGGCAAGTTCCTGGCCAATACCACGAACACCCCCTTGACCACGGTGTCGCTGGAAGGCACCTCTGTCGCGCTGGACGCCTTCGGTTACCCGACCGCCACTGCGAATTTGTATTTGGCGGCCGGCATCGGCAGCGCCGACTATACGGTCAACGCCACGTTTACCACCGTGTCGCCGAATAATGCGGCGACCGTAGCGAGCTGCGTCGCCACCTATGCCCCGGCGACCTCGGCCACTGTTCCGCCCACCATCACGGTGTTGGCGACGGGCTGCTGATGAGGCGCGGGCGGCAGGCTTGCTGGTCCGCCGCCCGCCATCGTCGCTAGTTTCACCATGCGCTGCGCCACCGCTTCACGCCCGCCATCGCGGCGCATGGCCGCAGGCTTCACCATGGTCGAGCTGATCACCGTGATGGTCTTGATCGGCGTGCTGGGCGCGGTCGGCGCGGTGCGCTTTTTTGACCGCAAATCATTCGACGCGGACCAGTTTACCGATCAAACCAAGGCCATGCTGCGCTATGCCCAGAAACTGGCGATTGCGCAAAACCGGGCCGTCTATGTGCGCCTCAACGGCAGCAGCGTGGCGCTGTGTTTCAATTACCAGGCCGACGCCACTTGCGGCGCCGGCAACCGGGTCTTGCCGCCCGGGGCCAGCAATAGCGGCTCCAGCCAGACCATGAGCAATTGCAATGCGATTGCCGCCTGGGCTTGCGAGGCGCCGCCGTCCGGCATCACCTATGCCTTGTCGCAAGCGTATGCGTATTTTTACTTCGACGCCCTCGGCAAACCCTACGCGCCGGCCGACCCGCAAGACAATCTGATCTCGAGCTTTGCCGGCCTGGTCATCACGATCAAGGAAAGCGCCGTCGGCGGCCCGGTGCATGCCGTGACCGTGGCGGCGGAAACCGGCTATGTCTATTAGCTATCCTGGCCGGCGCCGGTGCGGCTTGAGCCTGATCGAGCTCCTGGTCTTTATCGTCATCGTCAGTATCGGCGTGCTTTCCATCTTGCGGGTGATGAACTTGACGGTGAGCGCCAGCGCCGATCCGCTCAGGCGCAAGCAAGCCTTGCTCATTGCCCAGGCCATGCTGGAAGAAGTCGAGCAAGCCCGCTTCACGTATTGCGATCCGAGCGACGCGAATTTTGACACGGCAGCCAATCCGGCCGGCTGCGCCACCACGGTTGAAAATGTCGGACAGGAAGCGGCCGGACCCCGGCCGTACGATAATGTGAATGATTATGTGACAGCCTTCGGCAGCCCGGTGCCGTATACCACCGACGCGGGCGGCACCGCTTTCCCGGCCGGCTATACGGCGCAAGTGACGATACAGCCGGACGCCGGCCTGGGGCCGGCATTGGGGCCGAAGATAGCGCCGGTCGACGCCACGCCGGCCAATATGGAGGTGTTGCGCATTACGGTGGCGGTCAGTTACGGCGCCGGCGCCGGCGACAATGTGGTGCTGGACGGCTACCGCACGCGCTATGATCCGGCCCCGCTATGATGACGCGGCGCCAGACTGGCTTCACGCTGATCGAAGCGGTGGTGGTGATCGTCATCACCGGCATCCTCAGCGGTATGGTCGCCATGTTCATCCGGATTCCCGTGCAAAACTATGCCGATAACGCGGCGCGCGCGGAATTGAGCGATATCGCCGACCTGGCCTTGCAACGCCTGAGCCGCGACCTGCGCCTGGCGCTGCCCAACAGTATCAGCGTCAACGGCAACACCTTGCAATTTTTGATCACCAAGACGGGCGGACGCTACCTGTCGGCCGCCGACGGGGCGCCCGGCAATGAACTCGATTTCCTCGATCCCGCCCAGACCAGTTTCGACGTGGTGGGCTTGATGCCCAGCGGGCGGCAACAGATCGTGCCCGGCGATTTCATCGTGGTGTATAACCTCGGCCCCGGACAGGCGCCGGCCGACGCCTATACTGGCGGCAACGTGGCCACCGTCACCGGGGTGGGCGGCAATACCATCACCCTGGCCGCGAATCCGTTTGCCGTGGCCAACCCGACCATGGAATCGCCCGGCAACCGTTTCCAGGTCGTGACCGGCACCGTGACCTATGTATGTAATGGCGTGGCGCCCGGCGCCGGCACCCTGACCCGGTACTTTAGCAGCGCGATCAGCGCGGCCAGTCCGCCGCCCGGCGTCGGCGCGCTGCTTGCCAACAAGGTGACGTCTTGCCGTTTCGATTACCAGGCGCTGGCCAATACGCATAGTGCGCTGGTCGGCGTGACCATCACGCTCGAGCGCCCAAATTCGGAAGGCCCGGTCAGCCTGAGCCAGCAAATCCACGTGGACAATACGCCATGAAGCCCTACGTCAGGGTCCGTCTGCGCAGCGGCGGCGCCAGCCTGGTGACGGCGATTTTCCTGCTGGTGGTGCTGGCCGGACTGGGCGTGGCCATGGTGACCCTGTCGACGGCGCAGCAGGCGAGCGTGGCGCTGGACGGCTTGGGCGTGCGCGCCTACCAGGCTGCCCGCGCCGGCCTCGAATATGGTTTGTATGAGCGAAGGCGGCTCGGCGCCTGCCCGGTGGCGGTCAACGTCAACCCGCCGGCCGGCACCAGCCTGAGCCTGTTCACGGTGACGGTGGAGTGCCTGCCGACGGCGGGGCCGGTGACGACTTACCGCATCAAGGCGACGGCTTGCAACCAGCCCACCGGAGGCGGGGTGTGCCCGAACCAGAACGCCAGCCCCGATTATGTGCAGCGTGTGCTCGAAGCGCGGGATTGAAGCTTCATATGGAGAAGAATGCATGATCAAGTTAATCATATGGCTATGGCTGGCGCTGCTCGCTTGCTGGGCGCCGGCGCAAGCGGTGACTTACGCCAATATCACGACCACCTTCAACTGGATCGACGCCAGCACCCACAGCAAGGTCGGCTACAACACCGTTCCCTATAAATTCAATGGCGCGACCGGTTGCGGCACCACCCCGCCCATCCTCGACGATACGCTCAGCGATGTGATACCGATCGGCTTCAATTTCAATTTCGCCGGGATCGCCTTCAGTTCGCTGCGCATCATGAGCAATGGCCGCGTGCATTTCAATGGCAATGTCACCTGCGGCTTCGGCAGTCCGGTGCAGCAATTGCCCTACCCGGATGCGTCGCTCAATTACACCATGCGCATTTACGGCAATGACCTCGACCCGACCTTGAAATCGGATCTGCCGAGCTACAATACCAATTGCGTCAGCAAGCTCAGTTGCTACGTCAGTTACGCCACCATCGGCACCGCGCCTTACCGCAGCTTCGTGGTGACGTGGAATAATGTGCCGGAATGGACCACGGGCGCCAATCCGACCGGCTCGTATAGCTTGCAATTGATCTTGCAGGAAAACGGAGAATTCGTGTATCAGTATGGCGCCGACGTGCCAGGGCCTTCGGCGGCGCTGGGGCAAGTCGGCTGGCAAGTCGACAGCAGCGATTACGATACCCCGAAGACGGGTTTTCCCTTGAGTAATTCAGCCGTCAAATTCTATATTCCGCGGCCGGTGGCCGAGTATTTGATGGAGCAAGCCAGCTGGAGCGGCGCGGCCGGACAAGTCCAGGATACCAGCGGCAATGCCAAGAGCGGCAGCGCGTTGGGCGCGGCGCAAACCATTTCCGCCGGCAAGGTGTGCCGTGCCGCCAATTTCCCCCTCAATAGCAGCACCGCCACGGTCGACGCGATCAATACCGGGATCGCCATGCCGACCACCGTGGGCGGGGCGGGCACCATGACATTCTGGTACAAGGCCAATACCGCCTGGTCCGGCGGCGGCGCCCGCGACGCCCAATTGTTCGATGCGACGCTGGTCAATAACCAATGGTTTTTCCTGGTGCGGCGCAGCAACGGTCACTTGCGCTTCGTCATTACCGATTCCCTGGGCAATGTCCAGGCCGTCGAAACGGCGGCCATTGCGGTGGGCGCCGCGACCTGGAAACATATCGCCGTCAGCTGGAATTTCAATGCCCTGGCCGCCGCCAACAGCGACCATATGCGCATCTATGTCGACGGCGTCTTGCAGCTGGAACAAGCCTTTACCACCAATGGCACGCTCTCGTCGCAAATTGGCAGCCTCTATCTGGGCGATAACCGCAGCAATATCATCGGTTCGCTGGGCACCGGCAATTCCGCCGATGGCGTGTTCGATGAAGTGCGGATTTATAATTACGAGGGCGGCCTGGCCCTGGTGCAGCGCGACATGAATTTGAGCCAGGCCGGCTGCCTCAGCCATTACGCGATTTCCGACAGCGGCACCGGCTTGAGTTGCCAGCAAAGCAGCGTCACGCTTACGGCCCATAATTTGGCGCATGGCAATTTCACCATGCCAAACAATACCACCCAGATCCAGCTCAGCACGTCCACCGGCCTGGGCGACTGGTCCCTGATCAGCGGCTATGGGGTGCTCGATAACGGCGTCGCCAACGATGGCAACGCCACTTACCTGTTCAATGGCGAATACCAGGCCATCTTCGGGCTCAGCCATGGCACGGCGGCCACCGTCACCGTGCATGCGACCGACGGCCAGTTTGTCGACCAGGAAAACCAGGCCATCGTCTTCAAGGCTTGCGCCATCGCCAAATTCAATGCCTGCGAAATGGCGCTGCCGCGCTGCGTGCCCAGCGGCGTCAGCAGCGCTTTCGCGCGCCTCTATACCAAATTGGCGAATACCGCGTTCAAGCTGGAACTGGTCAAGTTGAAAAACGACGCCACCCTGGAAACCACCTTCAATGGCACCGCCACGGTCGACTTGCTGCTCAATAGCGCCAGCGGCGCGGCGCTGGACGCCAACAATTGCCCCCTTTCGCAGACGGCCGTGATACCGCTCGGTTCGGCCACCTTTGTCGGCGGATATACCAGCGCCGGCGTCAGCGTCGCCGCCAATGCCTTGAGCGGGACCGCGCCCGGCTATAGTGCCTACCGCGAGGCGCGCATCAGGGTCACTTGCAATGCCGCCAATTGCGGCACCGCCAATGTGGCCTGTTCGACCGACAGCTTTGCCGTGCGGCCCAAGGATTTCACGCTCGCCTCGAACATGAGCAATACGGCGCAAAGCGGCACGCCGCGGCTGAACGCGGGCGCGCCGTTCACGCTGACGGCCACTGCGGTGCCCGGCTACAATGGCACGCCGCTGATCGACAATTCCTTGGCTGGCCACAAGGTCGTCAGCCATGTCGGGATTACCGATTACACGGATCGCCTCGGCAATGTGGCCGGCCTCAGCCCGGTGCCGCTGAACGCCGCCACGGTGGCGACGGGCGTGGCCAGTGACGCCACCGTCAAATACGATGATGTCGGCAATTTCCAGCTCTTGCAGGGCGGGATAGTCGACGCCTCTTACACCAGCGTCGACCAGCCCGGCGATTGCCTTGCCGGTAGCGCCGCCAACGTGGCCGACAGTAGCGGCAAGTTCGGCTGCAATATCGCCAGCCAGGCCACCACGGCGCTATTTGGCCGTTTTTACCCGGATCACTATGACGTCAGCGCCGGTTTGAGCGGCGCCTGCAATGGATTCACTTACATGGGCCAGCGCGAGCTGGGCATCGCGCTGGCGGCGACGGCGGCCAGCAGCGGCAATCTGACGCTCAATCATTACACGGCCGGTTATGCCACCCTGGCCAGCATTGCCTTTAGCGGCGACAATAATGGCAGCGCCATGCCCACGCTCAACAGCCGCATGACGCCGGCTTTCCCCGCTTTCGTCTGGAGCGGCGGGCGCACGGGGCGCTTTTATAGCAGCGACGCGGCCGGTTACGCGGCCGGCGCAACGTCGATCAATGTGACGGGCAACGGCACGGTGCTGGCTGGCGATGTGGTGCGCTTCGTGGGTGACTCGAATAAATATGTGGTGGCGACCGGTATCGCTGCCGCCGGCGCGCTGACGCTGGCCGCGCCCGGCCTGGCGCAAGCGATCCCCAACACGGCCACCGCGATGACGGTCTTGCATAGTGTTAACCGGCTCGGCAGCAAGGCGGCGCCGGCTCCGGATGGCCCGTATGACGTGTTTTCGGTGAAAATGGCGCTCAACGACGCGGATGGCGCCGGTTTCGCCAGCATCAATGGCACCCCTTTCACGCCCAACAGTACCATCTTGTTTGGCACCACCAAGCTGCGTTACGGGCGCTTGCGCATCGATAACGCCTATGGTTCGGAACTGATGGCCTTGCCGGTCGGGCTGAGCCCCCAATACTGGAATGGTGCCGCCTATGTCGTGAATGCCCTGGATAGCTGCACCTCGTTGGCGGCCGCCAATTTCAGCCTGACGGCGGGGCGGGGCGGGGCGATCAATAGCGCGCCCGGCAATGGCGCCAGCATCAGCGGCGGCGTTGTCAAGAACTTCAAGCTTGCCAAGCCGAATCCGGCGCCTACCCGCACCGGCAACGTGATCTTGAGTACCGTCGCGCCGCTCGATGATTTCCTGCCCGGGGTCGGCACCGAGACGTTCGGCATTTACAAGGCGCCACTGACCTATGTGCGGGAAAGCTATTGAAGGCGCCGGCTGGCGGTACAGTAAAGTGTGCGCAATCGGCCATAAAATGGGAGGAATTGTTGCTGAGCGCAAAGTTGCCGCAATATTTCGCTGAAACTTGCATATAATCAAGGGACTGCCGCGCTATCTTCAAGCATCGGTCATCATCAGGACATGGGCATGAGACATGAGCATGGGCATGGGCATGGGTTTATTTAGAAAAGCCAAGAAACAGGATGGCTGGCTGGCGATCGCGTTTTGCGCCGACGGTATTTGCGCCGCCATCGTCAAGCGTGGCGCCGATGGCAAGCCGACGCTGGAAGCGGGCGTGTTCCAGCCGATCCAGAAAGGCGCGGCAGCCTTCGCGCTGGAAGCCATGCACAAGGATTTGCAGACCGATCTGTACCGTTGCTCGAATCTGCTGGGAGCCAGCGAATATCAATTATTGACGGTCGAGGCGCCCAATGTTCCGCCCGAGGAATTGAAAACGGCGGTCGGTTGGCGCTTGAAAGACATGCTCGATTTTCCCGTGGCCGAAGCCACCATCGACGTGCTCGACATTCCGATCGAGCAAAATGGGGCCGCGCGCAATCACAGCCTGTTTGCGGTAGCCGCGCGCAATAGCGTGATCGAGCAGCGCCAGGTGTTGTTCGCCAACAGCAAGATCGACTTGTCTGTCATCGATATCCCGGAAATGGCGCAAAGAAATATTTCGGCCTTGCTTGAGCCGCCGGGGCGCGGCGTGGCCGTGCTGTCTTTTGATGCCGAGGGCGGCTTGCTGACGGTCACTTTCAACGCCGAGCTGTATCTGTCGCGCCGCATCGATGTCAAGCTGCTGCAATTGCTGGACGACGACGCCGACAAGCGGCAAGTATGCCACGACAAGATCACCCTGGAACTGCAGCGCTCGCTGGACCATTTCGAGCGGCAATTCCATTTCATCGCGGTTGCCAAGCTGGTGCTGGCGCCCACCGGCGCCGATGGCTTGCACGCCTATCTGGCGGCCAATCTCTACATGCCGGTCGAACAACTCGACCTGGCCACCGTGTTCGACCTTTCCAGGGTGCCCGATTGGCTGGCCGCAGCCCCCCAGGCCGTGTGCTTCCTGACCTTGGGCGCGGCGCTGCGCGTTGAGGGGAGCCTGCCTTGAGCCAGCAAATCAATCTGTATAACCCGCTCTTCCGCAAGCAAAAAAAATATCTTGCGGCGGCCACCATGGCGCAAGCGCTGGGCCTGGTGCTCGTTTGCGCGCTGGCGCTGGTGGTGTACGGCCAGCAGCGGGTCGGCGCGCTTGAGCGCCAGGCCGGCCAGATCCAGACCGAACTCGATTTGCTGGAAGCGCGCAAGGCCAGGTCCGGAGTCGATTTTCCGCCGCGCGTGCGCAGCAAGGCGATCGAGCTGGAGTTGGCGCAGGCCGAGTCCGACCACAAGGCCTTGCAAGATGTGGCGACGATCTTGCTGCGCGGCGAGTTCGGCAATACCAAAGGGTATTCAGCCTATTTCCGGGCCTTTGCCCACAACCGTGTCACCGGGCTGTGGCTGACGGGGGTGTCGATCGTCGGCGCTGGCAATGAAATCGGCTTGCAGGGCCGCACCTTGCAAGCGGGCCTGGTGCCAGGCTATATCAGCGGCTTGAGCCGCCAGCCTGTCTTGCAAGGCAAGTCGTTTGGCCGGCTCGATATCGCCCAGGCGCCGCTCGAGAAGTCGGCGGCCGTCCCGCGCTATCTCGAATTCAGCCTGCAAGCAGCGCCGGCGCCGCCGTTGGCAGGGGCATTGGTGAAATACAAATGATCAAACTCTGGCAAACATGGTCCGTCAAGATCGATGCGCTCAGCTTGCGCGAGCGGGCGATGGTATGCGCCGCTGCCGTCGCGTTGATGCTGGGCCTGATTTTTTTCAGCCTGCTCGATCCCTTGTATGTGAAGCACAGAAACTTGCTGGCGCGTATAGCGCAACAGCAAAGCCAGATCGCCGGCAGCGCCGCCGAGATGACGCAAAAGATCGATGCTTTTGCCATCGATCCCGATCAGGGCAGCAAGCTCAAGTTGAAAAAAATCCTGGATGAGAACGCGCAGATGGGCGCCGCCATGCGTGCCGTGCAAAAAGGCTTGGTGGCGCCCGACAAGATCGTGCTGATGCTGGAGCAAATTCTGAAAGACCATGCCAGCTTGCATCTGCTGTCGCTGAAGACGCTGGCACCGAGCGGCATGGTGGATGGCGGTTTTGCCGAACCGGCGGGGGCCGCCGACGGCAAGCCAGAATTGAAACCCGACCCGGCCGCGCCGCCCAAGCCGGCGCCACTGCTATACCGGCACGGGGTCGAAATTGTCTTGCAGGGGAGTTATCTGGATATGCTGAGTTATATGGAAACGCTGGAAGCGATGCCGGCGCAAGTGTTTTGGGGCAAGGCCAGCCTGAAGGGCGACAATTATCCGAACGCCAGCTTGACGCTGACCTTGTATACCCTGAGCCTGGATCAAAAATGGCTCGCGCTGTGAAGCCGGCGCTGGCCGCCGGTGCGCTATTTATGCTGGCCCTGGCCGGGCCGCCGCTTGGGGCGCAAAGCCTGTTCGATCCAACCCAGCCGCCGGCATCGCTGAACACCCCCCTGGTCAGCGGCCAGGTGGCGCCGCCCGTCGCGCCGGCCGGGCCGGAATTGCAATCGCTGCTCATCTCGCGCAATCCCGGCGGGCGCAAGATTGCCGTGATCGATGGTCAGACGCTGCGCGTGGGCAGCAGGTTGGGCGACGCCGTGCTGGTCAGGATGACGGAAACGGAAGTGGTATTGAAACGCGGCAAGGCATATGAAACACTGAAATTGTTTCCCCGCAGCGAGCCGGGCGCCACCATCAAGGGAAAGAATTAAAGCATATGCATAACAATAAAGAGCGCACGGGAATGCAAAAAATCATCATGATCGCCTGCGCGCTGGGCGTAGGCGCGACATTGGGCGCCTGCAATGCAGTGCCCAAGCGCGACACCTACGAGGCCATCAGCGCGCAAATGAAACTGGCCGCCGCCAGCGTGCCGGTGGCCACCCCGGAGGCGGTTGAGAACGCCTTGCTGCCGCCGGTCGGCGCGCTGGCCGGGCAATTGCCGAAGGCCCGCGCGGCGCTCGACGAACGCTTCAATCTGTCCTTCAATAACGCGCCGGTGAACCAGTTCTTCAATTCCCTGGTGGCCGGCACGCGCTACAATATGTTGGTCCATCCCGATGTCGCCGGCACCATCACGGCCAATCTGAAAGACGTGACCCTGTTCGAGGCGCTTGACGCGGTCCGCGACATGTATGGCTACGACTACAAGGTCGAAGGCACGCGCATTGTCATCAAGCCCTTGACCATGCAAACGCGCATGTTCCAGGTCAATTACCTGAGCGCCAGCCGCAAGGGCGTTTCCAATCTGCGGGTGTCCTCGACCTCGGTCAGCAGCGTCGGCTCGACGGTGTCGGGCCAGAGCCAGAATGGCACGAACGGCAATAACGCGCCGCTCCCGGCCCCGACCCCGACCCCGGCCGGTGGCGGCCAGGGACAGAGCCAGGATAGCAGCAATGTCAGCACCACCTCGAGCAGCGATTTCTGGAGCGAATTGAAGGCGGCGCTGGAAGCCATCGTCGGCATTCCCGGCGAAGGGCGCAGCGTCGTGATCAGCGCGCAATCGGGCGTGATCGTGATCCGCGCCATGCCCGAGCAATTGCGCGACGTCGAGCGTTACCTGAAGGCTAGCCAATTGTCGGTCGAGCGCCAGGTGATCCTGGAAGCGAAGATCCTGGAAGTGGAGCTCAACAGCGGCTTCCAGAGCGGCGTCAACTGGGCTTCCTTCGCCTCCTTCCGCAGCGGCCACGAGAACCGCGCCTCGACCGGTTTTGTCTCGCCCGGCACCAGTCTGGCGCCGCTGCCGTTTGCCGGCGGGCAGCCGCCGACGATGAGCAGCACGGGCGGGGCCGCGCTCGTTGGCAGTCCCGGCTTTTCACTGGGCGGCGCGGCCGGCGCGGTCGGCTCGATGTTTGGTCTGGCTTTTCAAACCAGCAATTTCGCCGCCATGATTTCCTTCCTCGAATCGCAAGGCTCGGTGCATGTGCTGTCGAGTCCGCGCATCGCGACCATGAATAATCAGAAGGCCATCCTGAAGATCGGCACCGACGAGTTTTACGTGACCGGCGTCAGCACCACCACCAATGCCACGGCGACCGGTTCGACCAGCAGCCCGAACGTGACGCTGCAACCGTTCTTTTCCGGCGTGGTGCTGGACGTCACGCCGCAGATAGATGAGCACGGCAACATCATCTTGCACGTCCACCCATCGGTCAGCCAAGTGACCACCGTCAACAAGTCGATCGACCTCGGCAGCGCCGGATCGCTGAAATTGCCGCTCGCCGCCTCGAGTACTTCCGAGATGGATAGCATGGTGCGCGGGCAAGACGGACGCATCGTCGCCATTGGCGGCTTGATGCGCCAGTCGACGACCTCCGAGCGTTCGCAAATGCCGGGCGCCGGCGACTTGCCCGTGCTGGGCGGGCTGTTTCGCAATACCGACCAGGTGGTGCAAAAGCGCGAACTGGTGGTCTTGATCAAGCCCACCATCGTCGAGGACGCCAGTAGCTGGAATAATGACTTGCTCGAATCGGAACGCCGCATCGAGAACCTGGACCCGCGCCGCGCGGCGGAGCGCAAGTAAATGTACCAGGCCCATTTCGGCTTGCGTGAAGCGCCGTTCGGCATCACGCCCGACACCAGCTTTTTTTTCAACAGTCCGCACTCGCAAGAGGCGCTCAATACCTTGCTGGTGGCCGCCAGGAGCGGAGAGGGCTTCATCAAGATCACCGGCGAGGTCGGCACCGGCAAGACCTTGCTGTGCCGTAAATTCATGGCCACCCTGGGCCCCGAATTTCGCACCGCCTACATCCCCAATCCCTACCTGGAGCCGCGCACCCTGATGCTGGCCCTGGCCGACGAATTGGACATCGTGCAAGGCAAGGATGTTGACCAGCACCAATTGCTCAAATCGATCATGCTGCGCCTGATTGAATTGGCCGATGAGGGCAAGCGTGCGCTGCTGTGCCTGGATGAAGCGCAGGCAATTCCCATCGAAAGCCTGGAAGCGTTGCGCCTGCTGACCAATCTGGAAACGGAAAAGCGCAAATTGCTGCAAATCGTCTTGTTCGGCCAGCCGGAGTTGAACCGCCATCTGGCTTTGGATGCGATCCGGCAGCTGGCGCAGCGCATCACCTTTCATTACCACCTGGGCCCTTTGAGCCGCGACGACCTTGACTATTACCTGGCACACCGCTTGCGCGTGGCCGGCTTTGGCGGCGCCCGCCTGTTCAGCCGCGCTGCGGTTGGCAAACTGTATGCGGCCAGCGGCGGGATTCCACGCTTGGTCAATATCCTGGCCCACAAATCGCTGATGCTGTGCTACGGCGAAGGCCGCCAGCAAGTGGGCCGCAAGCACGTCGGCCTGGCGGCCAGGGATACCATTTCGAGCAAGCATGGCCGTTGGCCCTGGCTGGTCGGGCTGGGCTTGCTGATTGCCGCGTGCGGCCTTACCTGGGCGTTAAGCAAATGAGTCTGATCAATAAAATGTTGCAAGACCTCGATGCGCGCGGTTCGCAGGTGGAGCAGGTATTGCCGGCTGCGGTGCGTGCCGTGCCGCGCGAGCGCTCCCCGCGTGCGGTGCTGGGCGGCGCCGCGCTGCTGGTGGTGGCGGGCATCGCTTGCGGGCTGGCCTGGCGCCAGACGCACCCGGAGCCGGCCCCGTCCCCGCCCCCAATGCGGGTGCTGATGCCGGTTCCGGCGCCTGTGGTGGCGCCGGCGCCCGTTCCGGTGCCTGTGGTGGCGGCGCCGGTGCCGATTCCGCCAATGTCGCCCGCGCCCGTCGCGCCGCCGACGCCCCCTGTCGCGGCTACCGGCGCGAGCGATGCACCGGCGCCAGCGAAATCGCCGCGCCGGGTCAGGAGCATGGCAGCAATCGGCGAGCAGGAAATGCGGCACATTGGCGGGCCCGTGGAACCATCGCTGCGCCTCGGCGAAGCAGTGCCCGGGGTGCATTTCGAAGGCAAGCAATCGAGCGCGCAACAGGGGGCCGAGAATGCTTACCGGCGCGCCCTCATCGCGCTGCAAGATGGACGGGTGACAGAAGCGATGGCTGGAATGGAACAAACCTTGACCATAGACCCGCGTCACCAGGCGGCGCGCGAAACCTTGATCCGGCTATTGCTGGAAAGCGGGCAGCAGGGCGCCGCCGAGCGCCATTTGCAACTCGGCCTGACGCTGGACCCGCAGCAAGCCGCAATGGCGATGATGCTGGCCCGTCTGCAAGTGGAAAAAGACGGCCAGGCGGCGCTCGACACCCTGATGCGCAGCCTGCCTTTCGCGGGCGGCAATGGTGAATACCTGGCCTTGCTGGGCGGCGTGTTGCAGCACCAACAGCGTTCCAGGGATGCGGCCGAACAATACGTCCTGGCCTTGCGCATCGCGCCGCAAAACGGCATCTGGTGGATGGGCCTGGGAATTGCCTTGCAGAGCGAGCAGCGCTTGCCCGAAGCCAAGGTCGCCTTCACCCGCGCCAAGGAAGCGGCCAATTTGACGCCGCAATTGCACGCCTTCGTGGAGCGCAAGTTGCAGCAACTGAGCTTGCCGGCGAGCCAGCCGGCGAGCCAAGCGGCGAACCAATAAACGCGCCAGGCTTACAGGCGGGCTTGCTCGCCCCAGATGTTTTTCATGCTGAAACGCACCCCGGCCTGGTCTTCGTGCAGCGCTTCGGCAATCGCGTATTGGGCGTCGCTGGTGCTGCGCAAGGCCGCAAATGGCAGGGCGGCGGCGGGGATGGCGAGGCCGGCCGCGTCGCTCAAGGCATGCACCTCGGCGGCGCCGTCGTGGCGCCCCGTGACGACGCCGATTTCACCGTTTTGCAGGCGCACCAGACTGCCCGGCGGGTATTTTCCCAGTTGCAGAATGAACTGTTCGGCCAGCGCGGCGTCGATCGGGTGCGCCGCGTCCTGGAATAAATTGCACAGCGCCAGGTCGGGCAAGATGGAACGCCGGTAATTGCGCGCCGATACCTGGGCGCAATAGCGGTCGGCCAGGCCGATCAGCTTGGCGTTTTGGGTGATTTCGGCGCTGGTTTTACCATCCGGATAACCGCTGCCATCGTCGTTTTCATGATGCAAGATCACGCAAGAGAGCCATTCCTCGTCGTCGATGCCCACGCATTTGAGCAGGTCGGCGCTTTCCGCCGGATGGCGCCGGACGATATCCATTTCTTCGCGGGTCAGGGCGGTGCGCTTGTCCTGGAAACTGTTATTGTGGCGCAGCATGCCGACATTCATCGTCAGCGCGGCGGCCGTGATGGTCAAGGTTTCTTCCCCGCTCTTGCCCATGCCGCGCGCCACCAGCACGGCCACCAGGGCCGTCTCGATGCAATGGCGCACCGCATAGGTGCCGGCGATCTGGTTCAGGAAGATGCAGGCCAGCGCGATGTCGGCATTGAGCAAGGCGGCATTGACGACATCGGCGGCGATGGCACGCAACTCGCGTTCGGCATTGCTTTCGTTGCGCAAGTCCAGCAGCAGGCGCTCCAGGCGCCAGTTGGCGTCGTTGAGCAGATGCAGCACCGACGGCGGCGCGTCGTCGGCGTACAGGCCGGCGTCGAGCAGGGCGCTCAATTGCCCGCTATCGCCGAGTAATTGCCCCTTGTGCAATACGGGGCCGCGCGCTTGATCGGCGCCATACACATCCCAGGGCAAAGGCTGGCCCGGGATCAAGTCCGATAGCTGGAGCTGCCGTTGAGCCATGATCGTTCCCCGCATGGATACTGAAAAAATAGTCGATTGACCTATTCTAGCTCAGCGGCCGTGGCGCGGGGCCGCGATTTTACAGCGCCGCCGTCCACGCTTCGGGCAAGATGATCTGGAACATGCCGGCCCTGGCGGTCTTGCGGGCCAGCTTGAGCAAGGCCTTGTCCTTGGTGATCAAGATGTCGGCGCTGGCGTCGCGCGCCAATTCGAGGAATTTCTGGTCATCCTTGTCGCTGCAGACCGGCAAGCGCACGCCCGACACGGCCGGCGCCAGCACCGTGATCAAGGCGTCGAAGCGGGCGGCGCTGACGGCGCGGCTGGCCTCGTCGAGCGGCAAATGCTTGTAGTGCAACACCACCAAGTATTCCATGCGGCAATCCTCGCGCGTGATTGCCTGCACGGCGCCGCTTTCGATGGCGGCCAGCAGGGCGGCCCAGCGCGGGTCGTGGAAGACGAATAAATCGAGGCAAACATTGGTGTCGAGGACGATGCGTTTCGGAGCAGGTATCATGTCGGTAATTCTATTCTATGGATGTGTACTGGAATGTTGATTGTGCTTTCGCCCGCCAAGAGTCTCGATCTGGAGACACCCCCCACCACCAAGCTGCACAGTAAGCCCGATTTTCTCGAGCAGTCGGCCCAATTGATCGAGCGCATGCGCACCTTCACGCCGGCTGAAGTGGGCAGCCTGATGGGCATTTCCGACGCCTTGTCAGCCCTCAACGTGGCGCGCTACGCCTCGTGGAGTCCCGACCTGGACCAGGCGCGCCAGGCCGTGATGGCTTTTAATGGCGACGTCTACGCCGGCTTCGACGCGCGCAGCCTGAAACCGGCCCAGCTCGATTATGCGCAAGCGCATGTGCGCATCCTGTCCGGCCTGTACGGCGTGCTGCGCCCGCTCGACCTGATTCACCCGCACCGCCTGGAAATGGGCACCCGCTTGAGCACGGCGCGCGGCAAGGACTTGTACGCGTTCTGGGGCGACAGCATCACCGATGCCTTGAACCGCGCCGTCGAAGAGCGCGGCGCCAAGGTGCTGCTCAACCTGGCGTCGGAAGAATACTTCAAGTCGGTCAAGCCGCGCCGCCTGGCCGTGCCGGTCATCGCCCCCGTGTTCGAGGATTGGAAAAACGGCAAATATAAAATCATTTCCTTCTACGCCAAGCGGGCTCGCGGCTTGCTGGCGCGCTACGCCGCCGTGAAGGGCATCCGCGAGCCGGAACAGTTGAAGGCGTTTACCGTGGACGGCTATGCCTTCGACCGCCACGATTCCAGCGCCACATCGTGGATCTTCCGGCGCCGCGTGGCCGACTAAGGCGCCGGGGCAAGCTCGACTATTGCCAGAATTTCCACCAGTGGCGCTCGGCCTTGCCGCCTTCGGCGCTCAGGAAGCGGCTGTTCGGATAATTTTTGTTGAACACGCGCCGTGTATCATCGCGCAAGTCGGTCATGCCCATCTTGTCGTAGGCGCGCGTCATGATGAACAGCGCTTCTTCGATGGCCGGCGAATCACGGTAATCGTTGACCGCGCTCTGGGCCCGGTTCAAGGATGCCAGGTAAGCTTCGCGTCGGTAGTAATAGCGCGCCACATGGACTTCATATTGCGCCATGGCGTTGATCAAATACTTCATGCGGTCGAGCGAATCGGGCGCGTAGCGGCTGTTCGGGAATTTCTCGACCAATAGCTTGAACGCGGCAAAGGCTTCGCGCGTCGCCTTCGGGTCGCGCTCGGTCGGATCTTGCTCATACATGAAGTTGAGGAAGCCGATCTGGTCATTGAAGTTGATCAAGCCGCGCAAATAGTACATATAGTCGACATTGGCGTGGTTCGGATGCAACTTGATGAAGCGTTCCACGGCTGCCAACGCCTGGGCCTGATCGGCCGATTTGTAGTAGGCGTAGGCGATTTCCATCTGCGCCTGCTGGGCGTAGGTGCCGAAAGGATAGTTCGATTCCAGCTTTTCATACAACTGAATGGCGCGCTCGTAATGCTGCCCCGCCATTTCCTCCTTCGCCTCCGAGTATAATTTCGTCACGGACCAGTTTTTGGTCTCGTCCACTTTTTCGGGTAACAAGCTGCAAGCGGACAAACCGAGCAGGGCGACTGAAGCAACAACCAACGATAATTTTTTTTGCATGACGTTTTGCAAGAAGGTTTTAACCAAGTTTTTACAATAGGCTGATTATAGCCGATGGGAATGCTGTGATATTAACTCCGAAGCCGAATTTGGCTGCCGCCGCGTCTAACCCCGTGTCCGCCCCCTTTGCCGAGCACGAACTCGAAGACGAATTCGAGCTCGATTTGACGGCCGACGACGCCCTGGACGCCGTCGACGCCATTGATTCCATGGCGCCGATTGAACTGGAATTGACGCCGCCGGCCTGCGGCCAGCGCCTCGATAAAGTGATCGCCAAGCTGGTGCCGCAATTTTCCCGCAGCCGTTTGCAATTGTGGATGGACGCCGGCTTCGTCACCGTCGACGGCAAGGTCGCCACCACCAAGATGACGGCGTATGGCGATGAAAAAATCGTCATCTTGCCGCAAAGCGCGCCGGAAGACGAGGCTTTCAAGCCGGAAGCGATGGAATTGAATATTATTCACGAGGATGAGCATATCATCGTCATCAATAAACCGGCCGGACTGGTGGTCCATCCGGGCGCCGGCAACTGGTCGGGCACCTTGCTCAACGGCTTGCTGCACCATTGCCCGCAACTGGCCGGCGTGCCGCGCGCCGGTATCGTGCACCGGCTCGACAAGGACACCAGCGGTTTGATGGTGGTCGGCAAGACGCTGGCCTCGCAGACCGACCTGGTGCGCCAATTGGCCGCGCGCACCGTCCGGCGCGAGTATTTCGCGCTGGTGTGGGGCACGCCCAAGCTGAGCGGCACCATCGACGCGCCGATGGCGCGCCATCCGCGCGACCGCATCAAGATGGCCGTGTCGGAAAATTTCTCGGCCAAGCCCGCCATCACCCATTACGAATTGCTCGCTTCGGGTTTGCTGGACCGGCGCCCCGTCAGCCTGGTGCAATGCCGCCTTGAAACGGGGCGCACCCACCAGATCCGCGTGCACATGCAATCATTGGGCTTTTCGCTGGTCGGCGACGCGCTCTACGGCAAGCAGCATCTGGTGTCGGTGTTTCCGCGCCAAGCCTTGCAGGCGCGCCGCCTGGGCCTGGTGCATCCGGGCACCGGCCAGCCATGCGAATGGCTGGTGCCGCTGGCCGCCGATTTCGCCGGCTTGATCGCCCAGGCCGGCATCGCCGAACCCGAACAGGTTTGACGATGTCTTTCCTGACCCCGCACTGGCCGGATGCGCCCGCCGGTATCGGGGCTTTGACGAGCTTGCGCGGCGGCGGGGTCAGCCCGGCGCCCTATGGCGACGGCGCCGGTGGCGGCGGCTTGAACCTGGGTACGCATGTCGGCGACGAGCTTGAAAACGTGCGCCGCAACCGTTATCTCTTGCAAGGCGTGTTGCCGGCCGAACCGGCCTGGCTGACCCAGGTGCATGGCAGCGCCGTGCTCGAGACGGCCGGCGTCGTCGCCGCGTCCCGGGCTGAGGCGCCGCAAGCCGACGCCAGCTTCACGGCGGCGCGCAGTGCCGTGTGCGCGGTCCTGACGGCCGATTGCCTGCCGGTGCTCTTGTGCGATGCGCACGGCAAGGTGGTCGCCGCCGCGCACGCCGGCTGGCGCGGCCTGGCCGGCGGCGTCTTGCAGCAGACCGTAGCTGCGATGCGCCATGCCGGCGCGGGCGAGATCCTGGCCTGGCTGGGGCCGGCCATCGGGCCGCAGCAATTCGAGGTCGGCGCCGACGTCTTGCAAGCCTTCCTCGATGGCGCGCAAGACGCACCGCAGATGCGCCTGGTGAAGGACGCGTTTGCACCACTGCCTGGGTGTCCCGGCAAATACCTGGCCGATATTTACGCGCTGGCGCGCATCGCGCTGCGGCGCGACGGCGTGCTGCGGGTGGCCGGCGGCGAGTTTTGTACGGTGACGGATGCGGCCCGTTTTTATTCTTACCGGCGCGATGGCGTCACGGGGCGGCAGGCAAGTTTGATCTGGCGCAAATAGAGGGAAGGGAAACTAAACTATTGTGCCTCGTTTTGGTCTTTCTTGACGATGGCTGGTGCCGCAAGCGCCGCCTCCCTGCGGCGCTTGCGGCGGCGCGAGCCGGTCAGGTAATGCAGTATCGACAGCGGCAGCACGCAATAGATTAAAAAAGTCATCACTCCGGCAACAATGGAAGCTTCGGTCAAGGCCATCAGCCCAACCACGTAAATCCATGCGACAGCAACAATCAGCATACCTGGCCTTGGTAAAGATTACTTAATTTTAAAATGGACTCAAACATATGAATATGCCCGATCCTCAAGTGATGACTAAAGCGTGGATAGCGCAGCTGAACGACACGAACCAGTGGAAAACCTGGTTCAATATGGCGCCCGACACGCCAGCCAATCCGCTCGCCGCTGTGCTCCAGGATGCGGGCGCCAACGTCAAGCCCGAGGTGCTGGACCGCCTGAAGGACGATTACATGGGCAAGCTGGGCGCGCTATGGGCCGAATTCATGGCCGGCAAGACCCCGACGCTGGCGGACCGCCGCTTTGCCGCGCCGGTCTGGCGCGACAATCCGATGTCGGCCTTCAATGCCGCATCATACCTGTTGAACGCCCAATTTCTCATGGCGCTGGCCGATTCCGTCGAAGCGAGCGCGCACCAGAAGCAAAAAATCCGCTTTGCGGTCCAGCAAATCGTCGACGCCATGTCGCCCGCCAACTTCCTGGCGACCAATCCGGAAGCCCAGCAAAAGCTGATCGAGAGCAAGGGCGAGAGCTTGACCAAGGGTTTGGCGAACATGCTGGCCGACATACAGAAAGGGCGCATCTCGCAATCGGACGAATCGGCCTTCGAAGTGGGGCGCAATGTCGCCACCACGCCCGGCACGGTGGTCTTTGAAAATACCCTGTTCCAGCTGATACAGTACACGCCGAGCACGCCGATGGTGCACCAGCGGCCACTGCTGATGGTGCCGCCATGCATCAATAAATTCTATATCCTCGATTTGCAGCCGGAAAACTCCCTGGTGCGCTACGCGGTGGAGCAAGGCAACACCGTGTTCCTGGTATCCTGGCGCAATCCCGATGCCTCCATGCACCAAGTCACCTGGGATGACTATATCGAGCAGGGCGCGATCGAGGCGGTGCGCGTGACGCGTGCCATTTCCGGCCAGGACCAGTTGAATATGTTTGGTTTTTGCGTGGGCGGCACCATCATCGCCACCGCGCTGGCCGTATTGAAGGCGCGCGGCGAGAATCCCGCCGCCAGCCTGACCTTGTTGACCACCTTGCTCGATTTTTCCGACACGGGCGTGCTCGATGTGTTCATCGACGAGACCCAGGTTGCCTTGCGCGAACAATCCCTGGCCAAGGGCGGCTTGCTGCCGGGGCGCGACCTGGCCAGCACTTTTTCCAGCCTGCGCTCGAATGACCTGGTGTGGAATTATGTGCAGTCGAATTACTTGAAAGGCAATGAGCCGCCCGCCTTCGATTTATTGTATTGGAATGCCGATAGCACCGGCTTACCCGGTCCGATGTTTTGCTGGTATCTGCGCCATACCTACCTGGAAAACAGCTTGCGCGTGCCGGGCAAGTTGACAATTGCCGGCGAAAAACTCGACCTCTCCAGCATTGCCGCGCCGACCTTCATCTTCGGCTCGCGCGAAGACCACATCGTGCCGTGGACGGCTGCCTACGCCTCGTGTGCGCTGCTGAACCCGAAAAAATCCAAGGCCAACCGCTTCATCCTGGGCGCCTCCGGCCATATTGCCGGCGTGATCAATCCTGCTTCCAAGAAAAAACGCAGTTACTGGAGCAATGACGCGGCGCGCCCGGCCCGGGCCAAGGCCTTGGGTGCCGAGGAATGGTTCAGCGGCGCCACCGAGCATGCCGGCAGTTGGTGGCCGGAATGGGCGCAATTTTTGGCCGAGCACGGCGGCGCCGACGTCAAGGCGCCGGCCAAGCCGGGCAACCGGACGTACAAGGCGATCGAGCCGGCGCCGGGGCGCTATGTGAAGGTGCGCGCCGATTAATCGTCGGCAAAGGCGGGGCAAACAGCCCCGTTTTGCCGGCTTTTTGGTTGCGTCGCAATAAACCAGGGAATCTTGTGAGCGGAAGTGCAAAAGTGCGCTTTTCCACTCTATAATAGAAAAAGTAGGCTTGTGCGAAAGCGAACCGAAGTTCGCTTTTTTTTCGGATTAACTCAGTATGCGTTGCGGCGCAATAAGTGGAACTTGTGATGAGTAGTGCAAAAAAAAATGGTGACCGTCTAATCAAGAAATACCCGAATCGCCGGCTGTACGATACCCAAACCAGTTCGTACATCACGCTTACCGATGTCAAACAATTGGTGCTCGATAGCGAGGAATTCACCGTCGTCGACGCCAAATCAAATGATGATTTGACGCGCAGTATCTTGCTGCAAATTATCCTCGAAGAAGAGGCGAGCGGCGTGCCGATGTTTTCCAGCGGCGTGCTGTCGCAAATCATCCGTTATTACGGCCACGCGATGCAAGGCATGATGGGCTCTTATCTGGAAAAAAATGTCCAGGCTTTCACCGATATCCAGCACAAGTTCACCGGCAATTCGGCCGGCACTTTCGAGGGTAAGCCATTCAGCCCGGAAATGTGGACCCAGTTCATGAACGTGCAGGGGCCGATGATGCAAGGCATGATGAATAATTATATAGATCAGAGCAAGAGCCTGTTCGTGCAAATGCAAGAGCAAATGCAAAATCAAAGCAAGAACATCTTCGGCGCCTTCCCCTTCGTGCCGCCTATCGTTCCCGGCGACAAGCCGAAATAAGCTTTCCTCGCTTCACATCTAGGGGGAATCGCGGGGCCACGGCCCCGGTTTTGACCTATTTGCACAAGCGCAGCCCTGGACGCGGTACAATAGCAGATTCGCCTCATCTTTTTCTTGCGCATCCACCTATGTCCTCTATTTCCCGTATTCCCGTAGTATCCGCCCAGGCAGACCAGATTTCCGTGAAGGCCGGCGCGGCGCCGAAAGTGGGTTTCGTCTCGCTTGGCTGCCCGAAAGCCCTGGTCGACTCCGAGCAGATTCTGACCCAGTTGCGCGCCGAAGGCTATGAAACGGCGAAATCGTATGACGGCGCCGACCTGGTGATCGTCAATACCTGCGGCTTTATCGATGCTGCCGTGCAAGAATCGCTCGATGCGATCGGCGAGGCCCTGGCTGAAAACGGCAAGGTGATCGTCACCGGTTGCTTGGGTGCCAAGAAGGATGCGGCCGGCGACGATATCATCATGAAGATCCATCCGAAGGTGCTGGCCGTGACCGGCCCGCATGCGCTGGGCGAGGTGATGGATTCGGTCCATAAATACTTGCCAAAGCCGCATGCGCCATTCTTCGACCTGGTGCCGCCGCAAGGCGTCAAGCTGACGCCCAAGCATTACGCTTACCTGAAGATTTCCGAGGGTTGCAACCACCGTTGCAGCTTCTGCATTATCCCGTCGATGCGCGGCGACCTGGTGTCGCGCCCGATCGCCGAGCTGATGCTGGAAGCGGAAAACCTGTTCAAGGCGGGCGTCAAGGAATTGCTGGTCATTTCGCAAGACACCAGCGCCTACGGCGTCGACGTCAAGTTCCGCTCGGGCTTCTGGAATGGCCGTCCGGTCAAGACCCATATGACGCAATTGGTGGGCGCGCTGGGCGAACTGGCCGCGCAATACGGCGCCTGGGTGCGCCTGCATTATGTGTATCCTTATCCGCACGTCAACGATATCATCCCGATGATGAACGGCGGCCATATCCTGCCTTACCTCGACGTGCCCTTGCAGCATGCCCATCCCGACGTGCTCAAGCGCATGAAGCGCCCGGCCAGCGGCGAGAAAAACCTGGACCGCATCCAGGCCTGGCGCGCCATGAATCCCGAGCTGACGATACGCTCGACCTTCATCGCCGGTTTCCCGGGCGAAACGGAAGCGGAATTCGAGTATCTGCTCGACTTCCTGAAAGAAGCGCAAATCGACCGCCTCGGTTGCTTTGCCTATTCGCCCGTCGATGGCGCCACTGCCAACGAGTTGGCCAATCCGGTGCCCGATGAATTGCGCGAAGAGCGGCGCGGTCGCGTCATGCTGTTGCAGGAAGAAATCTCCAAGCAACGCCTGAAGGCCAAGATCGGCAAGACCATCCGCGTGCTGATCGATGAAGTGAGCAGTAGCGGCGGCGTGGGCCGTTCCAGCGCCGACGCGCCGGAAATCGATGGCGTGGTGTATGTCAAGCCGCCGTTCGAACCGCACAAGAAGTTGCTGGTCGGCGAGTTCTACGACGTCACCGTCACCTCGGCCGACGCGCACGATCTGTGGGCTGCCGCGTAAGCGTGTTGCGCTAGCTTGTATCACGGGCGGATCGGCATTGGGCTTGATCCGCCTTTTTTCATTGGCTGCCATGAAAACCAAAAAATCCATCCGGACCGCCCTGGTCCACACCGATTACAAGGCGCCGGAAGGCTTCGCCGCCTTCCCCAGCGCGATCCATCACGCCTCCACCGTGCTGTTCAAGGACGTCGCCGCAATGCGCTCCGGCGAGTGGAAAGACAAGAACGCCTACACTTACGGCTTGCACGGCACGCCGACCACTTTTACGCTGGAAGCGCGCCTGGCCGAAATCGAGGATGGCAAGTATTGCCTGCTGGCGCCGAGCGGCCTGGCGGCCATCGCCCTGGTCGACTTTGCCCTGCTCAAGACGGGCGACGATGTGCTCTTGCCCGAGAATGTCTACAATCCGAACCGCGAACTGGGCAAGTGGCTGGCGCAGGATTACGGCATCACGGCGCGCTATTATGATCCGCTCATCGGCGCGGCCATTGCCGAGCTGATCTTGCCGAACACCAAACTGATCTGGACCGAGGCGCCCGGCTCGGTGTCGATGGAAGTGCCCGATTTGCCGGCCATTTGCGCGGCGGCGCACGCCAGGGGTGTGCTGGTCGCGCTCGACAATACCTGGTCGGCCGGCCTGGCGCTGCGCGGCTTCGAGCTGGGCGTGGACATCATCATGCAAGCCTTGACCAAATACCAGTCGGGCGGCTCGGACGTGCTGATGGGCGCGCTCATCACGCGCGAGCGCGAGGTGCATGAGCGCCTGGCGCAGGCGCATATGCGCCTGGGCATGGGCGTGGGCGCGGACGACGCCTTCCTGGTGTTGCGCGGCTTGCCGTCGATGAAGCTGCGCTTCGAAGCCCACGACGCCTCCGCGCGCGCGGTCGCGACATGGCTCAAGGCGCGCCCGGAAATCGACAAGGTGCTGCATCCGGCCTTCGAGGATTGCCCCGGCCATGCCGTGTGGCAGCGCGATTTCAGCGGCGCCGCCGGTTTGTTTTCGGTGTTGTTCGACCCGCGCTACAGCGAAGAGCAGACCGACCGCTTTGTCGACGCCCTGACGCTGTTCAAGCTAGGCTACAGCTGGGGCGGCGCCAACAGCCTGGTGATGCCCTATCCGATCAATGTGATGCGCCCGGGCTGGCGCGCCAGCGGTCAATTGGTGCGCTTTAATGTCGGCCTGGAAGACCCGGCCGACTTGATCGCCGATATCGAACAAGCCTTCGCGGCGATGATGGCTGCCTGCTGATGGGGCGCCTGCCCGTCACGCCGGCCATTGCGGGATGGCGTTGACGCGCTCGAGCAAGTGCCCGGTGATGCGCATCAAGGCGAGATAGGTCGGCAGCGCCAGGCCGGGCGTCAGTTGCGCCGTCTCGCGCGCGGCCGACATGTGCCGCAGCGCCGTTTTCAACTCCGCTGCTCCGAGCGCGTCGACGAAGGCATCGAGCGCCTGCTTTCCTAATAGCGGCGGCATGTGTTCCAATTCGGCCAATGAGGCCGCCGCCGCCCGCAGCGGCGCACTGGCGTCGGCGATGGTGGCCACCAATTGCTCTTCGTGCAGGCTGAGCATGACGTAGCGCTCGCGCATGCGCAATTGCTGGTTCAGCAGCACTTGCTTCAATCGGTGCAAGATGGCGGCGCGCGCGCCGCGCAGGTGGGAAAAGGGATCGGCGCCGTACAGCACGCGGTGGCGCCCGATGATCTCGGCAAACTTGCCGGCGAAGGCCTCGGCCGCCGCGCCCAGTTCCGCTTCCAGCAAGAACATCACTTGCATGCCGATGCCGGCCTGGGCCAGCCGCATCGGTTCGCGTAGCGCGTCCGCCGCCGCTGGCTCGAAACGCACGAGCAGCAGCAAGAGCTTGACATCGGCGGCACCGGCCCCGTGCAAGACCACGGAGCGCAAGCGGGCGCCGCAAGCGGCGCGCGCGGCAGCCACGAAGGTGCTCAGGCTGTATTCAATCTCGGCCGGCAGACTGATGATGGTGGGCAGCGTCAAACCGGCATGGCCCGGTTGGCATGCAAGTCGAGCCAGCCTTTGAGCAGGCGGTAGGCTTTCCACAGCCAGGCGCACGCCCACACCAGCCAGGCCAGCGGGATACCGATGAAGGTGACAAACAGGGCCGCGCCCACCACCACCCACAGCAGATACCACCAGAAAGAGCGGATCTGCCAAGTGTGGTGGCTGTACACGAAGGTGCCGGCCGTCTCGGGGCGCTTGATGTAATTGATGATCAGCGGAATGAAGGACAGCGCACCGAGCGAGAACAGGAAGCTGACGGCATGGATCAGATAGAGGGTCCAGGCCAGATTCTTGGCCGACTGCAGTTGATGGTCCAATATGATGGTTTCTTGCGACATGAAAGCCCCCTTGTGGAATATTTTCATTGTAACAAGCAATCCTTGCCGGTGGCGCCCGCCACGAGCGGCCAATGCGCTGTGTTCCACGGCGGCGCTTGGCCAGAGGCCTGGCCTTCGATGGGCGCCGTCAATGTGCGCCTCGTTTGGGCGGCGTCAGTCCGCAAAGGGGCATATCTTGCTAGGCTTGCTGCAGCGCCCCGGTCGACGACTATTTCAACTGCCCAGGATGACACAGACAAATCAAACCAAGCCGCTCGCGGGACGCATCCCCATGCGGCCGCTGCTGTCGTCGGATGTGTTCAGCGGCCCCGGCATGCCCTGGGTGCCCGGCGCGGCACACGTCAAATTCACCGTCGACGCCCGCAGTGCGCTGGCGCTGGCTCTGCTGCATGCGGGCATCGGCGCCGGCGATAGCGTTCTGGTGCCCGCCTATCATTGCCCGGCGATGGTGGCACCACTGGCCTGGCTGGGGGTGCAAGCGCAGTTTTACCCGATACGGGCCGACACCTCGCTCGACCTGGCCGCCTTGTTCGCTCTGTTGCAGCCCGCTACCCGTGCAGTGCTGGCGGTACACTTTTTTGGCTTCCTCCAGGATTTTCGCCCCTTGCGGGCCTGGTGCGATGCGCGCGGCTTGCTCTTGATCGAGGATTGCGCGCATGCGCTGTTCGGCCAGTTGCACGGGCAAGCGGTGGGCTTGCAAGGACATTATGCGATCGCCAGCATCATGAAATTCTTGCCAGTGGACGAAGGCGGCTGCCTGGTATCGTCGAGTCGGGCGCTCGATGCGATTGCCTTGCACTCGGGCGGCTGGTTTTTCCAGCTCAAGTCGCTGTTAAATACTCTGGAAATGGCTTGCGAGCATGGTCGGCTGCCTGGCCTGGCCCTGGTTCTGGCGCAAAAAAAGCGCTGGTGGCAGCGCTTCAAGGTGGCGCGCGGGCGCACCGCCGCTGCAGCCGATGCTGTGGCAGCCGATGCTGCGCCGGACGATGATGCTATCTTCGATCCGGCGCGCTTGCGCTTGCGCATGTCCTGGTCGTCGCAGGCCATCCTGCGCGGCATGGCAATGGCGCGCGCCTGCGCCCGGCGGCGCGCCAATTATCTGGCCCTGCTCGATGGCCTGGGCGGGCTTGCCGGCGCCAGTGCCCTGTTTGGCGCCTTGCCCGATGGTGTCTATCCCCACGTTTTTCCGCTGCTGCTCAATGATCCCGACAGCGTCGTTCTGGCCCTGAAGTTGCGCGGTTTGCCATTCTTGCGCTTTGGACATTTCCGCTGGCGGGGGGCCGAAGGTGCCCTATGCCCGACCGCAGAGGCGTTGTCGCGGCGCCTGATTCAACTGCCATGCCACCAGTCGCTGTCCGGGCAGGAATTGGCTTGCTTGATCGCATCCGTGCGCGCCGTGATTGGCCAGCCATGAAAAAAATCCCGACAGCGGCACCGGTATCGGTCGCCATGTCGACACTGGCGTTCCACTTCATTCATAGGACTTGAAAAATCATATGAGCTGGACAATTCACGCGCTGGAAAACGGCTTGGGCGCGCATGCAGATGCCTGGGATCGCCTGAACGCCAATTTGTTTGACGCCAATCCCTATTTCGACAGTCGCTTTGTCGACGCCTTGCTGCGACACTTCGCCGGCCGGGGCGAGCGCCTGTGCGTGCACCGTGCCAGCGCCGGCATTGACGCGATGCTGATCGTGACAGTTTCCGGTCTCGGGCGCTGGTCGCTGTTCGCGCCGGCCCAGTCGCAAATCGCGCCCTTGCTGGTACAAGATGCGCGCGCCCTGTCCAGCCTGATGGGCAAGCTTCCCGGACCCGTGTTTAGCCTGGAAATGCCTTGCCAGGAACCGCAACGCAATCCGCTGGCCGCGCGCCCGGCCGGCATGCCGATGCTCGCGATGGACCATGTGACGACCATGGCGGTACGCATCGACGGGCCGTTCGAGGGCTATTGGAAAGCGCGTTCCGCGAGCCTGGCCAAGGCCATCGCGCGCCGGCTCAGGCGGGTGCGCGATGACGGCCATGCGATCACCCTGGTACATCGCGATGACAGCGGCGCGATGCGCGCCGCCACCATCCGCTTCGGCGAGATGGAATCGCAAGGCTGGAAAGGGCGGGGCGGCACCGCCATCCATGACGGCAATGTGCAGGGCGCGTTTTACGCCCAGCTCATGGCCAGCTTTTCGATGCGCCGGCAAGCGTCCGTGTATGAATTGTATTTTGGCGAAGTCCTGGTTGCCATGCAGTTATGCATCGTCTCGGATAGCATGCTGGTGTTGCTCAAGACCACTTACAATGAGCAATACGCGCACTATGCGCCGGGGCGTCTATTGCTGCACCAATTATTGCAGCGGGAATTTGCGCGCAGGCGCGTCCGGACGGTCGAGTTCTATACCAATGCCGACCGCGATCAGCTGAGCTGGGCTACCGATCAACGCATGATCCGTCATTTCATGCTGTTTAGAAATTCCCTGGCCAGGACCGGTTATTGCTGGCTGCACAATGGCTGGGGCCGCTTCAAGCGCGGACTCACTCAAGCAGGGTCAGCAAACCGTCCAGGCCGACAAAGTTGAGCGCCACGTCGGCCTGGGCTTGCACCACCGGCTTGGCGCGAAACGCCACCGACAGGCCGGCGATACCCATCATCTTCAAGTCATTGGCGCCGTCGCCCATGATGATGGCTTGCGCGGGCACGATGCCGAGCTGGGCGCAGACGCGCTCGACGGTGCGGCGCTTTTCATCGGCGTCGACGATGCTGCCGAGCACCCGCCCGCTCAGCTTGCCGTCGACGATTTCCAGTTCATTGGCGTGGCTGAAATCGAGGCCCAGCCGTTCCTGCAGGCGCGTCGTGAAATAGCTGAAGCCGCCCGACACCAGCAGCGTCTTCAGGCCGGCCGCGCGGGCCTTCGCCAGCAGATTCTCGGCGCCGCAGGACAGGCGCAGGCGCTCTTCGTAGACGCGCTCCAGCGCACCCGCATCCAAGCCTTTCAGCAAGGCCACGCGCCGCTTCAAGCTGTCGGAAAAATCGAGTTCGCCGCGCATGGCCGCTTCGGTGATCTCGGCCACCTGCGGCTTCAAGCCTTGCATGTCGGCGATCTCGTCGATGCATTCGATGGTGATCAGGGTCGAGTCCATGTCCATCGCCAGCAGCTTGAAGTCGCCCAGATGGCGCACTCCCATCATATAGGTGGCGTCCAGCTGCGCGGCCTGGGCGGCCACCTCGATGGTGTGGCGCAAGCCTTGTGAATAGCTGATGTTCTCGCAGCGCACGGCATCCGGCCCCAGGCGCTTGATGTGGGCCGGCGCGCTCAAGGCCGAGATGCGTTCCAGGCGCGCCGCGCTGCCGGGCATGCCCTGCAAAGTCAGGTTCATGGTGGTGTTTTGACTATTTTTCATGATGCTATCAATTGTTTAATGGCGGTTTTGATCTGCGTCACGCGGGCCGCCAGGTCGGGCATATCGGCCGTGATCTTGAGCTTGTCCTGGCCATGCAGCTTGATGTGGCGGTTCTTCTGGATCAGCTCGATGATGCGCATGGCGTCGATCGGCGGCTTGACCATGAATTGCAGGGTCGCCGCTTCGCCATGGGCATCGATCTTGATGATCCCGACCGTCTTCGCGGCCACCCGCAGGCGGTGCGTCTCGATCAACGCCTTGACGGCGTCGGGCAGCTTGCCGAAGCGGTCGATCAATTCTTCCTGCATCTCGTCGATTTTGCCCGGCGCGCTGCAATTGGCCAGCCGTTTGTAGATCGACAGGCGCTCGTGGACGTCGCCGCAGAAATCGGCCGGCAGCAGCGCCGGCACATGCAAATTGATTTCCGTGGTCGAGGCCAGGGGCGCGGCCAGGTCCGGCTCCCTGCCGTTCTTGAGCGCGCGCACCGCTTCGTTGAGCATGTCGGAATACAGCTGGAAACCGATTTCATGCATTTCGCCGGACTGGTTATCGCCCAGGACTTCGCCGGCGCCGCGGATTTCCAGGTCGTGCATGGCCAGGTAAAAGCCGCTGCCCAGTTCTTCCATCTGCTGGATCGCATCCAGGCGGCGCTGCGCCAGCTTGCTCAAGGTTTGCACGTCATGCACCAGCATATAGGCGTAAGCCTGGTGGTGCGAGCGTCCGACCCGGCCGCGCAACTGGTGCAACTGGGCCAGGCCGAACTTGTCGGCGCGGTGCATGATGATGGTGTTCGCGGTCGGCACGTCGATGCCGGTTTCGATAATGGTGGTGCACAGCAGGATATTGAAGCGCTGCGCCACGAAGTCGCGCATCACCCTTTCCAGGTCGCGTTCATGCATCTGGCCGTGGGCCACGGCGATGCGCGCTTCCGGCAGCAATTCGGTGAGCGCGGCCAGGCGGTTCTGGATGGTCTCGACTTCATTATGCAGGAAGTAGATCTGGCCGCCCCGTTTCAATTCGCGCAGACAGGCTTCGCGGATGATCGATTCGTTCTCGCCGCGCACGAAAGTCTTGATCGCCAGCCGTTTTTGCGGCGCCGTGGCGATGATCGAAAAGTCGCGCAAGCCTTCCAGGGCCATGCCGAGCGTGCGCGGGATCGGCGTCGCCGTCAGGGTCAGCACGTCGACTTCGGCGCGCAGCGCTTTTAACGCTTCCTTCTGGCGCACGCCGAAGCGGTGCTCCTCGTCGATGATGACCAGGCCCAGGCGGGTGAACTTGACGTCGTCGGAGAGCAGCTTGTGGGTGCCGATCACGATGTCGATGGTGCCATCGGCCATGCCCTTGAACGCTTGTGTGATTTCCTTGCCGCTGCGAAAGCGCGACAGTTCGGCGATGCGCACCGGCCAGTCGGCAAAGCGGTCGGCGAAGGTTTGCGCGTGCTGCTCGGCGAGCAGGGTGGTCGGGGCCAGAATCGCGACTTGCTTGCCGCCCATGACGGCGATGAAGGCGGCGCGCAGCGCGACCTCGGTCTTGCCGAAGCCGACGTCGCCGCACACCAGGCGGTCCATCGGTTTACCCGAAGTCATGTCCTTGATGACGTTGCGGATCGCCTCGGCCTGGTCCGGCGTTTCCTCGAAGCCGAAGCTGTCGGCGAAGCGTTCGTAATCGTGGGCCGAATAGTCGAAGGCGTGGCCCTGGCGCAGCGCGCGCCGGGCGTACAGATTGAGCAGTTCGGCAGCCGTGTCGCGCACTTGTTCGGCGGCGCGCTTCTTGGCCTTTTCCCACTGGCCCGAGCCGAGCGCGTGCAGCGGCGCGTCTTCCGGCGAAGCGCCCGAATAACGCGAAATCACATGCAATTGCGACACCGGCACATACAATTTGGTGTCTTTCGCGTATTCGAGGTGCAGAAATTCCGTCTCGCCTTCGCCCAGGTCCATGCTGGTCAAGCCCATGTAGCGCCCGATGCCATGGTTGATGTGCACCACCGGGTCGCCGATTTTCAGCTCCGACAGGTCGCGCACCATCGATTCGACCTGGGTCACGCCTTCCTGCTTTTTCTTGCCGGCGCGCCGCCCGGAACCGGCGTATAACTCGGTTTCGGTAATCAGGATCAGGGTGCCGTCCGGCGTGAACAGCTCGAAGCCGCTGTGCAGTGGCGCCACGCCCAGCATCAGCTTGGCGTCGGCGTACTGGAAGCCTTCGAAGCCTTCGACCGGGCTCAGCTGCAAATCATATTCGCTGAAATACTGTTGCAAGGTTTCGCGGCGGCCATTCGATTCGGCGCAAATCATCACACGCCGGCCCGCTTGCAGCAGGTAGGCGCGCAAGTTCGCCAGCGGATCGTCGGCGCGGCGGTTGACGGCGATATTGGGCACCGGCGCCGACAACTCGGACGCCAGCGCCTCGTGGTCCTTGGCGATGCTCCAGCGCGGGAAGGGCTTGGCCAGCGTGAAGAAAGTCTCGTCGCTGAGAAACAACGCTTCCGGCGCCAGGATCGGGCGCTCGCGGTCGGCCTTCAGGAAGCGGTAGCGTGATTGCGTGTCGACCCAGAAGCGCTTGATCGCGCCGTCGATATCGCCCACCAGGGCCAGTGCGGCGTCTTGCGGCAGATAGTCGAACAGGGTCGCGGTTTGCTCGAAGAACAGGGGCAGATAATATTCGATGCCGGCCGAGGCGATGCCGCTGCTGATATCCTTGTAGACCACCGAGCGCGAAGGGTCGCCCTCGAATTGCTCGCGCCAGCGGTTGCGGAAGGTGGTGCGGGACGGCTCGTCCATCGGAAATTCGCGGCCCGGCAGCAAGCGCACTTCCTTCACCGGATACAGCGAGCGCTGGGTGTCGGCGTCGAAGGTGCGGATGGTCTCGATGGTGTCGCCAAACAGGTCGAGCCGGTAAGGCAGCACGGAGCCCATCGGGAACAGGTCGAGCAAGCCGCCGCGCACCGAATATTCGCCGGGCGACATCACTTGCGACACATGGGTGTAGCCGGCCAGCGTCAATTGCGACTTCAGCCTGGCCTCGTCGAGCGTCTCGCCCTGCTTGAAAAAGAAGGTGTAGGCAGCCAGGAAGGAGGGCGGCGCCAGGCGCACCAGCGCGGTGGTGGCCGGCACGATCAAGACGTCGCACTGGCGGCTCTGCACCTCGTACATGGTGGCCAGGCGCTCGGAAACCAGATCCTGATGCGGCGAAAACGCGTCGTAGGGCAGGGTTTCCCAGTCCGGCAGCAAATTGCAGCGCAGCTTGTCGGGCGCGAACCAGGGGATTTCATCGAGCAGGCGCTGGCCGTCGCTGGCGTTGGCGACGATCACGGCCAGCATCTGGCCCTGCGATTTCAATTCCAGCGCGGCCAGCGCCAGCGCGTAGGCGTCCGATGAGCCGTACAGGGCGGGCAGCGCGAAACGATTACCGGGTTTGGGGAGCGATTTTTTTAAGTCAAAGGACATGCGGGCGACGACACTATTGAACGGTTAGGCGCACAGCCGACAGCGCCGCTGGAGCACATTATAGTCTAAGCAAATGCGGCGCGGCGGCGGCCAATCCGATCAAGCAGGCGCGTCAAGGCTTGGCGTTGGCGATGCCGAAGGGCACGTGCACCATCGGGATGGTGCCGCCGGCCGATTTCAAGTGGCTGAGCTGGTCGTCGAAGAAGATGTGTGGCTTGAACACGGCCAGCACCCGCGCCTTGTCCATGCCGCCCAGGAAAAAAGTTTCATTGGCCGACACGCCCCAGCTTTTCAGCGTCGTGACCACCCGTTCATGCGAGGGCGCGTTGCGGGCGGTGATGATGGCGATGCGCAAGATTTTTTGATAGGCGGGGTCGCGCCGCTGGGCGCGCTCTTCCAGCTTTTGCATCACGGCCAGCTTCTGGAACAAGTCGGCCAGCGGACCGGGCTGGTGCGGCGTGCCGGCATGCCTGGTTTCATGGGCGTGAAATTCATCGACGTCGTTGTTGCGCTTGAACACGGTTTCGGCTTCGTCGTCGGCAATCACGCCGTCGAAATCGAAGGCCACCCGCAATTCGGTATCGTTTTCATCATCTTCGGTGCGCGACGGCAGTACCAGGCCGGCCGGATATTTATTGGCCAGGGCATTGCGCACGTCTTCCTCGTTGGCGCTCAAAAATAGCGAGGCATTGAAGGCGGGCAGATAATTATAGGGCGATTGGCCGGTGACGAAGGCGGCGCGCGAAATGTCGAGGCCGTAATGGGCAATCGAGCGCAGCACGCGCAAACCCGTTTCCGGCGAATTGCGCGAAAACAGCACCACTTCGACCGGTGCCTGGCGCGCGAAATGCTTGTTGATATTGAGGAAGCGCCGGATGAAGGGAAAGGCGACGCCGCGGCCCAATATCACGTCAATATGCTGTTCCTGGTATTTGCGGTATTGCTCGGCACCGCTGTCGAGGTATACCTGGTGCGATTCGCTCAAGTCGAACAGGGCGCTGGAGGCAATCCCGATGACAAGTTTATGTTCGATCTGATAAGCCATTGATAGCCGCGTGGTGGTTTTTGAAACCTTATCTTATACGAATGCGGCCGAACCTGGCCGAATGCCAGGCTCCGTTACAAGAAATAGATTGACGCACGGTAACAAGAGGCAGATATTTGCCTCAATAATCACCGATTTTCACGCATCCCCGATCTTGACTCGGGTGCCGGTCTATTTCCATTCGCGGCGCGATAAATTATTATAATTTAAATACTATTTCTTATTCATTTGGGGATGGACATGATGTTCAAGAATTGGGCGATCAAATGGAAGCTGGCGATGCTGGTCCTGGTGATGATGGTTGCGCTGGCGGCGGTCGGCGTCAGCGGTTATGTCGGCATTGTCACCGTGGGCGGCGCCGTGAGCGAGATCGGCGCGGTGCGCCTGCCCTCGATCCAGGGCTTGCTGGCGATCAGCGAAGGGCAAACGGCGGTTGCCGCCACCACCCTGAGCAGTGCCATTTATGAAAACGATTATCACGCGCAAGACAAGTTCGCCGCCGCGATTGGTTTGCGCCAAAAGGCTTGGGCCGACATCGATCGGGGCTGGAAGAAATATGAACCCTTGCCGCAAACGGTGGACGAGGCTTTGCTGTGGAAACAATTTGTCGGCGAATGGGAAGCGTGGAAAGGCCTGGACCAGAAGGTGGCAGCCAGCATGGCCACGCTGGCCGGCAATAGCGACGAGCAAAAGCAAAAAGATGTATTCGTCGAGTTCTATCGCCAGTATGAAGCGTCGCGACCGCTGTTTCTGAAGGCGGAAGCGACACTCGACAAAATCAGCGCGCTCAACGATACGATTGCACAAGAAAGCGTCAAGCTTGGCGCGGCGGCGATTGTCGACTCGCAGCGCATGATGTTCTTGTCGGCCTTGCTGGCGATGGCCGTCGGCGCCGGGTGCGCCATGCTTATCACCAAGGCCATCACGACGCCCATCATTGCCGCCGTCAAGGTGGCGCAAACGGTGGCTTCGGGTGACTTGAGCAGCCATATCGAGGTGGTGACGACGGAGGAAACGGGGCAGTTGCTGCAAGCGTTGAAGGAGATGAATGATAGTCTGGTCGGTATCGTAGGCCAGGTGCGCAGCGGCACCGACACCATCGCGACCGCGTCGAGCCAGATCGCCAGCGGCAACCTCGATTTGTCGCAACGCACCGAAGAGCAAGCCAGTTCGCTGGAGGAGACCGCCTCGTCGATGGAAGAATTGACCTCGACCGTGCGGCAAAACGCCGACAATGCACGCCAGGCCAATCAAATGGCAGCCTCGGCTTCCGGCGTGGCCATGAAGGGTGGCGCGGTAGTGGCCAGGGTGGTCGAGACGATGGCGTCGATCAATGCCGCCTCGCGCAAGATCGTCGACATCATCGGCGTGATCGACGGCATCGCTTTCCAGACCAATATCCTGGCCCTCAACGCGGCGGTGGAAGCGGCCCGGGCTGGCGAGCAAGGGCGCGGTTTCGCCGTGGTGGCCTCCGAAGTGCGCAACCTGGCACAGCGCTCGGCTGCCGCCGCCAAGGAAATCAAGAGCTTGATCGGCGATTCCGTCGACCAGGTCGACGCCGGCAGCAAGCTCGTGGCCGAGGCCGGCGCGACCATGGACGATATCGTTGCCAGCGTGCAGCGCGTGACCGATATCATGAGCGAGATCGGCATGGCGACGCAAGAGCAAAGCTCGGGCATCGACCAGATCAATATCGCGATCAGCCAGATGGATCAAGTAACGCAGCAAAATGCGGCGCTGGTGGAAGAGGCTGCCGCCGCCGCTGAATCCATGCAAGAGCAGGCCGGCAAGCTGGCCGGCGTGGTCAGCGTGTTCAATCTGGGCGGCCTACAGCCGGCCGCACCAGGCGCGCCAAGGCGGCCGCGCAAGGCGGCCGCGCCGGTCATCGCCTTACCCGCCAAATCGAGCCAGCGGGCACCGGCCAGCAAGCCGGCCGGCCCCCCGGCCGCGCAAGAACAATGGGAAACGTTTTGAATCAGTGGTTGATGACGTCCGACAAAGTCCAGCGCAGCGGCGCGCCCTGGGGATCGGTAATCTTGATCAACTCGCCGTAAATGCGCGCTTGCACCCGGTCCGGCAAGCGCACGAAATTAAGGTCGCCGACAATGGCGTCGCCATTCATGAAGGCCCAGGTAAAAAATTTCAGGGTGGCGATCATGCGTTCCGGCCTGGCTGTCATTTGCGGCACGATGACGAACGTGCCCATCGTGATCGGCCAGGTCTGCGGGCCGGCCTTGTCGGTCAACATTTCCTCAAACGTGGCCTGGCTGGCCCAACTGCTATTGGCCAATGCCCCGGCAAAGCCTTCGACGCCGGGCGCGACGAACTTGCCATCGAGATTCTTGATTTTAGGAAAGATCAGCCTGTCTTGCACCACATAGTTATAGTCGACATAGCCGATCGCCCCCGGCGTTTGTTTCACTGTCGTCACCACGGCCCGGCTTCCGTTTGCCAATACAGTATCGGCTGGCCACGCGATCGTAAAATTCCTGCCATAAGTGTTTTTCCAGGCGGGGCTGAGCTTGCTCAAATAATCGGTGAAATTGTACGTGGTGCCGGAACCGTCTTGACGCACGATCACCACGATGGCGAGCGCTGGCAAATTCAGGCCCGGATTGAGTGCCAGCAGGGCCGGATCATTCCATTTCGTGATTTTGCGTGAAAAAATATCGGCCAGGACTTCACCGCTCACGCGCAATTGGCCGCTCTTGATGCCGGCAATGTTGATGACCGGGACCACGCCGGAAATGACGCTTGGGAAGCACACCATTTTGGCCTTCTTTGCTTCGTCTTGCGATAGCGCGACATCGCTGGCGCCGAAGTCGACGCCTTGTTCCTTGATTTGCTTGATGCCACCCGAGGAACCGATGGGCTGATAATCGAGTTTCGGCCCCCTGGTCTTGGAATACGATTCCGACCATTTCGCATACAGGGGGGCGGCGGCTGAAGAGCCGGCGCCGGTAATATTGTCGGCGGCGCCAGCGGCGCAAACGAGTAAAAGGGCGGTCAGGAAGGCTGTGGTTTTTGCGAACATGGCGGCTTATCGAGGGCGGAACTGGATGGGAGGCTGTGGGAGCCGGTCGCCGCGTATGGGCGAGGGCGCGCTTCAGAACAATGACAAGCCGCCATTGTAGTCGGATTAAATGCAAGTTGCTTGCTTGGTAAAAACTTTTCTATCTGGCGGGCAGGTTTTCATTAGCCTCGGGCAAGCTCTCACCTTGCCCTGCCCGGGCGAATCCGGCTAGTTGTTGATGACTTCTGCCAGCGTCCAGTGCAGCGGCTTGCCGCTGGCGTCGGTGATAGTGACCAATTCCCTGAAAATGCGCGCTTGCACCCGGTCCGGCAGGCGTACGAAATTGAGCTCGCTGATGATGGTGTCGCCATTCATGAAGGCCCAGGTAAAGAATTTCAGCGTCGCGATGGCGCGTTCCGGATTGGCGGCCACCTGCGGCACGATGACGAAAGTGCCCATCGTGATCGGCCAGGTTTGCGCGCCCGCCTTGTCGGTCAGCATTTCCTCAAATGCCGCTTGCCGGACCCAGCCGCTGTTCTCCAGCGCTGCGGCGAAGCCTTCGATGGCCGGCACAACGAATTTGCCGTCGCGATTTTTCAACTTGGGAAAAATTAATTTGTCTTGCACGACAGAGTTATAGTCGACATAGCCGATCGCACCGGGCGTTTGCTTGAGCGCGGCCACCAGTGCCTGGCTGCCCTTGGACTGGACCACATCGCCAGGCCAGGCAATCGTGAAATTTTTGCCGTAGGTGCTTTTCCAGGCGGGGCTTTGCTTGCTCAAATAATCGGTGAAATTATAGGTGGTGCCGGAACCGTCCTGACGCGCCATGACAACGATGGCGAGCGCCGGCAGATTGACGCCCGGATTGAGCGCCAACAGGGCTGGATCGTTCCATTTCGTGATTTTTCGTGAAAAAATATCGGCCAGGACTTCGCCGCTCAGGTGCACTTGGCCGCTCTTGATGCCGGCAATATTGAGCACCGGAACCACGCCGGAAATAGCGCTTGGAAAACAAAATAGTTTCGACTTGCTTGACTCGGCGCTCGACAGCGCGATATCGCTGGCGCCGAAATCGACGGCGCGCTCCTTGATTTGCTGGATGCCGCCGGTCGTGCCGATGGGCTGATAGTCGAGTTTCGGACCATGGTTTTTGGCATATGACTCCGACCATTTCGCGTATAGCGGCGCGACGGACGAGGAACCGGCGCCCGTGATGTTGGCGGCCGTGGCGGCGGGAAAGAGTAACAAGGCGGCAAGGATGACTGTGGCTTTTATGAACATGGTGATCCCGTACCGAGTGAAAAACCCGATTGGGCCTTGGCGGCCGATCGCTGCGTGTTGCAGTGGACAATTTGCGCTGGTGTTGCAAATAAGCTTAAGTTGGTATTGTAGTCCGATTGGGCTAGGGAGTCGTTCAGATTCCGCGTTGTGTGGAGTAACTGTCGCATTTGGAGCGCACTGGAACGCAAGCGCGGACCGGGCCGTATCGATTGGCCCGTGCTTCCTTGCTTGCCCCATGTCGCCGACGCCAGGCGACGTGCTCAGTTTTATTCGTACGCGCCCAGGCGTTTTTGTTCGTCCGGCTTGAAATTGGCGTCGCGTAATTGTTGCAGCGCGCTTTGGCGGACGCTGGCGTCCTGGCCCTCCGGCTCGGCCAGCAATTTATTGCGCTCGGCCACATAGGCCAGGATGCGGGCCTTCCAGGACGCTTCGTCGCGGTCCAGGTCGGCCAGGCGGGCCGCCGCGTCCGGCGACAGGGCGGCCGCGCGCATGCTGTAAATCTGGTTGTCGCCAGCGCCTTGGGCGCGCAATTGCGCCACCGATTCCTCGATCCGCATTACCCTGCCGGGCGCGTCGCGCTCGGCCCGCAGCGCGGCCGGCATGGCCTTGTCGAGCGCCGCCAGTTTCTGCAGTTTTTGCTCGGCGCTCAAGTTTTTGTCCTGGCTGATGTCGAGCCGGGCCACGGCGTCGCCATCGTAGGCATCGCTGAAACCAAACAAGCCTGCGATTTCAGCGGCCGTGAAGTAGTTCTGGCGCAACTGCTGCATGGCTTCCAGGCGGCTGCGCGCGGCTTGCGCCATGTTGAGTGTCTTGGGCAAATCGCCTTCGATGTCGACCAACGCGCGCCGGTAATTGAGGTAATTTGCCAGCAAGCGCTTGGCCGCTGCGGCCGGCGCCGGCTTCAGGCGCCGCTCCAATTCCTTTTCGATCTCGGCCGTGATCGCGTCCAGGCTTTTTTCGCCCAGGCCGGCCAGGTAATAGTCGAACAAATGCCCCAGTTCGGCGTCCACCACCAATTGATCGCCGGCGGCGAGCTTGATATCGCCGTCCGGTCTGGTGCCTTCCATCGAGTGCACAAACGCAAAGTAATTGGGCGCGGCGCGGGCTGGCGCCGGCGCCGGCGCCTCCGGCTTCGCCATCGCGTAATACAGGATGCCGAGCAAGCTCACCGTTGCTGCGACCCCGACCATCATTTTTGCGTTTGTGCTCATCGTCGCTCCCTTACAGTCCCAGGCCTTGCAGGCGGTTGGCCTGTTGACGGAACACTGTCACAGGGCTAGTTTCAAACAGGTTCACGATACCGACTAATTGATTGATTTCATCGGCGTGGTTCATCGCATAGTCGTCGCGGATCACGCGGCCCAGGTGGCTGGAGCAAGAGCTGACCAGGCCATCGTTCTTGGCGCCGTCAAAGGCCAGCGAAGTCAGGGCCAGCGCCGGATCGATGGCGTCGAACATATTGGTGTAGGGCTTGGCGCCGCTCCACGAAAAATATTGCACGCCGCCGACCTGGTAAGCGCCTTCGCCGCAAGCCGACGTCGGCACGCCTTCCGGATGGCGGCTATTGAAGGCCAGCGAACCGGTCGTGCTCAGCGAGGCGAACGCGGCCTGGCCGTTTTGCGGCTGGCCAGAAGCGCCGGACAGGAAACTGATCAGGCCGGCGACGGCATTGGCCAGCGTGCTGCTGACGCCGGGCGCGGCGCCTATCAGGATGTCGGCCACGCGTGAACCCTTGTTGACGCCAGCCACGCTGGTCACCGAGGCGACCAGGTCGGGCCGCACCGACGCCACATAGCGGGCGGTCGGGCCGCCATGGCTATGGCCGATCAGATTGACCTTGGTGGCGCCGGTGGCGGCCAGGATTTGCCTGACCTGGAGCAGCAATTGTTCGCCGCGCACTTCGGTGCTATTGGCCGCCGATACCGAGGTCATGTGGACGTCGGCGCCGCCGCTGCGCAGGGCCGACGGGATGCCATAGAAATACTCGACGGGACCGAGCTTGTCGAAACCAAATAAACCATGTACCAGCACAATCGGGTATTTGGTCTGGGTGTAACCGGTGGCCCCGGATGAGGCGGGCAGGGCGGCAATCAATACCAAGGCCAGGCATGTCAAGAAGCGATTCTTCATTTTGTCTCCATAATTATTTATGAAATGTAGATGCTGGGAACTTGGGCGCGACCGGTCTTGGACCGGCTCGACCAAGCGCCGGCGCCGCCTGTTTTTTTCACTCTTGCAAGACCTGGGTCTGGTGGCGAAAATAAATAGAGCGAGCGCTCGGTCTGGAAAATGTAACACCGCTCGATTGAAATAGCATGACGCACCGCAATATAAGGGGTGCTTATTTTATTGATAAGCGGATCAGTTGTTTTCCTGAGCTATAATCGTTCCCGAAGTCAACACGTCCGCGCCGCCTACACGTTTTCCGGGAATGCCCTTGTCGATCCATTTCAATTTCGAACAATTCAAGCAAATGACGCCGCTCACCGGCGCCAATATCTGGGGCTATATCCTGGACCGGCATGCGGCCCGCATCGGCGTCAAACGCCGCAAGCCGGCCCTAGAAAACCTGGAAAAAATCTTTGGCGCGACGTTCCGGCTGGCCAATGACGTCGGTTTCCGGGCCATGAGCTTGCGCGACCTGTGCCGCGAAACGGGCTTGTCGATGGGCGGCTTGTATGGCTATATCGATAGCAAGGACCAGTTGGCGGAAATGATAGAGGACGTGGTCAGGCATGCCATCGAGGAATTGCCGCTGCTGTTTGTCGAGGTCGAATCGCCGCTGGACCGGATCGAGGCGCTGGTACGGGCCTCGATTTACCTGTCGGAAATCCTGCAGCCGTGGTTTTATTTCGTGTACATGGATTCGCGCGTGCTGCAGGTAGAGCAGCGCAGCATGGCCAAGCAATCCGAATTGCAAATGCAAAGCCTGATAGCGGCCATCATCTTGTGCATCGAGCCGGCGCCGGCCGGCACCCCGGCCTTGCTGGCGGCCCACTGCCTGGCCTTGTTCCAGGACTGGTATGTGAAGCGCTGGAAATATCGCGCCGCCAAGGTGCACGTCGATGTGTTCGCCGACAGCACCGTGCGGCTGGTGCGCAGCTATCTGGCGGCGCCGGCTTGAACTGCGCCTGGCCGCAAAGCCGTCTGAGCGGCCTCTATTGCGCCGCGATTCTTCCGGTTCGACAGAGCGCGCGGCGCCGGTTTAATTGATGTCGTGGGACGCCGGCATCTGGCGTGGCGGCGGCGCAGGCTGTGGCGCCGCTTGTGGCGGTGACGGTGGCGCCGTCGGCAGGCCCGGCAGGCCCGGCACAGGCGGCGCGCCCGGCGGCGCGTCGGGCGACTCCATGTCGAGCGTGCGCACCGCGCCAGCGTTGATGAACTCGTCATACATCCAGTCGCCGTCGGCTTGCGTCAAGCCTTGCGGCACGGCGCGCTCCACCTGCGCCCGCTTGGCCAGTGCCGCCCGCATATAATCGATCCAGATCGGCAGCGCGGCGGTGGCGCCGAATTCGCGCCCGCCCAGCGATTTCGGTTCGTCAAAGCCCATCCACGCCACCCCGACGATGCCGCCGCCATAGCCGGAAAACCAGCCGTCCATGGCATCGCTGGTGGTGCCGGTCTTGCCGGCCAGGTCGCTGCGTCCGAGGCGCTGGGTAGCCGCGCCGGTGCCGCTGCGCGCCACTTCGCGCAACATGCTGTCGACCACGAAGGCGTTGCGGCTATCGAGAGCGCGCGCGCTTTCCTGGGCCGCTAGCGGGGTCTTGGTTTCGGAAATCAGGACGCCGTGGGCGTCGGTGACGCGCCCGATCAGGTAAGGCTGGACCTGGAAGCCGCCATTGGCAAACATCGCGTAGGCGCCCGCCATTTGCACCGGGGTGACGGCGCCGGTGCCGAGCGCCATGGTCAGGTTGCTCGGTTGCTTGGCCATGTCGAAGCCGAATTTTTCCAGGAAGCTGTGCGCGTAAGGCACGCCGACGGCCCGCAAGATGCGCACCGAGGCGACGTTTTTCGATTGCGCCAACGCGGTGCGCATCGTGATCGGGCCGTCGAACTTGCCGTCATCGTTTTGCGGCTGCCAGCCCTGGCCGCCGCCATCGGCGCCGCCCAGGGTCAGCGGCACGTCATTGATCAGGGTGGCCGGCGACAAGCCTTTTTCCAGCGCCGCCGAATAAACGAAAGGCTTGAAGCCGGAACCGGGCTGGCGCCAGGCCTGGGTCACATGGTTGAATTTTTGCAAATTGTAGTCGAAGCCGCCCACCATCGAATGGTAGGCGCCGGTAGCGGCGTCGATCGAGACGAAGGCGGCCGCCACTTGCGGCACCTGGGCGATGGTCCAATTTTTCCTGGCGTCCTGGCTGATGCGCACCACGGCGCCGGGCCGCAATTTCAATTGTTCCTTGGCATTGGCCGCCAGCGCCGGCGCGGCAAAGCGCAAGCCTTCGCCGCGGATCTCGATCTCGTCGCCGGAACCGGTATCGACCGTGACCCGCTTGGACGAGGCGGCGGTCACCACGGCCGCGAGCAGGCGGTCGCTGCCGGGACGCTTTTGCAGCACCTCGTCGATGGCTTCCTCGCGATCTTCGGCGCCGTCCGGCAAGTCGATAAAGGCTTCCGGGCCGCGGTAGCCGTGACGCTGGTCGTAGGCCAGTACATTGCGGCGCAAGGATTCATAGGCTGCGTCCTGGTCGGCCTTCAGGATCGTGGTGTAGACATTGATACCCTTGGTGTAGCTTTCTTCCTTGAACTGGGCATAGATTGCCTGGCGCGCCAGTTCGGCCGCGTATTCGGCGTGGGTGTCGAATTCCTGGCCGCGGTTATTCACATGCAAGGCTTCCTGCGACGCCTGCAGGTATTGGGCTTCGTTGATGGTGCCCAGTTCGCGCAAGCGTTTCAACACCATTTGCTGGCGGATCTTGGCCCGTTTCGGGTTCACGGCCGGGTTGTGGCGGGCTGGATTTTGCGGCAAGCCGGCCAGCATGGCGATTTCGGCCAGCGACAAGTCCTTGAGCGGCTTGCCGAAGTAAATCCGGGCCGCGCCGCCGAAGCCGTAGGAGTGCTGGCCCAGGTAAATCTGGTTCATATACACTTCCAGGATCTGGTCCTTGGTGAGCGTGGCTTCGATCTTATAGGCCAGCATGACTTCCAACACCTTGCGGCCAAGCACCCGGTCGCGCGACAGGAAGAAATTGCGCGCCACTTGCATCGTGATGGTCGAGCCGCCCTGCAGCGAGCCGCCGCCCAGGTTGGACTTGGCGGCGCCCAATACTCGCCGGTAATTGATGCCGCCGTGGTGGTAAAAATCGGTATCCTCGATTGCCAGCAGGGCCTGCTTCATCAGGTCCGGGATCTCCTTGATGGGCACGAAATCGCGGTGTTCCTCGCCGAATTCGCCGATCAAGACATTGTCGGCCGTGTAGATGCGCAGCGGAATCTTGGGGCGGTAATCGGTGATGACGTCGAGCGCCGGCAAATTCGGCGCGATGACCAGCAGCAAGTAAGCGGCCAGCAGCAGCGCCGCCAGTAGCAGCGCGCTGGCGCCGATGAGGAGGGCGCGCAAGGTGGCGCGGCGCGATGGCCACTGGAATGGCGCGGGGCGGGAAGCTGTCAAAACGAATTCTCACGGTAGCATGGGTGCGCGAATTATAGACCAAAGATTCTGGCGCCTACCAAGCGGGCGGGGTGGCGCAAAAACACTTTCAATCAATTCCAGCTTGTGCGATAGTCACGCCTGCGGGAATTTGCCAGGGCCACGAGCCCGGTGTGATTCCATTCATGATTCCACTTAACTATAATTCAAAAGGAACGCTCAATGCCAAAAGATGCAGTATCGACGACTGTGCGGCCCTATATCCCGGCCGAGGCGCAGCTACCCGAGATGACCTTCCGCGCGCTATTCATGGGGGTGATTCTGGGGATGGTCTTTGGCGCATCCTCGCTTTACCTGGTATTGAAAGTGGGCTTGACCGTGAGCGCCTCGATACCGGTGGCGGTGATCGCGATCACCCTGTTCGGCCTGGCCAAGAAAGTCGGCGGCAAGGATTCCTCGATTCTTGAAAATAGTATCACGCAAACGGCCGGCTCGGCCGGCGAGTCGATTGCCTTCGGCCTGGGCGTGACGATGCCGGCCATCTTGATCCTCGGTTTCGACCTGGAAATCTCGCGCGTGATGTTGGTCGGCGTGCTGGGCGGCCTGCTCGGCATCCTGATGATGATACCGATGCGCCGCACCATGATCGTCGATCAGCACAAGGAACTCAAATTCCCCGAAGGCACGGCTTGCGCCGAAGTGCTGAAGGCGGCCGCCACCGACAGTTCGCGCATCGCGGCCGGCGAAAGCATCCAGAAGGAATCGGCCGCCGCGCAAGACGCGAAGAAGCGCGCCACCATCATTTTCGGCGGCTTCGGCATCGGTTTGCTGTACAAGGTATTGAACGTTTCCTTTAAATTTTGGAAAGACACGCCCGGCGTGGAATTCGGCGCGCCGCTCAAGGCCGGCTCGCTGGGCGCGGAAATTTCGCCCGAACTGCTGGGGGTCGGCTACATCATCGGACCGCGCATCGCGGCCACCATGGCGGCCGGCGGCGTGCTGTCGTATCTGCTCCTGATCCCGATGATCAAATTTTTTGGCGAGCAACTGGGCGTGGTCTTGTCGCCGGGCACCAAGCTGATCAGCGCGATGGACCCGAACGATATCCGCAGCGCCTATGTGCTGTATATCGGCGCCGGCGCGGTCGCCACCGGCGGCCTGGTCAGTCTGGCCCGTTCCATGCCGATGATCTGGAAAAGCCTGGCCGCCGGCCTGGCCGGCATCGGCAAGGGCAGCAAGGCTGTCTCGACCTTGCGCACAGAGCAAGACATTCCGCTGAAATGGGTGATCATCGGTTGCCTCGGCATCCTGGCCGTGATCACCGCCGCCACCCCGCTGCACATGAATTTCCTTGGCGCCTTGCTGATCCTGGTGTTCGGCTTCCTGTTTTCCACCGTCTCGTCGCGTCTGACCGGTGAAATTGGCTCCTCGTCCAACCCGATTTCGGGCATGGCGGTGGCAACGTTGCTATTTACCTGCCTGATCTTCCTGATCATGGGCTGGACCGGCGGCCAGTATTATGTGACCGCGCTATCGGTGGGCGCCATCGTCTGCATCGCTGCCAGCAATGCCGGTACCACCTCGCAGGATTTGAAGACCGGCTATCTGGTCGGCGCCACACCGCGCCTGCAGCAATACGCGATCCTGGCCGGCGCCTTGTCGTCGGCCCTGATACTGGGCCCGATCTTGCTCAAGCTCAACGACGCCAGCACGGTCTACGTGCCGGCCGCGCAAGTGGCGCCCGGCGTCACCACGGATGCCTCCAAGCTGACCGTGACGGCGCAGTTGCAAGGCCCGCAAGCGGCCACCGATGGCAAGACCTATAAAGTCTGGCAAAAAACCGACACCGTCGGCGGCCCGTCCGGCAAATACCTGGTCGGCGACGACGGCAAACTCGCTTACCTGGTCGACCCGGGCATCAACGGCTCTTACCACACGCGTCCGGACGGCTCGGAAGTGAAAAAATACGACGCGCCCAAGGCCGTCTTGATGTCTTACATCATCAAAGGCATCCTGGACCGGCAATTGCCGTGGACCCTGGTGCTGTTCGGCGTGATGATCGCCATCGTGCTGGAAATGGCGGGCGTGCAATCGCTGGCGTTTTCGGTCGGCGTCTACCTGCCGCTGTCGTCGACCTTGCCGATCTTCATAGGTGGCGCCTTGCGCTGGCTGGCGGACCGCCGCAACAGCAAGTTGCCGCAAAACGCCAACCTCAACGAAGAGGAAAAGCAATCGGCAGGCGACCGCAGCGCGGGCGTCTTGCTCGCTTCCGGTTATATCGCCGGCGGCGCGCTGGCCGGCATCATCATCGCCATCACGGCGGGCGTGCTGACCAATTTCGATAAGGCCATGAATAATTGGGCCGAACATAGCAACCCATTCTATGAAGGCATCAATTCGGACGCCTTGTCGATGTTGCCGTATGCCGTGATCATGGTCTTGCTGTACTGGGTCGCGCGCGAGAAAAAAGCCGCATAGACGGTTCAAGTCTTGCCCTCAAAAAAGCCGCGCCAGGCACAAGCTGGCGCGGCTTTTTTGCGTCAGCGACCAGGGCCGGCATGCTAGACTTGCCGGCTCTATTCTTCTGCTGCGATCGCGTATGAACGGTTTATTTTTCCTGGCTAAGGCACTGCTTCTTGCCTTGCTGGTTTTTTATCTGTATCGCAAAGGCGCGATTGGCGGCGCCGGCGGCAGCTGGACCAGGCAAGAGGCGCCGTTCTCTTTTTGGTTGACGATGCTGGTCGGGGGCGTTTCCGTGCTGTATCTGCTGGCTCAGGCATTCAAGGTCATGCTCTTCGCGTAGACGCGGCCGCGCCAAACCCTAGCCACAATGAAAAATGCCGTTCAGGTGACTGAACGGCATTGCAGGAGTGTCCTTGGTGCGGCGGGGCAGGCCCGCCGGCGCTTATTTGACGCCGTGCATCAGTTTATTGATCAAGGGAGCGATCAAGAACAAGAGTACGCCGGCGATCAGCAGGGACCAGAAACCGAAGGTGTAGCCGGCCAGCGCCGATTTCACCGACATGCCGCTTTCGCCGCTGACGACGCTGGCGAAGATGCCCGACAGATTATTGCCGATGCCGGTGGACAGGAACCAGCCGCCCATGCCCAGCCCGACCAGGCGCGTGGGCGCCAGCTTGGTGACCATCGACAAGCCGATAGGCGACAGGCACAGCTCGCCGATCGATTGGATCATGTACACCACGAACAGGGTCCAGAACGGGATCTTGTTGTCGGAGCCGACCAGGTGCGCCAGCGCGTAAATCAGCAAGCCGAAGGCGGCGGCGTTGCCGAGCAAGCCGAGGCCAAATTTGCGCGGGATCGAGGGATTCACGTTATAGCGGCCCAGCAAGATCCAGACGAAGGCGACCAGGGGCGCGAAGCCGATGATGGCGGTCGAATTCACGCTCTGAAACCAGGCCGTCGGGAAGATGAAGCCGCCCAGGTTGCGCTGCACGATGTTTTCAGCCAGGAAAGTAAACGAGCTGCCGGCTTGCTCGAAGAACATCCAGAACAAGATATTGAAGACAAAGATCAAGAGCATGGCGATGACCTTGTCGCGCGCGACCTTGCCGTTCTTGATGCCTTCTATCATCAGCATGATGGACAGGCCGACAAACAAGACCGACAGCACATATTGCAGGTTTTCCGCGCCGACGGCCAGCAGGAAATACGCGAGCGGGATCACGCACAGTGCGCCGGCGGCGACATACACCATGCGCATGCGGCTTTGCGCTTCCGGCGCCGGGGCGCCGATGCCTTTCAGGGCGCGCCGGCCGATGCCGAACCAGACCAGGCTGATCAACATGCCGATGCCGGCCGCGATGAAGACCATCTTGTAGGCGGGCATGCTGTCGGTGCCGAACACTTTTTGCGCCAGCAACTGGGTGAAGATGGGCGCCAGGAAGCCGCCGATATTGATGCCCATGTAAAAAATGGTGAAACCGCTGTCGCGCCGGGTATCGGCCAGCTTATACAGCTTGCCGACCATGGTCGAAATATTCGGCTTGAACATGCCGTTGCCGACAATGATGGTGGCCAGGCCGAGCTTGAAGATACTCGGATCGGGGATCGAAATCATGAACAGGCCGGCGGCCATGAAGATGGCGCCGATCAGAATCGAGCGCTGGTAGCCGATGACGCGGTCGGCCACGTAGCCGCCGAACAGCGCGCCGGCATACACCAGCGCCAGGTAAGAACCGTAGGTCAGATTGGCGGCGGCCTGGCCGGCGGCGTCGCCATGGTAAAACTGGGCCACGATATACAGCACCAGAGCCCAGCGAATGCCGTAAAACGCGAAGCGTTCCCAGAATTCCGACATGAACAACATCCATAGCGGGCTGGGATGGCCCATAATCTGCTTGAACTCGGGAATGACGGCTTCCGTGTTGGGCGTAATTGCACCGCTCATGCGGTTTCTCCTGAAAATTTTTTATAATGGATAGCCCCCCAGGCGCAGGCGAGCCGAGCCGGGACGGCATTAGGCTGGCATTCTAATCTACAAATTGCCGCCGGCGTAGCGCTCTATTTGCATTAGCAAGAATGTCCGATTTATATTTTGTTTATTGGCGTTGCGGCGGGTTCGCGCTGCGGAATTTTCCGCTATTGCCGGCCACAACATGCCCGACTTGTCGTATATTGGCATGGCAATCCCATCATTAAGAGGCGGCATCATGCAAGCGGCGCCTCCCGGCATCGAATTTTTATAGGATTTTGCATCATGGAACATGACGTTGTCGATACCCTGGTCTCGCCCGAAGGGCGTCTGGATGTGCTCTCTAAAACCGAAGTCAATAAGCTGCTCGACACCAGTCAAGGCGGCCTTTACAATATTTTCCGCAATTGCGCGCTGGCCGTGCTCAATTGCGGCAGCACCATCGATGACGGCAAGGAATTGCTGGAACGCTACAAGTCTTTTGATATCAGCATCATCCAGCGCGAACGCGGCATCAAGCTGGAAATCCGTGGCGCGCCGGCGATTGCCTTTGTCGACGGCAAAATGATCAAGGGCATACACGAACACTTGTTCGCGGTGCTGCGCGATATTATTTTCGTCAGCGATGAAGTGACCGGCAATCCGAAGTTCGACTTGAACAGCACCGAAGGCGTGACCGACGCCGTGTTCCATATCTTGCGCAACGCCAATGTGCTGCAAACCCAGCTCAATCCGAATCTGGTGGTGTGCTGGGGCGGCCATTCCATCAACCGCGCCGAATACAATTATTCGAAGGAAGTGGGCTACCAGATGGGTTTGCGCGGCCTTGACATTTGTACCGGTTGCGGCCCCGGCGCGATGAAGGGGCCGATGAAGGGCGCCACCATCGGCCACGCCAAGCAGCGCCTGCATAGCGGGCGCTACCTCGGCATTTCCGAGCCGGGCATCATCGCCGCCGAATCGCCGAACCCGATCGTCAACGACCTGGTGATCATGCCCGACATCGAAAAGCGCCTGGAAGCATTCGTGCGCGCCGGCCATGGCATCGTGGTGTTCCCGGGCGGCGCCGGCACGGCCGAGGAAATACTGTATATCCTGGGCATTTTGCTGCATCCCGATAATGCCAACATGCCATTTCCGCTGGTGTTCACGGGGCCGGAAACGGCACGCGAATATTTCGTCCAGATCAACCAGTTCATCAGCGACACGCTGGGGCCGGAAGCGCAATTGCGCTACAAGATCATCATCGACGACCCGGAACTGGTGGCGCGCGAAATGCAGGATGGGATCAAGCTGGTGCGGGAATTTCGCAAGGCCCACAGCGACGCCTATTACTTCAACTGGCTGCTCAAGATCGACCAGGAATTCCAGAAGCCGTTCGCGCCCACGCATGAAAACATGCGCAACCTGAGCCTGCACAAGAACCAGGAAACGCATTTGCTGGCGGCCAATTTGCGGCGCGCGTTTTCCGGCGTGGTGGCCGGCAATGTGAAGGACGAGGGCATACGCGCGATCGAAAAATACGGCCATTTCGAAATCCACGGCGACGCCGCCATCATGGGGCCGATGGACGCGCTGCTGGCATCTTTTGTTGCGCAGCACCGCATGAAGCTGGCCGGCAAGGCGTATACGCCGTGCTATCGCGTGATCCAGTAGCGCACGGGGAGTTTTGCGCCCGCGCTTCGGCGCCCCGTTCAGCCGCCGGACGCGGTCTCGAATAACCAGCCATCCTCGCTCCAGCGCAGACGGTGCGTCAAGCCCAGCGCGGCGAGGAAATGCTCGTCGTGCGAAACGACGACGAGCGCCCCGGGGAAGGTGGCCAGCGCCGTCTCGAACGCGAGCACCGATTCCAGGTCGAGGTGGTTGGTCGGTTCGTCGAGCAGCAGCAATTGCGCCGGATGCCTGCGCCACAGCGCGCAGGCCGTGGCCACCTTCAGGCGTTCGCCGCCACTGAGCTTACTGATGGGCTGGGTCACGCGCATCGCGTCCAGTTGCAGCAGGGCAAGGCGGGTGCGCAGTTCGCCTTCGGCCAGTGGCGTTTCCAGCGCGCTCAGTTGCTCGATGAGCGTCAGCGCCGGATCGAGCATCGCCAATTGCTGATCCAGGTAAGCGCTCGGCACCAGCGTCGCGCAGCGCCCCTCTGCCGGCGCCAGTTCGTCGGCCAGCATGCGCAGCAAGGTCGTCTTGCCGCAGCCGTTGGGTCCGCTGACAGCGACCCGCGCCGGGCCGCTCAAGGCCCAGTCGATGCGGGCGTAGGGGTCGGCGTGGGCCAGCCACGGCAGGCGCACCCGCTCCAGCTCGAACACGCGCTTGTGCGCGGCCACGCCGGCGCCGGGCAGCGCCAGCAGCACCGCCTCGTTGGCGACGACGCGCGCCGCCGCCTCGCGCACGCGCAAACGCAAGTCGTCCTTCAAGTCTTGTTGCTGCTTGCGCACATGGCCCATGATTTCCTTCGCCGCATTCTTCATGCCGTAGCGCTCGGCCCGCGAGACATTGGCCGTGTCGGCGTTCTTGCGCGAGACGGCGGCGCGGCGCTGTATGGTGTCGTGCTCGCGCTGGAAGCGCTGTTGTTCGCGTTTTTGTTCGGTGCGCGCGTGTTCGAGCGCGGCCGCGGCGGCGCCATCTTCGCTGCCTCTTTGCGTCCGGTAGGCGGCGTAGTTGCCGCCGTAATTGCGCAGCCCCGCCGGCGTGACTTCGACGATGCGTGCCACATGCCCGAGCAAGTGGCGGTCATGGCTGACCAGCACGACGCCGCCTTGCCATTGCCGCAGCATGGCCAGCAGCCAGCGTCTTCCCGCCGCGTCCAGATGGTTGCTCGGCTCGTCGAGCAGCAACAGGGCGGCGCCGGACAGGAAGGCGCCCAGCAAGGCGATGCGGGTGCGCTGGCCGCCGCTGAGGCCTTGCGCGGCGCTGTGCGCGCTCAATCCCTCCAGGCCAGCATCGTGCAAGCCTTGCTGGAATTGGCCGGCCAGTTGCCAGCGCTCGCCGACGCGCCCGATGTCGTCGGCCATGGCGATGCCGCCGGCCAGGCGTTCGAGCGCATCGAGGGTGTCGGCCAGGCCGGCCAGTTGGCCGACCGTCTCGCCGGCCATGGGCGCGCTGTGTTGTCCCAGATAGAGGACGGCACCGTTGCGCTCGACGCGTCCGGTGCTCGGCTCCAGCGCGCCGCCGATGAGGCGGGCGAGCACGCTTTTGCCCACACCGTTGCGGCCGACGATGCCGGTCGGCGTGTGGTCGATGGTCAGGTCGATGTGGTCGAACAGCGTGTAGCCGTCGGCGAATTGAAAACTGAGTTGGCGCAGGGTGGCCAGGCAAGACAGACGCGAGACATAAGTCATCGGCACCTCCGGAAAATGGGCGATCAGTACCGCCGGCGCGCAAGAGCGGGGCGGAACGGGCTTTTCGGGAAGGCTTATTGATTCACGTGATGTTGCGTCCTGGTTTGAATGAGCGGCGAGTCTAGCACGCGGCGCGGGTATTGTCATACACTACATTATATTTAAAATGTAAGTCGCTAATCATGGTGCCCGCAGCCCCAAGAAAAAAGCCGCCCGTTTCGCGCCGGGCGGCTTGTTCGAGTGTGTCGCGTCTTAGTCTTCGCGGCGCAGATGCGGGAACAGGATCACGTCGCGGATGTTGGGCGAATCGGTGATGATCATGATCAGGCGGTCGATGCCGATGCCGCAACCGCTGGCCGGGGGCATGCCGTATTCCAGCGCGCGGATGTAATCGGCGTCGTAATACATGGCTTCCTCGTCGCCGGCGTCCTTGGCCGCAACCTGGGCCAGGAAGCGCGCCGCCTGGTCTTCCGCGTCGTTCAACTCGGAGAAACCATTGGCGATTTCGCGCCCGACCATGAACAGCTCGAAGCGCTCGGTGATGCCGGCCACCGTGTCGGAGGCGCGCGCCAGTGGCGACACTTCAATCGGGTAATCGATGATGTAAGTCGGCTCCCACAATTGCGCTTCGGCGGTTTCCTCGAACAGCGCCAGTTGCAGCGCACCCAGGCCGGCCGTGGCGAAAGGCTTGACGCCAAACTTGCCCAATTCGGTCTTGAGGAAGGCGGCGTCGTGCAATTGCTCGTTGCTGTAATGGGGCGCGTACTTGTTGATCGCGCCGACGATGGTGAGGCGGTGGAAAGGTTTGCTCAGGTCGAGCGCGCGCCCGCCGTAAGTCAATTCCGCAGTGCCGTGGGCATCGACGGCGGCCTGGCGTATCACGGCCTCGGTGAAATTCATCTGCCACTGGTAATCCGTGTAGGCGGCATAGAATTCCATCATCGTGAATTCCGGATTGTGGCGCGGCGACACGCCTTCATTGCGGAAGTTGCGGTTCACTTCGAAGACGCGCTCGAAGCCGCCCACCACCAGGCGCTTCAGGTACAACTCGGGCGCGATACGCAAGAACATTTGCATGTCGAGCGCATTGTGGTGGGTGATGAAAGGCTTGGCCGCCGCGCCGCCCGGGATGGTGTGCAGCATCGGCGTTTCCACTTCCATGAAGTCGTTCTTTTCCATGAAGCGGCGGATCGACGACATCACGGCGGTGCGCGCCTTGAAGGTGCGGCGCGTCTCTTCGCTCATGATCAGGTCGACGTAACGCTGGCGGTACTTGGTTTCCTGGTCGGCCAGGCCGTGGAATTTGTCGGGCAACGGTCGCAGCGACTTGGTGATCAGGCGCAGGCCGCTGGCCTTGATGGTCAGCTCGTCGGTCTTGGTCTTGAACAGGGTGCCGGTGACGCCCAGGATATCGCCCAGGTCGTAGTGGTGCAGGGCGGCCATGGCCGCTTCGCCGGTCAGGTCCAATGTGGCGTAAATCTGGATGCGGCCGTCGGCTTTCACGCCGGAGGCGTCTTGCAGCGTGGCAAAGGCGGCCTTCTTGCCGGCTTCGCGCTTGAGCATCATGCGCCCGGCCAGCACCACGGTGACCGGCTCGGCTTCCAGTTCTTCGCGCGTCTTGGCGCCGTATTGTACATGCAGGTCGGCGGCCTTGTGCTCGGGGCGGAAATCGTTCGGGAAGGCGATGCCCTGGCCGCGCAAGGTGGCCAGCTTGGCGCGGCGCTCGGCGATGATCTTGTTTTCGTCCGGTGCCGCCGCTTGTTCTTGAATATCCGTGGTCATGGTGTGTTTTGTCTTAGGTAATGAAATGATGGGTGCCTGGGGCGGGCGCGGCGCTGGCGAACAGCGCTGCTATGGACAGGGCGCTGAAGTCCGGGGCGACGCAAATCACGTTGTCGAACTCGGCGAAGGCGGCGGCCGGCAGCGTGGTGGTCAAGACCACCGCGCGCATGCCGGCGCGGCGCGCCGCTTCCACGCCCAGTGGCGCGTCCTCGAACACGATGCAATCTTCGGGCCGGGCGCCGGCCCGTTCGGCCGCCAGCAGGAAGACGTCGGGATGCGGCTTGCCGCGCGCCACGTCGGCGGCGCCGACGATGGCGTCGAAGCGGCGCCGCAAGTCCAGCCCGTCCAGGGTGAAGGCGATGTTTTCGTCCGGCGCGGCGGTGCCGACCACCAGCGCGACGCCGTCCGCGCGGGCGGCTGCGATCAGCGCCTCGAAGCCGGCCACGACGGCCAGGTGCGGCAGGTAGAGCGCGCGGTAGAGCGCTTCCTTTTCAGCCATCAGCGCGCCGTGTTCGGCTTCGAGCACGCCCTCGCCAAGGTAGGAACGGATGATTTCGCTCCCCTGGCGCCCGGCTGTGGCGCGGAAGAATGCATCTTCATCGATGACATGGCCGCGTCGCTGGAAAAATGCGGCCCAGGACTTGGTGTGGAAAGCCATGTTGTCGACGATGGTGCCATCCATATCGAAGATGAAGGCGCGCTGGGGAAAAGTCATCGCTTATACGCCCTGTTTCAGGGACGCGGAAATGAACTCGTCGATGTCGCCGTCCAGTACGCCCTTGGTATTGCCGGTTTCAAAGCCGGTGCGCAAGTCCTTGATGCGCGACTGGTCGAGCACGTAGGAACGGATCTGGTGGCCCCAGCCAACGTCGGTCTTCGAATCTTCCAGCTTTTGCTGCTCGCTCATGCGCTTACGCAGTTCGTGCTCGTAGAGGCGCGATTTCAGCATTTCCATGGCTTCGGCGCGGTTCCTGTGCTGGCTGCGGTCGTTCTGGCACTGCACCACGATGCCGGTCGGTCCATGCGTCATGCGGACCGCGGAATCGGTCTTGTTGATATGCTGGCCGCCGGCGCCGGAAGCGCGGTAAGTGTCGACCCGGATATCGGCCGGATTGACGTCGATCTCGATCGAGTCATCCACTTCCGGATACACGAACAGGCTGCAAAACGAGGTGTGGCGGCCGTTGGCCGAATCGAAAGGCGATTTGCGCACCAGGCGATGGACCCCGGTTTCCGTGCGCAGGAAGCCATAGGCGTGGTCGCCCTCGACTTTCAAGGTGGCGGTCTTGATGCCGGCGATCTCGCCGTCGGACTGTTCCAGGATCTCGACCTTGAAGCCCTTGCGTTCGCAATAGCGCAGATACTGGCGCAAGATCATCGAGGCCCAGTCCTGGGCTTCGGTGCCGCCGGCGCCGGCCTGGATATCGATGAAGCAATTGTTCGGGTCCATCGGATTGTTGAACATGCGGCGGAATTCCATGCCTTCGACGATGGCCTTGATGGCGTCGGCGTCGACGATGATCGCTTCGAGCGTGTCGTCGTCCTGCTCCTCGCGCGCCATGGCGAACAAGTCGTTGGTGTCGCGCAGGTCGGCGTCGGCCTTGGTCAGCGCGAAGACGATCGCTTCCAGCGCCTTTTTCTCCTTGCCGAGATCCTGGGCCCGCTTCGGATCGTTCCAGACGGTCGGATCTTCTAATTCTTCATTGACTTGCTCTAGTTTCTCTGACTTTTTATCGAAGTCAAAGATACCTCCGAAGTTCGGCTTCGCGGACCGTGAGGTCGACCAGCAGGGCGGAGAGGGAGTTGACGCGTTCGGCTTCCATGATGTCTGTCTTCTATAGTGAAATCAAACCCCAGATTATACGCGAGCGCGGCGCCAAACCCGGCCGCGATCGGCGAATAAGAAAATCGCCGGCCCCGGAGGTGGGAAATTTGCCGCTTTTTTTGGCGTGCGCCGCCGTCAATGAACCACGGGCTGTTGCACCAGGATAAAGGGGTTGACCACCACTGCCCACAGCGAAGCATTCTCGGCTTGCCAGTTTTGCGCCTGCTGGTCCGACACTTTCATGACCTTGCCGTCGGCCATCCATTGCACGATGGCCGATTTGTCGTCGTGCGAGATGCGCACGGCCACATCGACCAGGTCGAGGTCGCCGGCGACAAAGACCATATTGCCAGAGGCAAAATGCTTCTCCAGCTCGTTCCAAGTCAGGCGCGCCGTTTCGCGGTTCACTTTCAAGCGCAAGTCGCTATCGTTTTCAGGTGTGGTGTGCATACGGTTTATCAATTGAATGTGGGTCGGCTGCCGTGCGCGCCCGGATCGTTCCGGTTCGCGGCGTCGGCGTACCTTCCCATGCTAAGCGATAGGCGGGCGCTTGGCGAACATTGTTGGTTTGCTTGGCGTCAAGCCGGTTCGGCGTGCTCGACCATCAGTTGCACTTTGGTATTGCCATTATATTCGTTGGCATCGAGGCGGAACGCGACCCTGGCCCGTTCGCCGACCGAGTCGGTGTGGCCGAACCAGATCGCGTCGAAGCGCACGCCGTTTTTTTCCAGCAGCAGCTTCAAGTGGCGCTCTTTCAGGATGCGCTGGCTGACGACCCGGAATTCGTCGCAAAACACGGGCGGGGCGAAGCCCTGGCCCCACACCTGGCCATCCATCAATTCGATGAACTGGGTGGTGTAATAGGCGTCTTCCAAAGGGCCGTCGGTTTCGATCACGCGCTCGAGCTGTTGCCGGCTGAGCCAGGCCCGGCCCACTTCCTCGAACGCGGCCGCGAACGCCTCGAAAGCTTCTGCCCGTATCGTCAGCCCGGCCGCCATCGCGTGGCCGCCGAATTTGTCGATCAGGCTGGGCGCCCGCTTCGACACCAGGTCGAGCGCGTCGCGCAAGTGGAAGCCGGGGATCGAGCGTCCGGAACCCTTGATCCAGCCATCGGCGCCCGGGGCGAAGGTGATGGTCGGGCGGAAGAATTTTTCCTTCAGGCGCGAGGCGACGATGCCGATCACGCCCTGGTGCCAGGCCGCGTCGAAGACGCAGATGGTGTTGCTGTTGGCCGGCTCGAACTGGTCCAGGTGGATCAGTGCGGCGTCCTGCATCTCGGCTTCGATTTCGCGCCGCTTCAAATTGATGTCGTTGAGTTGCTGGGCCAGCGCCCAGGCCCGGCCCTCGTCGTCGGTGATCAGGCATTCAATCCCCAGCGACATGTCTTGCAAGCGCCCGGCCGCGTTCAGGCGCGGCCCCAGCGCGAAGCCGAGGTCGAACGGGGTGGCGCTGCGCGCCTCGCGCCCGGCCACGCGAAACAGGGCGGCCACGCCGGCGTGCATGCGCCCGGCCCGCATGCGTTTCAAGCCTTGCGCCACCAGGATGCGGTTGTTCGAATCGAGCCGCACCACGTCGGCCACCGTGCCCAGCGCCACCAGGTCAAGCAGGCTGTCGAGCTTGGGCTGGCTGTGGGCGTCGAACACGCCGCGACTGCGCATTTCGGCGCGCACCGCCAGCAGCACGTAAAACACCACGCCGACGCCAGCCAGGTGCTTGCTTGGAAAGCCGCATTGCGGCTGGTTTGGATTGACGATCACGCGCGCCGCCGGCAGGGTGTCGGCCGGCAAATGGTGGTCGGTGACGAGCACTTCGATGCCGCGCCGGTTCGCTTCCTCCACGCCATCGATGCTGGCAATGCCATTGTCGACCGTGATGATGATGTCGGGTGTCTTTTCGCGCGCCGTCAATGCGACGATTTCCGGCGTCAAGCCATAACCGTATTCGAAGCGGTTCGGCACGATGAAGTCGACCACCGCGCCCATCGCGCGCAAGCCGCGCAGGGCGACGGCGCAGGCGGTCGCGCCGTCGCAGTCGTAGTCGGCCACGATCACCATGCGCTTGCCGGCCGCGATGGCGTCGGCCAGGAAGACGGCAGCGGCATCGATGTGCAGCAGGCCCGACGGCGCCATCAGCGAGGCGAGGTCGCTCGACAATTCGCGCGCGTCGCTCAAGCCGCGCGCCGCGTACAGGCGCGCCAGCACCGGGTGGATGCCGCCCTGGCGCAGCATTTCGGATTCGCGGAAAGGACAGGGGCGGGTGGCGAGGCGGGTACGGTTCATGTCGATAACTTGTTCAAGGTGGGGGTGCGCCAGAATTTATACTGGGCGTTTTTGCTGCTGACAAAATCGGCATAGGCGTCGCGGTTGCTCAATACCAGCGTCAGCTGGCCGATGCGGCCGTCTTTCAGCGCCGCCAGCAGCGGTGCGAACCATTCCTGCTCCAGGCGCTGCATGTGCAGCAGCCAGTCGGACCAGTCGGTGCCCAGGCCGGCGCCGCTCAGCGTGCTCAGCACCACCAGCGCGCCTTCCTGGCCCGCGCCGAGGACGGCGCCGAAGTCGGCCTGGCGCCGCTCTGGGGGCGCCAGCGCCGCCAGCCATGGCGGGCAGGCGGCGCAAAACAGCGGCCTGCCGGTCATGGACGGGCCGGGGCCGGCGTCGGCGCCGCCCCACAGCCAGAAGGCATTCACGGGCGCCAGCCCGCGCGCCTGGCGCGCCAGGTTCACCGGGTGTTCGTGCCACAGCATCTGGACTTCGTTTTGCAACTTGCGCGAGGCGCGCGCCATGTCCCCTTCCGGCATCCAGGCGTTCAGGTTTTGGCCGGTGGCCGCGTCCGGCGACGCGGTGCGCAAGCCGGCCCAGTCGTCGGCCCGCACAAACCAGGTTTGGGCGTCGCCGTAAGACAGTGGTTTGCCGATTTCGTCGAAGTAGGGCCTGGCGGCCTCGAACAGTGCGCGGCCATCGGCTTCATCGAGCGGCAATTGGCGCTGGTCGCCCATCAGCAAATGATTGCGTGCAATTTGCACATGCACCGGGTGCACCAGCAGATAATGGCCCGGCTGCGGCGTCAAGCCGAAGCCGCGCATGGCGGCCGCAGCGAAGCGGGCGCCGGCATCCGGTCCGTCCGGCGCGCCGCCCAGGCCCAGCGCATGCGCCAGCCACGCTTCGTGCGGCAAGACCCGCGCGCCATTGTCGAAGGCGGTGAGCTTGTGGCCAGTGGTGCGCGATAGCAGGGCCGACAGTGCCGGGGCTTGCATGGCCCGGATCAGGTCGGTGGCCAATTCCGGCGGGGGCAAGGCAAAGGGTAGGGCGATGGTCAGTTGATTCATCCCGAGATTGTAGGGCATTGCGTCGGCCAAAGAGTAACTCTATGCAATTTGACGCCACGCTTAATTGGGAAAATGCCGTTTGTCCAGAGCCTGGTGAAAAAAAAGTAATTTCCAACAACGAAATTGACCGAAAAAACATTCTTTTCGACATTTTATTTCTTTAATAAAACACCCATCTATATAATCGACAACTATTTTGTGCCAAATGCAATCGCTGCGAGCGAGGTATCGCATGTCCAGCCAATGCTGTGTGCCGGGTTCAAAATGCTAGTTTGCCGGCGCCGCGTGCGCCGGAAAAGAAAAAAAATTCCAATCTAATTTTTGAGAAAACGATGACCATGAAAACTTCCTCGAACGCCATGTTACGCGCCGCCGCCGCTGCCGTCCTGACGCTGGCCAGCAGCGCCGCCCTGGCCGACATCAGCGGCAAATTGCAAAATAATGGTGCCCTGGACATTAGCGATACCATCTCCACTTCCACTGCTGGCATCTTTTCCCGCGAAGGCGAGGTGGTGGCGGGCGCGCGCAATGTCACCTTCGACAACAAGACTTTCTTTGCTTTTTGCATCGATCCCATGGTGAAACTGCGGGATTCGGTACCGTCTATCTATACCGCGACTACCGGCTACCAGCCGAGTTCGGTCGTGCAACAGTTGTATCAAACCTCTTATAAGGATGCCTTGTCGGACAACACCCACGCGGCGGCCTTCCAATTGGCTTTGTGGGAATTGAATAATGACAATAGCACGGGTTTTTCCTCCGGCGATCTGGTCATCGACGACTTGAGCCAGCCGGCCGTTGCGCTGGCGATCCAGATGATGAACGCCACGGCCGTGACCGGTGACTATTCTTTCACCAAGTTCACCAGCAACACCGATTTCCAGGACCATTTCTTGTCGCAAAATCTGTTGGCAGTGACGGTCATCAGCGCCGTGCCGGAAGCCGACACTTACGCGATGCTGCTGGCGGGCCTCGGTGTGATTGGTTTCATGCGTCGCCGCAAGGCCGCCTGAGGACCGATATTGACGCAAGGAACGCTGCCGGGCTGGGCCTAGCCGGCGGCGTATTCCCTACCGAAATAGCTTCTTATATGGCACACTGCGGGCTCACGCGTATTTCCATTGTCGGAGCCCATGAGTATCCTTAAGAATTTGCCATTTGAATGGCTGGTCGGCTTGCGTTACACGCGGGCCGGCAAGCGCAGCGGCCGCAACAGTTTCATCTCCTTCATCTCGCTCATTTCGATGGCTGGCATCGGCCTCGGCGTGGCCGCCCTGATCGTCGTGTTGTCGGTCATGAACGGCTTCCAGAAAGAAGTCACCGACCGCATGCTGTCGGTGCTGGCCCACATCGAAGTATTCGACACCAGCGGCGCCATGCCCAATTGGCGCGAAGAAGCCAAGGAAGCGTTCAAGAATCCCGAAGTCAAGGGCGCCGCGCCCTTTGTCGAAACCCAGGGCATGCTGCTGCGCGACGAAGCCCTGCGTCCGGCCATCATCCGCGGCGTGCTGCCGGAAGAAGAGCCGAGCGTCTCGGACGTGGCTGCGCAAGTCAAGCGCGGCAAGTTCAGCGACTTGAAAGCGGGTGCCTTCAATATCGTGCTGGGCATTGAACTGGCGCGCGCGCTGCACGCCAACCTGGGAGAAAAAGTCACACTGATGCTGGCGCAAGGCCAGGTCACGCCGGCCGGCGTGCTGCCGCGCATGCGCAGCTTCACCGTGGTCGGCATCTTCGAGGCGGGCCACAATGAATTCGACTCGGGCCTGGCCTTCATCCACATCGGCGACGCCGAACGCTTGCTGCGCCTGGAGGGACCGTCCGGCCTGCGCCTGCGCCTGGTCGACATGAACCGCGCGCCGCAAGTGGCGCTGGACTTGAAGCGCAGCATGCCGGGCGAGTTGTGGATGCGCGACTGGTCCAAGCTGAACGCCAACTGGTTTGCCGCCGTGCAAACGGAAAAACGCATGATGTTCATCATCTTGACCCTGATCATCGCGGTGGCCGCCTTCAACCTGGTCTCGACGCTGGTGATGACGGTGACCGAGAAGCAGGCCGACATCGCCATCTTGCGCACCCTGGGCGCCTCGCCGCGCTCGATCATGAAAATTTTCATGATCCAGGGCGCGCTGGTGGGCATCCTCGGCACCGCCTGCGGCGTGGCCGGCGGCGTGCTGGTGGCGCTCAACGTCGACGTCATCGTGCCATTCATCGAACACTTATTAGGAGTGCAATTCTTGTCGAAGGATATTTACTACATCAGCACCGTGCCGTCCGACCTGCGCTGGGCCGACGTCTCGAAAATTGGCGTGCTGGCCGTGATATTGGCTTTCCTGGCCACGCTGTACCCGAGCTGGTGGGCCGCTCGTGTGAAACCGGCGGAGGCGCTGCGCTATGAATAACGCTAGCTTGAGCGGCGCGCCGGTGCTGTCTTGCCGCAACCTGGGCAAGACCTTCACCCAGGGCGATTATTCGGTGCGGGTACTGGCCGGCATCGATATCGATATCCACCGGGGCGAGCGGGTGGCCATCGTCGGCGCCTCCGGTTCCGGCAAGTCAACCCTGCTGCACTTGCTGGGTGGCCTGGACACGCCAAGTACCGGCAGCGTGACCCTGCAAGGCAAGGATTTTGCCAGCCTGAGCGAAAAGGCGCGCGGCGACTTGCGCAATGCGGCGCTCGGTTTCGTCTACCAGTTCCACCATTTGCTGCCCGAATTCTCGGCCCTCGATAATGTGGCGATGCCTTTGATGATACGACGCGTCAAGCGCGCCCAGGCGCAGGAAGCGGCGCTGCAGATCTTGACGCGGGTGAGCCTGGCCAAGCGCGTGATCCACGTGCCGGGCGAATTGTCGGGCGGCGAGCGGCAGCGCGTGGCCCTGGCGCGCGCGCTGGTGACGCAACCGGCCTGCGTGCTGGCCGACGAGCCGACCGGCAACCTGGACCACGCTACCGCCGAGCAGATCTTCGACTTGATGCTGGAATTGTCGCGCACCCTGGGCACGGCTTTCGTCATCGTTACCCACGATATCGAACTGGCCAAGCGCTGCGACCGTATCTTGCGACTGACCGATGAAGGCTTGCACCCGTATTGAGGAGCGGCAATATGTGGATCGACACCCACTGCCACCTGGACGCGCATGAATTCGGCGCCGAGTCGGCGCAAGTGGCCGCGCACGCCGGGGCGCAAGGCGTGGCCATGATCGTCATCCCGGCCGTCGAACGCGCCAATTTTCCCGTGGTGGCGCAACTGGCGGCCAGCCTGCCGAACGCCTGTTACGCGCTCGGCATCCATCCGATATATGTGCCGCAAGCGAGCGCCGACGACTTGCTGGCGCTGCGCGCGGCCGTGGCGGCGGCCATGGACGACGGCCGCTTCGTCGCCATCGGCGAGATCGGCCTCGATTTTTTCTTGCCGATGCTGAGCGAGCCGGCCATGCGCGCCAAACAAGAGCACTTCTTGCGCGAGCAACTCAAGATCGCCCGCGACTTCGATTTGCCGGTGCTGCTGCATGTGCGGCGCTCGCAGGACGTGGTCTTGAAGCACGCGCGCCAGATCCGTCCCGCCGGCGGCATCGCGCACGCCTTCAACGGCAGCTTCCAGCAGGCCCAGGCGTATACCGAACTCGGTTTCAAGCTGGGCTTCGGCGGCGCGATGACCTTTACGCGCGCGCTGCAAATCCGCCGCCTGGCCAGCGAATTGCCGCTCTCGGCCATCGTGCTGGAAACGGACGCGCCCGATATGTCGCCGAGCTGGTTGCACCCGGTCCGCAATGGCCCGGAACAATTGCCGCGCATCGGAGCGGTGCTGGCCCAGTTGCGCGGCATGAGCGTGGACGATGCGGCGCAGGCGACGACGGCCAATGCGCGCGCCGCCTTGCCGCGCATGCTGCTGGCCTCGGATTAAGCGCCGACGATACTGGCGGCGATATTGATCGTCAAACCCAGGATGGCGGTATTGAACAGGAAGCTCAGGATCGATTGCGCCAGCACGGTCTTGCGCATCGCGCGCGAGTTGACCGTCACGTCGGAGGTTTGCGCGGCCACCGCAATCGTGAACGAGAAATACAGGAAATCCCAGTAGTCGGGCTGTTGTTCATTTTCCGGGAAGCACAGCGGCCGCAGGTTTTCCGGGGCCCGGTAAAACAAATAGGCATAGTGGATGGTAAATACGGTGGCGACCATGCACCAGGAACCAAACACGGTCACGCCGGTGAAAATATAGTGGCCGAGGCGCTGTTGAAACGATAAATCTTTGAGCGTCGTCAATTCCATGACGATGGCGGCAAGGCTGACGATGGCGGCGATCGACAGGATCGCCAATACCATCACCGCGCTCTTGTCTTCTTGTTCGGCAATCTTGCGCACGCGCGCGTGGCTGGCCCGCATCATCAGCCAGCCCATCAATACCAGATACGACCAGATGGCGATATCCCAGCCCATTAAGCCGCGCGTCAACGCTTGCCATTGCTGCGGCAGGCACAGGGCGACGATGGAGCCGACGGCCAGCGCCGTGACCAGGCGCGGCCGCTTATGGGCAAAGCGACGGAGAGCATGCATGACGATATTCCTTGAAAAGTGTCTGGGGAAAGCCGAGGCTGGCGTGCGGAATGATGCGCCGTCAAATTGGCGCCGCAAAAATCCGGACGGGTGTATTTTGTACTGCCTGACCGATGTATTAATGTGATAATTTTGCTTATTTGAAAATATTCATTTCCGCCATTCATTCTTCTCAAACGGAGGAACACCATGTTGTATCCATCCATCAAGAAAATAGTGGGCCTGGCCCTGATCTGCGGCTTGGGCGCCGGCGCCGATGCGCAAGCCTATGATTATATGTTGTTGGCGACGTCGTGGCAGCCGGGTTTTTGCGCCACCAATAGCGGCAAGCCGGAATGCGCCAAGCTGGCCGGTACGCACGCGGCCAGGAATTTGTCGCTGCATGGTTACTGGCCGAATAATTACGACGGCAACCAGCCCTTTTATTGCAATGCGCCGCAAAAAGACATCAACCTGGACCAAAACCACGCCTGGTGCAGCATGGACCAATATGGCGTCAGCAATGAGGTCTTGAAAAATCTCGGCATTGTCATGCCCGGTGTCCAATCCTGCCTCGACAAGCATGAATGGTTCAAGCATGGCACGTGCGCCGACGCGGCGTCGGCCGACCAATACTGGAGCACCGCCAGCAATCTCCTGAATACATTGAGCGCGACCAGTTTCAATCAATTCATTGTGAAATACGCCGGCGTCAGCGTGACGCGCGAGCATTTGCTGACGGCGTTTGAAGACACCTTCGGCAGCGCCACCCGCGACGCGGTGGCGCTCAAGTGCAGCAAATACCGGGGCAAGAATTATCTGACCGAGGCGTGGATCATGCTCAACACTGCGGCCCTCGATCAATTCCCGTCCGCCGGCGCGCTCGTCACCGACAGCAAGATCCCGGGCAATTGCCCGGCGTCCGGCATTTTCATCGCCTCGGCGCGCTAAGGGGGCAGGCGCAACGTTGATTGCCCGGTTGATTGCCTAAGCTCAAGTAGGGAAATATCCGGAATGGTAATACTGGCGACTGGGCGCATTCGCGCGCGCAGTTTACCTTTCACGGAACCCCTATATGAAAACGACACTGAAGACACGTTTGGGCGTGATGATCGGGCTGTTGTCCCTGTTGGCGCTCGCGATCGGACTGCTGGGCCTATATGGCATGGGCGCGGCCAATGAAGGCTTGCGCACCGTCTACGAGGATAGAACCGTGGCGCTGGACCAGTTGTCGCGCATCGACCGTTTGCTGTTGCAAAATCAATTGACCATGGCCGATGCGCTCAACGAGCCAGGCGGCGCACCAGCCAGGCTTGGACAAGTCGAGCAAAACCTGAGTACGGTCGATGCCTTGTGGACGCAATATATGGCGACTTATTTGACGCCGGAAGAGCAATTATTGGCGCACAAGTTCGCGGCGGACCGGACCATCATGCTCAAGGATGGTTTGCTACCCATGCTGCAAGCCTTGCGTGAAGGAAAGATCGACGTCGCCAGCGCGTGGCGCGAGCGGATGCGCCCGCTGGCGCAGCCGGTCAGGGCCGGCGCCGAGGCCTTGAGCAAATTGCAAGTTGATGTTGCAAGACAGGAATATGAATTGGCCGTGCGACGCCATGGCATGTTGCGCTCCGTGATGATCATGGCCATCGTACTGGGCGTGCTGGCGGGCGTCTTGTGCGGCGTGTTCATGATACGCAGTATTTACCGGCAGTTGGGCGGCGAGCCGGCCTATGCGGCGCAGATTGTCCACAGCATCGCCGGCGGCGATTTGACGGTGGCGGTGAACACCGCCAAGAATGACCAGCACAGCCTGTTGTTCGCGATGCAGACCATGCAGAGTGCGCTGGCCCGCACCGTCGGCGAGATTCGCATATCGACCGATGCCCTGTCCACCGCCTCCGGCCAGATTGCCGCCGGCAATATGGATTTGTCGTCGCGCACCGAACAGCAAGCCAGTTCACTCGAGGAAACCGCTTCTTCGATGGAAGAGTTGACGTCGACTGTCAAGCAAAACGGCGACAACGCGCAGCAGGCCAATCAATTGGCCGTGACGGCGTCGGCGGTGGCCGTCGAAGGCGGGAAAGTGGTGGCGCAAGTGGTGTTGATGATGGGGGCGCTCAATGAATCGGCCAAAAAAATCGCCGACATCATTGGCGTGATCGACGGCATCGCCTTTCAAACCAATATCCTGGCCTTGAACGCAGCCGTCGAAGCGGCGCGGGCCGGCGAGCATGGCCGCGGTTTTGCGGTGGTGGCGACCGAAGTGCGCAGCCTGGCGCAACGCGCTGCCGGCGCCGCCAAAGAAATCAAGGTCTTGATCGACGCTTCGGTTGGCAAGGTGGACGCCGGCGGCGCTTTGGTGGCCCAGGCCGGCAGCACGATGGAGGAGATTGTCGCCAGCGTGCAGCGGGTCACCGATATCATGGGCGAAATCAGCTCGGCCAGCCGCGAGCAGCAAGCGGGCATCGAGCAAATCAACCGCGCCATCACGGAGATGGATGGGGTGACGCAGCAAAATGCGGCGCTGGTCGAGCAAGCGGCGGCGGCCGCCTCCGCACTGCAAGACCAGACCGGCATTCTGGCGCAAGCGGTCAGCGTGTTCAAGGTCGGCGAACCGGAGCGGGCCGACGAACCGGATGTGCGCTTCGATATGGTGGTGCCGCAGGTGCGGTTAGGCGCCGACGGCGGACGGCGCGCCCTGACGCGGGAATGTGCGCAGATATAGGCCGGCGCCGCAAAGCGCGCGCGGCGCGACTCCAGATGCAAGAAATCAATGGCTTGGCGGTCAATTTTGACATAGATCAAATACTTATGCGTAAGCAGCCCCTAGACTCGGTCTTGCCGCTTTGCAGCTACCGCGCTCGAATTGATCGACATCGGTGCTGTGCAAAGCCTTGGGACCCTTAGGCAAGCCCTTACTGTTGAAAGAAATGCATATGTCGTTTAATCATGTTGTTGTGTGGATCGATCACGCCGAAGCCCACTTGATTCATTTCACGCCCGATGCGGCTGAAAGCGACATCATCAAAACCGCTTCGACCCATCCCCATTTGCATACCAAGTCGGGCAAGCCCGGCAGCGGTCACGCGGCCGAAAGCCGGCACTATTTCGACGATGTCGCGGCCGGCCTGAAAGGCGCGCAAGAAATCCTGATCGTCGGCCCCGGTTCGGAAAAAGCCGAATTGTTGAAGCACTTGCATAAGCACCATGCCGAACTGGCTGACAAGGTGTTTAGCGTGGAAACCGTGGACCATCCCAGCGACGGCCAATTGCTGGCCTATGCGCGCAAGTATTTCCTGCGCGCCGACCGCATGCGCTGAGCGATGAATCCGGCCAATGAGGATGAGGTCAACCATGGCGTGGTGGTTGCCGTGCGCGGCAGCGTGGTCGATGTACGTTTCGACGGGCCTTTGCCGGCCGTGTATTCGCTGTTGCGGGCCGATGGCGGCAAGATCGCCATCGAAGTGTTGGCCCAACTCGACGCGCGCCGCGTGCGCGGCATCGCGCTGACGCCGACTCAGGGCCTGGCGCGCGGCCAGCGCGTCGACGATAGCGGCGGCCCGCTGCTGGCGCCGGTCGGCAAGGCCATCCTCGGGCGCATGTTCGATGTGTTCGGCAATGCCATCGACCGCCAGCCACCGGCGCCCGACTTGCAATGGCGCCCGGTGCACGCGGCGCCGCCGCCGCTGGCGCGCCGCTCCACTCATTCCGAGGTGTTCGAGACCGGCATCAAGGCCATCGATGTCCTGATGCCGCTCGAGCGCGGTGGCAAGGCCGGCTTGTTTGGCGGCGCCGGCGTCGGCAAGACGGTCTTGCTGACTGAAATGATCCACAATATGGTCGGCAAGCACAAGGGTGTCAGCATTTTTTGCGGCATCGGCGAACGTTGCCGCGAAGCCGAGGAATTGCACCGCGAAATGCGCGAGGCCGGCGTGTTGCCCGATATGGTCATGGTATTCGGGCAGATGAACGAGCCGCCCGGCAGCCGTTTCCGGGTTGGCCACGCGGCCTTGACGATGGCCGAGTATTTTCGCGACGACGAGCGGCGCGACGTGCTGCTCCTGATCGACAATATATTCCGTTTCATCCAGGCCGGCGCGGAAGTGTCCGGGCTGATGGGGCAGATGCCGTCGCGCCTAGGCTATCAGCCCACCATGGGCACCGAGCTGGCGAGCCTGCAGGAACGCATTGCCAACACCGACAGCGGCGCCATTACCTCGATCCAGGCCGTGTATGTGCCGGCCGACGATTTCACCGATCCGGCTGCGGTCCACACGTTTTCCCATCTGTCGGCCTCGATCGTGCTGTCGCGCAAGCGGGCCGGCGAAGGCTTGTTTCCCGCCATCGACCCGCTGCAATCGAATTCCAAGATGGCCACCCCGGGCATCGTCGGCGAACGCCATTACGGGCTGGCCCAGGCGATCCGCCGCACTTTGGCCCAATACGCAGAATTGAAGGATATCATCGCCATGCTGGGGCTGGAACAATTGTCGCCGGAAGACCGCAAGGTGGTGGCGCGCGCGCGCCGGCTGGAGCGTTTCCTGACGCAACCGTTTTTCACGACCGAGCAATTCACCGGCATTGCGGGCCGCTTCGTCAGCCTGGCCGACGCCCTCGACGGCTGCGAGCGTATCCTCGCCGACGAGTTCAAGGATTGTCCGGAAAGCGCGCTCTACATGATAGGCGCCATCGGCGAAGCCAAGTGGGTCCCGGCCCCGGCCCCGGCCCCGGCCCCGGTGGCGGCTTGAGATGGCGACCCTGATGCGCCTGAAAGTGATCCTGCCTTTCCAATTGTTTAGCGAAATCGGCGAAGTGCGGCGCATCGTTGCCGAAACCGGCGCCGGCTCGTTTGGCTTGTTGCCGCACCGGCTAGACTGCGTCGCCGCGTTGACGCCGGGCATCTTGGTCTACCAATGCGCGGACCAGGCCGAGACCTATGTCGCGATCGACGCGGGAGTGCTGGTCAAGACCGGGCAGGAAGTGCTGGTATCGGTGCGCAATGCGATCGCCGGCACCGACCTGGCGCAGTTGCGCGACGCCGTCGAGCGCCAATTCCTGACGCTGGACGCGCATGAGCAAGGCACGCGCGCCGTGCTGGCAAAGCTGGAAAGCGGTTTTTTGCACCGTTTCGCGGCCTTTCAACATGAGTGAGCAGCGCCCCGATCCGGCCTCCGACGCGGCCGCCGATCTAGCCGGACAAATCGGCGTGCGCGCGGCGCGCAAGCTCAAAGCGCGCCGCCATCGCGCGCAAGGACTCTGGTTCGGGCTGGGCATGATGGGCTTGATAGGCTGGTCGGTGGTGGTGCCGACTCTGGGCGGGGCGGCGCTGGGCATGTGGCTGGACCGGCATTACCCGGGCCAGCATGGTTGGACCCTGGCGCTGCTGGTGGCAGGGCTGGTGCTCGGTTGCTTCAACGCCTGGCATTGGGTGGTCAAGGAAGAACGGGCAATACGCCGCGAACAAGAGGATACGGATGAATGACATGGCAATGCTGATGGGTGCCGCGCTGGGCGGCGTGGTGCTGGGCGCGCTGTTTTTTGGGGGCTTGTGGTGGACTGTGCGGCGCAGCCTGGCCGCGCGCGCGCCGGCGCTATGGCTGCTGGCCAGCCTCTTGCTGCGTATGGCTGGCGCGCTGGCGGGAATCTATATGATTGGCGCCGGCGACTGGCGCCGCCTGCTGGTCTGCCTGCTGGGCTTCGTGGGCGCGCGTTTGCTGGCCTTGCGCCTGTGCCGCGCGCCGGTGGAGGCGCCCGATGCCGCTTAGCCCGGACCAGATCATCTTTTGGCAATACGGCTTCATCAAGCTCAATGCCACCATCGTCTTCACCTGGGCCTTGATGCTGGTGCTGGCGCTGGGCGCGAAACTGCTGACCCGCAAGCTGTCGACGGGCCTGCAACGCACGCGCTGGCAAAACTTGCTGGAAATCGTGGTCAGCGGCATCGTCCTGCAAATCGGCGAAGTCGGCTTGCGCCAGCCGCGCGACTATCTCGGCTTTCTCGGCACGCTATTCCTGTTTGTCGCCGCCGCCGCCCTGTGCACCGTGCTGCCCGGCTTCCAGCCGCCCACCGCCTCGCTGTCGACCACGGTGGCGCTGGCGCTGTGCGTGTTTGTCGCGGTGCCGCTGTTCGGCATTGCCGACCAGGGCTTGCTCGGCTATCTGAAGTCTTACCTTGAGCCGACCGTCATCATGCTGCCGTTTAATCTCATCAGCGAAGCTTCGCGCACGCTGGCGCTGGCGATCCGCCTGTTTGGCAATATGATGAGCGGGGCCATGATCATCGGCATCCTGTTGACCATCACGCCTTTCCTGTTTCCGCTTGTGATGACCGCGCTCGGTCTGCTGACCGGCATGGTGCAAGCCTATATTTTCAGTATCCTGGCCGCGGTCTACATCGCGGCCGCCACCCGCACGCGCGAATCGGCGCCACTTACTAGGACTTCCAATGGATAGCAATACCATGATTGCCGTGGCATCAATCGTCACCGCCGGCATGACGACCGGCATCGGCTGCATCGGACCGGCGCTCAGCGAAGGCCGCGCGGTGGCGACGGCGCTGTCGGCGCTGGCGCAGCAACCGGACGCCTCCGCAACCATCACGCGCACCCTGTTTGTCGGCCTGGCGATGATCGAATCGACCGCCATTTACTGTTTCGTGGTGTCGATGATCCTGATCTTCGCCAATCCGTTCTGGAACCACATGCTCGGCCAGGCGGCGGGAAAGTAAGCCATGCTGATCGATTGGTTCACGGTCCTCGCCCAAGCCCTCAATTTCCTGGTGCTCGTATATTTATTGAAGCGCTATTTGTACCAGCCCATCTTGCGCGCGATCGATGCGCGCGAACAGCTGATCGCCACCGAGCTGGCGCAAGCGGCCGCCAAAAAGGCGGAGGCGCAAGGCGAATGCGCCAGCCTGGCGGAAAAGCAGGCCCAATTCGAGGGCCAGCGCGCGGCGCTCTTGGCGCGCGCCGGCGAAGAAGCGGCCGCCGAGCGGGGGCGCCTGATCGATGCGGCGCGCCTGGAAGCGGAGCAATTGGGCGCCCGGCACCGCGCCGCGCAAGATCAGGATGCGGTTCGGCTGAGCCAGGCCATCGCGCGCCGCGCCGGCCAGGAAGTGTTCGCGATTGCGCGCAAGGCGCTCGGCGAGCTGGCCGCCGCCAGCCTGGAAGAGCGCATCTGCGCCGTCTTGCTGGAACGGCTGGCGCGGCTCGATGACGATGCCAGGGCGGTGCTGGCGGCGGCGCCCGGCCCGGCACGCGTGCGCAGCGCCTTTGCCTTGCCGGATGCGCAAAAGGCGGCGCTGCGCGCCGCGCTCGCGCAAGTGTGCGGGGCCGAGCTGGACTTGCGCTACGAGATAACGCCGGAATTGCTCGGCGGAATCGAGTTGAGTGTCGGCGGGCAAAAGCTGGAATGGAGCATCGCCGCCTATCTCGACGCGCTGCAAGGCGAGGTGGCCGTGCTGCTGGAGCGGCCGGCGCCCGAAGTGGACTCCAAAGCGGAGCCCAAAGCGGCATCCGAAGCCGCGCCCGCGCCGCAACCGGCGGCCGCATGAGCGCCGCCATGCTCGACGATGCCGTCGAACTGGCGTTTGCCGGCATCGCGGCGGCAAATGCCGCCTTCACGGCGCGCCTGGCGCCGCGCGAAGTGGGCACCATCATCAGCATCGCGACCGGCATCGCCAAGGTGGCCGGCTTGCCCGGCGCCGGCTTCGAGGAATTGCTGCGCTTTCCCGGCGGCGTGTACGGCATCGCCTTCAATCTGGACCAGGAAGAGATCGGCGTGCTGCTGCTGGGCGACTACTGGCATTTGCATGCCGGCGACGATGTCGAGCGCACCGGCCGGGTCATGGACGTGGCGGTCGGCGCGGCGCTGCTGGGGCGCGTGATCGACCCGCTTGGGCGCCCGCTTGACGGCAAGGGGCCGCCGGCCACCAGCGCGCGCCTGCCCATCGAGCGCCCGGCCGCGCCCATCATGGACCGGGCGCCCGTCAATGTGCCGCTGCAAACGGGCGTAAAAGTCATCGATGCCTTGATCCCGATCGGGCGCGGACAGCGCGAACTCATTCTCGGCGATCGCCAGACCGGCAAGACCGCGATTGCCATCGACACCATCTTGAACCAGCGTGGGCGCGACGTGATCTGCGTGTATTGCGCGATCGGCCAGCGCGCCTCGGCCGTCGCCAAGAGCGTGGCCGTGCTGCGCGAGCAGGGCGCGCTGGCTTATACCGTGGTGGTGGTCAGCGAGGGCAACGACGCGCCCGGCCTGAGCTATATCACGCCTTACGCGGCCACCAGCATCGCCGAGTATTTCATGGAAGCGGGGCGCGACGTCCTGATCGTCTATGACGACTTGACCCAGCACGCGCGCGCCTACCGCGAGCTGTCGCTGCTGCTGCGCCGTCCGCCCGGGCGCGAAGCCTTTCCCGGCGATATTTTCTACATCCATTCGCGCCTGCTGGAACGGGCTACCCATTTGTGCGCCGAGCGCGGCGGCGGCTCGCTGACGGCCTTGCCCATCATCGAGACGGAGGGCCAGAACATGTCGGCCTATATTCCCACCAACCTCATTTCCATCACCGACGGCCAGATCTATCTGTCGCCGTCGCTGTTTGAATTGGGCGTGCTGCCGGCGGTCGATGTCGGCAAATCGGTCTCGCGCGTGGGCGGCAAGGCCCAGCGCGCCACCTACCGGGCGGTGGCGGGCGACTTGAAACTGGCTTACGCCCAGTTCGAGGAACTCGAAAGCTTCGCCCGCTTCGGCGCCCGCCTGGACCAGGATAGCAGCCAGAGCATCGCCCACGGCCAGCGCATCCGCGCCTGCCTGAAGCAAGCCGAAGGGGCGCCGGTACCGGTGCCGGGCCAGATCGCCATCTTGCTGGCGCTGGGCGCGAAATTGTTCGACGCGCTGCCCTTGGAGCGCATGGCCGAAGCCGAACTGGCCGTGCAGCGGGCCGCGGCAAGCTTGCCGGCGGCGCTGTTGGCGCGTATCGACAGCGCCGAGGCGCTGGCCGACGCCGACCGCGCGGCCCTGATCGCGGCCGCCGCTGCGGCGCTGGCGCCGTTCGGGGCTGTGCTGGCGCCGTTCGGGGCCGCCCCGTGAGCGATACCATGGCCAGCCTGGACCGCAAGATCGGCAGCGCGGCCGACTTGCAAGCCGTGGTGCGGGCCATGAAGGCGCTGGCCGCCTCGAATATCGGGCAATACGAGAAAGCCATGCTGGCCCTGGCCGACTATTACCGCACCGTGCAACTGGGCTTGGGCGCCTGCCTGCGCCAGAGCGAGGCGCCCGCTTCCGGCGCGCCGGAGCGGGCTGGCGTCACCGGTGCCGTGTTGTTCGGTTCCGACCAGGGTCTGGTCGGACAATTCAATGAAGCGCTGGCCGCCCATGCGCTCGCGGCGCTGGCGGCCTGGCCCGGCCCGACGCGCTTGTGGGTGGTGGGCGAACGGCTCCACGCGCGCCTGGCGGAAGCCGGCGTGGAGGGCATGAGCCTGTTCGCGGTGCCCAATTCGGCCAACGCGATCGCGCCGCTGATCGGCCAGATTCAAGTCGAAACCGAGCAATATCTGAGCAAGGCGGGGCAGGGCCGGATTCTGGTATTCCACCACCGGCCGCTGGGCGCCGGCTACGAGCCGCTCAGCCTGCGCCTGCTGCCGCTGGACGCGCAGTGGCGGCGCGACCTGGTCGCGCTGCGCTGGCCCGGCCCGAACCTGCCCGAGGTCATGCACGGCGGCGCGACGCTGGCCGCGCTGACCCGTGAATACCTGTTCATCTCGCTGTTCCGCGCTTGCGCGGCCTCGCTGGCGGCCGAGAATGCGAGCCGGCTGGCGGCCATGGAAAGGGCTGACCGCAATATCGATGAATTACTGGTCGACTTGCATGGCGCCTTTCACCGCCTGCGCCAGGGTGCCATCGACGAAGAACTGTTCGATGTCATCGCCGGTTATGAATCGCTGAGCGCATAGCCGCCGCAGACGATCGCAAAGCCCTTCCATGGCGGCATCGCGCCGCATAATTCCAGCTCTCAAAGCGCAAATTCGATGCGGCGTCAAGCCGACGCCACGTGTTTACATCAAAAATAAGTGAATTAAAAATTAATATTTAATTTGTGATAATTCGCGTATTTTTGGAGCCTTGGCGGCCCGTATATTGCGCTGTGCTGTCGGGGCTGGCTTTGAAGCCTGCATTGAAAGCCTTGGTTTCAGGGCGCCATGACGTAATGAAGGGGATTTATGCAGCCGTTGATGATTGTGAATATCGTTGGACTGAGCCCGCGCCACCTGGGTGAATTGACGCCGCGCCTGAGCGCCTTCGCCGCCGCCGGCACGCTGCGGCCGCTGGTAACGGTGACCCCGGCCGTCACCTGTTCGGTGCAAGCGACCATGCTGACCGGCTTGGCGCCGGCCCAGCACGGCATCGTCGGCAATGGCTGGTATTTCCGCGAACTGGCCGAAATCTGGTTTTGGCGCCAGTCGAACCGCCTGGTTGGCGGTGAAAAGATCTGGGAAGCGGGCAAGCGGCGCGACCCGCGCTTTAGCTGCGCCAACCTGTTTTGGTGGTACAACATGGCGTCCACGCACGATTTCGGCGCCACGCCACGGCCAATCTACAAGGCCGACGGCCGCAAGCTGCCCGATTGCTACACCACGCCGCCGCTCTGGCGCGAGCGCCTGACGGCGATGCTGGGCGTCTTTCCCCTGTTCCGTTTCTGGGGACCGGCCACTACGATCGAGTCGAGCCGCTGGATCGCTGCCGCCGCCAAGCTGTCCATCACGGAGCAAGACCCGACCCTGACCCTGGTGTATCTGCCGCACCTCGATTACGATTTGCAGCGCCATGGTCCGGATCTGAGCCATCCGGCGGTGCGCAAGTCGCTGCAAGAAATCGACGCCGTCGCCGGCGACTTGATCGAGCACGCCCAAAAGGCTGGCCGGCGCGTGCTGGTGCTGTCCGAATACGGCATCACGGCGGTCGACCGGCCGGTCCACTTGAATCGCCATTTGCGGCGCGCCGGCTTGCTGGCGGTGCGCAGCGAAGACGGCGCCGAGCTGCTCGATCCGACCGCCTCGAAGGCGTTTGCGGTGGCCGATCACCAGATCGCCCATGTGTATGTGGCCGATCCGCTCTTGATTCCAAGCGTGCGTGCGCTGCTGTTCGGCATCCCCGGGGTGGAAGCGGTGTGGAGCGGGGCCGAACGGGCCGCCGTCGGCCTCGATCACGAGCGCGCTGGCGAACTGGTGGTGATGGCAGACGCCCGTTCATGGTTCACCTATTACTATTGGCTCGACGAGCGCTGTGCGCCGGACTTCGCGCGCACGGTGGAAATCCACCGCAAGCCTGGCTACGACCCGGCCGAATTATTTGTCGACCCGGCCATCCGCTTCCCGAAACTGGCCCTGTTATCGCGCCTGGTGCGGCGCAAGCTTGGTTTGCGTACGCTGATGAATGTGATCGGCCTCGATGCCACGGTGGTCAAGGGTTCGCATGGCCGCCCGGTCGAGGATGCGGCCGACGGACCCTTGATCATCGGCGATTCGGCGCACGCCTTCGGCGCCGCGACTGTGGCGGCAGCCGACGTCAAGCGCATCGCGCTCGAGCTGATGTTCGGGCCGGCCGCCGAGGATTTTGCGGAGGAGTCAGCCGGGGAGTTGGCCGACGAAGTAGCGGAAACATTGGCCGCCGGCTGAAGCGGACAAGGCATCATCGCCATCGATTTAATAGCAGAGAGGTGATATCGTGGGTTCAGCCGAAAGCGGCATCAATAGCATTGCCGACGAAGTACAGCAACAAAGTTTTCGCGTGGAGTATTCCTACCCCGTGGTGTATACCCGCGACGCTTTTGCGCCGGCCAACCGTCACTTGGTCGACGCGCTTGCCTCGCGCGAGCCGGAGCGGCGCCACCGCCTGGCCGTGTTTTGCGACGCGGCCGTGCTGGAATCGATGCCGTGGCTGGCCGAGCAGATTCGCGCCTACGCGGCGGCGCACAGCCGCAGCATCGAGTTGGTCGGCGAGATCGTCAGCGTGCGCGGCGGCGAAGCGTGCAAGAACGACGCGCACACCCTGGATGGCCTGATCGAGATCCTGTCGGCGCGCGCCATCGACCGCCATTCCTACACCCTGGCCATAGGCGGCGGCGCCGTCCTCGACGCGGTCGGCTACGCCTCGGCCATCTTCCACCGGGGTGTGCGGCATATCCGCTTCCCCAGCACGGTGCTGGGCCAGGATGACAGCGGGGTCGGCGTCAAGAACGCCCTCAACTGGCGCGGTCAAAAAAATTTACTCGGTTGCTTCGCGCCGCCCTGGGCCGTGATCAATGACGCCCGCTTCATCGACGCGCTGCCGGCCCGGGAAAAGCGGGCCGGCATGGCCGAAGCGGTCAAGGTGGCCCTGATACGCGACCGCAATTTCTTCCTGCGCATGGAGGCGCGCGCGCAAGCGCTGGCCGCATTCGAGCCCGACGATCTCGATTACCTGATACGGCGGTCGGCCACGCTGCACCTGCGCCAGATCGGCCGTGGCGGCGACCCGTTCGAGCGCGGCTCGGCGCGTCCGCTCGATTATGGTCACTGGGCCGCGCACAAGCTCGAACGCCTGAGCGCTCATACCCTGTCGCACGGCGAGGCGGTGGCGATCGGCCTGGCGCTCGATGCCCGCTATTCGGTGCTGGCCGGCTTGCTGGCACCGGGCGAGGACGAGCGCGTGCATTTGCTGTTGACGCGCCTCGGCTTCACCTTATGGCATGAGCAATTGCAGGCCCAGACGGCCGACGGCAGCCTGGCGCTGCTGCAAGGCCTGGCCGAATTTCGCGAACACCTGGGCGGCGCCTTGAGCGTCACCTTGCTGGCGGCGATCGGCACCGGGGTCGAGGTGCATCACATAGAACCCGAGATGGTGGCGCAATCGATTACCTGGTTGAGCCAGCACCACCGGGGCGCGGCATGCGCCTAGCGGGGCGCGGCGGCGCGCTGCATCTGGGTTATTGCACCAATATCCATGCCGGCCACAGCTGGCCCGAGATCAGCGCCAGCCTGGACGCGCATGTGCCGGCGATCAAGGCCGCCTTGTCGCCGCAGCAGCCGTTTGGCATCGGCTTGCGCCTGTCGGCCCAAGCCGCGCAGGTCTTGCTGGAGGCGCCGGCCTTGCACGCGTTCCAGGCCCAATTGGCGCGCCTGGGTGCCTATGTGTTTACCGTCAATGCCTTTCCCTACGGGCCATTCCACGGCGAGCGGGTCAAGGAACAAGTGTATTTGCCCGATTGGCGCGCCGCCGAGCGCGTCGCCTTCAGCGTCGCTTGCGCCTCCATCCTGGCGCAATTGCTGCCGGACGGCGTGGATGGCAGCATTTCCACCGTGCCTGGTGCCTTCAAGTCCAATGGCGCATTGGCGGGTGCGCCGCAACTGATGGCGGCGCGCATGCTCGAGACGGTGGCGGCGCTGGTTGAAATCGAGCGCCGGCGCGGCCAGCGGATCGCGCTGGCGCTGGAGCCGGAACCGTGTTGCTTCCTTGAAACGGTGGATCAGACCATGGCGTTTTTCGAGACGCACCTGCTGGCACCGGCGGCGCTGGCGCTGCTGGGACGGCTATGCGGCGTCGGGCCGGGCGCGGCCGAGGCGCTGTTGCGGCGCCACCTGGGCGTGTGCTACGACGTGTGCCACGCGGCGGTCGAGTTCGAGGACCCGGTCGCTGCGCTGGACCGGCTGGTGGCGGCCGGCATCGCCGTGCCCAAGATCCAGCTCTCGAGCGCCTTGCGCATCGCGCGCATGGACGAGGGCTTGATCGAGGCCTTGATGCGCTACGACGACGGGGTCTATCTGCACCAGGTCGTCACGCGCGACGGCGCGCTGCAGCGCTACACGGACTTGCCGGAAGCGGTAGCCGCGTTCCGGCGCGGCGCCGCGCAAGGAGAGTGGCGGGTGCATTGCCATGTGCCGGTTTTCCTCGATCAGTTGGCGCAATTCGGCACCACCCAGGCCAGCTTGCTCGCTACCTTGGACGGCTTGCGCGAAAAAACCTGGAGCCGCCACTTGGAAGTGGAAACCTATACCTGGGATGTGCTGCCGGCGGCGCTGCGGGTCGAATCGAAGGACGCGGCGATCGCCCGCGAATTGGCATTTATCTTGAAGGAATTGGACTATGAATAGCATCGCCAGACCGGTGGCCGGAATCGGCACCTTCCTGCGTCTGGGACGGGTCTCGAACCTGCCTACCGTATGGAGTAATGTATTGGCCGGCTCCGTGCTGGCGGGCGCCGACCTGGCTCTGGCCCCGACCCAGTGGGCGCTGCTGCTGGTGCTGTGCGCCGTGTCGGCGTTTTACGTGGGCGGGATGTACTTGAACGATGCTTTTGACCGCGCCATCGATGCGCGCGAACGGCCGAGCCGGCCGATCCCGGCCGGCGAGGTCAGCGCGGCGACAGTGTTTGCGATCGGTTTTGCCTTGCTGGCGGCCGGCATCGGCTTGCTGGCGCGCCATGGCACGGCGGCCATGCTGGCCGGCTGCGCGCTGGCGCTGACGATCCTGGTCTATGACACCTGGCACAAGGCCAATCCATCGAGTCCCGTGATCATGGGATGGTGCCGGGCCCTGGTCTACATCGCGGCGGCGGCGGCCAGCGGCGCGCAAGCGCCATTCGGCGCACCGCTGATGCTGGGTGCGGCGGCGATACTGGCCCATGTGGTCGGCTTGACCTATGCGGCCAAGCAAGAGAGCCTGGACCGGCTCGGTCGCCTGTGGCCGCTGGCGATCCTGGCGCTGCCGCCGTTGTTGCTGGCTCGTTGGAGCGCCAGCTGGCCGCTGCTGGCCTTGCTGGCTGCCCTGGCCACGGCCGATCTGTGGGCCGTGCGCCTGCTGGTGCGGCGCGCCGCGCGCGGCGATGTGCCGAAGGCGGTGGCGCAATTGATCGCCGCCACTTCCCTGGTCGACGGCGCGGCGATTGCCGGCGCCGGCGGCGCGCCGCTAGCGCTGCTCGCTTGCGTGGCGGCCTACGCGGCGACCCGCCTCTTGCAACGCATCATTCCGGGAACCTGATATGCAAACTGACATGAACCCGCAAGCGGCCATCGCCCTGATCGACGATTGGCTGGCGCCCCGGCTGGATGCCGGGGCGCTGGACTGGTTCCACGCGCAATTGGGGCGCCTGGGTGATGATTGCGGCGAGCGTCACGCCTGGCTGGCGCTCGGCCATGCGCCGCGCAAGCTGGGCAAGGCCGACCTGGCGCTGTCGCAGGCGGAAATGGCGCGCGCCGTGGCCTTGTATCCAGGCCTCGACCCCGGCGCCTGGAGCGTCGACCAGGCCGCCCGCATCGCCTTCATCCTGGCCGGCTGGGATGGCGACGCGGCGTGCTTCGCGGCCCGGCTCGCCCGCCTGGCCGAGCATGCCGACCTCAGCGAAAGCATCGCCTTGTACCAGGGTTACGCGCTGTATCCGGGCGGGGCGGCGTTGGAGCCGCGCGCGCGCGAGGCGATCCGTTCCAGCATGCGCCCGCTGTACCTGGCCATGGCGCACCGCAATCCCTATCCGATGGTCAGCTTCGAGCAAGCCGCCTGGAACCAGATGGTGGTCAAGGCTTTCTTCCTGGAAGCGCCATTGTGGCCGATTCAGGGCCTGGACCAGCGCGCCAACGGCGAATTGGCCGCGATCCTGGTCGACCTGGCGCAGGAGCGGCGGGCCGCCGGCCGGCCGTTGAACCCGGAAGCATGGCGTTGCATCGCGCCGCACGCGGACAGTCGCGGCTACGCGGCGCTGCGGCGCGCGCTCGACGAGGGCACCGGCGCCGAGCGGGCGGCGGTGGCCTGGAGCTTGCACGGCGTGGCCGGCGCCGAAGCGGCCCGATTGCTGGCACGCTGCCGCGAACTGGGCCTGGCCGACGGCCCCGCGTCGGCCGAACAATGGGCCAGCATCAGCCCGTATGAAACGAATTAAGTATGAAGTATCCCCCAATCAAACCAGGAGCAATGCGCGTGCACCATTCAAGTCATGATACAAGGTCCGGCTTTCAAGCCGATCAGGCGACGGTCGAGGAAATGTTTGGCGAGCGGGCCGTGGCCTGTCCCTGCTGCGGCGACACGCTGACGCCGGCCATGCTGGCCCACATCGTCGGCCAGGCGCGCGGCCTGGAACTGGGGCGCGACGATTTCCGCCGCCTGCCGGCCGGCGGCAGCGGCATGCTGATCGATCCGCACGCGCACATGATCGCGCGCACCACCGACGATTACGAGGCGATGGCGCGGGCCGGCATCGTCGCCGTGATCGAGCCGGCCTTTTGGCTGGGGCAGTTGCGCACCAATGTGGGCAGCTTCATCGATTATTTTTCCACCATCACCGGTTTCGAGCGTTTTCGCGCCGGCCAGTTTGGCATCCGCCACTATTGCGCCATCGGCTTGAACCCGAAGGAAGCCAATAACGCGGCGCTGGCCGAGGCGGTGCTCGAGGTCTTGCCGCGCTACCTGGCCAAGGAAGGCGTGGTGGCGCTGGGCGAGATCGGCTACGACGAGCAGACGGCGCTGGAAGACAAGGCTTTCCGCATCCAGATCGCGCTGGCCAAGCAATACGATTTGCCGATCATGATACACACGCCCCACCGCGACAAGAAGCGCGGCACCACGCGCACCATGGATGTGCTGGAAGAATGCGGCTTCGATCCGGCGCGCTGCGTGATCGACCATAATAACGAGGAAACCGTGGCCGAAGTGCTGGACCGCGGTTACTGGTGCGCGTTCACGATTTACCCGTCCACCAAGATGGGCAATGAACGCCTGGCCGCGCTGGTCGCGCAATACGGACCTGAGCGCCTGATCGTCAATTCGGCGTGCGACTGGGGCGTCTCCGATCCGCTGGCGGTGCCGAAATCGGCGCGCCTGATGGCCGACCGCGGCATCAGCGCGGCAGCCATCCACCAGGTGGTGTATGCGAATGCGCTGGCCGTGTATGGCTTGAACGGCGAGATGAGCGAGCGGCACTGGTTGCAGCCAGAGCCGATTGACCAGCGCACCCTCTACAGCGGCAATTCGGTGTTGCGCGGCCAGGAACCAAGGGTCGAGCGCAGCCATCCGGACGCCATCGAATAAACCGGAGCCTGGTCGGATCGGGCTTCACGGCGCGTCGTCGGCGGCGGCCACCAGCAAGTCGACATCGGCGATGACGGCCGCGCTTTCGCGGGCCAGCGCGCGCAGCAGGGCGGCGTCGGCGCGGCCCGCTTCAATTGCCGCCTCCAGTTCGCGCGCCGCGTCGGCCAGGGCGGTGGCGCCGATATTGGCGGCCGCCCCGCACACGCTGTGGGCGGCCCGTCCGGCCGCCTCCGCCTGGCCGGCCGCCAGCAGCGCGCCGATGCGCTCGCTCAAGCCGGCCTGGTCGGCCTTGAAGCGCGCCAGCACCTTGCGGTAAAACGCGTGATTGCCGCCCAGCCGGCGCAGTGCGGCGGCGGTGTCGAGGCCGGCCACGGCCGGTAGCGCGGCAGTGTCGCCGGGCGGGACCATCGTCGGCTCGGCACATTCCTGGCGTCCGCCCCAGCGCGCCAGGATGTCGAACAGCAGGTCGGGATCGATGGGCTTGGCGATATGGTCGTTCATGCCGGCGTCGAGGCAGCGCTGGCGCTCTTCATTCATGGCATACGCGGTCATGGCGATGATCGGCAAGTGGCGCAGGGCCGGGTCGGCGCGGATTGCGGCGGTGGCCGCATAGCCGTCCGTTTCCGGCATTTGCAAATCCATCAGCACGACGTCGAAAGGCGGGCCGGCGCGCAGCTTCTCGACGGCCTGGGCGCCATCCCCGGCCACCGTCACGCTGATGCCGGCAATGCTCATCAATTCCTCGGCGATTTGCTGGTTCACGACATTGTCTTCGGCCAGCAGCACGCGCAAGCCGTCGAAGCGGTAATGCCTGGCCGGCGGCCGGGCCGGCCGGGCTACGCCGGCGTCCAGACCGAACCAGGCCGTGAAGTGGAAGGTGCTGCCGATGCCGGGCGCACTTTCAGCCCAGATGCTGCCGCCCATCAGTTCGATCAAGGTCTTGCAAATGCTCAGGCCGAGGCCGGTGCCGCCGTATTTGCGGCTGATCGAATCGTCGGCCTGGGTGAAGGCGTGGAACAGGCGGTCGCGCTGGGGCGCCGTCATGCCGATGCCATTGTCGCGCACTGAAAATTTCAGTTTCACCTGGTTGCCCACCGCTTCGAGCAATTCGCCGCGCACCACGATGTCGCCATGCTCGGTGAATTTGACGGCGTTGCTGACCAGGTTGGTGAAGATCTGGCCCAGGCGCAGGGAGTCGCCGATCAGCGTCGCCGGCACCGCCTCGGAAATCTCGAACAGCAGCCGCAAGCCCTTGCCGGCAACCTTGTGGCCCAGTACGGTGATCAGGTTTTGCGTCACTTGTTCGAGTTGAAAGGAGGCTCTTTCGATGTCGAGCCGACCCGCTTCGATTTTCGAGAAATCGAGGATATCGTTGATGATGCCGAGCAGGGCGGTGCCGGCATTGTGGATCTTGGCCAGGTAATCGCGTTGTTTGACGCTCAATTCGGTTTTCAAGGCCAGGTGGCTCAAGCCGATGATGGCATTCATCGGGGTGCGGATCTCGTGGCTGACGTTGGCCAGGAAAAGCGACTTGGACTGAGTCGCGGCTTCGGCCGTGTCGCGCGCGACGCGCAACTGCTCGGCCTGTTCGCGCGTTTCGCTGACATCCATCCAGAAACCGTTCCAGACCCAGGAACCGTCGGCCAGCCGGGACGGTACCGCATGGGTATAGATCCAGCGGATGCGTTCGCCGATCCGTATGCGCTGGTGAAATTCGAAGGCCAGCCGGTGTTCGAAGGCGTGCTCGACGATGGCTTCGGTGGCGGCGCGGTCTTCCTCGATCACATGGCGCCAGCGCCCGCTCTGGTCAGCCAGGATCTCGGCCGCGCTGATGCCCAGCACGTCCTGCACATTCTTGCCGACAAACACATAGCCGCGCTCGCCGTCGGGCGCCTCGCGGTATTGCACCACTGTCAGGGGCAAGCCATCTGTCATGTTCAGCAGGCGCTGGCGGGCCGCGTCGGCCTCGGCAGTGCGTTTCACGACCTGCCGTTCGAGCAATTTTTGCTGGCGTGCGAAACGGCGGATGCGGGTCCGGTAAGCGAGCACGGCGCCACCCAGGAGCAGGGCCACGGCGGCCAGACGGAACCACCAGGTTTTCCAGAACGGCGGCGTGATGGTGATGGCCATGCTGGCGCCCAGTTCGTTCCATTCGCCATCCTTGGTGGCGGCCCTGACGCGGAACAGATAGGTGCCCGGTTCCAGATTGGTATAGGTGGCGACACGGTGCTCGGCGTCGGCGTAGACCCAGTTGCGGTCGAAGCCTTCGAGCATGTAGGCGTAGCGGTTATGGCGCGGATCGGCGTAGTGCAGGGCGGCGAACTCGAGCGAGAACACCGAATGCAGATAAGACAGGGTCAGCGCCTTGGCTTCGGTGACGGCCCCCATCATCTGGAAGCCGTCCGGCCGGTAGCCGCCGCGCACCGATTGGTTGAAGATCAGGAAATCGGTGATGGCCACTTGCGGCGTGGTGGGATTGTCGCGGATCGCCTCCGGGCGGAAGGCGGTCACGCCACGGGTGCCGCCGAAATACAGGGTGCCGTCGGGGTCGCTGAAGCCGCCGCCAACCATATAGGTGCCATCGATTAGTCCTTCAACGGCCGTGAAATTGCGGAAGATGCCGCGCCGGGTATCGAAGCGCGACAGGCCGGCGTTGGTGCCCAGCCATAGCTTGCCGTCGCGGGCCTGTTCGATGTCGACCACGACATCGTTTTCCAAGCCATCGCGCACCGAATAGCGCTTGAAGCGGACGCCGCCGTCGGCTTGCCGTTCCATGCGGTTCAAGCCGCTGGTGGTGCCGACCCAGACCGTGCCGGAACGGTCTTCCATGATGCGCGTCACGGTGTCGTGGCTGAGGCTGCCAGCATCCTTGTCATCGTGGCGGAAATGCTGGAAACGGCCGCTCTGGCGGTCGAGGCGGTCCAGGCCGCCGCCAAAGGTGCCTACCCACAAATTGCCATGGCTATCGTCGAGGATTTGCGCGACCCAGGAATTGCTCAAGCTGTCGGCTTCCTGAGCCTTGTGCGGGAAGCGCTGGAACTGGCGGCTTAGCGGATCGAAACGGTTCAAGCCGCCGTCCGTGGTGCCGACCCACAAGATACCGGCGCGGTCGAAGGCCAGGGTATATACCTGGTTCGAGCTGATGCTGTTCGGGTCGGCCGGGTCGTGCCGGAAATGGGTGAAGCGGCCGCTGACCGGGTCGAGCAAATCGAGGCCGCCGGCGGTGCCGACCCAGACCCCTTCGGCGTTGACCTGGACGGCGCGCACGGTGTCGTGACTGAGACTGCCCGGATCGCCGGCCTGGTGGCGGAAACCGTCGATGGCGCCGCTGGCCTTGTCGAGCCGGTTCAAACCGTCGCTCGAGGTGCCCAGCCAGATGCCGCCCTTGCCGTCGGCGGCCAGGCCCTGGATGCGGCCGGCGCCCAGGCTATGCGGGTCGTCGGCCAGGTGGACATAGCGTTCGAAGCCGCCGCCGGCCAGGTCGACCCGGCTGGTGCCGCGGTTCCAGGTGCCGACCCACAGGCTGCCGGAACGGTCTTGCAACAGGGCCACGACACGGTTGTCGGCCAGGCTGTGCGGATCGCCTGATTCGTTGTGGTAAGTGAGAAAATGCTCGGCGCCGGCATCCCAGCGTTTCAAGCCGTCGTCCTGCGTGCCGAGCCAGACGGCGCCATCGCGGTCCTGGTACAGGGTTTCGATGGCGCCGGCGGCCAGGCCTTCGGCCGCGCCGAAACGCCGCTTCGGCCCCGTCGCCGGCCACACTTCCAGGCCGGCCGCCGTGCCTATCCACAGCGCGCCGTCGCGGTCCAGCAAGAGTGCATGGATATCGTTGCGCTTGGGGTCGGGCGCCGCTTCGCTGTCGAGGCGGTGGTGCTCGAATTGGGCGGCGCCGCCGGGCAAGCGCTCCAGGCCGTGCGCCGTGCCCAGCCATAGATTGCCTTGCCGGTCCGGCGCCAGTGCCGTGACCGTATTGTGTCCGAGGCTGCCGGCTTGGGCGGCGTCGTGGCGCAGCGCGGTGAATTCGCCGCGCTCGGGATTGAAATGGCTGAGACCGTCCGTGGTTGCCAGCCACATGCCGCTGCCGCCATCGCCCTTGATGGCGGAGATTTGCAAGCCGCCGCCGTCGCGGCTATCGGCCGGCTGACGCGTATAGGGGGTAAAACTTTCGCTGGCTGGGTCGTAGCGCTGCAAGCCGCCGCCGCGCGTTCCCACCCAAAGCCGGCCATGGCCATCCTCATACAGGGCCGTGACCCAGGGGTTGGTCAGGCTGCCCGGTTTGTCCGCGTTATGCCGGTAAAAAGTGACGCGGGCGCCGTCATAGCGCACCAGTCCGCTCTGCGTGCCTATCCACATGAAGCCCTGGCGATCTTGCAGCATGGTTTGCACCAATTCATGGGGCAAGCCTTGCTCGATGCCGAATTGCTCGAAGCGCAGGTTTTTTGGGGGCGCGGCAAGGCAAGCCTGGGCCAGCAAAGCCAGCCAGCAGGCGCTCCATATTTGGCGGCATAGTCGGCGCACAGGCCGATCCGCCATGCCGAATCGATAATTCATAGTGTTGCTCCCCTGAAAACGCGCCGCCTGCGGCAGTGCCAGCCTTGCCGGCGCTGCCGCAACGCGCCTTAACTCAATGCGCGCAGCGGGCCATACGCGATGGGCCGCTCCAGGGCCGCTTGCAAGCATGGTTGCAAGACGGTTTCCCGGCCGGCTTCGGGCGCCGCCACGCACTGGGCAAATCGGAAGACGTTACCGGGATCATACTTGAGCTTGACGGCATACAGGCCGGCGTGGGCTTCGCCCCAGTATTTCCAGGCGTAATTGTCTTCGTTCGGGCGCGGATAATTCTGGTAGATATGACCGTTTGACATTGGTTCGATCAAGCTGATCCAGCCTTCCAGGTAGGCCACCGCGACCGGTTTTTCCGCTTCGTCGAACCAGAACACATCGAGCACGATGTCGAACACGCAATCGCGGTGGATGAAGGCGCTGTCGTCGCGCGGATAGGCATTGATGGCGCCGCCGTAGAATTCCAGGTAAGCGTAGGAATAATGGTTGGGCGTTTGCTTGAAATAATTGAGCATCGCGCGCCATTCGGCGGGCGCCAGGTCGCGCGCGACATAGCGCGAGGTCTTGTCTTCGCAAGGCCAGACGGTGCCGGGCGGAAACGGCGGCATGCCGTAGGGCTGGTTTAGCAATTCAATATTGAGGGTGTTGAAATCGGTGAACTTGGTCCATTGCGTGACGGCGCCGGGCAATTCGCGCAGCGGCGCGATCGCGGCCAGGCCATCTTCATTGCTGCCGACATACAGGCCACGCACCAGCAGGAAGGGCTGCATATTGACGAGCGGCAAGCCACCCTGTGTGCCGGGCTGGAAACTCAGCGAGACCTGGATTGTCATTTGCGGCGAACCGCGGCGCATATAATCGGCTTGCAAGGCCAGCATGGCGCCGGTGGCGTGTTCCACGCCCTGGTCGGTGTCGAGCGGCCAGATCAGGGCCCAGCCGAACACTTCGCCTAAAGGCCGCAATTGGTAGCGCACGCTGAGCAGCACGCCGAAGGTGCCGCCGGTGCCGCCGCGCATGGCCCACCACAGGTCATAGTTGACGTTCGGGCTGGCAGTGACGATGGCGCCATCGGCCAGCATGACACGCATATCGATCACATTATCGCAATTCATGCCAAAGGTGACCGAGGTGAAGCCATAGCCGCCGCCCTGGACATAGCCGCCCACGCACACATTCATGCATTCGCCGACTGGCACGTGCATGCCCTGGGCTTGCAGTGCCTCGGTCAGTTTGCCGAACTGGCAGCCGCAGGCGGCCGAGGCGATCAGTGCTGTGCTGTCGACCTGGACTTCGTTTAGGGAACTAACATCGATCAATATCCCGCTGGAAGCGGAAAAGCCGGCGGTGCAATGGCCGCCCGAGCGCACCGTGAATCCCAGCGCCGATTGCCGCGCCAGTTGCAGGGCGACTGCCACGTCGCTCTCGACGTGGCAGTAGATGATCATGGAGGGAAACGTATCGAAGACAACATTGGACAGTTTGCGATTTTGATCGTATGTGGGGTCGCCCGGCAATACGATATGGCCGCGTAATTGGGATTGTGCCGCCTTGAGCTGTTCCCGCGACAACTGGAAACGGTCGAAATCGGCGTCGCTGCGACTATCCCAGTGCTCCGATAAAAATTGATCCCGTTTGCCTTTGTGCGTATTACTTCCTGACATTGCTTTCCTCTCAAAAGTGGACAAATAAGGTGCTGCTGCGGTGGTGAGCTATGCTATACCAATAAATATTGGTTATGTGAAATATCTGGCAAGCATCATTGCTTGATCAGGGGCTGTGGATGCGGCCATTGCGGCCCCGTTGTGGAGACCCGGCGTAGTCGATTTGGCCCCTGCCAATCGCCCACCGCCTTGGCCTTGGGCGATTGGTGATCGATGGCGGGAATGGCGGACCCGGTCCGTCTTGATGAAAGTAGACTATTTCCTCTAGCCTGTGCCCATTCCGGGGCTGGGGCTGGCGTGAGCTTGCGTTTATTGCTCGCTTTGCCGGTAGATCAGCACCGGAACCGGGCTGTGGGTCAAGACTTTTTGGGTTTCGCTGCCCAGCAGTAGCGCGCGCACGCCTTTGTGGCCGTGAGATGCCATCGCGATCAAGTCGCAAGCCTGCTCTTGCGCGGCGGCGAGGATGGCTTGATGCGGATGCTCGGCCGTGATCTGCATGGTGTGGCAGCGCACGCCAGCCGCCGCCGCCGCCCGCGTGACCGCGTCGAGCACCCCGTGGGCGCGCTGCTCGTTGTCGCGAATGAATTGTTCCTTAGTTTCCGCCAGCATGCCAGTCATGTAATTGAAAATAAAGAAAGGCGGCAGCACATGGATGCCCGTCACGGCCGCGCCTATTTCTCGAGCAAATTCGATTGCAGCCAAAATTGTCGCTTCGGACGCAGGGGAGCCGTCGGTCGGTATCAAAATATGCTTGAACATCATGCCTCCTGTTGTAGAAACCGGTGAACCGCTTTGCCGGGCCCGGCACAGGCCGGGTACCGTCAATCAGTGTGAGCGTTCGCCGTCTCGGTTTCATTGATTCAGATCAAAATTGCCGCCATGCGCGAGCGCCTTTCATGTGTATAAAAATGAAAAATAATTTCCATTTCTAAATATTAGTTGCAAAAATGAATTTTCAGATGTACTATTTTAATTTCAATAAAACAACTATTGGAGTCGACCATGTCCCGTTTGCTTTCCGCTTCATTGATCGCCGCATGCTGTGCGCTTGGCGCCACCCAGGCCCGCGCCGATACCGTCGATTTGACTAACTGGACCTATAGCGGGGTCAACGTGAATGTCCATGTGGCTGACACGCATTTCAATTATGCGGGCCAAGGCGGCGGGTTTTCGGGGGCGCTCAACGGCGCGCCCATCGCCACGTATTGCTTGGACTTGTACCAGGAATTCTATTTTGGCGGCGTCTACAGCAACTATACGGTAGGCGGAGGAACGCTGTCGTCGCGGGCGGCGCAAGACATAGGCCGCCTGGTCACCCAGGATGGCGGCAAAGTCGTGGACGCCAACTCGTCGGCGGCATTCCAGCTGGCATTGTGGGAAGTCCTCTATGAAAGCCCGGCCACGGCTTACAACTTAAATAGCGGCAACTTCACGGGAAGCGGCGGCGGCACCTCGACCGCGCTGGCAAACAGTTGGCTGAACGGCCTCGGCGTCGGCGCGGCCAGCAATGTGCATGTGCAACGCCTCTACAGCGCGGAAAATCAGGATTTCCTGGTGATCACGGCTGTGCCTGAACCGTCGAACTATGCGATGTTCGGTGCGGGCCTGGGCTTGCTGGCGTTTTTGTCCAGAAGGAAGCGCGGCGCCTGAACCGCCTGCCGCGCTTGCCATCTGCATCATGGCGCGAACGGCACTCGCCGCCGTTCGCATGCCTCCGCCTCAGGCATTGCCTATGCGCGTCCGAACTTCGCCTATTCCTTCGTGTCTAACTCACCAATCGCCAAGTCAGCTTTCATGCCGCGCGTGCTCGATGCCCGGTAAGGGCTGCGTGCGCTCAACGTGCATGCGCCTTCTTCTCGGCTGCCTTCGATAGAGGCACTTTTTAGTGTTGCGCTAAAAATGATTGGAGAACGTCATGGTGGCCTGGCATGCGGCATCGCAAGTGGCAAGCACGGTCTTGGTTGCGGGTCATTCAATGGGGCGACCGGACTTGCCCATGCTTGACACAAGGGATTGGGTGATTATTGCCATTACCGGTTTGATTGGCTTGGGCACCAGTTTAATCTGGGTCATATTTCCCGATATCGTCTACCAGTTGCCGTTTCTTTACCCGCGGCATAAGGCGCAACTGGCTGGTACGGCCAGCTTGCTTCACAACTTGACGGCAAAGGTGGGCGATCCGAAGAGCGCGAGCCCGGTGGACTTGAGCAAGCATTTTGCTCACCCGGGCCCGAACGAAGGCCTCGAATGGCAAATCAGCAATCTGTCGATCCGCACCCGTTGTAATCGCGATGCTCTTTTGCGCTGCGAACTCGCGTGGATGCAAGGGGCAAAAATATGGACTGCCAAAGTTCGCGGCAAGGGACGCTACTTTCCTCGCAATGTGGAGGACTTCGACGGCTATGTCTATGTCGTGTGCGAATGCGTTGGGCATTGTGAAAACCAAACGGTTCACTGGAAAGTCATCTATCAACTGAAGCCGAAGGAAGACCCGATCGACGGCTGGGAGGGCAATTGGCTCATGTTCAGCACCAAGGCCGCCAGTTTGTCAAAAATGGGCCAAATGGACTTGCATCACGTATGAGTCAGCTCACGCTGCGGTAACATCATGCTGTTTGTCACTGATGCCGGAATCAAATGCCGAAATGTTGGCTCGATATTTCTCGCATGCAGGAATCTGACGATGTCTTCCAGCGTCGCCTCGCTCAGGAGCAAGCCGTCTGGCGCCGCCGTGTGCGCCAACGCCGGCACCTTGAGTAGCGGCGCTGGCCCGAGCACCTGCAGGGCGTGCCGCAATTGCGCTTCGTTGATGCTCTGCAATCCTTCCAGAAATGCGGCCTGCGCGGCAAACGGTGGAGCCATCTCCAGCCCCGAATCGTCGGCGAAGGAAGCGCCCATGCCTGGGTGGATGAACGCGGCCCACTTGCCGCTGCTCTGGTGCAGGCAAGGTGGTAGTTCGACTGGGGCGCGAATAGCGTCCGGACGAAGGTCCAGGTCGGGGAAGTACGTTGTGTGGAGCAACTCCAGGAATGTTTGCGCCTGCGCCGCCGGAATGGGCGTCTCCAGCGACAGCCAAAGGGCATAGCCGTTGGCGCCGGAAATACTCACCGCCGGTGCCGGGAAGCCGAGCTGAGTCTGCAAGGCATTCGCTACCGCGCACAAGCGGCTCCAATGCTGCGCCTCGTCGCTGGCGCCGATCTTGTGGAAGGCAATGACCATGGCGCGTGTCAAACCATCGGCGCTCGTCAGATTGACGGCTTGGCTGGTCTGACCCAGCATGCGTTGCGCCAGAACTTCTGGCGACAAAGTGCCCGCCGGGAGGTATAACCTTATCAATTCTGAAATTAATTTTTGCATATGCTTCCTTTAACTGAGACCAGGCGGGTCCGCAGTTTGTACAATAACGTTGATGATCCCGGCATGGCTCTATGCCGTTTTGTATGGAACTTGACGCCCACTGCGATATTGGGTAACGCCGTCCGTGCGTGATACGGCGGAACGCAAGGGATTCTGCGGC
>JBEONR010000009.1:0-157422 GCA_040544385.1 Oxalobacteraceae bacterium GrIS 1.11
CGTTTCGACCTGGGCGCCATTCTGGATAGCCTGCTGTGCGATGCGGTTGGCACCGGGCCGCGATGCGAACGCTGGCTTCGGTTAGCTGAAGATCAGCGCTAATCAATATTTTTTATCCGAGCCTTATGTCGTCTATCAAAACATGGCGATCACCTTGTGCAGCAGACATCTGGTCCTCGACAAGGTGGGCGACCTGGCCAAGCGCCGCATGGCGGCTTTCCAGAACGCGCATCTGTTTCTGGGGGATGAGTTTGCTGCGGTGACGGCAAACAATGCCGACTATCGCGAAGTGTCGCCGCAAGTGGCCATCGACCGCCTGTTGTACGCGCATAGGATCGAGGTCGGCATCAGCGACATCAATATCTTCAAGAACATGGACCGGCAACTGGGAGCGGACATCCATGGCGCCCAGCCACTGTGTACCTACGCCCTGTTTCCACCCACCCCATACCGCCTTGCCTTCCGTTCGCGCACTGTCCGGGACCGTTTCAACGTCGCGCTAAAGCAGCTTCTGCAGAGCGATTATTATGCAACGCTGGCCAGACGTTATGGCTTGCCCCTGCTGCGCGAGCATCCCTACTTCAAGCCGGCCAGCGCGGCGCCGAGCCAGGCACAGTCGATTGCGGGCGAGGCCCCGCCAGTGGCGCTGCGGCGGCGCCCGCGCGCCAGCCCGATTGACATGGCGGAAAGCAAATAGGCAAATTTGACTGCCATTCCCACGCGCGCGCCCGCAAGTTCCTGCCTATCAACATCCCGCCCACCCCGCATAAGCTTGCACATAGTGTTTTTTAACAAATAAAAGTAGTAAATCTCACATCTTCGCTAAGCAGCCGCATCAGGTCCCGAAACGAGGAGTACAATATCCTCATGCGCCGTCCTATTCATCCCGCAGCACCGCCCTGCACCGCCCCCTCCCCACTGTTGGATTGAGTCAGTCTTCCGCGATTTTTTGTACAACCCAGACAATACCTATGAATTCGCCCTCCCCTGAGCGCCGCGTCCACCATCCCGCACCCGCACAACCCGGATTTTTCACGCAGTCCGGTTAGCACCGCCGTTGACGGCCTGATCCGCATCATCGCAGCGCGCGCCTCCCCCACCGGGGATCGCATGCGGCGATGTTGACGTCAGCTCTCGCCAGCCTTCCGGCTGGCGCACACTACCCTTGAACTGTTAAAAAAATGAACCAGCAAGCCCCGGCGGTCGATGGCAAGCAGATGATGCTGCTGCCTCAGTTGAGCAATGCCTTGACGGAAACCCACAAGATCAATATCGCGGCATTCAGCGACGCCCAGCGGCAGAGGGTGGCCCAGATTGTTGCCGGCGTCGGTGACCTCGATGGGGCGGCGGTGTCGAGCTTCGGCATCGAGCAGCAAATGCAAATGAATCGTTTCCTGGACGAATTGCTGGTCGGCATACGCACCGCCGATGTCGGCGAAGCCGGCGCCATCACGATCGAACTGGCGCGCCATATCAAGACCATGAAATTGGCCGAAATGAAAGCCGAGGTCGATGGCGGCGACTGGTTCGCCAATTCCGTGGGTAAATTGCCATTCGTGGGCAAGTACGCGTCCGCACTGCGCCATTTCCAGCTCAATCACGCGGAAATCCTCAAGTATCTGAAGGAAATCGAAGACCGCGCCCAGCGCGAGCGGGGCAAGCTGGCGGCCACCAACGGCAAGCTCGATCAACTGGTCGAGCGCACCGTCGACAATTTGCGCCAGCTTGAGCTGTACCTGGCGGCCGGCCAAGCTATCCTGCTGCGCGCGCGGGTCCGCTTCGCCGCCAACCAGGTCGAGGCGCAACAGTCGAACGATCAAATCGTCATCATGGCATTGCGCGACGACGTAGAACACATCAATGCCTTCGAAGCCCGCCTGTTGCGCATGCGCATAGCCTTTACGGATGCCTTGTTATCGGTGCCGCAAATCCGCCTGAGCCAGGAAGCGGCGCGCATCGAGGAAAGAAACATCATGGATACCCTCTTGTTCGACTTGCCGCGCCTGAAAAGCGCGATCCTGCGGGTGGCGTCCTTGAAGCAAGTGATGGACGCGTCAGCCGCGACCAAGGCGCGCGGCGACATCACGCGCCAGATCGGTGCGATCGGCAATGATTTGATGGAACAGGCTTACACGCAAGCCAAGCAAAGCCAGGGCGGCGGTGCCGAGGATATCGCGCTGTTGGCGCACAGCGCCGACAAATTGCTCGAAACGATAGCGCTCGGCGTGCGCCTGGATGAAGAAAACCGTCAGAAACGGCAAGCCGCCGAAGTGCAATTGGGCGACATCAAGACCAAGCTCCTCGAGGGCTTGCGCGCCAATGCACAGGAATTGACGCGGCGCGCCATATAAAAGAGTCGTGCACATCCCTCCACTTTATTAAGAATAGTCATGAAATTCACCGCCGAATCGTTTTATAACGCCCACCTCAGCGTCGGCGCCAAGCGCCTGGACGCGGTCGTCACCGTCAGCGCCGCCGAAGATGGCGCGCCGCTGCAAGCCAAAGGACGCCTGTTGATCATTTTCGTGGCCGACGTGTCGGGCTCCATGGAAGGCGACAAAATGCAGCAAATGAAGCACGCGGTGCGGGTCGGCGTCGATTGCCTGGAGCGCGACACGCTATTTTCTGTCATTGCCTTCCATAACCAGGAGCAAGTCGTGGTGCCGGCCACGCAGGCGACCGACGCCGCCAAGGCGGCGGCCCACGTGGCAGTGCAGAAATTGCGCGCCGGCGGCGGCACCATGATGTCGCGTGCCTTGCTGGCCGCAGCCAGGCAAGCCGAAGGCTCCGGGGCCGACATCGTCCAAGTGTATTTCGTCACCGACGGCGAAAACGACAAGGGCGACGCCAAGGCGCTCGACCAGGCCATCGCTTTTTGCGACAAGAAACTGCAAGCCAGTTGCTGGGGCGTGGGCACGGAATGGAATCCGCGCGACCTGCGCACCATCGCCGGGCGCCTGCTGGGCAGCGCCGATGCCGTGCCCGATCCGGAAAACCTGCAAGCGAAGTTCAAGCAGGCGCTGGCGCAAGGCATGGCCAAGGGCATCGCCGGCGTCAAGCTGCGCCTGTGGGTGCCGCGCACCGTCAACATCGCCACCTTGAAGCAAATGTCGCCCGAAATCGCCGATTTGAAAAACCTCTGCACCCGCATCGATGAAAAAACCATCGAAGTGCCGCTCGGCGCCTGGGGCGCGGAAAGCCGCGATTACCATATCGGATTCGAGCTCGCGGCCCAGGCCGAGGGCGAGGAAATGATGGTCTGCCGGCCCAAGCTCAGTTATCTGCAGGGCGGCGCCGAGGTCAGCGTCGACGGCCAGCGCATCGTCGCGACCTGGTCGTCCGACGACGCCCTCACCACCCGCATCAATGCCCAGGTCGCCCATTACACGGGGCAAGAAGAGCTGGCCAATTCGATCCAGGAAGGCCTGGCAGCGAAGTCGCGCGGCGATATCGACCAGGCTACCAAGTTGCTGGGCAGGGCGGCCCGGATCGCCATCGAAACGGGCAACGACGAAGTGACCCAGCGCCTGAAAAAAGTGGTGGACGTGATTGACGCGCGCGAAGGCACGGTGCGCCTGCGCGCCGGCGCCAGCAAGGGCGACGACATGGAATTGGACATGGGCGGCACGCGCACCGTGCGCCGCCGCCCCGCCACCGCCGCCTAAGCCCATCCGCGCACAAGGAAAAACCATGTCCATCTGTTCCCAAGGCCACCAGTCGAGCGACGCCGATTATTGTTCCGAATGCGGCGTGCGGATCGGCGCGCCCAGCCTCACTGCGGCGGCGCCCGCCGGCGACGCCATTTGCTCCGATTGCGGCACGCCGCGCGTCGGCGGCAGCCGCTATTGCGAAGTGTGCCGCTACGATTTCCAGGGCAAGAGTTCGTATGCCACGGCTCCCGCCTTGGCCACCGCCCTGGCGCCGACATTACCGGCCGCGCCGGTACCGGCGGCCGCGCCCATTGCAGCGCCCATCCCTGCCCCGGCGGCCGCGCCTTTCCTGGCGCCGCCGCAATGGAATGTCGAAATCATCGTCGACCCTGCGCTGGCGGCCGATGCCGCGACTGCGGCGCAATGCCCGGTCGGCGCGGCTATGCGCATCTTCCCGCTCGACCTGGCGGAAAACCTGGTCGGCCGGCGTTCCGACGTCAAGGGCGTGTATCCGGAAATACCGGTCGACGATCCCGGCGTGTCGCGCCGCCATTTGAAATTGAACCGCCAGCCGGACGGCGCTTACGCGGCGCTCGACCTGGGTTCGACCAACGGTTCCATCATGAACGGGGCCACGCTGGAACCGGGCGTGTCGACCCTACTCAAGCCCGGCGATGAAATCATCGTCGGCAGTTGGACCAAGCTGCGTATCGCAGTCAAACAATAAACTCACCCTCAAGGCAAGCAATATGCGAACCGCAAACATGCCAGTGCCAGCATTGGCCCGGCAAGACCATCCGAGCCTCATGTCCAGGACCTCAAGCTACCTGCGCACCACCCCGGGGCGCATGGCAAGCGGGCTGGTGGCCGGCATCATCGGGGCGCTCTTGATCGCCTTCAATGGCCTGGGCGCTTATCACGATGTGCGCGACGCCGTTCAAACGCTGGGCCGGGATACAGTGCCGTCGATCGTGGCGGCGGAAAAAATTCGCTTCGTCCTGGCCGATGCGCATGCCAGCGCGATGAACGCCGTGTTGCTCCATGAAGTTGAAGGCGGTCCATCGGGCCAGGCTTTCCGCAACAATATGAACCTGGCCCACACGGAATTGCTCACGGCCGCCAAGAACATCACCTATGGCGACGAAGAGCAGCGCCCGATTGCCGCCATCATGACGGCCCTGGGCGCCTATGAACGCCTGCTGGGCCAGGCCCAGGCGAAAGGCGGCGAGGCGGCCCTGGCCGACCTGGGCGCCGCCAATCTGTTGATGCAAAAGACCATCTTGCCGGCCACGGTGGCGCTGGACCAGGCCAATTTCGACCATTTGACGACCACCTTCCAGCGCCACCGCGCCGGTTTTGCCTTGGCACTGGCGCCCTTCATTGCCTGCTCGCTGCTGACCCTGGCCGCGTTGCTGGCCGCGCAATGGTATGTGAAGCGCAGAACCCGGCGCACCTTCAACGCCGGCTTGCTGGCGGCCACCGTCATGCTGGGCTTGACCTTGCTCTATTGCACCTCGGCCTTGAACGGGGTGGAAAAAAAGCTGGTGTCGGCCAAGGGCGACGCCTTCGATTCGATCCACGCGCTGTCGAAGGCGCGCGCGCTGGCCTATGAAGCCAACGCCGATGAAAGCCTGCTCCTGATTTATCGCGGCCATCCGCAGGCGCAGGCGCAGGCGACAGCGGACTACGCATTGCGGACCAGGCAGATCATGGCCATCGCCCCGGCGCAGGTGGCCTCCGCGATCGTATCGAAAGCGCCATTTTCCGGGCTGCTAGGCGCCGAACTGAGCAACATCACCTATCCCGGCGAAGAGGCCGCCGCCTTGCGCACGCTCAAGGCCTGGGGCAATTATATGGAAATCGACCAGCAAATCCGGACCCTCGAAGGCGCCGGCCACTTCGCCGAAGCGCAGGCCTTGACTCTGGGCAAGCAAACCGGGCAATCGGACTGGGCCTTTGAAGCCTTCGACAAGGCCTTGGGCGACACCATCGCGATCAACCAGGACGCCTTCGAGCACCAGATCGCGCAAGCCTTTGCCGACTTGACGCGCATTCCGTATATCTTGCTGGCGGCCGTGCTGGCCAGCATCGCGGCCAGCATCGCCGGCATGAAGCCGCGCCTCGACGAATACCGTTTCTGATCGATGGCCGTGTACATTCAACAGGAAATAGCTGCGCTGCGGGCCAGCCTGACCACCATCAGCGGCAATCTGCTCGACCTGGCCGAAACGGAAAGCGTCAAGCTGGCGCGGGCGCGCCTCAAGGATGGCGGCTTTGCCGGCGCGACGCGCGCCAGCGCCGCGCGCGCGGTCGCTTCCCTCGACGCGCTATGGAATAGCTATCTCTTGCTGGCCAGAGTGTTGGTGGAAGCTTGCGACTTGCATCAGCGCGACAGTATCTTCCGCGACACCGGGGACGAGGTGCGCTTGCTACTTGAGGGCAAGTCGGTGGCCTTGCGGGCCGAACATATCCCGATTGCGACGCGCGAACTATTGTCGAACGCCAGCCAAGTCACGCTTGCCAAACCACAAGAGGTGCTGGCCGAGATGGCCTCGCAATTTGCCGCGGCACGCGACGCCCTCCACGCCATCGCGCTCGCCACCGCCGACGGCGCCGCGCGCCTCGCTGCGCTGCGCCGGCAAACGGCGCAACTCGCGGCCGAGTTTGATGCCCAGTTCGATGCCCGGCTTGATGCCCAGTTGCGCGAAGCGGGGGCCGGCTTGCCGGCGCAAGCCGGACTCGACGCCATGCTCGACGACATTGAGCGGGACCCGCTGTCCTGCGCCGAGGCGCTGGCCGAGGCCGAACAGGCGCTGGAGGCCGAGCGCCTGCGCTTGCGCCATCTGGAACAACAGCGGGCGCTGTCCCGCGCCGCCCTCGAGCGGGCCGGTGCCACGCTGGCGCAATTGCGAGAATGCGTGCGGCTTGACGCCGCCGCCATCGAGGAAACCCGGCGCACCATGCATGAGCCGGCGCAGCCGGTCGCGCCCATCGATGCGGACGCGATCGAGTCCCTGGGCGCATGGCTGGCCACGATCGAGCGCGCGGGACGGCACGAGGCCATCATCATCGGCCTGGCACGCTGGCAGGGCGCGTGCGAGGCGCAACTGGCGGCGGCGCGCGCCGCTTGCGCCGCAAACCGCCGCCAACTCGATGAAAGCATTGAAATCGCCGGCCGCTTCCAGGCCTTGCGCGCCAAGGCCGACGCGCTGGCCGCGCGCGGCGCGCAGTGGCAGGCTGACCTGCCGGCCTTGCAGCGCGCCGTCAAGCAGGCGCTGCAGGCCCGGCCCTTGCACCTGGCGGCTTTGCGTGCCGCCATCGGCGCCTATGAAACGGCGCTCTACACCCATCAATCATCCGCGCGCTAGGCGCGCACAAAGGAAACACCGTGGACAAATGCCAAAGAAATGCCTGCACCGGCCAGATGGAAGATGGTTTCTGCGATGAATGCGGGATGCCGCCGGCCGGCGTCAAATTGCTGGCGCCTGTGGCCGAGCATACTTTTGCCACCGGCCGCAGCGATACCTTCGCCACTGGAACGGCCACCAGCGGCACTGGTCGCTCCGGCGTACGGCGCCATACCAGCCGTTCGAGCAAGGGTTCGTCGAGCCGGCGCCAAGCGCTGGGCGGCGGCCTGGTATCGCTGCCGCCGATACCGAGCCAGGATCCCTTGACGCTCGTCATGAGCAATCCGGAAGTGCCCGAGCGCAAGCGGCGCTGCCCGAAATGCGATGCCAAGGTATCGCGCGTCAAGGGTTTTTGCGGCGAATGCGGCACCGAATACAATTTCGTCCCATCGCTGGCGGCCGGCGATATCGTCAGCGGCAAATTCGAGGTCAAGGGCGCGATCGCCTTCGGCGGCATGGGCTGGATCTATCTCGGCTGGGACCTGGTACTGAACCGCTGGGTGGTGATGAAAGGCTTGCTGAACGCCAAGGACGAGGCGGCCGCCGCGAATGCCTTGACGGAGCGGCAATTCCTGGCCGCCGTCAAGCATCCCAAGATCGTCGGCATTTACGATTTCGTCGACCATGACGGCGCCGGTTTCATCGTCATGGAATATGTGGGCGGGGTCGCCATCGGCGCCATTCTGAAGCAAAAGGGCTTGTTTCCCGTGGAAGAGGCAATCGCCTACATCCTCGGCATCTTGCCGGCCTTTTCCTATCTGCACGCGAGCGGCTTCGTGTATTGCGATTTCAAGCCCGATAACTTCATGCTCGAAGGCGACGACGTGAAATTGATCGACGTCGGCGGCATGCGCAAGATCGGCGACCCGAACGGCGACATTTACGGCACCCGCGGCTATATGGCGCCGGAAGCCAATGACGACCCGGTCGAAGTGTCGGACTTGTACACGCTGGGCCGCGCACTGGCCACCATGATCATGGATTTCAAATACGCGCAGCAATTCGAGACCTCCCTGCCGACACCGGATCAGCAAGCGGTGCTGGCGCAAAACGAATCGCTGTACCGCTTCCTGCTGCGCGCCACCCATCAGGACCCGGACCAGCGCTTCCAGTCGGCCGATGAAATGGCGGACCAGTTGCATGGCGTACTGCGCGAAATCGTCGCCCTGAAAACCGATCCGAAGCCATTTGACAGCAAGGTTTTCACGTCCGACAACCTGTTTGACGGCGACGACGTGCATGGTACGGAAAATCCGGCCGTGCGCCTGCTGCCGACGCTGAAGATGGATGCCGGCGACAAGGCGGCCAATGAGTTGCTGCGCCTGGCAACCGTGATCGACCCGCAAAAACGGGTGGCGGCGCTGGCGCAAGTGGCGGCCACCTTCGGCGTGAAATCGGTCGAGGCGCGCCTGCGCCTGGCGAACGCCTACCTGGCCGTCGAGCGCTTCGGCGACGCCAGCCAATTGCTCGATCAATTGTATGAGGAAGACCCGTTCGACTGGCGCGTATCCTGGTATCGCGGCAAATCGTTCCTGGCGCAAGGCGATGGCCAGAACGCCCGCATCGAGTTCGGCAAAGTGTATTTCGAGATGCCGGGCGAGCTGGCGCCGAAACTGGCGATCGCCTTCGCGGCCGAGGCCAAGCGCGATTTCAAGGAAGCGGCCTCGTATTATCGGCGCGTCGTCAAGGTCGACCCGAACCAGACCGCCGCCTGCTTCGGCCTGGCCCGCTGCATGAGCCATAGCCAGGACATGGCGGGCGCCGTGGAAGCCTTGTCGGCCGTGCCGCCGCAACACAGCCTGTTCAATCTGGCCCGCATCGCGCTCGCCAAGGCACTGCTGGGCGGGCCGGCCGGGATGGATGTGGCGGGGCTGGAACAACTGGCGCAAACGATCGAATCGATTTCCCTCGAAGGCGGCGTGGTGCACCAATTGAGCGCCCGGCTGCTGGAAACGGGAATTGCACTGATCGTCAACGGCAAGGTCAAGCAAGACCAGAGCGTCACGCTGCTGGGGCGCGCGCTGCATCGGCGCGCCTTGCAGGCCGGGGCCGAAGAAGAATTCCGGAAGGCGGCCCGCTACGCCGCCGATTCCCACGAAAAAATCATGTGGATCGACATGGCCAACGCCGTGCGTCCGCCCAGTTTTGTATAAGGAGACACCATGACCTGTCCCATTTGCGGCGACAACAGTTCGTCCGCCGGCCTCAAATTTTGCGAAGGCTGCGGCCATGCCTTTATGACGCCAACTGCGGCAGCAGCGTGCGCCTGCGCCCCCGGGGCCGGCGCGCCGGACGCGGATGGCTTTTGCCTGCATTGCGGCTTGCGCTGCGGCGCCGCCGGGGTCAGCAATCCGCACCATTGGAGCGAGGAAATCGACGCGCGCCTGGCGATGGTCAGCGACCTAGGCCGGCGCCACGCCCACAACGAGGATTGCGGCCATGTGCGATCGGAGTCGGGCACGGCCTTGCTGGTGGTGGCCGATGGCGTCTCTTCCTCCTTCCGCCCGGCCGGCGCCTCGGCCCTGGCGATCGAACAATTGAAGACGCTCTTGCCGCTGCACGCACACGGCGCCGGTGTGGAACAGGCGATGCTCGCGGCGGTACATGCGGCGCACCAAGCCATCAAGACCCTGCCGGGAAGCGACAGGCCCGAACTCGACGATCCCGAATGCACCATCGTCGTCGCGCTGGCAAGCGCCGCTACGGTCACCGTTGCCTGGGTCGGCGATTCGCGCGCCTATCTGATCAAGGGCCAGAGCGAACGCTGCCTGACGGTCGACGATTCCTGGATCGAAGAAGTGGTCGCGGACGGCACGCACACGCGCGCGCAAGCCAACGCGGACCCGCTGGCCCATTGCGTGACGCAAGTGCTGGGCATGCGCGACGACCGCATCGTGCCGCATGTCTTGTCGGCGCCAATGGCGCCCGAGGATATTTTGTTGCTGTGTTCTGACGGGCTATGGAATTATTTCCAGGACCAACACAGCCTGGCCGCCATGGTGGACCGGCTCCGGCAAGGACATGGCGCGCGGCTGGGCGCCAGGGAAATCTGCCAGGCGCTGGTCGATGCCGCCAATGCCCAGGGCGGGCAGGACAATATCACCGTGGCGATCTTGATTGGTGGGGCTGCGTAGCGGGAGGCCCGCTCGGCGACCTTAAAAGTAGCGTGGAATTTGGCCGGTTCTGAGGCAGGAAGTCGTTCCTCCGGGGGGGAGGAACGACGATATTTCGGGGTCCCCTTGAGCATGTGGATTTCGGCCCACCGCAGGACTATCCGTGCAGCAACGCTGAGGGGACCCGGAAATTACCTATTTTCTAGCGCACCAGACGAACACAAAACAGGGAAGAACGATCCCAACCATTATTTATATAACCATTGCTTTTCATATGCCAAGCAATGGCTGGGTGTTCTGCATCCGGCGTAGATGACCACATTTCACAAACACCATAATGTGGAAATACTGCCGGGTCAAACGAAGGTGCCGCTCTGGATTGATCCGCGATGCTAAATAACTCCTTGATGTTTGGAAGACGATACTTGGTTAACACTGCTGCCTTCAATGCCTGCTCTTGTGTAAACATGCTTGCGGTGCCAGTACAGGTTTGCGAGCTACTATTCCAATTCATCCCCTCAAGGCAATGCTTCCAGACTAATGCAGTATTGGTATCGTATACCTCGTCTTGTCCTACTCCTGCCACCTGTTTGTATCTATTCACCGTCGGCGGCTGACTACCTGAGCGAACTAGCCGAACATTCCCCCCCGCCCCAGTGCGCGAAAGTGGTGAGACTTGGCCGCTGTTGTAGTAAAAAGTCCAGGAATTTAAATCATTTCCTTGCACTGCAAGAGACGTAAAATCATATAATCCACCAACATTTTCAGGAAACCATGTTTTATCCAGGGTGTTGCCAGTTGTTGTTCCTCTGGTGTAATTCGCGAGACTTTGAAGTTCACGCGGCGTCGGCAGTCGCCAGTCATTGAAGCCACACATGCTTGTGGTATTGACCGACGACACAAACGCATTGGCACTTCCTGCTATGGACGTGGTTGGATTGAAATACGTCGCACCACCATATCTCAGATTATTTCTATCTGTGGATTTAATTTCCCAAATCAAACCAGTACGGTTATCTTTAGTACAGCCCCAATTGGTGCTGGCACTTCCTTGGATAGCTGTTGCGGGACAAATGTTGCCGCTGTTGCAAATTTTACTGAAAGACAATCCCAATTCACCATCGCTTGGGTCATTTGAGGCCGGATCTACATCAATTCCAGTTTTCCCATCCTGCTTGGCCAAATTAGAATCTATTGGTCCGGAACACGGGCCTTTGGCGTTACTTCCAAGCGTAGTATAACAATCAGTGACACCAGTATCATTTGTAATTTGTCTTGCTGCAGCGCTCAGGCTGGACTGGCGCAATATTGCGCACCAACTTGATGCTTGGTTGTAGCCATTAGTCCCAAATTTTAATTGATGATCATCGCCGCAGGTTAAAATCCCATATGTATTAGTTTGTGCTGTCACTGCGCCCCACTGACAATTACGCCCTTCAACATCATAGGTCAGACACTGAACATCGCCATCTGAATTAAATCGCCAAAATAAATAATCACTCCCGGCAACATAGCTTTTCTTCCATTGAACAGAAGGATGTGCCTGGAGTAATATTGCACACCAGTGCAACGGTTGGCTGTAGCCATTAATTTGATATTTTGCTTGATGATCGGCCCCGCAAGTTAACGTCCCCGCGCCAACGGTTTGTTGCTGTGCCAAATTCCATTGGCAATTATAACCAGCAACATCACTGGTCGCACACTGGACATCGCCATTTGCATCATACCTCCAATATAAATAACTATCGTCAGTTATCTTGGACTTCTGCCATGGTTGGGCTTGGGCATAACTATTACTGACAGGAAATGCAAAAAAAATCAACATCAGTACAAGGTACATCGCTTTTATAGTTTTCATGAAAAGACCCAATGGCGTAATTTCGTTCATGAGAAATGGCTCCGGTTGGTTGGATGGAAATTCCTGGTTTTTAAGTGACGTTTTGCAGGGCAAGACTCCTGCGCAACCGGAAATTTTCGTCACTATTCAAACGCTATGAGCGTTTGGTAAAGCACTGAAATTTCGCTAAAAAAACAGGCGCGCCGGTGAATTTTCTCAATTTCCAAAAAAAACACGAGTTTATTATTGAGCGCTCATAGGGACTGAATAGTCACTACATTTTATGTTTATAGAAATAAAAATATATAGGATTTGTACGAATACGCCTGGGGACTATTTGGCCTAGACAGTTAAGCAAGGCAAGCTGCAGCCGCGATTTCAAGGTGCGAAATTGAGCGCGGTCGGCTGGTGGCCGAGAAAGCTGATCCCGACGGCGGGCAGCGCGAGAGCAATGGGTATCAGGCGCAGATCGGCGCTGTTGGTGGCCAGCAGAAGTTTGCCAACCAGAAGTTTGCCAACCAAAAGTTGGCCATCCGTTAAGCGCACTCCTTTCCACTCCACAAATGAAAAAGCTCCCTTGCGGGAGCCTTTTCATTTATTCATGGCGGAAAGGGTGAGATTCGAACTCACGGTACACCAAAGATGTACACTGGATTTCGAGTCCAGCGCATTCGACCACTCTGCCACCTTTCCTGCTTACTTCTTTTCGCTTAACGCTGCGAGAGCAAGATTATAGCAGCATCCTTGAAAAACGGAAGGGGGAAAGGCAAAAAAAATCCACCTACGAAACCAGCCCCCGCCCTTCGCTTCAAGCCGCAACCAGGCGCGTCAAGCCGCCCATGTAGGGCCGCAAGACTTCCGGTATCTCGACGCTGCCATCGGCTTGCTGATAGTTTTCCAGAACCGCGACCAGGGTACGACCGACGGCCAGTCCGGAACCGTTCAAGGTGTTGACCAGCTCGGGCTTGCCTTGCGCATTGCGGAAGCGCGCCTGCATGCGGCGGGCCTGGAACGCTTCGCAATTGGACAGCGAGGATATCTCGCGGTACGTGTTTTGCGCCGGCAACCACACTTCCAAGTCATACGTCTTGGATGCGCTGAAACCGATGTCGCCGGTGCACAAGGCCATCACGCGGTACGGCAAGCCGAGGCGCTGCAAGATGGCTTCCGCGTGACCAACCATTTCTTCCAGCACTTGATACGAGGTATCCGGATGCACCACTTGCACCATTTCGACTTTGTCGAATTGATGCTGGCGTATCATGCCGCGCGTGTCGCGGCCATAGCTGCCCGCTTCCGAGCGGAAGCATGGCGTGTGCGCCGTCATTTTCAGGGGCAAGGCGTCCAGCGCCAGGATTTCATCGCGCGCGATATTGGTCAGCGACACTTCCGAAGTCGGGATCAGGTAAAAGGTTTCGCCCTCGCCTTCCTGGCCGCCTTTTTTCACCGAAAACAAGTCGGCTTCGAATTTCGGCAACTGGCCGGTGCCGCGCAGGGAATCGGCGTTGACCATATAGGGCGTATAGCATTCCGTATAGCCATGCTCGTCCGCGTGGGTATTGAGCATGAATTGGGCCAGCGCCCGGTGCAGGCGGGCGATGCCGCCTTTCATCACGGAAAAGCGCGAACCGGTCAACTTGGTGGCGACGTCGAAATCGAGACCCAGCAGGGCGCCGACATCGACATGATCCTTGACTTCGAAATCGAAGCTGCGCGGCGTGCCCACCTTGCGCACTTCGACATTGGCGCTTTCATCGGTGCCGATGGCCACCGATTCGTGCGGCAAATTCGGCAGCGCCTGCATGAACTCGCTCATCTTGGCCTGCACGGCCGACAGCGCCATTTCGTCGGCCTTGAGCTCGTCGCCCAGGCCGGCCACTTCCGCCATCACGGCCGAGGTGTCTTCCCCCTTGCCTTTCAACATGCCGATCTGTTTGGACAGCGAATTACGCTTGCCCTGCAATTCTTCGGTGCGGGTCTGGATCGCCTTGCGCTCCCCTTCGAGGGCGTTGAAAGCGGCCACATCGAGCTGGAACTTGCGCGTCGCCAGGCGGGCGGCGACGTTGTCGATGTCTTTACGGAGAAGTTGGATGTCTATCATGGGAAAGCGCCGCTATGTCAAAAACGTAATTGTACCAAGATGGCGACACTTCCTTGGGAGTTTTGCGAACGCATTTGCGTACACATATGCCCCGGCCTCATTCCTGCAGGCAAGCGCTGGCAGGCTGCTCGGCCGCGCTATGCACCAGGCGGCCCAGCTTGGCGACGGCACGCTCGACTTCCACACTCCAGGCATTGCCGCAATTGAGGCGCAAATAATGCTGGAACTTTCCCGACGCGGAAAACAGCGGCCCGGGCATGAAGGCGATGCCTTCCCCGATGGCGCGCTCATGCAGGGCCAGGGCGTCGACCTGGCGCGGCATCCGCACCCACAGCACGAAGCCGCCCTGCGGCTCGGACAGCGAGCATTCCGCTGGAAAGTGGGCCGACACCGCGTCGGACATGCGGGCGATGCGTTGCGCCAGCACGCGCCGCATCTTGCGCACTTGAATGTCGTAGCTGCTGCCTTCGAGGAAATCGGCCAGCACGGCTTGAAAAAAATGCCCAGTGGCGCCGCTCGACACGGTTTTCAGCAACGCCACTTCTTGCGCGTACCGTCCGGCCAACACATAGCCGACCCGCGCCGCCGGCGTGATCGCCTTTGAAAACGAGGAGCACAGCAAGACATTGCCGCTGGTATCGTAGGCTTTCACGGGCCATGGGCGCTGGTTCGTGAAGCACAGGTCGCCATACACATCGTCTTCGATCAAGGGAATGTCGTGGTGCGACAGCAGCGCCGCCAGGCGCTTCTTGTTTTCCTCCGGCATGATGCAGCCAAGCGGATTGTTGGCATTCGGGATGAACAGGCAGGCCTGCACCAGGCCGGCCCGCATGGCCAGTTCCAGCGCATCGAGCGAGGGCCCGGTTTTCGGGTCGGTGGGAATTTCCAGCGCCTTCATGCCCAGGCTTTCGATCATTTGCAAGAGCACGAAATACGTGGCCGATTCGATCGCGATGGTGTCGCCCGGCCTGGCCACTGCGCGCAGACACAGGTTGATGGCTTCGGTGCACGAGCCGGTGACGACGATTTCGCCGGGGTCGAGCCGGCCCCAGTCGAGCGCACGCCGGCTGATCTGGCGCAGGAAGCCCGGCTCGTTGGTCTCGAAGCAACTGACCTTGCCCAGCAATGCGGGGTCGCGCCGCGCCACCGAGCTGATCGTGCGCTGCATGCGCTTGAGCGGCAGCATTTCGTCGGGCGGCCATGCCGAGCCGAGCGGCATCACCTGCGGCGTCTCGTTCGCTTTCAGCACCCGCATCAACAGATTATTGATGCCGACATAGGCCGGCGCCTTCAAATGCTGGGTGTCGGTCATGGCGGCCAGCATCTTGGCGCGGTGCCGCACGTAGTATCCCGCTTGCGGCTTGGCGTCGACCAGGCCGCGGTCTTCCATCAGCCGCAGCGCCTGCATCACGGTGCTGATCGAGAGGCGCTTTTGTTGCGCCAGGTGGCGGATCGACGGCAGGCGGTCGCCAGGCGCGAAGACGCGGCTGGCGATCAGGGCGCCCAGTTCATTGGCCAGGGATTCGTAGAGATTGATCGTCATGTATTGATTGTGCCGCATGCGGGGCAGCCACAGGCAGATACAGTAGCTGGTTTTTTCAAGCAGCACAGTTTAATCGAAACGCGATTGTGATGGTAACAATTGCGGTTTATTGCATCTGTTATTGATAGTCGCATCACCGTATTCTGATCCCATGATTTCACAGCCAGGGAGTAGCGCCATGCAAGAACACAGCAAGGGTCAGACCGAATACGAATTGACGGAAAATCATTTACTGCGCATCAGCAATGCGAAGGGCCGCCGCGTGGAATGCGTGACGGGCAGCGCCCTGATCACCGCTTACGGCGAACCCACCGATTTTTCCATCCGCCAAGGCAATACCTTCACCATCCCGAACGATGGCTTGACCTTGATCGAGACGATCGGCAAAGGCCGGGTCAGGATCAAGGCGGCGCCACCACCGGGCCGGGCCTGGCTGGAGCGGGTCGGACGCAAGGCCGGCAACAAGCTGGGCAGCACCTTGCGCCGCCTGCGCCGCAGCTTGCAAGGCGGCCAGCCCAGTACCTCATAAGGTCAAGCCTTGCCGGCCTTGCGGTCCAGCTCGCGCAACCAGGCCAGCTTGTCGGCAACCTTGCTTTCCAGGCCGCGCGGCACGGGACGATACCAGCCCGGCTCCGCCATGCCGTCGGGGAAATAGGTTTCGCCGGCCGCGTAGGCGTCCGGCTCATCGTGCGCATAGCGGTAAGCGTGGCCGTAACCGAGTTCCTTCATCAGCTTGGTCGGCGCGTTGCGCAGATGCACGGGCACTTCCTTGGACTTGTCGCCCTTCACGAACGCCATGGCCGCATTGAACGCCTTGTAGCCGGCATTGCTCTTGGCCGCGATCGCCAGGTAGAGCACGGCCTGACCCAGCGCCAACTCCCCTTCCGGCGAGCCGAGCCGCTCATAGGTTTCGGCCGCGTCGTTGGCAATTTGCAGCGCGCGCGGGTCGGCCAGGCCGATGTCTTCCCACGCCATGCGGATGATGCGGCGCGACAGGTATTTCGGGTCGGCGCCGCCATCGATCATGCGGCAAAACCAGTAGAGCGCGGCGTCCGGATGGGAGCCGCGCACGGATTTATGCAGCGCCGAAATCTGGTCGTAGAAATTGTCGCCACCCTTGTCGAAGCGGCGCGAATTGAGCGTCAGCGCATTGTCGACAAAAGCCGCGTCGATGGTGGTGATGCCGGACGCCGTCGCCGCCGTTTCGGTCTGCTCCAGCAAATTGAGGAAGCGGCGCGCGTCGCCATCGGCATAACCGATCATGGTGTCGACCGCCACCTCGTCGAATGCCAGGTCGGGCAAGGCACTGGCGCGGGCTTTCGCCAGCAATTGCCGCATCTCGTCGTCGCTCAGCGATTTCAGCACATACACCTGGGCCCGCGACAGCAGAGCCGAGTTGACCTCGAAACTGGGATTTTCCGTGGTCGCGCCGATGAAGGTGACCAGGCCCGATTCGACAAAGGGCAACAAGGCGTCTTGCTGCGATTTATTGAAACGGTGGATTTCATCGACAAACAGCAAGGTGTGCCTGCCGGACTGGTCCAGATTCTGCTGGGCCTGGTCCATCGCGGCGCGGATATCCTTGACGCCGGCAAACACGGCCGACAGCGCGATGAAGGCGCTGTCGAAGGCATGCGCCATCAGGCGTGCCAGGGTGGTCTTGCCGACCCCGGGCGGCCCCCACAAGATCATCGAATGGGCCTTGCCGGCCTCGAAGGCGAGGCGCAGCGGCTTGCCCGCGCCCAGCAAATGGCCCTGGCCGATGACGTCGGCCAGGCTCTTGGGCCGCAGCGCTTCCGCCAAAGGCTGACGCGGGGTGCTAGAAAATAGGTCGGCCATGCATGTGTACCAATTGAATAGGCAAGCCGCGCGCCTGGCGGAGGGTCCGGGCGCGCGGTGCGCTTAATTATTGAAGATGTCGGCGCCCTTGGGCATGACAAATTTAAAGTGGCCCGCATTCAGGCTGGGGTTTTTCTGAAAGTTCTTGAACGCCAGCACCGACGTCTGGCCGAAGGAATCGCGCAATTCCATCGCTTCGGGCACACCATTGCGCAGACCAATATTAATCTCGTCGAAGGTCGTGTCCTTGGCTTTCGGGGTCGCCTTCAGCCACTCCAGGCCGTCGCGCGTGCCCGCCTCGGCCAACGTGAAATTCTTGTCCAGGTCATTGCTGCCGAATAGAATCGCGGCCGGCGAGGACCCGAGCGCATTGCCCAGTTTCTTGACGGTGACCTGGTTCAGGTCCTTATCGTAGATAAATAATTGCTCTCCATCGGCCTGCAATAATTGCTCGTAGGGTTTGACATAAGTCCAGATGAACTTGCCCGGGCGGGCAAATTCGAAGGTGCCGCTGGCCGGCGCCGAGCTTTTCTTGCCGCCCTCGGCCTGTTTCACCTGGTGCTGGGTAAATTCCCCCCTGGCCGCCTTGGTGCCGGCGACAAAGGTTTTGAATTGTTCAAGCGCGCTGGCGGCGGCGCCGCCCGCAAACAGGACGCCGCAGGCCAGTGCCAGAACGATTTTTTTATTCAACTGTGCCATCCGTTTTATCCTTGTTCCGCATTCGCCACGGGCACCAGGATTTCCCGGTTGCCATTCGATTGCATGGTTGACACGACGCCGCTCTGCTCCATCTGTTCCAGCAGGCGGGCCGCGCGGTTGTAGCCGATGCGCAAATGACGCTGCACCAGCGAAATTGACGCCCTGCGATTTTTCAGCACCACGCCCACAGCCTGGTCGTACAGGGCATCGGCCTCGCCGCCACCCTCGCCGGCCGGCGCGCCGTCGGCGCCGCCCTCTTCCAGGGTGCCCCCTTCAAGGATGCCGTCGATGTAATTCGGCTCGCCCTGCGCCTTCAAATGATTCACCACGCGGTGCACTTCTTCATCGGAGACAAAGGCGCCGTGCACGCGCACCGGCAAGCCGGTTCCCGGCGGCATGTACAGCATATCGCCCATGCCGAGCAAGGCTTCCGCGCCCATCTGGTCGAGAATGGTGCGCGAATCGATCTTGGACGAGACCTGGAACGCGATGCGGGTCGGGATATTCGCCTTGATCAAGCCGGTGATGACATCGACAGATGGGCGCTGGGTCGCCAAAATCAAGTGCAAGCCGGCCGCGCGCGCCTTTTGCGCGATGCGGGCAATCAATTCCTCGACTTTTTTGCCGACCACCATCATCAAGTCGGCCAACTCGTCGATGATGATGACGATGGTTGGCAATTTTTCCAGCGGCTCCGGCGAGTCCGGCGTCAAGCTGAAGGGATTCGGGATATGCTCTTCGCGCTTCTTGGCGTCGGCGATCTTGGCGTTGTAACCGGCCAGATTGCGCACCCCCAGCTTACTCATCAGCTTGTAGCGTCGCTCCATCTCGTTGACGGCCCAGTTCAGCGCGTGGCCGGCCTGGCGCATATCGGTCACCACCGGCGCCAGCAAATGCGGGATGCCTTCGTAGACCGACATTTCCAGCATCTTCGGATCGATCAGGATCAGGCGTACATCGAGCGGGTCGGACTTGTAGAGCAGCGACAAGATGGTGGCGTTGATGCCGACCGACTTGCCCGAGCCGGTGGTGCCGGCCACCAGCAAATGGGGCATCTTGGCCAGGTCGGCTACCACGGGCTTGCCGGCGATATCCTTGCCCAGCGCAATGGTCAGGCTCGAGACGCCATCGTTATACACCTTGGAGCCGAGGATTTCGGTCAGGCGCACGATCTGGCGTTTCGGATTCGGCAATTCCAGCGCCATGCAATTTTTGCCGGGAATGGTTTCCACCACCCGGATCGAGGTCAGCGACAGCGAACGCGCCAGGTCGCGCGCCAGGCCGACGATCTGGCTACCCTTGACGCCGGTGGCCGGCTCGATTTCATAGCGCGTCACCACCGGCCCCGGATAGGCGGCCACCACCTTGGCGTCGACGCCGAAGTCCGATAATTTCTTTTCGATCAGGCGGCTGGTGAACTCAAGTGTCTCGACCGACACCGTTTCAAGCACGGGCGGGGCCTCGTCCAGCAGCGACAGGGGCGGCAGCTTGCTATCGAGCATTTCATGGAACAAGGGTGCCTGGCGCTCCTTTTCGACCCGTTCCGATTTGACGATGGCGACGATTTGCGGCTCGATCTTGACGGGCGGCGCGGCGACATGTTTTTCGACATGCTTGGCGCGCTCGATAACCACCACTTCCTCGCGCTTGACGGCCGCCACTTCGCCCTGGCGCCGGTCTTGCCGGTCTTCATAGCGCAGCACGAACCAGCCGATCGCCACTTCGACGGCGGCGCCGATGCGCTCGGCCACCGCCAGCCACGAGACGTGGAAGAACAGGCTGAAGCCGAGGCCGAACAATAGCAAGAGCAGCAAGGTCGCGCCGGTGAAGCCAAAGGCGACCCCGGCCGAGCCGCCGATCAGGCGCCCAAGCACGCCGCCCGGCGCCAGCGGCAACTGGACGTGCAGCGAGTACATGCGCAGGTATTCCAGGCCCATGCTGCCAATAAACAACAAGGCGAAGCCGATTGCGCGGATGATATTTTCTTGCCGATGCTCGGGATCGGCATCCTTTTCTTCCAAAAAGCGCTGGCTCAGGCGGCGGTAACCCTTCCACACCACGCGCAGCAGGCAAAAGCACCACCACCAGGCGGAAAAACCGAAGATATACAAGAGCAAATCGGACAACCAGGCACCGGCCCGGCCGCCCAGATTGGCCACCTTGGGCACCATATTGGCGTGCGACCAGCCCGGATCGGCCTTGTTAAAACTCAGCAGTATCAGCACGAAATACAGGCCGAGCGCGGCCAGCGCGAACCAGCGCGCCTCCGACAAGAGCCGCACCATCCGGTTCGGCAGGGGTTGGCGCTCGGTCACGCTGCGGGTATAGCTGGGAGTGGGGGCTTGGCTTGGTTTCGTCATACTCTAGGAAGCGATGCAACTTGGTGCTTGCGAATTGGGATTTACCCATAGACAGGTATTCTAAGCCATATACGGGCGGGCCGGCCCGACGATTCATGCACGCGCCCCGCTTCGACTATAATCTCGTCACTGCTTGCGCAAGTGCAAGGCGTCCGCGCAGGGCGCCGCGCCCAACGCGCGCGCCGCTGTCCTTGTCCTTGCAGCAAACGGCCCCAAATCGGATTCATCACATTCATTAAGAAGCCTCTTATGACCACTAGCAAACACGCCCGCGTTTTGATACTCGGCTCCGGCCCCGCCGGTTACAGCGCCGCAGTCTACGCCGCCCGCGCCAACCTGAACCCGATGCTGGTGACCGGTGTCGAACAGGGCGGCCAGTTGATGACCACCACCGACGTCGAGAACTGGCCGGCCGACCCGATGGGCGTGCAAGGCCCGGAATTGATGCAGCGCTTCTTGCAACATGCCGAACGCTTCAACACCGAGATCGTGTTTGACCATATCCACACGGCCAAGTTACATGAAAAGCCGATCCGCCTGATCGGCGACAGCCACGAATACACCTGCGACGCCCTGATCATCTCGACCGGCGCCTCGGCCCAATACCTGGGCCTGGAATCGGAAACGGCCTTCATGGGCAAGGGCGTGTCGGCTTGCGCCACCTGCGACGGCTTTTTTTACCGCAAGCAGGAAGTGGCCGTGGTCGGCGGCGGCAACACCGCCGTCGAGGAAGCGCTTTACCTGTCCAATATCGCCGACAAGGTGACGCTGATACACCGGCGCGACAAGTTCCGCGCCGAAGCGATCCTGATCGACCGCTTGAACGCCAAGGTCGCCGAAGGCAAGATCGTGCTCAAATACAATCACACGCTCGACGAAGTGATCGGCGATGATGGCGGCGTCACGGGCATCAACATCAAGTCGACCGCAGACGGCGCCATCACGTCGCTCAAGGTGCACGGCGTCTTCATCGCGATCGGCCACAAGCCCAACACCGGCATCTTTGAAGGCCAGTTGGACATGCATAACGGCTACATCAAGACCCGCACCGGTCTCGAAGGCATGGCCACGGCCACCAATATTGCCGGCGTGTTTGCCGCCGGCGACGTGCAAGACCATATCTACCGCCAGGCGATCACCAGCGCCGGCACCGGTTGCATGGCCGCGCTCGACGCCCAGCGTTACCTGGAAAGCCAGGAGTAATGTCCTCCCTGAAGACTTTTGCCGACCTGAAATCCTTGCGCGGCACGCTCAAGGAGCAGGGCGAGGCGCGCGCCAGCGCCAGCGCCGAGCGCCTCAAGCGCGACAAGCTGGTGGCCCACGAAAGCAATTTATTCCGCAATAGCGTGGGCACGGTGGCGCCCCTGCCGCAGCAACACAAGCGCGCGCCGGCCGCCCCGGCCGCGCCGCTGACGCCGCGCCAGCAAGAAGAAGACGACCGCGCCGTGCTGCGCGAATCGCTGTCCGACTTGTTCGAAGTCGATGCCTTGATGGAAGAAGACCCGGCGCTCAGTTACACCCGCCCCGGCCTCGGCCCCGAACTGGTGCGCAAGATGCGCAAGGGCCACTGGCCGGTGCAGGATGAACTCGATTTACATGGTTTGCGGCGCGATAACGCGCGCGATAGCCTCGGCGAATTTCTGCGCCAGGCCACGCGGCGCAAGCTGCGCTGCGTGCGCGTGATCCACGGCAAGGGCCTCGGCTCGAAAAGCCAGGAACCGGTGCTGAAATCGATGGTGCATAGCTGGCTGGTGCAAAAAGACGAAGTGATGGCCTTTTGCGTGGCCCGTCCGTCCGAAGGCGGCGACGGTGCCCTGCTGGTGCTGTTGCAGGCGGCGCTGCAAGCCATGCGCTAAGCTAGGCGCTTAGCGCCAAATAAATTATAAAAAGCATACCAGCCCCTCTCGGGGCTGTGTCATGTTAACCTACGACATTATTCCTTGCCTTGTTGCCGCCCATGCTCACCATGCCAACCATGACCCACGTGTCGCTGATCAAACTCATCGAAATCATGGCGATTCTGGTCGGCGCGCTGTCCGGCTTCATCGAGGCCAGGCGCAAGCGGATGGATCTGGTCGGTGTGTTCACGGTGGCATTCATCACCGCGTTCGGCGGCGGCACCCTGCGCGACATCCTGCTCGACAAACGCCCCCTGTTCTGGGTCGCGCACCAGGAATACGCGATCCTGATCTTCGTGCTGGCCCTGATCGCCGCGCCGCTGATACGCACGTTGCGCCAAATCGTCTCGGAACGCTTGATCGTGATTGCCGATGCGATCGGCCTGGGCTTGTTCGCCATTGCCGGCGTGGCCGAAGCGCTGCGCGCCGGCATGCCACTCTTCATCGCCTCGATGATGGGCGTGATTACCGGCATCTTTGGCGGCGTCTTGCGCGATATCGTGTGCAATGAAGTGCCGATGGTGCTGCGGGACGGCAAACCGTATGCGATTTGCGCCTTCATCGGCTGCTGGCTCTACCTGCTGGAAAAACATTTCGGCATGACGGCCGACGTCGCGCTCTGGACCAGCGCCACCACCATCACCGTGCTGCGCCTGCTGACCTGGAAATTCGACATGCGCATAGGCCAGTAAGCCGGCCGCCGCCACGTAAATTCAGCCTCTCCATCAGACCGCGTCCGGCCCCGTTTCGCCGGTGCGGATGCGTATCACTTGTTCGACATCTTGGACGAAAATCTTGCCGTCGCCAATCTTGCCGGTGCGCGCGGCCTTGATAATGGCATCCACCACTTGCTCGGCCATGCCATCGTCGACCACCACTTCCACTTTTACTTTCGGCAAGAAATCGACCACGTATTCGGCGCCGCGATACAATTCGGTATGCCCTTTCTGGCGCCCGAAACCCTTCACTTCGGTGACCGTCAAGCCGGTGACATTGACTTCGGCCAAGGCTTCGCGCACTTCGTCAAGCTTGAACGGTTTAATCACGGCGGTAATCTGTTTCATGGTCTTCCCCTTTGGATAAACGGCTTATTCGTAAAACTTGGATGTGATCGGGTAGCGCCAGTCGCGCCCGAAACTGCGGTGCGTGACGCGGATGCCCACCGGCGACTGGCGTCGCTTGTATTCGTTGATCTTGATCAGGCGTGTCACCCTTGCCACATCGGCCGACGGATAACCGGCCGCGATGATGTCGGCGATCGGACGATTTTCTTCCATATACAGTTGCATGATGCCGTCCAGCACCTCGTAAGGCGGCAGCGTATCCTGGTCCAATTGGTCGGCGCGCAACTCGGCCGACGGTCCGCGCGTCAAGATGCGCTGCGGAATCACCTCCGACACGCCATTGCGGTAGGCGCACAGGCGATACACGAGGGTCTTGGCGATATCCTTGATGACGGCAAAGCCGCCAGCCATGTCGCCATACAGGGTGCAATAGCCGACCGCCATCTCGCTCTTGTTGCCGGTGGTCAAGACAATGCTGCCATGCTTGTTCGACAGCGCCATCAGAATGGTGCCGCGAATGCGGGCCTGGATGTTTTCCTCGGTCGCGTCTTCGGCCAGGCCGGCGAATTCCTGCGCCAGGGTGGCGCGAAAGGCGTCGAAGGTGTGGTTGATCGAGATTTCATCGTAGCGCACCTTGAGGCGGGTCACCATTTCCCGTGAATCGATCCAGGAAATATCGGCCGTGTAAGGCGACGGCATCATGACGGTGCGCACCTTGTCGGCGCCCAGCGCATCGACGGCGATGGCCAGCGTCAGCGCCGAATCGACGCCGCCCGACATGCCGATCAAGACACCCGGGAAACCATTCTTGCCGATGTAATCGCGCACCCCCAGGACCAGCGCCTGATACACCTGGGCTTCGATCGATAGCGCTACGGGCAAGGCTTGCGGACGCGGACGGGCACCGTCGAATTCGACCACTTGCAAATCTTCCCCAAAATGCTTGAGCTGGGCACAAATCGTACCCTCCGGGTCCATCACGAACGAGTCGCCGTCGAAAATCAATTCATCCTGGCCGCCCACCAGGTTGGCGTACACCAGTGACATGCCGAGCGCGCTGACATTCTTGCGCATCACCTCGTAGCGCAAATGCCGCTTGTTCATGTGGTACGGCGAGCCGTTGGGCACCAGCAATACTTGCGCGCCCGCCTCGCTGGCGCGGGTCGGAGCGTGGCCATTCCAGGTATCTTCGCAGATATTGATACCGAAGCGCACGCCCTTGACGGCAAACACGAAAGCCTGGTCGCTGGAGGAAAAATAGCGCTTTTCATCGAACACCGTGGAATTGGGCAAGTCGTGCTTGCGGTAAGTGCCCAGCACTTCGCCATTGACCAGCACGGAGGCGGCGTTGAAGCGCAGCTCGCCAGCCTCATCCATCACGGGCAGGCCCACCACCACATGCAAATCCTTGAATTGAGCCAGGTCGTGCGCCAGTGCCGCAAACGTTTCCCGGGTTTTTGCGTAAAATGCGGTGCGCAGCAATAAATCCTCGGGCGGATAGCCGACCAGCGATAATTCGGGAGTCAGCACGATATCGGCGCCGGCCTCGAAGGCGCGGCGGGAAAGGTCGACGATCTTGGCGCGGTTGCCGGCCAAATCGCCGACCGTACTATTCATTTGAGCGATTGCGACTTTGACTGTCATGATGGCAATAATGGTAAATTAAATAAAACGGGTCTCAAACAACGGCCCGATAAAGACTGGAGAATGCGCCAAAAATGAATTATCGCACGGGTATCGTTACTTCTCTGGCTGAAATTGGCGAATCTGCCTGGAGCGCGCTGCTGCAATTGCAGAGCGATGGCAATCCCTTCCTGTCCTATGCTTTCTTGCACGCGCTACATGAATCGGGCTGCGTCGCGCCCGCCACCGGATGGCAGGTGCAATATCTGGCGCTATGGCAGGGCGACACCCTGGCTGCGGCGATGCCGCTGTATGTCAAATCGCATTCCTACGGCGAATATGTGTTCGACTGGGCCTGGGCCGACGCCTACCAGCGCAACGGCCTGGAATATTATCCGAAGCTATTGTCGGCCATCCCGTTCACGCCGGTGACGGGGCCGCGCCTGCTGGCGCGCGATGGCGCCGCCCGCGCCGCCCTGATCGAACTGCTCCGCGCGCAGCAAGAGGCGGCCGGCATGTCCTCGACCCACATCTTGTTTCCCCCGCAAGAGCAAGCCTTGCAATTGGAGCAAGCCGGCTTCATGCTGCGCGGCGGCGTGCAATTTCACTGGATCAATGCCGGCTATGCCGATTTCGACGCCTTCCTGGCCACGCTCGAACCCAAGAAACGCAAGAATATCCGCGCCGAGCGGCGCAAGGTGGCCGAAGCCGGCGTGACGTTGCGCCAGGTGCGCGGCGCCGACGCCGCCGCCGCCGATTGGGACTTGTTTTACCGCTGCTACGCCAACACCTATGCCGAACACCGCTCCTCGCCCTACCTGAGTCTGGATTTTTTCCAGCGCATAGGTCGCGCCATGCCCGACAATATTTTGCTGATCATCGCCGAGCGGGACGGTCAAGCCATCGCCGCCTCGCTGCTGATATACACGCCCGACACGCTCTACGGGCGCTACTGGGGCGCACTGGAACACTTGCCCTGCCTGCATTTCGAGACCGCCTATTACCAGCCGCTGGAATTTTGCATTGCGCAAAAGATCGCCACCTTCGAGGGCGGCGCCCAGGGCGAACATAAAATGGCGCGCGGCTTCTTGCCGCAAAAAACCTGGTCGGCGCATTGGCTGGCCCACCCGGCCTTTGCCGATGCCGTCGAACGCTTCCTGGAACAAGAAGGTGGCGGCATCGAAGCCTATATCGACGAATTGAACGAACGCAATCCCTTCCGCAAGCGCGCTTGACGGGGCCGCATTTCGCTCATGCTTGGGGCGGCGCCAGCATCAAAGGGTCGCGCAATTTAAGCAGATGACGGGATCGGTCCGCATCGACGATCTCGACGCTGGACAGGGCGCTGCCCGTCATGTCAACGAACACCGTTTGCGGCTGGCGTATCATATGGTCCAGGCCTTCGACCATCACGGCCATAATGTCGCTGCGCTTATCGTAGACGATGCCCAACAAGGGTACCCATTCGGCCTCGATCTGGCTGCCGATTTCCAGCGAATCGACTTCCAGTTCGGCGCTCTTGCCGATGAGTATTTTCGAGACCCGCTCAAAGTAGTCATGCCAGTGCGGTTTGTCGATTTTCGATATGGCCATTTCCACCCTCCTCAGGCTGATATGCGGCGCGCCCGCGTGAGACGGGCGCGTGACGCGGGAACGACTTTCCTAACGGGCCATGCGCCGCTCTCCGGTGCGACGGTCGACGCGCGGCCTGGTAAAACCAGCCCTGGCCGGCAGCGCGCCGGCGCGATAAGCGAGCGTCAAATAGAGGGCGCCCGTGAGCAAGGCATAGACGCCGATCATCCACACCAGCGCCAGCGCGCCGACATCGGGATAGGCCAGGATCAGCACCGCAAAGGCGATCGACACCAGCGCGCTCAGTGTCAACAACCACGCGCCGGGCATAGCCTTGCGCAAGCGCAGCGCCAGCACAATGTCGAGCATGCCCGTGACCAGGGCGTTGACGCCGATCACCATGACCAGCGCCAGCGCCGTCAGCGCCGGGTGCGTCGCGGCCAGCGCCCCAGCCAGCAGGCTGACTATGCCCAATAACAACAGGGCCCACCAATCGTCGGCGTTCCTGCTGTGGCGCAAGGCCCCGATGATGGACACGGCGCCGACCAGCAGGGCGTAGAGGGCAAACACGGCGATCAGCGACAACAAGGTCACCCCCGGCATGAGCAAGGCGAATAAGCCAAGCAACAAGGCCAGCGCGCCGCGCAAGGCCAGTATCCAACGGGAGCGCATCAACATGGAAATCGGATTCATCACACATCTCCCTCAATGGACGACACAGTAGTCAGATCGTGGCGCGCGGCGCCGGTTCCGCGCGCGCGGCGCGCGACCGGTGCGACCTTGAGCGGGATCATGCGATGCGCAGGCTGCCGCCAAATGAAAAAAGCGCACCCCGGTAACGGGGTGCGCTTTCGGTGGCGCGGGGCTTGGCAGTCGTTATATCAAGCCCAGCCGATTACGCTCAGGAAGCGTCCGCTTCGGCTTGCTTCTTGTAGGAGGCGACGCCATTCAGAATTTCCGCTTTCGCGTCTTCAGGACCATACCAGCCATCGATCTTGACCCATTTGCCTTTTTCCAAGTCCTTGTAATGCTCGAAGAAATGCTGGATCTGGCGCAGGCGCAATTCATTCAAGTCTTCCGGTTTTTGCCAATGGCTATAGATCGACAGTACCTTGTCGACCGGCACCGCCAGCACCTTGGCGTCTTCGCCGGCTTCGTCGCTCATCTTCAGCACGCCGATCGGGCGGCAGCGCACCACTACGCCGGGAATCAGCGGGAACGGGGTGATCACCAGCACGTCGACCGGATCGCCATCGTCGGACAGGGTGTTGGGAACATAGCCATAGTTGCACGGATAATGCATGGCGGTGCCCATGAAGCGGTCGACGAAGATCGCGCCGCTATCCTTGTCCACTTCATATTTGATCGGATCGGCGTTCATCGGGATTTCGATGATCACGTTGAAATCGTTCGGCAAGTCGCGCCCGGATGACACTTTATTCAAACCCATGGAAATTCCTTAATGAACAGATAATGTAATGCACAATTATAGCGTGCACCCTGGTGCGGCGCAGCAAGCGAAGCGGCCTTTCTTCGCGCACAAACGGCCTGACTCACAAAATACTGGCCAGCGCGCACTGGCGGTAGTGCGCGGCAGCCTCTTCAGGCTGCTGCAGCGCCTCGTGCAATTGCGCCAGTTTCAAGTGCGATTCGCGCACCATGCGCGGATCGCCGGCATCCGACAGTGCCTGCTCCAGGTGCAATTGGGCCTTGCCCCACAATTTTTGCCGCAGGCACAGGGAACCCAGCGTCAGCGCCAATTCAGCGTCGGTCGGGCGCTGGCGCAGCCATTGCTCACAATGCTCGATTTGCGCCAGCAAGGCCGGCGAACCGGACGGCGCCGCCGCCTCGCGGTAAGCCCGCACCACGCGCTCGTCCCAGTTGGCTGCCAAGGCTTCTTCGGCTACCAGCCGGGCCTGGTCGTGCAAGCCGCGCTCATTGAGGGCGTTTGCGGCGCGGCAAGCCACATACGGCTTGATGCGGTCCGCAGCCGGAATCGTCGACCAGACCCGCATCACCGATTCGGCGTCGTGCGAGCGGTCCGACAGCAAATCGTCATAGGCCAGTTCGCGCAGGCGCGAGGAGAGCGCCGGATGCAGGGCGCGGTGCTTGTCGAGCGAGCGCACCAGGCGCAGCACTTCCGGCCAGTTCTTGGCTTGCTGGTGGGCTTTCAGCGACCATTGCAGGGCGTGGATATGGCGCGTGCCGCTGGTATTTAATTCGCGCACCGCTTCCAGCGCCGCTTCCGGCTGGTGATCGTCGACCAGCAATTCGGTCAGCGTCATCAGGCGCGCCGTTTTCAGGCTGGCATCGTCGGCCACTCTGGCCAGCCAACTGTCGCGCCGCTCGCCCTGGCGCATGCGGTGCGCCGCGCGCGCCCCGATCAGGGCTGCCAGGCCGGCGTTTTCGGCCAGGTCGGCGGCCCGCAGCGCGGCTTTTTCGGCATGCCCGAAGCGGCCCTCGAACAGGGCCTTCAAGGCGTCGCGCAAACCCTTGTTGCCGTCGCGTTCGCGTTTGCGCTGGCGATAGGCAGCCACCCGGCCCGGCATTTTCAAGGTGCCGCGGAAGGCCCGGATCAGCAAGTACAGCAAGACGAACAGCAGCACTTGCAGGAACAAGAATAAATTGAGCGACAAGTCCATCCGGTAAGGCGGGTAAAACAAGACCACATTGCCGGGATTGAAGCGCGCCGTCACGGCGATGCCGATGGCGGTGGCCATCAGGGCGAGTAACCAGAGAAATAGACGCATGGGGCTTAAGGTTTCGCTTTGTAATTGCGCACGGCGTTCAAGCTGTCGGACAAGGTCGGCATGTCAATCGTCAGATTGCTAGCCTGGACTTGCCGCAGCAAGGCTTGCGCGGTCTGGGTTGGCTTGGCGCGCGCGTCGAAATACTTCAGCAAGGCGTCCTGGGCCGCGATCAAGTCATTGCGGAACGCCGTTTCATTGCGCGACAAGAGCGCCAGGCGGGCGTTCAACAGGCGCAGCTTGACGTTTTCGCGCAAGAAATATGCCTGCGTCGGCGACAGCATCAAGGCATCCGGCGTTTCCACGCTGCGTACCCGCACCAATTGGCGCACGTCGAGCCACATTTCGCTGCTCCAGCTATTCCACACTTCTTGCAGCTTGAGCAACCATGGACTGGCGGCCGGCTCGGCCGGCCCGGCGGCGCCCTTGGCCTTGGCCTTCAGCGCCTTGGCCGGCTTGGCCGCCGGCGCCGGCAAGGCCGGCTTTTCATCGGCCAGCATCGGCAAGGTATCGATCTGGGCGATCACCGCGTCGAGCCGCAGCGCGACCCCGGTCGAATCGACGCTCGGCAGCGCCTTCAGCTTTTCCGCATCCTTGGCGATGGCGCGCCGGATCGAAATGAATTGCGGCTTGTCCGAGCGCGACAGGCTGCGGTCGGCGTTTTGCAGCGCGATCAAGGCGCCCGGCACATTGCCGGCCAATTGCAATTGCTGGCTGGCGGTCGACAATACTTGCTCGATTTCAGACAAGGCCCATTCGTCGCGGTTCTTCGACAAATCGTTATACAACTGCTCCAGGGCCAGTTGCTGGCTCTGGGCTTCGGTCTGCCGGCTTTCCAGCGCCCCGACCTTGCCCTGCAATTCCTTGCTGGCCTCTTGCACCGAGCGCGCCAGGGCGCCCGTTTCGGCATTGCCGGCGTCGCCTTTTTGCAGGCGCCGCGCGACATCTTCGCGCAGATTGCGGATCTGGTTATGCGTCGACCAGCCTTGAAACGCCAGCAGCAAAGCCAGCGTGATCACGGCCATCGGCAGCGGCTTGAGCAGGGTGTCGGCCAGGCTGGACGCGGGCGCCGGCCTGGACGTCTCGGCAGGCGTGGCGCCGGAATGGGTGGCGGCGCCCGCAGGCGCGCTCGGTTCGGATAGGGTGGGCAATTCGTTCATGGTCGTGATTGTAACGCGGCGAGCACGCGGGCGTCGCCTGATCCTGTCAGGGTGACTCGGGTAAAGCCCAGCGCACTTGCTGTTTGTGCAATACGTGCGTGGGGAACAATTAAATGTTGTTGTTGCATTTTTACAACAGCACCATCTTGCGGCGCAGCACTCGCGCTGACGCCGTCCGGGGCGGCACCCGGGGCGACAATCTCTTCCCGGTCCATTTCGGCCAGCAATTGCAGCAAGCCGCGCAAGGCTTCGGAACTGGTGATGACCCAGTCGTTATTGCGCGCCAACAAGCCGCGCAGGGTTGCCGCCAGCGCGGCGCTCAAGGCCGGCACGCAGCGCCGGTAGGCGGCCACCACCGTGACGTCGGCGCCGGCCAGGCGCAAGCCGTCCGCCATCAATTCGCGCCCGCTTTCGCCGCGCACGATCAAGACCCGGCGCCCGCGCAGGCGCACCAGGTCCAGGCTGCCGAGCAAATGTTCGGAATCGCTGGGGGCCGTGTCCGGCGGACTGACGATATCGGCGCAGGCGGACGTGAGGCCATGCGCGGCCAGCGCCGCGCGGCTGCCCTCGCCCAGCACCGCCAGCGTCACGCCGGCCGGCCACCTGACGATGTGGGCAAACGCGGCCTCGATCGCGTTCGGCGACACGAAGGCCACCATCGCGTAAGTGTCCAGTTCGGCCAGCGCGGCCGCCAGCGCGGTGCCGTCGGCCAGCGGGTGGATTTCCAGCAAGGGCAAGACCAGCACCGGCAGGCCCAGCGCGGCGACCCGTTCGGCCAGCGGCCCGGCTTGCGCCAGCGGCCGCGTGATGACCACGGTATCAGGCATGGACATCCGGCGCCGCCTCGGCCTCGGCCACGCACGAGGCCAGGATCGCGGCGGCGTCTTGCGCGCGCAGCAATGCGGCCACGCGTTCGCCCAGTTGCTCGGCCTGGTCGGTCGGGCCTTCGAGGTCGGCGCTGGCAACGCGCAAGCCATCCGGCGTGGCGACCATGGCGCGCAAGCGCATGGTGGCGCCGTCGACCGTGGCAAAGGCTGCCAGCGGCACCTGGCAACTGCCGCCAAACACTTTCGAGACCTTGCGCTCGGCCGCCACGGCTTGCGCGGTGGCCGCATGGTTCAGCGGCGCCAGCAGGGCGAGCAAATCGACGCCATCGCTTCTATGCGCGATTTCAATGGCCATCGCGCCCTGCCCGGCGGCCGGCAAGCTGTGCTCCGGTTCGAGCAGCGCGCGGATCCGCTGCGCCAGGCCGAGCCGCTTCAAGCCAGCCGCGGCGAGGATGATGGCGGCATAGTCGCCGCGGTCGAGCTTGCCCAGTCGGGTATCGAGGTTGCCGCGCAAGGGCCGTATCACCAGGCGCGGAAAGCGCGCCGCGATCAAAGCCTGGCGGCGCAAGCTGCTGGTGCCGACCACGGCGCCGTCGGGCAAGTCGGCCAGGCCGGCATAATCGTTCGACACAAAAGCATCGCGCGCGTCTTCGCGTTCGAGGATGGCGGCCAGGCTGAAGCCGTCCGGCAAATCCATCGGCACATCTTTGAGCGAATGCACGGCCAGGTCGGCGCGGCCCTCGGCCAGCGCCACTTCCAGTTCCTTGACAAACAAGCCCTTGCCGCCGACCTTGGACAAGGCTCGGTCGAGGATCTGGTCGCCGCGCGTGGTCATGCCGAGAATCTCCACGCTACACTGCGGATATAATGCCGACAGGCGGGTTCGGACATGCTCGGCCTGCCACATGGCAAGCCGGCTTTCGCGCGAAGCGATGACCAGCTTCGATGGTATATTCTGCGTCAATTGGTCTGCTTTCAAAACACGTTCTTTCGCTGTCGTGAGCCTGTTGCGCACATGCGTTTGCACATGCATCAGATCGCAAATTTTATCATGCGCCCGCGCGGCGCGGCCATCGCTCATTGGCATTGGCCTTGGCTAGACTCGGCGCGGCGCCATTGCATCACTTTTATGGGTAGCTCACATGATTGAAGAAACCAGTGCCAGCGCGGTTCAAACGGACGCCGGCAAGGATGCCCCGCTCAAGGAAGATATTCGCCTGCTGGGCCGCCTGCTGGGCGAGGTCTTGCGCGAGCAAGAGGGCGAGGCCGTGTTCGGCGTCGTCGAAACCATCCGCCAGACGGCCGTGCGCTTTCGCCGCGAAGCCGACGCCGGCGCCGCCGAAGAACTCGAGGCCATGCTCAAGCAACTGAGCCGCGACCAGACCATTTCCGTGGTACGGGCCTTTTCCTATTTTTCGCACCTGGCCAATATCGCCGAAGACCAGCACCATATCCGGCGCCGGCGCGCCCACTTGCTGGCCGGCTCCAAGGCGCAGCAGGGCAGCGTCGGCTTCGCGCTGTGCAAGCTCAAGCAAGCCGGCGTGGGACGCGCCACGGTCGACGCTTTTTTCCGCGAAGCCTTGATCGCCCCCGTGCTGACGGCCCACCCGACCGAAGTGCAGCGCAAGAGCATCCTCGATGCCGAGCACGACATCGCCCGCCTGCTGGCCGAGCGCGACTTGCCGTTGACGCCGAAAGAGCGCGACGCCAATGCCCGTTTGCTGCGCGCGCGCGTGGCGACACTGTGGCAAACCCGCATGCTGCGCTATTCAAAACTGACGGTGGCCGACGAGATTGAAAACGCGCTCTCGTATTACCGCATCACTTTCTTGCGCGAACTGCCGGGCCTGTACGACGATATCGAAGACGAGCTCGCCAGCCACTATCCGGACGCGGCCGCCCCGGCTGACATGCGCGACACTGCGCCGTATGTACAGATGGGCAGCTGGATAGGCGGCGACCGCGACGGCAACCCGAATGTCAACGCGGGCACCATGCAACACGCGCTGGCGCGCCACGCCACCACCATCCTCGATTTCTACCTCGACGAAGTGCATGCGCTGGGCGCCGAATTGTCGATCTCAACCCTGATGGTGGGCGTCAGCCCGGCCCTGCAAGCGCTGGCCGAGCATTCGCCCGACCATTCCCCGCACCGCAGTGACGAGCCTTATCGGCGCGCCCTGATCGGCATGTACGCGCGCCTGGCCGCAACCGCGCGCGCGCTCGGCGCGACCAATATCTTGCGTAAGGAAGTGGGACCGGCCGCGCCCTACCCGGCCGCTGGCGACTTCGCCGGCGACTTGCAAGTGCTGGTCGACTCGCTGCGCGCAAACCATGGCGCGGCCCTGATCAAGCCGCGCCTGGCTACCCTGAAGCGGGCCGCCGACATCTTCGGCTTCCACCTGGCCTCGCTCGACATGCGCCAGACTTCCGACGTGCACGAGCGGGTGCTGGGCGAATTGTTTGCCCAAAGCGGGGTCGAAAGCGATTATGCCGGCCTGGCCGAAGCCGACAAGGAAAGCTTGCTGCTGACCGAACTGGCCCAACCGCGCCTGCTGTATTCGCCCTATATCGCGTATTCCGAGGAGAGCCAGTCCGAGCTGGCCATCTTGCGCGCCGCGCAAGACATCCGGCGCCGCTACGGCGCACGGGCGATCCGCAATTACATCATTTCGCACACGGAAACCGTGTCGGACTTGCTGGAAGTGCTATTGCTGCAAAAGGAAACCGGCTTGCTGCGCGCCGCCCCCGATGGCAGCCATGCGCTCGACTTGATGGTCATCCCCCTGTTTGAAACCATTCCCGACTTGCAGCGCGCGGCCGGCATCATGGAACGCGCCATGGCCTTGCCGCTGGTCAAGCAATTGATCGCGCAACAGGGGCAATTGCAGGAAGTCATGCTCGGCTATTCCGACTCGAACAAGGATGGCGGCTTCCTGACGTCGAACTGGGAACTGTACCGCGCCGAAACCTTGCTGGTGACCGTGTTTGAAAAAGCCGGCGTCAAGTTGCGCCTGTTCCATGGCCGCGGCGGCACCGTGGGCCGCGGTGGCGGACCGAGCTATGAAGCCATCCTGGCCCAGCCGCCGGGCACGGTGAATGGCCAGATCCGCCTGACCGAGCAGGGCGAAATCATCGCCTCCAAGTTTTCCAACGCCGAAATCGGGCGCCGCAACCTCGAATTACTGGTGGCCGCGACGCTGGAAGCGAGCCTGATGCCGCAAGCATCCGAGCCGGCCCACACGGCCCGCCTGGCGGGCTTCGAGGCCGTGATGGCCGAGCTGTCCGCGCGCGCCTACCAGGCTTACCGGCAACTGGTGTATGAGACCCCGGGCTTCACCGACTATTTTTTCGCCGCCACGCCGATCGCCGAAATCGCCGAGCTCAACCTCGGCTCGCGCCCCGCCTCGCGCAAGTCCACCAAGCGCATCGAAGACTTGCGCGCCATCCCGTGGGGCTTCTCCTGGGGCCAATGCCGTTTGCTGCTACCCGGCTGGTATGGTTTCGGCAGCGCCATCAGCGCCTGGCTGGACGAGACCGGCGGCGCGCCGCGCGAGGAAAAAATCGCCACCCTGCGCGCCATGCATGGCGCATGGCCCTTCTTTGCCACGCTGCTATCGAATATGGACATGGTGCTGGCCAAGACCGACCTGGCGATTGCCTCACGCTACGCCGAACTGGTGCCGGACCCGGTCTTGCGCGAGCGCATCTTCACGCGCATCACGCAAGAGCATGGCGCCACCCTGGCTTGCCTGGAAACCATCACCGGCGCCGCCGAGCGACTGGCCGGCAATCCCCTGCTGGCGCGCTCCATCATGAACCGCTTCGCCTACCTCGATCCGCTGAACCACTTGCAGGTCGAGCTGATCAAGCGCCACCGCGCCGATCCCGAACAAGTCGACGAGCGCGTCCATCGCGGCATCCATTTATCGATCAACGGGGTGGCGGCCGGCCTGCGCAACACCGGTTGAACGGCTTTCCATCCCATGAAAAACATGATTAACTAAAAACATATTTAAAAAAACAAAACTGGCATTACAATATCGGGTTACCGCTCCGATTCCGGTACCGCGCCCCTGATTCCGAGCGGCGCATCCGGCCTCGGCTTGATGAGTGAATAACGCGATGACAGGAAAGCGCCGATGCGGAAGTGGTCGATTGAAACCTTGAGCCTGGTCGGCACGGGCGCCGTGCTGACACTGTTGATTGTTTTGGGCGGCATGGCATGCCACGATATGCGGCGCTCGCGCGGCGCCAGTCAGGCCGTTGACCGTATCTATGACCGGGTCGCCTGGCTGGAGCGGGTGCGGGCCGACCTGTATCAAGTTCACGACGCGCAAGTCCATTTCAGCGAGCGGGGCGACAGCGACAGCAAGCGCCAAAGCGAGGTCCTGAACGCGGCGCTCGGTGCCAAACTGGCGCAAGGCCCGCAACTGGCCGACGACAATCCGGCCAGCCGCCAGCGCCTGCTGGCCCTGGAAGCCTGGTTCTTGCAGCAAACGGGGATCGCACTCGAACAGTCGGGCGCGATGATAGACGGCGTCATCGCGGCCGAGCGCACACTGTTAGAGCTATCCAAGCAAGTCGAGACGGCGTGCAATCAGCGTTCGCGGCGCAGCCTGGCCGTGTTGCTGCTGACCCTGGCCTTGCTGATCAGCTATATCTTGTTGAAAATACGCAGCGTGACGATTTCGCGCCAGGCCGCCCATTTACTGCTGCAGGGCAAGGAAACCCGCTACCGCCATATCGTCGATACCGCCCATGAAGGCATCTGGCTGACCGACGCCGAATCGCGCATCGTGTTTGCCAACGAGCGCATGACGGAAATGATGGCCTGCGCCATGAGCGACTTGATCGGCCGCCTGGTCAGCGATTTCATGCCCGAAACGGTCTTGCAGCGCTGCTGTCCACTTGAGCGACGCGAAGATGTCAGCATGCGCGACTTACGCTATCGCCGCGCCGACGGCACCGAAGCCTGGGCCATGGTCAGCGGGCGCCTGCTGCGTGGCGAACGGGGCGAGATCGGCGGCGCGCTGGTGATGATGACCGACATCACCGAACGCAAGCTGGCCGAACAGGCACTGGCCACCGCCCATGCCGAACTGGAAGATCGGATCGGCTTGCGCACCACCGAACTGGTCGACGCCAATAAGCACTTGCGCGCCGAAATCGAAGTGCGCAAACTGGCCGAGCAGGCCTTGGCGCAAAGCGAATTGCGCTTACAGGAAATCATTTCCATGATGCCGCTGGCGCTATTTTTGAAAGACCCCGACTCGCGCGTGATGCTGATGAATGAAGCGTGCGAACAGCAATGGGGAATTTCATTCGCCGAACTCGACCTGATCGGCGAGAGCGCGTATTTCCCTGCCGAACAATTGGCCGGCTTCATCGCGAACGACAAGGCGGCCTTTGCCAGCGGCCGCCAGTTGGTCGATGAAGAACAAATCTGGAATGCCAAGCTGCAAGAAAACCGCCAGGTGCAAACCTACAAGCGGCCCATCTTCGACGCCGACGGCAAGCCGCTGATGCTGATCGCGATGAGCATCGATATCACCGAGCGCAAGCGCAACGAAGAAGCGCTACGGCATTCCTTCACCCAATTGCGGGCCTTGTCGGACCACCAGGAAACCATCAAGGAAGAAGAGCGCAAGCGCATCGCCCTCGATATCCACGACGACCTGGGGCAAAACCTGATGGCTTTGAAAATCGATGTCTCGATGTTGCACGCCAGGACAGGTGGCAGCCACCCGCGCCTGAACGGCCAGGTGCGACGCGTGCTCGACACCATCGACACCACCATCAAATCGGTGCGCGGCATCATCAACGACTTGCATCCGAGCACGCTGGAACTGGGCTTGTGCGCGGCCGTCGAATGGCTGCTCAAGCAATTCGAGCGGCGCAGCGCCATCGATTACCGCCTGATCGTGCTCGACGACCGCGCCAGCGCCAGCCTGGACCAGCGCCAGACGTCGGCCATCTTCCGCGTGATCCAGGAATCGCTGGCCAATATCGTGCGCCACGCCGAAGCGAGCAAGGTCGAAGTGACGCTTGATTTGAATCCGGCCTACATCACCGTCACCATCGCCGACAATGGCATCGGCATGCAACCGGGCGACCGCGGCAAGGCCGCTTCCTATGGCTTGAAGAGTATCAAGGAGCGCATCGGCGCGTTTGGCGGGGAATTGGTGATCGATAGCCGCAAGGGCAAGGGAACGGTGCTGTCGATCTTGATGCCGACCGCGCAGGAAACGCGCAAGGCGCCGCTGGCGCCCGCGCTTGAAACGACTTAGTTCTGCGTCAAGAAAGTCTTCAACTTGTCCGAACGCGAAGGCTGACGCAATTTGCTCATGGCCTTGGCCTCGATTTGACGGATGCGCTCGCGTGTGACGTCAAATTGCTTGCCCACTTCTTCCAAGGTATGGTCATTCGACATTTCCACACCATAGCGCATGCGCAACACTTTCGCCTCGCGCGGGGTCAGGGAATCGAGCACTTCCTTGATCACATTGCGCATCGAGGCGTGCAGCGCGGCGTCCAGCGGCGCCAGGGTGGTATTGTCTTCGATGAAGTCGCCCAGTTGCGAATCGCCGTCCTCGCCCATCGGCGTTTCCATTGAAATCGGTTCCTTGGCGATCTTCATAATCTCGCGCACCTTGTTTTCCGGCATTTCCATCTTGATGGCCAGGGTCGCCAGGTCCGGCTCGCTGCCCGTCTCTTGCATGATCTGGCGCGAGATGCGGTTCATCTTGTTGATCGTCTCGATCATGTGCACCGGCACCCGGATGGTGCGCGCCATGTCGGCGATCGAACGGGTGATGGCCTGGCGTATCCACCAGGTGGCGTAGGTCGAGAACTTGTAGCCGCGACGGTATTCGAATTTATCGACCGCCTTCAGCAAGCCGATATTGCCTTCCTGGATCAGGTCGAGAAATTGCAAGCCGCGGTTGATGTATTTCTTGGCGATCGAAATGACCAGGCGCAAGTTGGCAACCGTCATTTCGCGCTTGGCGTGACGGGCCCGCTTTTCGCCGGCCGCCATTTGCTTGTTAATCTTGCGCAAGTCGGCCAACGGCAAGGCCACGCGCGCCTGCAGGTCGATCATTTTCTTTTGCAATTCCTTCACCGCCGGCACATTGCGACCGAGAATGGCGCTGTAGGGATACTTGCAATCGACTTCGCCGTCGACCCAGTCCAGGTCGCACTCATTGCCCGGAAATACCTTGATGAAATGGGCGCGCGGCATGCCGCATTTATTCACGCACAATTCGATCACGGCTTTCTCGATGTGGCGCACTTCATCCATCTGGCCGCGCAAGGTGTCGCACAGCTTTTCGACCACCTTGGCGGTGAAGCGGATGCCCAGCAATTCCTGGGAAATCGCTTCCTGGGCCTTGACATAAGCCTTCGAGTTATAGCCTTCCGGGGCCTTGCGCATCTTGTCGAACTGAGTCGAGATGGTGGTGAATTTTTCCAGCGCGTTCTTTTTCAATTGCGCCAATTGTTCGCTGGAAAAGCCCGCCGCGCCGCCATTGGCGTCGCCGTCTTCTTCCTCGACTTCCTCTTCCTCGTCCTCGTCCTCGGCGGCGGCCGGCGCAGCGGCCGGGGCCGGCGCCGTGCTCGCTTCGTTCAAGTCGACGAAACCGTCGACCACTTCATCGACCTTGATTTCATCCTTGGCGATTTTTTGCGACAGTGCGACGATCTCGGCAATCGTGGTCGGGCAAGCGGAAATGGCTTGTATCATGTCCTTCAGGCCGCCTTCGATGCGCTTGGCGATCTCGATCTCGCCTTCGCGTGTGAGCAGCGCCACGGCGCCCATTTCGCGCATATACATACGCACCGGGTCGGTGGTGCGGCCAAAGTCGGAATCGACGGTGGACAGCGCGGTGGCGGCGGCCGCTTCAACTTCGTCGTCGCTAGTCACAGTGGCAACGTTGTCAGTCAACAACAAGCTTTCGGCATCGGGCGCGCGCTCGTAGACCGCGATCCCCATGTCATTGAAGGTGGCGATGATGCCTTCGATCGCTTCCGGATCGATGATATTTTCAGGCAATTGGTCATTGATCTCGGCATAGGTCAGAAAACCCCTTTCCTTGCCCATATTGATCAAACCCTTGATTTGCTGGCGGCGCCGCTCCAGGTCGGCCGCCGTGGCTTCCGCGTCGCTGCCGACGGCGTCCGCCGGGCTACCCTTGGCCTTGCGGTCGCGCGCCTTCGAGACAGCCTTCAATTCGGCCCGTTCAACCGCGTTGAGCGCCGCCACTTCATCGTTTTCCGGCGTGAATTCACTCGGCTTGCGGCCGCGCCGGCCCGGCACTTTGACGCTCGGCAAGAAATAATTCGAGGTATCGATGGCCGCCAGCGTATCGGCGTCCGTGGTCTGGCTGACGGCCGGGCCGGCGGTGACGATCACGACCGGCGCCGGTTCGATCTTGGCGCGCACCACCTTGCTGCGGGCCGCTACCACGATCTTGGCGGTGGCCGCGCTTTCAGTTGCCCGGCGCACCAGCGGCACTAGCGGCACCGCAGCGGCGGCCGGGACCGGAACAGCGACCGCTTCGGCTTCGGCTTCCGGCGCCTCGCTCACGAGCGCCTCGGTCGATTCCGGCGTATTCAGGCCGATCAAGCGCGAACGCGACTTCTTCACGACCGTCACCTTATTGGGCGCCTGCGTATTATCCGCTTGCGAATTATCGATAAAGTAAGATAAAGTAGTTTTTGGCACCACCAGTTGCGCCGAGGCGGGACGGGGAGCTTTGACGGACAAGGTCAATGTTTTAGGCGTGTTCTTCATTAATATCTCTCAATGCGAGACCGGATGGCGTCGGCGCGAAGTGAATGATCCCACCCAAGCCGGCGAATCGGACTCGATGGAGCGTGTGTGTTGCGGCTGCCGGCTAGCGGCAGCGTCGTCTGTTATCTATGGGGCCGGTCGAAACCGGCGCCGCCTGGACCAGGCGCGCTTTAAGCGAAAGAAATATAGATAAATTGACGATATACATTGCGGAATGAAAAAAAGCCCGCTACGGGCTTGAATCTATTATTCTATGACGAATAGAGGAGAGCAAGATTATGCCTCAAGGGCAGGTATTGGGATAATTGATAGTTAGAATATCGGATATCAATGAAATCAATACTTGCCCGGCACTTGCTCTGATCCCCTACACGACTGAGCTGGCGCAAACCAAATTTCAGCGCAAGCGGACATTATACACATTCCCCGGGTATTGCGGTGAAAAAAGTATGTGGGTAAAATTGCACTGTTGCATTAAAAGACAATGCACTGCCTCCAATCGCGTGCTATGCTCCCGTTTCCAGCCTAACCAATGAAGTCGATGAACACGTCTAGTCTTGCCCCACAGCCAGCAGAAACCTCCTCCGTCCCGGTCGCCGCTCCAGTCCCGGCCCCGGTCACAGCCCCGGTCGCAGCTTCGGCTCCCGTCGCCGCTGCGGCCGCGCTATCGGCGCGCACCCTGCTCAAACAATTCCAGCAACAATTTCCGCCGTTTCGGGATTGCCTGCCTTTGTCGATCGGCATCGACAAGCAAATCCTGGCACGCCTGCCCGAACTGGACCGTAAATTGATGCGCACCGCCCTCGGCATCCACACCGGCTCCCTGCGCTATCTGCGCGTGATGGAAAAAGCCAAGCAGCGCTTCGACCTCGATGGCACGCCCGGCGCGGAAGTGACGCAAACCCACCGCGACCATGCGACCCAAGTCTTGCAGCAACGCTTCAAGAAGGAAGCCGAGCGCAAGAAGGCCGAACGGGACGCCGCCGCCGCCGAGGAAGCCGAGCGCATCCACGCAGACAAGCTGAACCAGTTGACCGCGAAATTTTCGCGCAAGGGCTGATCCAGCCACATGAGCACGGAACCCGAGCCGCTGCTGCCACCCTACGAAGGCATCAAGCTGGCCGATGTCTGGCTGGTGCAATCGAGCGCTGACGCGCAACTGGCGCTGACGGCGCTGCTGGCGGCCGACGCGATCGGCTTCGACACCGAATCGAAGCCGACCTTCCTCAAGGGGGAAAGCTCGAACGGACCGCACTTGATCCAGCTGGCTACCGACGACACCGCCTATCTGTTCCAGATTGGCACCAGCCCGGCGCTGGAAGTATTGAAGGCCATCCTGGAATCGGCTAGCACGCTCAAGGTCGGCTTCGGCCTGAGCGACGACCTCAAGCGCCTGCGCAACAAGCTCGGAATCAGCCCCGCGCAAGTGCTGGACTTGTCGGTCGCCCTGCGCGGCGGTCAGCGCAACGACCTCGGCGCCAAAACTGCCGTGGCAAAGTTTTTCGGCTTGCGCCTGCAAAAATCAAAAAAAATTTCCACCACCAATTGGTCGAATCCGCGCCTGACCGAACGCCAGATCTTGTACGCGGCCGACGACGCCCAAGTGGCCTTGCGGGTATACCGGCGCTGGATCGCCGACGGCGGCAAGCCGGCCCAGCCCCGGCGCGCTCAAGCCTGAAGCTGGGCGGCGGCCAGCCGGCCCAGGGCCGCGATGGCCGCTGCGTGGCCCGCTTGCCACGGATGGCCGCAATTGAGCCGGATGCAATGCGCAAAAGCCCCACTGGCGGAAAAATGCGGCCCGGGCGCGATGCTGATGCCCAGTTCGAGCGCGGCGCGCTGCAAGGCCAGCGCATCGACCCCCGGCGCGAATTCCACCCAGATGAAATAGCCGCCCTGCGGCCGCGTCACGCGCGTGCCAGCGGGAAAATGCGCGTCTATCGCTTGCAGCATGCTGCGCTGCTGGGCCGCCAGCGCCAGCCGCAATTGGCGCAAATGGCGCTCGTACGCGCCGCGCCCCAGATACTCGGCCAACGCCAGTTGCGAGGGCAAGGCCACCGCCAGGCTGCTGCTCAGTTTAAGGCGCTCGATGGCGCCCGCATAGCGTCCCGGCGCCACCCAGCCGACCCGGAAACCAGGTGCCAGGCATTTTGAAAACGAGCCACAGTGAAGCAACAGGCCGCGCTCATCATATTGCTTGCTGAGGGCCGGCCGGCGCGCGCCGAAATACAATTCGCCATATACATCATCCTCGATCAGCGGCACGTCATGGCTGGCCAGCAAGGCCACCAGGGCGCGTTTCTTTTCCGCCGGCATCAGGCTGCCGAGCGGATTTTGAAAGCTGCTCATCAGCCAGCACGCGGCCGGCTTGTGCCGTGCCAACGCCTCGGCCAGCGCGCCCAGCTCGATGCCCTCGCGCGTGCTGGTGGCCACTTCCACCGCCTTCAAGCCCAGCCGGTCCAAGGCTTGCAAGCCGGCATAAAAGCTGGGCGACTCGACCAGGACCGTGTCGCCGGGCCGCGCCACGGCTTGCAGGCACAGGTTGAGCGCTTCCAGCGCGCCATTGGTGACGACGATGTCCTCGCTGTTCACATGGGCGCCGTCGAGCTGGTAACGCAGGGCGATCTGGCGGCGCAAGTCGGCATTGCCCTTCGGCATGTCGCGCTGCGCGCTCCACGGGTCGAAGCGGCGCATGCCGCAAGAGACGGCGCGCGCCAGCCTGGCCATCGGAAACAGCAGCGGGCTGGGAAAGGCCGAACCGAAGGGCACGCGCGCGCCGGCCGCACCCTGCACATCGACACTCCCGACCTCGGCCGGGGCCACGGCCGTGGCCCCGGCCGGGATGGGCGGCCGGCCCGACAAGGCCGGCGCCACGTAATAGCCGGAACGGGGCCGCGCGACAATCAAGCCGCGCGCCTCCAGCAAGCGATAGGCTTGAAACACCGTGGCCGGGCTGACGCCGCAGCGGGCATGCTGCTGGCGCACCGAGCCGACGCGCTCGCCCGGCAACAACAGCCCATCGGCGATCATCGCGGCCACTTCCTCTGCCAATTCTTGGTAACGTTTCAAACTCGCCCTTCCGGTCCATGTAAACTGATCCCACATTCAATTGCGCTTCTGAGTCTGTTCTTCTTCGGCCCGGCAGTATATCCTTATGCCCTACGCCTTATGCCCGGCGCCCGTATCGACGGCCCTCAATTTTATAGGCGGTATCTGCCATGTCCCTGTTTTCCAGCCCGGCCCGCGGGTCCACCCGCCTCGCCGCGCTCTGCTTCGCCGCAGCCCTGCCCGGCGCCAGCGCCGCAGTCCTGCCCGACACTCTGGCCCAGCGCATCCTCGCCTGCACCGCTTGCCACGCCCCCAAGGAGCGCAGCGACGCCTTCTTTCCGCGCATTGCCGGCAAGCCGGAAGGCTATCTGTACAACCAGCTCGTCAATTTCCGCGACGGCCGCCGGCAATCGCCGATGATGACGTATATGGTCGAGCATTTGCCGGACGCCTATCTGCACGAAATCGCCCGGTATTTTTCCGAACAACATCCGGCACCGCCGCCGGCCCAGCCCAGCGCCGCGTCGGCCGCCACGTTGGCACGCGGGCGCGAGTTGACCACGCTCGGCGATCCAGCCAGGAAAGTGCCCGCCTGCAGCGCCTGCCACGGGGCCCAATTGACGGGCGTCGCGCCGGCCATTCCCGGCCTGCTGGGACTGCCGCGCGATTACATCAATGCCCAGTTTGGCGCGTGGAAAAACCGGGTGCGGCGCGGCCAGGCCCCCGATTGCATGGCCGAGATCGCCGCACGCCTGTCCGACGCCGACGTCGCCGCCGTTTCCGGCTGGCTCGGCACGCAAGTCGCGCCGGCCGACGCCAGGCCCGCCACCACCATCAGCCTGCCGCTGCCGCTCGAGTGCGGCAGCGTCCCCCAATAAGCGCCACCCATGAAAAAAATCATTCCTGTCGCCATCGCCCTGGCCCTTGGCGCCGGCGCCGCATCCCTGCTGCTGTGGCCAGCCGACGATATCGGCCCGCCAGCCGCCGCCAGCACCCTGTCGCGCACCGAACAAGTGGCGCGCGGCGCCTATCTGGCCAAGGCCGGCGATTGCATGGCTTGCCACACCAGCCGCGGCGGCGCCGCCTATGCCGGCGGACGGGCCCTGCAAACCCCGTTCGGCAGCGTGATCTCGCCCAATATCACCTCCGACAAGGAGACCGGGATCGGACGGTGGAGTGCGGCCGAGTTCTGGAACGCCCTGCACAATGGCAAATCGAAAGATGGCCGCATGCTGTATCCGGCTTTTCCCTACACCAGTTACACCAAGGTCAGGCGCGAGGATGCCGACGCCCTGTACGCCTTTTTCCAGACCGTGCCCGCACAAAGGCAAGCCAGTCAGCCGCACCAGTTGCGCTTTCCCTACAACCAGCCAATCGCCCTGGCCGCATGGCGCGCCCTGTATTTCAAGCCGGCCGTGTACCGTGAGCAAAGCAAGCAGAGCGTGGAATGGAACCGCGGCGCTTACCTGGCACAAGGCTTGGGCCACTGCAGCGCCTGCCACAGTAGCCGCGATCCGCTCGGCGGCAGCGACGACAGCCTGTCGGGCGGCTTGATTCCCATCCTGGGATGGTATGCGCCATCGCTGACCTCGGACGCCGAGGCTGGCTTGGGCAATTGGGAAACCACCCATATTGTCGACTTGCTCAAGACTGGCGTATCGCCGCGCGCCACCGTGTTCGGACCGATGGCCGAAGTGGTGCAAGCGAGTTTGCAGCACCTGGACCATGCCGACGTGCAAGCGATGGCCGTGTATCTGAAAGCCTTGTCGGGAGCCGGCCCGGCGCCGGCCAAGGACAGCGCGCCGCTTTCCGCCGACGACAAGGAGGTGCTGGCGGCCGGCGCGAAACTATATACAAGCCATTGCGCCGAGTGCCACCAGGCCGATGGCTCCGGCAAGGCGCCCGCCTATCCCCCGCTGGCCGGCAACCGCGCCTTGACCACGGCGGAGGCGGCCAATCCCATCCGCATCGTGCTCAACGGCGGCTTCGCGCCCGGCACGGCAGGCAATCCGCGCCCTTACGGCATGCCGCCGTTCGGGCCGGTACTCGACGACGCCGAAGTCGCTGCGGTGGTCACGTATTTGCGCGCCTCATGGGGCAACCAGGCGCCTGCGGTGTCGGCTTTCCAGGTCAATCGCTACCGCAGCGTGCCGCTCGATTAAAGTGACCGGGCCGCGAATGGTTCGGCCCGGCGGCATCAGCGGAATTTGCTTTTGTACCCGGTTTTCAAATCAAGCGCGAAACGCACGCCGTTTTCGGTCAGTATTACCTCGTCGGGTGGTTCCTCGCCGGCCAGGGCGCCCGAGATGACCGGCAAGCCCTCGCCCTTGCGCATCAGCGCGTCGCAGCGCTCATAGACATTGACGCAGCCGGTGCCGGCCATCAAGGCTTGCACGATTGCCACTTTCCAGGCGTCGACGCCGCCGGCCTGGAATTGGCAAATCAGATAGCCCTTGGTGCCGCCAAATAAATCGACCAGCAAACCGGGCAAGCCATCTTCCTCGCCCTTGACCAGGGCCAGCAACTGGTTGGCGCCGGCTTTCGCCAGGCTGGTGGCGCGCTTTTGCAGCGCGGCCTGGACCCGGCGCTTGATCAGCGCATGGTCAACCGCTTCGTTTTCATCGAAGCTCCAGACCCTGGCCCGGATTTGCGATTTCGAATTGTAGGCGGCCCGTGCCAAAAATTTCTTGGCCGAGGACTGGACGATCGCCGTCGAGCCGGGCTTCATTTTTTCTTGCGGCTTGCCTTCCACGCGTTCGATCGCGGAAGCGTAAATCCAGGGTTGGCCGTCCAGCAAGCTCTTTTCCTTGCCCTGTTTGATGGTGATGATCAGCATGGTATTCCAGTGGTATGGACCGGCCGCGGCCGGTCATTGAGACGGGGTGCGCGGCCACACTACGCTGGCCGGCGCCGGGCGTGCAGCCCAAGTGCGCCATGATACCTCATGCCGCCCATCGCGGCGCAGCGCATTCTGTCCGGCTGCGCCCGCAGCCTGTCGCACGGCGCTGGCCGCCGGCGCCGCCGCGCCCTACCATGCAATCCCAACAACTTGACCATTTCATCACGCCCCCGCGTCAAACGGCGCGCCCACACAAGGAATGCATATGACACCATCGAGCACTATTTTCCACGCTTCCCGCACCTTGCGCCCTCTCGTGCTGGCCATGGTCGCGCTGGCGCTGGCGGCGCCGGCCACGCCCGCGCTGGCTTCGCCGCTGGACTGGCTGACGGGCGGCCAGGTGAGCGGCAGCGGCCAGTTGCAAAAACAAAGGCGCCCGCTGGAACATTTCGATGCGGTGGCGCTCAATTTTCCCGCCAACGTCGAGCTGCGGCTGGGCGACAACGAGAGCGTCAGTATCGAAACCGACGCCAATATCTTGCCGATGCTGGAAACCGTGGTGGAAAACGGCACCTTGAAAATTCGCTCGAGCAAGCGCAATCTGCATCCGACCAAGCTGAAAATCGTGGTGCAGGCGAAAAAAGTGACAAGCCTGAGCGTGGGCGGCTCCGGCTCGCTCCAGGCCGACGCCTTGCACGGGGGCACGCTGCGCTTCGACGTAGGCGGTTCCGGCACCATCGATGTCGGCCAACTCGATGGCAAGGATGTGGTGGTCGCCATCGGCGGCAGCGGCAACTTCAAGGCCGGCGGCGTGGCCGAGCATTTCAGCGTCTCGATCGGCGGTTCGGGCAATGTGGACGCCAGCCGCCTGGGCGCCGCCGAGGTGCAAGTGAGCATAGGCGGCTCGGGCAAGGCCATGGTATGGGCCAGGCAATCGCTGCAGGCGAGCATCGCCGGTTCGGGCGACGTCCATTATTATGGCGACCCGCAAGTGAGCCGCAGCGTGCAGGGTTCGGGCCAGGTCAAACGCCTCGGCGCGGCGCCGCAATAACGCAGCCGGCACCCCGGATCAACTCCGGGCCGCCGGCATATGGCACCTGCTTACAGATCGAACTTCAACTCGGCCAGCAAGGTGCGTTGGGTATACGGGTGATAGGCCCAGTATTTGGCGTTGTTCAAGTTGTCGATGCCGACCGATGCCGTCCACTGATTGTCGATCCGGTAGCGCAGCCGCACGTCGGTCACGAAATACGTCGACACCCCGGTATAGGTGGCGCCGTTCGGATCGCTGTTATCGAGGCTGCCGTATTGCTTGCCGCTGTAGCGCGCGCCTAGCGTGGTGATCCACTTTTGCCCGACATGGTAAGAGGCCAACATGGTGGCGCGCCATTGCGGCACACGTGGTTGCCACTTGCCCTCGCTGGCCGGGAAGGCGTCATTGGCGGCGATCCTGGAATCGGCGTAGGTCAGGCTACTACTCAAAGACAAGCCATGCAATAACACGTGCTCGGCCTGGTAAGCCAATTCCAGGCCCGTGGTACGGATCTTGGCTACGTTCTGGATCGTGCTGACGGTGGGCGTCAGCGCTTGCGCATAGAGCGCGTCGCGCATGTTTTCATGGAATACGGTGGCGCGCAAGCTGCCCTGGTCGAGCGCTCTTTCCGCCGTCAATTCACTGGTCCAGGCTTTTTCGGCCCGCAAGTGCGGATTCGTATTGACGATCTTGTCGTCCACGATGGCGCCCTGGAACAGCTCGGCCGCAGTCGGATAGCGCACCGCGCGGCCGGTCGACGCTTTCAAGGTCCAGCGCTCGTCGGCCCGGTAAGCCAGCGCCGCCTTGGGCGACCAGTTGCTTTCGCTGCGCGCCGCAAACGGCAGCAAGCGGCTCGACGTGGCGCTTGCAATCTGGCCGTCGAAGGCTTGCCAGCGCTCCAGGCGCGCGCCCAGCGTCGCCTTCCAATCCGGCGTGATGCGCCAGGCGTCTTGCGCATACAGGCTTTGCAGGCGGGTGTCGCCATTAAATACCGAGACCGGCTTGCCGGCGCCAGCGTTGATCCAGTCGGCGCTGGCAAACACATTGGTGCGCAGCTTGGCGCTGTCGCGCTGGAAGCCAAAGTCGACGCTATGCGCGCCGGCCATGCCGTCGGGCCGCCAGATGCCTTTCAGCGCCAGCGTATTCCAGCCGCTGCCTTGCATATCGGTGACGCGGCCCTGACCATTGCTGTGTGCGTCGGCCACCAGTACGGTGGGCGTGCGCACCAGGTCTTTGGCATAGTCATACAGGCTGGCCGCCACTTCCCAGTCGAACACGCCCCTGGCGTGATTCTTGAGCGAGAATCCATGCATGACATGTTCCAGCTGGCCGATGCTGGGCGCGAAATCGGAGGCCAGCAAGGTATAGGTCTTGCCGCCGATATTGACCTGATTTTTCGCGTCGCCCGTGTAGACTGGCTTGCCGTCGGCGTCGCGCAGATACGACTCGGCATTGCGCAACACAGTATTTTTCCACCAGCCGAGCGTGTAACTGGCGCGCAAGGTCGGCGTGACGTCATAGGCCAGCTTCAGCTTGGCGTGATCTTGCACCGTATTAATCTGATTGCTGGCGCCCAGTATCAACCAGTCGGCGTTCGAGGGATTCTTGTCTTGCAACGCGCCCGTCACCTTCATGCCGGCGCCGCCGGCCACCCCGGCCCCGTTCAGCTTGTTGGCAAAGGCAATCGGCTGGCCGTCGCTGTCCAGGCGCGACACGTCGAACCACCACGACCACGCGCCCTGGCGGTCGCCGATCGCGGCGCTGCCCTGCTTGCCCGTGAAGCGCCCGTCGGTGCCGTATTGCTGGAACTGCTGGCCGAAGGCCGCCAGCTTGAAGTGGGCTTCGAAGCGGGTCGGCATGCGGGTCTGGAAGTCGACCACGGCACCCACCGAATTGCCGGGATAGGCGGCCGAAAACGGGCCGTACAAGACGTCGACGCGCTCGATTTCCTCGGGCGTCACCAAGCCCCAGCGGGGCGTGTATGTGGCACCGTTGCCGAGCAGATTCGACAGCAAGATACCATCCGCGTACACCAGCGAGCGTGCGCTATTGCCCGTGCCCGAGGCGCGGCTGGCCAGCACCGCGTGGTCATAGTCGCCGATATAACGCTTGCGCACATTCAGGCTGGGGAAATACTTCAGCGCGTCTTCGCTGTCGGTGGCATTGATCTTGTCTTCGACCTGGGCCCCGCTGATGCCTTCGATGGTGGTCGGGATCTGGGTCGGCAGCGAGCTGGGCCGCCCGCCATTGACGGTGACGACATTGAGGTGGTCGGCGCTGGCCTGGCCGGCCATGCCCGCCATAGCCAGCAGGCATACCAGCGGACTGTATTGAATACGCATCGGTTGAATGTGAATCTGTTTCACTGGAACTTTCCCCTCAATGCACATGGCCGGGCGCGGCGGCGGGCAGCAATTCCAGCGCCGGCGCCGGGGCCTTCAATGTGGCGTCTGCACCGGCCGGGACTTGATCCCAATCCATGCGGCCCAACTGGCACACTTGCGCCACCTTGAAATACAGCTTGCCCGGGGTAGCGGGCAATTTCACTTGCATCGAGAATTCGTCGTACTGGGCGTCCGGCAAGGGTTCGCCCTGCCACGTCACTTCGCGCACCGCGCTGACGATGGTCTTGCCGTGCGACTCGACCGGCGTGGCCAGCCTGGCGTCGACCGTGCTGACATTCCAGAGCGCTTTCGGCATCGGCTTGGCGCCGATCACCGAATCGGGCAAGGTGACGGTGAGGGCCTTGGTGGCGCTGCCGTCGCAGCCGTGGCCGACCCGGAACGTCAGTTTTTGATAGGCGCCGGCTGGGGCGCTGGCTTGCTCGAGCGTGATATGGGCCTGGGCCGGCAAGGCCAGCGCGGCGATGGCGATAGCGATAAAGCGTGTTGTCGTTTTCATGGGGATTCCTTAGTGCGCGGCGGGCGCGAGATAGGTGAGCGGTTTAACGGGGACGTTCAATTCCAGCGTTTCCAGTTTCTTGTTTTTGTGTTGTATCCGCAGCGTCAAGGCCACCGATTCGCCCTCTTTCAACTGGCGCTTCAAGTCCATCAGCATGATGTGATAGCCGCCGGAAGCCAGGTTCACGGTTTTCCCGGCCGGCAAGTCGACGCCATCGACGGCATGCATGCGCATGGTCTGCCCCGCCATTTCCATCTGGTGGATCTCGACCATGCCGGCCACGCCGGCGCGCACTTCGAGCAGGCGCGCATCGTCGGACGATTGCAATTGCATGAAGGCGCCGCCGGATTTCGCCTGCGGCACGGTGGCGCGTATCCACGGCGCCGTCACCGTCACCTGGGCCAGCGCGCAGGAAGCCAGCGCCATCGTGGCGACGAATGTAAAGAGTTGTTTAGTTATGCTCATGGTTATGCTCATTCTAAAAAAAGGGCGCGCGGCTGCGCCGGAAACGGCGGCGTCATGGCGCGCTGGGGCCCGCGTGCGGGCCGCCGTCGGCGCGCGACAAGGCCGGGGTCGGTCTAAAAATTTTGATGCCCGCTCGGGGCGGACGATGCGATCAAGCCAGGCGGGGAGGTCCGCGCGGGCGCGCCGCCGACCAGGCCGTCAAGGGCTGGGGCGAGCGATAGAATAAGAAAGGGAGCGCGGCATGGCCGCCGAACAAGCCCAGCGCGGCCAGCGCAGTGGGCGGCAAGGCAAAGCTGGCCGCATGCGCCAGGCAATAGCCGCAATGCTCGCCCATCGCCATCTTGCCATTCTTGAGCGGCGCTGGCGCAGCCTGCTCGGATGCAATCGCGGGCACGCCGTCGGCGCGGCAAATCTCGGCCGACAAGGATTGCACTTGCAGGGCGGCGATGGCGTGCGAAATCGATGGGGCGAGCGCATTGATCAGAATCGCAAAGCACGCGATCCAGATATGCAGCCGTCTCAAGGAAGTCAATTTCACCATGGCAAACATTATAACCGCCGGCGGGGACCGGCGTCGGCCGACATTTAGCGCGGCAGCTTGACGCTTTCGCGCGCGATTTCCACCGTGGTGTCGCCATCGGTGAGCCAGATCTGACCGTCTTGTATGGTGCACTGGAATTGCATATTGCGCTGTGCCAGTTTCGACATATCCATCGCCGCGTCCGACGGCAAATTAATCACGGTCAAGTTCTTGGCGCGTTCCAGCTTGCCGGCGATTTGTTTCCACCAGATATGGCTGGTGGCACCATAACTGTAGACCATCACTTGCTCGGAACGGCCGCACGCTTTCAGGATGCGCTTCTCGTCCGGCTGGCCGACCTCGATCCACAACTGGATCGCGCCCGTCAAATCCTTCAACCACAAATCCGGCTCTTCGGTATCGAACAAGCCCTTGGTGAAGGTGAGCGCCTCGTCGGCGTGGATGGCGAAGGCCAGCAGGCGCACCATCATGCGCTCGTCCGTTTCGGACGGGTGGCGCGCCAGCGTCAAGGCATGGCTGTGGTAGTAGTTGCGGTCCATGTCGGCGATCTGGAGATCGGCTTTGAATATCGTTGCTTTGAGGGCCATCTGGAAACATTTACCTAAAAAGAGACTATTTGAAGACGACAGTCTTGTCGCCGTTTTGCACGATGCGGTGTTCGACAAACCATTTCACGGCGCGCGCCAGCACCACGCATTCGACGTCGCGCCCGATCGCGCTCAGCGCCTCGGCATCCATCGCATGGTCGACCCGTTCCACGTCTTGCTCGATGATGGGGCCTTCGTCCAGTTCGCCGGTGACGAAATGGGCGGTGGCGCCGATCAGCTTGACGCCGCGCTGGTGCGCCTGCGCGTAGGGTTTGGCACCCTTGAAGCTGGGCAAAAAGGAATGGTGGATATTGATCGCCCTGCCCTTCAACGCCGTACACAGGCCGGGCGACAAAATCTGCATGTAACGGGCCAGCACCACCAGGTCGACGCCGTGACTGTCCATCAATTCGAGCACGCGCGCCTCCTGCGCCAGCTTGGCCGCTTCCGGTGCGCCGGGCGCCAGCGGCAAATGGTGGAAGGGAATATTGTAACTGGCCGCCAATTGATAGAAATCCATATGGTTCGACACGATGGCGGGAATGTCCACGCCCAACAAGCCGCTCTTGTAACGGAACAGCAAATCGTTCAGGCAATGGCCGATCTTCGACACCATCAACAGCACGCGCGGCTTGTAATGGGCGTCGTGCAATTGGGCGTTCAATTGCATCGATTGTGACAGGGTCGCGAAAGCGCCGCGCAATTGGGCGTCGCTGACGGCGCCGTCTTCCAGCGCGAAATGGACGCGCATGAAAAACAGCTGCGATTCCTGGTCGCCGAATTGGGCCGAGTCGAGAATGTTACAGCCATGTTCGGCCAGGAAACCGGAGACGCGCTGCACGATGCCGCGCTGGTCCAGGCAAGACAGGGTCAAAATATATTCGGGATGCGTCATGGTCGCGGAATGATCAAGGAATCAGGAATGCAAAGTGGTCGGTATTGTCGCACGGCGCGCTAAAAAACCCCGCATTTTCAAAAATAGCACGGTCGTTCAATTTACGCTATAGTCAATCACCCTCACCTTTTTCAAGGAAATGACATGACAAGGCCAGTATTGGAGAACCTGCAATTTCGCCTCGCGGCGCGCCCGGTCGGCTTGGCCAAGGCCAGCGACTGGGAGCAGACACGGGAAACTGTGCCCGCCATCGGCGACGGCGACATCGTGGTCAAGGTGTTATATCTGTCGCTGGACCCGGCCATGCGCGGCTGGATGAACGAGGGCAAATCATATATCCGCCCGGTGGCGATCGGCGAAGTCATGCGCGCCGGCGGCATCGGCCTGGTCATCGAATCGAAGTCGCCCGCGTTTGCCGTCGGCGAGCATGTCTCCGGCTCGCTCGGCGTACAGCAATACTGGAGCGGCGCGGCAAGCGACAAGGCGGCCGCCCTCATCAAGGTTGACGCCGCTGCAGCGCCGCTGCCGACCTATTTGCACGTGCTCGGCATGCCCGGCATGACCGCTTATTTCGGCTTACTCGAAGTGGGCCAGCCGAAGGCCGGCGACACCGTGCTGGTGTCGGGTGCCGCCGGCGCGGTCGGCATGACAGTGGGCCAAGTCGCCAAGCAACTGGGCTGCCGCGTAGTCGGGATTGCCGGCGGCAAGGATAAATGCGCTTTCGTCGTCAATGAATTGGGCTTCGACGCTTGCATCGATTACAAGAACGCTAGCGTCAAGGATGGTTTGAAAGAACATTGCCCGCAAGGCGTGGACGTGTATTTCGACAATGTCGGCGGCGACATTCTCGACACCGTGCTGACCCGCATTAACTTGAAGGCGCGCATCGTCATTTGCGGTGCCATTTCGCAATACAACAATACCGCCCCGGTCAAGGGGCCGGCCAATTATCTGTCCCTGCTGGTGAACCGGGCGCGCATGGAAGGCATCGTCGTATTCGACTACGCCAAGCGCTACCACCTGGGCGTGGCGGCAATGGGGCAGTGGCTGAAGGAAGGCAAAATGAAAAGCAAGATCGACCTGGTGCATGGCCTGGAAAACTTCCCGGCCAGCCTGGCCATGCTATTCGAAGGCAGGAACCTCGGCAAACTGGTGCTGCAAGTGGCCGACGAATAAGGCGCAATACGCCGCACGGCGGGCCCGGGGAAATCCGGGCACCTCAGCCTTCCAAAAAGAAATTGTGACAATCGCGGAACTTGACCGTTTCGATAAACGTCTATCTCTTTGCTTGACTCAAGCACAGCTACACCCGCAAGCACCCGGGTGGTCCGATTGAGATTCTTTATCGAGGAATTGACATGTTAACGCAAGCCATTACCCCAGCCGTGAAATCGCATATGGATGTCCAACTGTCGCTCGCGACCGACCTATACCGGAAGATGTTCGACACGGCACAAAAAATAAGCGGATTGAATCTACACCTGGCGCAAGACATGCTGGAACACATGCATAGCACCAGCCATCAATTGATGGCGGCCAAGGACGCGGCCGAGATGACGTCGATTCTATCGTCCCAATTGCACCCTTGCGCCGACAAATTGCGGACTTACCAGCAACAATTCTCAAGCTTGCTGGCCGATGCCAACGCCGATCTGAGCAAGGCGGCGGAAACGCATATACCGGAAGCGAGCCGCACCGCAGCGGCCGTCGCCGACGAACTGGTGCGCGCCGCCTCCGAAGAAACCGAGAAAGCCGCCCAGCGCCAGCGCGAGGTGATTGAAAAAATGCACGAATCGGCGCGCCGCGGCGTCGACGGCCTGCTGCAAAGCCAGAACCGCGACAACAGCCCAAGCCAGCAAACCCACTGAGCGGCATGCGCCACCCGGCGCGGGCTCCCGCCGCGCCGGCGGCAGCGGAACTAACGCCGGCCAGACTTCTCTAATTAGCGGGAGCAGCCCATTGCCAAGCCGAGGGCCTGCTAATTGACGGACTTTCACCACCACCGAGGGAGATGGACATGGCATCAAGTCAAGGAAGTGATCAAGGCAAGGGCGGCAGCGGCTCCACCAATCCGGGCAACCCGAGCGGCCAGAAAAGCACCAGCAAGCGCGGCTTTGCGGCAATGGATGAAGTGCTGCAGCGGGAAATAGCCAGCAAGGGTGGCCAGGCGGCCCACCAGAAAGGCACCGCCCACGAGTTCGACTCGGAAGAGGCGCGCCGGGCTGGCCAGAAAGGCGGCGAGGCGGTCAGCCGGGACCGGGAACATATGGCCGAAATCGGCCGCAAGGGTGGCGAAAGCCGGCAGGCGGCCAACCGCGAAGAGAACGGCAAGAGCGCGTCGGCCACGCGCGGCACGGCGTCAGAGCAACATGCCAAGGCCGGCAAGCAAGGCAGCAAGCACGACGAAAAATGAAGCGACAGCGGCCCCAAGCCCGGGTGCCGCCTGAACCCTGTCATCGACAGGCAGGCGGCGCCCCCGCAAAGCAGCGCATCTGCTCCGGCGCAAGTGCGCCTGGCCAAGCGCCACGCGTGCAGCCGTACTAACTCCGTACTAGCTCCTTTGAGGGATGGACAAAATCGCATGGCACGCGATTTCCGTAAACGTTCTATAATTTCAGTAATTCCTGAAAATTCAATAATTCCTTGTAATTCAATATGACAAATCTCAGTCCGCTCGCGCAAAAATTTATCCTCCACTTCGGCGAAATGGGTAGCCGCTGGGGCATCAACCGCACCGTCGGCCAGATGTACGCCCTGCTGTATGTGCAAGCCAAGCCGCTCAACGCCGATGAAATCGCCGAATACCTGTCGTTTTCCCGCTCGAACGTGTCGATGGGACTCAAGGAATTGCAATCGTGGCGCCTCGTCAAGCTCTTGCACCTGCCGGGCGACCGGCGCGAATATTTCGAACCGCCGAAAGATATCTGGGATATTTTCAAAGCCTTGCTGGAAGAGCGCCGCCGGCGCGAAGTCGAGCCGACGCTGTCGATGTTGCGCGACGCCTTGCTGGAAATGCCCAGCGGTGAGGCCGACCGCGTGGCCCAGCAGCGCTTGCGCGAAATGTATGACTTGATCGAGATGGCCAGCGCCTGGTTCGACGATGTCCAGCGCCTGTCGCCGGAAACCCTGTCGTCCCTGATGAAAATGGGTTCCACCGTCAAGAAGCTGCTCGACGTGGGCGACAGCGTGCGCGACAAATTGCGCTTCACGCGTGCCGTAGCCGCCGATGGGAGCGACGCCGAGGATGAAAAATGAGCCGGCCGCGCTGGCCCCGTCTTTCGCTGGGATGGAGCATCACCCTGGCGCTGATCGTGAAGGCGGCGCTCCTGAGCTGGCTGTGGCTGGCCTTTTTCGCCACCCCGCAAACCAAGAAAATGCGCCTGCCCACCGATGCCGTCGAACGCCACTTCCTGGCTGCGGCGCCCCTTGCCACCCTTGCCCCGAAGGCGAATCATGAGTCCCATTGATGATGTAGTCAGTCTGTCGCGCCTGCAATTTGCCGCCACCGCGATGTATCACTTCCTGTTCGTGCCGCTGACCCTCGGCCTGTCCTGGATATTGTTCATCATGGAAGCCGTCTATGTCATGACGGGCAAGGAAATCTACCGCGACATGACCAAGTTCTGGGGCAAGCTGTTCGGCATCAATTTCGCGATGGGCGTGACCACCGGCATCACCCTGGAATTCCAGTTCGGCACCAACTGGGCGTATTACGCGCATTATGTGGGCGATATCTTCGGCACCCCGCTGGCAATCGAAGGCATGATGGCTTTCTTCCTGGAATCGACCTTCGTCGGCCTGTTTTTCTTCGGCTGGGCCAAGCTATCGAAGGTGCAGCATCTGGGCGTGACTTTCCTGGTCGCGTTCGGCTCCAGCCTGTCCGCGCTGTGGATCTTGATTGCCAATGGCTGGATGAATAATCCGGTCGGCGCCGCCTTCAATGTCGATACCATGCGCATGGAATTGGTCAGCATCGTCGACGTCATCTTCAATCCGGTGGCACAAGTGAAGTTCGTGCACACCGTCGCGGCCGGCTATGTGACGGCGTCGATGTTCGTGCTCGGCATTTCCTCGCTGTACCTGCTGAAGGCGCGCGACATCGCGTTCGCGCTGCGCTCGTTTGCGATCGCGGCCGGTTTCGGCCTGGCCGCCACCCTGTCGGTGATCGTGCTGGGCGACGAATCCGGTTACACGGCCGGCGAGGTAAACAAGGTCAAACTGGCGGCCATCGAGGCGGAATGGGAAACCCAGCCGGCCCCGGCCGGCATCACCGTGCTAGGCTGGCCCAACGATCAAGAAGAGCGCACCGATTACGCCCTCAAGATTCCCTATGTGCTGGGCTTGATTGCGACCCGCTCGGCCGACAAGCAAGTGACCGGCATCAAGGAGTTAAAGGCTGGCCACGAAGTGCGCATCCGCAACGGCATGCTGGCCTATGCGGCACTGACGCGCCTGAAGTCGGGCGACAAGTCGCCCGAGGCGCGGGCCGCCTTCGCTGCCTTGCAAGCCGACCTCGGTTACGGCTTGCTGTTGAAAAAGTACACACCGAACGTGATCGACGCCAGCGAAGCCCAGATCAAGCTGGCCGTCCATGACACGGTGCCGAAAGTGGCACCCCTGTTCTGGTCTTTCCGCGCCATGGTCGGCCTGGGCCTGCTGTTCCTGTTCATCTTCAGCGCCGCCTTTTATTTCCTGATCCGCAAGAACCTGGCGAAGCAGCGCTGGCTGCTGAAACTGGCCGTCTGCGCCATTCCCCTGCCCTGGGTCGCCGCCGAACTGGGCTGGGTGGTGGCCGAATATGGCCGCCAGCCGTGGACCATTGCCGGCATCTTGCCCACCCATTTATCAGCCTCGACGCTAAACGTGGGCAATCTGTACTTCAGCCTGGCCGGCTTCATCGGCTTCTATTCCCTGTTGCTGGTGATTGAAATGGGCTTGATGATCAAATTCGCCCGGCTCGGACCAAGCAGCCTGCACACCGGCAAATACCACTGGGAACAAGCCCACTAAGGAATGACATGTTATTCGACTATATGACCTTGAAAGTAATCTGGTGGTGCTTCGTCGGCGTGCTCATCATCGGCTTCGCGCTGACCGACGGCTTCGACTTCGGGGTCGGCATGAGCCTGCCCTTCCTCGGCAAGACGGACGCCGAGCGGCGCGTCATCATCAATACCATCGGCCCGACCTGGGAAGGCAACCAGACCTGGTTCATCGCGGCCGGCGGCTGCCTGTTCGCGGCCTGGCCGCTGGTCTATGGCGCGGCCTTTTCCGGCTTTTACATCGCCCTGATGCTGTTATTGTTTGCCCTGTTCTTCCGCCCGGTCGGCTTCGATTACCGCAGCAAGATCGCCGACCCGCGCTGGCGCGGCGCCTGGGACTGGGCCTTGTTCACGGGCGGTTTCGTGCCGCCGCTGATCTTCGGCATCGCCTTCGGCAATCTGCTGCAGGGCGTGCCCTTTCGTTACGACGATAGCATGCGCATGGAATACACCGGCAACTTCCTGACCCTGCTCAATCCCTTCGGCTTGCTGGCCGGCGTGCTCAGCGTGACCATGCTGGCCATGCATGGCGCCACCTTCTTGCACCAGAAAACCGAGGGCGCCATCGCCGCAAGGGCGCGCAGCGTGGCCATGCTGGCGGCCGGCATCACCATTGCCGTGTTTGCCGGCGCCGGCCTGTGGGTCGCCTATGGCCTGGATGGCTTCCGCATCACCGCCATGCCGGACGTCAACACCGCCTTCATGCCGGTGGCGAAAACCGTGGTGCGCGCCAGCGGCGCCTGGCTCGACAATTACCAGCGCTGGCCGGCCACCATGGTGCTGCCGGCCGCCGCCTTCGCCGGCGCTCTCGCCGTGATCGCGCTGAGCGCGCGCCGCCTGACCCTGGCCGCCTTCCTGGCCAGCGGCGTGTCGGTGGCCGCGATCATCTTGACGGCCGGCGCCGCCATGTTCCCCTTCGTGATGCCATCCTCGCTGGAGCCAAGCAGCAGCTTGACGGCGTGGGACGCGGTGGCCAGCCACAAGAGCCTGGGCGTGATGTTTTGGGTGGTGGTGATCATGCTGCCCATCGTCATCCTGTACACCTCCTGGGTCTACAGCGTGGTGAGCGGCAAGGTCACGCTGGAACATATCCGCGACAATGAACACACAGCCTATTAATTGAATCGAGGAGCAAGCGATGTGGTATTTCACTTGGGTATTGGGAATCGGCGTGGCGGTGGCGGCGGCCATCATCAACGTCATGTGGCTGGAATCGAATTATGCCTTCGGCTTGCGCGACGAAGAGCAAACCCGGGAACGCTTCGAGCAAGCCAGCCGCCTCGATGACGCGCAGCACGAGGCCTAAGTCACTAATCATGTGGTACATTCTCGCCTCGACCGATCCGCCAAGCAGCCATCCATGCCCCCCCTGAAGTATCTCAGCGCCTATTCCGACCAGACCCGGGAACAAGTATCGCAATTGATTGCCCAAAACAAGCTGGCCGAGGTACTCAGCGAGCGCTATCCGGCCGCCCACGATATCCGCAACGACAAGGCGCTGTATCAGTATGTGCAGGATTTGAAGACTGAATTCCTGCGCAACGCCGAGCCGATCAACAAGGTCGTGTTCGACAACAAGATCCACGTGATCCAGCATGCGCTGGGCTTGCACACGTCGATTTCACGGGTCCAGGGCGGCAAGCTCAAGGCCAAGCATGAAATCCGCGTGGCCGCCATGTTCAAGGATGTGCCGCTGGAATTTTTGCGCATGATCGCCGTGCACGAATTGGCGCACGTGAAGGAAAAGCAGCACGACAAGGCGTTCTACAAGCTGTGCGCGTATATGGAACCCAATTATCACCAATATGAATTCGATTTGCGCCTTTACCTGACGCAACTTGACATCTCGGGCCAGCGCCTTTGGTGAGTCCGCCTAGGCGGGGCCGTTTTTAAGGCGCAGCAGTAGCGCGCCCGGTTCGGACTCGGCCATCATCAGCGCCGCGTGTTGCGGGCGCACGAAGCCTTGCGTCTGCGCGTGCGCGATGAAGCCCAGCAAACCGTCGTAAAAATGTTCCACATTGAGCAAACCGACCGGCTTGGCGTGCAGGCCCAGTTGCGACCAGGTCAGCATTTCAAACAATTCTTCCAGGGTGCCCATGCCGCCCGGCATGGCGATGAAGGCATCCGACAATTGCGCCATCATGGCCTTGCGCTCGTGCATGTCCTTGACGATGAATTGGCGCGTCAAGCCGGTGTGACCGACTTCGCGCTCGACCAGCGCGGTCGGGATCACGCCCGTCACCTCGCCGCCAAGACGCAGCACTTCATCGGCAATCACACCCATCAAGCCCACCTTGCCGCCGCCATACACCAGGGCGATATTCTCCTCGACCAGGGCGCGTCCCAAGGCGCGGGCCGCCTCCGCGTAGCCCGGGCTGGCGCCGGCATTGGCGCCGCAATACACACAAATCGATTTCATTCCAGCGCATCCCGTTTCTTGCGCGGCCCCGGCATCGGGGCCACGAATTTATTTTAATTGCCGCAAATATTCCTCGGACAGCTTTTGGAACAACAAATGGGTTTCATTGCGCAGGTAGGGACCGATTTGCGACAAGACCTGGTAGCAGCCGCGCGCCAGCGCATCGGCCATCGATTGCTGTTCGGTATATTTGCGCGGATTGCGCACATATTCATACGATAGCCAGTAAGTAGCGACCACCACCATATTGGTCGCCATGGCATTGATTTCCATGTCCGACGCTTCCAGCGATTTTTCGCTGCGCAAATCTTCGCACAATTGCGTGGCAACCTTGATCTTGTGGGCCAGGATCAACTTGAAATGCAATTCCAACTTGCGGTTGCGCGACAACAAATCGTTCAAGTCGCGGTAAAAGAAGCGGTAGCGCCAGATCAGCTCGAACATCAAGTGCAAATACAGCCAGACATCCTCGATATTCGAGCGGCGCCCGTCCGGCACGGTCAGGATACGTTCGATTTCCGCCTCAAATTGAACGAAGATCGAATTGACGATATCGTCCTTATTGCGGAAATGGTAATATAGGTTTCCCGGCGAGATATTCATCTCTTCCGCAATCACAGTGGTCGTGATATTGGGTTCCCCGAACTCATTAAATAAGCGCAAAGACAATTCGAGAATACGTTCGCGGGTACGGCGTGGTGCTTTTTGTAGCATAGCTGGCGGTCTCTGTATTTTTCTGCCACCAGCATAACACTTAAGAAGCAATCTAAGAAACTGCAAAACGGCTCAAGCGGGCGCCAAATGTTGCGTCCCACCATCAGATCGCGCCCCAAAGCGATGGGCCGGGAACGATTACCTGGCGCGTGTTTTTGGAACGGCGGGGGCCGCCCGGCGCGCGCCCTCCCCGCGAGCCGGGGCCGAAGACTTAGGCCGTCGGCGCGGCGGGTGTCGCGTCCGCGTCCGGCCCGCCCTTGGCCGCCTTCACGGCGGCTTTCTTGACGCCAGCCTTGGCGGCGGGTTTCTTGATCGATGCGGCGCTGGGAAAATTGACGTCAGCCTTGCCCGCCACGGATTTTTTCAGCGCAGCAGCCTTCGCCGGCGCCGCTTTCAAGGCAACTTTCGGCGCCGCTTTGGCCGGCGCTTTCGCGGCCGGCTTGGCCGCCGGTTTGCTCACCGTGCCCGACAACTCAGCGAGCGTCTTGCTCAATTGCTCGATGCGCTTGCTCAAAGCCTGAATATCTTTTTGCGTGGGCATGCCGATTTTTTCCAAGGCGCGCGCAACCCGATCTTCAAACACTTGCTCAAGCTTGTCCCAGGAGCCGCTGGCTTGCACGCCACCGGCCATCTTGTTCACATTGCCGGTGACGTCGGCGACGCGTTCTTCCGCCCGTTTTTGCAACTCGGTGCCTTCCTTGACCAATTTCGAAAATACGCGACCGCCCTCTTCCTGCGCTTTGGCGAAAGCGCCCAAGCCGGCTTGCCAGATCTGTTGAGCGGAAGTCCGAACTGCGCTAGCTAATTGCTTTTCTTCATCTTTTGCCAGAGTCTTCAGTTTCTTTACCATTCTCAGCTCCCGTATTGGACAATCGAATCAATTTGATGAAATCATTTTAGACAGCAAAACTAGAGACGGGATTCTAATGCGATAGAATACATCGCCGGAAAAAGTCGCGATGGACATGAGGCCGCATCCATCATGGTGAGCAGGCGATGGCGCACCCGGATGCCTGCCCGCCAAGGCATGGCGTTGCGCGCCTGCGATGCACACAGCTGCCCGGGGAGCCGCAACTGCCCGTTAATGCTTGCCGAATCTGGAAAGAAAATTGCTGATTTCCCGCACATTGCTGGGTATGGTCGATTGAATGTAAAAAACGTCGCGGTCGTCCCACACGATCTCGGCGTTGACGCTGTGCTGCAATTGCTCGCCGAACGCGTCCATATCGAAACGGGCGCCCAGCACAGGGTTCCTGGGCGGCATGCTGCAAAATACCAGGCGCAAACTGCGATCGTCCATCAGCCGGACCACGGGCTCGGCGTTTTCATCGAAGCCATGCATCTTAAATTCCCGAAACGTCGGCGCCGCCGCAGTCCTGGAGATGGCGCAGTAATCGATGGAAGCAATCCCGCCGGCGCGATTATTGACATTAATCTTGATATTATTATTGACAAATTTCCGGCCAGTCTTGCCCTGGCGATCGACAATCTCGAGCGATGCCAGGGCATGCTCGGTAATCGCATCAAACACGGCTTTCTTTGCCGGGTGAATGCGTGCCATGATTTCAGCGTGATCGAGCGCCAGGTTGAATGGTGCGCTGAACATTGATTCGACCAGCGAGACGCTGTTATCGGCTTCAAAGATGACATTGTCGAAGGTGATGTTTGACTGAAGCATTCCATTTCCTGTTGAGAAAGACGGCAGGCGCCATGCATCGCGCCCATCAAAATGGGCGCAAGAATGCCAGAAATGAAATTTTTTCGCAATGCGTGGCGCGGGCTGGCGCCTTGCCAAGCAACGCGGCCAGGCGCCGACACCGTTGGCGTGCAAGAATAACAAGTGCACGCACGAAATATTTGGTAAAATGGCAGGTTTATTTGAACCCGCCAGTCTCGCCGCATGCTATTTCCCACCGTTGAATATGCCCTGTTTTTCCTCACCGCGCTGCTGCTGGCCTGGGGCGCCCTGGCCATGCATCGCGCGCTCGCGCCGGCGCGCTGGGCCGCGCGCCTGAGCGCACGCAGCGACGCCTTCAGCCATGCGCTGCATAAAACCATTTTGTTGTTGCTCAGCTACTTTTTTTACGGCTGCTGGGACTGGCATTTCGTCCCCTTATTATTCGGTATTTCCCTGTGCGGCTGGCTCGCCACGCGTGCCATCCAGCATGAAGGCGGGCGCGCCGGACGCCGGGGCTGGTGGCTGGCGCTGGGAGTGTGTGCTTGCCTCGGTTTGCTGGCCTATTACAAATACAGCGCCTTCTTCCTGCAAAACCTCAGCACCGCAGCCGCCGCCATGGGCTTCGACCTTGGCGTGCAAGTGCAAACCCCGTTCTTGCCTCTCGGCATATCGTTCATGACTTTCCACGCCATTTCCATGATGATGGATGCCTGGCGCGGCAAGCTCGACGAGCCGGTGCCCCTGGCTGACGCCTTGCTGTATGTCAGTTTTTTCCCACAATTGATCGCCGGCCCGATCTTGCGCGCGGCCACCTTCTTGCCGCAATTGCGGCACCCGCCCGACCCGCGCCGCATCGACACGGCGCGCGCGCTGATGCTGATCGTGGGCGGCCTGTTCAAGAAAGTGGTCATCGCCAATACCCTCTCGACGCTGCTGGTCGACGATGTCTTTTCCAATCCCCTGTCGATGAGCGCCAGCCATGTCTTGCTGGGCATCTATGGCTACGCGGCGCAAATTTATTGCGATTTTTCCGGTTACACCGATATCGCCATCGGCTGCGCGCTGCTGCTCGGTTACCGCTTCGCCGCCAACTTCGACGCCCCCTATACCGCCGCCTCGCCCCAGGAGTTCTGGCGGCGCTGGCATATTTCCTTGTCGAGCTGGCTGCGCGACTATCTCTACATCCCGCTGGGCGGCTCGCGTGGTGGCCACTGGTCGACGCAATTGAATTTGATGATCACTATGTTGCTGGGCGGCTTGTGGCATGGGGCGGCATGGAATTTCGTCCTGTGGGGCGGCTGGCAAGGCTTGCTGCTGATTGGCCACCGCGAATGGGAACGCTATTGGGCGCCGCGCAACGCGCGCTGGCGCAACAGCACCTGGTGGCGCTGGGTCGCGCGGGCCTTGCTATTTCATGCCATTTGCCTGGGCTGGATTTTTTTCCGCTCGCCCGATTTTGACTCGGCGCTGGCGGTGCTTGGCCGCCTGTGGACGGGCGCCTGGGCCTGGGACTTGCCACCCGGCCCGCTGCTGTGCGCGCTGGCCGGGATTGGCATGCAATATTTGCCGCAGCGTTGGCTGCTGGGCTTGCAAATCTACTGCATCCGCATGCAACCGCTCTTGCGCGGCGCCGCGTTTGGATTGATGCTGATCCTGTGCGAAGTGCTGGGACCGAGCGAGCCCGCCCCCTTTATCTATTTTCAATTTTAATTATGTTTCGTCGCCACGATACCCTGCCCCAGATGGCCTTGACGCTGGCCGCTGCCCTGTTTTGCGGCGCCTTGCTGGAAGCCGAAGGACTCAATATATGGGCGCAACGCCTTGCCGTCGGGCCGGTGCGGGAGCTGGCCTTGCCGGCCACCGCCGCCTGGCTGGAATGGCAACGCCCGCTGCGCCTGGAAGCGCCGCGCGGCCTGGCCCTGCAAGCCAAGGCCAGGCTGGCCCCCGTCATGCTGGCGCAAGAACGCGCGGCGCCGGAACGGACGCCGGAACCGGTGCCGGTTCCGCGCATGGCGCCCGCCGTGGCCATCGTGCAATCCGTGCAATCCGTGCCGGCCAGCGTGGCGCCGCCAGCCGAAACGGCGCCGGCCATGCCGGCCGCCGAACCAGTGTTTGGCGCCGGTGTTGACGTGGCCCTGGCTGGCGATTCGATGATGGCGGTCGGTCTGGCGCCCACCCTCAAGCGCTGGCTGGCCGAGCAAAAAAATGTCCGCGTGGTGCGCGCCTATCGTTCCGGCACCGGCTTGTCGCGCCCGGAAGTGTTCGACTGGGTGGCGGAATATCCGCGCATGCTGGGCGACGCCAAACCGTCGATCGTGATTTGCTCGATGGGTGCAAACGATGCCCAGAGCGTGCAAGTGGGCAAGAAGGTCTTGCAGTTCGACACGCCTGAATGGGATGATTTTTTCCGCGCCCGCCTGAGCGCCTATCTCGATATCCTGACCCGCAGCCACCCGCAAGTGTTGTGGATAGGCTTGCCGGAAATGCGTTCGGCGGCGTTTTCGCAAAAAATGGGACATTTGAATGTCTTGCTGAAAACCACACTGGCGCGCTATCCGAATACCACCTGGCTGGACCCGCGCCCGGCGATGGACGATCCGCGCAACAAGGGTTTCCAGCAATTTCGCGCCCAGCAGAACGGCAAGCTGGTCAAGGTGCGCGCCGACGACGGCATCCACCTGACCGACGATGGCGCCCTGTATTTGCTGGACCCGATACGCGGCTGGATGAGCCATGCCGCCACCGGCGGCAAGGCCACAGGCAAGCCCGACAATCTGACCGATACCGTGTTGACGCATGCGGCCGCAGAAATGTCGGTGAACAGCCCTGACGCCAGACTGTAAGCAAGCAAGAAGCTATTGTGGGCAGGGATTTTCGATTTGCGCCTTCGCATACTCCTTGCCGCTCGGCCATTTCCCCAGATAGCCGTTGGCCTCGCTGGCGCCAAATATGTCCGCCGGCAAGGCCTGGCCATCGACATAATCGAGCAGGCGCGTGGCCAGCCGCCAATAGCCATAGAAGTCGAGCAGATTAAGCGAACCGGATGGCTCAAAGTCGCTGCGCGGCGCGATGTGCGCGCCGTCCGCCAGCGGCGTGCGCGGATAGGGGAAATTGTAGCGTTGGTCGGGCGCGCCCGGCGAACCATGGCCGGCAACGATAGTGCGCTCGCCATCGGTGTCCGAGGGAAACAGGATCAGATTGCGGTGTTGCAAATGGCACAGGCGGGCGGCCAGCTTGCGCGCGGTTGGCACGCCGATCGAGGTATCGGCCAGGCCGCTGACGAGCACCGTTGGCAAACTCGCCGGCAAACTTTCCACGTCACCGTAAATGCTTTTCCCGTCCGCCCCATGGGCCACATGGTAGGCGTCGCCGGGCGCCATCAGCAGCAAGGCGCGCGGCGCCGGCAAGAGCGCCGGAGCCAACGCCAGATTGAGCGAAATCGCCGCGCCCATCGAATAGCCGATGTACATGGTCTTGCCTTCATCGGCCATGCCGGGATAACGTGAGCGCAGGGCGCGCAAGGCGGCCAGGTCGGCATCTTGCGCCAGTTTCGTGACCGCTTGCGGCGAAGTATGGTCGCCATCCTGGTACACCGGATACACCACGACGGCGCCACGCCGCACCAGCAAGTCGATCAAGCCGCCGAAATTGAGCGGATTCATGCCCAGCCAGCCGTGGTGAAAGAAAACCAGGGGCGCGCCTTGCGGGCTCGGTTGCGCAGGCGTGAAGACATAGGCCCGCTCCGGTCCGGCGCCGACGGCAAATACGTCGACGCCCTGATGGCTTCTTTGGGCCAGATAGGCTTGCGGGGTATAACTGGCTTGGGCCGCAGCAGCCGGTGGCTGGGCCGCCAGGGCGGCGCCGCACAGCGACGTCAGCAAGGCAAAGGAAAGGTGGCGCGAAGTGAGCTGCATGGTGGCTATCGGATGGGAAAGACGCCCATCTTACCCGATGCGACGCCCCTACTCCACCATCTCGCGCGCCCCGTGCAGCAAGCCGTGCAGGCGAAACCCTTCGCGTATATTCTCGCGCAACACGGTGCCCTTCCACGGCTTGGTATAGAAACGGTCGACCGCACCGCGGTTGATGGCCGCCATGATGGGCGTCAAGTCGGCATAGGCCGAGAGCATGATGCGGAAGGTGTCAGGGCACAGGTTCTTGACCCGGTCCATGAACTCGGTGCCGCTCATCATGGGCATGCATTGGTCGCACAGTATCACCTGGACCTGGTTGCGCGCCAGGGTGTCGAAGCCTTCGGCCGCCGTTTGCGCCGTCAAGATGCGGTAACCGTCTTGCGCCAGGAAGTCGCTCAGCACGTCGAGCATGAAAGTGTCGTCGTCGACGATGAGCAGGGTTTGCTGGTCCGGCAGGGCCTCGTCTTGCGGCGCTTGCAGCACCTTACCACCCTGCAGCATCTGCTCGAATTCATCTTCCGGTACGGGCCGGCTGAAATAATAACCCTGCATTTCATCGCAGCCGTGACGGCGCAGATAAGCCAGTTGCGAATCTTTTTCGACGCCCTCGGCAATGACTTGCAACTTCATGCTGTGCGCCATATTGATGATGGCCAGCACGATCGCGGCATCGTCCGGATTGCTGGTCACTTCGCGCACGAAGGCAATATCGATTTTCAGCTTGTCGATCGGAAAACGCTTCAGGTAAGCCAGGCTGGAATAACCGGTGCCGAAATCATCGATGGAAATCTGGATGCCGAGCGCCTTCAGGTTGCGCAGCACCGTGATGGTTTCTTCCGCGTTCGACATGAGCGAGCTTTCGGTCAGCTCCAGCTCCAGCAATTCCGGCGCGATATCGTAGCGTTTGATCGCCTTCAGCACTTCTTCCTCCAGGCCGCCGACAAAAAATTGGATGCCCGACACGTTCACCGACAAATGCACGGCGCCGGTCTTGCTGTTGCCCCATTCGCTGATTTTCTTGCACGCCTCGTTCAAGACCCAGGTGCCGACCCGCACGATCAGGCCGGTCTCTTCCAGGATCGGGATAAACAGCGCTGGCGAGACCATGCCGTGGCCCGGTCGGCGCCAGCGTATCAAGGCTTCGGCGCCGCTGATGCGACCCGAGCCGATATGCACCTTGGGCTGGAAGAACAGCACGAATTCCTCGTTTTCGATGGCGCGCCGCAGCGCGTTTTCCAGGTCCAGCCGGGCCAGCGACTGGGCATTCATTTCCGCCGTGAAGAAGCGGAAGGCGTCGCGCCCCGCTTCCTTGGCGCGGTACATCGCGGTGTCGGCATACTGTATCAGGGTGTCGGCGTCCATGCCGTCGTCCGGATAGACGGAAATGCCGATGCTGACCGTGACGGTCGCTTCATGGCCCTTCAGGTCGAAGGGGCGGCGCATCGCCTCGCGGATCTTGTCGACCACCGCGATGGCGTTTTGCGCGCCCTCGGGCAAGATCAGGATGGCCGCGAATTCGTCGCCGCCGAAGCGGCCGATGGTGTCGCGCACGCGCAGGCAATCGACCAGGCGGCTGGAAAACTGGCGCAGCAATTCGTCGCCGATGGTGTGGCCCAGCGTATCGTTGACATTCTTGAAACGGTCGACGTCGAGAAACAGCACCGCCACGGCCCAGCGGTGTTCGGCCGCCTGCGCCAGCGAGTGGCTCAGCGAATCGTAAAACTGGGTCCGATTCGGCAAGCCGGTCAAGGTGTCGAAATGGGCCAGCTTGAGCAGGCGCTGTTCGGCTTCCTTGCGCTCGGTGATATCGCGCGCCACCGCCACCAGTATCCAGCTCTGGCCCGAGCGCAGGGTGCGGCGCTGCACTTCCACCGACAGCGGCGAGCCGTCCTTGCATTGCAATTGCAACTCGGCCATCGCGCCGCTCTGGTCGCCCGCCAATAACTTGGTATACAAGTCGTCCAGATTGCTGTCGCTGGTGCCGCTGGCGCGGCCCGGCCCCACCATCAGGAAATCCTCGCGCGCGTAACCGAGCATGCGGCAGGCCGTCAGGTTGACGTCGACAAAACACATGCCGGCGCGGTCGACCAGGAAAATGGCGTCGGCGGTGGCATCCATCGCCAGGCGGAAGCGGCGCAAGTCTTCATCGAGGCGGATGCGGGCCGACATGTCCAGCGTCAATTGCGCATGGTGGCGCTTGATTTCCTCATAGAGCAGCAAATTATCGTAAGCGACCGAGATTTGCGCGGCGACGGTGGCGGCGACCCGCTCGTCGACCTCGCTAAATTCGTGCGCGCCCAGCTTGTCGACCAGGTATAACCAGCCATGGGTGCGTTCGCGCGAGGCGATCGCCACGCCGAGAAAGGAATGCACGGGCGGATGGCTGGCCGGCAAGCCCAAGGCGACCGGGTCGCCGTCGAGCTCGTTCACGCGGCAGGGCTGGCGCTGTTCCAGCAGGCGCCGCAAGATGCCGGCGCGCGGCGTGGCGGCGATCAGGTCGACGCCCCGGTCGGTGCCGCACGAGGCAAAGTAACTGAGTACCTCGGCATCTTCCTCCAGCACGCCGATGCAGGCGAATTTGGAAACGCAAATGTTTTGCGCGACGCGGCAACCGATTTCAATCAAGGCCAGCGGATCGCGCTCGGCGCCCAGTTCGATGCCCAGCTCGATCAGCGCGGTCAGGCGCAGGCTAACCGCCTGCAAGCTCGATAGCGAATGCGAGAGACGCTCCGTCATCTGCGCCAAATGTTCGTGCGGCGGTTCCGGCCCCTCGCCGTGGTGGGCGAACTTGCTGATCAACTGGCTGCTCGATTCGAGCTCGTCCAGGTATTGGCTCATCTTGTTGTCGATGCCGCGGAAATGCCCTTCGCTGGGCGGCGCCTGCGCGAACACAGGCATGACCAGCGGCTCGGGCGCCAGGCCCAGCGCCTCGTGCACCGTGCGCAGGATCACGTCCGGGTCCGAGGGTTTCGGCAACACCCAGCGCACCCCGCAAGACTGGGCCAGCACATTGGCTTCGCGCTCGCGGTAGGTGGCGGTGTAGAAAATGATGGGCACATTGGCCGTTTCCGGATTCTCGTGCAGGCGCGTGACGAATTCGTAGCCATCCATATTGGGCATCAAGATATCGGAAATGACCAGGTCGGGGCGCTCGCTTTGCACCATCTTCAAGCCTTCGGCGCCGTTCGCCGCTTCCAGCAAGCGGTGGCCGCCATAACCCAGCAAGGCGATCAGGAATTCCCGGTTCAACACATGATCATCCACGATCAAGATGGTAGCGACGTCGTTTTTAACCGGCGCCGACTGCGCCACGGGCAAAAAATCTTCCAGTTGCGTCACGAAAGTGTCAGGCTCAATCGGCTTGCCGATGTAACCGTCGAAACCGGCCGCCAGCAGCCGTTCGCGGTCGCCCAGCATGGCCAGCGCCGTCACCGCCAGGGCTGGAATCGCGCGCAGCGCCGGATCTTGCTTGAGCGCGGCGACCACGCCGTAGCCATCGAGCTTGGGCAGGTGCACGTCGCAAATGATGAGGTCGGGCAATTCGCGCCGCGCCACTCTGATCCCCTCCTCGCCGTCATATGCCATCAAGGGCGCGTAGCCAAAGGCCCGCAGCAGGTACACCATCAATTCCATATTGGTGGCATTGTCTTCAATGATAAGGATGCGTGCCGACACTATTGCGCTCCCGTAAAGAACATCATTCGTGGCATTCCTGCGCCGCCGCAAAACCGGCGCGACTGGCTTGCTTTGACTGTCAATTGCGTCACATTTAAGACCATACAGCAACATTCGGTCAAAAATCTCACCAAAAGTCACTCGCCAACACCGATCGCGGGGACCTGCAGGCTTAGTCCAGTCTACCGCGACGGCATGCCGCTGTCACCAAGCTTCACTTGAGTTTCGGCAATTTTTGATGTGAAAACAAACGCTTCGGGCTGATCGCCGACATCATCGGCGCACGCAATTTCGTCCAGTACGCATTGCAGGACGCGCCGCTCGGAGCCGAAGGCGACGTGGCCGATGGCGCCAAAGGCGAGATTGCGGGCCCCGAGCCAACAGGCCGATGTTTGCGGCGCGACAATATTATCGTGGTGGGAATAGAGCGAAGTGAAGAGCGCGCGCCGCGCGGCGGTTTCGGAGGCCGCCAATTCGGCCAGCCAGGCATTGTCGCAGAGCATTTGACGGGCGTTGTGGCCGGGCGCGTGGCCGGCCAGCGCAGTGCCGTGGTGCGGCGTCGCCAGCGTGATCACGCGCGCGATCCGGGCCGCGCCATGCTGGCGCAAATAGGCGCGCGCCACCAGTCCGCCCATGCTGTGGGCCACGATCACGACCCGGGCGCTGCCGCTGCGCGCGCACAACTCATCGATTCCGGCATGCACCAGCGGCACGAAGTCATCGATGGCGGCGCCGGCCGGCTCCAGGTCGAGGCCGAGGTGGCTGATGCCGGCGCGCCGCAACAGGGCGCTCAGGCGGCGCCAATAACCGTGGTTGCAGACATAGCCATGAATCAGCAGCACCGGCAAGGCGCGCTCTTGCGGCGCCAGGTAGAGGGCCGGCCCCGGCCATGCCATGTCCCATGAAGAGCTCAGCATGTTGGCGTGGAATTCGCCGAAAAACAGACGCCAGAACGCGCCGGGACGCAGCCGGAACGGCTCCGGCGTCGGACTGCACGCGCGCCAGGCGAGGCGGAAATTATTTGCCGTGATCGCCAGCCGCAGCAGGATCAGGCCCAGCGCGGCGACGCCGAGCGCCAGCGCGGCCGGCCGTATCAAGAGCAGGCAAACTGCCGGCAGCACCAGCAATTGCAGCGCCAGCAACAGCCTCAGGGTGCGCGCGACCATGGCTGCTGCTAGCGCACCGGCGGACGCGGCTGCCCCGTCAGCGCCTGCGCCAGGCCGCTGGCCAGACGCGCCGCGATGGCGTAGATCGACAATTGCGGATTGGCGCCGATCGAGGTCGGGAACAGGGAACCGTCATGCACCGACAAGTTCGCGATGCCGTGGTAGCGGCTGTCGGCTCCCGTCACGCCCAGGCGCGGGTCGTCCGACATGGCGCAACCGCCCATCACATGGGCCGACACCACCCGCGTCATCAGCTTCTTGAAAGGCAAGCCCTGGATACCTTTTTGCGCCTCGCCCCAGGTGCGGTAGCCGCGCGCCATCTCGTGGATCGGATAGACGCTCTGGGCGCCGGCCGCGAACTGGATTTCCGCCATCGTCAGTAGGGCGCGCCGCACGCCATCCCAGATGAAAGGGGACATCGGGTAATCGAGCACGGGCGCGCCGCCATCGGCCAGCGCCACGCTGCCGCCCGGCGCGTCGGCGTGGAAACCGTCGCGCAGCAGCGCCAGCAGCACTTGCATATGGGGAAATTTCTCCATCATCGCCGCGTGCTCGTCGCCGAAACCGGCCATCGTCGTCGACAGCAGCAGCGGGTGCAGCGGCGGCGCTTCGAGCTTGTAGCCGATGGCGCCGTCGATGGCCTGGGTTTCCATGAAGTGGTCGGAATAAATCGTTTGCGGCGCGCCCGCGTAACCGTCGACGCGCTGCGCGAACTGGCCGGCCGAAATCACGGTCGGGTGCAGGAAGGTGCGCTTGCCCAGCAAGCCGTGCGGGTCCGGCGCCAACGACCGCATCAGCAGGGCCGGCGAATTGATGGCGCCGCCGGCCACCACGTAATGGCGGGCCCGCACCACGATGCCGCGCCCGCTGGGCGCCAGGCCGCTACTGTCGAGCGCCGTGCACAGCAGATGGTCGACCTGGTCGCCCTTGAACACGAAGCGCTCGGCGCGCGCCCGCGTCAACAGGGTCGCGCCCAGCGCCAGCGCCCCCGGGATGGTGGTCACCAGCATCGATTGCTTGGCATTGGTCGGGCATCCCATGCCGCAATAGCCGAGGTTCCAGCACGCCTTCACATTGCGCCGGATGGCTGCCACCGGGATGCCCAGCTTGCCGGCCCCGCGCCGCAGCAAATCATTGTTTTCATTGGGCGGCACGGCCCAGGTGCTGACATTCAGGCGCTGCTCCATCATCAGGAACCACGGTGCCATCGCTTCGGCGCCAAAGCCGCTCAAGCCGAATTGCCTGGCCCAGAAATTCAGGGTGCCGGGCGGGGTGCGGAAACTCGAGGTCCAGTTGACGGTGGTGGAGCCGCCCACGGTGCGGCCCTGCAAGATATTGATCGCCTTGTCGCGCGTCTTGCGCGCCGCCGATTCCTGGTACAGGGCCGGATAGGCGTCGGCCTCGCGCATCTTGAAATCCCTGGACGACTTCAGCGCGCCCTCTTCCACGATCAGCACCGTCAAGCCGGCCTGGCTGAGGATTTCCGCCGTGACGCCGCCGCCGGCGCCGCTACCGATCACTACCACGTCGGCTTCGAACACGCGGTCGAGCGTCAAGGTGCTGGCATCGATCACTTTCCAGCCCGCCGCAAGGCCGGCCAGAATAGGATCGGGAATTGCGCCTTGGGCGGGCGGGAGGGTCGTATTTCTCATGCGTGCATCCTGAAAATGGGGGGACTCAACTCAATTCCTTGAGCGGGCCGGGATAACCGATCGCGGCCCAATGCTCCGGGTCGGAATACCAGGCGCCGAGGATGAGGTCGTGCAAGGCGAAGTAAGCGCTTTGCAACATCGTGAAACGGTGCATGCGCCAGCTTTGCAGGAAGGCGCCGACCTGGTCCGGGCTGGCCTGGTCCCATTCGGCGCTGACGCCGGCCACGAAGCGGCGCGCCGGCCCCAGCGCCAGCAAGCCGAACAAGTCCTGCACTTCCTTTTGCGTGGCCAGCGGCAAGCCGAGGATGGCTTGCTCGACCCGCAGCGTGACGGCGGCAATGGCGGTCGCGCGCGCCGCCGGCGCGCCCGGCACGGCGCGCCCCAGCATGACGGGCGCGATGGCCGCCAGCGCCGCCCGGGCCTGGCCGTCGAGCGCGAAGCGGCCCGGCACGAGCGGCCCTTGCAAATGGCGGTACAAGGCGCCGCCGGCGGCCAGCGTCAAGGCGCCGACCAGGCCCAGCTTGAGAAACGATCTGCGTGATGTCTGCATGGAGTCCCTGTTGTATTTTTTCTGCCTGCCAGTGTACGCCAAGCCCCGCCGCCGCCCGGACGCAAAAATAGAGTGTCACGTCTACTGCGATCTGGTAAAACGGCGCATGAGAAAAGAAGAATTGGCATGCACCCTGGAGCAGCAATTGCGCGCGCTCAAGGCCGAACGGGCGCAAGGCGAGCCTGCCTTGCTGGCCGCGCGCGCCGCGCTCAAGCTGTATCAATCGCAGCGGCTGGCGACCAGCCACGCCGACTTGCTGGCCGCGCCCGATACGCGGGCGGCGGCACGCTTCTTCCTCGACGAGGTATATGGCGCCAGGGAAGCCGAGCGGCGCGACACCGACCTCGAACGCATCATCCCGACCATGCAGCGCGTACTGCCCTTGCGCGCCCTGCAAACGATCACCGAAGCGGTGCTGCTCGAAGCGCTCTCCGAGCGCCTCGACACCGGCATGGCGCGCGTGCTGGGCAGTGCCTTCACGCAGCGCGACTATGCCGAGGCCTACCGTTCGCTCACCCCGGCTGCCGAACGCGAGCGCCAGTTGCACCTGATCGAGGCACTCGGCGACTCGCTGTGCGAACTGGCGCGCCTGCCGTTTCTGTCGGCCACGCTGCTGCTCATGCGCGGCCCCGCCAGGCTGGCCGGCCTGGGCGACTTGCAAGCTTTCCTCGAACACGGTTTCGGCAGCTTCAAGCAAATGCGGCAGCCGGCCGCCTTTGTCGCCACCATCGTCGGGCGCGAGCGCCGCGTGCTGGAAAACCTGTATGCCGGCCACCCGCAACCGTTCCAGCTCGATTGAGGCGGAGACTCTTTAAGCGCCCTTGGGAACCTTGGCCAGGATCTGGCGCGCGATGCCGCGCAAGATATTGACTTCTTCCGTTTCCAGGCCGGTGCGGGAAAACAGGCGTTTCAGGCGCGGCATCAATTTCTTCGGATGGTCGGCGTCGAGGAAATCGATCGCCACCAGGGCCCGCTGTAAATGCTCATACATGCCTTCGATCTGGGTCAGGTCGGCGGCCTGGCCGTGGAAACCGATGGCGCTGGCGCCCTGGGCGTCGCCAAGCGCGGCGACGCGGCATTCGTAGGCCAGCACTTGCGCCGCCTGCGACAAATTTAGAGAGGAATAATCGGGATTGGCTGGAATGTTAATCAATACATTACATTGCTCGACGATTTCATTCGGCAAGCCAAAGCGCTCATTGCCAAAGATCAAGGCCGCGTGCAAGTCGGGGGTGCCGGCCAATTGCCCGGCCAGCGCGCGCGGCGCCAGCACCGGCGGCGAAAATTCGCGCAGGCGGGCCGACACGGCGGCCGCGAAATTGCAGCCTTCGAGCGCTTCGGCCATCGAGCCGACAATGCGCGCGCCGGCCAGGATATCCTGGGCGCCGCTGGCGAAAGCCACCGCTTCGGCGTCCTGCAAGGCGTCGGGAAAGCGCGGATTGACCAGCACCAGCTCGGAAAAGCCCATGGTCTTCATGGCCCGCGCGACCCCGCCTATATTGCCGGGACGGCTGGTCTGGACCAGGATAAATCGCAGGCGTTGAAAAACAGACGTGTTGATTTCAGGCAGGTTCATTTAAAATAGCGCCATTGCGCGGTATCGATAGGAAAAAAGACGGACAGGAAAGGCAAGGAAAGACACAACCATGCCAGCCTTGCATCCGGGATTTTAACCACTTCGGCACCGCTCCGCTCTTTAATTCATTCTTGTACCGCGCTGCGGGCCATCACGGCCACGTCGGGCGGTAGCATTCTTTACCGGAAGCTTATATGCACCCAATGCTCAATACGGCGATCAAAGCCGCCCGCCGCGGCGCCACCGTCATCAATCGCGCCTCTTTCGACCTCGATCGCGTCATCGTGACCGAAAAACAACACAACGATTTCGTCACCGATGTCGACCAGGCCGCCGAACAAGCCATCATTGAAGTGCTGTCGAAGGCTTATCCGGACCACGCAATCCTGGCCGAAGAGTCCGGCGCTTCCGCCAATACCCACGACGAGAATGAATACCAGTGGATCATCGATCCGCTCGACGGCACCACCAATTTCATCCACGGCTTCCCACAATATTGCATCTCGATCGCGCTGGCCCAGCGCGGCGTCGTCACGCAAGCGGTGATCTACGATCCGGTGCGTAATGACTTGTTTACCGCCACCAAGGGCGCCGGCGCCTACCTGAACGACAAGCGCATCCGGGTCACCAAACTGGATCGCATTTCCAACGCCCTGCTGGGCAACGGCTATGTGGCCGGCAGCGCCCGCGCGCTCGACGAATACCTGAAAATGTACCAGATCATGGGGGAACGCGCGCAAGGCGTGCGCCGCGCCGGTTCGGCCGCGCTGGACCTGGCCTATGTCGCCTGCGGCCGCCTGGACGGCTTTTATGAAAAAGGCTTGAAACCGTGGGATATCGCGGCCGGCGCCTTGATGATCACGGAATCGGGCGGCATCGTCGGTGAGTTTTCCGGCGAATCGGCCTATCTGTACAAGGGCGACGTGATCGCCGCCAGCCCGAAAATCTTCGGCCAGATGGTGGCCCTGCTGGCACCGTTCGCCTGATCGCGCGCCGCCGTCGGCGGCACCATCATTGAACCCGGGGCCGCGCCCCGGGTGTCCTCGGAATTCCCCTGCCAGTATTTCTCTGCATCACCCTTCCCAGTCGTCCGTCATGGCAATCCTGGCCCGCGCCGCTGGCTGCGCGCGTACCGGCCTGGCCGCAACGGGCCGGTGCGGCGCCGCCGCGACGCGGGCCGGCGCCGTTCCTGCCACGGTGAAGACATTCACGGCGGTGGCCAGGCTGGCCGCCTGTTCTTGCATCGCGGCGGCGGCGGCAGCGGCTTCTTCGACCAGCGCCGCGTTTTGCTGCGTCACCTGGTCCATCTGCGCGATCGCCTGATTGACTTGCTCGATACCGGAACGCTGTTCATCGCTGGCCGAAGAAATCTGGCCGACGATATCGCTGACCCTTTGCACGCTCTCGACGATTTCACGCATGGTGGCGCCAGCCTCGCCCACCAGACGGGTGCCGATCTCGACTTGCTCGACCGAGTCGCCGATCAGGGTCTTGATTTCCTTGGCCGCCCCGGCCGAGCGCTGCGCCAGATTGCGCACTTCGGAAGCGACCACGGCAAAGCCGCGCCCCTGTTCGCCGGCGCGGGCCGCCTCGACGGCCGCGTTCAAGGCCAGGATATTGGTTTGAAAGGCGATGCCATCGATGACGCCGATGATGTCGACAATCTTGCGCGACGAGGTATTGATCGAACCCATGGTGTCGACCACTTGCGCCACCACCGCCCCGCCCTTGATGGCCACCGCCGACGCCGATTCGACCAGGGCGTTGGCTTGCCGCGCGCTGTCGGCGTTTTGCTGCACGGTGCCGGTCAACTCTTCCATCGACGAGGCCGTCTCTTCCAGGGAACTGGCTTGCTGCTCGGTGCGCGACGACAGGTCGAGATTGCCCGAGGCGATCTGGGCCGAGGCGGTGGCGATGGTGTCGGTGCCGCCGCGCACTTCGCCGACGATGGCTACCAGGCTCTCCGTCATTTCTTTCAAGGCCTGCATCAATTGTCCCGTTTCATCTTTCGAGCTGGCTTCTATGCGCGCCGTCAAGTCGCCATGCGCGACCCGTTTCGCCAGGCTGATCGCCACCAGGAGCGGCGCGCTGATATTGCGCGCCAGCCAGAACGCGGTGAGGGCCGCCAGCAGCGCCGTCAGCAAGCCCCCGCCCAGCAAGACGGCATTGGTCTGGGTTTGCAAGGCCGCCGCCGCCTTGGAACGTTGCGCCAGCAAGTCCGATTCGGCGTTGCCGAACTCGCTCAACAGGACGCGCATGCCATCCATGCCGTGCTTGCCTTTGCCCTCTTGTTCCAGCGCCAGCACGGCGTCCATTTGCGCCTTGCCGTCGACTACCGCCTTGCGCAAGGCCAGCACCGGCTCGATCCCGGTCGCCAGCCATGCACGCTGCTGCTCGTCGAGCTTGCTCAATCGGTCTTGCTGCACCGGATTGTCCGACGTCAGCGAACGGGCCAGGTCGATATGCGCCTTGAAGCCGGTCTTGCCCTTGCTCAAGGGATCGAGCGAAGCGTCATTGCCGGTGATAGCATAGCCGCGCTCGCCCGTTTCGATATTAATCAAGCTCTCCAGCATGCCGCCCGCTTCGGCCAGCACCAGATAGGTGTGCGTGTTGATCGCGTTGGCGTCCGATAACTTGGAAAAATTCAGCGTCGCCACCGTGACCAGGATGACGAGCAGCGCAACGGTGCTGCCGAAACCCAGGTACAGACGGGTCGCAATCTTCAAATCGGCCAGTTTCATGATGATATCCTCTCAGTGACGGGGGGCGTTCAAGGTGAACCGCAAAGACCGCAATACCAGGAACGCCTGGCTTGCCGGCGGGGCAAGCACGCCATTTCTTCAAGATAGACACTGCTATCGCGAATAAAAATACTACCGCCAATAGAGTGTGCGCGCCGACTATTTTTCAATCGAAACAAACTGCGCGGGACGACGGCGCTTGCCGCAAAAGGCCGCCGGGAAAAATGCATTGCCGACTCGAAACAATTTACGCCTGAATTCACAACACTGTTATACTGCGTCCGTGCGGCACATATGACCAGTCCCCTTGCCGCTGTCTTCTGACCTCTAATCTGATTGCCTGCGACTGGCGCCTTGTAGGGCGACAGGCCGATCTTCACAATAAAGTTACCATGTCCTTTTCCACTCTCGGTTTGTCCGACGCCATTGTCCGTGCAGTTACAGAACACGGTTACACCGTGCCGACCCCGATCCAGACTCAAGCGATTCCCGCCGTGTTGGCGGGTGGCGATTTGCTGGCCGGCGCGCAAACGGGCACCGGCAAGACCGCCGGTTTCACGCTGCCGATCTTGCACCGCCTGTCGACGGATGCCAACGGCAGCGCGATCACCAGCAATACCTCGACGCGCCCGATCCGCGCCCTGATCCTGACCCCGACCCGCGAACTCGCGGCCCAGGTCGAGGAAAGCGTGCGCGTCTACGGTAAATACACCAAGCTGAACTCGACCGTGATCTTCGGCGGCGTCGGCATCAACCCGCAAATCAAGCAGCTCAAGCACGGCGTCGACATCCTGGTGGCGACCCCGGGCCGCCTGCTCGACCATATGGGCCAGGGCACGGTCGATCTGTCGAAAGTGGAAATCCTGATCCTCGATGAAGCCGACCGCATGCTCGACATGGGTTTCATCCGCGACATCAAGAAAGTGCTGGCGGTGTTGCCGCCGAAACGGCAAAACCTGCTGTTCTCGGCCACCTTCTCCGAAGAAATCAAGGCCCTGGCCGATGGCTTGCTGAACAAGCCGGCCATGATCGAAGTGGCGCGCCGCAATTCAACCGTCGAGGTGATCTTGCAAAAGATCCATCCGGTCGACCGCGACAAGAAACACCCAATGCTGTCGCACTTGATCAAGTCGAACAATTGGACCCAGGTGCTGGTCTTCACGCGCACCAAGCACGGCGCCAACAAGCTCGTCGAGCAATTGGGCGCCGACGGCATCGGCGCGCTGGCGATCCACGGCAACAAGAGCCAGTCGGCCCGCACCCGCGCGCTGTCCGAATTCAAGGATGGCACCTTGCAAGTGCTGGTCGCCACCGACATCGCCGCACGCGGCATCGACATCGACCAATTGCCGCACGTCGTCAACTATGACTTGCCGAACATCCCGGAAGACTATGTGCACCGGATCGGCCGCACCGGCCGCGCCGGCGCCACCGGCGAAGCGGTGTCCCTGGTGTGCGTGGACGAGCACGAAATGTTGAAAGACATCGAAAAGCTGATCAAGCAAACCCTGCCGCGCCAAGTCATTCCCGGTTTCGAGCCTGACTTGAACGCCCGCGCTCAGCCGGTGCAATTACGCAGCGGCAGCGGTGGCCACCGCAACAACACCCGCGCGCCAGCTGGCGCCACGGTGCGCGTCAAGGCAGCCGGCGGCGGCGCCAAGCCACGCAGTGCCGGCGGCGGCGCCGGCAACGCGCCGCGCTCGGCCGCGACGCACCGCTCCGGCGGCCGCGGCCGCTAAGTCCCGCCAATACCCGCAATACCCGCAGCCTGATCGCGCGCGCGCAAGCGCGCGCCGATTTGGTTTAGCATAGCGTTATCTCCGCCACCGGAAACCGCCATGCCAAAATTCGCTGCCAATCTCTCCATGTTATTTACCGAACTGAGCTTCCTGGACCGCTTCGCGGCGGCCCGGGCCGCCGGCTTCGACGCCGTCGAGTTCCTGTTTCCCTACGCCTACGACCCGGATCAGATCGCCGAGCGCCTGCACCGCCAGCAATTGACGCTGGTATTGCATAATATGCCGTCCGGCGACTGGACCCAGGGTGAGCGCGGCCTGGCCTGCGACCCGCGCCGGGTCGAGCAATTCCAGGAGGGCGTGGGACAGGCGTTGGCTTTCGCCACCGAACTCGGCGTCAGGCAATTGCATTGCATGGCCGGTATCGCACCGCCGCTGCTGGCGCCGGAACGGGCGCGCCAGACTTTCATCGAAAACTTGAAATTCGCCGCCGACCAGTGCCTGCCGCACGGCATCAATGTCTTGATCGAGCCGATCAATACATACGACATTCCCGGCTATTTCCTGTCGCACAGTCGGCAAGCGAGCGACATCATTGCCGATTGCGCGCGCGAGAATATCTTCCTCCAATATGATATTTACCATATGCAGCGCATGGAAGGCGAGCTGAGCAACACGATCAAGGGCAATCTACCCCTGATCAAGCATATGCAAGTGGCCGACACGCCGGGCCGCCACGAACCGGGCACCGGGGAAATCAATTTCCGCTACCTGTACGCGCTGATCGACGAGATCGGCTACGACGGCTGGATAGGCTGCGAATATATACCCCAGGCCGGCACGGTCGCCGGCCTGGGCTGGCGCGAAACCCTGCACGGCGCGCCAGACTGAAGGCGGGCCGCGCCATGAGCTGGCTCAAACGGCTTTCAATACCTCAAGCCGCTTGCCTGGCGATCCGCTAAGATGGGGGCTAAGTTACCTGAGGCATACCGGTGATGAACCAACAAGAGCAGGCACAAATTGCAAGGCTGCACACCGTGCTGGAACGACGCAAGGCATCCTTGCTGAGCCAGATGGAAGATAACGCCAGCGCGGCCGACGCTGGCGCCGTCAATGAAATCGAAACGTCGCCGGCCGACAATGCCAGCCTGCGCACCTTGAACGAACTGGTCAATGAAGCGGCCGGCCACCATGCGGAACAATTACGTCTGGTGATGCATGCGCTGGCCAAATTTGCCGATGGCAGTTATGGCATTTGCGACAGTTGCGGCGAAGCGATCGGCTTGTTGCGCCTGACGGCCCGTCCCGAGGCGAATTTTTGTATCGCCTGCCAAACCAGGATGGAAAAACTGCGCCGGTAAGCTGGACTGGAAGCGAGGCGCACCCTCGTCGCCCCCCTAGTCGCCCCCCCCTCAACACATGTGCTGGCCGCCATTGATGGCAATATTGGCCCCCGTCACAAAGGCCGCTTCGTCCGACGCCAGGTAAGCCACCAGCGCGGCCACCTCGTCCGGCTCGCCCAGGCGGCCCATCGGGATTTGCGGCAGGATTTTCGTTTCCATCACGTCGGCCGGAACCTTGCTCACCATGCGCGTGCGCAAATAGCCGGGCGAGACGGTGTTGACCGTGATGCCGTGGCGCGCCACCTCCAGCGCCAGCGCCTTGGTGAAACCATGCAAGCCGGCCTTGGCGGCCGCGTAATTGGCTTGCCCGAAAGCGCCCTTTTGCCCATTCACCGACGAAATATTGATGATGCGGCCCCATTGCTGCGCCAGCATAGGCTCGATTACTTGCTTGCTCATATTGAAGGCGCTGTCGAGATTGGTGCGCAAGACCGCCGTCCAATCCTCGCGGCCCATCTTGCGCAAGCTTTGGTCGCGCGTGATGCCGGCATTATTAACCAACACGTCAACCCGTCCCAGTTCGGCCAGCAGGCGCACGCCCAGCGCCGCGCAATCGTCATAATCGGCCACGTCGACCCGATAGGAGCTGAAGCGGAAACCATCGTCTTTTTGCGCCTCGATCCAGTGCTGGGCGTGCTCGTTGCCGGGCGAATAGGCGGCCACCACCCGAAACCCGGCGGTGTACAATTTACGGCAAATCGCACTGCCCAGGCCACCCATGCCGCCCGTCACCAGTGCCACTTTTTTGTCATCCATGTCGCGGTCCATCCTCATTGATTGTTTGTGCCATCCAAAAAATTCAGTCTATGAGTTGCGTTCATTGTGTATATTGCGCTATATCAAATCCAAGCCGCGCACCGCTGATGGACCTCAAAGCGGCGCCGCCCGCCCATGGCTAGCATGAAGAGCCACCCTAACCTTGAGACCATGCCATGTCTTATAAAACCGTGCTGGTGCATGTAGACGACGGCGCCCGCAGCGCCGAACGGATACGGCTCGCGGCTGCCATCGCGCAAGCCGACGGTGGCCACCTGATCGGCGCCGCGCTGACCGGCGTGTCGCGCTTCCTTTACCAAAATACCCTGGCGGCCGACGACGACCCGCACCTGGCGCTGCACCTCGGCTTCCTGCGCGAGCGGGCCAGGCGCGCGCTGGAGGGCTTCGAAGCCCAAGCCGGGACGCTCGGCCTGGCTTCCTACGAGGCGCGCGTGGTCGACGACGAGGCTGGCGGCGGCATCAGCCTGCTGGCGCGCTGCGCCGACTTGGTGCTGATCGGCCAGATCAACCCCGGCCAGCCATCCAAGTCGGTGATGCATGACTTTCCCGCCTACGTCGTGCTGCACGCGCCGCGCCCGGTGCTGATCGTGCCCTACGCGGGCACGGTGGCCGCTATGCCGCGGCGAATCTTGATTTCATGGAATGCCAGCAAGGAGGCCAGCCGCGCCGTGAGCGCGGCCCTGCCCTTGCTGCGGCGCGCCGACAGCGTGCATATCGCCGTCTTCGATACGGACCAAAGCGCCAACGACGGCGGGGCCGCTGGCGGGGCCGATATTGCCGCCTTCCTGGACCGGCATGGCGTCAAGAGCACGCTGACGACGCTACAGAGTGAGCGCGCCTTCAAGCGGCCCGGCGATATCGGCGACGCGCTGCTCTCGCATGCGGCCAATCTGTCAGCCGAGTTGCTCGTGATGGGCGCTTACGGCCATTCGCGTTGGCGCGAAACCATTCTCGGCGGCGTCACCCGCACCGTGCTGCAGGCCATGACGCTGCCAGTGCTGATGGCGCACTAAAACCGCTCCCGCCACCCCTCAAGGGCTCGACTGCCACGGTTGCTGGCGGATTTTCGCGACCTGGCGTTGCGCCAGCCATTGCCACAATTGCAGCGCATCCTGCTGGCTCAGCGCCGCCATCCGCTTCGGGTTGGCCAGCGCCAGTTCGCAATCGCGGTCCGACCATTCCTCGAACGTGACATCGCCGCCGCCGCGCACTTCCATCTCATACATCAAGCCATCGTCATAACCGAAACGCAACACCGCAGTGCCGGAGCGGGAACCCTGGTAAACGTCGGCCAGCGTCGCCGCCAATTGCGCCTCGGACGGCGCCGCAATCTCACGCCCATCCGCCCCGGTGAGAATTACCCATGCTTGTGTCATTGACGCGTCCCCCTATCAATACTCGTTGGCACTCTCGTGGCGGATGCACTGTCGGCAAGGGCCATGCTCCACTTCGCGCGCGGGGCATCGGGTACCGGCGCGGGAAGACTGGACGGACTGTTTCTTTATTCTAACAAAGATCATACCGAAAAAAATGCCTTTAAAGTAGGCAATTTATCCAGCACGCTGCGCTTTCAGCTTAGCAATCGCGGCGCGCCGAGCGGATCGAAGTCAAGCCAGTCGCCGCCTTCGATGGTCCCTTCGGCCTGTTCGATCTGCCCGGCGCCCAGCCGGCGCAACACTGTCAGCGCGCGCTCCCGGTCGGCCACCTCGCCCAGTGCCACCGCGATCATCATGCCGGGCTTGCGCTGCGGCGCGCACGGCGCTGCGTCGACCTCGGGCTGGTCCGCCTCCTTCATGCTGTGCAAGCTGTACAGCGAACCGACATGGGCCCCGACCAGCGCCCCCAGCACCGGCCCGGCCGGCCCCGCGACAAGCGCGCTGGCCGCGCCGAGGGCGGCGCCGACCACGCCGCCCACGGCCACGCCCTTGCCCACCCCGGCCGGGGTTTCCCGGGCGCCCGGCGAGTCCTCGCGGTCGCCGCCGTAGGCATACAGATCATGCTGGCCCGGCTGGTTAACATAGAACGCGCTGATGCGCGGCGCCGGGAAACCGGCCGCGATCAGGGCAGCGCGCGCCTGGTCTATATCATCTTGCAACTGAAAATGGCCTGCGAGTATGCTCGACATGATTTTTCTCCCTCATCGACATGGCGGGAGCGCGCCGCTCGCGCTCCCATGGTGCATGGTGCGCCAGCCAGCGCCCATGCACCGTTCGGCCACGCACAGACAGTGCTGCCACAAAAAAGAATTCAGCCATTCCGGAAAGATCAATGTTTCGCCGTATAATCAATTTACCCTGGCGCAGTTCGCGCCCTCAGCTTGCTCTGCAAAGATGGGAAAGCTCGATGGATTTGACCGAAAAACAATCAGTTGAAGCTATCTCCGCCACGCTGCTGCGCGCCGCGGCCGACGCCAGCCATGGCGCCAGCGCCCGCCGCCTGCAAGCCTCATTCGACCAAGCCCCGGTCGGCATCGTCCATCTCGACCTCGACGGTTTCTTCTTGCGCGCCAATGAACGCATGTGCAAGCTGCTTGATTTTTCCGAAGCCGAACTGATCGGCAAACACTACACCCGGCGCATGCTGGCCGAGGATGGCGCCGCGCTGCAAGCGAGCATCTCTCGCATGCTGGCCGACCCCGGCCAACGCACCAAGCAAGACCTGCGCCTGATCCGCCGCGGCGGCGCCCTGAACTGGGCCACTGTGTCCAGTTCCTGCATCGTCGACGATGCCGGCGCGCCATCCTACCTGCTGTGGTGGGTCACCGACCTGGAGCAGCGCAAGCAGCTCAAGGACATGCTGCAATTGTCGAACCGGGCCCTGGCGGCGTCGCTGAACGGGATCGTGATCTCGGATGCCAGCCAGCCATCGTTTCCCGTGATGTATGCCAATCCCGCCTTTTGCCGCATGACCGGCTATGAATTGATCGACGTCATGGGACGCAATTGCCGCTTCCTGCAAAACGACGATCGCGAGCAGCCGGCCATCGCCGCCATCCGCGCCGCCATCACGCAGGGCGATAGCGCCCATGTCGTGCTGCGCAATTACCGCAAGGATGGCAGCCTGTTCTGGAACGAGCTATTCATTTCACCGGTGCCCGACGAGCGCGGCGAGATCACCCATCACATCGGCATCTTGAATGACATCACGGCCTTCAAGCTGAACGAGGAAACACTGGCCTTCCGCGCCGTCCACGACGAACTCACCGGCCTGCCCAACCGCAGCCTGTTCAACGCGCGTTTGCGGCAAGCCATCGTGCAATCGGGCAGCGACGCCGTGGCCCTGCTATGCCTGGGCATCGACAATGTGAGCCTGGTCAATGAAAGCCTGGGCCACGCGGCCGGCGACCAGTTGCTCAAGGATGCGGCCCAGCGCTTGCTGGCCTGCGTGCGCACGCAAGACATGGTGTCACGCAATGGCGGCAATGAATTTCTCATTTTGCTCGATGGAATCAACAAACCCGGCGACGTCAGCGCGCTGTGCGAAGACATTTTCCAGTGCCTCGCCACGGCCTTCGCGCTCGATGGCCAAAGCGTGCACGCCAATTGCAGCATCGGCGTCACGCTCTATCCGCAGGACGCCGGCGACGCCCCAACCCTGCTGCGTTACGCCGACATGGCCTTGTCGCGCGCGCGCGAACAGGGTGACGGCAAGTACCAGTTTTTCGCCTCGGAAATGAACCAGCGCACGCAAGAGCGCATCGGCATGGAAGGCGCCCTGCGCCTGGCCATCGCGCGCGACGAATTGCAGCTGATGTACCAGCCCCTGGTCGATTTGCGCGACGGCCAGATTTCCAGCCTGGAAGCGCTGGTGCGCTGGCAGCACCCGCAACTGGGCTTGCTGTCGGCCCACGCCTTCATTCCGCTGGCCGAGGAAAGCGGCCAGATCGACCAGATCGGCGAATGGGTGCTGCGCCGCGCCTGCCAGGACATGAAGGCGTGGAGCGAGACCGGCCAGAGCGGTTTGAAGGTTGCCATCAATATGTCCCAGCGCCAATTTCGCGACCGCAAACTGGTCGCCAAGGTGGCCGCCGCATTGAAGCACTACGGCTTGCCGCCCGAGTCGCTGAGCATGGAAATCAAGGAAGCGGCGCTGACGCAAGACCCGAAGGCTGGCGAATTGTGCCTGAGCCAGCTCAAGGCGCTGGGCATATACCTGACCCTGGACGATTTCGGCACCGGTTATTCCGCGCTGAGCAATCTGAAACGCTTCCCCTTCGACCTGGTCAAGATCGACCGCGCCTTCATCAGCGACATCGTGACCGATATCGAGGATGCCGCCCTGTCGAAAACCATCATTTCAATGGCGCATAACCTGGGCATCAAGGTGGTGGCCGAGGGCGTGGAAACGGAAGCCCAGTGCGATTTCTTGCGCCGCAATATGTGCGACCTGATCCAGGGCTATTTCTTCGCTCCGCCGATGACGCCGGAGGGCATCAGCGCCCTGTTGCTGGAAAAGCGCAGCCTGCCGGCCCATTTGCTGCGCATCCAGAAACAAAAGCGCACCCTGCTGCTGGTCGACGATGAACAAAATATTGTCGCCTCGCTGAAACGCTTGCTGCGCCGCGACGAGTACCAGATCTTCACGGCCGGCAGCGGCCAGGAAGGCATGGATGTGCTGGCCCAGCACCAGGTCGACGTGATCGTCTCGGACCAGCGCATGCCCGGCATGATAGGCGCCGACTTCTTGCGCGCGGCCAAACAACTGTATCCGGACACGATACGCATCATGCTGTCGGGCTATACCGAATTGCAATCGGTCACCGACGCCGTCAACGAGGGCGCGATTTACAAATTTCTCACCAAGCCATGAGAAGACGATTTGCTGCGCGGGCATATCGCCGACGCCTTCCGCCTGAAGGAAATTTCCGACGAAAACGAACGCCTGAACCTGGAAGTGCGCACCGCCAACCATGAACTGGCTTCCGCCAACCGCAAGATGGAAGAATTACTGCGCCAAAAACAACAGCAAATCAGCCGCGATGAAATCAGCTTGAACATCGCGCGTGAATTGCTGCAATTCTTGCCGCTGCCCGTGATCGGCATGGATGACGACGGCATGATCGCCTTCGTCAACGCGGCCGCCGAAACCCTGTTCAAGCGCAGCGGCGCGCTGCTTGGCAACGAAGTCCATAGCGTGCTGCCGCTCCTGTTCCCGGCCCCAGGCGCGCCGGACACGGCGCGCCGCCACCAGGCCGACATCGAAGGGACGTGTTATTCCGTCGACGTGTATCCGATGGGCGCCAATTCCGAGTCGCGCGGCAGCCTGATCACGCTCTGCCGATGCGAGGCCACGCCATGAACGCGATCGCCATCGAACTGGCGCTGGCCGGCATGGTGCTGGCCGACGACTTGAAGGATGCCGGCGGCGCCGTGCTGCTGCCGGCCGGCGCCACGCTGACGGACGGCAACTTGCGCTCGCTGCGCCGGCGCGGCATCCAGGCGTGTCCCATCGCCCAGCCATCCGAACCGGAAGACGAGGTCGCCAAGGCGCTGCGCCTGGAACGCTCGCAGCAACGCTTGCGGCGCCTGTTCCGCAGCTACGCCGAGTCGACGCCCCTGCTGCGCCTGCTGATCAGCTACCGATCGAAGGGATAATATGCCCGCCATCGTCGTCGACGAGATCATCAAACGCATCCACGATCTACCCTCGCTGCCGGTGGTGGTGGTGGAATTGCTGTCGACCATGGAAGAAGACGATATTGATGTCCGCCTGCTGGCCGACAAGATCACGCTCGACCAGTCGCTCACGGCCAAGACCCTGTGCCTGGCCAATTCTTCCTTTTACGGCATGCAGGCGCAAGTGACTTCGATCCAGCAAGCCATCGCCGTACTCGGCTTTCACAGCATCCGCACCCTGATCACGGCTTGCTCGGTGACCGTCAGCATCGCGCCGCTGGCCGCCAACCGCTTCGACTTCCAGGGTTTCTGGCGCCACTCGGTGGCCAGCGCGGTGGCCGCCAAGGCGTTGGCCAAACGCCTTGGCCAGAACGCCGAAACCGCCTTCACGGCCGGCCTGCTGCACGACCTCGGCACGCTGGTGCTGGCAACGCGCTACCCGGACCAGTACGAGGAAACGATTGCCTACCGCAAGGCGCGCGATTGCGACAACGCCGAGGCCGAGCGCGCCGTGTTCGGCTTCGACCACGCGCTGGTTGGCAGCGCCCTGGCCAGCCACTGGAAATTTCCGGCCGTGATACAGTGCGCCGTCGCCGAGCACCATGCCTTGCTGCGCCAGGACACGCTCTCGCTGCCTTTGATCATCCACGTCGCCAATATCCTGGCGCACGCGCTCGACCTGTCCGGCCAGGAAGACGAGCTGGTGCCCCCCATGTCGGAAGAGGTCTGGCGCACTCTGGCCTTGAGCGACGACATTTGCCTGGCCATGTTCAAGGAAATTGAACTGGCCTTCCTCGACATGTCGCAAATCCTGGTCGGCTGATGGAGACTTCACACCGATGAGCAGCCTGAGCGAGCGCGACCACTTGCCGCGCGATAGCGCCCCCCCTTCCGCCATCGCCCTGTCCGAGTTTTTCGACGGCCACCCGGTGGCCACCTTTGCCATCAACACCGAGCACGTCATCACCCACTGGAACCGGGCCTGCGAACACTTGCTGGGCTGGACCACGGCCGAAATGGTCGACACGCGCAAACATGGGCAAGCCTTTTACACGCGCGAGCGGCGCATGTTGTCGGACTTGATTGTCGACGCGGACGGCGAGGCGCTGGCCAGGCATATGCGCTCGGCCGTGATCCCGGGCGCCTACGAAGCCGAGGATTTTTTCCCGAACGTGGGCGCCAGCGGCCACTGGTTGCATTTCACGGCCGCGCCGCTGCGCGACGCGGAAGGCAACATCGTCGGCGCGATTGAAACCATGCGCGATGTGACCGAGCGCCGGGTCGCCGAAAACGCCTTGCGGCGCGCCCACGACAACCTCGAACACATCGTCGAAAAGCGCACCGCCCAACTGGCCGAAGCCAATCTGCGGCTGGAAGACGATATCCGCCAGCGCCAGAGCGCCGATGCCGAAATCCGGCGCCGCAACATCGAATTGACGGAACTCAATGCCAAGCTGTCGATGACCCAGCAGCAATTGCTGCAATCGGAAAAGCTGGCCTCGATCGGCCAGCTGGCCGCTGGCGTGGCGCATGAAATCAATAACCCGATCGGTTATATCTTTTCCAATTTCGGCACCCTGCAAGGCTATCTGGACAGCCTGTTTGCCATGCTGCAAGCCTATCAGGAGGCCGAAGAAAGCATCGCCGAACCCGTGATCGCGGCGCGCCTGCGCGCCCTGCGCGAAGAGATCGACCTCGGTTTCTTGCGCGACGATATACCGGTGCTGATGAGCGAGTCGCGCGAAGGCATCGTGCGGGTGCGCCACATCGTCCAGGACTTGAAAGATTTTTCCCGCGTCGACGCAAACCAGGAGTGGGTTTGGGCTAATTTGCACAATGGCATCGATTCGACCCTGAACATCGTCAGCAACGAAGTCAAGTACAAGGCCGATGTCGTCAAGCAATACGGCGAGATTCCCGACATCGAATGCCTGCCCTCGCAAATCAACCAGGTCGTCATGAACCTGGTGGTCAACGCGGCCCACGCCATCGGCGAGCAGCGCGGCAAGATCACGCTGCGCACCGGCCTTAGCGGCGAGCAAGTCTGGCTCGAAGTGAGCGACACCGGCAGCGGCATCGCGCGCGAAAACCTGTCGCGCATCTTCGACCCCTTCTTCACCACCAAGGCCATCGGCAAGGGCACCGGCCTGGGGTTATCGCTGGCTTACGGCATCGTGCAAAAACACCAGGGCACGATCGAGGTCGACAGCGAACCGGGGCGCGGCACCACATTTCGCATCACGCTGCCGATCAGGCAAGCAGAACAGGAAAGCAAGGATCCCAGCCCATGAGCGACGCACTTGTAGAGGCCCCACCGCCATTGACGCTGTTGTGCGTGGACGACGAACCCAATATCCTGTCCTCGCTACGGCGCCTGTTCCGCGTCAAGGGTTACCGCGTGCTGACGGCCGAAGGTGGCGCCGCCGGCTTGCGCGTGCTGGAAGCGGAAAGCGTCGACCTGGTCATTTCCGACATGCGCATGCCCGAAATGGATGGCGCGCAATTCCTGGCCCAGGTGCGCCAGCGCTGGCCAGACGTGATCCGGCTCTTGCTGACCGGTTATTCCGACATCCAGTCGATTCTCGACGCCATCAATTGCGGCGAGATTTACCGCTACATCACCAAACCATGGGACGACAACGATATCTTGCTGGTGGTGCGCCACGCCCTTGAGCGGCGCGTGCTGGAACAGGAAAAGCTGCGCCTGGAACAATTGACCCAGCACCAGAACGATGCCTTGAAAACGCTCAACCTGAGCCTGGAGGCGAAAGTCGAGGCCCGCACCCTGCAATTGAAAAAGACCCACGACGAGGTGCTGGTTGCCAATGAAAAGCTGAAAACCAATTTCGTCACCACCATCAAGCTGTTTTCCAGCATCATCGAAATGCGCGGTGGCACCCTGTCCGGCCACTCGCGCCGGGCGGCCGACATGGCCCGCAAGATCGGGGTCCAGATGGCCATCCCCGGCAAGGAAATTCAGGAAATTTTCATTGCCGCGCTCTTGCTCGACATCGGCAAGATCGGCTTCAGCGACGAATTGCTGCAAACCCCTTTGAGCATGATGACGGGCGAAAACCTGGGCTTGTTCCGCAAGCACCCGGTGCGCGCCGAGCAATTGCTGATGGCGCTGGAAGACTTGCGCGGCGCCGCCGCCATTCTGCGCGCGCAAATGGAGCGCTTCGACGGCGCCGGCTTCCCCGACGCCTTGGTCGGCCTGGCCATCCCGCTCGGCGCGCGCATCCTGGCACTGGCCTCGGATTACGACAATTTGCAGATAGGCGCGATGGTGCAGCGCCAATTGCGTCCGGACGAAGCCAAGCAATTGATTTATGATAGCAGCGGCAAGCGCTACGACCCGATGGTGGTGGCGGCTTTCCGCCACTTGATCGATGGCGCGGCGCCGGCCGAGGTCAGCGGCGACGTCGCCATCCTGGCCGGCGAACTGGTGCCCGGCATGGTCTTGTCGCGCGACTTGATCAGCCGCGACGGCTTGATGCTGCTGGCGGCCGAGCATACGCTGGACGCGCGCCTGATCCAGCAAGTGCAAGACTTCGAAACCAAAAGCGGAGGCCACCTGAGCATCCGCATCTTTTTACCGAAGGAAACATGATGCGGCGCTTCTTGCTGGTGGACGATGAAATCAATATCTTGCACGCGCTGCAACGCAGCATGCGCCAGAATCTGCCTATCGACGATGTGCACATCGAGATCTTCACCAATCCCTTCGACGCGCTGGCGCGCTGCTGCGTCTGCGAATTCGACCTGGTCATTTCTGACCAGCACATGCCACGCATCAATGGCATAGAATTTCTCAATGCCATGAAAGAAGTGGCGCCGCGCACGGTGCGCATGATGTTATCGGCCACCACGGAATTTCACACCGTGATGAGCGCGATCAATGAAGCCGAGGTATTCCGCTTCATTCCCAAACCGTGGCAAGTGGCAGATTTACAGGAAAACATCAGGCTGGCGCTGGTCCAGCGCGACAAGCTGGTGGAGGAACAGCGGGTGCTGGACCAGGAACAATTAACGCCGCAGCAATTGGAGGCAAAACGGCTGGAGCAGGACGAACCGGGCATCATGAAGGTGAAGTGGGGACCAGACGGCTCCGTCATTTTGTAGCAGGGAAATCACGTCGCGCCGGGCGGATTGACGGGCAAGCGCACCGTGAAGCGGGTGCCCTTGCCCACTTCCGAGACAACCTCGATCTTGCCGCCATGCTTGTTGACGATGCCATACGAGAGCGACAAGCCCAGTCCGGTGCCGCTGCCGACCGGCTTGGTGGTGAAGAAAGGCTCGAAAATCCGGTTCAAATTTTCCGGCGCTATCCCGCAACCGCTGTCGCCCACTTCGATCCAGACCCAGTCGTTGGCGCAACCGGTGCGTATCGTGATCGTGCCGCGTTCCTTGATGGCATGGCTGGCATTGACCAGCAAGTTCATGAAGACCTGGTTCAATTGGGAGGCCAGGCATTTCACTTGCGGCAACACGCCGTATTGCTTGTCGACCGTGGCCTTGTACTTGATTTCATTGGAAACAATGTTGAGCGTGCTGTCCATGCCGTGATGCAAGTCGGCGATTTGCCACTCGGTTTCGCCCACGTGGGAAAAATCTTTGAGCGCCTGGACGATATCCTTGACCCGCTTCAAGCCATCCATCGATTCCCTGACCAGATCGGTCACATCGTCTTTCAAGAAGGCCAGGTCGGCTTCGGCGCGGATCTTCGCCATATGGATCGCCACTTCAGGATTACCCTTCAGCGCGGTAATCGATTGCTCGTAGGCGTCGATGACACCGAACAAGGTGGTGACATAGGTTTGCAGCGAGCCCATGTTGGAATTGACGAAGCCGACCGGATTATTGATTTCATGGGCGATGCCGGCGGCCAACTGGCCGATCGAAGCCATTTTTTCCGACTGCAGCAATTGATCATGCGCTTCCTGCAACTTGACGATCAGTGATTGCTGTTCCTCGCCCTTCGCCTGCAGCGCCTCTTCCATGGTCTTGCGGCTGGTGATATCGGTCAGCGCGCCGATCACTTCCAGCGGCGCGCCCTGCTCGTCGCGGATCAGGCGCAGCGCGTCATGCATCCACAGATAGCTGCCGTCGCTGATGCGGAAGCGGTATTCATAAGCGCGTTGACCCTCGGTAAACACCAGCGCCAGGCTGGAAAAAATATTCGGCGCATCGTCGGGATGGATATGGTCGAACCAGAAATTGGGGTCGGCCACCATATCCTCGGGGCGGTAACCGAGCACATTCAAGGCATTATTGCTCACGAAGGTCATCTTGAAGTCGCCGCTCGGCACCGTGCAGTAAATAATGGCGGGCGTATTATCGACCAGGTATTGCAGACGCACGAGGGGCGAAGCGACTTCGCGCAAGACTGGCGCCACCACCGGGGCATCGGACGAAAAAAATTCGAATTCGTCGAATTGCATAAACGTGGCCTTCGCGCAATGAGGCTGTGTACACGCAAGCGCGCGTAGCTTATTATGCCTCAATTCAATTACCCGCATGCCACAATTTCATGATGCTTCGGCCTCATGCTGCGGCTGCGGCGCCGGCAACCACGCGCGCGGGTCGACCCGATAATATTGCTGGAATTGCTCATACAGGGCCGCATGGTGCTCGGCCATCTGATACGGTTTTTCAAAGAAGGTTTCGGTGGCGACGGCAAAGAATTCGGCCGGATTGCTGGCGCCGTAATGGTCCAGCACGCTATGCTGGTGATAGATGGCGTCATGCCGCAGATTGGCGAAATCGCGCGACAATACTGCGGCCCAGCTGCGATAGCTCGACACCTTGCCAAGAAAGGGGGCGCCATTGGCGGGGCCCGATTCGCTATCGAGCTGGTGGGCAAACTCATGCAGCACGACATTGTGGCCATCGTTCCAGTCGGCGGCGCCGCGCCGCACATGGTCCCACGCCAGAATCACGCGGCCATCGCCCCAGGATTCGCCCAGCAAGCCATGGGCGCTCGGCGTAATCACGCCGCCGGGACCGACCTCGGCGCGACCGACCACGAATTCGGTCGGATACACGAGGATGGTATGGAGTCCGGGATACACCTTGGTCGGCCGGTTCAACAACAGCAGGCTAGCCTGGCCGGCGATGGTGACGCGCATTTCTTCGCTGATGGCCAAGCCGTCGCAACCGACAAATTTTTTCTGGTACAGAAATTGCGCCACCAAGCCTTGCAATTGCTGTTGCAAGGCGATCGGCATGCGCGAGTAGATCGGGATATTACGCTTGAGGATGTCCAGCGCGACCGCCGGCAAGGGTCGCGCCAGGGCGCGCCGCAAGCGCCAGCGTGGCCACAAGATGGGCAAGAAAATGATCAGCGCCGTCACGCCTATCCACATCAGCGCTTCCATAGCCCACCCCCGGGACCTGGGTGCCGCGCGGCATGAGGGGGTTCGACTGCTGGGGCGAGGGGCGGCATGGGCGGATTCCATTTCAGACGGTGGGGACGACGCTGTCGTCCGGGCTGGCCACTACATGGGGTGGCTTATTCTCATTTCAATTCGCCGCCGTGAATTCGCCCGTTTTTCCGCCATGCACAGTGCGCCAACGAAAAAAGCCGGGCGCACCGCCCGGCTCATCGCATGTCAATATGGCTGCTGGCGCGCCGCCTTGCCTTACTCGCTCTTTTGCTGCGAGGGGGCCAGGCCAAACAGGGCCGCTACCAGAGGGTCGCGCATCACCGGCCCACGATTGACGCGGATCGCGTAATGGGTATCGTCGGCCAGGATGTGGAAGTGACGGCCATTGCCCGCCATGCTTTGCTCGCGCAAGCCGGGACGGTCCTTGCGGGGCGCAGCGCCTTCGCGCTTCGGTTGCACGATGGCGGCCAGGAAGGCACGCACCCGTTCCGGGTCCGGCGTGATCTGGTACACGGCCTTGCCCAGGTAAGTGGCGGTGCCTTCGATATAGCGCGCCAGTTCGATCACGCCCGCATCGCGCAAGTCGCGGATATACTTGCGGGCGCCGGACGGCGAAAATTTCAAGAACCAGGCGATTTCATCGGCCAACATTTCATGGACCGACAGTTCGCCTATCAGTTTTTGCATGTTTTCAATACGGCGCAGCGTGGCCGAGGTCGAACGCACCCGTTCAATGGGCGCCATGGAAATGGGATTGCGGCGCTCCGGCGGAATTGGCGCGGCGCGCTCAAGCAGCGCCAACTGCGAAGAACGCTCGGTGCCGTGAAGTTCCTGGTGCGCAACTTCACCCGCAACCGGGGTGTGAGATTGTCTCAGTGCATGCATTTGAATACTCCTTAATAACGATAGCTTTAAGTCGAGATGAGTGCCTGATGGGCAACTTCCTATGCCAAACGGCCACACGCCCCCGACATCTGACGCTAGAATGCCATTCTTGGGCCTAGTAGTCTGTGCGCCAACGAACATAAGACCAAATAGTTGTATACTGCCGCCCTGTTACTCCCCATTTCTAGCCCTCCCCAGTCCCCAGCACCTGTCAAACAATGTGCGCTTCCGTACAGAACGCGCCGAACAAGTTGTATATGCTCTTACAAGTTCGCACGGGCCAAGACATTGTTCGCTGCGATGTCGATCCGCCTGCTTCGCTGTACACATCCCGTGCCCAGCCCTCTTTAAAGGAACCACCATGAAATACCCACTTATTCTGGCAACCGTCGCGATCCTTAGTCTGAGCGCATGTGAAAAATCAACTCCCACCCCGGTCGTTGTTAACCCGACTGTCGAAGTGCCGGTCCCAGGCCCGGCGGGTAAAACCGGCGACGCCGGCGCGACTGGTGCCTCGGGTGCCGTAGGCGCTTCTGGCGCAACGGGTGCCACCGGCGACGCCGGCGCGACTGGTGCCTCGGGTGCCATGGGTGCCTCGGGTGCCGTAGGCGCTTCTGGCGCAACGGGTGCCACCGGCGACGCCGGCGCGACTGGCGACGCCGGCGCAAAAGGCTCCAAAGGCGAAGCGGGCAAAACTGGCGACACCGTGATCGTCGTACCGCCAAACAAATAAACGCCGATAAGCAATCCAAGCCGTCTTTCCCGAATCGCGTTGCAGCGCCCCCGCTGCGGCGCGATTTTTATATTTTGATCGACCATTGCAGACTTAGTTCACAGTTTTGCCCCCGGCCCGGCCCCCATCCAAACACTGCCCTCCCAAACAAACCCTTGCAAAGATGCTTCAAGGCACGGAAGATGTTGATATTCTGAAACGGTTGCCTCAGAAGTGATCAAACAAACAACAATTCATTCTTGCGGGAGAAGACATATGGCAACAAGCATGCGCATTCGGGCTTTCCTCACCACGCTGGCCGTGGCCTGCGGCCTGGCCGCGCCGGCCCACGGCGCCGACCTGGTCCGCCTCGGTAATTTGAAATTCGCCCATTACGGCGCCATCGCTTACATGAAGGAAATCGCCCCCAATTACAATTTGAAAATCGAAGAGCGCGTCTTCGCCAAGGGACTCGACATCGTGCCGGCCATCGTGGCCGGCGAAATCGATGTCTCGGCCAGCGCGCTGGAGGCGGCCATTGCCGGCCGCGCCAGCGGCGTGCCGGTGTACCTGGTCGGCGGCTTCGCCAAGGGTGGCGTGCGCATTGTCGGGCGCAGCGACCTGAAGCTGCGTAGCATCGCCGCGCTCAAGGGTAGAAAAGTTGGTGTCACCCGTGGCGGGCCGCAGGAAATCCTGTTATTTGCGGAACTGGCCAAGAACAAGATGAGCTGGTCGGACAAGCCGGGCAAGGACGTGCAAATCATGTACATGGGTTATCCCGACCTGAACCAGGCCTTGCTGAGCAAGGAAATCGATGCCATGAGCCAGTCCGAGCCGTATTCGACCCAGGCCATCCACAAGGCCTATGGCGTGGAAATCCTGAAGCCCTATCAATCGCCGCTGGGCGAGCCGGTGCGGGCGCTGGTAATGTCGGAAAAAATGTACAAGGAAAAGCGTGATGTCGCGCAACGCTTCATGCAATGTTTCGTCGCCGCCACCCGGCGTTTCATGGCCGATCCGCAATTGGCGGAAAATTATGTGCGAACCACGATGTTCAAGAACCAGATCACGGGCGAGGACTACCGCGACGCCATGGATAACGCCAGTTTCACGGAAGACATCACGCTCAGCCACGTGCAATTGACCACCGATTACATGGTCAAGTTTGGCGTGGGGCGCATGGCGACGCCGCCGCAAGCGAAGGATTGGGTCAAGCTGGACTTGCTGGCGGCCGCCAAAAAAACCGTTTCCGGCCGCTGAACGAGCAAGCCATGAACTTATCCTTCATGAAACGTTTTCTGCATGGCGCCATCGTGCCGCTGGCCGCGCTGGCCGTCTGGCAAGCGCTGTCCACCTTCGGCTGGATCAACCCGCAAATCCTGCCTTCGCCGCTGGCCGTGGCGCGCAAATGGCTGGAATACCTGGCGCCGCTGGAAGCTTACGCTCCCGAGCGCGGCAACTATCTGGTCTGGCTGGTGTCGGGCGAATTACCGCACGACGCATGGGGCAGCCTGTCGCGCGTGATCGGCGGTTTCTTGATCGGCGCCGGGCTGGCGCTGCCGCTGGGCCTGTTGATGGGCAGCAATCAATTCATCTACAAGCTGTTCGACCCGCTGCTGCAAGTGCTGCGCCCGATTCCGCCTTTAGCCTACATTCCCCTGGCGATCCTGTGGTTTGGCCTGGGCAATCCGCCCGCTTTCTTCCTGATCAGCATCGGTTCCTTCTTCCCGGTGCTGATGAACACCATCGCCGGCGTGCGCCAAGTGGACGGCATTTACATCCGCGCCGCGCGCAACCTCGGCGCCGGCCAGATGACCATGTTCCGGCGCGTCATCTTGCCTGCCGCCACGCCCTACATCCTGGCCGGCGCCCGCATCGGCATGGGCACCGCCTTCATTTGCGTGATCGTCGCGGAAATGATCGCCGTGAACAACGGCCTGGGCTTTCGCATCCAGGAAGCGCGCGAATATTTTTGGTCCGACAAAATCATCGCCGGCATGTTGAGCATCGGTTTCTTCGGCCTGGCCATCGACCTCGGCATGAATGCCTTGAACAGACACTTGCTGAAATGGCACCGCGGCCAGGAACACCACTGAGAGTCCCCATGACAAGCATACACATCAAGGCAGTCAACCAGGTTTTCGGCGCCGGCGAGCATCGTATCATTGCGCTCAAGGACATCGACCTCGACATTGCCAGCGGCGAATTCGTTTGCCTGCTGGGGCCTTCCGGCTGCGGCAAGTCGACCCTGCTCAATGCCATCGCCGGCTTTGCGCGCCCGACTTCGGGCCAGATCCTGGTCGACGGCCGCCCCGTCACCGGGCCCGGTCCCGAACGCGGCATGGTATTCCAGGAATACGCGCTCTTCCCGTGGATGACGATCGAGCGCAATATCGCCTTTGGCCTGGAAATCGCGGGCCGCCCCGCGCCCGCCATCAAGGAAAGAGTCGACCTGCTGCTCAAGATGCTGGGCCTGCAGGAGTTTCGCGCGCGCTTTCCGAAAGATTTGTCGGGCGGCATGCGCCAGCGCGTCGCCATCGCGCGCGTGCTGGCGCTTGACTCGCCCATCATGCTGATGGATGAACCGTTCGGCGCACTCGACGCCCTGACGCGGCGCAATCTGCAGGACGAATTGCTGAAGATCTGGAAAAGCTTCGGCACCACCATCGTCTTCGTCACCCACAGCATCGAGGAATCGATTTACCTGGCCGACCGCACCATCGTCATGACTTACCGGCCCGGCAGCGTCAAGCGCGAGGTGACGATTGACCTGGCGCGCCCGCGCGAGCCGAGCGACCCGGAATTCAACCGCTACCAGCGCTTGCTCGGCGAACTGGTAATGGAAGAACAGCAACGCCATTACCAGGCCGAAGCGATGGGCGCCGCCTGACGGGCCGGCGCCGGCCTGGGCGTCAAACCCAAGCCGGCGCGTCGATCACTTTTTCGTGTAGTGATTGAGCCAGTCGAGTACGGTGTGATGCCACAGCACCGAATTGGCCGGTTTCAGCACCCAGTGGTTTTCATCGGGGAAGACCAGCAATTTGCTCTCGATGCCGCGGCGTTGCAGGGCCGTGAAGGCGCCCAGGCCTTGGGTAGTCGGAATCCGGAAATCAAGCTCACCCTGGACCACCAGCATCGGTGTCTTCCACTTGCCGACAAAATTAACAGGGTTGAATTTCTCGTGTTTTTCCGGCACGTCGTAATAGGTACCGCCGTTTTCCCATTCATTGAACCAGAGTTCCTCGGTCGAGTAATACATAGCGCGATTGTCGAACACGCCGTCATGGTTGACGATGCAGCGGAAACCGTCCGGCCAGTTACCTTCGATCCAGTTCATCATATAGCCGCCGTAGGAGGCGCCCAGCGCGCAACTGCGCTCCCGGTCCAGCCAGGGGAATTTCTTGGTCGCCGCTTCCAGGCCCTTTTTCAAGTCTTCCAGCGGCGCCCCGCCCCAGTCGCCGCTGATGGAATCGGTAAAGGCCTGGCCGTAACCGGTCGAGCCGTGGAAATCGATGAACACGGTGGCATAACCGGCGCCCGCGTACACTTGTGGATTCCAGCGGTAACCCCATTCATTGCCGAAGCTGCCTTGCGGGCCGCCATGCACCAGGAAGGCGAGCGGGTATTTTCCGCCCGGGGTGGCGTTCCATGGCTTCATCACATAGCCGTAGACGGTCTCGCCTTTCGCGCCGACAAACGAGAATTGCTCATATTCGCCAAAGCGCACCTCGGCCAGCGCCGCCGCGTTTTGCTGCGTCAGTTGCACGGCCTGGTCGGCATCCCCGCTCTGCTTGAGCTTCAGCTTGAACAATTGCGCGCCCGACGCCAGGTTGGCCTGACTCATGACGATGGTATCGCCCTGCACGTCGAAGTCGCCGACCCAGCCCTTGCCGGTCACCGCCGTCACCTTGCCGCTGGCAGCATCGAGCGAGAACAGGCGGTGCTGGCCGATGTCGTCGGCACCAACCAGCAGCGCCTTGCCGTCCGGGCGCCAGCGGAAATCGGCGATCGAGCGGTCCCAGTGCTCGGCCAGGGTGCGTTTCTTGCCGCTGGCGAGATCCATCAACACCATGTGAAAACGGTCAGCCTCGAAGCCGGGCCGCGTCATGGCCAGGTACGCCAGCGTGCGACCATCCGGCGAGATGGCCGGCTTGGTATCCCAGGCCGGATTGTCGGCGGTCAGATTGCGCGGCGGCTGGCCGCCGGCGGCGGCCACCTGGTATAAATCGAAATTGGTCGACCACGGCTCCGACGTGCCGGCCAGGCGCACGGAAAACACGATGCTCTTGCCGTCCGGGCTGAAGCGATATTCATCATGGTCGCCAAAGGGCTTGGATGGCACATCGCCGTCCAGCGCGCCGCTCAGGCTGACCGGATTGGCGCCCAGGCGGCCGTCGGCGTCCAGCGCCACCGAATACAGCGCGTTGCGACGGCCGTCGGCCCAGGTATCCCAGTGGCGCACGAACAATTTGTCGTAGACACGGCCGCTGGCCTTGTTCTTGGCTTGTTCATCGAGGCGCTTCTTGGTGCAGGCGAGGTCGGCGCAATCGAGGAACACCCCCATGCTCAATGCCATCCGGTCGCCCTTGGGCGAGAGCCGGAAATTATCCACGTCGAGCGGCAAGTCGCTGACCTTGGCCGCTTCGCCGCCGCTCATCGGCAGACGCCACACTTGCGACGAGCCGGAACGGGCCGACAAGAAGTAAATCGCGTCGCCGGCTGGCGTCCATTCAGGGTCGCTGCTATTGGCTTCGCTCTGCGTCAGGCGGCGCGGGGTCGGCTTGGCGGCGCGCAAATCGAGCATCCACAATTCTGTATGGCCGCGGTTCTTGTCCTTATCGGTGGCGCGCACCGTGTACACCACGCGCGTCGCGTCGGGCGACAGCAGCGGAGCGCCGATGCGCTCCATATTGACCATATCTTCAACGGTAAAGCCGCGCGGCGCGGCCAGCGCACCGGAGCCGACCATGGCGGCCCCAAGTAGCAACAGACGTAAAATCATGCGTTTATCTCCGAATTTTTTCATGAAAACGCCGGACTGGCGCCGGCGACCGGCCATGATACCAAGCTTGGGCCGGTCTTGAAAACTTTCTGGTTCGGCAACGACAAGCGTGGCCTGAGCCTGGCACCGTTTGCCGCCTGAAAAAACCGGGAAATAGAAATGTGGTTCCGGGCTGATCGGCCATATCTCGTGGCCATCTCGGCGATGAAGGATGCTTGTTTAAAAAAAATAGTACATTGGCGAGCCAAACCAAGATCCAGTGTGGTTAAAAAGTTCCCCTTCCCGCTTGCCATGCCGCCGCCGGTATATAATTGCCTACAAGCCACACCTATTACTCAGGCACACCTACTGCCAAGCCCAGCCATCGCTTGGTAGTCGGATGCTTTATTCGCAAGAATTCGTTCAACACCATCGCCTGACTTCGCTCTTTGGCGATACATCCGCCGCGCGCATTCAGAACACCTCAAGACATTTCTTCACGTCGCCGGCGCGACGATGACATGCAGTGATCAAGAATGACTTGACTACGCCGATGAGCCAGATACTTCCCATGAATTTTTCCAACGATACGATTGCCATGCCCAACCTGAGATTCCATCCACGCCAAGCCAGCGCATTCTTCGCGCGCCCAGTCGTATTGCTCATATTACTCTTATTACTCATATTGACATGCTGGCAACCACGCGCTACCCATGCGGCCGAGATCGGGGCGGGCGCGCCAGTTGCGCCACTCGCCGCACGTGAAATCCCTGGCCAGGAAAAATCACTGACGCGCGGCGCGCCAGTACCGGCCTGGGTAGAAACGCCGGTCCTGGCATCCGAACCGTCGACGCAAAGCCCGCTGGTGGTGCGCTTGTCAGACGTGCAAGTCTATGTCGACAAAGATCCCGTGGTCTATATACACCGCATGTTGCAAGCCAATAATGCATCAATGCTGAGCTCGGTGGGCCGTATCGAGATTTCTTTCCAGCCGGAATATCAGCAGGCGGCCCTGCATTCCTTGCGCGTGATGCGCGGCGCCAGCGTGATCGACAAGACCAAGGTGGCGGAGATTCGTTTTTTACAACGCGAGCAGGAACTCGATGAAGGCGTCTACACCGGCGCTGTCACGGCGGCAATTGTGATCGATGATATTCGCGTCGGCGACATCGTTGACATCGCCTATTCGATCACTGGCCACAATCCCGTGTTTGGCGGCAAGTTCTTTCAGTCATTCAGCTGGGACAGCGGTGTGCCGATATTGCAGCGACACTTGACGTTGAACGCGCCGCAAGAGCGGCCGATTTATTACAGGGTCATCGGCCCGGGCGGCGCCGTGCAGGCCAGGGAGCAAAAATCCGGCACCAGGAAAATCACGCGCTTCGTGGCCGACAATGTCGCGCCGCTCGATTTTGAGCCCTATGTCCCGGCCGACATCGATCAATTCCGGCAAATCCAGTTTTCCGAATTTCGCAACTGGCAAGAAGTGGCGCAATGGGCCGCCGCCCTGTTCAAGGTCGACTCGCCCTCCCCCGGCGTGAAGGAAGCAATAGCGGGCATGAAGGGGGCGGCCGATAGCGACAAGACCGTGCAACAGGCGCTGGAATATGTGCAAAACAATATACGCTACCTGTCGGTCTCGCTGGGCGAGAATTCACACCGGCCGTTTCCGCCCGACCTGGTGCTCGCGCGCCGGTATGGCGACTGCAAGGACAAGACCTTGCTGCTGGTGACGATGCTGCGCCAGCTCGGCATCGAGGCAGCGCCGGTCCTGGTGTCGACGTTTTTACACAAGGGCCTGGAGCGTTTCCTGCCGACCCCGCTGGTCTTCGACCACGCCATTGTGCGCGCCGTGGCAAACGGCAAAGTGTATTTCCTCGACCCCACCCGCAGCGCGCAGTACGGCCCACTGGCAAACATGGGACAAGCCCATGGCGACGCCGAGGTGCTGGTGATACAGGGCGATACCGATACGCTGACGTATATCCCGGCCAACAATCCTGAAGGGGTGCCAGGCAATGCACGCATCGAGCGCGTCGTCATCGGCAAGATCGACGGGCCGGCCGAGATGACGGTGCTGTACCGGTATGCCGGCCTGAGCGCGGAAATGGCGCGTTACGGCATGGCGCGCCAGAGCCAGGAACAGTTGCGCAAATTCTTCATCGCTTCGGTGCTGCGGCGCTATCCGAGCGCCGAAATGACAGCTGGTCCCAATGTGAACGATCAGCGCCAAAGCAATATACTCGAGATCGACATGCATTACCGGATTCCGGCATTTCTGGAGAAGAATAGCGGCGGCTGGCAAGTGCGCTACCAGGCATCGAATTTGAAGGATCGGCTTAATCTGCCGGACAGCCCCAGGCGCAATTATCCGCTGGCGCTGCCCACCGAGCCGGCGCTCAGCCGCTACGAATTTGAATTGACGCTGCCGGATGATTTCAACGCCACGTATAAACCCAGCGAAAGAAAGCTGGGCAACAAGGCATTCAACGCCAAGGAAACGCTGTCTTTCACGGGCCACATCATGCGGGCCGCGCTCGATCTGAACCTGCTGGCCGACCGCGTGGCGCCCGGTGAAGTGGCCGACTTCATGGCGGACGCGCGCAAACTGGGGGGCATGATCGACGGGTCCGTCCAGATCAGCAAAAGCGACTTAAAAAGCGGCAACCTGCGCCTCTTGCTCGATACGCCTCTCAAGCAAAGGTTGCTGGAACAGGAAGAAGAGTCGATTGCCAGCAAGACCAGAATCATCGCCGATGCGCGCGGCGCCGGCGCGGCGATAGCCGATACCCTGTGCGAGCGGGCACTGGCGTATGCCCGCCTGGGCAAAAAGGCGGACGCGCTGGCCGACCTCCAGGCTTCCCTGAAACAGCGCCCGGCAGCCAATGAGAGTCTGCGCTGCAGGGCCGAAAGCGCATTTATCAATGGCGACATGAAGAGTAGCGAGGCGGATTTTTCGCAAGCGATTGCACTCGGCGCGCATGAGGGCAAAGTCTATTTTGAGCGCGCCATGGCCAGTTATGCATTGGGAAAATGGCGCGACGCGGCGGACGGGTATGGACTCGCTTTCGCGCGTTTCACGGACCCGCAGGATAAGGCACGCACGGAAATCATGCGATCGCTTTCCTTGCACCACCTGAATCCGCGCGCCCGGGTCGACAGCCCGATAGCGGAGCAAGACGATTGGCCCGGAATCGTACTGGCGGCCGCGGACGGCAGCAGGAATGACGATGATGTGCTGCGCCAGATTCACCGCCTTACCGGCGACGCCCTGGAAACGGCGCTGGCCGATGCTTATTATTACCTGGCCCAGTTGAACCTGCTGGCGGGAAACAAAATGAAGGCATCGGTGTATTTGCAGCGCTCGCTCGACAAGGGCATATTACCAAGCGCATTTCGCCCCGTGGCGCGGCTGGAAGTGGAACGCTTGCGCAGATAAGCCGGGCAGCTTCAAGAGCCAATATTTAACAGAATGGCGCGCCGCGATCAGGCGCGCCACACCGACGAGGAAGTCATGTTATTACGCAATTTATTGTTAGTTGTCACCCTTGGCGTCGGCGCCCTGCCCTTGGCGCAGGCTGCCGCGCACGTGGCGGCACCGGCGAACGTCAGCGAGGTAAGGCAAGTCATGCGACTGGCGGCAATCGACAAAATCGTGTTGCTGGAAATGCGGCGCGGCGTTGAAACACGCAACCGTAGCAAGCCCGATAGCGTTCTCGACATCGACATTTATCTGACATTCGCCACTTCCGATGCCATCATCGAGCATATGGCTCCAATCTATGCCAACTATCTTTCGCGCGACTATGCGCAAAAGCTGATAGTGGCCCTGCAAACGCCAACGGGCAAACTGGCGACACGCTTGAAGTTGATTCAATTCGAATCGGGGCAGGAAGCGGTTCAGGCGGCATTCAATCAATTGCCGGCGAGCGAAAGAAGCGCGGTCAATGCCTTCAACAATTCAGTCACCTACACGAGCCTGATCAACACGCAGCTCAATGCAAAAGATGAATCGGGTGCGATGTTTAGCCAATGGACGAGCGAGGTCCTGGAAACCAGGGTCAAGCAGGTAAACCACGAAATCGCCGACATCCTGGAAAAGGAGTTGCGCATGGATGCCAGCGCGCGGAGCGATTTCGCCAATTCGGCCATGCCAGCACCCCATTTGTCGCGTACGGGCATGCGCGCATTCGATCAAGAGGCGCAAGCCGCCTTGCACTATATGCGCCGCTCTGCCCTGCTGGCGCGCCAATTCGATCGCGAAAACAGGCAACTCAATTTAAAGAGTGTCCTCGAACCAGCCAATCTGATCTCACGCGAAGGTTTGGAAGCGGGCAACCTGACCATCCTTTCGGCGGAGAACATGTATGGCGCGCGTATCAAGGCCTATGACACCCTCGCCCTCGACTACGAGAGGAACATCCAAAACATCCTGATGCCGGCAGAGCAAAGGCAACGTCTGTCGGCACAAAATGCAAGCCAAAAGGCCAAGATTTTCGACATCCAGGTACGGCAATCAGAGCGACTGGGCACTTTCTTCCAATTGGAAAAGCAATTGCTCACGTTTTGTGAAAACCGACTGGGAAAGATTACCATCGGAGCCGACAAGATGTTGCAATTCGGCACCGACGAAGATGCCACGAGCTTTAACACTCTGCTGGCGCAAATCAGGAAAGAGGATGAAGAACTGCAAGGCATCCTAAAGGAAGATAACGATCGCCGAAAACAGGCCGTCGACTCCGTCCGGGCTTCCAGGTAAGAAGCTGTTACGGTTGGCAGGATGGCGCGTCCTCGTCGCCAACCCGCGCCAGCAGATGACGTATTGCCTGCCGGAATGGGTGCTCAGACGCACCTTCCGCGTTTCCAGCCTGTTGTTGTAGCGCTTTCGCCACACATTTGAGCCAGGCCAATGCTGTGTACGCTAACGTACTGACCACCCGAACGCCGAACCGTATTCTCACCTCCAACAGCAGTGCAATTGCGCACCAAGGCATTGCTGGCACATACCACATAAACAAAAAAAACCTTTATTAATGCCTGGAGTTATTTGTGAATAATCTAAAAAAAATCGCCGTTGCCGTCGCCACCTTATGCTCGGCGTTTGTCGCGCAAGCCCAGGAAATCAACCCTTCCTGGTACATCCAGCCCAGCCTGAACGCGATGAAACCGGATACCGATTTCTCCGCCAGCAAGACCGGCTATGGCGCCGGTTTGCGCTTCGGCAAACCAGTGTCGGAAAACTGGGATTTGCAAATGGGCACCACCTTCGCCCGCTCGCGCGAAAACGGTCAGCGCTACCAGCAAAACACCGTGGGCGTTGATGCGCTCTACCTGTTTTCGCGCAAAACTTTCCGCCCCTTCGTACTGGTCGGCATTGGCGCCGAACGCGACCGCGACAATAGCGATGCTTTCGGCGAACGCCGCAAGAACTCGGGTTACGCCAGCCTCGGCCTCGGCTTCCAGTCCCAGATTACCGATCAATTGGCGTTCCAGGCCGATATCCGCGACGTGCATGGCTTCTTGCGCGGCGACACTTTTTCACCACAAAGCAAAACCAATAATTACTATGTCACGGTCGGCCTGAACTATGCGTTCGACAAGCCTCCGGTGGCGGCAGCCCCGGCGCCGCAAGCCGAACCGGTGGCCGCAGCGGCACCTATGCCTGCGCCTATGCCAGCGCCGGCGCCAACCCCGCCGCGTTTTGAAAAAATGACCTTGTCGGCCACCGAACTGTTCGCCTTCGACAGCGCCAAGCTGAACGCTCCGCAAGCCAAACTCGACGACATCGCGGCAGCCCTCAATTCGGCGCCCGACGTTGGCAACGTCGTCATCAGCGGCTATGCGGACCGGCTCGGTTCGGCCAAATACAACCAGAAGCTGTCCGAGCAGCGCGCCCGCGCGGTCAAGGCTTACCTGGTCAACAAGGGTGTGGCCGATAGCCGTCTGTCGGCAGTCGGCAAGGGCGAAGCCGATCCTGTCGCGGTGTGCAACAACAAGAAACGCAGCGATCTGATCAAATGCCTGGAACCAAATCGCCGCGTCGAAGTGGAACAAATCACGATTGAACGTCGCGTGCAATAAACCCGTGCTCGGCACTTGATGCATCGAAAAAGGGGCGCTTGCGCCCCTTTCCTCCATTGGAGACAAACATGGCCCCACTCCCCGCCCCCATCCCGTTCGCCCGCGCGCTGCGCCGCGTCATCAACTGTTCCCTGTCGGAATGGCTGGAACACCGCGCCTCCAGCAAGGGGGCGGCGCTGGCGTTTTACACCCTGTTTTCAATCGCCCCGATCTTGATTTTGGTGATCGCCATCGCCGGCTTCTTTTACGGCACCGAGGCGGCGCGCGGCGAATTGCTGCTGCAATTGCGCGCGCTGGTCGGCGCCCAGGGTGCCGAGACGATCCAGCTAGTGCTGGCCGGCGCCAGCAACCACGACGAAGGCCGCCTGGCGACCCTGGTGGCCACCGCCCTGCTGCTGTTTGGCGCCACCAGCGTGTTTGCCGAACTGAAAGCGAGCCTTGACGACATCTGGCAAGTGCCAGCCCCGCCAGACGCCGGCATCTGGGATCAGCTGCGCACCCGCCTGCTATCGTTTGGCTTGGTGTTGGTGCTGGCCTTCCTGCTGATGGTGTCCCTGGTGGTGAGCGCCGCGCTGGCGATACTGGAACGCTATTGGGGCGGGGTCTGGAAAGACTCGGCCTACCTGTTCGCGTTCTTGTCGGGCTTGATCAGCTTTGCCGTGATTGCCGCCCTGTTTGCCGTCATTTACAAGATGCTGCCACGGGTGCGCCTGTCCTGGCGCGACGTCATGATAGGCGCGCTGGGCACGGCGGCTCTGTTTTCCCTGGGTAAATATGCGATCGGAGTCTATATCGGCAATAGCGGCGTGGCCAGCAGCTTTGGCGCGGCCGGCTCCATGATCGCCCTGCTGCTATGGGTGTATTATTCGGCGCAAATCTTCTTCCTGGGCGCGGAATTCGCCCGCCAATATGCGTTGCAACTGGGCAGTTTGCGCGACGCCACCAAGCCGCCCTGACTCCCGGGCCTTATTCGCCCAACAGTTCGGCGACCGCTTCCATGCCCTGGATGCGTTCGGCCACTACCTTGACGATGACAATCATGGGCACGCCCAGCAACAAGCCCCAGACGCCCCACAACCAGCCCCAGAACAGCAGGCTGACGAAGACGGCCGCCGGATTCATGCGCGCGATCCGGCCCGTCATCCAGGTGGTCACGAAAGTGCCGATCAAGGTTGCGATTGCCATCGCCGTGCCCGTCACCAGCAACACCATTTGCAGCGATTCGAATTGCAGAAAGGCGACCAGGCCGGTGGCGCAAGTGATCAGCAAGGGCCCGAAATAAGGCATGATGTGCAGCAAGCCGGCCACGATGGCCCAGGCGCCCGCGTTTTCCAGGCCGATCAGGCGCAGCGCTACCCACATCAGCAGCGCCAGCAAGCAGTTGGTGACGAGCAGCATGAACATATAGTTTTGAATCGAGGAATTGATATCTTCCAGGATGTGGACCGTGATTTTCTTGCGGCTCAAGGAAGGGCCGGTCAGCTTGACCAGCTTGCGCTTGAAGATATCGCCCGATAACAGCAAAAAAAACACCAGGAACCCGACCATGGTGGCCTGGCTCAGAAAGCCCAGCAAGCCCATCGAGCCGGCCCAGACCCAGTCGACCACATGGATATTCGATGCCGCTTCGGCCGGCGCGGCGCGACGCGTGGCATGGCGCGCGACGGCGCCGGCGGCCGCTTGCTCGAGCTCGGTGGCCACGGCCTGGATTCTTTGCAGCGTGCCGGGCTTGCCGCCCATGGTCCCGTCGATCAGGCGCGCCAGCTTATGGCTGGAGGCAGGCAAATTGGCGAGGATCGATTCGAATTCGCCTTCCACGGTGCCGATCACGAAGACGGAAGAGCCGAGCAGCATGACCATCACCACGCTCGCGGCCAGCGCGCGCGGCAACTTGAAACGCTGCAGGAAACACACCAGCGGATTGAGGGTATAGGCAATGAAGATGCCGAGCACCATGGGGATGAGGAATTTCTGCGCCCATTGCAAGGAATACACGAAGCTGACGGTGGCAATCACGCCCAAGGCCAGGCCGCGCGCGTTGACGTGCAGTGGAAAACGCAACAAGCTTTGCGCTTCGCCGGGCGTGTCAGATGCGGTCTCGGCCGGCGAGGCGGCTGGAAGGTCGAGCTGAACCTCGGGGGATGGGAGCGTCATCTGATCACGACCTGGGAAAATGGCCGGAGCGGCAATGGACCACCTCCGGCATGGTGCAGCATTATTTCACACGGATATCATTCTTGACCGCTTTCACGCCTTGCACGCCGCGCGCGATCGCGCCGGCTTTGGCGATGTCGCCAGGTTGCGCCACGAAGCCACTCAATTGCACGGTGCCTTTGAAGGTCTCGACATTGATTTCCGTCGATTTCAGGCTGGGCTCGTTGAAGATGCTGGCTTTGACCTTGGTGGTCAAGACTGAATCGTCGACGTATTCGCCGGTGCCTTCCTTGGTGGACGTCGAAGCGCAACCGGCGACGGCGAACAGGGAAGCGACAAACAGGCCGGTAGCGATTTTTTGTGCGATTTTCATGGTAATTTCCTTGGTAGTGGTGGTTCAAATGCTCAAGATGAGCGTAGTGCGCCCGCTCGCTTCAATAGCCGAACTGGGTTTTCGCGGCCTGGACACAATTATCCTTGGCCGGGCCGGCCAATGCGTCGCACCGTTCGGTGGCAACCTTGTACTCGGCACTTCTTTTGTCTTCACGCGCATTGCTGCGCGCTTCGATGACTTTCTTGTCCGCCTTGGCATCGGCCAGCGCGGCAACCCTGGTCGATTTGGCTTGCTTGATGCAGACATCCTTTTCGTTGCCGGTGCGCGCTTCGCAGCGCGCCTTGTCGACATCATAATTGGCATCGGCGATCTGGGTGCGCGCCTTGGTGAAGGTGCCCAGCGTGTTCTTGTATTGCGCGCTGGCATCGGCCTCGGCATGCACGCGTAGCGCCTTGGCCTCGGCCACGCAGACATCTTTCGGATTGCCGGTGATGGCGTTGCAACGGACCCGCGCCGCCTTGTAATTGGCCGATGCCAAGTCATTGGCGGCATTGTAGGCGGCTTTCGCCTCGCTGCTGGCGGCGCCGGCGCGGGCCGCAAAACCGGCCGCAGCCATGCCCATCAACAAGACTGTATAGATTTTTTTCATTTTGTGTCCCCCTGATTATATTGACATGCCCCGTCAGCCTGGCTGTCGCACCACTTTCCGCGCCACGCCCGTTCCATGACTAAGGTTTTACGTGGAAAAACGGGGCATCTCTGTACGGTATCGAACATAAGTAGGAATATTTCGTTGGAGCATCAAGACGCCGCTGGCCGAGCCGGCGCCAGCGTGCGCCAGCGTACAGACCGGTGCCGGGGCGCTGCCTATTCTGGCAGCACACGATATCAGGAGAATAATATGAAAAACCGGCACTGTTACGCCGCATTGCTGTTGACCGGCGCCGCCGTACTGGGCGGCTGCGCCGCCCCGGCGCCGCAACCCGGTACGGCAGCGCCATCGGGAACCTATGCGTCGGCAGTGGCCGACTCGAGCAGTTACGGCACCATCGACTTGATACGCCCGACGCGGGACGGCGCTGCCGCCAAGGAAGGCAGTGCGCCACGCGAGGCCTATCAAATCAATGTGCGCCTCGATGACGGCAAACACCGCACCATCGTACAAGATAATATCTACGATCTGGCCATCGGCAACCGGGTGCATATCGTCGACGGTCGCGTCTACCGTCCGTGATGCGCGGCCATCATTCCACCGGCAGCCCCCAATGAGCTTTGTTATCCTGATTATTCTGGTGGCGACGCTGGTCGGCACCTTGCCGGCCTGGGCTCACAGCCGCGACTGGGGTTACGGCCCGAGCGGGCTGGCCGCCCTGGTCTGCGTGCTCTTGCTGATGCTGCTGCTGAGCGGCAGACTGCAATAAGAGGGACGCCAGCCGGCGCCCCTGGTTCTTTTCGAGGAGAGATCATGTCGACCATTCACCGTCATTTGTTGCAAGCCGCACTGGCCGGCGCCTGCCTGCTGGCGTCCGTCTCAAGCCAGGCCCAGGCTGGCGCGCCGGCCGGCGATCCGGCCCGTTGGTATGTCGACGACGCCACGGCGCAGGAACAGTTACGCACCCTGCGCAAGGAAATCGGCGCCGCCCTGCAAGAAGCCCAGGCCGCCTGCCGCGCCTTGCCGGCCGCCGAACGGCCGGCCTGCGTCAAGCAAGCGCGCGCCACCTATCAGCAAGACATGGCGCACGCCCAGCAACAGCGTGCCGCCACCCATCCGCAGCATTAAGCGCTTTCAGGCCACGTTTCTGACATAAGGCGGCAATTCATGCACCACCAGGGCCGTGTCTTCGGTGACGAACTTGAGCCAGCCGGCCGCCTTGATCGCCCGCAAGCCATCCTGGTAGCCCTGCTCCCAGCGCCACTCGATCGAACCTTTGGAGAAATTGATATCCTTGGCCGCCATATGCCAGTCGCGCCCCGCATAGGGCAGGCGCACGATGTGCATGGTGCTGTCGCAACCGAGTGCGATCAATTCGGCCCGGTCCGACTCGCTGCGCGCCTGCTCGGGCAAGGACGCATATAGTTCGCGCAATTTGTGCTGCAATTTGTGGGTGCTGACATAATCGTCGATGTGGCGCTGCGAACGCGAGGCAAAGGTCACGTCTTTCTGGCGGGTCGCGATTTCATCGAGCGTGGTCGGCTCCGGTCCGTCCGCGCTCCACAGGTCGACCATGAAGACCAGGGTGTCGACGTGGGGCAGATCGTCGAGCACGGTTTCCAGCGGCGTGTTTGAATACAAGCCGCCATCCCAGTACAGCTCGCCATCGACGCGCACCGGCGGAAAGCCCGGCGGAAAGGCGCCGCTGGCACGGATATGGTCGGCCGTGATGGTGCGTTCGGTGCTGTCGAACCGGCTCAGGCTGCCGCTCTTGACCTTCAGCGCATTCACCGTCAGGCGCATGCCGCCCGGCGCATTCATGTAATCGAAGTCGACCAATTCGTCCAGCGTGTGCGCCAGCTCGCCGGTATCGTAAAAACTGGCTTCTTCCGGCTTCACTGCCATGCCAACCGGGAAGGAACTGAACATGCGCGGCTTGAAGAAGCCCGGCACGCCGCGCACCACCGTGTCGAGCGTGGCCAGCCAGATATTGGAGCGGCGCTGCTCGTCGGACATCAGGTTCATGTCGACGTTGTCGCGGTGCGAGACGCGCTCCCAGAATTGCTTCAGGCGCGTCAAGCGATGCTGCTTGTCGTTGCCGGCCAGAATGGCGGCGTTGATCGCGCCGATCGATGTGCCCACTACCCAGTCAGGCACCAGATCATGTTCATGCAGGGCGTGGTAGACGCCGGCCTGATAGGCGCCCAGCGCGCCGCCGCCCTGCAACACCAGCACGATGCGCATGCCGCCCGGATTCAGTTTTTTTTTGATGGAAGTAGCCAAGATTGCTCCGTTCGTGCGCATGCCGATGGCATGCCTTGATGGGGGATGAAGAATGAGGATGGTGAGTGATTATAAGACGGATTGATGCCGCTGCGGCGTCCTGGCCGGGCGCGCTGGCGGCGCCCGCCGCGTTCAATCGGCAATATCGGTGCGCTTGCGGCGCGCCAGCCATGCCACCGCCACGGCGGCCGCCAGACCGACCCCGAGCGCCTGCTTGAACAACTTCTTGCGGCCGATGAAAGAGACCGCCGTCAAGACATACGGCATCATGTTTTGCAGACGCGCGCCGCCGGGCGAGAGCAAGGTCTCGATGCGGGCTGCGGCAAAGCCGACGGCCAGTTCGACCGCGCCTTCCAGCAAGGCTTCAGGACGCAGCGCCGCGCTGACGCTGGCGCGCGCGTGCACGATGCCAACCCGGTACAACTGGCCCTGGGCAATCAAATTATTCTTGCGGGCAGCCTGCGCTGCCCGATCCGCGTCCATCGACATGGGATTCTCCAAATCTCGGGGCCGGCACCCGCTTGCGGGCCACCGGCGCCCGGCTACAACAACATATCGCGGTCGGCCTTCAATTCGGCCATGGTGGCCGGCAGGGAAAGCTTGTCTTGCCTGAGCAGCGCGCGCGCATACCGTATCAAGCCGGCGGCGATCAGCAAAAAGCCCCCCGTCATGATGGGCAGGATTTTCCAGCCCAGGCTATCCCAGGCCAGAAATACCACCGTCACGCTACCGTAAGCGACGGCAAACAAGCCCGCCACCACGGCCAGCGCGAACACCACGATCAATTGCAACACGTGGTTGCGCACTTCCGACAATTCGTGGGAAGCCAGCTCCAGCCGCGACAGCACCAGACCAAAGGTATTCTTGGCCACCCCTGCCAAGGAGGCTATCAGGCCAGGGGGGGCGCCAGATTTATCCATATCGCTCCCGCGCCTGAAATTACTTGCGGCCCAGGATCACGCCCACCAGCAAGCCGACACCGGCTGCGGCGGCGATGGTGCGCCATGGATTTTCTTTCACATACACGTCGGCCGAGGCCGCCATTTGTTTGCCGGCAACAATTGCGCCAGCCTGGGCTTCCTGTGCCTTGGCCAGCGCCGCGTCAAGCGCGCGCATGCCGCGCCCGCGCACTTCGTCGGCTTTTTCGCCGGTCAGGGCAGCGGCGGCACTGAACAGGGCCTGGGCATCCTTGACCAAGGTTTTAACATCATTATTGACGGTTGCGATATTGTTTTCCAGCATGATTTCACTCCTAGTTTATGGATAAAGTTTCAACTCTACTGCTTTACGCTCATTCAAGCAAATCGCGCATATCATCGGCATGCTCTTCTTCCACCGCCATGATCTTGATCAACAAATGCCGGGTGGTTGGATCGGAATCGCCGATTTTCTCGATCATCTGGCGATACGATTCGATTGCCACCCGCTCGGCGATCAGGTTGGCGCGCACCATGCTTTGCACGCTGCTGGACTCATCATACTCGGCATGGCTACGTGCGAGCAACGTTGCAGGATTGAAATCTGGTTTACCGTTCAACTGGACGATGCGCTCGGCCAGCCAGTCGGCGTGCTCTTGCTCTTGCGTCGCGTGTTCGAGGAATTCGGCCTTGATGGGACCGTTCTGCAAACCGGTCACGGTATAGTAGTGGCGCTTGTAGCGCAAGATACAGACCAGCTCGGTCGCCAGCGCGCCGTTCAGCAGCGCGATCACCGCTTCGCGGTCGCCCTTGTAGCCGACCGTCACGGGGCCGTCGCCCAAATGCTGGGCTGCCGCGCGGATGGCTGCCGTATCGATACCCTTTGGGCTACTGTTTGATGTATTGGACATACTATTCCTCTTTTAAAATGAATGATGCAAAGCGCCGTTCAGGTGGCGCGCCTTTCAACGACGGGCCGGAATGGCCGCGCCTTCTTCGGACAACACGATTTCAACGCGACGATTCAACTGGCGCTTGGCCGCGTTGTCATTGGCGGCCACCGGATAGGCGATGCCATAACCGCGGGTGGCGATACGTTCGCGGTTGATACCCACTTCCAGCAACGCGTTGCGCACCGATTCGGCGCGCCGCTGCGACAATTCCAGGTTATGCGCGGCAGAACCGGTGCTATCGGTGAAGCCTTCAATCAACACGGTGCGTTGTGGATTCTTGCTCAGCACGTCCGCCAGCTTGCGGGCCGTGCCCAGGCCATCGGCCGTCAGATTGGCCTGGTCGGTGCCGAACAGCACATCGCCAAGCGTGACCACCAGGCCGCGTTCGGTTTTCTTGGCCGCCAGATCGGCCAGTTGCACTTCCAGCGCCGCAGCGCGCGCTTGCGCGCTCTGGGTTTGCGCCTCGGCCGCCCGGGCCTGATCTTGCGCCGTTTGCGCCTGCATCTTGGCCTGCTCGGCTTCCTGGGTACGCGCCTCGAGACGGATCTGGTCGCGCTGCTTGCCGGCGCCGGCGATATTGGCCTCGGCCGCTTTTTGCTTCGCCACTTCCTGGGCGGTGGCGATTTTTTGCTTGGCCAGATAGGCCAGCTTGTCGACCTTGTCCATGCTTTCCTTGCGCGTGGCGGCGCTATTGGCTTGTTCCAGCGCCTCGCTCGCTTGCTTGAATTCGAGCGGCGCATAAGCCGTCACGGCGGGATTGTTTTGCGCCGCCAGATAGTCGCCGCGAGTCTGGTCGAGCAAGCTGGTGCTGGTCGGCGCGGAACTGCAGGCGGCCACCAGCACAGCGATCGCCAACAAGGACAGGGCCGGTTTCAGATTATTTTTTTTCATGATATTTCCTTTGGAGTGGTCGCGGCTGCTTTCAGCTTGAAGCAGCGCGGACCTTATTGATTTGACTTGCTGGCGCGATCGAGTTCTTCGCGCATCATGCGCACATCCTCATTCAAGGCGTCGGCGGCCTGGGTCGCCTTGGCCGAATTGGCCTTGCTTTGCGCCAGTTTGGCGTCGACCTGGGCCTGGTCGGCAAGCTCGCGCGCCAGCTTGTAGTTTTTCGCGGCCAGCGCCTGGTTGGCGCGCGTCATCTTCTCGCGCGCCAAGCGCATTTCTTCCGGGGCCAGTTCTGCCGCGCCGGCGTCGGCCGCGTTGTCGAGCGCTGCGCGCGACACCGCAACATCGGCCGTGGCCGGGGTTTTCAAGCTGCTGCAAGCCGTCATCAACAGCACCGCCGCAGCACATGCCGCCATCAAACCTTGTTTTTGCATTCTCATTATTTTTCTCCTTCAAGCGTTCATCGAGTTTCAATGTGTAAGGTTATAGGCCGATGCGGCGCGGCTTTCGGTACGGTGCCGCACATAGTTTGAATTTTCGGCAACGCCCAACGATCCCGCCATACGGCACGCGTGCGGCATCACACATTGCACGCCCGGTGTTTCGTGTAGCATGGTTCGCGCAAACTGCTTCCCATCCATGAAAGAAAACCGCCATGACACTGTCGCGCCGCGCCAAATTCGCGCTCGCCATCGCCTCCTTCCTGATCAGCGTGCCCGTGCTGGCCGTGCTGATACTGCTCAATGTCGATTGGAACCGCGCCAAGCCATGGCTGAACGCCCGCACCAGTGATGCCCTCGGGCGCCCGTTCGCGATCAACGGCGACCTGTCGTTGACCTGGGAAAAAGGCGGCGCCGGCATGCCCGAAAGAGCGCGCAGCTGGGCCGATGCTTGGGCCGATATCGTGCCGTGGCCGCACCTGGTCGCCAAGGATGTCCACCTGGGCCAGCCCGGCGCCATGGCCCAGGCGGACATGCCGGCCGACATGGCCAGCGTCGCCGAATTATCGTTTTCGCTCGATCCGCTGGCCTTGCTGGCGCACCAAATCTCGATTCCGGTACTGCGCTTCGACACCCCGGCCGTCTACCTTCGGCGCGCCGCCGACGGCAAGAACAACTGGACCTTCAGCAAAGAAGACAAGCCCTCGCCGTGGGAACTGGACTTGCAGCGCGTGGTCTTCAGCAAGGGCAGCGTGCATTTGCTGGACGCGCAAAAACACGCCGACATGCGGGCCGAGATCGACACCCTGAATGCCGATCCCACTTATGGAGTGGCCTGGACCTTGCGCGGCACATTCAATGGCGACCAGGTCAGCGGCAGCGGCAAGGCTGGCGCCGTGCTGGCGTTGCGCCGGCAAACCACGCCCTATCCGATTGCCGCCGACCTCAAGGTGGGCTCGACCAGGATCGCGGTGCAAGGTACGCTGACCAAGCCGACCGCGCTGGCGGCGCTCGATATGCGCATGAAAGTGTCGGGCGCCAGCATGGCACGGCTGTATCCCTTGACCGACATCGTGCTGCCGGAAACCCCGCCCTTTTCCACCGAAGGCCATTTGCTGGGCACCCTGGGGATCCACGATAGCCACTGGACGTATGAAAAATTCGCCGGCAAGGTCGGCACCAGCGATATCGGCGGCAAACTGGAATTCCAGCAAAAACAGCCGCGCAGCCTGCTGACGGGCACCGTCAATTCGCACTTGCTGCAATTGAGCGACCTCGGCCCGCTGATCGGCGCCGATTCCAACGCCAGCAAGACCGCGCGCGGCGTCGCCCCGGTGCAACCGGCCGGCAAAGTGTTACCGGTGGAAACCTTCAAGACCGAGCGCTGGACCAGCATCGACACCGACGTCAGTTACAGCGCGGACCAGATCGTGCGCGACAAGAACCTGCCGATCAGCAAACTCGCCACCCACTTCATCCTGAACGACGGCGTGCTATCGCTGACACCGCTCGACTTCAACATCGCCGGCGGCAAATTCAACGCCAACATCCGCCTCGATGGCAGCGGCAAGATCACGCCCGACACGATACGGGCCGAATTGACGGCCAGCGCACGCCACCTCGAATTGCGGCAATTATTCCCCAGCTTGCCGGCGGCCCAGGCCAGCGTCGGCCAGATCAATGGCGACGCCAAGCTGACGGCAACCGGCAATTCGGTGGCCAGCCTGCTTGGCTCGTCGAACGGCGAAGTCAAGACCTTGATCGACCATGGTACCGTCAGCAAGCTCTTGCTCGAAGAAATGGGGCTGAACATCGGCAACGTGGTGCTAGCCCGCCTGTTTGGCGACAAGCAAGTCAAGCTCAATTGCATGGCCACCGATTTCATCGTCACGCGTGGCGTGATGCAAAGCCGTACCTTCATCGTCGACACCGACGATGCCACCTTGAATATCAGCGGCAACATCAACCTGAGCAACGAGAAACTGGACTTGACCTTGAAACCGGACAGCAAGGGCTTGCGCGTGTTTTCGCTGCGCGCGCCCCTGTATGTGCGTGGCACGTTGGGCAAACCCGAGGTCAGCATTGACAAGGGCGTGCTGGCCATGCGCGCGGGCGGCGCGGTGGCGCTGGCCGTGGTAGCGCCGGTGGCCGCCCTGCTGCCCTTGATCAGCGCCAGCCCCGGCCGGGACGACAGCGGCTGCGCCACGCTGCTGGCCGAAGCCCGCCTCAAGCCGCAAGCGCCGGCGCCCGGCCAGAGCATGCACACCAAACCGCGCCGCGCCACTGATGCACGGCCGAAGGTGCGTTGACGAACAGACCAAGCAACGGTACAGCCCTAATCTGTCCCTGTCGGCATCCGCAATCAGGTGCTTAACTGGCCGGCAACGGTGCTGCATCCGCGCACCTGCGGCAAGCCAATCGCAAACAAGGAATATCACCATGCTTACCATCAAAAAACTGGCAATGAGTATCACTGCGGCGGCCCTGGCCCTGAGTCTGGGCGCTTGCGCCGATATGTCCGCGCAAGACAAGAATACGGCGGTCGGCGCCGGCGTGGGCGCCGTGGCCGGCTCCGTGCTGACCGGCGGCAGCGCTGTCGGCACGGTCGGCGGCGCGGCCGTCGGCGGCGTGATCGGCAACCAGGTCAAGCCTAAATAAGCGCGCCCGGCAGTGCCAAAGCGCGGCAGCCCTGCAAGGGCTGCCGCGCTATTTTTTTGGAAGGCGCCGCGCGCCGCTACAGGAAACTGCCAGCCATGCCGCTGGCGCCCGCGCCGGCTTCCTTGACCAGCTCGTAGCAACGGCAAGACACCGCCTCCAGCCCGGCCGAATCGAGTATCTCGATATTGCCACGGCTATAGGTGATCAGTTTTTTTTGCTGCAGGGCGCTGGCCGCCTTGGTCACGCCGACCCGGCGCACGCCCAGCGCATGGGCCAGGAACTCATGGGTCAGGTGGAAGCTTTCAGATTGCAAACGATCGCGCGTGACCAATAACGAGCGCGCCAGGCGCGCTTCGAGCACATGAAAGCGGCTGCAGACGGCAATCTGGATCGCTTGCGCCAGCAAGGTGTCGGTGTAGCGATACAGCAGGCGCTGCAAGGATTCGGTATGACTGAATTCGGCGCAAAAATCGGCGCTGGCCATGCGGCTGACGCGGCCCGCCCTTTGCACCACGGCCCGCACCTGAGCCACATGGTGGCCCAGCGCGACCGACGAACCAAGCATGCCCTCGCGCCCGACCGAACCCACTTCCAGCGTCATGCGGCCCTCGGCCACGGCCAGCAGGGAAATCAGGCTATCGACCGGGAAATAGATATACGAGATGGCCTGACCCGGCTCATACAGCACTTGCCCCATTTCCACCGTCACGTTCGACAGCAGCGGCGCCAGGTGGGTCAAGTCTTCTTCCGGCAGGCTGGCCAAGAGGCGGTTCGGCATCACCGCCGCCGCCGGCGCGCCGCCGGCGCGACCCAGATTGCGCAACAATTGATTCATGCCGCCCCCGCGAGCGGCAGCCCGGTCCACCGGAGCGCCCGGCAAATTCGATCGTCGATTGATGACATTGATGGCTGCGCCTTTTTGCTGATGGCAGGATATGCAAGCTAATTGCTAGCGTAACGGTAAATATTTCCCCCGTATGTACGGTGACGCACGGAAGCAATAGACGTCCATCGACGCGCCCTACCCCGCCGGGAATGTTGCAATGTGGGTTAGCGAACGGAACAGAAAACAAGCAAACCCGACAATCAGGCATGGTTTTCGATCCATACATAAAAAGGGGTGAAGATGAATAAATCAATCTGGATCGGCATGATAGGCGCCGGCTTGCTGTCCACCGCTTGCGGCTTTGGCGCGATCGACGCGGCGCTGCCACCCCTGCTGACGCTGCCGCTCTTGACAGCCGGCTTGAGCGCTTGCCTGGCCGGCATGCTCGGTTTGACCGGCCTGATGGGCTGGATACCGGGCCTGGAAGGAGGCGCCGCGCCGCGCCCCGAATAAGTGCGACATTGTGTACGCCAACGTACAGAAGTCTGGTCCTGCGAGGAAGACAATCAAGCCATGAAATCAAATTGCTTGATTGTTCCGGCAACGAGATTGATGTCGAACCCGAGGGCGGCGCGTTGCAAGTGCCACCACCACCGTCATCACCCATCAATTTACATTCAGAGGTCCTATCATGCTCTATACCATCGCTGTCGTACTCATCATTCTCTGGCTGCTAGGCCTGGTCACTTCCTACACCATTGGTGGCTTCATTCATATCTTGCTAGTGGTCGCAATTATCATGATCTTGCTGCGTCTGATCAGCGGGCGCGGTCTATAGCGCGCGTAGAATAAACTGACCCCGCAGGCTGAAACCGTCAGCCTACACCGGCGGCGGCGCATTTGAAAGTGCGCCGCCATCCTGCATTTCAGGGCTCACTTTCTCCCACCAACACAAGGAGTAGCATATGCAGCAATTCCAGATACGTGTCATGAGCTTGACCGGCGCCATCGCATTGGCATTGTCCGTCACGGCCTGCGCCGACATGTCGCCAACCGAGCACGGCACTGCCACCGGGGCCGGCATCGGCGCCGGCTTGGGCGCGCTGATCGGCGGCACCACGGGCGGCGGCGGCGGCAACCGCACGGCCGGCGGCGCCGTGCTGGGCGCGGCGGCGGGCGCGATCGTGGGCAATATCTGGTCGAACAAAATGGAAAACCAGAAGCGCGCGATGGAGCAAGCCACCCGCGGCACCGGCGTGCAGGTGAGCCAGACGGCCGACAACCGCTTGAAGATGGAAATTCCCAGCGATATTTCCTTCGACACGGGGCGGGCCGACATCAAATCGAACTTCCGCCCCATCCTGGACCGCTTCGCTGCCACCCTGAAAGACAACCCGGCCGCCACCGTCAACGTCATCGGCCACACCGACAGCACCGGCAGCGATGCCATCAACGGCCCGCTGTCGATCGAGCGCGCCGCGCACACGCGCGATTACCTGGCCACGCGCGGCGTGGCGGCGCCCCGGGTCGTGGTGGAAGGGCGCGGCGCCAACGAGCCGGTCGCCTCGAACGACGACAACGCCGGCCGCGCCCGTAACCGCCGGGTTGAAATCTACGTGGCCGAAGCGCGGCCGCAATAATCCTCGGCATCAAGGGCGTGGCGTCGGGAACCCCATCGAACCAACCCCCGCGGCCGTTTTGGTTTATCCTGGCGGCTATCAAAGCGATCTGGAGTGACCATGCAAGCGACCTTATTGAGTATCATCGCCGCCGGCGCGTTCGCGGCCGCGCCCGCGGCGGCGCAAACCATCAAGCCCGGCCTGTGGCAAATCGATAACAAGATGTCGTCGGCGAATGCCGACACCAATCAAGCGATGGCGAGCGCGCTGCAGCAACTGGGCAATCTGCCGCCCGAGCAGCGTCAAATGCTCGAACAGATGGCCGCCAAGAATGGCATGGCGATGCCGAAAATCGGCGCCGATGGCGGCCTCGCCACCACCACTTGCGTGACGCCGGAAATGGCGGCGCAACAGCAAATCCCCACCGGCCAGCCGGGCAATTGCACATCGAATAATGTGGCGGTGGCTGGCGGCATGAAGCTGTCCTTCACTTGCAGCAATCCGCCCTCCAGCGGCGCGGGCCGCCTCAATTTCCAGGGCGACAAGGCCTTCACGATGACCATGCAGGTCACCGCCAATGCGCGCGGCACGCCGGAACAGATGCGCGTCGACAGCAGCGGCAAGTGGCTGGCCAGCGCTTGCCCCGCCGGCACGCAATAGTCTGCGCTTTATTGGGTCTCGGCAAACGCCATGTAGCGTTCGCGCGCCAGCGTGGCGATCGGGCCGACCGGCAAGCTGCGCTCCTCGTAGCGCACGCAAGGGGTGACCTTGCCGTAATTGCCCGTATTGAAGATCTCGAGGGCCGTGTCCAGTTCGGCCGGCAACACCACGCGCTCCTCGACGACGATACCCTGCTCGGCCAGCAAGGCAATCACGCGCGCCCGGGTAATGCCGGACAAGAAGGTGCCGTTCGGCGCCGGTGTGGCCACCTTGCCGGCCGCCGTCACCAGGAATAAATTGGCGGTCGCGAATTCGGCCACCTGGCCCAGGCTGTCGCACACGACGGCATTCTCGAAGCCGCGCGTGGTGGCCTCGCGCAGCGCCCTGGTGCTGTTCGCGTACAGCGACGAAGCCTTGGCGTCGGTCGGCGCCATCAGCGCGTCGGGCCGGCGCAAACCGGACAGGCAAGCCGAGAAACCGGTGAAGGGTGGCATCGCCGCATCGAACAGGGTCAGCGCAAAGCCGCTCTTTTCAGCCACAGGTATCAGCAAACCGTCGGTGCCGAAGACCAGCGGGCGGATGTACAACTCGGCGTCGGCGGGGAACTTGGCGATCCCCTCGCGCACCAGTTGTTCCATCTCATCGACGTCGTAGGGGCAAAGCAAACCGAGTCGTTTGGCCGACTCGATCACGCGCTGCAAATGCAGGCGCAGATCGGGGGTGTGGCCGCGCAGCGAGCGGGCGCCGTCGAACACGGAAGAGCCGAGCCAGACGCTGTGATCCATCGCCCCGAACAGGGGCGTATTGCCTTCGGTCCAACTGCGATTAAAATAAGTCAAATACATGCGTACTCCCGGTCATGTTGCCGCTTGATTGAAATTGAATTTTCTTCGATGGCGCACGCGCCACAGCCCATCGGGCCGTTTCTCAGAACGAATGGTGCAAGCCAATATTGAAGGCGGCGGTGGCGCGTCCCGCGTCGCTGGCGGTGCCAACCGTGTAGGCGGCACCGTTCAGGTTCTTGATTTTAGCGTAAGACGCATAAAAGTCGGTGCGCCGCGACAGCGAATAGGTCATGCCGAGCGCGACCTGGTGGGCGTCGCGGTGGCTCGCCTCACGGTCGGCCTTGCGGATAAACGATGCCATGTAGGTGACCCCGCCAAACGGCATGGACAGGCCCAGCAGGGTGTCGCGGCTGTCGCTCGATGAATTGAGCAGCGTCAGCGTCGAATACGGCGCCGACGGATCCCAGGGCGAACTGCCGAGGCCGCGGTTCACGCCGTAGGCGGCAAACGCGGTGGTCGGGCCAAAATGGAAGTTGGCGGCCAGCAGGGTGTTGCTGGTTGACGTATCGAGGGCCGGCACGATGCCGTTACTGCCGATGACATCATCCTTGCGCTGGTGCGCGACGCTCAGGTTCACGACCCCGGTGGCATAACCGAGCATGGCGCCGTAAGCCCGGTTATGCGCGCTGCTGTAGGGCGATTCGCCAAAGCTATACATCGCGCTGGCGACCAATCCATGCAGCGGCGGCGTCGCATACTGGATGGTATTGTCGTAACGTTTCACGGAATACCCCATCAGATTGCCGGCGCCGGCCATGCCCCCCCTGAACGAGTCGGCCACACCCGTCAAGACCTGGTATTGCGGATTGTATTGGCGGCCCATGGTCAGCGCGCCCAGCTTGCCGTCCAGGCCGGCGTAGGCTTGACGGCCAAACAGGCGGCCATCCTGGCCGAAGGCGTCGCCTCCCCCCTCCAGCGCGAACACGGCCATCATTTGCTCGCCGGCCGCCAATCTAGCGCTGGCGCAATTGTCGCAGGCGCGCTCGGACATGCCATATGTCCCGGCGCCGCGCTGGACCTGCGCACAGGCCGCCAACGGGGTCAGGATGACGAGCGCGAGATACCAGATTTTCATGGCGACTCCCCAAAGAACACGCTGGCGTATCCACGGCAGTAAAAATTTCTCCCTGCCATAAGCTAGGTATATCTTATCCCCCGTTTAAAGCAAGTATTCTGTGCGAAATCGAACATAAGGAGGGGAAAATTTGCAACAGTGCCGGCGCCAGCGTCCATCTGTCCGCTAGCGCACGGTAGGATCGCGGCGCAAGCGTTACACTATGCTTTTTGATCACTGCGGCCTGTCCGTTTCCACCGCATGTTAGCTATTCTCGAACGCATCACCGCCGACAAGCAGGGCATCGATTTATTAGTCGAGCTCATTGACACGATACGCCCCAAGCGTTGGCAGGATGGCGCCGGCGCGAGCGCCAATGTGCGCACCCTGTGCCAACTTCTCAAAGGCAATCCGCGCCAGGCGGCGGCGCTGCGCGAATATGGCTTGCGCATCTTGAGCAAGCGCCGCCACACCAGCCTGTACACCGATATCGGCGTGCTCTCGAGAGGCGGCTTTTTCACCGAGTTGAGGCGACGCATCGCTTACCGCGTCTTGCCGCCCGCGCTAGGCGACGAATACTTGCACGACGCGCTGGACCAGGTGCTTTACCTGAAGACCGATTGTCTGTGGATCGCCGCCGTGCCCGCCTCCGACTGGCTGGAATTGTTCGAGGCGCTGGGCCGGCCCGACGCCGACCAGGGCAATCTTATGCTGCCCGGCCTGCTGCAAGCAATCCGCATCTTGTCGTACCGGGTGTGCGCGATGGGCCTGGAGCCGGAACTGACCAATTTCCACAGCGATATCGAGATTTTCGAGTCGCCCTTCGTGATGCAAAACGTCGAGGTCAACGCTTACCTCGAGGGCTACGCCCGCCTGCTGGCCGGCGACGCCGAGCGCATCGACGACGCCAAGCATTTGCTGGTGATGCTGGACCAGTGCGACGCGGTGCTCGTCAAGATCCGCAAGAAGGCGCTGCACCAGGGCACCAGCATCGCCCTGACTTATCTGCTGGTGGCGCTGGCGCAAAGCATCGAGCGCCTGCGCAAGCTACTGTTCCTGGTCGATACCAGTGGCGAACTGCCGAGCGCGCCGACGCTAAACCTGGCCGCCGTCGCCAGCGACGCCACCCCCGCCAGCGCGCCGGCCATCAGCCTGCAGCGCGCGGCCGCGCTGGCGCTGACACTGGAATTGATCGAAGCCCACAACCATAAATACATGGTGCGCGACTTGTTCGCCGACAATATCAACCTGTTGGCGCGCAATGTGACGGAAAACGCCAGCCGCACCGGCGAGCATTACATTGCCGAGAGCCGGGGAGAAATGGGCGCCATGTTCATCTCCTCGGCCGGGGCCGGCTTCATCATCGGCTTCATGGCCCTGATCAAGATCCTGCTCGGCTATCTGCGCTCGGCGCCGCTGGTCGAAGCTTTCCTGTTCAGCATGAATTATTCGATCGGCTTCATGTTCATCCATTTGCTCCATTTCACCGTCGCCACCAAGCAACCGGCCATGACGGCCTCGCGCATCGCGGCCGGCTTGCACAGCAAGGATGGCCGCAATATCGACCTCGACAGCATGGCCGACTTGATCAACAAGGTATTTCGCACCCAGGTTGTGGCCGTGCTGGGCAACCTGGCCACGGCCATCCCGACCGCCTACCTGATCGCGCTTGGCTACAAGGCCCTCACCGGCCATCACCTGGTCACGCCGGACAAGGCCATGCACTTGCTGCACGACATAGATCCGATCGGCAGCCCGGCCCTGTTTTACGCCATGATCGCCGGGGTCTGCCTGTTTGTCGCCGGCCTCATTTCCGGCTATTACGACAACCAGGCCTTGTATACGCGCTGGTCGCAGCGCATCGCCCAATTGCGCGGCCTGGGCCGCCTGATCGGGCAACGCCGCCTGAAGCGCCTCGGCTTGTATCTGGAAAATAATCTGGGCGGCTTGATGGGAAATTTTTACTTCGGCATCTTGCTCGGCTGCATAGGCACGCTCGGTTATTTGCTGGGCTTGCCACTTGATATCCGCCACGTCACCTTTTCCTCCGCCAATTTTGCGACAGCCCTGGTCGCGCTCGATCACAATATGAGCTGGCAACTGGCGGCCCGGTCGATTGCCGGCTTTCTCGCCATCGGCAGCGTCAACCTGCTGGTCAGCTTCGGCCTGGCACTGTGGGTGGCCTTGCGTGCGCGCCAGGTGCGTTTCAAGCATGGCCTGGCCCTGCTCAAGACCCTGGGCCGGCTATTCATGAAGGCGCCGCTCGAATTTTTCATCGGTTCCAAAGACGGCGCCGGCGACCCACACCAGGCATCCAACAAAGGAAACTGATGAAACCCCGGACCGCGCTGCTGCCCCTGCTTTCCCTGTGCTGGATGTTGGCCGCTTGCGCGGCGCTGCCCGATGTCACGAACTTGAGCGCGACCCTGGACGCCAAGTCGGCGCCCAACGTCAGCGCCGGCCAAGGCGCGAACCTGCCGGCCAATAGCACGCGCGCGCTGCTGTCCCGGCGCGGCGCCAAGTCCGGGCTGGACTTGAGGACCCAGGCCGCGCTGGAAGAACAGGTGGCGGGCGCGCCCCTGATCAAGGGCAACAAGGTCACGCTCTTGTTCGACGGCCCGCAAACCATGGCTGAAATGCTCAGGGCGATTGCCGCCGCCAAGAACAATATCAATCTGGAAACCTATATTTTCGACCAGGACGAACTGGGCCTGAAGTTCGCCGACTTGCTGATCGAAAAACAACAGGCCGGCGTGGCCGTCAACATCATTTACGACAGCGTCGGCACGCTGGGCGTGCCGCAAGCGTTTTTCGAGCGCATGCGCGCGGCCGGCATCCACTTGCTCGCCTTCAATCCCGTGAATCCGGCCAAGCTGCATGGCGAGGCGTGGAAATGGAATAACCGCGACCACCGCAAGGTCTTGATCGTGGACGGCGAGATCGCCTTCACGGGCGGCGTCAATATCAGCGACACCTATGCCAACAGTTCGCTGTTCCGCTCCAAGTCCAAGACCCGCGCGCAATCCCAGCTCGGCTGGCGCGATACCCACGTCAAGCTCGAAGGCCCGGCCGCAGCCGCCTTCCAGTGGCTCTTCATCCGCACCTGGAACGGGCAAGATCGCGGCGACTTGCCGGAGGCCGCATTCTTCCCGCCGCTGGCCGACATGGGCGACAAGCTGGTGCGGGTCGTGGCCAGCGAGCCGGACGGCGGCTTTGAAATCTACAAGACCTACAATCTGGCGATCCAGGAAGCCAAGAAAAGCATCCACATCACCTCGGCCTATTTCGTGCCGGACGAGCAAACCCTGGCCGCGCTGCAAGCGGCGGCCAGGCGCGGCGTCGACGTCAAGATCGTCCTGCCCGGCGTTTCCGACAGCGGCCTGGTGTTTTACGCGGGCCACGCCGCCTACCGCCAATTGCTCGACAGCGGAGTGCGCATCTATCAATTGAAACTGGCGGTATTGCACGCCAAGACGGCCGTCATCGACGGCGCCTGGTCGACGGTCGGCTCGACCAATATCGATACCCGCAGCTTCCTGCATAACAGCGAGTTGAACCTGGTGGTGCTGGGCGACAGCTTCGGGCACGAAATGGAAAACGCGTTCCGGGAAGACTTGCGCGACTCGCTTGAAATCACCCGCGAGGCTTGGGCCAGGCGGCCGCTGGCCGACCGCCTCAGGGAATGGGCGGCCCGCTTCATGGATTACTGGTTATAGTGGCAGTGGGCAGGCGCTCCAGATCCCGCCACGGCGCTCGAAAGACTCGCTGCCGAGCGCCTCGAACGCGGCCCCGCACCAGCCGTAGCGCACCACCTCGATGCGCCCCGCCTCGAGCCGCAACAGATTGAAGCAATTGGCTTCGCCGCGCCCGCGCGTGGAAGTCGCGGTGCCCGCTTGCACCATCAGGGCCGCGTAACCGTCGATCTCGTAGCGGGCCGCCGTGTTGCCGGCATGGCTAGCATGCAAATGGCCGGCCAGCAGCAAGTCGACCCCGCAGCGGGCGAACATAGCCATCGCCAGCGGCGCCCGCTCGACCAGGTTGTCGGGCCCGAAATGGGACGGCAAATCAAACGGGTGATGGGTCACGATGACCTTGATCAGGGCCGGGTCCAGATTACCCAGGCGGGTCCGCAAGCGCTCGATCTGGACCCGGTTGATGCGGCCATCCTTGAACGTCAGGGAGCGCGCCGTGTTCACGCCCAGCACCGCGATTTCAGCATCGACAAATTCCGGCTCCAGATTGTCGCTGACATGGCGGCGATACTTGACCAGCGGCGCCAGGAAGCGCCCCAGCACATTGTAGAGCGGCATATCGTGATTGCCGGGCACCACGATTTGCGGGCCCGGCAGCGTGTCGAGAAAGGCGCGCGCGGCGCGAAATTCATGGCTGCGGGCGCGCTGGGTCAAGTCGCCCGAGACCACCACCACGTCCGGCGCCAATTGCCGCACCAGAGCTGTCAGCGGCGCCAGCAAGGCTGGCTCGACGCGGCCGAAATGCAAGTCCGATAAATGAATCAGGGTCCGCACCGCTACCCCCTAGTGCGCCGGGGCCGAGTCTGGAACCGGGGCCGGGACCAGCACCGTCAGCGCTTGCGCGCGTATGCGGTAATGCAAGGGCGTCGCCATCACCGTCACCTCGCCATCGGTGGCCACGCGCAAGCGCTTGTGGCGCGTCGCCACTTCCATCTCGGCGGCCGTCAAGACATCGAAATCCTTGAGCTGGGCCAGCCGCCCCAGCAGCGCATGCCAAGCCAGGCGCACCAGGCCCAGCCGGCCGGGCCGCTGCGCCATATACAGGCTGAGGGTGCCGCCGTCGAGCCGGGCCCGCTCGCCGATATTCAAGCCTTGCATCCGGTATGCATTATTGCCGATGAAAACAAACGGCGTGCTGCGCACATGCCGCGCGCCGTTCACGGCCAGGCGCACGTTGAGGAAAGGGTAGCGCCGCAGCGCCGCCATCGCGGCCCAGCAAAACGCCAGCCACTTGCCGCGTCCCAGGCGGCGCTGCTGCTTGTCGCGGTCGCGCACGATGTCGGGATACAAGCCCAGGCTGGAATTGTTCAAGAACACGCGGCCATTCACCTCGCCCACGTCGACCCGCACCGGCACCCCATGCGCCAGGTTGGCGATGGCCTCGTCCAGGCCCAGCGGTATCCGCAAATCCTTGGCGAAATGATTCAGGGTGCCCAACGGCAGCACGCCGAACGGCACCTCGGTATCGACCAGGACCGAGGCCACCGCATTGACGGTGCCGTCGCCGCCCCCGGCCACCACCATGGCCGCGCCCCGCTCGACGGCAGCCCTGGCGGCGGCGACGATGTCGGCGCCGCCGGCGGCCAAGGTGATGAGCGCGTCCAGGCCCTGAGCCTTGAATTTGGCGTCCAGTTGCGCGCTCCATTGGCCGCAATAACCGCACCCGGCGCCGGCATTGATAATGACTGCGATGGGATTCATTTTTTCTCCTTGCCCTGCACCCTGGCCGCGCGCCGCCGCCGCAGCGAAGAACTGGCCGTGATGCACACGGCCAGCCAGGCGCACCCCTCGGCCATGGCCGCCAGCACATCGCTCAGATAATGCGCGCCCAGGTAGATACGGCTCAGGCCGACCAGCGCCACCATGGCCACGGCCGCCGCCACGATCGCGGCGCGCATCCGCCACTGGCCGGCATGGCATAGCAGATAGGCGGCCAGGATGCCGTAAAACAAGGTCGCGGCCACCGTATGTCCGCTGGGAAAACTGTATGTATTCAAGTGCAAGTCCAGCAGCGGATGAGTGAAACTGGGGCGGGCGCGCGTGAAAGTGTACTTTAGCAGCACATTCAACAGCATGCCGCCCGGTACGGCCGCGCCCAGCGACAATAGCCAGTACCACTCCTTTTTCAGGTAGAAATACAGCGCCAGCAGCGCGCCCAGCAGCACCATGCCGGCCACGCTGTGCATCTGCGTCAGCCATAGCAGCGCACCCGTCAGCGTGCCGATGGCGTGGCGATTGAACCAGTTGCCGATCTCGACATCGAGCACGGTCAGGTGCCCGGCACCCATTACGGCTTGCGTGATGGCGCCAAAGACCCAGGCAGCCAGCGCCAATAGCAGCACGCCGGCCGTCAAATGCAAGCCGAATTCGCCATCCTGCGCGAGGCGCGCGACAAGCATCTTTTTAAAACGTGGAACCATATGTTGCGGGTCTCCCACCCAAGAACGCAGCACAAAAAAACCACAATAACTGTATATTCGTACAGTTACTGTGTTTTTATACAGTAGTTATGCTAAGCTAATGTCTGGTTCAACGCATCTCCTTAAAAGGAAACGTCATGGCAACAATCAATAGCGGTTTCGGCTCCCGGTTTGGCTTGGAATACGCACCCAACTCCTTCCTGATACGGATGGGCAAACGTGAAGTCCTGGTCTGCCGCGATTTTCGCAAGCGCTACTATGCCGTCAATCCCTTGATCGAGTGCGGCACCGGCATCGAACCGGGCTATATTGAAGTGCTGCTGATGCGCCGCTGGTTGCTGATACTGTCGAAAGCGCATTAGGAACCTATTCCGGTAGGTTCCAGGAAGCCCGGCCATGCCGGACGCTTGAGCATCGATCGACAGATCGCCCCTCACTGCTTCTTGCGTTCCGGTATGGCCAGGCTGGCAGGTGTGCCGTCGTCAAACAGATTCGACTCATACCACAGCGTCACAAACAGTACCATCACGACCGGGCCGATGAACAAGCCGACCAGGCCCAGGGTTTCGACCCCGCCCAGGATGCCGAACAAGACCGCCAGGAATGGCAGGCGGGTGGCGTTGCCGATCATGCGGGGGCGCACGAAGTGATCGGCGATAAACAGCACGATCATGCCCCAGACCGCCACGGCGATGGCGGCTGAAACGCTGCCGTTGAACACCAATAAGGCGGCCGCGCTCAAGAAGGCCAGTGGCAAGCCGAAAGGAATGATCGCCAGCACGCCGGTGCCAGCCGCCCACAGCGCGGGCGAAGGCAAGCCGGCGAAAGCATAGGCGATGCCGATCAAGACGCCTTCGGCCAGGCCGACCAGCACCAGGCCGTTGACGGTGGCGCGTATCGCGGTCGGCACTTTTTGCGCGTAGCGGGCCCAGCGTTTCTCGCTGAAGCAATGGCTGCCGATGGCGTCGATCTGGCGCTTGAGCGCCTCGCCATCCTTGTAAAAGAAGAACAGGCACAGGAAGGCCAGGGCGAAATCGACCATCCGGTGGAAGACGCCCGTGCCGAGCACTTTCAAGAGGTCGCGGGCGGAATGAAAGCCGCCCACGCCGCTGCCCGAAAACAGGTGCGCCAAGCCGTGCGGCTGGCTCAAGGTGGCCAGCCACCAGTCGCGGATCGCGGCGCCGGCAAAGGGAATATCTTGCACAAAAGCGGGCACGGCCAGGCCGTCCGTATTCGCGTTGACGATGAAATTGGCCATCTCGGGCGCCTGCCTGGCGGCCTGGGTCACGCCCAGCAGCACCGGCACGATGAAAATGCAGGCGCTGGCCAGGGTCAGCAACATCGCCGCGAGAATCGCCCTTTGGCCCAGCGCCGCGCGCACCCGCAAATACAAGGGCCAGGTGGCGACACACAGAATGCCGGCCCAGACCAGGGGCAGGAAGAAACGTTGCATCACGAATGCGGCCAGCGCAATCACGGTCAGGGAAAATCCGGCGCCCAATAAATCGCGCTGTGTTTCAGTCATCGCTCGCACTCCAAAATATCAATGAGCAGATGGTAATCGCAAATCCCTCCCCGTTGGGAATATAAGGTCATCAATATTTGTCGGCTGGGCGCTCATTCGGCAGGTGAAAATTATCAAACCAGTCCCAGGTCGCGCCCCTTCACACCGGCAAACACATGCTCCAGTTGCGCCGCGTTCAAGCCGTAGGCGCGCGCGAACAAGCCGCCCAACACGGCGCGGTATTCATTGAGCACGCCAAAATCGCGATTCTGGAACAGCGTCGCCTGCTCGACCCGCACTTGCTCGCCGACAATCTGCTTGCCGCGAATGCCGCCGCCCAGCACCCAGAACACGCTGCCATGCCCGTGGTCGGTGCCGCGATTGCCGTTTTCGCGGAAAGTGCGGCCAAATTCGCTGACCACCACGGTGATGGTGTCGCGCCAGTCGCCGCCCATTTCTTGCGCGAACGCGGCCAGGCCCCGGCCCAACTCGTCGAAGCGGCCGGCCAGATAACCGCTGGCGCCACCCTGCCCCACATGGGTATCCCAGCCGCCCACGTCGACGAAGCCGATATTGTATTTATCCTTCATCAGCCGGGCAATACGCCGCGCTTCCAGCTCGAAACCCTTGGCGCTGATGGCGTTGCGGTTGGCCGCCACCATCTCGCCGCTCAATTCGCGCGTCACATCGTCGCGCACCACGAAGCCTTCATTGACCTGATGCTCGAGCGCGTTGCCCTGGTACATGGCGGCGATGATCTTGCTTTGGCGCGCGTCCAGCCCCGGCTTGCCGATCGAGCGCAAGGCCATGTTCGGCACTTGCGCGGCGCCCTGGAAAATCAAGGGCAATTGCTCGGTGAAGGCAATCGCACCATTGCCGTTCAAGGTTTGCGCGAGCCGGTTCAAGAAGCCCGAACGGTAGTCGCGCCGGCCACTGATTTCCTGCCCCATTTCAATCGTGTCCTGGGTTTCAAAATGGCTGCGCGTCAAATCGTTGCTGCCGGCGAAAGGAATAAAGGCCGCCTGGCCGCTGTTGAAGAGCGGATAAATACTCTCGCGCAAGGCCGGATGCAAGCCCCAGTCGGCGTTCAAAGGCAGCGCCGCGTTCGCATCCAAACCCGGGCGCGCGATGGCGATATTGGGCCGCGCCTCGTAATAAAACTGGCTAGCCACCGGCACCAGCAAATTGGCGGCGTCGTAGCCGCCGCGCAAGAACACGAATAGCAGCTTGGTCTTGCTGGCCGGGGCCGCCAGTAACTGGCCGGCATGGCTGGCCAGGGGCAGCGCGGCCAGCGCTTTGAATAGGTCGCGGCGTTTCATCGCATTTCCTTTAACGGTGCATCATTTCGGGGGATGACAGCAAGAAAGTGTTCCACTCCTGGGGCGAGGCCGCTTGCTCCATCGCTTGCGCGGTGGCGGGGCTGAGCGTGCTCTTGAGCCACTGGTAATACAGAGCATTCGCCAGTTGCGGAAAAGCCGCCTTTTCTTGCGGCTGCGGGCCGTCGGTCTTGAACAGGCCGGCGCTGCCCGAACCGATCGCCCGGGCGATCTCGAAACGCGTGCTCATCTGGCCCGGGCTGGCCCAGGCGCTATCGAGCAAGGGATAACCGTCCGGCGTCTGGCGCCCGTACAGCGGCTCGCCCATGCGCGTGAGCCAGTTCAGCATCGGCCCCGCATTCAGGATCAGCTTGTCGTCATAACAGAGGCGCACCGCCGACACCACATAATGCATCGGGTCCTTGAACTTGCGGCCCAGCGTTTGCCGCACTTCAGCGCCCTCGAACAGGGTTTGCAGCGTGGCGGCGATATCGCCGTCGCTGGCCAGGAAAGTGCTGGCCATGCGCTCGACCAGGGCCGCCGGCGGTTCGTCGGCCACGAAAAACATGGCCAGTTTGCGGCTGATGAAATGCGCCGTGGCCGGGCTGCGGCTGAGGCGGTCGAGCGCCTCGTCCAGCTCGGCCAGGCCGCGCCCCCGCAGCGGCTGACCGAGGAATTGCTTGTCGCCATAATCGTGGCGGTTCGGATTAAATTCAAACAAGCCGCGCCGCACATATTGGTCCCGCAACTTCGCTGCCACCTTGGGCGTGTCGGTCCCCAGGTTGACGCCGACGCCGGTCAAGATGCGCGCCAATTCCTGCACGTCGCGCTGGCTGTAACCGCCATTCACGCCCAGGGTATGCAATTCCATCAATTCACGCGCGTAATTTTCATTGATGCGCTTGACGGCGTTCGCTTCATTGTCGAGATAGCGCAGCATGGCCGGATGGTGCACCGTCGCGCTCAGCAAGTCGCGAAACTTGCCCAGCGCATGGGGAGCGATCGCGCCGGTCTCGTAATCGCCGACCATCGCGCGCAAATTGTGCTTGCCCTGATGCACATTGAAATGGTTCATCCAAAACCAAGTCATTTGTTGTTGCAACTGGTTCGGCGAATACAAGTCCAGCAAGAGCGAACGGGTGGCCGCTTCGCGCGCCAGGCGGTTCAATTCCTGCTGATAGGCTTGCTGCGCGAGTTTTTTTTCGTCGTCGTTCGCGTTGGCCTCGGCCGCCTTGCGGCGCTGTTCCAGCTCTTGCACCAATTGCGGCAGCGCGCGCCCACTGATGCTCAGCGCATCGATCTGGCTTTGCACCGCCGGCGGCAAGCGCTCTTGCCCCGGGTGCAACTGGCCGGCCAGGTAAGCGTCCCAGCCCTGGGTCTGGACTTGCCGCACCGACGAGGCGTTCACGCCCCAGCTGAGCCGCTCCAGCATGGCCAGCGTCGCGCTTGAAGCGGGTTCGCCAGCCGCCGTGCCCGGAGCGGGCGATCCCGCCGCGCAAGCGCCCAGCGCCGCGCACACGGCGCCAGTGGCCAGCCAAACACCGGCCCTGCTTATCATAGCCATAGTCCCACCTTTTTCGTGATATTGCGCCAAGCGAAAAGCATGGTGCGCCGACCTCATCCGTGTAGAACGCCCCGCCCCCCCATCCCGATGACAAGCCGGGCCAGCTCAATTGCAAGCAGATGTAAGCGGCGCCATCGCCGCGTATTCGGCGCGCAGGAAGTCGCGCAGGCAAATGACCGTCGGCGTCACTTGGGCGCGGTGCATGCACACTAGGTGCAGCGGCACCGGCTCCCAGCCCGATTCCGGCAACAACTGGCGCAAGCGGCCGGCGCGCAAGTCTTCGGCCACGTCGATGCTGGATTTGTAGGCGATTCCCTGCCCGGCCACGGCCCAGCGCCGCACCACGTCGGCATCATCGGCGATGCGGTTGCCGCCGACCGCGACGCTGAGCGGCTCTTGCGGTGGCGCCCGGTAAAAGCTCCAACGGTCGTAAATCAAATCGTCGCGCACATAGCGCAGGCAATTATGGCGGTGCAAATCTTCCAGGCTGGCGGGCGCGCCATGTTGCTCGATATACGCGGGCGAGGCGACCAGCACGCGCCGGTTGGACGGCGCGATCGCCATCGCAATCAGGCTGGAATCGTCCAGCTTGCCGTAGCGCAGCGCCAGATCGACGGGCTGACGGTACAAATCAGCCAGGCGGTCGCCAACATTGAGCTGGTAGCGAATAGCCTGATACAAACTCTGGAACTTGTCGAGCCAACCCAGCATGATGTTGCGGCCCAGGTCGGACGGCATCGATATCTTCAGCGTGCCACCCACGCTGTCCTTGCCGTGGATCAGGGCCGCGTGGCCTTCCTTGAGCAGGCGCAAGGCTTCGCGCGCGTGGAGCAGGTAATGCTCGCCATCTTCCGTCAGGCGCAGCGAGCGCGTGGTACGGGCAAACAGGCGCAAGCCGAGCGTGCCTTCCAGGCGCTTGACGGCGACGCTGGCCAGGGCCGGCGAGATATCGAGTTCGCGCGCCGCCGCCGACAGGCTGCCGCGCTCGGCCGTGCGCACAAAGACTTGCAAATCATCGAGACGCAGCAATTTTCCAAATTCCTTTGAAAGTGTTTCGGCCCCGCCTGGCTTTTTCCATGGGGCGAAAACAATAATAATACGCCTGTCGGAGCGAGATCCCGCTCCCTACTTCAAGGAAAAAAATGAAAGCAGTTGCCTACCGCACGAACCTGCCTGTGAGCCACCCGGATGCCTTGCTCGATGTCGAATTGCCGATGCCGCTCGCCACGGGGCGCGACTTGCTGGTCGAAATCAAGGCCATCTCGGTCAATCCAGTCGACACCAAGATCCGCCAGAGCCGCGCGCCGGCCGACGGCCAGTTGGCGGTGCTGGGCTGGGATGCCAGCGGCATCGTCAGCGCGATCGGCCCCGACGTCACCCTGTTCCAGCCGGGCGACCGAGTCTGGTATGCCGGTTCGATCGCGCGCGCCGGCACCAATAGCCAATTCCACCTGGTCGACGAGCGCATCGTCGGCCACATGCCGGCCAGCCTCGATTTCGCTGAAGCAGCGGCGCTACCCTTGACCTCGATCACGGCCTGGGAATTGCTGTTCGAACGCTTTGACGTGAGCCGCGACCCGACCGCAAGCGGCAAATCGCTGCTGGTGATCGGCGCCGCCGGCGGGGTCGGCTCGATCCTGGTGCAATTGGCGCGCCGCCTGACCGGCTTGACCGTGATCGGCAGCGCGTCGCGGCCGGAAACGGTGGAATGGATCAAGCAATTGGGCGCCCACCATGTGATCGACCACCGTCGCCCGCTCAGCGAGGAAATCACGCGTTTGGGCTTGCCGCCGGTCGACTATGTAGCCAGCCTGAACCAGACCGATAGCCATTACGCGCACATCGTCGAATTGATGGCGCCGCAGGGCAAACTGGGCTTGATCGACGATCCGGCCACGCTCGACGTGCTCAAGCTGAAAAGCAAATGCATTTCCTTGCACTGGGAAATGATGTTTACCCGCTCGCTATACCAGACCGCCGACATGGCGCAACAGCATGCCTTGCTCGAGGAAGTGGCGCAATTGGTCGACGCCGGCGTGCTCAAGACCACCTTGAGCGAGCGCTTCGGCAAGATTAACGCGGACAACTTGAAACGCGCCCACGCCTTGCTCGAAAGCCATCAAGCCAAGGGGAAAATCGTACTCGAAGGCTTTTAAGCGGCCGGCGCATGGATGGCTGCAACCATATCGGCTTGACCTGCTTGGCGATAGAGCGCAAGCTATTGCCACACGGCACGCTTTAGAACAGGAGACATCAGATGAGAACTTTCTTGAAAGGTATTTTCTGCGCCATGTTGGCACTGGCGCTGAACCAGGGCGCGCTGGCTGAAAACCGGGGCAATGCCGACGAAGCCGTTGCGCTGGTCAAGAAGGCGGTGGCCTTTGTCAAAAGCAATGGCAAGGACAAGGCTTTCGCGGAATTCAGCAATCCGCAAGGCCAGTTCGTCGACCGCAATCTGTACATCTTCGTGTATGACTTGAAAGGCACCAGCCTTGCCATCGGCAATGGCAGCAGCGCGAAAATGGTGGGCAAAAATCTGCTCGACATGCGCGATGCCGACGGCAACTACCTGATCAAGGGTTTGCTGGCGGTCGCCAATACCAAGGGCAGCGGCTGGTTCGATTACAAGTGGCCCAATCCGGTTACCAAGACGGTCGAGTTAAAATCGAGCTATGTCGAAAAACTCGATGACATCATGATTGGCTGCGGCATCTACAAGGCCCAATAAGGTCGACTTACCGAGCAACGCGCGCGCTTCAATTGCGCGCAATCTCGATCTAGATCAGGCTAGCGCGCCGCAATCGTCCCTAGACTACAGGACGGTTCAACGACCGGCGCCATGCGAGCGTCGCCAGCGCCGCCGCCCTCGGCTCAAGATCGGGTGCCAGATGTTGTTCAATTCATTCGCCTTCCTGTTCGTATTCTTGCCGATCACGTTGGGCGGCTATTTTGTGCTGGCCCGTAAAAGCCATGCGGCGGCCGCTGCCTGGCTGGCGCTGGCCTCGCTATTTTTTTATGGCTGGTGGAGCGTGCGCTACCTGCCGCTGCTGGCCGCCTCCATCGTCTTCAATTACTGGGCCGGCTGGCGCATCGGCCACGCCGCCGCCAGGACGCGCTGCTTGATATTTGCCGTGGCGGCCAATCTGGCGCTGCTGGCCTATTTCAAATACGCCGATTTCTTTATTTCCAGCGTCAATACGCTGGCCCACAGCCGGCTGCCGGCCCTGCATATCGTGCTGCCGATCGGCATCTCGTTTTTCACCTTCACGCAAATCGCCTTTCTGGTCGACACCCACCAAGGCAAGGTCAAGGAATATCGCTTCTTGCATTACCTGCTCTTCGTCAGCTATTTCCCGCACCTGATCGCCGGCCCCGTGCTGCATCACAAGGAAATGATGCCGCAATTCGAGCAAGAACAATCCTACCGGCCCTCGCCCCGCCATTTCGCCGTCGGCCTATCGATTTTCGCGATCGGCCTCGCCAAAAAGGTGTTAATTGCCGATAACCTGGCGCCGCACGCCAATTTCCTGTTCGACCAGGGCGGCTCCCCGTCGCTGCTGCTGGCCTGGGGTGGCGTGCTGGCTTACGCGTTTCAATTGTATTTCGATTTTTCCGGCTATTCCGACATGGCGATCGGCATTTCCCGCCTGTTCGGCATCCGCCTTCCGCTCAATTTCAATTCCCCCTACAAGGCGGCGAATATGATCGAATTCTGGCGCCGCTGGCATATGAGCTTGTCGCGCTTCTTGCGCGATTATCTGTATATTCCGCTCGGCGGCGGCCACCGGGGGCCGGCGCGGCGCTATCTCAATTTGATGCTCACCATGTTACTGGGTGGACTGTGGCACGGCGCCGGCTGGAATTTCGCCGTCTGGGGCGCCCTGCACGGCGCCTACCTGATGCTCAACCACGCCTGGATCGCCTGCGCGCAGCGCCTGGGCTTGGCGCGCTGTTCGCGCGCCTGGCATGGCTTGGGCGTGCTGATCACCTTTGGTGCGGTATGCTTTGCCTGGGTCTTCTTTCGCGCCGCCAACTTCGAGCGGGCCGGCCACATCGCCCTGGGCATGCTGGGCGCGTCCGGGATCGGCTTGCCCGAATCGCTGGGCCTCGAATTGGGCGCCTTGAAACCCTTGCTGGAACAGTGGGGCGTGGTGTTTTACCTGGGCGGCGGCAGCCGTTTCATCCAGACTTATGGCTGGGTTCTGCTGGCCGCCGCCCTCACATTTCTGGCACCCAATACCCAGCAAATCATGGACCGCTTCGAGCCGGCGCTCGGCTATCAAGCCGGCGGGCGGCCCGGCAGCCAGCCCGGCTGGCGCCCGAACCTGCGCTGGGCGCTGTGGATCGGCGCCTTGACGGTGGGCAGCCTGCTGTCGCTGAGCCGGCCCGCTGAATTCCTGTATTTCCAATTTTAAGCGAGGCGCCCAATGGAGTGCGAGCGCGACTTCATCCGTTTCCTCCACTGGACCGGTGCCATGGTGGCGCTGGGCGCGCTGCTGGCGGTCATGCTGGTGCTGGTGGTCGACCCCTACCGCATTTACCACTTGGTCGACTGGCCCGGATTCAACCACATCAAGCCGGCGCCCGAGCGCTACCAGGAAGAAATCAAATTGAGCGCCGCGCGCGCCCTGCACGCCAATCTCATCATGCTGGGCAATTCGCGCGCCGAGATCGGCTTCAATCCCGACACCCGCTATTTTGCCGCGCACGGCTATTCGGCCTACAACCTGGCCATTTCCGGCAGCGGCATCGCCACCGCGCGCCGCCAATTCGACTATATCCGCAGCGCCGGGGAAAAACCTGCGGTCGTTTTGCTGGGCCTGGAATTCATCGATTTCCTGCTCGACCCGGCCCTCGCGCCGGCGCCCTACCGCGCGCCGCAAACGCGCCACGCGGTCGATGGCTGGGAGTGGCAATTCGATGCCATCTTTTCGCTCAACTCGGCCTCCGACGCAATCAAGACGCTGCTGATACAGCGCCGTCCGGAAGCGGAAACGGTGACCGCGCGCGGCTTCAATCCCCTGCTGGAATACCGGAAATTCGCGCGCGAGGGCGGCTATTACAGCATCTTCCAGCAGCGCGCGGCGGAAAACGCCAGGAGCTATGTACGCAAGCCGCGCGGCGTGATTTCGCCGCTGACGGGCAGTTCCCAGGAATGGCAGGAATTGCGCGGGATTTTCGCCGCGCTGCCGCCCGACAAGACCGAAGTTGCATTGATCATTTATCCCTATCATGCGCAAATCCTGGCCATGTTCGAGCAAATCGGCTTGTGGCCCGCCTTCGACGAATGGAAAAGCTTGCTGGCGCGCGAAGTCGACGCGGCCAGGGCCGCGCACCCGAACGCCAACATTACACTATGGGATTTCAGCGGCTTTTCACCCTACCAATGCGAAACCATTCCAGCCCGGGGCGACACTGCCAGCCACACACGATGGTATTGGGAAGCGGGCCATTTCAAGCCGGCGCTGGGCGAGCTGATGTTGACGCGCATGCTGGAGCGACCGAGCGCGCCGGATAAGCTGGGCTTTCCTTTGACATCGTCCAGGCTGCCTGAAAATCGGCGCCGCATCGCCGCCGAACGGGCCGCCTGCGCCGCCGCCTACCCGCAACTGTTCAGCGATGTCGCCACGCTGCTCGCGGCGGCGCGCGAACGGGGTGCCGCGCCTTGAGGCTGCTCAACCGTATGCGCGGCGCATGATTTGCTCGACCATCCTGTGGCCGGTCAAGCGCAGCGACGACACTAAAGGCTCGCGCGGCGCTTGCTCTGCGGGCCGTTCCAGGGCGGCGAATCCCCGCGTGATGAAACTGTCCCGGTTGCGCTCGAGCAAGCGGCACAGCGCGCGAAAGCGCTGCAGCATCACCTTATCGGGCCGGTCCCTGGCCACATTGAGCAATTCGAAATTATGCGCCAGCATGACGAAAGCCTGGCGTCCATCCTGCAATGCCTGCCACAGCAAACCTTCCATTTCGCGGGCCGAGCAGGCACCCAATTGCGCGTGCCGCAAGCGCCGCGTGCCATCCTTGAACACCGTCATCGGATATTCCATCACGCCGGCGCAGGCGCTCGGTTCCACCAGAATCTGCCCCGGCAGGATGCCGCTGCCGGGGCCAAGCATGCTGGCGTTGTAACTGCTGTCGACTGCGATCGCCTGCGCCGCCAGGGCATGCAAAGTATCGAGGTTGCAACCGAAACTGCCGGCCCGAAAAGCCTTCACGGCGCCGCCCTGCGCGCGCGCAATCAGCGCCGCGCCGGCACCGATCAAGACGGTTTGCTCTTCCAGGGAAAAATCGCGCATGAATTGCCGCCTGGGATGCGCCCGTTCAATCAAGGGCAGGCGCGATTCGCACACCCATTCCGTATGCAAATGCAATTGCACTTCCTGCCCGTATTCCCGTATCAAGCCGACGATTTCGGCCAGCGGGTCCAGGCCAAAGCGCGTCGCAAACAAGGGTTCGACAAAAAACACGGCATGCAAGCCATGTTCCCGCAATTGCCCCAGCATATAGCGCAAACCGTATTCGCCCTGGCGCGTCCGGCCATACACATACTCGCGAAAGGCGCGCGGGAAGGACGCGTCGAGGTCGCGCCAGCTGCCGCACCAGATTTCGACGTCAACAGTAAAAAATACATTGAGCATGGTGATGGGGGCCGCAGAGATCACGGGAAACTGTAGCGCGGCGCCCGGCGCGCCGTCTTGCGCGGACGCATGCCGGCGCAAGACAGCGCCGCAACAAAAATATGAAAATGGAACGTTTTTCTCGTTGAACTATTGATACTTTGAAACTATTCCTATATTATTGTGTTTTTTGAATGTCTTTGTCTCAACATGACGCAAGCCCTTCCGCTGTTGCGAACGGCTTGCGACCATCCTCCTCCCCGCCACCGTATCAAGGAAAAACATGAACACAACACTATCCCGTCTCGGCTTGCTCATCGCTGGCATATTCCTGGCAAGCCAAGCCAATGCCGACAATTACACCCTGCGTATCTTGGGCGCCGGCACCAATTCCGCTCCCTCCATCAACCTGGGCGGCCAGGTCGCGTCGGGAGCCACCTTGTGGAACGGCACGACGAGAACCGACCTGGCCTCGCTCGGTGGCAAGGATAGCTATTCCAGAGCCATCAACAATGCCGGACAGGTGGTTGGCTATTCCTCTATCGACCAGAGCGATTCCAGCGCCACCCACGCCACGCTGTGGAATGGCGCCAGAGCGACCGACCTGGGCACATTGGGCGGAGGAAACAGCAACGCCAAAGGCATCAACAATGCCGGCCAAGTGGTGGGCGACGCCGAAACCTCGGACGCTCAAGGCGGCGCCACCCACGCCTTCCTGTCGGACGGGGTCCACATGAGGGACTTGGGCGCGCTGCCCGGCGCCACCAATAGCTATGCCAGCGGCATCAACGACAAGGGCCAGGTGGTGGGCACCAGCAATAGCGTGGACGGAGGCAATCACGCCGTCATCTGGAACGGCACGACCATGAGCGACCTGGGCCTCGCCAACGGCACCCCATCCTGGTATAGCAGCAGCGGTTTCGGTATCAATAATGCCGGACAAGTTGTGGGAAGTTCCGAAACGGGTCAATGGCATCGCGATCAAAATGTCGAGCACGCCATGCTGTGGAGCGGCACCACCAAGACCGAACTGGGCACGCTGGGCGGCGATAACAGCGTCGCCTATTCCATCAATAATTCCGGCCTGGTGGTAGGTTGGGCTAACCAGGACAACAATGCCATGTCCGCCGTAATGTGGAAGAATGGCCAGGCAATCAATCTTAATTCTTTGACCAACGATTCCGACTGGCACTTGTACATGGCAACAGGAATCAACGACCAGGGTGCCATTGTCGGCCTCGCGATGAATGGACGATCGGAAACGCGTTCCTTCGTCCTGTCCGTCAGCGCTGTGCCAGAACCGGAATCGTATGCCATGTTGCTGGCCGGCCTGGGCCTGCTTGGCTTCATGAGCCGGCGCAAAAAAGGCGCCGCCTAAGAGTCGCAACGCCGGCCGGGTCCATGCCTGGGACAGACCACGGCTGGCGTTCAAGAGCGCCGCCCTTAACGGGGCAGCGCGGCCAGTTGCAACAAAATTTCCTTGTCGATTGCCTTCAAGGGCACGATTTTTTCCACCGCGCCCCGCTTGACCGCCTCTTTCGGCATGCCATACACGACGCAACTCTCCTCGTCTTGCGCCACCGTGCGTGCGCCGCATTTGCGCATTTCCAGCAAGCCGGCCGCGCCGTCGTCGCCCATGCCGGTCATGATCACGCCCAGCGCGTTGGCGCCCGCGCACTTGGCCACCGAACGGAACAAGACATCGACCGAAGGCCGGTGCCGGTTGACCAGCGGACCGTCGATGACTTCGACAAAATATTGGGCGCCGTCGCGCCGCAACAGCATATGCTTGCCGCCCGGCGCGATCAACGCCCTGCCCTGTATCACGCGGTCATTGTGACGCGCTTCCATCACCTGGATACGGCACAAGCCATCCAGGCGGGCGGCAAACGCGGCCGTGAATTTCTCCGGCATGTGTTGCACGATGACGATGCCGGGCGTGACCCGTGGCAAGGCGGTGAGCACTTCTTCCAGGGCCTGGGTGCCGCCGGTCGAGGTGCCGATCGCCACTACCCTTTCCGTGGTTTGCAGCATCGCGCGGCTCTCGCCCGGAGAAGACAGGATCACGTCGGCCGTATATTTGGCCGATACCGGCACCGGCGCGTGCTGCGTCAAGCTCATGCGCTTGATATTGGCTTGCGCGGCCGCCCTGACGGCGCCGATCAATTCATCCGAGCTATCTTGCAGGAATTGTTTCAAGCCCAGCTTGGGCTTGGTGATGACAGCGACCGCGCCGGCGGCCAGCGCCGCCATCGTCGTTTGCGCCCCCTTTTCCGTCAGCGTCGAGCAAATCACCACCGGCGTCGGCCGCTCTTGCATGATGCGTTTCAAAAAAGTGATGCCATCCATGCGCGGCATCTCGACATCGAGCACGATCACGTCGGGCCACTGGATCTTCATGCGCTCGATCGCCAGCAGCGGGTCGGCCACCGCGTAAATCACGCTAATGCCGGGCGCCGCGTCGAGCATGGCCGACAGCACTTGCCGCACCACGGCCGAATCGTCCACCACCAGCACTTTGATATTTTTCATGTGGCGGCTTTCAAGGGGAAACCGCCGGAATCGACCAGTTTCACCTGGCAGACCCAGACATGGCCGCTGTGCACATCGAAAATGATCTGGCGGTGACCGATCCCGAACAGGCTTTCCGACATGATCGGCACATTATGGTGGTGCAATAGCTGGCGCGCCGTTTCGCCATTCTTTTGCCCGACATTCAAGCTATCGACCCGGCTCACGCCGGGGAACATATTGCCGCCGCCAAAAATCTTGCCCTGGCATTCGGCCGCCGTGACGCGCACGCGCGCCAATTCTTCCAGCATCAATTCCATCGATTCTTCGCCGTAGCGGGCGTCGAGTTCCGTCAAATTATTCGCGCCCCGGCGCGACAGCAGGAAATGCGACATCGCACCGATGCGCTTGCCCGGATGCCACAGCGTGATCGATACGCACGATCCCAGCACGGTGCGGATGCGGTAGCCGGCGTCGCCGACGAAATACTCGCCCGGTTGCAGGAAAATCTCTTTTGGTTTGATTTTGGCGCCCATTCGTTCAAGGCTTGCGGTAAATTGACGGCGTCACCACCCGCACGGCGTCGCTGATATCGTTCAAGCTTTCCGAATGCCCGATCAGGAAATGGCCGCCTGGTTTCAACAGCGACAAGACCCGGCTGACCACCTGGCGCTTGGTGTCGCCATTAAAATAAATCATCACATTGCGCAGGAAAATGATATCGAAGTTGCCCAGATCGGGGAGCGATGTGTTCAGATTAACCTGGCGAAATTGCACCCGCTGGCGCAACGTCCGGTCGATCAATAGCGTGCCGCGCTGGACGTCGATACCCTTCAGGCAAAACCGCTTCAGGTAAGTGGCGGGAATATGCTTGGTGCGTTCGAGCGGGTAATGCCCGCCGCGCGCGCTATCGAGCACGCGCGTGCTGATGTCCGAACCCACCACTTCCCATGGCAAGTCGCCCAGGCAATCGGCCAGCACCATCGCGATGCTATAGGCTTCCTCCCCGGACGAGCTGGCCGCGCTCCAGACCCGGAACATGGCCGGGCGGGCTTGCGGACCGTTGCGCGTGCCCAGTGCCACTTCGCGCAACAAGTCGAAATGCTTGGGTTCGCGGAAAAAATAGGTCTCATTGGTGGTCAGCAAATCGACCGCCATTTGCATCTCGCCGGGCGCGTCGCCGCTGGCCAGCAATTTGAAATAAGCGCCGTAATTGCTGACCTGGCATTGCTGCAAGCGCCTGGCCAGGCGGCCGCTGACCAGGGCTTTCTTGGCCGACGACAGGCTGATGCCGGCGGCGTCGAAGATGAAGCGCTGGAACTGGGCGAATTCTTGATCGCTGATGTGATAAATGCTCATAGCACCCGCCTATTTTTCTTCATCGCCGGATCCGATGGAGCCGGCCTCGAGGGCCACGCCCGTCGCCTCCATTGCCAGGACTTTTTCGACATCGAGCAAGATCACGAACTTGCCGTTGACCTTGCCCATGCCGAGGATGAAGTCGCCCCGTATCCTGGCGCCGAAGGCCGGCGCCGGCTCGATATCGGCGGCCGCAATGTCGAGCACCGCGTTGACCGCGTCGACCACCACCCCGATCACTTGCCGTCCGTCCTCGCCGGCCAGTTCGACGATGACGATGCAACTGCGCTTGCCCAGCGCCGTCGGCGGACGCCCGAAACGAGCCGACAAATCCATCACCGGCACCACCGCGCCACGCAAATTGATCACCCCGCGTATGCTGGCCGGCATCATCGGCACTTCCGTCACGCCGCCGTATTCAATGATTTCCTTGATCGCCAGAATGCCGATCGCAAACACTTCGCCGCCCAGCATGAAGGTCAGGTATTGCGCCGGCCCGGCGCCGGCCAGCTTGAGCGCCGGGCGTGCGCCCGTCTGTGGATTCATGGTCGGCTTCCTTAAAATTTGGTGAAATGCTTTTCATCGGGCCCGCCGTCATCGAGCCCGAAACCCGAGTCGGCGGAAAATTTGACCTTGCCCTGTCTGCGCGTCACGCTATGCGATACCCGGCCCCGTGCCTGCACCGGCCGTTGCGGCGGCGCGCCCCTGAAAAACGACATCAATTGCTGTAATAATTCGGCCTGGCTACTCATTTCCTCGGCCGTCGCGGCCAGTTCTTCCGAGCTGGATGCGTTTTGCTGGGTGGCCTGGCTCAACTGATTGACGGCCGCGTTGATCTGGCCCACGCCCGACGATTGCTCTTCCGAGGCGGCCGTGATTTCCTGCACCAGGTCGGAGGTCTTGCGGATATTGGGCACCATCTGGTCGAGCAGCTTGCCGGCCCGCTCGGCCAGTTCGACGCTGTCGGTGGCCACTTCGCCGATTTCCTGCGCGGCCACTTGGCTGCGCTCGGCCAGCTTGCGCACTTCCGCCGCCACCACCGCGAAACCCTTGCCATGCTCGCCCGCGCGCGCCGCCTCGATGGCCGCATTCAGCGCCAGCAAATTGGTCTGGTAGGCGATATCGTCGATAATGCCGATTTTTTTGGCAATCTGTTTCATCGCCGCCACCGTCGCCTTGACCGCCTCGCCACCCTCGGCCGCCTCTTGCGCGGCCTTGCTTGCCATGCCGTCGGTGACTTTGGCGTTATCCGTGTTTTGCGAAATCGAGGCCGTCATTTGTTCGATCGAGGCGCTGGTTTCCTCCACTCCGGCGGCCTGTTCGCTGGATGCTTGCGACAGCGATTGCGCCGTCGCGCTGACTTCCTCAGCCGCGCTGGAGAGGGAATCGACCACGCTATGGACCTGGTGGATGATGCCAGCCAGGCTGCGGGTGATCCATAGCGCGATGGCGGCGCCCAGCAGCACGATGAGCACGCCGAAGATCACGATGGTATTGCGGGCCGTGTCCAGCACTTGCGCCATTTGCGCAGACTTGGCCTTGGTGTCGGCCCCATTCATCACCTGCAATTTTTGAAGCGCCGTCGAAATCGCCTTGTCGGCACCAGATATCGCCTTGTCCATGTCGACGATGGTACTGCCCTTTTCCCGCAACGCGATCAATTTCGCCATGCTGTCGTGATAGCTCTTGGTGGCAGCCGAGATTTCGTTGAGCAAGCTTTGCTCTTCCGGCTTCAAGCCACCTGCGGCCCGGTAGCCTTGCACCGATTTATCGATCGCATCGAGCTCATCGGCGAATTTCTTGTGATAATCGCCGCCCCGCAGGATATAATTTTTAAAGGCATGCACGGCATTGCCGAGGGCCGTGTCGCCGGCCAGCACCGCGTCTTTCTTGGCCAGCGTCACCGACTCGAATTCTTGCCAATGCGTATTCATGGAAGAAATACTCATGAAGGCCAGCCCACCCAAGATAATGGCCAGCAAGACCACGCCGCCAAAGCCGATATTGAGCCGGGTTTCCATTTTCATGTGCTTGAACATAATTTTCCTTGATTGATTACTCGGCGCCGACCGGCGCCGCCAACAGGCCGGGGGCGGGGACGGCCCCTTCCGGCACCGTGATGGCCAGGACCCGCTCGGCGTCGAGCAAGATCACGAACTTGCCGTTGACCTTGCCCATGCCGAGGATGAAGTCGCCTTGTACCCTGGCGCCGAAGGCTGGCGCCGGTTCGATGTCGGCAGCTGGAATGTCGAGCACGGCGTTCACCGCGTCGACCACCGCCCCGATCACTTGCCGTCCGCCCTCGCCGGCCACTTCGACGATGACGATGCAACTGCGCTTGCCCAGCGCCGTCGGCGGGCGCCCGAAGCGGGCCGACAAATCCATCACCGGCACCACCGCGCCGCGCAAATTGATCACGCCGCGTATGCTATCGGGCATCATCGGCACTTCGGTCACGCCGCCGTATTCGATGATTTCCTTGATCGCCAGAATGCCGATCGCAAACACTTCGCCGCCCAGCATGAAGGTCAGGTATTGCGCGCTATCAGGGGCTGGCGGCGGCGCCAGCCGGTTGCCGGCATGGACAGATGGGCTCATGGTCGTGATCCTCAAAAACGGGTGAAGTGCGCTTCGTCCAGCTCGCTACTGGCCGCGAAACCGGACTGCTCACCGGCCTTGACGGGGGCCGACCTTTTGGCGCCGCCAGCCGGTTTGCGCATGGCGGACGGGCGGCGCGCCATTTCCACCTTGAAGAACGACATGGCTCGCTGCAACTGCTCGGCCTGGCTACTCATTTCCTCGGCCGTCGCGGCCAGTTCTTCCGAGCTGGACGCGTTTTGCTGGGTGGTCTGACTCAATTGCCCGACCGCCGCGTTAATTTGCGCCACGCCCGACGATTGCTCTTCCGAGGCGGCCGTGATTTCCTGCACCAGGTCGGAGGTCTTGCGGATATTGGGCACCATCTGGTCGAGCAGCTTGCCGGCCCGCTCGGCCAACTCGACGCTGTTGGTGGCCACTTCGCCGATTTCCTGGGCCGCCACCTGGCTGCGCTCGGCCAGCTTGCGCACTTCCGCTGCCACCACCGCGAAACCCTTGCCATGCTCGCCCGCGCGCGCCGCCTCGATGGCCGCGTTCAGCGCCAGCAAATTGGTCTGATAGGCAATGTCGTCGATGATGCCGATTTTCTTGGCAATCTGTTTCATCGCCGCCACCGTCGCCTTGACCGCCTCGCCGCCTTCGGCCGCCTCTTGCGCGGCCTTGGTGGCCATGCCGTCGGTGACCTTGGCGTTATCGGTGTTTTGCGAAATCGAGGCCGTCATTTGCTCGATCGAGGCACTGGTTTCCTCCACCCCGGCGGCCTGTTCGCTGGACGCTTGCGACAGCGATTGCGCCGTCGCGCTGACTTCCTCGGAGGCGCTGGCGAGCGCCTCGGCGCCGCTATTGACTTCGCCCACCACCTGGCTCAGCTTGGCCACCGTGTTATTGCTGTACTCCTTGAGCTTGGCAAACGCGCCCTCGTAGGGTTTATCGATGGTCTTGCTCAAATCGCCCTCCGACAGCGCGCCCATCACCCGCACCACGTCGTCGATGCTGGCGCCGGTGGTCGTCACCAACTGGTTCAAGCCCTCGCCCATGTCTTTCTGAAAGCCTTGCAAGCCGGCCAGCTCGACCCGTATCTCGAAACTGCCGCGGTTGGCCGCTTCGACCACGCGGCGCTGGCCTTCGATCACCTGGGTCAGCTTGGCGACCGTGTTATTGGCATAGTCGCGCAATTCGATGAAATCGCCGGCGTAGGCCGTGTTTGACTTGTCGATGGTCTGCGACAAATCCCCCTGGGAAATGGCGGCCATCACGTGGCGCTGGCTTTCGATCACTTGTCTGAGCTTGGCGACCATATTTTGCATCGCATACAACATGCTGGAACGGTCGCCATCCTTGAGATTCACTTCCAGCGACAAATTACCGGCCGCCACTTGAGTCGCGATCTCGGCCGCATAGACCGGTTCGCCGCCCAATACCTTGACCAGGTTCAGCGTAATCCAGGCGGCGATCGCAATGGCGCTCGCGACGGCGACACAAGCGAGCAAAATGACCAGGCGGCGCGTTTCGATATAGGTTTCATTGGCCGTATGCGCGCCCTCATCCATCAAGCCGCTCTGGAACTTTGCCATCGTGTCCAGCGTGAGCCAGTAGGCATTGTTCGCGGCGGAAAAATCACCCTTCAAAAACTCGACCGCTTTTTTGGGATCGGATTTTGTCAAGGCGTACAGTTCCTCGTATTTTGGCCGCAGCACGTCTCTTTTTTCGCTAATATCCTTGAATAATTGCTTACCCTTATCGGAACTCAGCAGCTTTTCGAGTTTCGCGAGATCCTCGGAAATCTTGGGCCGGTTGCCTTGGACGATTTTCTTGAATTTTTCGCGCTCCTCGTCGCTATTGGCAAGCAGCATGCTGCGCAATTGCCGTCCATTGTCGAGCGTCAAGACGATGGTCTCATTCGCTAACACGACCTTCGGGTAGCGGTCTTCCATAAGCAGCTTGATGCCATCGTTCAGCGATGCCAGGCGCAGCACGCTGACCAGCGACATGGCCAATAACAATAACACTACGGCGCCGAATCCCAGACCGAGCCGGGTGCCGACCTTCATACTTTTCAACATGGTTTTCTCCAGGCTGTTTGCAGTTTATTTAAGAGTAAAAATTCTCGGGAAATTGGCGATCGCATGGCTTGGCTTGGCTTGGCTTGGGGCGAGCCATCTTCAGAAACGCGTGAAGTGCGCTTCGTCCGGCTCGCCACTGACTGAGAAGCCGGACTGCTCGCCGGTCTTGACGGGGGCCGACCTTTTGGCGCCGCCGGCCGGTTTGCGCATGGCGGACGGGCGGCGCGCCATTTCCACCTTGAAGAACGACATGGCTTGCTGCAACTGCTCGGCCTGGCTACTCATTTCCTCGGCCGTCGCCGCCAGCTCTTCCGAGCTGGACGCGTTTTGCTGGGTGGTCTGGCTCAGTTGTCCCACCGCCGCGTTAATTTGCGCCACGCCCGACGATTGCTCTTCCGAGGCGGCCGTGATTTCCTGCACCAGGTCGGAAGTCTTGCGGATATTGGGCACCATCTGGTCGAGCAGCTTGCCGGCCCGCTCGGCCAACTCGACGCTGTTGGTGGCCACTTCGCCGATTTCCTGAGCGGCGATCTGGCTGCGTTCGGCCAGCTTGCGCACTTCCGCCGCCACCACCGCGAAACCCTTGCCATGCTCGCCCGCGCGCGCCGCCTCGATGGCCGCGTTCAGCGCCAGCAAATTGGTCTGATAGGCGATGTCGTCGATGATGCCGATTTTCTTGGCAATCTGTTTCATCGCCGCCACCGTCGCCTTGACCGCCTCGCCGCCTTCGGCCGCCTCTTGCGCGGCCTTGGTGGCCATGCCGTCGGTGACCTTGGCGTTATCGGTGTTTTGCGAAATCGAGGCCGTCATTTGCTCGATCGAGGCGCTGGTTTCCTCGACCCCGGCGGCTTGTTCGCTGGACGCTTGCGACAGCGATTGCGCCGTCGCGCTGACTTCCTCGGACGCGCTGGCGAGCGCCTCGGCGCCGCTATTGACTTCGCCCACCACCTGGCTCAGCTTGGCCACCGTGTTATTGCTGTACTCCTTGAGCTTGGCAAAAGCGCCCTCGTAGGGTTTATCGATGGTCTTGCTCAAATCGCCCTCCGACAGCGCGCCCATCACGCGCACCACGTCATCGATGCTGGCGCCGGTGGTCGTCACCAATTGGTTCAAGCCCTCGCCCATATCCTTTTGGAAGCCTTGCAAGCCGGCCAGCTCGACGCGCTCGTCGAACACGCCGCGGTTGGCCGCCTGCACCACGCGCCGCTGGCCATCGATCACCTGCCTCAGTTTGAGCACCATCGCCTTGACCGCGTACAACATGCTGCTGCTATCACCGGGCAGGGTAAGCACCTCGATCGACAAATCGCCGTCTGAAATCTTTTGCAACAAGTCGGCCGCGTAATTCGGTTCGCCACCCAGACGCCGGGTAATGCTCAAGGTGATCAAGACAGCGATCAAGGCGCCCAGCAACAAGGCCACGCCGCCCAATCCGACCATCATCATGCGGGCGCCGTGGTATTCGTCGCCCGCTTCCTTGCCCGACTCTTCCATCAACTCGCCCTGGTAGGCAATCAAGGCAGTGAGCGCATCCATATAGGCGAGCTGGGTGGGCCGGACCTGGCTGATCAGCAAGGTTTTCGCCTCATCCTTCTTGCCGTCCCCGCTCAGCTTGATAAAATCTTCCTGGTGCACCCGGTATTTTTCGCGCGCATCCAGCACGGCTTTCAGCAATTCCTTGCCCTTGCCGCTGTTGATGTTTTTTTCCAGCTTGTCGAGATTGTCTTTGATATTAATCTTGGCTAACTCGATCCTGGCCAACTCCTTCTTGACTGTGTCGACGTCGGTGAAAATGACGATGTTGCGCATCGCGCGCGCGATGACGTTCAAGTCGCCGATCAAGGTATAGCTCCACACCACCTTGGGATAGCGGTCATGAACGATTTTGTCGGTGCCCTCGTTCAAATTGCTTAAGCGGCTAATACCCAAAAATAGAATGCCAACGAGTAAAATACCCAGCGTGCCAAAGGCCAGACCCAGGCGCACGCCGATTTTCATATTTTTAAACATACAGACTATCTCCCAACGACAATGACGTTATCAAAGAACACGTTCGGTACGCTACTGGGGTCTTAAAACCGGGTGAAGTGGGCCTCGTCGGGTTCGCCTTTCGCGGCGAAGCTGAATTTGTCGCTCTTGGCCTGCCCCTGCCGTTTGCTCGATTCGCGCGCTGGCTTGTGCGCCAATACGCGCCCCGTGGAACGCCCGCTGTTGTCGAGCTTGAAAAAACCCATCGCCAGTTGCAATTGCTCGGCCTGGCCACTCATTTCCTCGGCCGTCGCCGCCAGTTCTTCCGAGCTGGACGCGTTTTGCTGGGTGGTCTGGCTCAATTGCCCGACCGCCGCGTTAATTTGTGCCACGCCCGACGATTGTTCTTCCGAGGCGGCCGTGATTTCCTGCACCAGGTCGGACGTCTTGCGGATATTGGGCACCATCTGGTCGAGCAGACGGCCGGCCCGCTCGGCCAGTTCGACGCTGTCGGTGGCCACTTCGCCGATTTCCTGGGCGGCGATCTGGCTGCGCTCGGCCAGCTTGCGCACTTCCGCCGCCACCACCGCGAAGCCCTTGCCATGCTCGCCCGCGCGCGCCGCCTCGATGGCCGCGTTCAACGCCAGCAAATTGGTTTGATAGGCGATGTCGTCGATGATGCCGATCTTCTTGGCAATCTGTTTCATCGCCGCCACTGTCGCCTTGACCGCATCGCCGCCTTCGGCCGCTTCTTGCGCGGCCTTGGTGGCCATGCCGTCGGTGACCTTGGCGTTATCGGTGTTTTGCGAAATCGAGGCCGTCATTTGCTCGATCGAGGCGCTGGTTTCCTCGACCCCAGCGGCCTGTTCGCTGGACGCTTGCGACAGCGACTGCGCCGTCGCGCTGACTTCCTCGGACGCGCTGGCAAGCGCTTCGGCGCTGCTGTTGACTTCGCCCACCACCTCGGTCAGCTTGGCCACCATATTGCGCATGGCATGCAGCAATTGCCCGGTTTCATCCCTGGCGCTGGAATCGATCTTGACCGTCAAATCGCCGGCTTCCAATTGGTTGGCCACCAGCACCGCCTGCTTGAGCGGACGCGTGATGCTCAAAGTGATCCAGGCGGCGATGAACACGGCAAAGGCCAGCGCCGCGCTCGCCAGCGTGATGATCAAGCCGCGCGTGGCTTGATAGGTCTCTTGCGCCTCCTTGGCCGAAGCTTCCATCAAATCGGCCTGGAACTTCACCAGCGCTTCCAGCGCCGTCTCGAACGATGAATGGGCCGGACTGAAATCGAGGCGCATATAGTCGAGCGCCGCCTTGCGGTCCGACTTGATCAGCGCAAACAATTGCATGTACTTCGGCTCCAGCGCGACATGCCGGGTGGCGATATCGTGGTACAAGGCCTTGCCTTTCTCCGAGCGCAGGATTTTTTCCAGTTTTCCCAGGCGCTCATTCGTTTCCACGCGATTCGTTTCGATCACCTTGCGAAAGCGCTCGCCGTCCGCGTCGCCGGGCGCGGCGAGCAACATATTGCGCAACTGGCGGCTATCGTCGAGCGTGGCCTTGATCAACTCGTTGACCGAGGCTATTTTCGGATAGCGGTCTTCCGCAATCATCCTAGTGCCCTCATTGATCAATGCCAGCCGTTCGACGCTGATGAAGGACAAGACCAGCAAGAGCAGCACGACGACGCCGAAACCGAGGCCAAGCCGGAGCGCGATTTTAAGATTTTTCAGCACGGTGAACACCTCTGAATGAAATGATGGTCAAACTTCCAGGCGCCGTACCAAAAGCGCCGCATGCGCCGTCCGGCGTATACAACCGTTACGCGGCCAATTGTCCGCCGCCCTCGATGCCATTGAATAGCGCGCCGATATCGAGTATCAGCGCCACCTCGCCACTGCCGAGGATGCTGGAACCGCTGATGCACTTGACCTGGTTGAACAATTTTCCCAGCGGCTTGATGACGGTCTGGAACTCGCCGAGCAGGCTGTCGACCACCAGCCCGGCTTTCTTGCCGCCATACCGTACCACCACGATGCTCTCGCGCCGGCCGGCCGCGCCGTCCACGGCAAACAGCTCGCGCAAGCGCACGAAGGGCAGCACCTGGCCCCGCAAATTGATGTAATCGCGGCCCGTCTCGGCGCTAAATTCCACGCATTCCTCGATCATGTCCATGGGAATCACGAACACCGACTTGCCCAGCCCGACCTGGAAACCGTTGATGATCGCCAGCGTCAGCGGCAGGCGCACCGTGACCGTGGTGCCGACGCCTTCCTCGCTGCTGACGCCGACGCTGCCGCGCAGGGCCGTGATATTGCGCTTGACCACGTCCATGCCGACTCCGCGCCCGGACAGATTCGTCACTTGCTCGGCGGTGGAAAAGCCGGGCTCGAAGATCAAGCCATAGATTTCCTTGTCGGACAGGCTGCGGCCCGGCTCGACCAGGCCCCGCTCAATGGCTTTCTCGAGTATCCGGTCGCGCTTGAGGCCGCCGCCATCGTCGCTGACCTCGATCACGATACTGCCCGAATCGTGATAGGCGTTGAGGGTGACGCTGCCCTGGGCCGGCTTGCCGCGCGCCTCGCGCAGCGCGGCCGGCTCGATGCCGTGGTCGATCGCGTTGCGCACCAGATGCGTCAGGGGGTCGGCAATTTTTTCCACCACCGTCTTGTCGAGCTCGGTGTCCTCGCCGCTGACGGCCAAGCGGATATCCTTGCCAATTTCGCGCGAGACATCGTGCACCACGCGCTGAAAGCGGTTGAAGGTGGCGCCGATCTTGACCATGCGCAATTGCAGCGCGCTGTCGCGCACTTCTTCGACCAGTCCCGACAGGGTCGAGGTGCATTCCAGCAACTCGGCCAACTGGGTGCGGCGCGCGATCAGGTTGGCGCTGGCGCCGGCGATGATCAATTCGCCAACCAGATTGATCAAGTGGTCGAGCTTGTCGGCATCGACCCGGATCGAACGGTTTTCCTGGACCTTCAGTTCGCTCACCTGCTTTTGCCTGGCCAGCGCCGCTTCCACCACCAGCGGGCGCACCGTGCCCTGCTCGACCAGGATCGCCCCCAACATCGGCGCGCCCGGCGCCGTCGCCGATTGCGTGGTCAGCGCCGTCGCCAGTTCTTGCGCCGTGATGCTGCCGCAGCGCACCAGCATATCGCCAAGGCGGGCGTTTTCCTCCGGCAATTCCTGGATCAGGATCAAGTATTCCGAAATCCGGCTGTTGGGCGCCAGGATGCGGATGCTGCAATCGTCACGCACGAATTCGAAGACATTGTCGATCGCGGTCTTGTCGGCCGTACTCTTGAAGGCAATCTCAAAGCCGAGATAACACGATTCGGGGTCCATTTTCCCGGCCTCGGGCAAGCCGTCGGCCAGCGTGACGATGCCGACGATGGTGCCGATCTGGCCCAGGTAACGCACGAACGACAGCGGGTCCATGCCATTTCTGAGCACGTCCGGACCGAAGCGCAGCGATATATGCCAATGGTCGTTGTCGGCGTCGCCAGCCTCGATGCGCTGCACCGATTCGGCTTGCGGCGCCACCGCCAGCGCCATGCCGCCGCCATCCAGAAAACCGTGTAATTGCGCAGTCAGCGGCGCGCCCTCTTGCAACAAATTGTCGGCCGCATCCATCTGGCCGGACGCGACGGCGTCGACCAGGGCCGCCATATGGTCGCAGCATGCCAGCAACACCACCACCAGCGGCTCGCCGATCGCCAGTTTGCCCTCGCGCACTTGATCGAGCACGCTTTCCACCACATGCGTGAAGTCGACCACGTGATCGAGCCCAAACATGCCGGCCGAACCCTTGATGGTGTGGGCGGCGCGGAAAATCGCATTCACCAATTCGCCCTGATGCTCCGCGTGCGCCACGCCCAGCAAGGCGTTTTCCATTTCTTCCAGCAATTCGCGGCTTTCCACTATGAAGGTCTGCAACACTTGGTCAAGGTTCATGGGCTATCTCGCTAAATGGGTAAATGGGACCTGGTGGTGCCCCCAGCTAGGCGCGGCCCGGCATCGGGCTGGCCGCGATCACCAGAGGATCGCCAAAATAGGCGGCCAGGTTGAGCAATTCCATCACGTCGAGCACGGCCGGACTGTGTGCCAGCAATTGCAAGTTCTGTCCCTGTTGCTGTGCCTGCTTCTTGGCCATCATCAACAATTGCACGCCGGAAGAATCGAGTTCGGTTACGGCCGACAAGTCGACGTCGAGCGTGTCGGGCTGCTCCAGCGCCGCCAATAGCACCGGCTTGAGCTCGGCTGCGCGGTAAATCGTCATCTCGCCTTCTATGCGCAGGGTGGCGGTGCCGCCCTTGCGCTGGGGTGCAGTGCTCATCGTATTCTCCGTTGGAAGGGCGACGCGGATGCGCGCCCGGGGCGCGCCAGGGATCAGGGCAAAACCAGTTTTTGCACGGCGCCCAGCAAGACCTCGGGCTTGAACGGCTTCACCACCCAGGCCTTGGCACCAGCGGCCTGGCCTTCCTGTTTTTTCGATTCCTGGGATTCGGTGGTCAGCATGATGACCGGCGTGAATTTGTAGCTCGGCAATAGTTTCAAGGCCTTGACGAAGGCAATCCCATCCATATTCGGCATATTCACGTCACTGATGACGAGGTGAATCTTTTGCCCGGTCAATTTCGACAACGCATCCTGGCCATCCTTGCCTTCGATGACGTCATACCCGGCCCCCTTCAGCGCGATCCCGACAATCTGTCTGATCGAAATTGAATCGTCCACGATCATGATCGTTTTTGCCATGCCAACCCCCTAGAAAAAAGTGACTTCATCATCTTGTTTCGGCACGGCCGCCTTGGCGCCGCCATGCAAGGCGCGCTCCTCGGCCATCGCGTAGGTGCTTGCCAGTTCGGCCAGCAAGGCGACCGAATCGAGTTGCCGCAAGGCTTGGTCTTGCGCGAACTCGTGCTGGTTGCCTTGCAGGTAATCGGGCATGCGTTCAATATTTTGCTTGACGTGGCTCATGATCTGGCTCACGCGATCCTGGAATTGCAGTTGCACCAGGGCTTCGGCCACCTCGGCTTTGATGCCGATGCTTTCATCCTTGAGCAGGCTCGACGAATGCACCAGGGCATCGGTGACGCTGCGAAAATCCGACAGCACCGTGCCGATCACGGCGCCCGAGGTTTGCATGGACCTGGCCTCGTCGCGCATCGACGCTTCCGACGCCTGGCAAGTGGCGACAATGGCGTCGTTGATCAAGCCGACTTGCTGGGCAATGTGGCGGCCGGTCTCGGCCGAGCGATTCGACAACATGCGCACCTCGGTGGCGACGACGGCGAAGCCGCGCCCCGTTTCGCCGGCGCGGGCCGCCTCGATGGCCGCGTTCAAGGCCAGCAAATTGGTTTGCGCGGCGATGCTGGCGACATCGGCCGCCATTTGCTGCAATTTCTTGATGAAGTGTTCCAGGCCCTGGATTTTGTCAATCATCATCGCCTTCGATGAAGTCGTCGATTCCAGCAAGGCCAGCACCGAACCGAGTTCGCGCTCGCTCTTGGCGAAGACGGCGACCAGGCCGCTACCGCTCGCTTCGACCGATTCGGTGGCCGCGCCCGAGGCTTGCACGGCTTGTTCAAGTTTCTCGACGATGCCAGAAAAACGCTCGGCCAGGGAACAGACTGCGGCTTCCATCTGGGTACGCGACGATTCGATATGGGCGCTCCACACGGTGGCCACCTTCTCGCCGAAGTCTTGCCGGCTCAGCAGATAGGCTTCGATCGCCTGCTGCGCCTGCGGTTGCCGCGCGGCGCTGTGGCGACTGGCCAGCGCGCCGGCGGCGCCAAGGGCCAGGGCCAAGGTCACGCTCTCCCAGCGCCAGCCGCCGAAAACAAGAATGAGAACCGCGCCCACCAGGGACAGGAGAGCTGGATAAAGCACATGAAAATGGCGCAGATAAAATTGCCTCACTACGAAATCTCCCAAGAGCAACAATATTGAGCTGACATTTCCGCGCCGCATAAATAGCCGGGCCAATTCATCGTCGGTGCATTCAGCGTTGTGTTAACTCATGTGAATGATGACCATCTTGCATAGCGACGAGCATCATGCCGGCCCACTATGGTTGGGGGTATCTGAATTGATGATGCTACTTATATTGTTCCAGCGCAAGGAGTTCATGAAAAATCGGGAACAATTCGATGCGATGAGGGCGGACCGTTGTTACTGGCGTTAGGTCATGGACGATGGACCACATGGACGGCGACCGAGTCGCCATCGCACCCATCGCGCCAAAAACGCAATTTTTCAACTAAGTATTCCGTCGGAATAAATTGTGAGATGGATGTGGTCCTGGCCGGAGCGTAGCAGGGAGTTCATGGGGCTTGCCCCGCGCCGGCGGAACGGATCGCTGCATGGCGATCCTTCCGACACAAGGCCCGCCGTGCGAGCACTGCTAGGGACGAGCACCCTCGTCGGGCGCCTTGCAGCGCGCCGAGCAGGGCCGCTTTGGCTCCGCCGCCGAGCTCGAATCGACCCTGCGCAACTACATGAAAATTTACAACAATAACATTCCACAGCGCGCCTTGAAGCATCAAACACCGATTGAGGCACTCAAAAAATGGCAGCAAGAAAAACCGGAATTATTCGTGAAATACGCATATAAGCAAGCGGGTCTTGACAGGTTATTAATGTCGCAGGCGATTTTTTAAGCGCCCTTCAAGGGACGTCGCCAATTTAAATGGAAATTCAAGCAGCTGCTCTTGGCTTTTCGCATCGACCGCCAATTCCCAATTGCAAAATGTCCGACCAATACAAGCCATTAACATTCCGTCATTGATGTCGCTCACTTCCAAAACAGATACTTGTGTCAGCTTCCCTTCAGACGATATACGTAAGCCATATAATATAGAAGCACCATCTAAAGGCCAGCCCTCCCTTTCTACATGACGCTGAATGCATTTCGCGACTGTACGATTATTTTCATTTAATAAATGCCTGATTTGCGCACCAGCACCAGGATTGGTATCGATTGGGAACACCTTACCTGGCAGGAAATTTCCTGTTGGGTCCTTGGAAATATAGCAGGCTGCAGGTTCGTCAGCAAAGGCGGCGCCAGCACACAAGGCAATAACAGCAATTAAGAAACGCATGAAACATCCTTCAATAATGAGCCTCTTGCAAAACTAAAAATCTGAACTTTCCCGTGCAGGTATATTCGCGTCGAGCGAGCATTGTTTGAGGAAAACCCGCCAATCGTGCGGT
>JBEONR010000010.1:0-152661 GCA_040544385.1 Oxalobacteraceae bacterium GrIS 1.11
GTGTCGCCTTCCATGCTTGCTCCCGTTCAAATTGAAACGGCAAGCATGCGGAAATCAGAGTCAGGCCACAAGGCTGTGGTTTATGGATCACTTACTTTCGATGAAAGGGGCAACAATGCTGGCGACGCTGGAAAAGTTGGGCATCATGCCGTCGTTCAGCAGGCCGCGCGTGAGCAACGACAACGCGTATGCGGAATCGTTGTTCCGTACTTGCAAATACCGGCCGAACTACCCGAGCAAGCCGTTCGACAGCATTGACGAAGCGCGGCAATGGACGCTGGAATTTGTGCATTGGTATAACCATCAACACAAGCACAGCGGCTTGAAGTTTGTAACGCCGGCGCAACGTCATGACGGCCAAGCTGCAATGATCCTGGAGCGTCGCGAGCAGGTCTACGAGGCGGCAAAACTACGGCGCCCGGAGCGCTGGTCAGGCCAGACGAGAAACTGGAAATTGAAGGATGAGGTCTGGCTCAATCCGGAAAGGATTCAGCCAGAAGCACTAAAGCAAGCAGTTTGATTTGACGCGACATCTTTGTTGACAATTACCGTTAATCCTAAAGAGCGCAAGAACGAATGATAATTCAAGCGACATTGTCGGATAAAATATTTACCTAACCGGATATTTTTTCAGCAAGAGTGATTTCAAAAAAAACCAGGACGACCTTTCAACTAAAGGCTGTGCGATGAATATTTTTATCAAAAAATCGATGAAATTTTTTCAGATAATGAAATCCTCAATTGGCGCTATGATCTTCGCGGCACTCCTGATTACCGTATTTGTATTGACATTGGCTTTGTTGATGTTTTTTAGCCAGACGTGTGCAGACGCATTAGGGTACGAATTGGTGATTTCGGAAGATTTAGCAAAAACAGTTATTGCCTGCGGTGGAGCCATAGCAGTGGGATTTCTCGCATTGTACGGGGTGCAGCAACAGACTTTTAGCGCCGAGAAACGCCACAAGGTGGATTCCAGCCTTGCCTTGAAGAAGGAAATTTTTTTACAAGTTGCTGAAGCAGCGGCTGTGCAATATCAATATCTCGTAAGCTTCGCGTCCCGGGATTTTAAGGATACCGACAGAAAACACATGGCTCAAGAGATAGGAAAGGCATTTTTCAAACTACAGATGGTTGCATCCCAGGAAACTATTTTTGCGATGCTGGATGCTAACGTGGAATGGACTCGTGCCATTTATTATATCGATTTACTGGGCCCCATTCCACTCAATGGCACGGGAGCCAGAATCCAAGAAATTCAAAAATACGCGTTGCCATTTATGAAAAAACTCTGGCGTTTCAACATAATTTCCAGAAAGGAAATTGAATGCACATTTGCTGATGATGATTTTTATTTAAGAACCATGGAAGAAAAAAATAAATTCATAGTGTGAATTTTTTTAAATTATAGACAATAAAATAATTTATTTTTCACGTTACTTCCAATGAAAAGCATAAACCGTGGTCAGGATAAAAAATCCGCCATCGCTATCCACAATGACGGGATTTTCAAGGCGTATCATAGGCGCCGAAATAACACGGGCCGACCACTCACGCGGCGGCGCGCCTGCGCCAGCCCCGCCGCCGCAACGTCATCAGCTCAAATTCTCCAGCCGGATCTTGGTCACGCTACCCACCACCGCCGGCAAGGCTTCCATCTTGGCAATTGCCGCCACGACGTTTTTCTCTTGCGTCTGGTGGGTCAGCATGATGATGTCGGTGTGGGTCTCGCCCTCGGCCGGCTCTTTTTGCAGCATGGCGTCGATCGAGATCGCGCCGTCCGCCAGAATCCGGGTCAAGTCGGCCAGCACGCCGGACTGGTCGGCCACATGCATGCGCAGGTAATAGCTGGTGGTGATTTCCGACATCGGCAAGATATGGATATCGGTCATCGCGTTCGGCTGGAAGGCCAGGTGCGGCACCCGGTGTTCCGGATCGGCCGTGGCCAGGCGGGTAATGTCGACCAGGTCGGCAATCACGGCCGAGGCGGTCGGCTCGGCGCCGGCGCCCTTGCCGTAATACAAGGTGGCGCCGACGGCGTCGCCATGTACCAGCACCGCGTTCATCGCGCCCTCGACATTGGCGATCAGGCGCTTGCTGGGGATCAGGGTCGGGTGCACGCGCAATTCGATGCCTTCGACGCCGTCGACGGTGGCGCGCTTGGTGATGCCCAGCAGCTTGATGCGGTAGCCCAGTTGCTCGGCGTAACGGATGTCGATTGCTTGCAGCTTGGCGATGCCTTCCACATGGGCCTTGGCAAATTGCACCGGAATGCCGAAGGCAATCGCCGACATGATGGTGGCCTTGTGCGCCGCGTCCACGCCTTCGATGTCGAAGGTCGGGTCGGCTTCCGCGTAGCCCAGTTGCTGCGCCTGCTTCAAGGCGGTGTAGAAATCGAGGCCCTTGTCGCGCATTTCGGACAGGATGAAATTGGTGGTGCCGTTGATGATGCCGGCGATCCATTCGATGCGGTTGGCCGTCAAGCCTTCGCGCAGCGCCTTGATGATGGGAATGCCGCCGGCCACGGCCGCCTCGAACGCGACCATCACGCCCTTTTCCTGGGCCGCCGCGAAGATTTCATTGCCGTGCGTGGCCAGCAGCGCCTTGTTGGCGGTGACCACATGCTTGCCGTTGGCGATCGCCTGCATCACCAGGTCCTTGGCGATGCCGTAACCGCCGATCAATTCGATGACAATATCGATTTCCGGGTCGTTGACGATCAGCTTGGCGTCGTCGACCACGCGGCACTGGCCGCCCGTCAATTCCAGCGCGCGCGCCGTGTTCAGGTCGGCGACGGCGACAATCTCGATGCCGCGGCCGGCGCGGCGCTTGATTTCCGCCTGGTTGCGCTGCAACACGTTGAAGGTGCCGGTACCGACAGTACCAAGGCCCAAGAGGCCAACTTTGATGGGTTTCATAAATCTCTTCCTTAGGGCGCCGCGCTAGTTGCGCGGGCGCCAGGTTAATCGTTGAGGAGTCGCTCAGCCCTGGCTGGCGCGGCGGCGATAGCCGTCGAGGAAGCGGGCGATGCGCTCGATCGCATCGGTCAAATCGTCCGAATTCGGCAAGAACACCACGCGGAAATGATCGGGCGCGATCCAGTTGAAGCCGGTGCCCTGGACCACCAATACCTTTTCCTCGGCCAACAATTCATAGGCGAATTGCTGATCGTCGACGATAGGGTAGAGCTTCGGGTCAAGGCGCGGGAACATATACAGGGCCGCCCTTGGCTTGACGCAAGTGACGCCCGGGATAGCGGTCAGCAACTTGTGCGCCAGGTCGCGCTGTTTCAACAGGCGCCCACCCGGCCCCACCAGGTCTTGGATGCTTTGGTAGCCGCCGAGCGCGGTCTGGATCGCAAACTGGCCCGGCACATTGGCGCACAGACGCATCGAGGCCAGCATGTTCAAGCCCTCGATGTAATCCTTGGCGTGGCGTTTCTCACCCGACACCACCATCCAGCCGGCGCGGTAGCCGCAGGAACGGTAATTCTTCGACAAGCCATTCATGGTAATGAACAGCACATCGTCGGCCAGCGACGCCATGGATACATGCTCGGCCGCATCGTACAAGGTCTTGTCGTAAATCTCGTCGGCAAAAATGAGCAACTGGTGCTGGCGCGCCAGTTCCACGATTTGCTGCAACACTTCCACCGGGTACAGCGCGCCGGTCGGGTTGTTCGGGTTGATGACGACGATGGCGCGCGTGTTGCTGGTGATCTTGCGCCGCATGTCGTCGATGTCGGGATACCAGTCGGCTTGCTCGTCGCACACATAATGCACGGGATTGCCGCCCGACAGGCTGACGGCTGCCGTCCACAAGGGATAATCGGGCGCCGGCACCAGCACTTCGTCGCCATTGTTGAGCAGCGCGTTCATCGCCATCACGATCAATTCCGAGGCGCCGTTGCCCAGGTAAATGTCTTCTATCGTCACGCCGGCGATATTCTTGCTCTGCGTGTAATGCATCACGGCCTTGCGCGGCGCGAACATGCCTTTCGAGTCCGTATAACCGGCCGCGTTGTGCAAGTTGACGATCATGTCATGCACGATTTCATCGGGCGGATCGAAGCCGAACACGGCCAGGTTGCCGATATTGAGCTTGATAATCTTGTGGCCCTCGTCCTCCATCTGCTTGGATTTTTCCAAGACCGGGCCACGGATGTCGTAGCAGACGTCGGCCAGTTTGTTCGATTTCTGAATCAGTCGCAAAATGAATTCCTGTCGTGATGGGCGCGCTTGCGCCGGGCAAACGCGCATGCTGCAGTGCGAAAATAACCATTCTGCCGAAAGCGCCCGTTTTAATCAACCTTATTAGGGCGCGCTCCGAAAAACGCTACAATGACGCCTTGCGGGGGGGCCGCGATTCGCGCTTTTTTGCCATTTATGGCATGCTTGCGCCCTTGGCATCGGCCCCTTTGCCTTTACCAACGCCGCCCGCGCATGCGCGGCCCGCCGACCAATCAAAGACGCCCATGAAGCTCCATCCCAGCACTACCAAACAATACCAGACCGTCACCGGCTACGACGCCAGCGGTGTCGAAATCAATGCCAAGCACTTTGACAAGAGCTTGATCATGTTGCCGGAAAGCGCGCCGCGCGACTGGGACGTGGCCAGCTTCGACGCGCTCACGCTCGAGCATTTCGCGCGCATCCTGGCCGATTCGCCCGACGTGGTGATACTCGGCACCGGCGCGCGCCAGCGCTTCGTGCACCCGAAATTGACGGCCGCGCTGACCATGCGCCGCATCGGCGTCGAATGCATGGACAATCAGGCCGCTTGCCGCACCTATAATATCCTGATGGGCGAGGGCCGCAAGGTCACGCTGGCCTTGATCATCGAGAGCGCGGTCGCGCCGGGCGCCTCCGCCTGATGAACGATTTGCATAAATCCAAAACCGTGGTCTGGTCGCTGCTGGCCGCCTTTTCCATCATCTGGCTGTGGATGCTCGATTTCCGCACCCTGGTGCCGCCCGACGAGGGCCGCTACGCCGAAATGGCGCGCGAAATGCTGTTATCGGGCGACTGGATCACCACCCGCCTGAACGGCATCAAGTATTTCGAAAAACCACCCCTGCAAACCTGGATGAACGCCCTCACCTTCGCCGCCTTCGGCCTGGGCGAATGGCAGGCGCGCCTGTGGACCGGCTTGTGCGGCTTGCTTGGCGTGCTATTGAGCGCCATCGCCGGCACCAAGGTGTTTGGCGGCCGGGTCGGCCTGTACGCGGGCCTGGTGCTCGGCTCGAGCCTGTTCTGGGTCGCGTCCGGCCAGATCGATTCGCTCGACATGAGCTTGTCGGGCATGATGACCATCAGCCTGTGCGCCCTGATCGTGGCCCAGCGCGACGCGGCCACGCCGTCCGAGCGGCGCAATTGGATGTTGCTGTGCTGGGCCGGCATGGCCCTGGCCGTGCTGGCCAAAGGCTTGATCGGCCTGGTATTGCCGGGCGCCGTGCTGGTGCTCTACACCGTGGCCGCGCGCGACTGGGCGATCTGGACCCGGCTGCATGCGGGCAAGGGCGTGCTCCTGTTTTTTGCCATTGCCGCGCCATGGTTCGTGCTGGTCGGCTTGAAAAACCCGGAACAGCCGCACTTTTTCTTTATCCACGAGCATTTCGAGCGCTTCCTGCTGAAAACCCACCACCGCGAAGGCCCGTGGTATTACTTCTTCGCCATGATGATACCGGGCATACTGCCCTGGCTCGGCGTGCTGCCGCAAAGCCTGGCCGGCTCGCTGCGGCGCGTCCCCGGCGTATTCCAGCCCAAGCTGATGCTGTTGATCTGGACCGTCTTCATCTTTTTCTTCTTCAGCTATTCCAGCTCCAAGTTGCCCGGTTATATATTGCCGGTCTTCCCCGCGCTGGCCTTGCTCATTGCCTGCTACCTGGAAACGGCGTCGCGCGGCAACCGCCTGTTTGGCGCCGGCCTGATCGCCGTGCTGGGCCTGGTCGGCATCGCGCTGGTGCCGCAAATCGTGAAAATCTCCACCCGCCACCCAGCCGAATTGCAATTACTGCAAGCTTACCAGCCATGGATACTGGGCGCCGCCTTCATGGCGCTGGCCGGCGGCGCGCTGGCGCTCTTGCATGCGCGCCATTTGCGGCGCGACATGATGGTGCTGACCCTCGCTTGTGCCGGCTTTTTGTCAACCCAGTTGATACTGGCCGGTTTCGAGCCTTACGGCCATTTGCGGGCCGGCGCCGGACTGGTGCCGCAGATCAAGGCGGAACTGGCGCCCGACACCAAGATCTATTCGGTGGGCGACTATGAGCAATCGCTGAGCTTTTACCTGCGCCGCACCGTGATCCTGGTCGATTATTGGGATGAATTCACGTTTGGCTTGCAACAGCAACCGGAACTATCGATTCCCACCGTGGACGCCTTTGCCCTGCAGTGGCAAAGCGATGCCAAGGCTGGCGTGCGCGATATCGCCATCCTCAACCCGGACAGTTATGCCGACTTGAAAAAACGCGGTTTGCCCATGCGCCTGGTAGCCGAGGATACGCGCCGCATCGTCGTCGCCAATCAATAGGAATGGCTGTATTTATGCTCCGCAAAAACCGCCCGGATGCGCATCCTGACGGTTTTTCCCCAATAAACGTTTAAAATACGCATCAGCAAGCTCGGCCGACACGGCCGGGAAGACCTGGCCCCGCCGACGCGGCGCGGCCGCGCACCACTGAACACGAGAGACCTATGACTTCTGCCCTGCCTTTCCTGCCATTTTCCAAACCCACCATCGATGAAGCGACCATTGCCGCCGTCGGCGACGTGCTGCGCTCCGGCTGGATTACCAGCGGCCCGCAAGTGCAAGCGTTTGAAGCCAAACTGTCCGAGTATGTCGGCGGGCGCCCCGTGCGCACCTTCAATTCCGGCACCTGCACCATGGAAATCGCGCTGCGCATCGCCGGCATCGGCCCCGGCGACGAAGTCATCACCACGCCCATTTCCTGGGTTGCCACCGCGAACGTGATCATCGAAGTGGGCGCCACGCCCGTGTTTGCCGACATCGACCCGGTCACCCGCAATATCGACCTCGACAAGCTCGAAGCGGCCATCACGCCGCGTACCCGCGCCATCATCCCGGTCTACCTGTCCGGCTTGCCGGTCGACATGGACCGCCTGTACGCGATTGCCGCCAAATACAATTTGCGCGTGGTCGAAGACGCGGCCCAGGCCATCGGTTCGCGCTGGAACAGCAAGCGCATCGGCTCCTTCGGCGACATGGTCTCGTTCAGCTTCCAGGCCAATAAGAACATCACCACCGGCGAAGGCGGCTGCCTGGTATTGAACAATGCCGAGGAAGCCCGCCTGGCCGAGAAATACCGCCTGCAAGGCGTCACGCGCAGCGGCGTCGACGGCATCGATGTCGACGTCCTGGGCGGCAAATACAATATGAGCGATATCATGGCCGCCATCGGCCTGGGCCAGATGGCCAATATCGAGGCCATCACGGCCCACCGCCGCGAGCTGGCGCGCCATTATTTCGAGCAATTCGGCGCCGGTTTCGAAGCGGCCAGCGGGGCGCAATTGCCGCTCGCCGATTTTGAGAATAGCAACTGGCATTTATTCCAGATCATCTTGCCGGACCGCGGACCGGGCACCCGCGCCGCCTTCATGAGCGCGATGGCGCAGCAAAACGTCGGCACCGGCTACCATTACGCGCCCATCCACTTGTTTACCCTGTACAAGGAGCGCGGCTTCACCGAAGGCATGTTCCCGGTCGCCGAAAAGATTGGCCGCCTGACCGTCACGCTGCCGATGTTTTACGCGATGAGCAAGGCCGACGTCGAGCGCGCCGTCGCCACCGTCAAGTCGATCCTCGTCAAATGATGGTGGTGCCGATGAAACCCGAATTATCGATCGTGGTCCCGATTTATAACGAGCAAGCCGGCCTGGCCGCGCTGTTCGCGCGCCTGTACCCGGCCTTGGACGCCTTGCAACTGCCTTACGAAATCATTTTCGTCAATGACGGCAGCCGCGACAACTCGGTATCGATCCTGGCCGAGCAATTCCGCCTGCGCCCCGACGTCACGCGCGTGGTCTTATTCAACGGCAATTACGGCCAGCACATGGCGATACTGGCCGGTTTCGAAGCTTCGCGCGGCGAGATCATGGTCACCCTCGACGCCGACTTGCAAAATCCGCCCGAGGAAATCAAGCACCTGGTGGCGAAGATGCGCGAAGGCTACGATTACGTCGGCTCGATCCGGCGCAAGCGCCACGATTCGGCCTGGCGCACGCTCGCTTCGAGATTGATGAACCGCATCCGCGAAACCATCACCAATATCAAGATCACCGACCAGGGCAATATGCTGCGCGCCTATGGCCGCAATGTGATCGACCTGGTCAACCAGTGCGCCGAAGTCAATACCTTCGTGCCGGCGCTGGCTTATACCTTCGCCCGCAAACCGACCGAGATCGTGGTCGAGCACGAGGAGCGCGCGGCCGGCGAATCGAAGTATTCGCTGTACAGCCTGATCCGCCTCAATTTCGACCTGGTGACGGGTTTTTCTCTCGTTCCCCTGCAAATGTTTTCCATGCTGGGCATGCTGCTCTCGGCCGGCTCCGCCCTGCTGGTGCTCTTCCTGCTGATACGCCGCTTCGTGCTGGGCGCCGAAGCCGAGGGCGTGTTCACGCTGTTCGCGATCGCCTTCTTCTTCATGGGCGTGATCTTGTTCGGCATCGGTTTGCTGGGCGAATATGTGGGACGGATTTTCCAGCAAGTGCGGGCCCGTCCCCGCTATGTGGTGCAAACCATCTTGCAACAGCAAGACTCCAGCCACCAGGAATTGGTCGCCGATGCGCCTGAAAAGCGCAAGGTGAGCCGCTCATGACGCCCTCCATTCCCAAGCGCGCCGTGGTCTTTGCCTATCACAATGTCGGGGTACGCTGCATCAAGGTCTTGCTGGCCGGCGGCGTCGAGATCGGCCTGGTGGTCACGCATGAAGACAATCTGGCCGAGGCGATCTGGTTTGAATCGGTGGTGGCGCTATGCCAGGCCGAAGGCATCCCCTATTTGACGCCGGCCGACGCCAAGTCGCCCGCCCTGCTGGCCGCCGTGCAAACGGCGCGGCCCGATTTCCTGTTTAGCTTTTATTACCGCCACATGTTGCCGGCCGCCTTGCTGGAGGTGGCGCCGGCCTACAATATGCACGGCTCCCTGCTGCCACAATTTCGCGGCCGCGCGCCCGTCAACTGGGCCGTGCTGCATGGCGCCGCGCAAACCGGGGCCACGCTGCATGAAATGACGGTCAAGCCGGACGCCGGCGCGATCGTGGCCCAGACCGGCGTACCGATCCTGCCCGACGATAGCGCCTTCGAAGTGTTCGGCAAGGTCACCGTGGCGGCCGAACAAACCCTGTGGCGCGTGTTGCCGGCCCTGCTAGACGGCACGGCGCCGCGCTTGCCGAACGACTTGACCCAGGGCGGCTATTTTGGCGGGCGCAAGCCCGAAGATGGCCGCATCGACTGGCATTTGCCGGCGCAAACCGTGTATGACTTGCACCGCGCCGTCGCGCCGCCGTATCCGGGCGCATTTACCGAGATAAACGGTATCACTTATATAATTGAACGGGCCCGCTTGGCAAAACAGGGGCCGCTAAGTTTGCCACCTGGCTTGACAGTAGTGGATAATTGCATCTTTGGCGTGTGCGGCGATGGCCGCATGCTGGCCATTTCCGCCCTGACGGCGGACGGCGAACCGGTCACGGCCGCGCGCCTGCGCAGCAGCCTGGCCGGCGCACAATGAATATTACACAAGAGAAGATCCTATGAAAAAAGTCCTCATCCTCGGCGTCAACGGTTTCATCGGCCACCACCTGTCGAAACGCATCCTCGAAACGACCGACTGGCACGTGTATGGCATGGACATGATGTCCGACCGCATCAGCGAGTTGCTCGACAACGAGTCGTACAAGTCGCGCATGCATTTCTTTGAAGGCGATATCACGATCAACAAGGAATGGGTCGAATATCACGTCAAGAAATGCGATGTGATCTTGCCGCTGGTGGCAATCGCCACCCCGTCGACCTACGTCAAGCAACCGCTGCGCGTGTTCGAACTCGATTTCGAAGCCAATCTGCCGATCGTGCGCTCGGCCGCCAAATACGGCAAGCACCTGGTCTTCCCGTCCACCTCGGAAGTGTATGGCATGTGCCACGACGAGGAATTCGACCCGGAAAACTCGGAATTGATCTGCGGCCCGATCAACAAACCGCGCTGGATTTACTCGAACGCCAAGCAATTGATGGACCGCGTGATCTGGGGCTATGGCATGGAAGGCTTGAATTTCACGCTGTTCCGTCCGTTTAACTGGATCGGCGCCGGCCTCGATTCGATCCACACGCCGAAAGAAGGTTCTTCGCGCGTGGTAACGCAATTCTTTGGCCACATCGTGCGCGGCGAAAACATTTCCCTGGTCGATGGCGGCGCGCAAAAACGCGCCTTCACCTATATCGACGATGGCATCGACGCGCTGATGCACATCATCGCCAACAAGGATGGCATTGCCAGCGGCAAGATCTATAACATCGGCAACCCGACCAATAATTATTCGATCCGCGAACTGGCCGGCATGATGCTGACCCTGGCAGCCGAATATCCGGAATACGCCGAAGGTGCCAAGCACGTCAAGATCGTCGAAACCACCTCGGGCGCCTACTATGGCACCGGCTACCAGGACGTGCAAAACCGCGTGCCGAAAATCACCAACACGCGCGAAGAGCTGGGCTGGGCGCCGACCACCAATATGGCCGATTCGCTGCGCAATATCTTCGACGCTTACCGTGGCCAGGTGGCGCAAGCCCAGGCCTTGATGGATTGATGAGCCAGTCTTTACCGCCAGATGCGCCGCTGCTGACGCTCAAGATCGACGTCGATACTTATCGCGGCACGCGCGAAGGCGTGCGCAATCTGGTGCGCACCCTGGGCGCCCATGGGGCGCACGCGACCTTCCTGTTTTCGCTGGGCCCGGACCACACCGGCTGGGCCTTGCGGCGCGCCTTCAAGCCTGGCTTTTTCAGCAAGGTGTCGCGCACTTCCGTGCTCGAACACTATGGCTTGAAAACCTTGATGTACGGCACCCTGCTGCCGGCACCCGATATCGGCAAGCAATGCGCGGACGACATGCGTGCAGCGCGCGACGCCGGCTTCGAGTGCGGCATCCACACCTGGGACCATGTGCAGTGGCAAGACAATGTGGCCACGCGCGGCTCGGCCTGGACCACGACCATGATGCGCAAGGCGGCCAGCCGCTACGCGCAAGTGTTTGGCGTGGCCCCGCGCACCATCGGCGCGGCTGGCTGGCAAATGAATCCGGCCGCTTTCGGCGAGCATGACGCGGCCGGCTACCTGTATGCCTCGGACGGCCGCGCGCCGCTCGATGAACGGGGCGCCCTGCGCAGCGACGCCAGCGGCCCGCACCGGCTGGTCGACAATGGCAAGGCGCTGTCTTGCATCCAGTTGCCGACCACCCTGCCGACGCTGGACGAATTGCTGGGCCGCGAAATCGATGGCGTCATGATCACGGGCGCCAATATCGCGGCCCATATCCTGTCGCTGACGGCGGGCGCGGGGCGCGATCACGTATATACCTTGCATGCGGAGCTTGAAGGACAGAAACTCGCCCCCATTTTCGAACAATTGCTGGCGGGGTGGCAGGCGCAAGGTTACCGGCTCGCTTCGATGGCCGACTATTACGACAAAGTAAAAGATTGCACCCTGCCCGTTTGCCCCATCGTCTGGGGCGAGACGCCGGGCCGTTCGGGCCAGTTGATTGCCCAAGGCCCCGCCCGATAAGTTCCAAGCCCCCTGCTTGCGCTGGCAGTTTACACATAGCGTTGAAGTTCACCGTTCAGGAGATAAGCCGTGGTCGAAAGCCAAACCGTCAGCACCTTGCCCGATTTTTCCGCCCCCATGACCAGCGGCCAGAGCTTCCATTTGTCGGGTCGCGCGGCGAAATATACGGTACTGTTTTTTTACCCGAAAGACAATACCCCGGGATGCACCACCGAAAACATGGCATTTCGCGACTTGTATCCGCAATTTCTGCAAGCGGGAGCCGAAATTTACGGCATCAGCCGCGACTCGCTGCGCTCGCACGAAAACTTCAAGACCAAGCTGGGCTTGCCGTTTGAATTGATTTCCGACAGCGACGAAGCCGTCTGCCTGCAATTCAATGTGATGAAGCTGAAACAGATGTACGGCAAGACCGTGCGCGGGGTCGAGCGCAGCACGTTTATCATTGACGCTGAGGGCCGATTGGTGAAAGAATGGAGAGGCGTGAAAGTGGCAGGCCACGTCGATGAAGTGCTTGAATTCGTTGCGACGCAACAATAACGTTTGCGTCGGCGCCTTTATCCACGCTGTTATTCACATCGATGCCGGCGCCGGCGAGCCGATACGGCGAGCCAAAAAATCGATCAACCCGTAGCAAAACAGAGTCCGAAGCAGCCATTTTGAGTCACCGAAGAGCGTACTTATCCACCAGGGCTTTCCCGCCCCCGGTATCCGCACCGGGCCAGACCACGGCCTGCAGCCAGTTCTGTGCCACATTTATCCCTTGCATCCAACCCATCCGCGCTGTTGCAGCGCCAGTGGGCGGACCATTCCAGAAATTTTTTGATTGAGATCCTGATGCCACTGCCAAAATTACCAAGCAAGCCCGCCACCATCTTGCCGGCGGAAGATTACCCGACGGCGCAGAGCGCGCGCCCCGCAAGTAAAGTCGCGGCCGCGCCTAAAAAGGCCGCCGTGCAAGCCGTCGTGCAAGCCCTGCCGAAAGCAGTCGTTGCCAAGACCAAGGCGGCGCCCGCGCCGGTGGCTGTCCCGGTCGCTGTTGCCGTCCCCAAGGCGCGCGTCAATGCCGCCACCAAGATCAAGCAAGTGGCCGCCCTGATGGTGGCCAAGCCGGTCGTGCCGGTCGTGGCGGAAGCACCGGCACCAGTCGCCGCCCCGGCCAAGGCCGAGGCCAAGGCCAAGGCGCCTGCGATACGTGCCAAGGTCACGCCCATCACGCCGGTCGAGAAAGCCCATCCGGCCAAGCACAAGCCGGTCGAAGTGCCGATCAAGTCGTCGGCCAGCCGCGCCGCCGACAAGAGCGGCGTCACCAAGCTGTTCGTGCTCGATACCAATGTCCTGATGCATGATCCTTCATCGCTGTTCCGTTTCGAGGAACACGATGTGTATCTGCCGATGATGACCTTGGAAGAACTCGACGACCATAAAAAAGGCATGACCGAAGTTGCGCGCAACGCCCGCCAGGTCTCGCGCACGCTCGACGCCCTGGTCGGCCACACCGACGACGACGCCATCGAAAACGGGATTCCGCTGTCGAAACTGGGCAACAAGGATGCCAAGGGCCGCCTGTTCTTCCAGACCCGTTTGCAAAGCGCCGACTTGCCGATGGGCCTGCCGATCGGCAAGGCCGATAACCAGATCCTGGCCGTGGTGCGTTCGCTCGAATCGGAGCAACCGCAGCGTCCCGTGGTGCTGGTGTCGAAAGACATCAATATGCGCATCAAGGCGCGCGCGCTGGGCTTGCCGGCCGAGGATTATTTCAACGACCATGTGATGGAAGATACCGACTTGCTGTATTCGGGTATCCTCCAATTGCCCGACGATTTCTGGAACAAGCACGGCAAGGACATGGAATCGTGGCAAGAAAACAAGTCCGGGGTCAGTTCCACGTTTTACCGCGTCACCGGTCCCTTCGTGCCGTCGATGCTGGTCAACCAGTTCATTTACCTGGAACCGAAGAACGGCGAAGCGCCATTCTATGGCCAGGTCAAGCAAATCAATGGCAAGACGGCCGTGTTGCAAACCCTGCGCGACTTCAGCCACAGCAAAAATAATGTGTGGGGCGTGACGGCGCGCAACCGCGAGCAGAATTTCGCGCTGAACCTGTTGATGAATCCGGAATGCGACTTTGTCACCTTGCTGGGCCAGGCCGGCACCGGCAAGACCTTGCTGGCCCTGGCCGCCGGCCTGGCGCAAGTGCTGGAAACCAAGCTCTACAACGAAATCATCGTGACCCGCGTCACGGTGCCGGTCGGTGAAGACATCGGTTTCTTGCCCGGCACCGAGGAAGAGAAGATGTCGCCATGGATGGGCGCCTTCGACGACAACCTGGAAGTGCTGAACAAGTCCGATTCGGATGGCGGCGAGTGGGGTCGTGCGGCAACCCAGGACTTGATACGTTCGCGCATCAAGATCAAGTCGCTCAACTTCATGCGCGGGCGCACCTTCGTGAACAAGTTCCTGATCATCGACGAGGCGCAGAACTTGACGCCGAAGCAAGTCAAGACCCTGGTCACGCGCGCCGGTCCCGGCACCAAGATTTTATGCCTGGGCAATATCGCGCAAATCGACACGCCTTACCTGACCGAAGGTTCGAGCGGCTTGACCTATGTGGTCGACCGCTTCAAAGGTTGGCTGCACAGCGGTCACGTGACGCTAGCGCGCGGCGAGCGTTCGCGCCTGGCCGATCACGCCAGCGAAGTCTTGTAAGCTAGCGCCCGGCGCAAGCCGGCATCCATATAAAAAGCCCCGCCTGTTCGCACAGGCGGGGCTTTTTTACGTCCGAGGGTGACTCAGACGAAACGCAGCTTGAGCAAGTCCGGCTTCGCTTCGACGATCTCGATGACGGAGCCGTTTGCTTCCGGCGCATCCAGGCGGAAGCGGTTCATGCCCAGGGCGGTCATGCCGGAACTCGTCACGCGCTGCCGGTCGTCCGGCCCCGGCATGCCGCGCAGCACTTGCGCGTCAGGGCCGAAGGCCAGGGTTTCGCGGCCGCGCCGGCTGGGCGGGAAGGGAAAGCTGTCCGTCGGGCGATACAGCCTGACGTCGCCTTCGTCTTCCTCGAAGGAATGGGTCCACTTGCCGCCCAGCCGCGCCGTTTCCTGATTCATCATGCTCCCATGCTATGTGGTGCCGCCGCTTGCTGCATTGTTTGCATCGGCTGCGCTTGCGGCAAGGCGGGCTTGGCCGGGTCCGCGCCGGTCCCCTGCTTGAAGGACGAAATGACGCCGCCCATGTATTCGTAGCCGGTCAGCGACGGTCCCCACGCCGAACCATTCCACCACTTGTGATACAGCGCACTGTCGGTGCCGGTAACGAACACGTCGAGGCGGTTTTCGCTCCACGCCACGGCCCGCGCCTGCGAAGTGCAGACGCCGCCCATGTTTTCGTAGCCGGTGACCGATGGACCCCAGGCCGAACCGTTCCACCACTTATGGTACAGGGCGCTGTCGGTGCCGATGACAAACACATCGAGCCGGTTCGGTCCCCAGGATACCACTTCGGGTTCGCCGACGCAGACCCCGCCCATGCGCTCGAAGCCGGTGACCGACGGTCCCCAGGCCGCGCCATCCCACCACTTGTGATATAGCGCACCATCGGTGCCCGTGACGAACACATCGAGCCGGTTTGGTCCCCACGACACCACCTTGGGCGCCGAGGTGCATACCCCGCCCAGGCGCTCATAGCCGGTCAGCGACGGCCCCCATGCCTTGCCGTCCCACCACTTGTGGTACAGCGCGCGGTCGGTGCCGATGACAAACACGTCGAGCCGGTTCGGTCCCCACGACACCACTTCCGGCTGGCCGACGCAAATGCCGCCCATGTTTTCGTAGCCGGTCAGCGACGGGCCCCAAGCCGAACCGTCCCACCATTTGTGGTACAGGGCGCGGTTGGTGCCGAGCACAAACACGTCGAGCCGGTTCGGTCCCCACGAGACGATGCGCGGGTCGCCCACGCAAATGCCGCCCATGTTTTCGTAGCCGGTGACCGATGGTCCCCAGGCCGAACCGTTCCACCATTTGTGGTATAGCGCGCTGTCGGTGCCGGTGACGAACACGTCGAGCCGGTTCGGTCCCCACGCCACCACTTGCGGCACGCTGGTGCAAATGCCACCCATGTATTCGTAGCCGGTGACCGCTGGTCCCCAGGCCGAACCGTCCCACCACTTGTGGTACAGGGCGCGGTCGCTGCCGAGCACGAAGGTGTCGATACGGTTCGGTCCCCACGATACCACCGGCGACGAGCTTGGACGGATCATGCCGGCCCCGGTGCCGATCGTGCTGCGCACGCCATCGAGACAGGCTTGCATGCGCGCCACCTGGCCGGCGGTAAACATGAACATGGCGCGGTCGTCGACATAATCCATGTAATTCATGAACATGTCGCCATTCGGGCCATTGCTGCACGATACATGCGGGAAGCTGGGCGTGCCGACATTGTAGCCAGCCTGGTTCGGCGTGTCGGCGACATTGTCGGTGCCCGAGCAACCGGTGCCGTCATCGCCCCAGATGTGATTCAAGTTCAGCCAGTGGCCAATCTCGTGCGTCGCCGTGCGGCCCAGGTTATACGGCGCCGCCGCCGTGCCATTGTTGCCGAATGCAGAATGCAAGATCACCACGCCATCGGTGGCGGCCGGGCCGCCGGGAAACTGGGCGTAACCAAGCAAGCCGCCGCCGAGCGGGCAGACCCAGAGATTGAGGTAGCGCTCTTGCGGCCAGGCATTCAGGCCGCCCGTGCCGAAAGACTTGACGGCGTCATTATCGGAAAACGAAGCCACCGTGGTCTGGCGCCGCTCGATGCCGCTGGTGGGCGCGCCGTTCGGGTCGATGTTGGCGAGGAAAAATTCGACGCGCGAATCGCTGGCCAATGGCAAGAAGGGGGCCGGCGTGGAATTGACGTCGGGATTGGTGCGGCGGAAGTCGCGGTTCAGCACATCAATCTGGCTGCTGATCTGGGTGTCGGCGATGTTTTGCGCGGCGGTATTCCATACCACATGGACCACCACGGGAATGCGCGTCAAGCCGGTGCGTTGCGCCGCCCGTTCGCCCAATTCGTAACGCTGCGCATGGATTTCGATTGCATCGCGCGCCTTGGCGTAACCGGGCACCGTCGACAGCAGGCGGCGATGCACATCCATCGTGCCGCAGCGCCGAATCTGCGGCGGATTGCCGGAACCGCCGGAAGCGCCGCCACCCGCGCCGCCGCCGCCCATGGCGCCCCCGCCGTTGGCGCCGGCATTGTTACCGTCCATGCCGGCGCCGCCATTGGCGCCCGCGACTAGTTGCTTGGGCGCAGAGCCGTTTTGCATGTCAGCGCCGGCCTGGGCCAGGCCCGGCATGCCATGTTCATCAATGCCAGACTGCTCGCTGGCGCCATCGCTAGGCATTTGATGGCCGCCGCCGTTCGCGTTCGCGCTGCCATTGCCATTGCCATTGCCATTGCCATTATGTAGGGCGGGGCGGGAATCGGCCGCCGCCATGCTGGTATCCGGACATGCGCATTCTTCGTTCATGGACGTCATTTCCTTGCCTGGTTTTGCTTTCATGTAGCCTCCATTGTGATGTGAAATCGTGTTTGCCTGCGCTTGTCGGCCGCTCAATGTAAGCTCCGGAATGACCCCGTGGGGATAGTCCGCAGGCAAGCTGAGCGGACTGAGGCAATCCTAATTCAGCGTTCGTGGAGAACACATGATTCTCATCAATCATCAAGGTCGCGAATATTTTGATAGAAACATGAAAGCGGATAGCTAAAAAAACCATCACAATGAACAACAGCCGGCTGCTTCGGGCCGTGCCCCCGCAGCCCGCGCGCTTCCCCGCCGCATCGCCTCTGTCGGGATAATTGACAGTGCGCTCCGCCGCCGCCCTTGGCATGCAAAATTTCTCATGCAGCGCGTCAACATTGAATGCCAAACTATTGATTTAATTGAAAAAATTATGCTTTCCTCGGGTCTTCAAACGGCATGGCATGGACCTTGCGATGGCTTATTTTGAACTTAAGTTGAGAGGGCTTGTCATTGCGCCGCGTCACAACTTAAATCAAATCGTTCAACCTACCTGGAGAAAACCATGTCCACACGGATCAGCACTCTTTTGGCTGGCGCAGCGCTTTGCGCGACGGCGACGACGGCATCGGCGGGCCTGTTGTTCAACTTAAACTATGATCCCAGCCTGGTCGCGTTCGGCGCCAACCTCGCGAACCTGGAAAGCGCGACCCAGTACGTTGCCAACGAGTTCAGCGCGCTATATAACAACAATGTCACGCTCAACATCAACGTCACGCGCGACCCCGCCAACGGCCTCGGCGCCAGCCTGTTCGAAGACAATGGCAGCAGTTATACCTATGCCCAGGTGCGGGCCGCTTTGATCAGCCACGCCTCGACGCCCGCCTCGATCTCGGCCACCACACTCTTGCCCCTGCTCGACCCTAGCGGCGGCGGCAACTTCGTCATCGCCAACGCGCAGGCCAAGGCGCTGGGCTTGCTCGCCGCCAACGCGCCTGGGCTGGACGGCACCTTCTTCATCGGCGCCGGCAACAGTTACGCCTTCAATCCCGGCCAGCGTGCGCTGGTCGGCGCCTACGATTACCTAGGCACGGCCGAACATGAATTCTCGGAAATCATGGGCCGCGTGACCCAGCTCACCAACCCGGGCTTCGGCTTCATGCCCTTCGACCTGTTCCGCTGCAGCGCGGGCGCGGTCAACCTCAATCCAGCGGCCAGCAATGTGTATTTTTCGACCGATGGCTGCATCACCAACGCCCATTCCTATAATGCGTCCGGCAATGGCGGCGATATCCAGGACTGGGCCGGCAGCATCCCGGCCGACTCATTCGATGCTTTCGGCAATACCAACGAGGCCGAGCCGATGTCGGCCATCGACCAGGTGGTGATGAACACGCTCGGCTGGCAAGCGGCGGCCCAGGCGGTGCCCGCACCATCCTCATTGGCGCTGCTGTGGCCGGGAATGCTACTGCTGTTTTGGCGGCGCCCGCATCCATGCCTGCTGCGTGAGCGGTGCGCGACAAATGCCGTTTAGCCGCCCCACACCTGGCGCGCCACCCGCGCCATATTGCCGCCCATGACCAGCGCACTTTCCGCGCGCGTCATGCCGGTGTCGCGCAGCGCCGACCCCAGCAAGCTCCAGAGCTCCGGCGCCGCGCTGGCAGGCGGCGCCTCTTGACGGTAGCCGGCGCCAGCCGGCCACCAATGACCGGGATCGAAGTCCGGCGGCGTATCGTCCAGGCCGGCCTGCTGGAAACAGATGTCGAGTCCGATGCCGGCGTGCTCGACCCCGGCCAGTTCGGCGACATAGGCGGCGTGGCGCGCCACGTCGGCCGCGCCGGGATGCTCCTGGCCCAGCATGAAGGACAAGCCCGACACGCACACCACGCCGCCGCTCGCCGCGCAGGCCAATATTTGCTCGTCGCTGAGATTGCGGCCGTGCTCGACCAGCGCTTGCGGATTGGCGTGGCTGAAGATGACGGGCGCGCTGGAGGCCGCCATGATGTCGAGGCTGCAGCGCCGGCCCGTGTGCGAGCAATCCATCAACATGCCGGCCCGGTTCACGGCCTCGACCATCTTCCGGCCGAGCGCGCTCAAGCCTTGCTCGACATCGTGGCAACCGCCGGCCACGCTGTTATTGCGGTTATACGCGAAGTGGATCTGGCGCACGCCCAGTTGATGGTAGAGCGCCACCATGTCCGGCTGCTCGAGCAGCGGCAGCGCGCCTTCCAGGTCGAAGCTGACGGCCAGCCGCCCTTGCGCCATGGCGCGCTCGATGTCGGCCACGTTCGCGGCCAGCAAAAAAAATTGCGGCTGGGCCGCGATGCTGGCCCGGTAGCCGGCGATCACCGCCATCACCTGGGCCAGCGGGTTCATGTCGGCGCCCACATTGAGCGAGACATGGTGCACGCCGGCCGCGTGCAGGCGCAGCAGCGGCGCGAAATCGGCTTGCGGATGCTGTGGCAGGCAGGCGTGGGCTTCCCAATTGATCATGCTGCGTTTCCTTTATGCTGGCTGCGGTCGCGGACATGCCATGCTCGCATACAAACATTAACAAGGCAATATCGCTCCACGGCCAGTCTTTGCCTGCAGGGGCGATTTACGGCATAGTGCTGCCTGCAGCCATGCAATCAACGCGCCACCAGGGATATGCCGCCATGCTGAACCATCTATTGAAACGGGCGGCCCTGGGCGCGATTGCCCTGTACCGGCGCCACTTGTCGCCGCTGAAGCGATTTTCCTGCGCCTACAGGATAGGCACGGGCCGCGCCAGTTGCTCGGCCCACGGCTACCGCGTCATCGAACGCTACGGCGTGTGGCTCGGTTATGCGCTATTGCAACGGCGCTGGCATGCCTGCGCCGGGCAGCACCGGCGCCTGTTGCGGGCGCGCCCGATGCCGCGCCCGCTCCATCCCCAGGCCGGTTCTTGCGATGTCTCTTGCGACGGTTGCGATGTCGGCAGCGTCGATTGCTCCGACATCATCGATTGCGGCTCGTCTATGCCAGGCAGCGTCGATTGCCCCAATGTCATCAATTGCGGCTCGGCTATACCAGGCTCGTGCAGTTGGAGCCCATGCCGCCGCGCAGCCGATGAACCGCTACAATATCCCCCCCTCAAGTCCGCTCCGGCAAAGCGCAAGAAGGTCAGTCTGGTCAAGCCGCCTGCCAAGCCCGCCCACGATGACAGTCCCAAACAGCCGGATAGCCCGCAATAGCCGGGGAAAAGTGTAACAGGCAACAGTGTAACAAGCGGCGCGACGACTGCAGATGCCCTTGCCGCAGGCCGCTCAAACCTATCAAAATGTAACAGTTATTTCCGAGCGGCTCTTAAGTGCGTCAGCGAACAGAGCCATTATTCGCAAACGGCGATAGTGGCTCATCCGGCCGCAATCCTGGCCGCGTTTAACTCAAAAGGAACGATCATGAAATTTACCATGTCAGCAGTCGCACTCATGGCGGCACTCGGTTTGAGCGCCTGCGCAGGCCCGATGGGTCCGCAAGGCACGCCAGGCGACACCGGCTACACCGGCGCCCAAGGCGCCCAAGGCGACAAGGGCAATCAGGGTAGCCAGGGCAATCAAGGCAATACCGGTTATACGGGCGCCCAGGGCGATACCGGTAACCAGGGTAATACCGGCGATACCGGCGCCACTGGCAATCAAGGTAACACCGGCGCCGACGGCATGCAAGGCGCCACCGGTAATACTGGCAATACCGGTAACACCGGCGCCACTGGTAGTACTGGCAACACCGGCAACACGGGCAATACCGGCGCAACCGGTGCCAAAGGGCGCACCGGCACCGGCGGCGCCAGCGGCAGCACGGTTGTCGTCATCCCGAAGTAAGGACAGCGTGGGGAGGGTGCGGGCCATTGGCCCGTCCTTCCTACTCGACATGCATGCGTCGGTGCATGCGACGCAAGCCGAGCCAGACCAAGCCCGCCACCAGCGGCACCAGCATTCCCGTCGCCACTTCCACATTGATTGGCAAGCCGGCCGCCTTCAGCGCCTTGCCCGCATAGCTCAGCAATCCCACCGAATAGTAGGAAATCGCCACCACCGACAAGCCTTCGACCGCTTGCTGCAGGCGCAACTGTTGCGCCGCGCGCTTGTCCATCGATTGCAGGATGCGCCGGTTCTGGTGTTCCTGGATGATACCCACGCGGGTACGCAACAAATCATTGGTGTGGGCGATGCGAGCGGCCAGCGCCTCTTGCCGGCTGGCGATCGCGGCACAAGTATTCATGGCCGGCGTCAGGCGCCGCTCCATGAATTCGCCCACCGTCGGGATGCCTTCGATGCGGCTTTCGCGCAATTCCTCGATGCGCGCGTGAACCAGGCGGAAATACGCTTGCGAGGCGGAAAAACGGTAATTATTATCGAGCGAAAGCTTTTCGACGCGCGCCGCCAGGCGCGTGATACTGCCCAACAAGGCTTGCTCGGGGTCCGGGTCCGACGCCGAGCGCTGCGGGAAAATGGCATCGCTGGTGGCGTCGATATCGACCATGGTGGCCGTCAGCGTCGCCAATTCTTCCTCGACCGCGTTCAATTCCGGGACCGCGCTTTGCGCATACGGCAAACCGAGCAGCGCCATCATGCGGTAAGTCTCGATTTCCAGCAGGCGCTGCACCAGGCTGCCGGCCTGCAACTCGCGCAAGCCGGCGTCGCGCACGACAAAGCGGCTGAAACCGTCCGATTGGATCAGGAAATCGGTCCACACTTCGCCGCCCTGCAAGACCTGGCTGCCCACCAGCAGGCATCCTTCCAAGACATGCGGCAATTCTTGCGCGACATCAGCCCCACTCTTGTCGAGCACCACATGGGCGGCCACCATGATCTTGCCTTCCAGCGTGGCCAGCCAGTCTTGCGGGATATGCGTCAGCGGCACGCGCGCGAAGGCGTCCGCCAGCGCAATGCCGGCCTCGTGCGGCTCGGCGAAAGTATACGTGGCGAACTCGGTGTGGCATTCCCACTTGAGTCGGAAGCGCCCGAAATCATGGTAAAAATACTTGGCCTCGGCATGCGGCGCGGCCACCCCGAAATGCAGGCACAGCGCGGCCAACATCGCATGCCGCCCCTCCAGATTGGCGCCGCGCGGTTCGGCGCCGTCGCGGCAATATACGGCCAGATGGCTGACGCTTTCCGGGGCGTTCAGGCGCAGGAAAGGCCGCGAATGGACTTCGGCGGCAAGCGGGATGCGCAGCGCATGGTTTAAATTGGAATAGCGTATCGGTATCGCGGTAGCGGCTAGTTTTGGCATGGATAGGGACCGGGTCGACAGTATGGTGGGCAAACGGCTTGCTGCAGAAGAAGCATGGGTGATGCTTCCTCAAGCAAGATGGCGCACTGACTTGTAAGCTGTGTCCTCGCTGACATCTTCCAGTTTTTCCCAATATTATGCAATCATCATCACCCTTGGCGGGCCAGACAACAACAGCCGGAAACCCTCCTGCCCCTCTCATTCACGGCGCGCATAAGCGCCATGAGCATTGTGAATTGGACTATACGCGGCGCTGGCTTATACTTTGGCGCTCGCCCGACTATTTCCCCATGCACCTAGACTCCAGCCCGCGCACGCCGCCGGCCAATTATTTCCGACCCAAAACCATCGCGATGCCGCACCGGAGCCTCGCATGATCGTGCGCGAGCGGCCATCGGGGCTGCGCTTATTTCTAGTGTTACGCGGCTCGGTGCTGGCGCGCATCCGCCTCACGCTCGTCGTCAATATCGTGTTTGCCACCCTGGTGACGATGTTGCACGGCGTGTTGTTCTCGCAAAAAGTGACCTTGACCACGATTCCGTTCACGCTGATCGGTTTGCCGCTCTCGATTTTCCTCGGCTTTCGCAACAATGCCGCCTATGACCGTTACTGGGAAGGACGCAAGCTGTGGGGCGAACTGGTACACCGTAGCCGCAGCCTGGCGCGCCAATGCCAAAGCCTGATCCAGGGCGCGCAACCGGCCGCCGCCAGCCTCGGCCTGGCCGATGTGCGGGTGCGCATGATTTACCGGGCGATTGCCTTTTCGCACGCGCTGCGCCATCAATTGCGCGACAGTAGCGCGACGGCCCAGTTGCAACCCTTGCTACAAGAGTCGGAATGGCGGCAAGCCGTGGCAGCGGAAAATCCCTCCGACTTCCTGATGCTGCAAATGGGCTTGGACCTTGGCTGCTGCCTGCGCGAGCAGCAAATCGACGCTTGCCTGGCGGCGTCGGTCGATGCCACCCTGTCGTCGATGGCGGCGGCCGCTGCGGCCTGCGAGCGCATCAAGAATACGCCGCTGCCCTTTTCCTACGTGCTGTTGCTGCACCGCACCGCCTATCTGTATTGCTTCTTGCTGCCCTTCGGCCTGGTCGACTCGCTCGGCTTCATGACGCCGTTCGTGGTGGCCATCGTCGCCTACACTTTTTTCGGCCTCGATGCGCTCGGCGACGAGATCGAGGAACCGTTCGGCACCGACGCCAACGACTTGCCGCTGGACGCCATTTGCCGCACGATTGAAATCAATTTGCGCAGCGCGCTGGGCGACCCGCATATCCCGCCGCCGCTGGCCCCCGTCGACTACTTGCTGACTTGATTGAAAGGGCTTGACCTTGCCACGATGGGAAGCATTATCGTGGGAATTCCAACGTCAAATCAGGAGTACGGCAATGTATGAATTACAAGTTGACAACATGAGTTGCGGCCATTGCGTGGGCGCCGTCACCAAGGCGGTGCAAGCGCTCGACCCGCAAGCGCAAGTCCAGGTTGACCTGGCCGACAAGAGCGTCAAGGTCGAGTCGAGCGTCAGCCTGGCGCAAATCAGCGCCGCCATTGTCGAGGCCGGCTATCCGGTGGGCGCGGCGCGCTGAACCTGCATATGTCGGTAGGAATCCGCTTCGCCACACTGATCCATTACGTCCTGATAAGTATGCAAGTTAATGGAGGGGTAAGCAACGGCCCTATTCTATTGCGAACAGGATTTATGCCATGAGCAAATTAAGCACCTTGGAAAAGGAAATTCTGAGCCTAATTTTGTCGTCTTTCGTTCTGGAAAAAGAAAATGTGAATTTCATCTTGGAAGTGCTCAAGGTGAAGGACCGCATATTTTCCGGCTTGGAAAGGGGTTTTTGCTCAGGTTTTTATACTCATTTTGAGGACAATGTCGCCTTAAGAAACCTTAATAAGGCTCCGCATGAATTTTCTGTTCAGGCAAAATGTGATCGGTTAGAGGTAGGCGAAATGGGGTTTCTTGTCTTTTGTGATGCGACAACGAAATCACTGCTTGTCATGGAGGGTTTTCTATATGGAGATGACCGTATTTCTGTTGACGAGTTACTAAAAGATGAGCATACGTTTTCTGTGTATGCATTACCGGGTATGTAAGCCGGCACGTCTAAGCATTGGCCGCAAAGAGGCATGAGGGGCAGATACCGTCTTGATAAATCGACCGCTCCCGCAGAAGCCGCCCCCAATCCGCTGCTTCGCGTGCTGGTGTTGGGTACGGCTTCTTTTTTAGCGGCCAAGAAGAGCGTCGCCCGCTATCGCTCCGCCGTCTGAGTTTGCACTTGCCTGCGGCCACCGGCTTCTTCGCCAAGCCCGGCACCTACTATTCCGGCGGGCGCCCCACGCCGTCCTTATACGGTGCCACGCCATTGAAATCAAGCCCGCAGCCCGGGCAGCGTTGCGCGTGGGCCGGCAGCAAGCCCAGGCCGAAGCGCGCCTGGCCCAGTTTCGCCTTGCACTTCGGACAGACCACGCGGGCCGAGATGTACAGGTGGCTACCGGCCACGCCAAGAAAGGCAATCCAGCTGATCGGCTGGCTCAGCTTACTTTTCGGCAAGAACAGGCCCAGCACGAACAAGCCGAAAAAGGCAAAGCTGACCAGCCGCGCGCTGATGATTTTCCGCTGCAATACCGACGCTATACTCATACTCATACTCACCGTACCATCCTTTATTTAATCATCATTCATCGAGTTCCGGATAATGCCGAAAAATGCCTTCTTCGTTGAACGGCAGGCGCCGCTTCGATGCCAGGTAGGCGGCAATGTTCGGACCTTGCGCGACCAGGTCGTGCAAGCGGCCCAGGCCCGGATAGTCGCGCTCCAGACGCTGCATCGCGTTCGGGAAGGCGTAGCGCAAGCCGGCCATCATTTGAAACATCGACAGGTCGGCATAACTGAGCCTGGCGCCGACCAGGAAGCCGCCGCCACGCGGATTATTCGTCAAAACCTGCTCGAAGTAATCGAGGAACTTGGCCAGGCGCTGGCCCGTGAAATCGGCGGCGCGCCGCTTCGCTTCCTTTTTCTGGTCTGCATAATACAGATTGCCCGACAGCGGATGGTGGCTATCATGCACTTCGCCGAGCAGATCGGCAATGGTCAGTTGCAATTGCTGCGTCCACAAGCGCCCCGCCTGCGCGCGCGGCGCCAGGCCCAGCCGGGCGCCCAGGAATTGCAAGATGTTGGCAGTCTGGCCAATCAGCAAAGGGCCGCACTTGAGCGCCGGCGGCGCAAACGGAGGATGGCCAGCGCCGGTCAGGCAGGCCAGCAGCGCCGGCATGCCTAAGCCCTTGCTCTCGGGCATGCGCGCGACGTCGATGTAGTCGGCGCCGGCTTGCTCCAGCGCCAGCCTGACAAACTCGCCGCGCCCCTGAATGCCGGGCCAGTAATACAATTCATAATCCATTACGCCTCCCTTGGTTGTCAAATTTGAATGCTGAAATGAATAATAACTCAAGGGGCGCCACTCCTTGTCTCAAACGCGCCAAAGCGCCAGCGGGGCGCGGGAACGCGGTCGGCGACAGTTATAATCATTCAACATTTTTCCGCATCGCAAGCCGCAAGCCATGACCCCCATTCCACCGTTAGAACCGCACGTTATTGTCTTGATCGCCGCCGCCGGCTTCATCGCCGGCGTGCAAAACGCCCTGGCCGGCGGCGGTTCCTTCATCACTTTCCCGGCCCTGCTGCTGGCCGGCTTGAATCCGCTGGCCGCCAATATCACCTCGACCATCGCAATGTTTCCCAGCCAAACCACGTCGGCCATCGCCGGGCGCAAACTGGTCGACCGGGTCGGTCCCTTGAGCTTTCGCCAAATGTTCATGATCAGCCTGGCCGGCGGCTTGCTGGGTGCGATCTTGTTGCTCAACACGCCCGCGACCTTCTTTGCCAGGCTGGTGCCATGGCTGGTGCTGTTTGCCACCAGCGTCTTTGCCTGGGGCACTTTCCGGCGCAAGCCGCTGCACGCGGCTAGCGCGATGCCCTTGCCGCTGCTGGTAGGGGTGCAAAGTTGCATCGCCATTTACGGCGGTTATTTCGGCGGCGGCATTGGTTTTCTGATGCTGGCCGCGTTGACCGTGGCCGGCATGCAAGTACGGGCGGCCACGGCGACCAAGAATGTACTGGCGATGGCGATGAACGCGGCCGCCACCTTGATCTTTGGGTTTTCCCATATGATCAGCTGGCCGGCCGCGCTGGCGCTGGCGGCCGGCGGCATTGCCGGTGGCGTGTGCGGCGCCTGGCTGATTCACCGTTTGCCCGAACGCCTCATGCGCATCTTCGTGGTCGTGATCGGCGCCCTGCTGACGCTCTGGATGTTCCTGCGCTGACGCTGTTAGCGGCAGCAAGCGGCCAAGCTCAGATCTTGCAGGATCGGGCAATCGGCTTGCTGGTCGCCATGGCACGATAGCGCCAGGCGGTGCAAGGTGTCGCGCATATGCGTCAATTCGGCAATGCGCGTGTCGAGTTCGGCGACGTGGGCCAGCGCGATGCTTTTCACGTCGGCGCTGGCACGTCCGGCGTTTTGCCACAGCGATAGCAATTCGCGGATTTGTTCCAGCGCGAAGCCGAGCGTGCGCGCGCGCTTGATAAAACGCAGCGCGTGCAAGTCATCCTCGCCATAGGTGCGGTAACCGGCGCCGCTGCGCGCGCTTTGCTTGATCAGCTTGACGCTTTCGTAATACCTGATCATCTTTGCCGAAATGCCCGTCTCGATTGCCGCCTGCCCGATATTCATGGTCCACCTTCTTCCCTGTGCGCCGCGTGCGGCTTCCAGCGCCGCAGCAGCAATGCGTTACTAATCACGCTGACCGAACTGAAGGCCATCGCCGCGCCGGCCACCATCGGGTTCAACAGCCCGAACGCGGCCAGCGGTATCCCGACCAGGTTATAGACGAAGGCCCAGAACAGGTTTTGTCGTATCTTGTTGTAGGTGCGACGCGAAATGTCGAGCGCGTCGGCCACCAGCGCCGGGTCGCCCCGCATCAAGGTAATGCCGGCCGCGTGCATCGCCACATCGGTGCCGGTCGACATGGCGATGCCGACGTCGGCCGCCGCCAAGGCAGGCGCGTCGTTGATGCCGTCACCCACCATCGCCACGCGCTGGCCTTCGCGCTTGTATTCTTTGATTTTAGCGGTTTTATCGGCCGGCAGCATGTTCGCCTCGACAGTGCCGACGCCCAGCTCGCGCCCGGCCGCGTCGGCGCTACCCCGGTTGTCGCCGGTCAGCATCACGGTGCGCAAGCCCAGCGCGTGCAGGCGCGCAATCGCGGCGCGCGCGCCCGGCTTGACGCGGTCGCTGAAGGCGAACAGGCCCAGCAACTGTGGCGCAGTGGTGGCGCCGGCGGCGGCGCCGGCCAGCCAGGAAATGGTGTGGCCGCCCGCTTCCAGTTCGGCCGCGCGCGCCGCCAGCGCGGTCAAGTCGACGCCCAGTTCTTGCATCAGGCGCCCGCTCCCCAAGTGCAAGGCCAAGCCATCGACGCTGGCGCTCAAGCCGCGCCCCGGCAAGGCGCTCAAGGCCGTGGCCGGCAGGGGCGCCAGCGCGCGCGCGGCGGCCGCGTCCAGCACCGCGCGCGCCAGGCTGTGTTCGCTGCCTTGCTGGATGCTGGCCGCCAGTTGTAACAAACGGCTCTCGGCGATGCCGTGAGCAATCAGCGCGCCCAGTTCCGGCTTGCCTACGGTCAGGGTGCCGGTCTTGTCGAAAACCACGGTGCGCACGCTGTGCGCCACTTCCAGCGCCTCGGCATCCTTGATCAAGATGCCGTAGCGGGCCGCGACGCCGGTGCCGGCCATGATCGCGGTCGGCGTGGCCAGTCCCAGCGCGCACGGGCAGGCAATCACCAGCACGGCCACCGCATTGATGATGGCGACCTCCAGGGGCCGCCCGGCCAGCCACCAGCCGAGCAAGGTCAGCAGCGCCAGCCCCAGCACCACCGGCACGAACACGGCGCTGACGCGGTCGACCAGGCGCTGGATCGGCGCTTTTGCCGCCTGCGCGTCTTCGACCAGGCGGATGATGCGCGCCAGCGTGCTTTCGGCGCCGACCGCCGTGGCGCGCACCAGCAGCAAGCCGTCGGCGTTGAGGGCGCCGCCGGTGACCTTGTCGCCGACATGCTTATCGACCGGCAAGCTCTCGCCCGTGATCAAGGCTTCGTCGACGCTGCTGGCCCCTTCCACCACCTCGCCGTCGACGGCGACCCGCTCACCGGGGCGTATCACGACCAGTTCGCCGACCCGCACTTGCCCGGCAGGCAGGTCGACGTCGGCGCCGGCGCGGCGCACCCGGGCCGATTCGGGCCGCAATACTTGCAGCGCCCGGATCGCCGACGCAGTCTGGCGCTTGGCGCGCGATTCCAGCCATTTGCCAAGCAATACCAGGGTGATGACGACGGCCGACGCCTCGAAATACAAGACCGGCATGGCGGGTCCGGCGGCCAGCATTTGATACAGGCTCAAGCCGTATGCGGCGCTGGTGCCCAGCGCGACCAGCAAGTCCATATTGCCGCTGCCAGCCTTCAGCGCCAGCCAGCCGGCCCGGTAAAAGCGCGCGCCGAAGACAAATTGCACCGGCGTGGCCAGCAGCCATTGCAGCCATGGTGCGAGCATCCAGTGCCAGCCTAGCGGCTGCACCAGCATCGGCGCCAGCAAGGGCAGCGACAGCAGCGCGGCCAGCAGCACGCGGATGGCGTCGCGCCGGTCGCGTTGCGCATGCTTGTCGTCCCTGTCTTCCGGTTTGGTGGCGGCCCCCTTCGGCCGCGACGCCGGATAGCCGGCCGCACCGGCGGCCCGTATCAGGCTGTCGAGATCGACCCCGCCGACAGTCTTGACGCGGGCGCTCTCGGTAGCCAGGTTGACGCTGACCTCGATGACGCCGGGCACCTTGAGCAAGGCTTTTTCGACCCGCCCCACGCACGAGGCGCAGCTCATGCCTTCGATATCGAGGCTGAATGCATCTTGTTCCAGGCGGTAGCCGGCTTGTTCCACGGCCAGCCGCAAGGACTCCAGGGGCAGCGGCGCGCTCGACCATACGGTGGCCGACTCGCTGGCCAGGTTGACGCCCACGCGTCGCACGCCCGGCACGGCGGCCAGGGCCTTTTCGACCCGCGCCACGCAGGAAGCGCAACTCATGCCTTCGATGGCGAGCGCTTGCGCCTGTTCGGGCAGCAATTCGGCTTGGTTCATGGTGGAGATCCTTTTATGAGGGCATGGCGTACAGGATCAAGCATCCAACCATGGGAAGGTCAAGCGAAATGTTGATTAGCGCTGCTCTTCCCCGCCAACGATCTTAGGAGCCATAAAGAAATACCTGAGTCAGTTGAAACACCGCTGTCGCCCCCTGAATGGCTGTCTGCATCTAAGGTCAGACGCTGGCAGCCCGTTCGAGATCCGCGCCGAGCTTTGCCACAAAACCTTCCATGGTTTCCTCGCCTAAATCAACCGCCTTGGCCCCACCACCGGCAACGAAGGTCACGTCGCTGATCCCGATCACGCCAAGTACGAGGCGCAGATATTGCGTTGCGATGTCGCGATTCTGGATCGGCGATCCTTCGGTATAGATGCCGCCCGATGCGATTAATACGCTGGCCTTCTTGCCAGTCACCAGCCCGCGTCCATCGAAGCCCAGCGTCAACCCCTTGCGAACAATATGGTCGATCCATGCCTTGAGCACTGCCGGCACATTGTAGTTGTAGACCGGCGTTGCAATGACAATGTGATCGGCAGCGAGCAATTCGGCAACGAGTTCGTCGGATAGTTGTAACACATTCGCCATGTCGGGAGAATGTTGTTCTGGAGGCGTGAAGTAGGCCTGCAACCAGGCAGCGTTGACAAACTGCAGTCCCGCATCCATGAGGTCGCGTTCGATGACTTCGCCATCTGAGTGGCTGGCCAACCAGTCCTGCACGAAACGACGCGTCATGTTGCGCGACACGGAATGTTTACCACGGGGGCTGGACTCGATTACCAAAAGCTTAGTCATGACAGTTATCCTTAAAAATAGTAGCGAGGGGAAAACCTGGAGCAAGCTTGCCGATCAGGCTGCTTGTATGCCGACAATATATCGTCGCCAATCTATTTCCGATAGAGATTAAAATATGATTAAATCCATCGGTATTTGTGATGGAGTCATGGAGAAAATACTTTGATTGGAAACCTGACGCTTGATCAGTTACGTGTTCTGGTAACGATCGCCGATACGGGAAGCTTTTCTGCCGCCGGCCGAAAACTTGGCCGTGTGCAATCGGCCATCAGCCAGACCGTCGCAACGCTTGAGGATGTGCAGGGCGTGTTGCTGTTTGACCGCCTTGGCCACCGCCCAAGCTTGACCGAGACCGGCCGGGTTCTCGTCGAGCAGGCGCGATTGGTCCTGGCCAGCGCTGCCCGATTTGAGGGCGTGGCAATGGGTGCGCGCTCGGGCTTGGAACCCGAGCTTGTCATTGCGATCGATCCTCTGGTGCCTAGCGCGCCCTTCATTGAAAGCCTGTCCGCCTTGAACCGAACTTTTCCGCATCTGCCAGTCAGCTTTTCGACAGAAGGCCTGGGCGGTTCATTGCGACGGCTGCGAAGTGACCCGGCCGCCATCGGGATCTGCTTGCTGCTTCCTTCTATTCCAGACGACATTGCCGCCTATCCGCTGCTGCGTGTCGGCATGCAGGCTGTGGTGGCATCAGGCCATCCACTGGCGGCGCTGGGACGTCCGGCAACGCAGACCGATCTGGAGCCATATGTCCAGCTCGTACTGTCAGACCCTGTCAATCCCGGCAGTGAAAACTTCGGGCTGGCCAGTGCCAGGCTTTGGCGCTTCGTGGATCTCGGCCGGCGCCTGGACTTCCTGCTCGGCGGTTTCGGCTGGTGCCGCATGCCCGACCATCTCGTGTCCGCATTGATTGCGAGCGGGAGCCTGATTGCGCTTCAGATCGAGCACGATCCAACGCCCCGCGAGGGGCTGACGATTTATGCAGCGCATCAGCGTAGCCGGACACTTGGGCATGCCGGACGATGGTTGCTGGACGACCTCAGGCGACGTCTGCGATCCTGAAACCACCTTTTCCATCATGCGATGCGCTCATCGCTTGAAGTAGGTACTTGTCAACGGCGGACACGCTTTTCATCAATAGAAAAATTGCTTGCGCGCGGTTTTAGCGCACCTGGCAATCGACGCTGCCGCTCTTGGCGCTACTGGAAGTGCCCGGCCCGGCGCTCGGCGTGAATGCGGGCGGCGGCTGGAATTGCATGCCTGGATTGGCCGGCAAGATCACGGGCGGCTGCTTGAAGCTGGGGGTAAAGCCGAACTGGCCGGCGGAAAATGTCTGCGCGCCGCCGCTATTACTCACATGAATCAAGCCGTCCAGCACTTGCACGTACAGGCCGGGCGGCCGGGCGCCCGGCACCGGCGGCGGCACCGGGCTCGGCGCCTGCGCCTGCGCCAGCGTCAAGGGCAGGATGGGTCCGGCGGCGAGCCCGTCGCTGCCCGTCGTATCCAGCGCCGCCGTGCTGGCCAACTGGTAAGCCAGGCGGGCGGCGGCCAGCGCCGCTTCCGGTTCCGGCACGAACTCGACGATGAAGGTGGTGCCGCGGATGCCGATGGTGGCGCTCGGCGTTTTCAGCAAAAAGCGTTCCTTGTTGCGCTTGCCCAGCAAGCCGGTGATCGAGCGCAAGCCGCCCTTGAGCAGATTGAACGAGGCGTTGTCTTGATCGGGCTTGCCAGCCTCAAAGGAAAATTTGTCGATAGTAAAGCTGGTGCCCGGCCGCAAGGTCAGCTCGCTATTGTCGATGAACTTGATCAGGGCATAGGTATTTTTTTCCGTGACCAGGGTATCGCCCTGCTCCACCTCGGACTTGACGGCCAGGATCTTGGCGCTGCCGTCGGCCTTTTTCGCCAGCAGCGGCCCGCTCAGGTTCATCACCGTGCCAGCCACCTGGGCCGCGTAGGCCAGCGCGCCCCAGCAGAACAGCGCCAGCAATAGCAGCGCTCTAATTGCAATACATTTTCTTGACTGGCTCATCTTTTTTCACTCCCGTGTCTTTCGATGCTGCGGCATCCTTCGCCTTGCTCTCATCTTTGGCGTCGTCCTTGGGTTCGTCTTTCTTGGCAACGCCCTTGTCGGCGGCGCCCGTCCTGGCCACGTCCGTCACGGCCAGCAACAAGTCGCCCGCCCCGGCGCTGCTATTGATGATATTGATGGTCGAGGCCAGCGCCTGGGTCACGGGCGCGCTCGACGCGGTGCTCGTGGCGCCGCTCAAGCCGCCGGTGCCGTCGACGATGACGGGCACCGAACCGCCGACGAAGATCGATTGCGGCGCGTTCACCGCGCCTTGCGGCGCCGACAAGTCGATCGGCCCGCCATGGCTATTGATGCTGACGCCGGCGCCGGCGTCGATATTGCCCAGCAGCGTATGCAGGCTGATGCTGCCGCCCGTCAAGCTGGCATTGCCGCCCAGCGTCACGCCGGTGCCGGCTGCAAAACCGATGCTATTGCCGGCGGCCAGGCTGGCCGCGCCGTCCAGCGCAATCGCGCCGCCCGCCTTCAGACCGATATTATGCTGTGCGTTCAAGCTGGCCAGGCTGGCAAACAGGATGTCGGTGCTGGCGCCAAGGTTGATGTCGGCGCCGCTGATGGTGCCATCGACGGTGATCGGACTGTGCGCCGTGATCGACACATTGCCGCCATGCGCATTCACGGCCTGGGTCTCGATGCCGCCCGTATTGTCGATCGCGATATCGCCGGCGGCCGTTTCCAGCGCGCCCAATTGCAGCGTGGCGGGCGCCGTCGCATTGGTGAACGCGATGCCGCCGCCGGCGCTATTGCTGGCGCTGAAACCGCCGACCCGGTTGCCGCCATCAGTCAGGACGGTGCCATTTTGCGAGCGCGTCGTCAGGCTGGCACTGCGCAGCGGGCCGCTCTGGGTGATGCGCCCCGCCGCCGCGCTCAGGGAAATGCTGGTCGCGCTCAGGTTGGCGAAGCTCAAGTCGCCGCTCGCTTGCACGATCGCCAGCGCGCCATCGATGCCGAGCGCGCCGGCGCTCTGGCTGAAGCTGCGATTCACGTTCAAGCTGCCGCTGCCGCCCACCTGGCCGCCGCTTTGCGCGTACGTGTCGAGCGTCAAGCCGCCGTGCACTTGCAAGCTGCCGCCGCTGACATTCAAGCCGGCCGCGCCCGTCAACGTGGAACGGTCGGCCGCGTCGGCGCCCACCGTCAGGCTGCCGCCGGTCAGGCTCAAACCCTGGGCGCCGCTCAATTGCCGGATGCTGGTATTGGCGGCCGCCGCGCTGTACGTGACCACGCCATTGCCTCCCCCCAGCACCACGGCCAGCACATTGGCGCCATCTGGCACCACGCCGGCATCCCAGTTGGCGGCGTCGCTCCACAAGCCGCCGCCGCTGGCAACCCACGTCGATTGCAGCTTCGCCGTGATGGAGGCGCTGGCGCTGCCCGCCACCGGCGGCAGCACATAGTTGCCGGCGTCGGGGCCGCTCAGGCGGAAGCCGGCAAAGCTCACGATTTTGGCGTTGCCCACATTCTTGTCGGCGAAGCTGGCGCCGGTGGCGCTGGCGCCGACCGCGTCGGCGCCGAGCACGCCGATCAAGGCACCGGCGCTGACGCTGGCATTGACGCTGCCGTCGTAGGCGCGGCTGGCAACCGTGTAGCCATTCATGGCCAGCGTGGCCGGCGAAATGCTGCCCGAGAGCGTAAAGAGCGGCGGGTTGCCACCTTCCGTGCCGGTCGGCGGCGATGTCCCCGTTTGTATACCGGGCGGCGCCAGCCGGTAATTGCCGGCGTCGGCGCCGTTCAAGGTCACGGGACCGAGCGTGATGACCTTGCCGGCGCCGACATTCTTGTCGGCGAAGGTGGCGCTGGCCCCCAGATTGAGCTGGTCGCCGCCAATGCGGTCGTCGCTGCTGGTGAAACTGGCGACGACGGTGCTGTCATACACCTTGTTGCCGCCGCTGTAACTGACATGGAGCAGGCGCGGCGTGAGCGCCGCCGTGGCGCCGCCGCCGGTCGAGGCGAGCGCGTAATTGCCGGCATCCGGCCCCTGCAAGGTGGCATCGCTGACGCTGACGATTTTTCCCGTGCCGACATTCTTGTCGGCGAAGCTGGCGCTGCGGCCGATGAAAACCACGTCGCCAGTGAGGCGGTCATCGACACTGGTGACAGCGGCCTTGGCGTCGCCGTCATAGACCTTGTCGATGCCGCCATAACTGACGTGCAGGGTGCGCGCGGCGATGTCGGCCGTGGCGCTGGCGCCGCCGGCCGTCACATAATTGCCGGCGTCGGCGCCGGACAAGCCAACCGCGCCGACATTGACCACCTTGCCGGCGCCGGCATTCTTGTCGGCGAAACTGGCGCTGGCGACTATATTGAGCGCGTCTCCCGTGATGCGGTCGTCGCCCATGGCGATACTGGCGGCGACACCGCCGTCGTAGACCTTGTTCACGCCGACATAATTCACATGCAGGGTGCGCGGCGTGATATTGGCCACGACGGCGCCGCCGCTGGAAGCGAGCGCATAATTGCCAGCGTCCAGGCCGGACAGGCTGGCGCCGCTGACGCTGACGGCCTTGGCGCTGCCGACATTCTTGTCGGCGAAGCTGGCGCTGGCGACTATGCCGAGCGCATCGCCCGTCACCCGGTCATCGCCCATGGTGACACTGGCGCCCAAGCCGCCGTCGTAGACCTTGTTGACGCCGCCGTAGGTGACATGCAGGGTGCGCGCCGTGATGTCGGCCACGGTGGCGCCGCCGCTTGAGGCGAGCACATAATTGCCGGCATCCAGGCCCGACAAGCTGGCGCCGCTGACGCTGACGGCCTTGGCGGCGCCGGCATTCTTGTCGGCGAAACTGGCGCTGGCGCCTATGCCAAGCGCGTCGCCCGCGACGCGGTCGTCGCCCATGGTAACAGTGGCGCCCATGCCGCCGTCGTAGACCTTGTTGACGCCGCCGTAGGTGACATGCAGGGTGCGCGCCGTGATGTCGGCCACGGTGGCGCCGCCGCTGGAGGCAAGCACATAATTGCCGGCATCCGTACCCGACAGGCTGGCAGCGCTGACGCTGACGGCCTTGGCGGCGCCGGCATTCTTGTCGGCGAAACTGGCGCTGGCGCCTATGCCAAGCGCGTCGCCCGTGACGCGGTCGTCGCCCATGGTAACAGTGGCGCCGGCGCCGCCATCGTAGACCTTGTTGACGCCGCCGTAAGTGACGTGCAGGGTGCGCGCCGTGATGTCGGCCGTGGTGGCGCCGCCGCTTGAGGCAAGCACATAATTGCCGGCATCCGTACCCGACAGGCTGGCAGCGCTGACGCTGACGGCCTTTGCGGGGCCGACATTCTTGTCGGCGAAGCTGGCGCTGGCGCCTATGCCGAGCGCATCGCCCGTGACGCGGTCGTCGCCCATGGTGACGGTGGCGCCGGCGCCGCCATCGTAGACCTTGTTGACGCCGCCGTAAGTGACGTGCAGGGTGCGCGCCGTGATGTCGCCCGTGGTGCTGGCGCTGCTCACGCCCAATTGGTAATTGCCGGCGTCGAGGCCGGCCAGGCCGACGCTGGCGACGTTGACCGCCTTGCCGGTGCCGACCAGTTTGTCGGCGAAGGTGGCCGAACCGGCCACCAGGCTGACATCTTCGCTCCCGATCACGCCGGTGAGGCCGCCGCTGGCGCTGGCGACCATGCCGCCATCATAGACACGGCTTGACGCCGTCAAGCCAGTGATACTCAAGAGGGCCTTGTTGATGTCGGCAAAGCCATCCAGGGACGCGCCGGCAAAACTGTAATTGCCCAGGCCATTGCCGGTCAGCGCCACGCCGCTCACGTGCAAGGCCTTGCCGAGGCCGGCGTTCTTGTCAAGGAAAGTGGCGCTGCCGCCCACGCCGATGGTGTCGCCGTTCACCAGGTTATTGATGGTGTAGAGCGGCGCCGCCAGGGTCAAGGTGCCGTCATAGGCCCGGCTGCCACCCACGGTGATGGTGAGCGGGCGCGCGCTGACGTTCAAGTTGGTGCTGCCGGCATAACTGATGTCGTACTTGGTCGACCACAGCCCGCCGAAGGCGTAATTACCGACATTGAGAGCCGCCGTGTAGCCGGGGACGCCGTTCGCGCCCAGGTCGCCATTGCTCAGGCCCGTATAGGCCAGCGAGCCGCCAAAGGCGGCCGCCAGGCCGTCATACACCTTGCTGGGCGCGCTGCTGACGGTCACCAGCAAGGGCGTCAGGAAAGCCGTCAAGAGGGGATCGGTATGGCCGTCGTAGATGCGCCAGATGCGCGACGAGCTGAAATCGAAGCCGCTAAAACTGGCTTGCTGTTGCATCTGCGCCGAGCTGAGGCCGACGGCGCCGCCGCCATCGCTGGCCTGGCCCGAGGTCTCGGTATTCCAATACACGCTGCCCAGGCTGCCGCCATTGCTGCCGACCGCGCCGCCGACCGCGCTGAAGCCGACCGCACCCACCAGGCCCCTGCTATAGGCTTCCATGATGCCGGCCCCGGAAGCGTTTTCGCCGACCAGGCCGCCCACATTCTCGGCCACCAGGGCGCCGTTCACGGTTGCCGTCACGGCGCCGCTGGCGTACACATTATCAAGGTAGCCGCTGTTATAGCCGACCAGGCCGCCCACGTCGCGCGCGCCATTGACGCTGCCGGTGGCATAGGCGCCGCTGATGGTGCCGCCGACATTTTCACCGGCCAGGCCGCCCATTTTTTGCGCGGCGCCACTGACCGGGCCGCTGGCTGCAGAATTGCTGATGAGATTGGTGTTACTGCCGACCAGGCCGCCGACCACGCCGCCGCTGCTGCCGGTAGTCACCGCGCCGCTGGCGGCCGACAAGCTGATGGTGCCCAGATTGAATCCGACCAGACCGCCGATATTGACGTCGCCGGGACTGGTGCCGGTGCCGGACACGGCGCCGGCGGACGCCGAATGGTCGATCATGCCGCCATTCGAGCCGACCAGGCCGCCCGCGTTGAGCTTGCCGCCAACCGAAGCGGTGCTGCTGACATTGTGCGCGCTGCCGCTCGAGATCGCGCCGGCCAGCGCGCCGACCGCCGTGGCGCCGACCACGCCGCCGCCGACCAGGTTCAAGTCTTGCACCATCCCCCCGTTGATGACGCTGAACAAGCCGACCGAATTGCTGCCGGGACGGCGGATCACCAGGCCGCTGACACTCTTGCTGGCGCCGTCCAGGGCGCCGGAAAATCCCGAGGTGTCGCCGAAGGCGATCGGCACGAAGCCGGCGCCGCTATTCCAGGCCGTGGTGCCGCTGGCGTCGATATCATTGTTGAGCAAATAATGATTGCTCAGCGCCAGCGTCGCGGCGCCCTGCAAGCCATACACATCGGTGATCTGGTAAGGGTTGCCGGAGCTGCCGGTCCCGCCGGCAATGCGCAAGAAGCTGCCGCCGGTGAGGCGGAAGTCTTGCGCGAAAAAAGCCGGCGGCGCGCCGCTGTTTTGCACCCAACTGCCGCCCGCCAAGGTGAAGGTGCCGCCCACGCTGACGGCGGCCGGCGCGCTGATGACACCCTGGGCCGACAGGCTCAAGCCGCCGGCCAAGGTGAGCGGCGCACTGATGTTGATGGCGCCGCTGGGGTTGGCGCTGTTGACGCCGATATCGAGATTGCCGGTGCTCAGGGAAGCGAGGTCGGCGGCGCTCAAGACCAGGGTATTGCTGAGGTCGTTGACACTGCCGATGTCGATCGAATTCTGGCTGCTCAGGCTGACCCAGGGCGCGACGATGCTGCCGCCGGCCAGGGTCATTTTCCCGGAAAACAAGTTCACGCCGGCGGCCGTGATGGTGCCCATGTTGGTGATGCGGTTATTCCCGCTGGGGACGGTTTGCAAGTTCAATATATTGGCCACCGTCAAATGCGTGCCGGAGCCGATCACGATCGAGCCGACGCGCGTATCGATCAAGAGATTGGCGTTCAGGGTGCCGTACAAATCGAGGTCGCCAATCAAGTTCACGTCGCCGCCCCGGCTGCCGCTATAGTCGCCGATCGCCAGCAGGCTGCTGCTGGTGATGCGCCGCAATTCCGCTTCGCTCAAGCCGAGCGTGCCGGCGCCGTCAAGCGCGCCCGCGCCCAGTGCCACGTTGACGCCATCGCTCATCGGCGTGAGCGTCACGGCGCCCGCGCCGGCGACGATCTGGCCGGCCAGATCCATCTTATCGGCCTGGAAAAACACCGCCCCACCGCTGCTCGCCACCTGCACCCCGCCCGCCGTATTGATGGCGCCGCCACTGGCCGCGCTCAAGCTCACGGCGCCGCCGGCGGTGGTGATATTGCCGTTTAGCGTCAGATTGCCGGCCGACGCATAGCCCGTCATCGCGCCGCCGCTGCTCGACGAGGTGATATTGAGCGTGGCGGCCGCAATCGAGGCCGCCAGGCCGGCCTGCAGCATGACCCCGCCGCTGATCAGGTTGCCGCCATCGTTGAGCGCGATGTTGCCTGCGTCGGCGTGGGCCGACAGGCTGGCCACGCTGAACGCCGCCGTTTGCGTGATATCGCCAGTGGTGGTGTGCGCGCTGAGCGCCGCGCTCGGCGCCGTCAACGCCGCTTGCAGGCTGATACCGGCCGCCGCTTCCAGCGACAGGCTGCTGGCCGAAGTCCAGGCCAGCGGGCTGACCAGCTTGATGAATCCCGCTCCGGCGCCATTTGGGTTGGCAGTCGTCACGGTCACGTTGGCACTGTTCAAGGCGCTCACCAGACTGCCCGTGCTGAGCATGGAATCGTTGACCGGGCCCGTTTCGGCAAACACGCCGCCGCTCTCGAGCGTGACATTGGCGCCGCTCATGCCGGCCCCTTGCGCGGTGCTGACATCGCTGGCGATATACAGATTGGTCGGGTCGAGCAGCAGGCTGCCAGTCTTGCCGTGGGGCGCGCGGGTATCGACCGTGGCCTGCATATCCAGATAATGGCCCGAGGTTTCGACGAATCCGCCGTCGCCGCCGCGCGCGCCGCCGCGCGCCGAAATCGTCCCGAACACGCGGGTGGCGCCGTCGGACCAGACGATCACCTTGCCACCCTTGCCGCTGCTCAGCGCGTCGGCATTCAGGCGCGCCTGCGGCCCCAGATAACTTTGCCCGGCGTTTGTCAGCGCCGCATTCTTGCCCTGGTAATCGCCGCCCAGCAAGATGCTGCCGCCGCCGGCCGCGCCGCTGACATCGACCAGGGCGTCGCCGCTCAAGCCCACGCGCGGCCCCAGCAATTGCACCTGGCCGCCATTGGCGCCGCCGGCGCCAATGGCTTGGGTGACGCTGCCCGCTTCGAGCAAGGTGGTGCCGCTGGACTTCAGGACAATCATGCCATTCTCGCCGCGGACGGCGCTGTCGGCGTTGAGCTTGCCACGCTGATAGAGCAGCGCGCCAACCATGCCGATCTGGCCGCTGCGGGCAATGATCTGGCCCAGGTTGACGGCCTGGTCGGCCGGCGCCGACACCAGCACTTGCATGCCGGGGTAGCTGGCGTCGGCCAGTTGCACGCTGTGGCCGGCGGCCAGCACCACTTGCCCGTTCGGCGCACTGATGATGCCGGCGTTGGCGACATCGGGCGCGATCAGGAAAACCTGGCCGCCGACCGCCGTCGCGATGCTGCCCTGGTTATTCACGGGGCCGGCCGTGGCGCCGCCCGTGAAGTTATTTTTGCCGGACAAGAAATCGGCGTTCGAGATGGCCAGGCTGGAGGCGACCAGGCCGTTGACGTCGACCCGCGCGCCTTGCCCGAACAAGATGCCGTTCGGATTGATCAGGAACACCCGGCCGTTCGATTGCAACGCGCCCAGGATGCGGCTGGGGTCCTGGCCGGTGATGCGGTTGAGCACGCTACTACTGGCACCTTGCTGGATGAAACGGGTCAATTCGTCGGCGCCGATGGAAAAACTCTGCCAATTGATGATCGCATTCGGCGTATTGGTAATGGAAAACACATTGCCTTGCCGGTTGAACGTGACTTGCCCGTTGACCACTTGCGGCGCCACCGGATTGGCCGCCGCCGAACCGAAGCAGGAAGCGATCAGCAGCGCCAGCCATTTGCGCCGCAAATGGCTGGCCGCAAGCGGACTCGATGCGGATGCGGCGCCGTGGCGGAGCGCAATGCTAGGCTTGGTTTTCATCGTGTATCCCCACGGCTAATAGGACAGGGCCAACCGGACATGCAGGCGGTTTTGGTCGTGATGCCCGGTGCTGCCCGCGTTGAGCACATGGCCATAATCGATTTGCAGATTCATGTCGGCGCCGATCAGCCAGCGCAGGCCCAGGCCGGCGCTGGCGATCGCCGTATGCCGCGATTCACCCGGCAAGGCGTCGTTGCGCAAGACATAGGCGCTATCGTAGAAGAGCAGCAAGCGGCATTGCCAGCCCGCGTGGGCCGCGCACAAGCTCGGCGTATACCATTCGAGATTGCCGCTCAGGCCGGAATCGTCGGCCACTTCACGCTCGGCAAAACCGCGTACCGAGCCAGCCCCGCCGGCGCCGAATTGCTCGCCCGGCACCAGCGCGTCCGGGCTGTACTGGGCGTTGACGATGGCGCGCCCTTGCCAGTCGCCGGCGAAGGTCCGGTTGAGGCCGCCGGCCAGGCGCAGCATGTTGTAATCGGCCCTGGCGCCGGCACGCGCGCGCTGGAAATCGTCGGCGCCGCCGTTCGAGCCGCCGGCCAGATTGTGCAGCAAGGTCAGCGACAGATTGGCGTCGCCCGCATCCATGTTCCAGTTGCCGAGGAATGTCACGCCGAGCGGATGCACCGTGACATCGTTGCCCAGGGGCTGGCCCTGGAATTCGACACTATTCTTATACGCCTTGTGGTCGATGCCAAACACCAGCGTCGGCTCAAAATTGCCGACCCGGACGTAATGATGGTTGTAGCGTAGCCCGGCCACGGCGCCGCGCCCGCTGACGGCCAGGCTGAAGATGCCGGCTGCCACCTGGCCCGAATCGACATTCGAGTAACTGGCGAAGGCATCGAGCGAATCGCCCAGATCGTACAATGGCCAATGGTAGCCGAGGCCATACACGCTGACCCGGTTTGGTTCTTCCACGGTGGTGGTGTACTGCAGGCTGAACACGTGGTCGCGGCCCCACAGATTGGCGTTTTGCAAGACCACGCCGGCATGGGTGCGCCCGCTTTCGGCGCTGCCGGTATTGTCGAGGTTGAGGCTGGCTTTCCAGACCCGTTCGTCCGTCACTTCCAGCGCGGCGTCGATCTCGCCGTCGGTGGCGCCGCTGTGCAGCTTCAGATTGACTTTCTTGGCCGGATTTTCATTGGCCAGCTTCAAGCTCCTGGAGACGGCGGCGATATTGGGCGTCGCGCCTTCGACCAGGCCGGGCAGCGAGCGGCGGATATTGGCGGCGTCAAAATGGTCATTGCCCGTCACCGTCACCTGGCCGACCTTGCTTTGCGCGACCCGCAGCAAGACCACGCCGCGATTCAATTGCTGTTCGGGTAATTCGACCTGGACCACGCTGTAGCCGCGTGCGTGAAAGGCCGCTTCCAGCGCTTCCAGGGCGCGCTGGATGTCGCCGAAGTCGCGGTTCTTGCCGACAAACGGGGCCAGCACGCTGTCGACCAGTGCCGGCGCCAGCAGGGTGTTGCCGCTTACCTCGAAACGGCTGATGTCGAAATGGAGGGTGTCGCCCTGTTCCCCCCGGGCAGCGCCCAGCGCCATGGCCAGCACCGAACCCGCAAGCAGGCGCAGCAAACGATTCATCATCTACCAGCTCCCGCGAGGAGTGAGTCGGCATGCGCGGCGCTTGCTACGCATCAATCATGCTTAAAGTGTAGACCGCTTTTTCTTTACAGTCAGAAATTTTTTGCCGGGCGGACAGGCCGCGCGGGCGCGACCCGCCCGGCCCGTATGGCGGATTTACAACAGCCGCATCATTTGGTCTCGAACTTGGTCACGCCATCCCAGTTTGCAACGGGCGGGTGCACGCGGTAGTGGGCCAGGCGCTCGCCATACAGGCGGTACAAGGCGCAATCGGGCGCTTCCAGGCGCAAGTCGGCCAGCGCGCTATCGGCCTGCTCCCACTGCTGCGCGCGCACCAGCGCCAGCGCCCGCGTCCACCGTTCCAGCTGCGCCAGCGCGGCCGCGTCAAGCTCCCCGGTCAGGCCGAGCGGCTCGAAAATGGCGACCGGCTCATTCTTGCCCTTGACGCGTACCAGATCCAGTTCGCGGTAGGCAAATTGCGGCGCCTGGGCGCGGGTGGCGGCGCCGACGGCGATGCCGACCCCGTATACTTTGGTAATGCCTTCCAGGCGCGCGGCCAGGTTGACGGCGTCGCCCATCACGGTATAGGCGCGGCGGATGCGCGAACCCATGTCGCCCACATGCATCAAGCCGCTGTTCAAGCCGATCCCGATCTTCAAGGGCGGCCAGCCGCGCGCGATGAAGTCGTCGTTCAGGCGGTGCGCGCTGGCCTGCATCAGCAGCGCGGTGGCGACGGCGCGGCCAGCGTGGTCGGCAAAGGCCACCGGCGCGCCCCAGAACGCCATCACGGCGTCGCCGATGTATTTGTCGAGCGTGCCGTGGTGGCTGTCGCGGATATCTTCCGACATCGCCGTCAGGTAGAGATTGATGTACTCGCGCAGCACCTTCGGCGTCAAGCCTTCCGAAATGGTGGTGAAGCCGCGCACGTCGACAAACAGCACGGTCAGTTCGCGGCTTTCGCCTTCCATACTGTAGCGCTGCGGATTTGCGGCCATCTCGGCCACCAGTTCGGGCGCGACATATTCGCCGAAGCGCGACACCAGCGCCCGCCCCTGACGAAATTCAAAGAAATAGCCCCAGCCCAGGTTCAGGATGAACAGCGCCAGTATCAGCAGCAAGATCGCGGCCAGGTTCAAGCCCGCGTCTTGCACGCTATACATATAATAATTAAAGCCGGCGCAAGCGCCAGCCGCGCCCAGCGCCAGCGCCACCGAGGCCAGCGGCGGCAGCAGCGCCAGTGCGATTGCCAGCAGCAGGCCGATGCCGAGCGCCTGGGAAAACTCCAGCGTCAGCGCATAGTAGGGGCGCGCCTTGAAGCGGCCGTCGAGGATGGACTTGATCAGGTTGGCGTGCACCTCGACCCCCGGGTATTCGGCGTTGACGGGGGTGGCGCGGATATCGTTCAAGCCGGGCGCGGTGGTGCCGACCAGGGCGATGACGCCCTCAAGCAAGGCTGGCGCGACGCGCCCTTGCAACACGTCGGCCGCCGACACATAACGGAACGCGCCCCCATGCGGTCCGCCGGGGCCGCGAAATTGCACCGTGGTGGTGAGCGCCTCGCCAACCGGGATGCCGATCTGGCGCCCCGGCGTAAACAGCAGGATCTTTTCCAGGCCGCCGTTTTCCAGCTCGGCGGCCGACATGGCGTCGGCGCTTTCGGTGAAATACGGCGCGATCGCCCTGGCGTGCAGGTAGACGGCGGCGGTGGCCAGCGCCAGCGAGGGATAATAGGCGTCGCCGATTTTCTGCAGCAAGGTCGAGGAGCGCAGCACGCCGTCGGCGTCGGTCAGGGCGGTGAAGATGCCGGCGCCGCGCGCGGCGCGCTGCAGCGGCGCGATATTGGCTTCATAGCCGTTCGGCGCGAGCGCCGTGATGGCGCGCCCGTGCAAGTCGGCCACCGTGAAGGCCGGCGCCGGCAACACGCCCTTCTTTTGCTGCTCCGAGACGTTATAGCCGAGTACCACCGGCTGGCCCTCGATTGCCGCCGCCAGCAAGGCGTCATAATCCATCGCCGGTTTCAGCGCCCCAAGCTGCTCCTGCAAGCCCGGCACGCCCCGTAATGGGCCTTGCGCCAGGCGCTCCAGCACCGCGTAGCCGGAACTGGTGTCAGGCTCGGGAAAGGAGATGTCGAAGCCGAGCGCGCCGACCGCGTAATGGCGCGTCAATTGCCGCACCAGCCTGGCCTCGATATCGCGGCTCCACGGAAAGCGCCCCACCTCGTTCAAGCTTTTTTCATCGATGTCGACAATCACCAGGCGCGTATCGAGCGCCACCGGCTCGGCGCGCATGCGCAAGTCGGCCAGCATGGCGTCGAGGCGTTCGATCGCCTCGCTGGGCAGGACGCCGATGGTGAAGGCGGCCGCCAGCAGCGTCAAGCCCAGCCCCAAGGCCCAGCGGGCGCCGAACTTGGCCAGCGCCTTGCGCCAGCGCCCGGCCATGGCGGGCTGGGCGGAACTCAAGGCGTATAGCCGGGAATGTCGGCTTCGTCGATGGCATCGATCTGGCGTTCATCCATGTTCTTGCGGGCGAATGCGAGATACACCTTGCTGCGGATGAAGATGTCGAACAAGTCCGGGTCGATATGGCCGTTCAAGCTGAAATTGCCGAGGATGCGCAGCGATTCCGACAGCGCCTTGCCCTTCTTGTAGGGCCGGTCGCGCGCCGTCAGCGCCTCAAAAATGTCGGCGATTGCCATCAGGCGCGCCTGCACCGACATCTGGCTCTTGACCAGGCCGCGCGGATAACCCTTGCCATCCATGCGCTCGTGGTGGCCACCCGCGTATTCGGGCACGTTTTGCAAATGCTTGGGCCAGGGCAGCGCTTCGAGCATGCGGATCGTCACCGAGATATGGTTGTTGATGATCTTGCGCTCGGCCTCGGTCAAGGTGCCGAAGCGAATGCACAGATTGGCCAGTTCATCGGCGTCGAGGAAGTCGCGCTGGGCGCCGTCCGGCCCGACCCAGCGCCGCCGCCCGATCTGGCGCACGCGTTCCTGGTCGGCCGCCGCCATGCCTTCGCCGCCGACATTGGCCAGGCGCAGGAAGGCGCGCTCGCCGGCCAATTCCGCCAGTTCTTCCTGCAGCGCGCGCTCGATGGCGCCGTGGCCGTCCGGACTGGCCAGCTTACGCTTGAGCGCGCCGATTTCCGCGTCGCGCATCACGACCTCGAAGCGGGTGTCGATCAAGTTGATGCGGTCGTAGATGGTTTCGAGCTTGGTGGCCTTGTCCACCACATGCACCGGCGTGGTGATCTTGCCACAATCGTGCAGCAAGCCGGCCAGCCACAATTCCTTGCGGTCGCCTTCGCTCATGCGAAAGCCGGCCAGCGGCCCGCTGTCGGCCTGGTGCACCGCCTCGGCCAGCGCCATCGTCAATTCCGGCACCAACTGGCAATGCCGTCCCGTGTAGGGCGATTTTTCATCGATGCCGATATTGATCAGGTTGACCAGCGCTTCGAGCAATTGCTCCAGTTGCACGATCAATTGCTGCTTATTGATGGCCACCGCCGCCTGCGCCGCCAGCGCCTCGATGAAGCGCTGGTCGGTGGGAGAAAAGGCGCGGATCGCACCGCTGACGGGGTCGATCGCGTTAATCAATTGCAAGACGCCGATCAGCGCGCCCTGGTGGTCGCTCATCGGCACGGTCAGGAACGATTGCGAATGGTAGCCATAATGCTGGTCGAAGGCGCGCATGCCGGAAAAATTGAATTCCCCGGAGCGGTAGACATCGTCGATATTCACCGACACGCCGAGATTGGCGGCGTAAGCGGCCACCGAGGCCAGGTTTTGCTGGCCGTCCGCGTCCAGCAGCGGCACGCCGGGAATGCCGATGGCGCCGCCCTGGTGGATGCCCAGGCTATCGTTGATGGAAATGTGGAAACACAGGCTGCGCCGGTCGGCGCTGGGCCGGTACAGGGTGCCGCCGTCGGCGCCCGTCATGTTTTTCGCCACGCTGACTATGCGTTCGAGCAAGGTGCCAATATCATGGCTATGGCCCAGTTCCACGCTCAACTCCGTGAGCTGATCGAGTCTCTGCGCAATCTGTGCCTGCTGCAACTCGTGCATGATGGGCCGGTCCGTAAAAAAATTGGCTGCGACGCTCAGTGTAGCGCGGGCCTACCCGGCTGTATATCCCGAATTATTACATCCCGAATTATTATAAAAGAAAATTAATTGCCCCATAACATCGCACTGTAATTGCAACGCCGGGGCAAATGTGGAATAGAATCAAGATATATCCCGATTGAAACAGGGCTGAGAATGAAATTCAAATTCTGGGGAGTGCGCGGCTCGATCCCGTCGCCCGGGCCGGACACGGCGCGCTACGGCGGCAACACGACGTGCATCGAAGTGCGCACCGATGACGGCACCTTGATCGTGATCGATGGCGGCACCGGCATCTTCGCGCTGGCGCAAAGCCTGCCGCCCGGACCGGTGCAAGCCAATATCTTCATTACCCACAGCCACTGGGACCATATCCACGGCTTGCCCTTCTTCACGCCCCTGTTCGTGCGCGGCAGCCGGGTGCGCCTGCACGGCGCGCCCGACCGGGCCACCGGCAATGGCATCGAACATGTGATGGCGATCCAGTTGCAAAACAGTTATTTTCCCGTCAGCGAAGCGGCCATGGCCGCCACCATCGAATACCAGACCCTGGACATCGGCGTGCCGATCGCGGTGGCCGACGCGATGGTCGGCAACACCGAAATGAACCATCCCGTGACCGACCTCGGTTACCGCATCGAATGCGCCGGCAAGACCTTGTTCTTCAGCGGCGACCATGAGCCGCACTACAATATCCATCCGCCTGGGCACCCGCTGCACGCCGGGCGCGAGCGCGAGATCGAGGAGCGCACACTGGCCATCGACGCTGCCGTGCGCGGCATTGATGCGCTGATCATGGATTGCTCCTACACGCGCGAGGAATATCCGGCCAAGCGCGGCTGGGGCCACGGCACCTTCGACGCGGCCTTCGCGCTGGCGCTGCGCTGCGGCGTCAAGCGCCTGTATTGCACGCACCACGAACCCAGCCGCGGCGACGCCGAACTGGAAGCCGTGTTCGCCGACGTGATGGCGCGCCACGCGCCGCTGCCCGATAGCCTGCAAGTGTTTCTGGCCTACGAAGGCCTGGAGGTTGAACTGTCTTGAGCGCCACCCCTACCACGAGCGATGCCGGAATCGACCGCCGCCGCCCCACCGAACTCGATCTGCGCCTGGATTTTTTCAAGAAGCTGCAGGCGATCACCAACCAGATCCACGCCACCAGCAATCTCGATGAAATCATGCTCAACCTGGGCATGGAATTTTGCGACCTGTTCAACAGCGAGCGTTTCACCCTGTACGCGATGGACCGGGAAAAGGATTACATCGTCTCCAAGGTGAAGACCGGCCTGACCTCGTTTCGCGACTTGAAACTGGCGGTCTCGCCGCACAGCATCGCCGGCTATGTGGCGCTGACCAGGAAAACCGTCAACATCGGCGATGTCTATGACGAGGCGGAACTGAAGCGCCTGGCGCCCGAACTGCATTTCCAGCAAGGGGTCGACCAGCGCACCGGCTACCGCACCCGCGAAATGCTGGTGGCGCCCTTGATCGCGGTGCAATCTGGCGAGTTGCTGGGCGTGATACAGTTCATCAACCACCGCGGCGGCGGCCCCTTCCCCCCGATTGACGTGGATGGCATCAAGCAATTGTGCGATACCCTGTCGGTGGCCTTCAGCCAGCGCCTGAAACCGCCGCAACAGCTGCGCACCAAATACGACGGCCTGGTCGAGGACGCGCTGCTGACGGCGGCCGAACTGGAACAGGCCGGGCGCGACGCGCGCAAGCGCGAAATCGACATCGAGGATGTGCTGATCGATGAATTGCTGGTGGCGCCGGCCGCGCTCGGGCTGACCCTGTCGAAATTTTTCTCGGTGCCCTACGAGCCATTCAAAAGCGAGCGCCTGCGTCCGCTCGACCTCTTGAAAAACCTGAAGCGCCAGTACGTCGAGCAAAACGGCTGGCTGCCGCTGGAAGACGGCAAGGATGGCCTGGTGGTGCTGGCGCTTGACCCGGAACGGGTCGACAATACCAAGATCGTCAACCAGATATTTCCGAAATCGACGATCGCTTTCCGGGTCTGCGGCAACCGCGAATTCCGTCAGACGGTGGAATTATTCTTCGGCGTGGCCGGCGATTCGAGCAGCGTCGGCGACCTCTTGTCGGGCATGCAGGATGGCGACGGCGACGAGGATGGCGTGCCCGGCGAGGTATCGGAAGCGGTCGAGAACGAATTGGTCAAACTGGTCAACAAGATCATCGTCGACGCTTACCGCCAGGGCGTCTCGGACATCCACATCGAACCGTTGCCCGGCAAGGGCAAGACCGGAATCCGCTTCCGCAAGGATGGTACCCTGGTGCCGTATATCGAAATCCCGGCCAGCTACCGCAGCGCGCTGGTGGCGCGCGTGAAGATCATGTGCGACCTCGACATCTCGGAGCGGCGCAAGCCGCAGGACGGCAAGATCAAGTTCAAGAAATACGGCCCGCTCGACATCGAATTGCGGGTCGCCACCATTCCCTCCACGGGTGGGGTGGAAGACATCGTGATGCGCATCCTGGCGGCCGGCGAGCCGATCCCGCTGGAGAAGCTGGGCGTGCTGCCGTTTAACCTGGAGCGCTTGCGCGGCGCGATCAGCAAACCGTATGGCTTGTTTTTCGTGTGTGGCCCGACCGGCTCCGGCAAGACCACCACCCTGCACTCGGTGCTGAGCTACCTGAACACGCCCGACACCAAGATCTGGACCGTGGAAGACCCGGTCGAAATCACCCAAAAAGGCTTGCGCCAGGTGCAGGTCAACCGCAAGGCCGGACTCGATTTCGCCACCGTGATGCGGGCCTTCCTGCGGGCCGACCCGGACATCATCATGGTCGGCGAAATGCGCGACAAGGAAACCGTGGCAATGGGCATCGAAGCGTCGCTGACGGGCCACCTGGTGTTTGCCACGCTGCACACCAATAGCGCGCCGGAATCGATCGTGCGCCTGCTCGACATGGGCATGGACCCCTTCAATTTCGCCGACGCCCTGCTCGGCATCCTGGCGCAGCGCCTGGCCAAGCGTATCTGCGCCACCTGCAAGGAGGCTTACCACCCGGAGCCGGCCGAGATCGAGGCGCTGCTGACGGAATTTTGCGAGGAATTACACAATACCGAGAGCTTCCAGCGCGACGCGGCGGCGGGCCGGGCCACCGTGCTGGCCGGCTGGAAGACCCGCTACGCCGACGCCGAAGGCCGCTTCACCCTGTACCGGCCCATCGGCTGCGAGCAGTGCAACAAGGGTTACCGGGGCCGGGTCGGTTTGCACGAGCTGATGCTGGGCAGCGACAAGGTGAAAAAGCTGTTGCAAGAGCATAGCCGGGTGGCGCAATTGCTGGCCGCCGCGCTGGAAGACGGCATGCTGACCTTGAAAATGGATGGCATCGAAAAAGTCTTGCTGGGGCTGACCGACATCAAGATGGTGCGCGCGGTGTGCATCAAATGAGGCGCCGGGCAACCCCCGGCTTACCTGGGCTTACTTGTTGACGTAACTCACCAGCGTACTTGATAAGCTGACCCCGTACACGCCATTGGGAATCGTCGGATACGAAAATTCCGTCGTCGTTTTCAAGAACAAGCCCAAACTGACATCTTCCCATGTGGTGTACTTGTAGGTTTGGGCAGGCGTAGCAAGGAATGGATTATTGACTACCTGCATAGCGCCCTGGCTGCCAATCTCCACTACCTTGTGCGCCGCATAATTCACGCCATTCAAGGCGATGGGTTCATCGACTACACTGACGATGGCGCGGGTTAAGTCAACGCTTGTCGTATAGTCGCCACAATCCTCATTATCCAAAAAAGTCGCGCTCTGGCCAGTCACATAAGGCTTGGCGAAATCCCGATAGACATCCTTTGAAACGCAGCGTTGCGGCGCGCCGTTGGGAGGATAGTGGTCGAGCGTCGTCACGCCGGCGGTATCGATGCGGGTTTTGCCCGACAAGGTACCGTCCGCACGCCAGCTCTGCGACTGAAAAGAGCCATCCGCATACTGATTCTCCTGTTGAATCAGCACATTGTTTTCGTCGAAATATCGCGTTTCATACGCGCCGTCGGAGCTTGTAGCCATATGGACAATTTTTGTCCGCCAGGTGCTTATCGTGCCATCGCTGAAGGTGTAAACATATTGCATCACCCGCTCATCGCCGGCGGTGCGCACATGCGCCGTCACGGGGGGAGCGGAATCACCAGTGCCGGTGCTGGTGGCAGTGCCGGTGCTGGTGGCAGTGCCGGTGGCAGTGCCGGTGCTGGTGGCACTGCCAGTGCCACTGGCACTGGCAGCGCTATTGCTACTGCCACTGCTACTGCCACCGCCGCACGCCGTCAAGCAAGCCAGGCACAACAAATACGCAAATTTTTTCATATCATTCCATGTGGAGCGGGCATCCAGGCGCAACTCCGGCGCCTGGAAAACCTTGTTAAAAAATGGCCAAGGCCGCTGGCTATTCGCGTCCCCAAATAAAAAATGCCGCCCAAGCAACAGACGGCATGCAGGCGACGCGGTGCCCTTGTTACATGATGTGGTGTCCGACCCACCAGGCAATCGCGGCCATGAAGGCCGAAGCCGGGATCGTGAAGATCCAGGCCCAGACGATATTGCCTGCCACGCCCCAGCGCACCGCCGACATCTTTTGCGCCGAACCGACGCCGACGATGGCGCCTGTGATGGTATGGGTGGTCGATACCGGCACCCCGAAAAAGCTGGCCAGCAGCAGTGTGATGGCGCCACCCGTTTCGGCGCAAAAGCCGCCCACCGGTTTGAGCTTGGTGATTTTCTGGCCCATGGTCTTGACGATGCGCCAGCCGCCGAACAGGGTGCCGAAACTGATCGCCGTGTAGCAGGAAATGATGACCCAGATCGGCGGCGTCTTGTCGGTCGCGGCAACCTGGCCGGCGGCGATCAGGAGCATCCAGATGATGCCGATGGTTTTTTGCGCGTCATTGCCGCCGTGGCCCAGGCTGTAGCTGGCGGCCGACAGCAATTGCAGGCGGCGGAACCATTTGTCGACCCGGCGCGGGGTCGAGCGCACGAAGATCCAGGACACCATCAGCATGATGATGGAACCGAACACGAAGCCCAGCAGCGGCGACAGCACGATCCACTCGACGGTCTTGAGCAAGCCGCCGCCGGCCAAAGCGCCCGTGCCCGATTTGGCCACGGCCGCGCCGACCAGACCGCCGATCAGGGCGTGCGAAGACGACGACGGTATTCCGTAATACCAGGTAATCATGTTCCAGATGATGGCGCCGACCAGGGCGCCGAAGATCACGTATTGATCCACCACGGCCGGGTCGATGGTGCCGCGCCCGACCGTGGCGGCGACGCCCAGGCCGACCACGAAGATGGCGATGAAGTTGAAACAGGCCGCCATGGCGACCGCCGTTTGCGGCTTCAGCACGCCGGTCGAGACCACCGTGGCGATCGCGTTGGCGGCGTCGTGGAAGCCGTTCATGAAGTCAAACACCAGCGCGAGGGCGATCAACAGGCCAAGCACGTAGATGCTGATTTGGAGGGTATGCATGGTTTTCTTTTCTGGCGAATTGGGACGGGCAACGCTTTACGCGTTTTCGACGATGATGCCTTCGATGATATTGGCCACGTCTTCGCAGCGGTCGGTGACCGTTTCCAGAATCTCGTAGATGGCTTTGAGCTTGATCAGGTTGCGCACATCCGGTTCATCGCGGAACAATTTGGACATGGCAGCCCGCATTACATGGTCGGCGTCCGATTCGAGGCGGTCGATTTCTTCGCAGATGGCGACGATCTTGCGCGAGTTGTCCATATTGTGCAGCATCCCCACCGCGTCGCGCACTTTCTCGGTGCAGGCCAGCACCAGTTCGGCGAGCCGCTTGGCTTCCGGCGTGACGGCTTTCAAGTCATACAGCGAAACGGTCTGGGCCGCGTCTTCCATCAAGTCCAGGATATCGTCCATACGCGTGATCAATTGGTGGATATCGTCGCGGTCGATCGGCGTGATGAAGGTCTTGTGCAGCATTTCGACCGTCGCGTAAGTGATTTTGTCAGCCTGTTTTTCGATGCTTTCGATCGCATGCACGCGATTTTCCAGGTCATCGAAATTGGTCATCAGGCCCAGCATTTCCTTGGCGCCTTTGACGCACAATTCCGCGTGCTGGTTAAACAAATCAAAAAATTTGCCCTCGGTGGGCATCAAGCGTCCAAACATAGCATTCTCCGTTAAACATTGCGTGTGTTATTTACTGCAGAAAGCCGCCCTGTGGGACGGCCAATGGCATGACAGTGCTGGTAACTAGTCGCCCTGATACAGCGCCAGGCCGCCACTGTAATTGCCAAATTTGGTGTATTGCCCCATGAAAGTGAGGCGGATGCTGCCGATCGGGCCGTTACGTTGTTTGCCGATGATGATCTCGGCCGTGCCCTTGTCGGGCGAATCGGGGTTATAGACTTCGTCGCGGTAAATGAAGAGGATCACGTCGGCATCCTGCTCGATCGCGCCCGATTCGCGCAAGTCCGACATCACCGGGCGCTTGTTGGGGCGCTGCTCGAGCGAGCGGTTCAACTGCGACAGCGCAATCACGGGGCAACCGAGTTCCTTGGCCAGGCCCTTCAAGCCGCGCGAGATTTCGGAAATCTCGGTGGCGCGGTTATCGCCCGGCGAATTGGCCGACATCAGTTGCAAGTAATCGACGATGATCAGGCCCAGCTTGCCGCACTGGCGCGACAGGCGCCGCGAACGGGCCCGCAATTCAATCGAATTGAGGGCCGGGGTTTCATCGATATATAACTGGGCGTCGTTCATTTTCTGGATCGCGTGCGTCAGGCGCGGCCAATCCTCGTCGTTCAGGCGGCCGGTGCGCAAGCGATGCTGGTCGAGCTGGCCGACCGAACCGAGCATACGCATGGCCAGTTGCGAGCCGCCCATTTCCATCGAGAAAATTGCCACCGGCAAGCCGCTGTCGATCGCGACATTCTCGCCGATGTTGACGGAAAACGCCGTCTTGCCCATCGAGGGACGGCCGGCCACGATCACCAGGTCGCCCGGCTGCAAGCCCGAAGTCATGCGGTCGAGGTCGATGAAACCGGTCGGCACGCCGGTGATCTCGCTCTGGTTGTCGCGGCTATAGAGTTCGTCGATGCGCTCGACCACCTGGGTCAGCAGCGGCTGGATCGCGGTCCAGCCCTGGGCGCCGCGCGCACCCTCTTCGGCAATCGCGAAAATCTTCGATTCGGCCTCGTCGAGCATTTGCTTGACTTCCTTGCCCTGCGGGCTGAAGGCGGTGCCGGATATGTCGTCGGCCACCGTAATCAGCTTGCGCAACACGCCGCGGTCGCGGACGATCTCGGCATAACGGCGGATGTTCGCCGCCGATGGCGTATTTTGTGCCATCGCGTTCAGGTAGGCCAGGCCGCCCACGTCGTCCGCCTTGCCGAGCTGGGTCAGGGTTTCGAACACCGTGATCACGTCGGCCGGGCGCGAGGCATTGATCATCTTGACGATTTGCTCGAAGATGATGCGGTGGTCATAGCGATAGAAATCCTCCGCATGCATGAAGTCGGCGATGCGGTCCCAGGCCGCATTATCGCGCAGCAAACCGCCGAGGACGGATTGTTCTGCTTCGATCGAGTGCGGTGGAATGCGGAGGGAATCTAGTTGCGGATCTGAGGGGGCGTTCATGGCGCGAATTATACCCGCTTCGAAGGCGCGGAAAAAAAATTGGCGATAAAAAAGCCGGGCAAAGCCGGCTTTTTTATGTGATACAACAGTCGCTTGCGGGCCAGGCGGCCCGCGCGCAATCAGGCGTGCTCGCCGACGACCGCGATCGTGACTTCAACTACCACGTCGGTATGCAGGGCAACCGAAACGGCGTGCTCGCCAACAACTTTCAACGGGCCGGTAGGCATGCGCACTTGCGATTTCTCAACCACAAAACCTTGCTTGCTCAACGCTTCGGCGATGTCGAAGTTGGTGACGGAACCGAACAAACGGCCATCGACACCAGCTTTTTGCGACACTTGAACCGTCATGCCGCTCAGTTTTTCGCCCTGGGTTTGGGACGCGGCCAGTTTAGCGGCAGCAGCTTTTTCCAGTTCAGCGCGTTTGACTTCGAATTCAGCGATGGCGGTCGCGGTAGCGCGGCGGGCCATGCGTTGTGGGATCAAGAAGTTACGTGCGTAACCATCTTTGACTTTCACGACTTCGCCCAGGTTGCCGACGTTCACAACTTTTTCTAACAAAATGATTTGCATATTTCTCTCCAGGATCTTGTCTGACGCGGCAATTAGGCCGAGTGCAGATCGGTGTATGGCAGCAGCGCGAGGAAGCGTGCGCGCTTGATTGCGGTGTCAACTTGGCGCTGGTAATGCGCCTTGGTACCGGTCAGGCGTGCTGGCATGATCTTGCCGTTTTCCTGGACGAAATCTTTGAGCGTATCGACATCTTTGTAGTCGACTTGTTCAACGTGAGCTGCGGTGAAGCGGCAGAACTTCTTACGTTTGAACAGCGGATTTTGCTGTTTGCGCTTTTCTTTAAGCTTGAGCTTGTTTTTGTCGAACTTTTTACCGAATGCCATTTGAGGCTCCTGTATCTAATAAATGCGCTAGTCTGAATTGACCGCACTAAAATCAATGATGTGAAACACCAGGCTTTTGCTGTTGCGACTTTTTCTTGCCAAGAAACCTGTGAACTGATACAACCCGCCCAAGGGCGCCTGATTGAACTTGCCTGACACTTCGCCAGCGGCCAGCGCGGCAATGTCAAACTCGGTCAAACGGGCAATGCCAGCCTCCATTTGCTGCGAACTGTGCTGCAATACTGCATTCACAATCGGCATGCCCGCCGGGGTATAGCGCATGACTTCACGCTCGGCGATGATGGCGACAACTTGTAGCTGGTTCAGCTCACGATCCCAAACAATATTAAGCGGCTACGGCAGCAGGCGCTGCTGGGGCTTCGGTACGATGGCTTTTGGCCGCGTCGTCACGTTGAACCGATTTCATCATCGGCGATGGCGCTGTTTCAGCCTTCTTCATCTTAACGGTCAGGTGACGCAACACGGCATCATTGAATTTGAATGCTGTTTCCAATTCGACCAGGGTCTCATTGTCGCATTCGATGTTCATGCAGATGTAGTGTGCTTTGGCGAGTTTCTGGATCGAGTAAGCCATTTGACGGCGGCCCCAATCTTCCACACGGTGAACCGAACCGCCGCGTGTCGAAACACTGGCTTTGTAACGTTCGATCATCGCGGGCACTTGCTCGCTCTGGTCCGGATGGACGATAAATACTATTTCATAATGACGCATGCAAACTCCTTAAGGACGGATTAATAATCGCCCACCTCGGCGTCAAGACGAGTGTGGGAAGCGGTGAGCCGAAGAGTATAAGGCATTTTTTGTCAATAATCAAGCCCCGACTGGACAAGCACAATCGGAGCGCGGCTATGGAGGCGCGCCGTCCGCGCAACGCCATGGGCCAGGCGCCGCGATCTTCCTCCGCACCGGCGAATCAAGGCTTGGCACGGACGGACCCGAGCCGGACCAAGGGCGGCAAGGCGCCCGCCATCGACTGACGCCCGTTTTCCAGCTTATTTTGCAAATAAGGCCAAATATGCTTGCATTGGCGCCGATACTGTACAAAAATACAGACTGTTTATATAGACAGCATTTCACTATGCGCGACCAATGATCAAGCTCACCGCACGACAAGAACAAATTCTGAATCTGATCAAGGATGCGATTGAGAACACCGGCTTTCCGCCGACCCGCGCCGAGATCGCCGCCGAACTGGGCTTCAAGTCCGCCAACGCGGCCGAAGAGCATTTGCAGGCGCTGGCCCGCAAGGGCGCGATCGAGATTTCGCCGGGCACGTCGCGCGGCATCCGCCTGATCGGCGCGAGCGCATCGGCGCCGCGCGTGCCGGCCGCGCTGCTGATGTCGCTGCCGCTGATCGGCCGCGTCGCCGCCGGCTCGCCGATATTGGCCCAGGAACATGTGGAAACCCATTACAGCGTCGATCCGGCCCTGTTTTCCGCCCGCCCCGACTTCTTGCTGAAGGTGCGCGGCGAATCGATGCGCGACGCCGGCATCATGGATGGCGATTTGCTGGCCGTGAAAAAGGTCGACAGCGCTAAGAATGGCCAGATCGTGGTGGCCCGCATCGGCAATGACGTGACGGTCAAGCGCTACCGCAAGACCGGGACGCTGATCGAACTCTTGCCCGAGAATCCGGACTTCAAAGTGATCACGGTCGACCCTGAAGCCGATGAATTCGCGCTCGAAGGCCTGGCGGTCGGCTTGCTGCGCAGCTGGAATTGAGGCGCAAGCCATGAAAAAACCGGCCTGGCGCCGGTTTTTTTTCATTTGCAGCCGTAACCGTTCTAGTCGGCGCCTGGCAGCGCGGCGCCGAAATCGCCCAGCAAGTCGGCCGTGTCTTCGATCCCGACCGAAACCCGTATCAGCGATTCGGCGATGCCCATCGAGGCCCGCCGCGCCGCCCCCATCTCGAAAAAGATGGTGTGCGCGACCGGGATCACCAGGGTGCGCGTGTCGCCCAGATTACTGGCCGAGATCGCCAGCTTCAAGCGATTCAGGAAATCGAAGCAGTCGATACCATCCTTTAATTCAAAGCTGAACAGGAAGCCGAAATCGCGGAACAATTCGCGCGCGAGGGCGTGCTGCGGATGCGAGGCCAGACCGGGATAATGGACCGCGGCGACCCGCTCGTCCGCTTCCAGCAGGCGCGCCAGCGCCAGCGCGTTGGCGCAGGCGCGCTCCATGCGCAGCGCCAGCGTTTCGGCGCCGATGGCGATCTGGTGGGCCGCCTCCGGCCCCAGCGAGGCGCCAAAGTCGCGCAAGCCCTTGGCGCGGATTTGCGCCATGCCCCACTGCGCCGGCGCCGCTTTCTTGTAATTGTCGGCGATATTCGGGTAGCCGCTCCAGTCATAGGTCCCGGTATCGGTCAGGCAGCCGCCCAGCGCGTCGCCATGGCCGCCGATGGACTTGGTCAAGGCATTCACTACCAGGCCCGCATGCACCGCCTTGGGGCGGAACAGATAGGGCGTGGTCATCGAATTGTCGACGATGTACAAGATGCCGCGTGCGCGGCACAAGGCGCCTATCCGTTTCAAGTCGGCGATCTGGGTGCGCGGGTTGGCGATGGTTTCCACAAAGACGACGCGGGTCGCCGGCGTGATGGCGGCGGCGACCTGGTCGGCATCGGTGGCATCCACAAACGATACCGCCACGCCCTGCCCGGCCACGGTTTGCCACAGGCTATTGGTATTGCCGAACAAGAAGGACGAGGCAATCACATGGTCGCCGGCGCGCAGCAAGGCTTGGAACACGGCGCCGATCGCGCCCATGCCGGTGGCGAAGCAAATGCTGGCCACGCCATCTTCCATCTTGCTGACCTTGTCCTCGAGCGCGGCCACGGTGGGATTGCCCTGGCGGCCGTAGCGGAAACCCGCTTCCTTGCCCTGGAAGACAGACGCCAGTTGACGCGCGTCGCTATAGCCGAACGCGACCGAGGTGTGGATGGGGCGGTGCAGCGAACCGTATTCGATGGCTTTCTGGCGGTCGCCATGCAAGATGGTGGTAGTGAAACCGTAGGTTTTATTGTCGCTCATGATTGGTGGTCCAAAAACGCCCGGGCGCGTAGCGAGGCGGGCCGCGACTGGCGGCTCGAACTTACTTAACACGCGCCCGGACAGCCCGGCCCGAGCCGGGCCGGGCCGCGCTCACCCTTCGGTGGTCGCGAGGTTCAAGTTCAGTTGCGAACGGGGCGTGTCTTCGACCGCCGCCACCTTCGGATTGTGGCGCGCGTATTCAAGCCGGTCCAGGTAGGCCTGCGACACGTCGCCCGTCACATACACGCCGTCGAAGCAGGACGCCTCGAAGCTGGTCAGGGCCGGGTTGACGTCGGAAATGGCGCGCTTGAGCGCGTCGATATCCTGGTAGACCAGTGCGTCGGCCGTGATTTCGCGGCACACTTCTTCCGTGGTGCGGCCGTAGGCGATCAACTCGTCGCGGGTCGGCATGTCAATCCCGTACACGTTGGGAAAGATCACCGGCGGCGCGGCGGACGCGAAAATGACTTTCTTGGCGCCCGCTTCGCGCGCCATCTGCACGATCTCGCGGCTGGTGGTGCCGCGCACGATGGAATCGTCGACCAGCAGCACGACCTTGTCCTTGAATTCGGAACCGATCGCGTTCAGCTTCTGGCGCACCGATTTCTTACGCATGGCTTGCCCCGGCATCAGGAAGGTGCGGCCGATGTAGCGGTTCTTGATGAAGCCTTCGCGGTATTCGATGTTCAGGGCCAGGGCCAGCTGAATCGCGGCTGGACGGGACGAATCGGGAATCGGCATGACGACGTCGATCTCGCCGGCCGGGAATTCGCGGCGGATCTTTTCGGCCAGGTATTCGCCCATTTTCAGGCGCGTCGCGTAGACCGAGGCGCCGTCGATGATGGAATCGGGACGGGCCAGGTACACGTATTCGAATACGCAAGGATTCAGACTCGGATTGTCGGCGCACTGCTGGCTGTGCAGTTTGCTGTCGAGGTCGATGAAAATCGCTTCGCCGGGCGCGATGTCGCGCACGAAGCGAAAGCCCATGCCTTCGAGCGCGACCGATTCGCTGGCCACCATGTATTCGGTGCCCTTCTCGGTTTCATTGATGCCCATGCAAAGCGGGCGAATGCCGAACGGATCGCGGAACGCCAGCAAGCCCAGGCCGGCGATTTGCGCCACGGCCGCGTAGGCGCCGCGCACGCGGCGGTGCAGCACGGCGACGGCCTTGAACACGGCGGCCGGGTCGAGCGTGAAACCGGTGGTGGCTTCCTGGATTTCATGGGCCAGCACGTTGAGCAGCACTTCCGAATCGGAATCGGTATTGATGTGGCGGCGGTCGTTCTTGAACATCTCGACCTTGAGCTGTTCCCAATTGGTCAGGTTGCCGTTATGGGCCAGCGTGATGCCGAACGGGGCATTGACGTAAAACGGTTGCGCCTCTTCCTCGGACGAGGAACCGGCCGTCGGATAGCGGCAATGACCGATGCCGGAATTGCCTTGCAGCGAACGCATATTGCGGGTGCGGAAAACGTCGCGCACCAGGCCGTTGGCCTTGTGCATGGAAAACATGCTGCTGTGATTGGTAGCAATCCCCGCCGCATCTTGACCCCGATGCTGCAATAGCAGCAGGGCATCATAGAGCATTTGATTGACAGGTTGATGAGAAACGACGCCGACGATGCCACACATGGTGTGCTCCTAAACTGGTGCTACTGATTTTAAAAAAATTCAAAAATGCACATACTGGGCATAGGCGTCCGGCAAAAACGGCTTGACGCCGCGCACGCCGTCTTCGGCCAGCGGCCGCAATAGCGCGTCTTTCCAGAACAGCTGTTGCGGCACCGAGGTCAAGCCGCACACCACCACGCCCAGCAAGACGATCACCACGCCGCGCGCCAGGCCGAACAAGCCGCCCAGGCTGCGGTTGGCCAGACCCAGGCCGGTGGCGCTGATCAGCACATCCATCATGCTGGTGAGCAGTCCCATCAACAAGCGCACGCCGATGAACAAGAGCGCGAAGGCCACAATCAGGCGCAGCGCCTCGCCCGGCACGGCGGCCGGCAACAGCGGCGCCAGTGCGGAGCCGAAGGCGTTCGCCACGATGAAGGCCACGGCCCAGCTCACCAGCGCCAACATTTCCTTGACCAGGCCACGGACGGCGCTGATCAGCACCGAGCACGCCAGTACAGCCAGGACCAGATAGTCGAAAATCGTCATGCGCGCACCCCGTTCGCCAGAGTCACGCCGGCACCACGCTACCGTTCAAGCCGAGCCGCGACAACTTGGCGCGCACTTTTTCCGCCTCTTCGCGGCTGCCGAAAGGGCCGACCCGGACCCGCGTGCGCTGACCCGTCGCGGTCGGGATTTTTTGCGTGTAAGAATGGATGCCCGCCTCCGACAATTTACCCTGCAATTCATCGACCTTGTCTTGCGTCGCCAGCGCCGCCACTTGCAGCACGAAGTGCCCCGAGCTAACCGTCGCCGGTTTGGCGGCTGGCTTGCCTTCCAGGATGGCCAGCGCGCGCGCCGCCTCGTCGCCGGTCTGGCCCGGCTTGCCGTTTTCCGCGTTATCGTCGACCTTGGGTACCGGCTTGGGCACCGGCTTCACCTCGGCCACCCTGGGCTTGATTTCGGGCTTGATTTCGGGCTTGACCTCGGGCTCGGCCTTGGCCTTGGCGACGACCTTGGGCGCCTCGGCGCGCGGCTCGATCCTGGCTTCGGCGCGCGGCTCGACCCTGGCCTCCGGCTTGGCCGGCGGCACATCAATGTGAGCCTTCACTACCGGTGCGGGCGGCACCACGACAGGCGCCGGCGTAGCAGGCACATCGATAATTTCTTCGGACTGGTCGAGGGCGGCGCTGGCCGACACCCTGGACGAGGCGGCCGAGGCGGCGGTTTCGGCTGGCGGCTTGTCTTTCGATGGAATTTGAATCGCGATATCGGATGCCAGCGGCTTCGGCTCGGAATCGAGCACCATCGGCAGGCCGACGGCCACCGCCAGGGCCAGGGCGATCGCGCCCACCAAGCGGCGGCGCGCGCGTTTCTTTTCCGGCAATACGGAATCGGTGGTTTCCTTGCCGGTGCGCCGCGGCGCGGCGGCGGCCCCGGCATTGCTGGCGCGCTTGGAGCGCGCCTTCGCCGTCGCCGAGGCGTCGTCGGCGGAATAAAAACCACTGTCGGTGGTTTCCTGCTTGTTTTTACGGAATCTCGAGAACAAGCCCATGCGTGATAATTTTCGGTGGAATGCGGTCAGTGAAGTGCGGATTTTCGGGCTAACATCACGCCGGCGACGGTCAGGAAGGAGCCAAAGACCACAATTCTATCATTCTCCCCGGCCCGGCCCATGGCATTTGCAAAAGCTTGTGCCGGATCGGGGAAAATAGTCACGCTCGAATCGGCGCTGTCGGCCTTGTTTGCCAGGATCAATTGCGCCTTCGCGGCCAGCTCGGAGGCGCCCGCCGCGCGCGCCGACGGCAAGTCCGTCAAGCACCAATGGTCGACGTGCTCGGCCATTGCCGCCATCACGCCATCGATATCCTTGTCATGCATGGAACCGAACACGGCGTAGGTGTAGGGATGGAAACCCATATTGCCCAGATTCTGGTTCAGGGCCGAAGCCGCATGGGGATTGTGGGCGACATCGAGGATCACGGTCGGGCGGCCAGGCAAGACCTGGAAGCGGCCCGGCAATTCGACCATCACCAGGCCGCTACGCACATCTTGCGCGCCAACCGGCAATTGCAGCTTGAGCGCTTCGAGCGCGGCCAGCACGGCGGCCGCATTCAAGATCTGGTTGGCGCCGCGCAGGCTCGGGTAAGCCAGGGAATTGCGGCGCTGCTCGCGCCCGCCGTAATTCCATTGCTGCTGGTCACCCGAATAATTGAAGTCGCGCCCCATCAGCCACAGGTCGGCGCCAATTGCCTCGGCGTGGCGCACCAGCGATTGCGGCGGCACCGGGTCGCTGCAAATGGCGGTCTTGCCGGCGCGGAAAATGCCGGCCTTTTCAAAGCCGATTTCCTCGCGTGTCTCGCCCAGGTAATCGGTATGGTCGATATCGACGCTGGTGACGATGGCGACGTCGGCGTCGATCACATTGACGGCGTCCAGGCGCCCGCCCAGGCCCACTTCGAGGATCACGACATCGAGGCCGGCGCCGGCCAGCAAGTGCAGGATGGCCAGGGTGGTGAATTCGAAATAGCTGAGCGCGGTGTCGCCGCGCACCGCCTCGACCGCGCCGAAGGCGGCCACCAGCTCGGCGTCGGACGCCATCTGCCCCGCCACGCGGGCGCGCTCATTGAAATCGAGGAAATGCGGCTTGATGTAGAGCCCGACCTTATAACCGGCGCGCATCAGGATAGATTCCAGCATGGCGCAAGTGGAACCCTTGCCATTGGTGCCGGCCACCATCACGACGGGGCAAGCGAAATGCAGCGCCATGCGCGCCTTGACGGCTTGCACGCGCTCCAGGCCCATATTGATCTGGGTTTCGGAGTGACGGTTTTCCAGCAGGGCTAGCCATTCCGGCAAGGTGGTGGGGAGAGTATGCATGGCGCGACTTTGACGTGAAAGCGGCGCGCCGCCGATCATCGATCGACCGGCGCGCCGCTGGTGGGAATTTAAGCGAGGACTTCGACGGCCTGGTTTTGCAGCAGGGCCAGCAGACGGGCAATTTCTTCGCGCATCTTGCGGCGGTCGACGATCATGTCGACGGCGCCCTTGGTGACCAGGAATTCGGCGCGCTGGAAGCCTTCCGGCAGTTTTTCGCGCACGGTGTTTTCAATCACGCGCGGGCCGGCAAAGCCAATCAAGGCCTTCGGTTCGGCGATCACGACGTCGCCCATGAAGGCAAACGAGGCCGACACGCCGCCCATGGTCGGATCGGTCAGTACGCTGATGAAAGGCAATTTCTTTTCGGACAACTTGGTCAGCATGGCGGTGGTCTTGGCCATCTGCATCAGCGACAGCAAGCCTTCCTGCATGCGGGCGCCGCCGGTGGCGGTGATGCAAATGAAGGGCACTTTTTGTTCCAGGGCCACCTGGGCGCCGCGCACGAAGCGCTCGCCGACCACGGAACCCATCGAGCCGCCCATGAATTCGAATTCGAAGCAAGCCACCACCACGGGCAGGCTCATGATGGCGCCGCCCAGCACCACCATCGCATCCGTTTCGCCGGTCGCTTCCATGGCTGCCTTCAAGCGGTCCGGGTATTTTTTGCTATCCTTGAACTTGAGCGTATCGACGGGCAGGATTTCCTGGCCGATTTCATAGCGGCCGCCGGCGTCAAGCAAGCCGTCGAGGCGGGCGCGGGCGCGGATGCGCATGTGGTGATTGCACTTCGGACAAACGTGCAAATTCGATTCCAGATCGGTGCGGTACAGCACGGCTTCGCACGACGGGCATTTGACCCACAAGCCTTCCGGCATGGTTTTGCGCAATGCGGCGTCCGAGCGCTGTATCCGGGGGGGCAGCAGTTTTTCCAACCAACTCATGTTTTCTCCTATGGCCCCGCAGGGCAGACGGTGACGCCGGCAAGGGCCGGATCGGGCCGCCGCAAGCCAGGTTTCACCAATTACAGCGAAGTTCAGTGGCGGTAGTGTAGCCGTTTAGCGCCGCACTGTCGAACGTTGCCTCAGTGAAATACTCGAATCTCCCCGCCGCTGCGGCGCCAGGTTGTCAGGCGTCGAGCGCCTCGCGGATGCCGGCCACGAAGGATTGCACCGCCGCCACCGCGCCATCAATCGGCGCGTTTTCAATTTCCTGGATGATGCGGCTGCCGATCACGACCGCGTCGGCCACCGCCGCCACCGCCCTGGCGGTGGCGGCATCGCGGATGCCGAAACCCACCCCGATGGGCAATTTGACATGCTTACGGATCGCCGTCAAGCGCTCCGCCACCTCTTCCGTGTCGATATTGCCGGCTCCGGTCACGCCTTTCAGCGATACATAATAACTGAAGCCGCCGCCCACCTTGGCGACCTGGGCGATGCGCTCCTCGGTCGAGGTCGGCGCCAGCAAGAAGATCAGGTCGAGTCCATTGGCCCGCATGGCGGCAGAAAATTGCTCGCATTCTTCAGGCGGATAGTCGACCACGATGGCGCCGTCGGCGCCGGCCGCCTTCGAGGCCGCGATGAAGGCGTCGGCACCGATGCGCTCGATCGGATTGGCGTAACCCATCAGCACCACCGGCGTGCTCTGGTTAGTGAGACGGAATTGGCGCACGAATTCAAACACATCTTTCAAGCCGATGCCGAACTTCAGGGCCCGCTCGCAGGCCCTTTGTATCACGGGGCCTTCGGCCATCGGGTCGGAAAACGGCACCCCCAGTTCGATGATATCGGCGCCGCCGGCGACCAGAGCGTGCATCAGGGGCAAGGTCAATTGCGGGGCCGGGTCGCCGGCCGTGATGAAGGTGACCAACGCGGTTTTTTTCTGGGCCGCCAGGGCGGCAAATGTTGCGGAGATTCTGGACATGATGGGCTTTCTGCAATGAGGTCGACTGGGGACCCGAAGGCCCCCATAGAATGATGCTGGGGCGAAAGTTGAATCAGCCTCAGCTGAAATCGAGTCCCATCCGTTCGGCCACCGTATGCATGTCCTTGTCGCCACGGCCGGACAGATTAGCCAGTATCAATTGATCTTTCGGCAAGGTCGCCGCCAGCTTGGCCGCGTAAGCCAGCGCGTGCGCCGATTCCAGCGCCGGAATGATGCCTTCGATGCGGCAGCAATCGTGGAAGGCTTGCAAGGCTTCCGCATCGGTGATGGTCACATACTGGGCCCGGCCACTATCCTTCAACCATGCGTGCTCGGGGCCGACGCCGGGATAATCCAGGCCGGCCGAGACGGAATGGGTTTCGATGATCTGGCCATTTTCGTCTTGCAACAGATAGGTGCGGTTGCCATGCAGGACGCCCGGATAGCCGGCCGTCAGCGAGGCCGAATGGCGGCCCGTTTCCAGGCCCTCGCCGGCCGCCTCGACGCCGATCAGCTTGACTGCCTTCTGGTCGATATACGGATAGAAGATGCCCATCGCGTTCGAGCCGCCGCCTATGCAGGCGACCACGTAATCGGGTTGACGGCCCGTCATTTCAGGCATTTGCACCAGGCATTCCTCGCCGATCACCGACTGGAAGTCGCGCACCATCATCGGATAGGGATGCGGTCCGGCCACCGTGCCGATGATATAAAACGTGTTTTCGATATTCGTGACCCAGTCGCGCATGGCTTCGTTGAGCGCATCCTTGAGCGTCTTCGAGCCCGACTCGACCGGCACCACGGTGGCGCCCAGCAGCTTCATCCGGTAGACGTTTTGCGCCTGGCGCTTGACGTCTTCGCTGCCCATGTAGACCACGCATTCGAGGCCGAAGCGGGCGCAGATGGTAGCCGTGGCCACGCCATGCTGGCCGGCCCCCGTTTCGGCGATGATGCGCGGCTTGCCCATGCGCCTGGCCAGCAAGGCCTGGCCGATCACATTATTGATCTTGTGTGCGCCGGTATGGTTCAAGTCTTCGCGCTTGAAATAGATTTGCGCACCGCCCATCAGTTCGGACCAGCGCTTGGCGTGGTAGATCGGCGATGGCCGGCCGACAAAATGCTTCAATTCGTAGCGGAATTCTTCCAGGAATTCCGGGTCGACGCTGTAGTGCGCGTAGGCCGCGTTCAATTCGGCCAGCGCGTGGCTCAGGGTTTCGGCGGCGAAGGCGCCGCCATAGGGGCCGAAATGGCCCTTGGCGTCGGGAAAATTGTAATCGGTGGCGTGGAACAATGCGGCGGCTGGGCCGGATTCAGGCAAGGCTTTCATGGGTGGTATCTCTTTCAATGATGGCATCGGCGTCGCGCACCGCGCGCACGAAGGCGCGGATACGGTGGACGTCCTTGATACCCTTGGACGCTTCGACGCCACTGCTGACGTCGACGGCGTAAGGGCGTACGCGCAACACTGCCTCAGTCGCGTTTTGTACGCTCAAGCCACCACTTAAAACGACCCGAGGCGCGAGCTCTTTTGGGATGAGAGACCAATCAAATACCTTTCCTGCGCCACCGTAGGCATCCACATGCGCGTCGAGCAAGAGGCCCGAAAACAAGGTGCTGGCGGCGCGATAGCGCTGTTCGTATTCTAACAAATCGGCCGCAGTCGTGTCGACCTTGACGCGAAACACTTGCATGAAGGGACGCTTGGCGGCCGCCGCCAGGGTCGCGCTGTGTTCGGCCGTTTCGTCGCCGTGAAATTGCAACATGGATAAAGGCGCCGCCTGCAGCGTCGCCAGCAATTCGTCCACGCTGGCGTTGACGAACAAGCCGACCGCGTTGACGAAGGGCGGCAGCGTGGCGATCAAGGCGGCCGCTTGCTGCGGCGTCACATGGCGCGGACTCTTGGGATAAAACACGAAACCAAGCGCATCGGCGCCGGCGGCCACCACGGCCGCCACATCGTCGGCGCGGGTCAGCCCGCAAATCTTGATACGCGTGCGTTGCATGTTTTATTCCTTAATGATGTAGCACGCGATGTACCATACGCCTTAAAACCATGGCAGCGCGCTGACCGCTTCCTGCGGCAAGCCCCATTTCGGATCGTAATCGATCTTGGCCAGGTATAAGCCGTCCGGCATGAAAGTGGGCGCGGCGTCGCCGCGGCAACGCCCTTCCAGCACTTCGCCCAGCCATTCCGGCGGATGCCTGCCCTGGCCGATGTAAATCAGGGAACCGATCAGATTGCGCACCATGTGGTGCAGGAAAGCGTTGGCGCGTATCGTGAAGACGATCAATTCGCCGCGCCGTTCGATGCTAATTTCGTGCATCAGCTTGATCGGCGACTTGGCCTGGCAATGCGAGGCCCGGAAGGCCGTGAAATCGTGCCAGCCAATCAAGGGCGCGACGGCCGCTTGCATGGGGGCGATATCGAGCGGACGGAAAACCCAGCCGGCGCGCCCTTCCAAGAGCGGCGAGCGGGTCGGATTGTTATACAAGACGTAGTGATAAGTGCGTGAACGGGCGCTGAAACGGGCGTGGAATGGCTGTTCCGGGTCGGGCGGCACCTGATGGGCCCAACGCACCGCGATCGATGCTGGCAAGAAAGTATTCACGCCCCGAACCCAGGCATGTATGTCGCGCTGCAATGCGGTATCGAAGTGCACCACTTGCTCCAACGCATGCACACCAGTATCGGTGCGACCGGCGCAAGTGGTTGCCAGGGGCACACGGGCAAATTTTTCCAGCGCTATTTCCAGCTGGTCTTGCACCGTGCACCCATCTTCTTGCTTCTGGTATCCATGCCATGCCGTACCGTCGTACTGGACACCCAATGCTATCCGATTCAATTGCTGTCCAATGTAAAGTTATATCAGCGCATTATACCGCCGACCTTTACCCCAGCAGAGCCCGCATTGAATTGGCTTTCGCGACTTGCGCAGCGCTGCCGCCCTTGATGACTTCGTCGATCAACTCGCGCGCGCCTTCCTTGTCGCCGATTTCCTGGTAGGCAATGGCCAAGTCAAGCTTGGTGTCCATTTCCATGTGGATGGCCGACAAGGGATCGTCCGCGCCCGGCTGGGCCGCCTTGGCCACGTCCAGGTCGAGGTCGATGCCCGACAAGTCGAATTCCGGCACCGCCGTCGATGCTTCCGACGTCACCGGCAGGGCCGGTTTGGCAAAGAAGTCATCGAGCGATGGCTCGGCCACCGGCGGCGCCGGCGGCGTCGGCGTTGGCAGATCGAAGTTCATCGAACCCAAATCCATCAAAGGCTCGGCCACGGGCGCTGCCGTGAAGCTTTCCGGCTCGGCATGCGGCGCGGCATGGGGCGCAGCTGGCGGCGCCAGATCGAGCGGGAAATCCATGCCGGCATCAAACATTGCTGGCGCGGCCGGGGCTTGAACCGGGGCGACCGGCGGCATCTCGAAGCTGATTTCATGCGCCGGCTCGGCGGCCGGCTTGGCATGAACAACAGGCTCGGCCGGAGCAGGCGGCGCGGCCGAAACGGCTGGTGCGGCCGTGACCGGCTCAAAACTCAAGCCGCCCAGATCGAAATCGAGGAAATGGTCGCTTTCGGACGCTGGCGGAGTCGGCAAGGCCGTTTCCAGCACGGGCGCGGCAGTAATTTCATGGCTCAGGTCAAGGTCGAGCGCATGGCTGGCCATCGGATCGGCCTTGGCCAGCGTCACTTCCGGTGCGGCCGTAGGTGCGACCGGCGTAGGTGCGGCCGGCGCAGGTGCCGCCGGTGCCGCCGCGCTACCGTTATACAGCGGATTGAGCGGTTCGATCGTCAAGCCCAACGCGGCGGCTTGTTGCCACTCGTCGCCCTGGCCTTTGCTCATCGCAAACAACTCGGAGGCTTGAACTTCAAACGAGCGCGTATCTTTGCGGGCCGCATAAATTTCGAGCAACTTCAGGCGCACCTGATGGCGCTCCGGATGCATGCGCAGCGCTTCTTTCAGAATTTCCTCAGCCTGGGCGTCGCGGCCATAGGCGATATACACGTCGGCTTCCGCGATCGGATCGACTTCATTGGTGTCGAGCTGGCTGGCTGATGGCGCGAAATTCGAATTGAACACGCTGTTATTGGTATCGACACTCTGGCCGCCGGTTTCGGCAAACAGCGAATGGGCCTGGTCGCCCGGGTCGCCCAGCACGCTACCCGCATCGAAATTGGCGGCTGCGTTTTTCTTGCGACGCGACACCACCAGCGCGGCGGCGCCGGCCAGCAGCGCTGCCAGGCCAATGCCGATCGCACCGATATTGTCCATCGCCATGTCCATCAGCGATGGCTCGGGCGGCGGCGGCGGCTTGATCAGCGCCTTTGGTTTCGGTTTCGCTTCGAGCGGAGCGGGAACGTCGATCACCGGGGCCGGCAGTGGCGCGGACGCCGCTTCCGACGCGGCGGCCGAAGCGGACGCGGGAGCCTGCACCGGCGGCACGGCCGGCTGCACGGCTGGCGCGACCGCTGGCGCAGCCGCTTGCACGGCCGGCGCGCTGGCGACAGCCTTGGCTGAAGCGGCGGCGGCTTGCTCTTGCATTGCCTTGTTCTTGACCGTCATCAGCTTCTCGAGGTCGCTGACATTCTTTTCCAATTCCTTAACGCGGGCAGCCGCATCGGCCACTTGCTTGGCTTTCGCGATCTTGTCTTCGACGCCAGCAACGGCGGTCTTGCCGGCGGCAGCGGCGGACGCGGCAGGCTTGGTCAGCTTGAGCTGATCCTTCGATTCATTTGCCGGCGTGGCGCGCTCTTCCACCTTGGCGGTGATTTTGCCGGTCGCGCTTTGGCTGGCCGGCGCTTGCTTGGCCGGCGCGCTCAAGGCCACTTGCCCCGCCAGCTTGTTGCGGTAAGCGGTAAAGTCGGCCGCGTGCGCGACCACCACGCCACGCGCTTCGCTGTCGGCGACGGCGTGAATGGCGTCGCTATCGGGCACCGACAAGATGCGGCCGGAGCGCAAACGGTTCATATTATTGCCGTTGAACGCTTCCGGATTGGCGCGGTACAAGGCCACCAGCATCGCGTCAAGCGAGATATCGGTCGGCTTCAGCTTGCCGGCAATGCGGCCCAAGCTGTCGCCAGCCTTGACCTGGTATTCAGCGCTTCCCGAGCCGGCGGCATGCCTGGGTGCGGCGGCGCTGGTTTTTTCAGCCGATTTCTCGGCCGATTTCTCGGCTGCGGATGGACGGCTGGCCGGAGCCGGCGCCGAAGCGGCGGGCGCCGGGACGGCCGGGCGGGCGGCGCGCGGCGCCGCCAAGTCCACCGGCGCGGCCACCTGGGCCGATTGGGTCTGGCGCAAATCGGCTGGATCGAGCAAGAAGGTGTATTCGCGCACCAGACGGCCGCTGTTCCAGCTCAGTTCAAGCAACATATCGACGAAGGGTTCATTCACCGCTTGCGACGACGTAATGCGGATGAATTGGCGTCCATTGCGTTGCTCGACGACAAAGCGCAGCGACAAGAGGGTCGGATTGAAATCGATATTGGCCAGGCGGAAGGCGTCGGCCGGGGCCAATTTCGCCACCAGTGCCGCCGCTTCTTCATTGGCGACCGAGGTCAATTCGATTTCAGCGCGCAGCGGCTGGCCCAGCGACGATAAGACAGTGAGCTTGCCGAGACCGGCCGCTTGTACCGATGGGGACAATAGGACTGCACAGGCGACAGCGCTGGCGAGCGTTTTCAACGCAAAGGAGACAACCCTGGGGCAGGTGTTTACGGGCATATTTGGCGGCATCATAGTTGACAGGGGAAAACAGTTACTTTCCCGGAAGTCTGAACATATCATTATGCACACGCGCGTGCAAGCTTTCCTCCCCCGGAGAGCTTAATTTTTGAATTTTTGAACCGTTTTGGGAACAAAAAGCCGCACCTGCGCGAAAACGGGCGGCCCGAAGCGGACTCGGCGCATGCGCGCACAAGCCCGCCATCCGGGGCTGTTTTCAGGCCCGTTTCAGCGAATTAGTTTTCCAGCACGATGCGCAACATGCGGCGCAGCGGTTCGGCCGCGCCCCATAGCAACTGGTCGCCAACCGTGAAGGCGGACAGGTATTGGCCGCCCATGCTCATCTTGCGCACCCGTCCGACCGGGATCGTCAGGCTGCCCGTGACGGCGGCCGGCGACAAGTCGCGCAGCGACGCTTCGCGCGTGTTCGGCACCAGCTTGACCCAGGCATTATTGCCGGCGATGATGTCATTGATCTCGTCGAGCGGCACGTCTTGCTTGAGCTTGATTGTCAATGCTTGCGAGTGGCAACGCATCGCGCCGATGCGCACGCACAAGCCGTCGACCGGGATTTCGCTGCTGCCGAAAGCGGCGCCGCGACCGAGGATCTTGTTGGTTTCCGCGCCAGCCTTCCATTCTTCCTTCGACTGACCATTGCCGAGGTCCTTGTCGATCCACGGAATCAGGCTACCGGCCAGGGGGGCGCCGAATTGCTTGATCTCGTCAGGCGCATAGCCATGCTGGGTGGCCAGCACCAGGCGGTCGATTTCCAGGATCGCCGAGGCCGGATTGTCGAGCAAGGCCCGCACCGAAGCGTTGATGGTGCCAAACTGGGTCAGCAGTTCGCGCATGTGCTGGGCCCCACCACCGGACGCGGCCTGGTAAGTCATCGACGTCATCCAGTCGATCATATCGTGCGCGAACAGGCCGCCCAGACCCATCATCATGCATGACACGGTGCAATTGCCGCCGATGTAATTCTTCACGCCCTTGCCCAGCGCGTCCTTGATCACATGCAGGTTGACGGGGTCGAGCACGATGACGGCGTCTTTTTCCATGCGCAAGGTCGAGGCCGCATCTATCCAGTAGCCGTCCCAGCCGGCCGCGCGCAATTTCGGGAACACTTCGGAGGTGTAATCGCCGCCCTGGCAAGAAATGATGATCGCGCATTTGCGCAATTGCTCGATATCGCTCGCGTCCTTCAAGATGGTTTCATTCTTTGCCATCGCGGGCGCGGCCCCGCCCGTGTTCGAGGTGGTGAAAAATACCGGCTCGATCAACTCGAAATCGCCCTCTTCGCGCATGCGCTGCATCAGCACCGAACCGACCATGCCGCGCCAACCTACCAAGCCAACTAATTTCATTGCAAATCCTTTAATCTTACTTAATTAATATTTTACACCAAGGCCTTGCGCACCGCATCGCCCATTTCCACCGTGCCCACGCGGGTGGTGCCGGGCTCGTAAATGTCGGCCGTGCGCAAGCCTTGCGCCAGCACGGCCTTGACGGCCGCCTCGATGCGGTCGGCCTGTGCGGCGCGGTTCAGGGAAAAACGCAGCATCATGGCTGCCGACAAGATGGTGGCCAGGGGATTGGCGATACCCTTGCCGGCAATGTCAGGCGCGGAACCGTGCGAGGGTTCATACAAGCCCTTGTTGTTGGCGTCCAGCGAAGCGGACGGCAGCATGCCGATCGAACCCGTCAACTGGGCCGCGCAATCGGACAAGATATCGCCAAACAGATTGCCGGTCACCATGACGTCGAATTTCTTGGGCGCCCGCACCAATTGCATGGCCGCATTGTCGACATACATATGCTCGAGCGCGACCTCCGGATACTCCTTGCTGACATCGATCATGATGTCGCGCCAGAACTGGAAGGTTTCCAGCACGTTCGCCTTGTCGACGCTGGTCAAGCGTTTATCGCGCTTTTGCGCGGCCTGGAAGGCGACATGGGCGATGCGGCGGATTTCGCCTTCGGCATAGCGCATCGTGTCATAGCCTTCGCGCTGGCCCTTGAACTGGCCGTCCGGACACGCGCGCACGCCGCGCGGCTGGCCGAAATACACGTCGCCCGTCAATTCGCGGATGATCAGGATATCCAGGCCGGACACCACTTCGGGCTTCAGGGTCGAGGCGCCGGCCAGTTCCGGGTACAGGATGGCCGGGCGGAAATTGGCAAACAAGCCCAGTTGCTTGCGCAAGCCGAGGATCGCCTGTTCCGGGCGCAGCGCACGTTCCAGATTGTCGTAGCGGTAATCGCCGACGGCGCCAAACAGCACCGCGTCGGCGGCCTTGGCCAGCGCCAGGGTCGCCTCCGGCAGCGGGTGGCCATGGGCCGCATAGCCGGCGCCGCCAACGGGCGCCGTTTCCATTTCAAATGGTTCGCCCAGCGCGTCCAGGATTTTAACGGCTTGCGCGATGATTTCCGGGCCGATTCCATCGCCCGGCAAGATTGCAATTTTCATATTATTCGATCAGTTAGATGACATTCGCCAACCAAGGTTGCATGGCCAGATGGCGCTCCTCGAAGCCGCGGATGGCGTCGGCGTGGCGCAGGGTCAGGCCGATATCGTCCAGGCCATTCATCAGGCAATACTTGCGGAAGGCGTCGATTTGAAACGGGTAGCTGAGACTGCCATTGCTGGAGCTCACGCGTTGTTGTTCAAGATCCACCACCAGCTTGTAACCGGGGAAGGCTTTGACCTCATGAAACAGATGATCGATCTGCGATTCGGACAATACAATCGGCAATAAGCCGCTTTTGTAGCAATTATTAAAGAAAATGTCGGCGAAGCTCGGGGCCAGGATGGCGCGGAAGCCATATTGGTCGAGCGCCCACGGCGCGTGTTCGCGCGAAGAGCCGCAGCCGAAATTTTTACGCGTCAGCAAGATCGAGGCGCCCAGGTAGCGCGCCTCGTTGAGCACGAAATCGGGATTCAGCGGGCGCCGCGCATTGTCGCCGCCCGGTTCGCCATGATCGAGATAGCGCCATTCGTCGAACAGATTGGGGCCGAAGCCGCTGCGGTGGATAGACTTCAGGAATTGCTTCGGGATGATGGCGTCGGTGTCAACATTGGCGCGGTCGAGGGGCGCCACCAAACCTTCATATTGCGTAAATTTGTCCATGATTTTCCTGCGGTATGCTGACGGGCGGAGCCGTCAGGCCCGCCGCATCATGGGTTTATTTGCTGCCGGCGCCTTGCACCTTCTCGCCGACCTTTTGCATGTCCTTGCCGAAACCGGCCACGGTATTACAGGCGGTCAAGCTCAAGCTCAAGGCCAGCATGCCGAAGATGAATAGTTTTTTCATAGTGTGCTCAACAGTCAATTCAGATTAGCGCAAGGCGCGCACGTCGACGAAATGGCCGGCGATCCCGGCCGCCGCCGCCATCGCCGGCGACACCAGGTGGGTGCGTCCGCCCGGCCCCTGGCGGCCTTCGAAATTGCGGTTCGAGGTGGAGGCGCAGCGCTCGCCCGGCTCCAGCCGGTCGGCATTCATTGCCAGGCACATGGAACAGCCGGGGTCGCGCCACTCGAAGCCGGCGTCGCGGAAGATGCGGTCCAGGCCTTCCCGCTCGGCCTGATCCTTGACCAGGCCGGAGCCGGGCACCACCATCGCCAGCGTCACGTTCGAGGCGCGGAATTTGCCGCGCACCACGGCCGCCGCCGCGCGCAAGTCTTCGATGCGCGAATTGGTGCAGGAGCCGATGAAGACCTTGTCGATGCGGATATTTTCGATCGGCGTATTCGGTTCCAGCGCCATATAGACCAGCGCCTTTTCGATCGCGTCGCGCCGCACCGGGTCTTTTTCCTGTTCCGGATCGGGTACCCGGCCGTCGATCGCGACCACCATTTCAGGCGAAGTGCCCCAGGTCACTTGCGGCTTGACGTGCGCCGCATCGAGCGTGACGACCAGGTCGAACCTGGCGCCGGGGTCCGAATGCAGGGTGCGCCAGTAAGCGACGGCGCGCTCCCAGTGCGGGCCGGCCGGCGAAAACGGCCGCCCCTTGACGTAATCGATGGTGGTGTCGTCAACGCCGATCATGCCGGCGCGCGCGCCCGCCTCGATCGCCATATTGCACACCGTCATACGCCCCTCCATCGACAGCGCGCGGATCGCGGCGCCGCCGAATTCGATCGCATAGCCGGTGCCGCCGGCGGTGCCGATCTTGCCGATCACGGCCAGCACGATATCCTTGGCCGTGACGCCGGCCGGCATGACGCCATCGACTTGCACCAGCATGGCTTTGGATTTTTTTGCCAGCAAGGTCTGGGTCGCCAGCACATGCTCGACTTCCGAGGTGCCGATGCCGTGCGCCAGGCAGCCGAAAGCGCCGTGGGTCGAAGTGTGCGAATCGCCGCAGACCACCGTCATGCCCGGCAGCGTCGCGCCCTGCTCCGGCCCGATCACATGCACGATGCCCTGGCGCTTGTCGTTCATATTGAAATAGGTCAAGCCGTAGCGCTTGGCGTTGCCGTCCAGCGTTTCCACTTGCAGGCGCGAGACGGGATCGGCGATGCCGTCGGCGCGGCCGGTGGTCGGCACATTATGGTCGGCCACGGCCAGATTGGCCGAGACGCGCCACGGTTCGCGGCCCGCCGCGCGCAAGCCGTCGAAAGCTTGCGGACTGGTCACCTCGTGCACCAGGTGGCGGTCGATGTACAGGATGGTCGTGCCATCATCTTCGGCCCGCACCACATGGGATTCCCAGAGTTTGTCGTAAAGCGTCTTCATCATGATATATGCGGCCTTGCCACGGCCTGTAGTGAGTGGTCCCAAACGATTATGCCATAGTTGCGCATTGCAACACCAAGGCAAGGCCGAAGTGCCTCCCGACTAAATGAAATTTGGTTTTGCGATGCGATTGACGACAAAGATTGCGCCAGCCCGATTCCAGCCACGCGCGGGCCAGGCCAAAAAAATGCCCGCAGCGAAAGCGGGCATTGCAGGGCGCGACACCAATCCCATTTCTACGCCGCCATGCGCACGCTGCCCCGGCAGCCATCCATCAGGAACGATAGGCCGACCACCAGCACCAGTTCGCCTTCGGCCGAGCGCGCCGTGCCGGTGATGCCTTCCACGGCAATGGCCGTCATCGGCTTGATCACCAGGTCGGCCGTGCCGTCGACGGCCTCGACCGCGAGAATATACGGCTGTGGCGCGGCCACAACAATCCCCACCCTTTCGCTACACGGCTCGTAGCCGAGCGCGCCGGCCAGCGAGCGCACCGGCAGCGGCCGGCCCTGGTCTTTCAGCACCGGCAAGCCGCCCACTTCCATGAAGGTCTCCGGCAATTCGACGACGCGCTGCACCACCGCCATCGGCAAGGCCAGCGCCGCGCCCGAGGTCGATACCAGCATGGTGGGCACGATCGACAATTCGATCGGCAGGCGGATCGCGAACTTGGTGCCCACGCCGAGCTTGGAATCGATATGGATCGCACCACGGTTTTTCTCGACCGCCGTCTTCACCACATCCATGCCGACCCCGCGCCCGGACACGCTGGAGGCGACATCCTTGGTCGAAAAACCCGGCAAGAATACCAGTTGAAATGACTCGTCGTTGCTGAGCTGGGCCGATTCGCTGATCAAGCCCTTTTCCGTGGCTTTCTTGCGCAACTTGGCCGGGTCCATGCCCTTGCCGTCGTCTTGCAGCACGATCATCACGCTATTGGCTTCTTGCCACGCCTTCAGCGAGATATACGACTTGGCCGGTTTGCCGGCCGCGAGCCGCTCTTCCGGAGATTCGACGCCATGATCGAGGGCGTTGCGTAACATATGCACCAGCGGATCGTACAGGCTATCGACCACCACCCGGTCGACCTCGGTTTCGGCCCCTTCGATGGTCAGCTCGACATCCTTGCCCAAGTCCTTGGCCAGCTCGCGCACCAGGCGCGGGAATTTCTGAAACAGGCGACCGACCGGCTGCATGCGCGTGGCCAGCGTGGCGCGCTGCAACTCAGTGGAATAGCGCGAGGCGCGTTCCAGCGTTTCGGCCAGGGTCGCCATCAGGGTCGCGGCCTGGCCCTCGAACTTGAATTGCAACAGGCGTTCGAGCAATACGGCGGCCTGGTTGGCCGCCTGCACCGATTCGCCGGCCACTTCCAGCAATGCGTCGAGCTTGACGGCGTCGACCCGGATGCTGTCTTCCTTGATCGGCGCGGCGGTGCGCACTTCCGGCTTCTCGTCGCGGCGGTCGACCCCATCCCAGTTTTTTCCGCCCGGCGCGGCGGCCGGGGGCGTGGCGGCGGGCGCGTTGGCCGGCGGCGCGTGCACCACTGCAGCGGTGGCGGGCGGCGCTACGACGACCGGTGCGGCGGCCACATAACTGCCTTCGGGCACCACCGCGATATACATCGCTTCCCAATCCAGGCCATCGTCGCCAATCACGAATGGCGTGGTGGCGGCCACCGGCGCGGACGCGGACGCCGCTACAGGCGCGGGCGCCGCTACTGGCGCGGGCGCCGCTACTGGCGCGGGCGCGGGCGCCGCCTTGGGCGCCATCGCCTTGCCTTCGATGGCATTGGTCAGGATTAATTCCAGCTCGGCTGGCATGGCCGGCAAACTTTCCGGCGCGTTGCCATTGGCCAGTTCGGTGAGCTGGTCGGCCACGAAACCGGACGCTTGCAGCGCCGCCTCGATGGCAATCGGCGTCACCGGCGCGGCGCCCGTGCGCAGCGCGTCAAACAGGTTCTCGGTCAAGTGGCAAGCGGCCACCAGCGCCGGCAAGTTCATGAAGCCGGCCCCGCCCTTGATCGTATGGAAGGAACGGAACACCGCGTTCAAGGTTTCTTTATTCTCGGGATCGCGCTCAAGACGCAGTAAATGCTCTTCAACGTTGACCGCAAGATCCATCGCCTCGACGACAAAATCCTTGAGCATATCATCCATTAGAATCCCAGATCGGCAAGAAGATCATCAACATTATCTTGATCCAAAGCGGCCGACGGCACCGAAGGACCCTGCATCAGCGGCACCGGTTTGTGCGCCATTTTTTCGCGCGCGGCCGGCGGCGCATTGTCGCGCAACAGTTCAGCCAGTTCGTGTTCGACCGTCTTCGTGATCATGACCACTTTCTTGATCAACTGGCCGGTAATATCCTGGAAGTCTTGCGCCATCATGATTTCCAGCAGGCGCGCCTTTTCCGCTTCCGTGGCCAGGGTCACGGCTTGCGCGAATTGCTTGGAATCGCCGGCCAGGGTCTTGAATTCATCGAGGCTGAGCTTGCCCGCGAATAGTGCCGTCCAGCGACCATCCATGTCTTTCGCGTGTTTCGACAACACATCCTGGGCCGGCATGCCGTCGTCGAGGGTGTTGAGGACTTTGTTGGCGGCTTGCTCGGTCAGGCTGGCGACATATTCGAGGCGATCCTGGGCGTCGACGATTTGCGAGGATGCTTCCGTCAAGGCCTTGTCGTAACCGAGTTCGCGCAAGGAATCATGCAGCAGGCGCACGATGCCGCCGAGGCGCTCGAACATCGGTTTTTCGGCTGCGTCATGGGTTTCGTGGGCAACCTCGCCGACCACCGGCGCGGGCGCGGGCGCGGCCGCCAGCACAGGCGCGGGCGGACTGGCCGCCGCCGCATCGAACAGCGCTTCGAAATCATCCTCGGCGGGAACGGCCGGGGCGGCAGGAACGGGACTGGGAGCGGGTTCCGGCTCGGTCTTACGTTGCGCGGACACTTCATCGAATAGTGCATCGAAATCATCGGCGGCGTTGGTCATAGTCCGTGCTTCTCCATAATTTGTAAAATGTGTCGCCTCACTGCGCGCGCTACAGAGGCCTGCCGAAATGTCTCTATGAAGATGATTCCCGGCAATATCACCGCGCTTACCCGAGTGTAGCAGGGCCTCAGCCGATTGTTCAAACTGAATTCCCCGTTTGAACCGGCAAAGCGGAGGGCGACTGCCTGCGCCCGGCAAAATGACCGATTCTGCTGTTGTATTTTGAAATACTAACATCGGATCGCGCGCCACAACACGCGCCGGGCAAGAAATGCCTTCTTATTTGAAAAAGCCGCGCCGAATTGGCGCCACGGCAAGCCGCTGCGGCACGCCCAGTCCGCTTGACGGGAAAGCCGCCATTGTATTGAGCAATATCAAGTCTTGACGAGCGGACAAGACCAACAATCGCGTCTACAATGAAACCAGGGCGTCGCATAGCCGAGGCCAGCCGATCAGGAGTTGCCATGTACAATAAAATTTTAATTACAACCGACGGCTCCGCCGTATCAAATATGACCGCTTGCGCCGGCGTCGCCTTTGCGGAGCAAATGCATGCCGATATTCTGGCCCTGTATGTCGCGCCGGAATACCAATATCCCGTGTATATCGAAATCATTCCGCCCAGCTATCCCAGCGACGAGGAATACCAGAGCGCCATGCGCAAGGCCGGCGAGGAACACTTGCAGCCGATTCTGGACGCGGCCGCCAGGCGCGGCTTGAACAGTAGCGGCGTGACGGCGTTTTCCGACAGCACGGCTTTGAAAATCGTCGAAGTGGCCAATCAACATGCTTGCGACTTGATCTTCATGGGTTCGCACGGCCGCAGCGGTTGGGGCCAATTATTGTTGGGCAGCGTCACCAACAAGGTGCTCTCCCATTCCAAGCTGCCGGTACTGGTGCATCGCCTGATCAAGGAACCGCTGGCCTGATGCTGTACGTTAAGAAAAAGGCAAACTGACATAATTTATAGTATTATGTCGGAGTAACATCCTCCTCTTCGTTTAACCCATTGTCACGGCCCGCTCAGCGCGACCGTGCATTTAACCATTTCCCTATGATACGAATTGTCATTGCCGACGACCACACCATCATGCGTGAGGGTTTGAAACGCATACTCGACGGCGCGCCCGACATTGATATCGTTGGCGAAGCAATCGATGGCTTTGAAGTGCTCGGCCATGTGCGCCAGGGCGGCTTCGATTTATTGCTGCTCGACTTGTCCATGCCAGGCCGCAGCGGCGTCGACTTGATCCGCCAGATCAAAAGCGAGGCGCCGAAGCTGGCGATCCTGATACTCACTATGCACGAGGAAGAGCAATACGCGGTGCGCGCCATCCGCGCCGGCGCCCAGGGCTACCTGACCAAGGAAAGCGCCGGCACCCAACTGGTCGGCGCGATCCGCAAGGTGGCGTCAGGGCGGCCGTATATCAGCGCCGAAGTGGCCGAACAATTGGTGCTCAATATCATGATGCCCAATGAAAGCCTGTTGCACAAGCAATTATCGGACCGCGAGTTTGAAGTATTTTCCTTGCTGGTGGCCGGCAAATCCATCACGGAAATCGCCAACAACTTGCATTTGAGCGTGAAGACCGTCAGCACCCACAAGACCCGCATCATGCAAAAAATGGGCATGAGCAGCCTGTCCGAAATGGTCCAGTACGCTGTTGCCCACCGTTTGCTGTCGCCGTTCAAGACTTGAGCCAGGCTTAGGACGGGTGCCTATCCAATATTGCCTTTAAAATAGTCTTGCTGTAGGAACAATCCTACTGCGGCGCGCCATCTCCTACCTTCATATTCAGCGTCTGCTGATATCAATCAAGTACTCATGTTGGCATACTGAAACCAGTCGATCAAGTTGCTGGATAGTTATATCACTACCCGACGAGGATTAAATAATACCGGCTTGAATGGTTCACGTTCGCCGGCACGCTGTCACATCAGTCTGCCGTCGGCGTTACCGTTATCCAAAAAAAATTTGAATTTTGATGTAGCTGTCACCAGGAGATGAGCATGCTGTCTACGCAAACGTCTGAAACCCGTCCCGCTTCACCGTCGGCCGTACAGACCTCTTCGATGGAGGCGGGGCGCCAGCGCCAGGGGCGACTGTGGTCGAATTTAAAAGAAGTGTGCGACTTGCTGCATATTGCGACCGCCTGTTCGATCGCGGCCGACGAGTTATTGTTCCAACATGTACAGTTCAAGACCGGCCAACGTGTCCATACCATAGGCCAGCCTTTCGACACGCTCTACATCGTCAACTCGGGCTTCTTGAAAACCGTGCTGATCGACGAGTTCGGCAATGAACAAGTGCTGAGCTTCCCGATGAAGGGCGATATGCTCGGCGTCGACGGCATCCATTCCAAGCATTATTCCTCGGAAGCGGTGGCGCTGTCCGATTGCGACTTGATCTTGCTGCCGTTCAAGAAGCTGACGGCCTTGGGCCGCATCCATATCGAACTGGAAAACGTGATGTATGGCGTGATGAGCCGCGAACTGGTGCGCGAGCAAGCCATGATAGGCATGCTGGGCGCGCTCAGCGCGGAAGCCCGGGTGGCGCGCTTCCTGGTCTCGCTGGCCGACCGTTTCGCTCAGATGGGTTATTCCAGCAAGCTGTTTAATTTGCGCATGACGCGCCATGAAATCGGCAGTTACCTGGGCTTGACCCTGGAAACAGTCAGCCGCACCTTGTCAGCCTTCAATGAAATCGGCTTGATCAGCGTCGACCAGCGCACCATTGGCATCAAGGACCCCGACGCGCTGAAAACCTTGCGCCGCCTGCCGCCGTCGCGCTCGCGCGCCAAGCAACTGGCGACCGCCAAACAAAAGGCTGGCGCCGAGCAACTGGCACCCGCACAATTGCTTGCCACGATCTAATATCGACTGGCATGCGTGTTGCCGCGCCGAAACCGCCTCAAAGCACTTCACCGACGCCGAACTTTGAGGTCGGGCTTTAATACCAGTTAAGCACAGCCCGACTTGCTTCATTCAACACCGATTTAACCCCAGCTTGGGCCCGGCCAGATGAATCTGACACCGGGCCATTTTTTTGCGCTCCCATCCCGGGCGGCCATGCCCGCCGCACGCCGGCTCAAGGCAGTGCACCGCAAATTTGCAATATGCCCAGCGCCAGCGCGCACAGCGGCAAAATAAAAAATTGCACGGCGTAACGCGTGCTTAAACATAGGTGATGGTGAATGATGATGTTCTCCTCGCGCCTATCCGTCCCGGCCCCATGCCCTTGGTTGGCGCTGCGTGAACCCAGCTTAGGGCGTACGGCCCCGCGCATCGGTGTGCTGGCGAACATAGCCTTGAAATAAGACTTGCATTTTCCGCTACCGTGAACAATAATGCAAATACGAATCATTCTCAATAAAGAAAGTAGAAATGCCTAGTTCACCACCCACCTCGGTGCCCGGCGCCGAGACCGCCGGCTTGCCGGCCACCGCCCCAGCCACCCGGCGCATCAGTAGCGAAGCCTTGCTGCAACAGCGCCGCGAAGTTGAAATAGAACACGCGGGCAAGATCTACCGCTTGCGCGTCACGCAATTGAATAAGCTGATCCTTACCGCTTAAACCCGGCACAAGCCCAGCCAGCCAAGCGCCGTCAAACCGGCGCTCGCCAGCCAAACCACCTGAACAGGAGCGTTTGATGGCGATTGACCGTAATGAGACCCGGAAACATGGCACTTCCCAGCCCGAGCTGATGCTGTCGGCCGTGCTGCACCTGATGTCGCATTACACTGCGCGCGGCGACGACAGCGGCGCCTGCCTGAAGCTGGCCTCGGTCATCGAACGCCACTTGAAGGCGCTGGCCGACTTGCCGGAACTGGCACCCGTGCTGCAGGCAACTTGCCAGCAATTGTCGGAACAGTGGGCCGGCGTGGTCGAACGGGCCATGGCGCCCCCACCCAAGAGCACACTGCTCGGCCGCATCCTGTCGCCCGGCAAAACCTGCTAGACCGGCGCCGGGCCGGGCCAGTTGGCCCGATAGGCGGCAAGCCGGCGCCCGCGCGCCGGCACTGCATCCGGCAACTGTCCCATGCCTGCCATTGCCCGCGCACGGGCAAGCGCTGCGTATGCATCGACAATCCCCGCATCTCCAGCCTGGCGCGCGGCATGCAGGAAGCCGGCGCGGGCGTTTAATAGACGTCGCGCCGGTAGCGGCCCGCAGCGCCCAGCGCGTCCAAGGCCGGCCGGCCCAGTATCTGTTGCAGCGCCGCGTCGACGCCTGCGGCCATGCCGTTCAAGCTGCCGCACACATAGATCGCGGCGCCCTGCTCGACCCACAAGCCGATTTCATCGGCGTTGCCCAGCAGCCGGTCTTGCACATACAGGCGTTCGGGCTGGTCGCGGGAAAATGCCAGGTCCACGCGCGGCAAAATGCCGGCCGCGCGCCAAGCCTCGATTTCTTGCCGATAATGATAGTCGGGGATGGCGTTGCGCTCGCCAAAGATCAACCAATTGCGGCCTTGCCCGGCTATGGCCCGGCTTTTCAAGTGACCGCGCAAGCCGGCGATGCCGCTGCCATTGCCGATCAGGATCAAGGGCCGCCCGGCATTGCCTTCCAGCCGAAAACGGCGGTGCGGGCGCAGCCGCAATTGGACCAAGTCGCCGAGTGCGGCCCCGGCCGCCAGCCAGCCCGACGCCAGGCCCGCGCCGCCGTCCGGGCGCGTATGCAGGCGCACCAGCAAATGCAGGCGGCCATCGCCGGGCAGCGATGCGATCGAATACTCGCGCGGCCTGGCCGGGTCGGCCGGCGCGGCCACTTGCGCCAGGTCGCCCGCTTGCCAGTCGGGTAGCGCACCGGTCGCCGGCAGCAATTCCAGATGGTAGAGCGGGGCGCCGGCGCTGCCTCCATTGAGCAGGCGCCGCTCCAGCAAACGCCAGTCGGCAAAGGCCGGCGCACCCCAGTCCGGCGCGTCGGCAGTGCCGGCCAGGTGGCTCAATTGCCGGCGCCATTCTTGCACGGCGCCATCGTCGGCGCGGTCGACTTCGATACGCGCGAACAGGCGCGCCGCGCCCTGCCGCTCCAGCCACTGGTCGAGCGCGCGGCCGAAGCCGCAATAATGCCGGTAAGCGCGGTCGCCGAGCGCCAGCACGGCGTAATGCAACTGCGCCAGCGGCAAGTTGCGATCCATCAGAGGGCCGGCAAAGGCGGCGCCATTGTCGGGCGCATCGCCCTCGCCATAGGTGCTGACCAGGAACAAGATGCGCTCGGCGGCCAGCAAATCGACTGCCTTCACATCGGCCAGGGCGCACAGCCGCACGGCAATGCCGGCCAGATGCAAGGTATGGACCGTGTGGGCGGCCAATTCTTCGGCGTTGCCGGTCTGGCTGGCATAGGCCACCAGCCAGGGCTGCGCTTGCGGTGCCGCCAGCGCCAGCCGGCTGCGCTTGCGGCGCCGCCGCAGGACGGGGGCCAGGCAGAGCGCCGCGTAGCCCAGGAGTAAGCTGGCCAGCAGCGCCAGCCGGACCGGATCGGTGCTGACGCTCATGGTTCCAGCATGGCCCGCATGGGGCTGCTCAAGTATTCGCGCAAGCCCGTGTCGGTGCGCACCAGGAAGCGCGCGCACAAGCCCAGGCGCTCGGCCAGCGCCAGCCCCGCTTCCGGGCCGAGCACGGTCAGCGCCGTGGACCAGGCGTCGGCCGCCATGCATGCGCCATGCACCACCGTCACCGAAGCCAGTCCATTGGCGATGGGCGCGCCGCTGCGCGGGTCTAGCGTGTGGGAAAAGCGTTGCCCGTCCCGCTCGAAAAAGCGCCGGTAGTCGCCCGAGGTGGCCACCGCCAGGCCGTGCAGCGCCAGCACCATTTGCCCGGTCCGGCCGCTGGCGCCGATTTGTTCCAGCGCCACCCACCACGGCTGGCCGTCGGGCTTGGTGCCGGCGCCACGCAATTCGCCGCCCACTTCCACCAGATAATGGTGTATCGCCTGCCCTTCCAGATACTCAGCCAGGCGGTCGACGCCATAGCCCTTGGCCACAGCCGACAAGTCGAGCAGCACGCCGCCCGGCTGGAAGGCGCGCCGCCCGAGCGGGTCGATGGCGACGCGACCCTGCGCCAGCAGGGCGGCGACCTCGTCGGCCGTGGGCGCGACGAAGCCCGGCTGGTCGTGGCGTCGCAGCGGGCCGAAGCCCCAGCGATTGACGAGGGCGCCGGCGCCGGGGTCGTAGGCGCCACCGCTGGCGCGCGCGACGTCCAGCGCGCATGCCAGCACCTGGAAAAATTCAGCCGGCAAGTCATGCCAACTGCCGGGTGCGGCACGGTTATAACGGGCCAGGCAGGAATCGTCTTCCCAGTGGCTCATTTGCGCCACCACTTCATCGAGCTGGCGTTGCAAATCCCGCTGCAGCGAGGCCCGCTCGCCGTCCGCCAGCAATTGCACGCTCCAACTGGTGCCCATGCTGTGGCCGCCAAAGGCGCGGATGGTCCGTTCCAGCGGCAGCGCGTGGTCGGAAAAATGGTGAGGCAAGAGAACCCGGCGCATCTATTGAGGTAACACTTCCACCGTTGCCGCATAGCTCAGGCGGCGCGGCGCCGGCGGCTGGCCCGGCGCGACGGCCGGCCAACTGCTGCTGAGGAAATACATGCCGGCCGCCGGTATGGCAAACGTAACCTCGCCCCTGGCGTCCGTGTTCAGGCGGATTTCACCCAGTACGCCCCGATAGCGCACCCCGCCTTGCACCAGGCTGAAGCCCAGGTTGGCGGCCGGTTTGCCATCGAGCAGGAAGCGCCAGGAGGCTTTTTCGCCGGCCCGCAAATCGTTCGGATGCGTCAGCGGCAACAATTCCAGGCCCACCCCGGCCGGCTTGAAGACGGCCTCGCTGGTATGCTGGGCGCTGAAAAACGTTTCCAGGCGGCTGTACTGACGGCTCACCGTGAGTTCTTGCGCATCGGCTGGGATGTCCTTGGCCAGCGCATCCTCGCTGCCGCGCCAGCGTTTCATTTCGCCACCTTGGCGATAACTGGCCAGCACGCTTTGCGTCACGATCGCTGCCTTGTACGTACCCGGCTTGGCCAGCTTGACGTCGAACACGCTGCGCAGGCGGCCCGTGACGACATTCTCGGGCGCCACGCGGGCGCCATCCGGGCCGGTGATTTCCAGCGCATCGAGCTTCAAGGGCTGGTGATCGATATCGAACAAGCCTTCCGAGATGGCGGCATCGACCGTCACCCAGGCATCCTTGGCCTCGACCATCGAACTTGACGGCACCATCCATGGACGGTGGGCTTGCGCCTGCAAGGCTGGCACGCATAACGCCAACGCCAACAAGCTGCGCTTGAATGTGTTCAGCATGGTCATCCTCATGGTTTCAATTGCAGGGCCAGCGCGCCCAGCTCTTCCCTGCCCTTGGCGGGAATCGACAGGGCGGCCTTGGGCGGCCACTGGAAGGGCAGCCGCAGCAACTCGCGTCCGCCCGCTTCGCGCGCCGCTTCCACCACCAATTCATATTGACCGGCCGGCAATGTATCGAGCAAGGCTTTGGCGCCCGGCAAGTTCACCTTGTATTCGCCCGGTGCACGGGTGGCGCCGCTGATGCCATCGAGCGGCGTCGCGCTGTCGCGCCCGCTCTTGCGCCACCACTGGCGCATATCCTTCAAGTATTTGGCGCCGCCATTATCCTTTTTCTTGACGTCATACCAGAGCGCCAGATTGCCCAGCACTTTCTGGTCCGTCGTTTCCAGCCATAGCGCGACATAGGGACGGTGATATTCGGCCACGTTCAATTGCGGGATTTCAAGCGTGAGGGCCAGGTCGGCCGCCAGCGCTGAAGCGCTCAGCAGGGGGACGCCGAGCGCGATGGAATAGCGTAATTTCATGCTGTGCCTGTCAAATTAATGGATGAATAAAAGCGCGATCGCGCACGGTATCACGATCCCCAAGCCCACCATCGGCCAGGTGAAGGGACGGTTGGCCGCGTGGAACTTCAAGATCAGCAAGCCGGTCAGGCAAAACACCAGACAAGCGCCGGCGAAAATATCGATGAACCAGCTCCAGGCCGGCCCCGTGTTGCGGCCCTTGTGCACATCATTGAGCCAGGAAATCGCTCCGCGCTCGGTCAACTCGTATTCGGCCGCGCCATCTTCCAGGCCGATCCGCACCCAGGCGTCGCCGCCCGCCTTCGGCAAGGGCAGATAGACTTCGTCGCGCGACCATTCGGCCTCCCGTCCGTCCGCGTCGAGCGCCCAGGTTTGCTGCATCCAGCGCCCGGCGGCGGCCGGCAGCGGCGCCTTGGCGCCATCATGGCTGGCGCCAAAGCGGCGCAACTGGCCTTGCAGGGGCGCCGGCAAGAGCGCCTTCTGGCGCGTGACTGTGGGCTTGGCCTCTATCTGCGCGGAATGGTTGAGCGTGATGCCGGTGGCGCTGAAGAGCAGCATGCCGAGCAGGCATAAAGCCGAGCTGATCCAATGCCACTGGTGCAGATTCTTGAGCCAGACGGCGCGGCCCGCCTTGCGGCCCGGCTTGGGGAAATCGGTTTCGGTCATGCGCATCCCTGCTGTGGAAAATTTTTCCGCGTCACGCGCGGCTGGCTGAACGATACGGGAAGCGGGCTGGAGGCGGATAACAAATGATAATGATTATCATTCATAAAGTCAATGCTTGCCTGTCGAACGACGCTTCACTGGACAGCGCGCGCGACGAGGCAACGGACGCGATGGGAGTTCTTGGGTGGACTGGTGCAAGCACAATGTCCGGCGCTGGCATGCCGGTTTGCGTCGCCGAGGGCGAAAACGGTGGAAGGTGCGGGCGGAGGCGTGGCCCCCGCCGGGGGGAATCGTCAGGCGTCGGCGTCGTGCTGTCCAGTCTCGGCGTTGCGGCGGCTGCGCACCCGGTCGACCCGTCGCACCTCGCCTAAAATATAGCCATCGTCGATGCCATCGACTACGGGCTCCGCATCGACCAGTACGAAATTTTGCCGGCTTTGGTCGCTTTGCATCGCGCCCGAAGACGTGCTGCCATCTTGAATATTACCTTGGCTGTTACCTTGATTAGACGAGTTCATGACAATCTCCTTGATAGTCTCGATAGGCTCGATACGAAAACGGTGACTGATACCGCCTCGTATTAAACCATACATTGCAGTGCTGATGAAGAACTACGGTAACAGGCAATGACAGTTGCCATGGTCGGCATGATCCACCCATGTGGACGAGAAAGCGCACTTCCCCGCCCCCATCAGCGTTTGCGAGCAAGTCAGCATAGCCAGGCCCAGCAAGGCAGAATCACGCGCCCCGCTTAAGCGCGTGTACCCGAGCCGCCGCCCTTTTGACGAGTGGCGGTTTCCTGGCTTGAACCGGCTTTGTCTTGCGCGCCGCTGCCGCTGGTCGCGCTTTGACGGTTGCCGTCGTTCTTATGGCTTTGGCTGCCGGCCCGACGCGCCTCTTCCGAAGTGAACTCATGAGCGGTGCCTTTCTCATGCGCGGCGCGCCCTCCTTCGCTGGCGATTTCCCGCTGCTGCGCGGGGTCCATCGACGCGAAACCGCGTTTGCTGGTATCGCTTTGCTTGCTGTCGCGGCCTTGACTACTGCCCTGTTTGCTACCCTGTTTATTATCGCTGCTTGATGTGGCCATGATTATCTCCATTTGTCACGGTTTGACATTCCCCGCCAATTAGCTTGATCTATTGCAGTGAAGAAATCTCAACTCGCCGCAAACGGGGAGGCAAGTCGTCATGGTAGTGCGCAAAAAACGGCAGCAGAATAGGAGAAAAACACGCGCGTTTGTAGGAACACACTGTCATGCGGTGGCTTTTTTGAACGGCTTTTTTGAGCGTAGGTATCCGCCGTCAAGGGCCGTCGAGATGGCAGGCCATTTCCCCAGCGCGATTCAAGGCGGGCGTCTCCGCCGTCCTGGCGCCAATCTCAGGAAACGCAATTGTGAGTAACTTAGTAATCATGTCGAGGCTTGACGCCTTGACCCGGTTGCCGACGGTGATCGACGGCGATCGCGGCGGCGCCGCCTCGGAGGCTGCCATCGCGCGCTGCGCCGAAAGGCAATTATCGCAATGGCGGCAACGCTGGAAGTCGGCTTGATCGCCAAAATAGTCAAGCAAGTACTTCCACCGGCAGCGCCCGCTTTGCGCATAAACCAGCATATGTTCCAGCGCGACGCGCTCGCGCTCTTGCTGTTGCCTATACACTTGCGCCAGCAAGCCGAAGGTGGCTGCCGATGGCGCGCCCGCCCTGACCTGGTAAGCAAGCTTGCGGTTTTGCCGCAGCAAACGCCCATCCTTGAGCAATGCCAGGCAAATTTTCAGCTTGCCCTCGGCGATGCCCGGCAAGCCATCCTTGATTTCGGCAAAACTGAACGACACCCGCCCGCGCGACAATTCGCCGGCCGCCGCAAACACGGCGCGCAACTCTTCGGCCACGGGATAATTTTCCGCCAAAAAACACGGTTGCAGCCGCTTATCGTCCGGAAAACACAGCAAGGTGCATTCAGCGGGCAAACCGTCGCCTCCGGCCCGGCCTGATTCCTGGCAATACGTCTCCAGGTTGGCCGGCATGTGCAAATGGATCAGGAAGCGCGTGTCGCCAGGCCCCATCGCGAAGGCATTGGTGGCCACCATGACGCGGCGCTGGCCGGTCATGAACAAGTCCTGGTTTTCCTGGCGCACATGCGCCGCCAGCTTGCCATGGTAGCAAGCGACACTCTCGCCGGCGGCCCGCAATTGCCGGTACAATTGCTCGGCCGCCTTGACTGTCGCCGTATACACGATGCCGCTGCCCTTGCTGTCGCGCACCAGCAGCAAGGCCGCAGCGTATTGCTCGACCTTGTTGCTCGCTTGCACCACGCGGTAGCGCAGATTGGGCCGATAGATGCTGGTATTGACGACCCGCATGCGCGGCGCCCCCAGTTGCTGGCCGATATCTACCAGCACTTCTTCGGTGCTCGTGGCCGTCAAGGCCAGGATGGTCGGCCGTCCCAGCGCATCAATGGCGGCGCCCAGTTCCCGGTAAGCGGGGCGGAAATCATCGCCCCGGCGGGAAATGCAGTGGGCGTCGTCGATCACCAGCAGGCCGACCGGCGTGTGCGCCAGCAGCGCGAGGAAGTCCGGCGAACTCAGCCGTTCCGGCGTGCAAAATACGATGTCGCTGAATCGATGCGGGATACCGGCTGGCGCCGCATGCTCTTGCCCGTTGGGCCAGGCTGCGTTGCCGAGCTGCTCCGACTGCGCCTGCAGCGGCGACACCACGATGGTCGCGCCCGGCAAGATCGAGGCGGGAATTTGATAGCACAGCGAATTGCTGCCGCCGCCAGGCATGAGCGCCAGGGTGTCGCGGCCCTCCAGCACGCTGTCGATGACTTGCTGCTGGCCGTCGCGCAGGCGTTCCACGCCAAACACGGTACGCAGCAATTGATCGATTTGCCGGGCGCGCACCGCAGCGCCCCGCTTCGCGGCGCGCGTCGTGTCGCCTGCTTCTGGTCTGGTCACCATGCTCTGTTTTCTCCGTCGGTTTCGCCGTGTCGGCTTGCCGCGCTGCCGTGCGCGACTATTCCCACAGTAGCGTCAGCGGCGCCAGCGCGCCATAGGACGGAGCCTACAAGAACCGTAGGAGACCAAGACGCACGCAAGGGCGGGCCCGTTTCACGCCGGCGCCAGTAGCACCCAAAACAACATCAGCAAGCCGGCCACGGAAGCGAGCCAAACCAGGGTGCGCAACACCGGTATGCCACACGCGTACAGCGGCAGATACAGCACGCGCGCGGCCAGGTACAGGGCCGCGCCCCACAGGCTCAGCGTGCCTTCGCGCGCCGTCACATGCACCATCAGCACGGCGCCCATGAACAGTGGCAAGGTTTCGAATAGATTGGCTTGTGCCCGTTGCAGGCGGGCCGTGACTTTGCCGGTCGGCGGCCCGCCGCCATCGCGCGCGCTCATATTGTAGCGCGTGCCCGTTTCCTTGTTGCGAAAGTAAGCCGGCAAGAAAATTTGCAGCAGCGCCAGCACCAGGGTGTAAGCCAAGATCGTCATTTCAGCCGTCATGATTGCCTTTCGGTTTGGGAAGAGTCAGGCGCGAGGTTCCAGCGCCGCTTGCAGTGCCGGCATATCATACGGCTTGGGCAAGATATTGACCGAAAAATCCAGGCGCTCCAGCATGTGCATGTCATAACCGGTGGAAAAAATGATGCGGATCGCGGGCTGGACGCGTCGCGCCATCCTGGCCAGCGCGATGCCGGACATGCCGGGCAGGTTGACGTCGGTGAGCAAGATATCGACGTGCCGCGCGCGCATCAATTCCCACGCCTGTTCGGCGTCGACGGCGCCGCTGGCGGCATGACCCAGCATGCCGATCAGTTCGCACACGGTCAGTTGCAAATCGAGGTTGTCTTCCACCACCAGAATGTTCATCGCCACGGGCCTTGCTTGACTGCGCGGCGGCGAGCGGCCGTCGACCTTCATTTTGACAGCCCCTGGCGGCCAAAGTTCGGCGCCCCATGCCGGGTGCGTCTATGGCGGCGGGCCAGGCCGGCGCCCGCCCAGGCCGGCCAAGCCTTGCGCGATTTGTTCCAGGCTCAGCACCTGGTCGGCGCCGGCCAGTTTGAGCGCGGCGGCCGGCATCGCGGGCACGGCCGCCTGGGCCGGGTCCTGGACCCAGGCCAGCCCGCCCAGCTTGCGCACCTGCGCCAGGCCGGCCGCGCCATCAGCATTCGCGCCCGTCAGCACGATGGCCAGCATTTCGTCGCGGTAAGCCAGCGCCGCCGTTTCCAGCATGACATCGATAGCCGGGCGCGAGTAATGCACCGGCTCGTCTTGCGACAGGGAAAAGGTACCATCCATTTCAAGTTGCATGTGGTAATCAGCCGCAGCAAAATACACGGTCCCCGCCCGCACCGTTTCCTTGTCTTCGACTTCCTTGACCGGCAACAGGCAGCGCCCGCCAAACAGCGCCGGCAAGCGGCTGCGCCCGTCTGGGTGGATGTGCAACACCACCGCCAGCGCCACCGGGCAATCGGCCGGCAAGGCGCGCAATAACTGTCCCAGCGCCTCGACCCCGCCGGCCGACGCACCAATCGCGACCAGGCGCACGCGCGCCAGTCTGGCATCTTCAGCGCTGTCAGTATCCGACATGGCGACTCCCCTGATGGTGTTGGGCGCGCCAGGATATCCTGCGCGCGTGTCATCCTGCCTTGATGCTACCAGCTTTTGGCGACTGACCCGGCCTGCCATATCACTGACTCACAGACTCACACATCCAAGCCCTTCATGCCCTCTTCGCTATAGCGCGCGCCGACCGCCATTCCCATCGGCAAGGCCTGGCCGATACGGGCGACGTCGGCCTGGCTCAAGCGCACGCGCGCCGCGCCCAGGTTTTCCAGCAGATAGGCGATGCGCTTGGTGCCGGGAATGGGAATGATGTCCGGACCTTGCGCCAGCAACCAGGCCAGCGCCAGTTGGGCCGGGGTGCATTCCTTTTCCAGCGCGATCGCCTTGACGGTGTCGACAATGGCCAGATTGCGCGCCAGATTGTCGCCCGCGAAACGCGGATTGAAGCTGCGGCAATCGCTGCCATCTTGCGGGTTCACTTGCGTGATCGATCCCGTCAGGAAACCCCGGCCCAGCGGACTATAGGGCACCAGCGCGGCACCCACCTCGCGGCAAGCCTGCAGCACGCCCAGTTCCGGATCGCGGGTCCACAGCGAATATTCGCTTTGCACGGCCGCGACCGGATGGATCGCGGCGGCCCGGCGCAGCGTCGGCGCCGACACTTCGCACAGGCCGAGCGCCCTGACCTTGCCTTCCTGCACCAATTGCGCGACGGCGCCCAGCGACTCTTCCAGCGGCGTCTCCAGGTTCAGTCTGTGCAGATACAGCAAGTCGATGGTCTCGACGCCCAGTCGCGCCAGCGACGCTTCGCAGGCGCGGCGTATATATGCCGGCGTATTGTCGATGCGCCGCGCGTAACTGCCGGGCGCGCGTACCAGTCCGACCTTGCTCGCCACCAGCGCCCGCCCGCCGCGCCCAGCCAGGAAACGCCCCAGCAATTGCTCGTTGTGGCCGAAGCCGTAGGCGTCGGCCGTATCGAATAGCGTGACGCCGGCGTCCATGGCCGCGCCCAGCGTTGCCAGCGATTGCGCTTCGTCGGTGGCGCCATAAAATTCCGACATGCCCATGCAGCCCAGACCGAGCGCCGCGACGCTCAGTCCGCTATTTCCCAATTGACGTTGTTGCATGCCCTGCTCCTTGAAAGATGAACCGGATGCCAGTGTAGGGAGGGGACCGGCCTTGTGGAATGGGCAAATACGTGATACCTATACGGTATGAGAAAACTCGATACCCATGCGTTGGAAATGTTTGTCGCGGTGGCGCTGTGCCTGAACTTCCGCCAGGCGGCGGAACAATTGCACATGACGCAACCGCCGCTGTCGCGTGCCATCAAGGCGCTCGAACAACGCCTTGGCGTGCGCCTGTTCGAGCGCGACACCCAGGGCGTCGCGCTGACGGCGGCGGCGCTGCAATTGCTACCGCAGGCGCGCCACATCCTGGCCTTGCTGGCACAGGCCGAACAGTCGCTGGCGCGCGACCCGGCGCCGGCCATCTTGCGCTTAGGGCTGACCAGCTCGGTCGAAGCGGGCATGTTCCGCGCGTTCACTGCCGCGCTGACGCGCGCGCTGGCAACGGCCGGGGTGCAACTCGAGCTGGTTTTCGAGCCGTCGCCGCGACTGGTGGCGGCGGTGCGCGGCGGGCGCCTGGACGCGGCCCTGATCGCCCTGCCCACCAAGACCTTCGACTTGCCGGTGCACGCGCTGGCCAGCCAGCCCTTCATGGTGGCGCTGCCCAGCGCGCATCGGCTGGCGCGCCGCCGCAGCCTGGCGCTGGCGGACTTGAACGGCGAGCCGGTGTACTGGTTCGAGCGGGCCCGCCAACCGGCCTTTTTTGACCATTGCCACGCCGTCTTCCAGCGCCATGACTTCGCGCCCGTCTTCTTGCGCGAGCCACTGGAACACCATGTGCTGCTCAGCGACATCGCCGCCGGCAAGGGCGTCGCCCTACTGGCCGAATCATTGAAGGCGCTGCAACTGGCCGGCGTGTCGTACCGGCGCCTGGCCGAAGGCGCCGAACTGGCGCTCGGCATCGGCTTGATCGTGGCCGCCGGCGACCATCCGGGCGCGCCCACCTTGCTGCAAGCGGCGCGCGACACGCTGGGAGGTGTGGCTTGAAAGCGCGGTTTGAAAGCCGCTTGATTGTACGCGCCGGCGCGGCTACCATGGCAGCCCTACTTGATTGAGAAACCACCATGACTTTCACCATTAGCGATAGCATTTACGGCACCGGCAGCGCGGCGGAAAAAATGACCATGTACGGGGATTTGCGCTCCCAATTGCAAGGCTTGCTGGCTGGCGAAAGCGATGTCATCGCCAACACCGCCAACTTCAGCGCGCTGGTATTCAATACCATGCCGGGCTTGAACTGGGCTGGCTTTTACTTCCTCAAGGGCGAGGAATTGGTGCTCGGCCCCTTCCAGGGCAAGCCCGCCTGCATCCGCATCAAGAAAGGCCGTGGCGTGTGCGGCAGCACCGTCGTCAACGGCCGCACCAGCGTGGTCGACGATGTGCATGAATTTCCCGGGCATATAGCGTGCGACGTCAATTCGCGCGCGGAACTGGTGGCGCCCCTGTTTGCCGATGGCCGTATCATCGGCGTGTTCGACCTGGACAGCCCCTTGACTGGACGTTTCGACCAGGTCGACGCGCAGGGCATCGAGTCCCTGCTGCGGCTGCTCGAAGCGTCGCTGGCGCTTTAAGCCCCCTTGACGGCAATGAATTCGCCCTTGCCGACCGGAACCAGGCAACTGGTGTAGCCGGGATCGGCCGCGATTGCCTCGAGGAAGGTCGCCATGTCGCCGTAATGCGAGGTGGCATTGTCGACCACCAGCACGCCGCCCGGCGCCAGCGTGCGTGCGATCTGCGGCCACCATGCTCCGTATTGCTCGCGGTCCGAATCGAGAAACACATAATCGTAGGCCGCCGCCGGGCTATCGGCCAAGACCCGTCCGGCGTCCGCCAGCATGGGCTCGATAGTGCCCGCCACGCCGGCGCGCTTGAAATTGGCCAGCGCCAGCTCATACTTGAAGGGCGAAAATTCGACCGTGGTGACGCGCCCGCCCAGGCTGGCGGTGGCGCGCGCCAGCCACAGCGTCGAATAACCGTTCGAGGTGCCGATTTCCAGGATGCGGCGGGCGCCGCGCGCCTGCACCAGCACCGCCAACAACTGGCCGGTGTCGCGCGTGATATTGAGCATTCTCTGGCCGCGCTCGGCATGGCTGTCGTCATTGGCCATGCCATAGGCTTCCAGCTCTTGCAGCAAGCTATCGAATTCCGTGTGTTCTGTCATGGGGCCGCTCTCGGATGAAGGATGGAGCCGCCAATATAGCTAGTATCCGACAAGCTTTCAAGTCTGACATCATGCAAGCGAGAAGGGTGCCTCAGAGTGGCGCGCCCGATTTGGCCTTGGCGTCGACGGCGCGCGCCAGCAGCGCCAGCGCTTGCTTGAAGTCGAGCCGCTCCATGGCGCCGTCGAGCGCGGCGCCATCGGATGGCGCCAGCCAGGCTTGCAACGCCGGCCGCAGCGCTGCGTAGGCCTCGCACGCGGCCAAGTCCTGACTGCCCAGCAAAGCCTTCCAGCGCTCCAGTGCGGCCTGGTCCAGTGTGGCGTCGCCGGGCGCGGCCGGCGCCGTCTCGCCCTGGCGCGCCAACCAGGCGCGCGCGGCCGCCAGCGTGGCCAGCAATTCCCCTTCGGCTAGCGCGAACAGCGCGCCGGCCGGCGCCCCCGGTTCGACCCGCAAGGCCGTTTCCAGCGCCAGCGCGGCCGCCGCGAAGCGCTGCGCGCCCAAGCTGCCGATCGAACCGCGCATGGTATGGAGCAGGCGCGCGGCGTCGCCGAGCCGGCCCTCGCTCCAGGCCGCGCGCGCCGCGCCCATCTCGTCCGGGGCACGCGCGCTCATGGCACCGATCAGACCGATCAGCGTGGCGCGCAAGGCCGCGTCGTCGCGGCTGTATTCAAACATATGGCCGGCGTCGAACACGCCGCCGGCCGGCTCCAGCGCGGCGGCGCTGCCGAGCGGCAAATGGCGCGCGATCGCCGCCAGCATCAGCTCGACGTCGACCGGCTTGGCGATGAAGTCATTCATGCCGGCGGCCAGGCATTGCTCGCGCTCGGAGGACAGCACGCCGGCCGTCATCGCCAGCACCGGCAGGCGCAAACCGAGTTCGCCGCGAATCAGGCGGGTCGCGGCATACCCGTCCATCAAGGGCATTTGCACATCCATCAACACCAGGTCATAGCGCCAGGCCGCGCCGCGTAGCAAGGCCACCGCCTTGGCGCCGTCGTCGACCACCTCGACCGTGGCGCCGGCATGTTCAAGCATGCCGCGCGCCACCACCTGGTTCAGCCGATTGTCTTCCACCAGCAGCAGGCGGGCGCCGTCGATGCGGCGCGGCGACGCGGCGGCGCCCGACGTAGCAACGCCCGACGCAGCGGCGCCCGACGCAAATAGCGCGCCGCCGGCCCGTGCCGCCAGCGCCTGGCGCACGGAGTCGGACAGGCTGGAGCCGGTGACCGGCTTGAGCAAGATGGCGTCGGCCTGGTCGACCGCGCCCGCCTGCATCAATTTGCCGCGTCCGAAGGCGCTGACCATGATCAGCACCGGCATGCCGGGCAGCGCGACGCGCAGCGCCTGCATAGTTGCCAGGCCATCCATGCCGGGCATCTGCCAGTCGGCCAGCACGGCATCGTACTGCGCGCCGCCCGCCTGCAGGGCCAGCGCCTGCGGCCCGGACGCCGCGCTGTCGGCTTGCCAGCCGCGCGCGCGGATGGTCTGGCACAGGAAGTCGCGGCTGGTCGGGTGATCGTCGATCACCAGCAGGCGCAGCGCAAGTCCGGCTGCTGCGGCATCGGCATCGGCATCGGCATCGAGCGCCGTCAGCGGCAGGCTGACGCAAAATTGACTGCCCAGGCCGAGCGTGCTCTTGACCTCGATGGCGCCGCCCATCAACTCGACCAGGCGGCGGCAAATCGCCAGCCCCAGGCCGGTGCCGCCAAAGCGCCGCGTCATCGACGCGTCCGCTTGCGAGAAGGCTGAAAACAAGCCGGCCCGCTGCGCGTCGTCCATGCCGATGCCCGTGTCGCGCACGCAAAAGCGCAGCAGCACGCGCGCGCCGTCGCGCCGCACTTGCTCGACCAGCAGCGACACTTCGCCCCGTTCGGTGAACTTGATGGCGTTGCCGACCAGGTTGATCAATACTTGCTGCAGCCGCAGCGCGTCGCCCACCAGCCGCTCCGGCACTCCCGGCTCGACGCCGATCGCCAATTCCAGCTCTTTCTCGCCGGCATTGACCGTCATGATGGTGGCCAGCGCGTCGAGCACCTCGCTCAGGCTGAACGGCGCCGGCGCCAGTTCCATGCGCCCCGCCTCAATCTTGGAAAAGTCGAGGATATCGTTCAAGATGCTCATCAGGGACTGGCCCGAGCCGCGTATCATGTCCAGGTATTTGCGCTGCTCGTTCGACAGCGCCGTATTGCCCAGCAAATTGGTCATGCCCAGCACCGCGTTCATCGGGGTGCGGATCTCGTGGCTCATATTGGCCACGAATTCGCTCTTGGCGCGGCTGGCCGCCTCGGCTTGCTCCTTGGCGCCCAGCATCGACAATTGCAATTGCTTTTGCCCGGTGATATCGTTGGCCACGCCGAGAAAGCCGTGGATGGCGCCGTCCGCGTCGACGATCGCGGTCACCACCAGATTGACCGGCAAGTGCGTGCCATCCTTGCGCACATACGTCCATTCCCGCGTCTCCGCGCGGCCCAGGCGGGCTTGCGCGGTGAATACCTCGAAACCGCTGACCGCGCGCCCCAGTTGCGCGCTCAACTCGGCGGCCCGGCCCGCCACTTCGTCGGGCAGGTGTATCAGGGCCACCGTTTGCGCGCCCACCATCTCGCCGGCCGCATAGCCGAGCATGCGCTGCGCGCCGCTGCTGAAGACCCGGATCATGCCTGCCAGGTCGGTGGCGATGATGGAAAATTCGCTGGCCGCCTCGACCATCGATTCGAATTTCCTTTCCGACTCGCTGAGCGCCGCCGTCATCTCGCGCGCCAGCGCCACCGCATATTCCTGACGCGCCGCCAAGGCCCGCACCACGCCGAAAAACAGCAGGCTGATGATGGTCCCGGCAATCAGCACGATCTGCGATTTCTGGCGGTCTATGCCCTCCTCGAAGGAAGCGAGCGAAGTCATGCGCACAGTCCATGCATGATCTTCCAGCATCAATATCTTTTGCCGCACGAAGGGATTCGGATAGCTTTGCCGCTCGCCGCTGGAGCGCCGCAGATTGGAAAACATCAGCGCTTGCGGCGCGTTGCTGGCGCCGTCGAAAATTTCCAGATCGACGGCGACGCCCGATTGTTCCAGGATGCCGCGCATTAATTCGCCGACCCGGAAGGCGCTATACACATAGCCCCGCAGCGCCCGCCGGCGCGCATCCACGTCTGTCGGCGCCGCGCCGCGCCGGTAGACCGGCAGATACATCAGGAAGGCGGCCGAAGCGGGCGCGCCGCCCGCCTTTCCCATCAACGTCACCCGGCCCGACAGCGCCGCCTCGCCGCTGTCGCGGGCGCGCGCCATGGCCTCGCGCCGCACCGGGTCCGACCACATATCGTAGCCGAACACTTTCGGGCTGACATTATTCAATGGCTCAGTCAACACGAGCGCGCCGTATTGCTCGCGCTCGCCGGGCGGCCAGATCCGGAAATCAGGGCGGCCATGCGCGCGCATACCTTGCTCGAAGGCTAATTTGGCGTCCGCGCCAACCGCTTCGGCATATCCGAGCGCCTTCAAGCCGGGGAAATTGCGCTCGATCGCCATGGCGGCGACGAAAGCGCGCCAATCCTCGCGCTCGACGCCGCCCGTTACCATGAACAAACCCTGGGCGCTGCGCAAGCCTTGCGCGCTGGTATCGATGCGCTCGCCGATGCGCTGTTCGAGATTGGCGGCCAAGGAGTCGAAGCGTTCGTGCGCGCGCCGCTCGGTATTGACGACCACCAGATTCCACACCCCCACCGTCAAGCCCACGCATAGCAGCAAGGTAGCCCAGTGGCCGACAATGCTGCGCCCGGCGCGCGACAACTGCTCTTGCCGGTGCCGCTCGCTCATGTCGGCGCATAACACCAGCCCGATGAAACTGCACAGGGCGATATAGCTTTGGATCGCCACCAGGGAATCATTGAGCGTGCCGCTGGCAAACGGTCCCAGGCCCCGCATGCTGCCCCAGACCGCGCCGCCGGCCGCCAGGAAACAGACCAGGCTGGCGCCGCGCAAGCCATGCCGGTAAGCGGCCCAGGCAATGCCGGGCACGATCAGGTAGGCGACCCAACGCAATTCGCCGTCGGCGGCAAAACGCTGGCCGAAAATCAGATACATCAGCAAGGTCAACAGCAACAGCGAGGCGCCCACTTCCAGCGCCATCGGGGCGCTCCAGGGCGGCCGGCGGTAGCCCAGCCATGCCAGCAGCAGCGGCGTCACGATCAGCACGCCGGCAATGTCGCCCAACCACCAGGTACCGGCCACCGTCCACAGCAGTGCGAGCGGCACGATGCCGCCCCCTACCAACGCGGCGCTACCGGTGGCGGCGCCGACGGCGCACATGAAGAGCGCCGTCAAGGCGAATTTATAAATGTTTTGCAACTGGGTCAATTGCTTTTCCGGCCCCGCGAAACGCTTTAGCAAGGCGGCGCCCAGCAAGGCTTCCAAGGTATTGCCGCAAGCTATGGCAAGCGATACCAGGATGGCGTCCCAACCATGGGCCACATGGTTGGCGGAAAAGGTGGACAGGTTGGCGGCAAAGGCGCCAATCAAAATCCCCGGCCACCTGCGGTAGCCATACAGCGCCAGCACGGCAAAGGCGATGCCCGATGGCGGCCACACGGGCGAGGCGTTGCTGTCGGCAAAGGCCAGCAGCAAGCCCAGGCGTGCGGCGCCGAAGTACAGCAAGGCAAAGCCGATCAGGGCGGGCAGCCAGCGTGACGTCGGCTCAGGCGGCATGCTGGCCCCGCCATGGATACGCGCCCGCCATCGTAGCCCGGACACTAGGACGGCGGCGCTGCGACGGCGCGGTTGCGTCCGCAGGACTTGGCCAGGTAGAGCGCGCGGTCGGCCTCGGCCAGCACCGTGTGCGCCGTATTACCATCGTCCGGCACGATCGAGGCCAGGCCGACGCTGATGGTGACGTGGTTGCTGACGGGCGAATGGCCATGCGGCAGCGCCAAGCCGGCAATCAACTGGCACAGGCGGGCGCCGTATTTTTCCGCGTCGGCCGGCGCGGTGTGGGGCAATAGCACGACAAATTCCTCGCCGCCGTAGCGGGCCGCGATTTCCGCCGAGCGCAAGGTGGTCGCCCCGATGGTCTTGGCCACCGTTTTCAGGCAAACGTCGCCCTGCTGGTGGCCATAATGATCGTTATACAACTTGAAGCAATCGATATCGATGAATGCCAGGCTGAGCGGCAAGGCGTGGCGCTGGTGGCGCAAGAATTCGCGTTCCAGCTGTTCGTCGAAATAGCGCCGGTTGAACAAGCCGGTCAAGCCATCCTTGTTGGCCAGTTGCAACAGGACCGCGCTGGCCCGTTGCAACTTCAACTGGGTGCGCACACGGGCCCGCACCACGGGCATGTTGAGCGGCTTGGCGATGAAATCGACGGCGCCCGCGTCGAACGCCGCGATCTCGCTTTCCATGGTCGAGTGCGCCGTCACGAAGATGATCGCGCAATCTTGCAAGTCGCTGTCGGCCTTGAGCCGGCGGCACACTTCGTAGCCGTCCATCAAGTGCATGTCGATATCGAGCAAGATCAGTTGCGGCCGGTGGCGGCGCGCCAATTCGATGCCGTCCGCGCCGCTGGTGGCAAACAAGATGGTGCCCTGGTCCTTGAGCATGCCGCTTAATAGGTAAATCGCATCGACGCTGTCATCGATGATCAAAATCAAATTTTGCTGTTCCAGCTGCGTCAGCATCAATCGGCCTTCGGTGCGGCAATAGTCTGATCCACGAGCGTATCCAAGAACGTATTCACCAGCGCGTACCTGTGGGCGCTGCCACTATCCCGGCCATTGTAGCGCGGACCGCTGCCAGATCGAAACAATTAACGCTGCAGCGAGCCGGACCTGCCGCGATGACAACGTTATCGACTGGCAAGTCGGGAGCGTTCAAAAAAATGCCGCGCGGCCGGCCCCTTCAGCGCGCCGGGAGCGCGCGGCGGCGCCAGGGTTGCTTCAACGATTGCGCCAGTACCACCCCGAGCAGGGTCACGCCGCCGCCTATCACATCATAAGTGTGCAGGGTTTCGCCGAGAAAGAGCAGCGCGATGGCGACCGTAAACACGGGCAGCAGATTCATCATGGTGGTGGCGCGGCTGGCGCCAAGCTTGCCCACTCCGCGCATCCACAGGAAAGGCGCCAGCACCGAAGCCGGTATGCCGGCAAACAAGACCAGCGGCAAACCGGCCGCCGTCAGCGGCGGCGCCGAGCGCAGCAGGTAGTACAGCAAGAGCACCGGCAGCGCGCACCAGACTTGTATCAGCAGCGAATGCCAATTATCGAGTTCAATCTTCCAGCGTCGCAACAGCACGCCATAGGCGGCGTAGCACAGGCAGGCCAGCAACATCAAGCCATCACCGACGGCAATGCCATGGGCCAGCAGGCTGGTCGGGGCGCCGTGGCTGAGCAGATAGGCCAGCCCGGCCAGCGACAGCAAGCCGCCCAGGACGCCGCCCACGCTGGCCGCCTCGCCCAGCCAGAGCACGCTCAAGCCCAGCGCCAGCAAGGGCATCATCGAGGCCAGGATGCCCATATTGGTGGCGCTGGTGGTTTGCGCGGCAACATAGGCCAGGCACTGGTACATCACCATGCCCAGCATGCCCAGCACGAACAGCTTGGGCAGATAGGGCCGCGCCCTGGCCCGCGCTTGCCAGACTGGCTTGCCGAACACGGCGGCCAGCAACAGGCCGGCCAGCAACCAGCGGTAAAACGAAATCGCGGCCGGGTCAATGAGGCCGACCGCCAGCTTGCTGACCACGGTGTTGGCGGCCCAGATCAAGACCGCGATCAAGGGCGCGATATAGGGGGAGAGTTGGTCTCGAAGATTCATTGCAGGGCCTCGCAGTGTAATATCGGCCGATTTTCTCACGCCTGCTTTGAATGGCTATAATCGGATCCGGACAATCGATGCGGCAATCACGACAGATGATGTATAGCGACACTTTCCACCCGCCGCACTTCGCGCAATTGCCCTATGAAATCTATTTCCGCATCGGCGCCTACGATGCCGAACGGACCTTTGCCAGCAAGGCGCACCCCTGGGGCCAGCTCAATTACTGCGCCAGTGGCGTGATGGAATTGACGGTCGGCGGCCGGCGCTTCCTGTCGCCGCCGCAATACGCGGTGTGGATACCGCCCGGCGTCGCCCATGAGGCGCAGATTCGCGAACGCGTGCTCTACCATTCGGCCTATATCGACGCCAGCCTGTGCGGCGCGCTGCCGGCGCAAGCCTGCGCGCTGGAAATGAATGGCGTGCTCAAGGCCATCTTGGCCGATTTCGCCGGACGCAATGTGACGACGCCGGACACGCCGGCCGAGCGCCGCCTGGCGCAAGTGCTGCTCGACCAATTGCAACTGGCGCCGCACAGCAACACTTACCTGCCCGGCAGCGACGACCCGATGCTGGCCGCGCTGCTCGCGAGCTTGCAGCAAGACCTGGCCGGCACGCAATCGCTGGCCCACTGGGCCGGCCGCTTGCATGTTACCGAGCGCACGCTGGCGCGCCGCTGCCTGCGCGAACTGGGCATGAGCCTGGGCGAATGGCGCCAGCGCCAGCGCTTCCTGGCTGCGCTGGCGTTGCTGGAACAAGGCAAGAGCGTGCAAACCATTGCGCACGCACTCGGCTACAGCACTGCGTCGGCCTTCATCGCCATGTTCCGCCGCCACGCCGGCACCACGCCGGAACAGTTCCGGCGCGACTTACGCGCGGCGCCGCCCGGCGCTCGCCAAGGCGGCTAGGCTGCGCTTTGTTCTAGCGCATATTTCCGGCAATGGTGGAGATAGCCGGCCTCGTGGGCGGCAATCAATTGCACCACACTTTCCCACAACCAGGTCGGCGCGGCCAGGGTCTTGCTGCGATCGAGGTTCAAATCGATGCGCCAGCGTTCCCGGGTCGCCTCGTCCATCTGGCGCGCGTGCGCGCGCCCGACCACATAGGCCAGGTAATAGGCGACGGCGCTCGCTTCGGCCATGCTCATCTGCTCGATTTCCAGCTTCAAGTCTTGCGGCAACAATTCGCGCAAGACCACCCCGCGCTCGAGGAAGCGCTGCGCCACCATGCGCTCGCCCAGCGCCGGCGACAAATGGCGCGCCCCCGCCACCACGCGCTGGGCGTTATCGCGCGGCATGCTGACGTGGTTATAGCGCGGCGCAGCCGCCTTGACCGCCTGCTTCACGTCGACCAGGCAGTATTCGCCGTCGCCCTTGTCGCCGACGCCGACCAGCACCGCATAACGCAGCAGGCCCAGCGAGCTGCAACCCTTGACCCAGTATGCCGCGTCCAGCACGCGCACGCGGGCGCCGTCGCTGCGCGACTTGAGCCGCGTCACCAGGCCTTGCACCTCGGGGGCGGCAAACAAGGCGGCAATGCCGTCGTTTTCTTCGCACGACAAGGGCCAGAAATTTTTCCCCAGCGGGATGCTGGGACGCAAATTGACGAGGCGCTCGCGCGCCAATTGTTTCCAGGAACGGGCGATCGCCTTGCGCATCACCCAGCGCACCGCGTCGGGCCGCTCGATGCGGCCATGCCCGCGCGCCGCGATGAAGGCCTCTTGATAACCGCGCATCATGTCTTCGAGCATGCGCGCCGTGACCACGCCCGGCAAGTTCGAGCCGCGCGCGGCCATCGCCAGCGACAAGGCCAGCCGCACCAGATCATGGGCCGGATTACCGATCAGGGTCTGGTCGAGGTCGCGTATTTCCAGCTCCACCTTGCCATCGCCGTCGCCGAGCGGCCCAAGATTGCCGATGTGGCAATCGCCGCAAATCCACACGGCCGGCCCTTCCGGCACGGCATGCCCGCGCTGGCTGTGCAACCATTCATAGAATTGGACGGTATTGCCACGCACATAGGCGTGCGCCGACCTGGCCATTTTCATATTGCGGCGCGCCTGCAAGAGCGCGTAACGGGCGTCGGGACTGGGTAAAACCATGGTGTGCAATCAAAGAAATGGGCTGTCGCCAAGTATGGTCAGCAATATTTACCCATCATTACACAGTGGAAACGTGACATGCGCGTTTCAATCGTGCGCGCCGGGCCGGATGTTCTTCATTGAAACGTTTTGTAACGCAAGTTACGCCATCGCGGTCGTCCGCCGGACGGCGCCACGCGTTTCATGCTCAAGACGCTAGAAGTCGACTCCCCACCACTCGATAAGGATTGCCACCATGAAAACCACTTCCCTGATTCTGACCGGCTTGCTGTCCTTGCTGGCCGGCTCCGCCTTCGCACAAAGCAATCCCGTCGCGCAAGTGCAGCAAGACAACGCCCAGATACGCGGCAGCAACCATGAAATCCACGCCGACAACCGTGCCATCGGGCATGACAATGCCGTGATTGCCAGGGACAGGGCCGACATCGCGCAAGACAAGCAGGCGCTGCGGGTCGAACGGGGCGAGCGCAATCTCGACCAGCGCCGCGAAAACGCCGCCATCAGGAAGGGCGACCTGGTCGGCGCCCAGCAAATGGAGCAAGCCCGCCACCAAGAGCAGCATGCCATCCATGCCCAGAAACGCGACATTGCCCACGACAAACGACAAATCGCCCACCGCGCCGATGCGCGCCAGCAGGTCGCCCTGGCTAGAGCCGACGAACGCCGCGAACGGCGTGCCGAAGTCATCCAGCGCAATCACGACGCCGCCAGGTTGTAATCGGACGGGGCCGCAGCCAAGCGGCAGACTGGCACGGTGGAACGATAGTGAAACGCGCATTTTCTTAGCTGCTAAAAAAAAGCCACTCGCATCCGGGGCACCGGAGGGAGTGGCTTTTTTATTTAAAATAGAAGAATTTATGGAAGCGACGGCTAAGTCAATGAAGTTTTATATTTTCTCATTAAATGCCGAAGAAAAAGGCAGTTTTATGTCGGTGGAATTCAGACATTTTCAGATCGACGCTCACACGGGTGCGCAGAATAAAAATTCGGGTCAATTATCCGGCTTGCAGTCCGGGTTGATTGACATTAAAAATTCAATCCCGGCACGTATTCGCTCGGACTCTGATTCAATCCAATACTCATCAGCCAGACACCATTCCAAGAAATGAATTAAGCACGTGATTTGACTCATATTCAATAGCGCCAATCGTAGTTTCGTGTCGGACTGGAACTCTGGATATGGACTTAAAGCATAAATAAGCGAGGCAGCTTCCATTCGACTGTGCTTTTGCGCCTCCTCAGTCAAGCAAAAACGTAAATAATGGGGCAATATCCAGCGTGTGCTCTTAGCTGATAACACTGGAAGATATCGATGTATTGTTCGAATCACTTTGCCACTCACCTCCTTTCCCCTGAATTCCTCCATGTCAGTGCAAATCTCTTCAGACTCAATGTAGTGAGGAAATTCAGGTACAAATTCAGCGTAAGACGGTATGTCAAACGGGGAGAAAATGGCATCAATCTCGCTTAGTAAATATCCAATATCCATTTGAACCTATTTTCCTGTGCATGATGCCGGACAATTTGCTTTGACAGCTCTTTTTGCTCTCGCTATCCGGTTGTCTAAATCCATCGACATTTGCGGACTATGTTGGTCATCCAATCCTTGCCACCACTTATTGGTATTTGCATCACGTCCCGCTTTGCACCGTTCTGCGCTCCGCTGTTCATTTTGTGCATCATCACAAGCATTTCCACTTGGCGGTGGCGGGCCGTCACAATAGCTCTTATATTCGCGTTTATTCGCTTCTTTTTCGATTGCCTGTTGTAGATCTTTATCGGAAGAATTTGAACTTGATGCAATAGGGTGCTGATGGGTAATCCACCAATATGTTGCGAGTCCGCCGAAAATAATTATCTCAGGCAAAATAATTGCCATTTTTCCATCTGGGTCAACGTAAGAAACTGGATTCCCGCCAACATACGCATAGGTGTTGATGCCGCCACCAAGGCCAATCGGATCGGACTGCACATACCGCCCCTGCTGCGGATCATAATCCCTGTAAGAATTATAAAAGAGATTGGTATCCCGATCATAATACTGCCCCGGCATCCGCAGATTGTACGTGAACGTCCCCAGTGCGCTTGGATTTTCATTCGGCTGTGTCAAGCCGAACGCGTCGCCATTGTCCCAGCGCCAGACGATCTTGTTGTCCGTCGCGCGCGTGATCAGGCGCGGCGTGCCCAGGTGGTCGGGATACACGTGAAATACATTGGTCGCGGTCGCCTGGGCCGGCGCCGTGCCCGTCACCGATTGCGTCAGCACCGCCACCGGCAAGTCGCCCAGATATACCGTTTCCCGCGTCAGCTTGCCGTTGGTGGAATCATATTCGCCGATCAGATGTCCCTGCTCATCATACGCGAACAGGCCGCCGCGATTGCCGCGCAAGACGCGCTGGCCGAGGCCATTGATTTGCTGGGTGACGGTCAGGCTACCGATGGTGGCGCTATACATGCGGTTGCGCTGCGAATACACATACGTGATGGAACCGTCATTGATCAGGTTGCCGGCATTGTCATAGTGATTCGATTTGGCCGGCAGCGGGCCATTGGTGCCGTTCAGCTTATTGCTGGTCGCGTCGATGGTGTTGGTGTAACTGTTGGCGCCGAAGGTGGCCACGGTCCGGTTGCCGCTGAGGTCATATTGAAAGGCCTGGGTGGTGCCGCCGCCCGTAAAGCTGGTCAGGCGGTTCAAGTCGTCGTAGCCATAGCCTTGGTCCAGGCTGGCCGGTCGCGGGGACGTGCCAGCGCCCGTGTGCGTGATACCCAGGATGCGGCTGGCAGCATCGTAATGAAGCGTGCGCAAGACGCCCGTCGTCAAGGGATTGCCGAGCGTGTAAGTGCTGACGCGCCCGTCCAGGTCGAAGCTGCGGGCGTAGCTATTGAGAGCGGCCGGCTTGCTATTGCCCCAGTTCCAGGCGCGCGCGGCGCCAAACGGCATGTAGGCGATATCGACCAGCAAATCGATGCTGGTGGCCTCGTCCGTGCCGCTGCCGCTCGCCTTGACCGGGTTGAGCGTGACGCGATTTACTTGTCCGGCGGCGTCGTAAGCGTAATTGATACGGTTGCCGCTCGGATAGGTGACGCTGGCGGGCCGGCCGTTGGCGTAGGTATAGGCCAGCGCCAGGCTGTTGCGGTAGGGGCCGGCAATGGTGGTTTGGACCTTGCCGGCCAGACGGCCGAAGGCGTCGTAGGAATACGTCGTGTTGCCGGACTCGTCGGTCATCTTGCTCAGGCGACCGATGGCGCTGACGGGGCCGCCGACGCCGCCATCGTATTCGAAGGTCGTGGCGGCCCATGCCGGCGTGGCGATCCGGGTCACGCGGTTCAGGGCGTCGTAGCTGTAGGTGGTGACGATGCCGCGCGCGTCGGTGCGGGTTTGCAGGTTGCCGGCCGCATCATAGGTGCTGGTGGCGGGACCCGTGTCGGGGCTGGCCAGGGCTTTGGCGTTGCCCAGGCCATCATTCGTGTATGTCGTGACCAGCTTGCGCGGATCTGTGACGGTCGATAACTGGTCGAGGCCGTCGTAGGTGTAGGCGACGGCGGGCCTAGCCGCGCCGACGGCGGCCGGCGGCTGCGTTTGCAGCTTCAGGCGGTTCAGCGCATCGTAGTCGAAGTTGCTCACCTTGTTCAAAGGATCGGTGATGGTCTTCAGATTGCCGGCGGGATCGTATCCGTAGCTATACGTCGTGTTTTGCACCGCCATCGCCTGGGCGGCGGCAACCGTGCCGGTCATGGCGCCCAGGATCGGGGTGTAGGCGAGAGTAAAAATGAGCGTGCCGGCAACGGCACGTACTGCTAAATGCCGCTTCATTGCGCACCGCCGGTTTGTTGTTTGAGAAGGTTCAAGGCGTCATAGACGCGTGTGATCTGGCGCGTCAGCGTGCCGACGGGGTCGGTGACGCTGTCGAGCAGGTGGTTCTTCTCGACGTCAGGGGTGTAGCTGACTTTATTTCCCAGGCTATCGCTGACGCTGCTCAGGCGATGCGCGTCGTCATAGACAAAGCTCATGGTGGAATGGTCGGGCAACGTGACGAGCTTTAATTGGCCCACGCCATCGTAGCTGTAATCCGTGGTTTCATTGATGCCGCCAGCGCTCACCGTGCGCTGCTTGAGCCAGCCGCGCGGCCAGTATGTCAAGTCCGTGGTGGCGCCGTTGGGCGCGACGATATGACCGACCCTGCCGTTTGCGTCGTAATTCGTCAGCGTGGTGACTTGCTTGAGGGCGTTGGTGATGGTGTGCAAATTGCCGTTGGCCAGGTCGTAGTCGTACTTGGTCATATCAAGCACGTCCGTGCGCGGCCCCGTCACGGTACTTACCTGGCCGGCCGTGTTATAGGTGTAAGTCACGATGCGCGCGGCGCCGACGACGGGTGCCGCCAAGCCTTGCGAACCGTTAGCGTCGAGCGTCGCCTGTTCCGTTCTCTTGAACAGGTTGCCGGAAGTGTCGTAGGCTAGCGTGGACATGCGCAGCGGCTCGGCGATCTGCGCCGGCAGGCGATAGCTCGGGTGCCACTTTGTCGTGATCGTGCGCGCCAGCGGCGTGCCGGATGCTTCGGTCCGGCTCGTCTCAAGGTTGCGCGTCAAGTCATACACATAGGTGGTGTTACTGTTATTCCAGTCAATGCTGGTTTTTTTGTTGCCGTTTGCATCGTAGGTAATGGAAGACAAGGGGCCACACTCACGGCAGTTGGTCTCGATGAAGGCAAGCTTGGGCGAGCCGTGAAGATACTCGTAGCGTCGAGCACTTGTCGTGGCCACCGGGTTTTCGGCCGGGCCGGTGTAATGTGTCACATTGACGCCGATAGCGCCTTCAAGACCAATTTCACCATGAAAGTCGGTGTAAGTCAGTTCGACCTTTTCCACGCCATGACCAAGTTCCGACGAGGTTGCCAAGCCTTGGCAATTGTAGGTCCACGAAATGTGACGCTCGCCGTTTTCATCGACCAGCCCGGTCAGCAAATTACTGAAATTTCCCAGGCAGCCGCCCCCGTGATTGATCTGGGCGCTTTCGTTGTAGTAATAGACGCGACTTTTTTCATCGGGATAAGTGACTTTTGTCAGCTTGTTGGCCGCGCAAGCGGGCGTGCCGCTAACGCAGCCGCCAGACGGGCCGTCGTATTCGTACAGTATTGCCTGGCCTGCAGGATCAATTATCTTGGCGATGCCGCCCAGCGCGTTGTACTCGTACTGGAGCGTGTGTCCCCAATTATCCGTGACGCACAATAGGCGGCCCGCCGGGAGAGTGGCGCCGGATTGAACATTCGAGCACGGTGGGGCGCCGGCGGGGACGCGTCCCACGTTGGAATCGTTGGTCGCGCCATTGCTGTAGGTGAAGCGGCGCATTGTGCCGTCGCGCGCGGTAATCGATATCAGCGCGCCGTTGGCGTCGAAGCGCTCGGTTCTATCATCCTGTGCGGAAACATAAGTCCAGCCGACGACGGTAGTGCCGCCGCTGTCGAGCGTCGCCGACACGCGGTCATTGACATTGGCGTCACTGGTCCACACGGCGCCGTTACGTTGAAATACATATTTCTTGCCGTCGCCGCGACGAATCGAGATGGCGTCAGGAATCGGCTTGACGGGTGGCGCCGGCGGGCTCGTGCACCAGACATATCCCGTACTGACGCGCTTCATGCATTGGCCGCTGCCATTGGCGCTTGCCAGCTCGGGCTTCAAGGTCGCGCCATAAGGCTGGGACCAGCGCGCGCCAAAACCTTGGGAATTGCCGGCGTCCCAGTCATGCGGCGAGCTGTTGTACGTGCGGGTGACGGCCAGGCCGCCGGGGCTGGACGAGGCGTAGTCGATTTCGGTGTGCCACATATTGCCGGTAGCCGGGTTGATGGGTTCCCCGACGTGATCTGAGCAACAGAATGGCGGCCCCTCGTCGGCTTGTTTGTCGTGCGGCTCTTCCAGAGCGAAAGGCTCGCAACGCTGCGAATCTTCCTGATATGCGCGTCCCGTGGTGCAATAGCACGTTACGTTATCCATGGCGTCATATCCTCCCTGTTGAGAACCTGCAGACGGTGCTCCACCTGGACAAAATTTAGACACTGCCACTGGCGAACCACCTGGTTTGGAGTGGACCGGAGGCGGATCACGATTGTCCATCCATGACCAGTAACACTGGTATCCTGCAGCTGTTGGAGAAGAGACAATGCTGAAGACTGTTGATTGAGACACTTCTGCGCCATAGTAATCGCAGACGGCTTGCACCGTGCTGTACCATCTTCCGCTCCCTGCCATGTCGGAATACATTTCCTTCACTGGAGCGGGTGTGTTCATTTCACCGCCGGCAAAGGCCAGGGGCGCGTAAAAATTCGTGCATAAGACGAGCAGAACTGCAACGCAGATGCGGAAAAATTGTCGGTTCATTTTTTGTGATGATTCCATCGAGGGACAAGGCGCGGGGTGCATGCCTTGCCATGTGGAGGGGCAATAAGAAAGGGTAAAATTATAACATATTTCCGCTATGAAATTATGTTTTTTTCAATAAAATAATTGGAGAGCGCTTGTGCCAAGCATCGCCCAGGCCACGACAAACGACAAATCGGCCGGCGAGGCGCCTCCCCCCCCCCCGATCAAACAAGCTGCGGGGCTGCCTGCACTGATTGCATCAGGCGCTCCAGGCTATCGGGCTGACGCATGCGTTCTTTCCACCACTCCAGCGCCGCGCCACTCTCGCCGCTGCGCCAAGCGAGGGAAAACACTTCGTCCGGTTTCGGCTCTTCCACTTCTTTTTCGATCAGCGTTCCCGCAGCCAGCGCCTGGCTCGCATACGACTCGGGCAGGAAGCCGAATCCTATGCCCGCCAACTGCAGGGCGTATTTGATGTGCATGTCGGGCACAGCCAAGACGTCCTGTCCGAACAGCAGGCCGACCGTGCGCGGGGCCATCCTGCGCGCCGAATCGGCGACGCTGATCGCCTTGTGCCTGTACAAGGCTTCTTTGCCGAGCTTGCCCTTGACCAGCGCCAGGGGATGCGTCGGCGCCACCACAAAGACAAACGCCAGCCGGCCTATTTCTTCCGCAACATAACCACCGCCGGCCGGCCCCTGCCCCGGCGCGCCTATCATTAAATCGACCCGCCGATCGAGCAGTGCCTCCCAGGCGCCAGTCAGCGACTCGCGCGACATGCGCAAACGCGTGCCGTCCGCGACACCGCAGAAAGCGGCGATATCGACGTCGAGCGCGGCAACTGAAAAAAGCGACTCGACGCCAATATTGAGCTCGGTTTCCCAGCCAGAGGCAACCCGCCGCACACGCTTTTCCAAATCTTCCGCAGCCTTCAGCAGGTGGCGCCCTTCCTTGAGCAACTCCTGGCCCGCCCGTGTCAGCACCACCTTGGGACCGCGACGCTCGAATATCTGGACCCCGAGATCCTGCTCCAGCTTCGATACCGTGTAGGAAATGGTGGATGGCACGCGATGCATTTCGATTCCGGCCGCCGTTAGCGAGCCGCGCCGGTCAATGGCATCGAGTATCAGTAAGGCATCCAGGCTAATTTTGAACATTGAGCGTCCCAGTCCGATCGTGGCTGTGGCTGGGCGCCGCTGCCGTTATTCATGCATTTTATCAATATGTGGCTACCCGCGAGGCCACGCCCTCCCGGCGCTATTCCCTGGCGCCTATGCGCGCCAGTATCGCTGCAGCTTGGGTGGGAGCGAGGCGTCCGTATCATTCTCCTTTAAATATGTCCCGCCGCAATATAACCGAGCGTCATCGCCACCACCAGCAAGGCGCCGCTCGGCGTCGGCGGGGTCGGCGAGGGCAGCGCGAACCAGCGGCATGCCGCGCCGATCAAGAGACCGAGCGCAATCCCGGCAAGCAAGGCGCTCATGCCTGCCCTTCCTGGCCCGCGCCGTGCACGCGCCGTGCCAGGTAACGATCCACCAGCCAATAGCCGCTGCTCATCATGAATACCAGCACGGCGCCGCTGAAAACGGGCGGGGCCGGCACGGGGATGCCAGCCAGCTTGCAACCCCACCCCACGGCAAACGAGAGCAGCAGTCCCAACAAAATTTTGGTGTAAGGCACGATGATTCTCCGATTCCTTGCCAATTAAAAAGCGAAACAACTGCAGCCGAGCGCACCCCAAAACCCCGTGTGGCTGGCGACCGGAACGCTCGAGCGGCGCGCCGCGTCATGCGCATGGGCGTGCACGCCGCAGGCGCCGGCGCACTGGTGCGGCAGGGCGCGTGCCTGGTGCGCGAGCGGACGGTAATGCCCGGGAACCTGGCGCACCGGCGACCAATCGGGCAACACCGGCAGGGCCGGCGGGCCGAAGGAGCCGAATTCGGCGGCGCCGAAGACGATCTTGCCGCCGACCACGGTCATGACCGATTCCAGCGCCTTGATGCTCTCTTCGTCAATCGTGAAGAAATCGGCCGAGAGCACGGCCAGGTCGGCCAGTTGCCCTTCCTTGATGCGGCCCTTCTTGTCCTGCTCGCTGGAAAACCAGGCGCTGCCCGCCGTCCACAATTCCAGCGCGGTCTCGCGCGACAGGCGGCTGGCGGCGTCGTACAGCCGCATGCCGCCCACCGTGCGCCCCGATGCCAGCCAATACAAGGCGGTCCAGGGGTTATAGCTGGCCACCCGCGTGGCGTCGGTGCCGGCGCCGACCGGCACGCCGGAGTCGAGCATGCGGGCAATCGGCGGCGTATTTTTCGCCGCCTCGGCGCCGTAGCGGTCGACGAAGTACTCGCCCTGGAAGGCCATCCTGTGTTGAATCGCAATCCCGCCGCCCAGCGCATGCACGCGGTCGATATTGCGTGGGCTGATGGTTTCGGCGTGGTCGAACATCCAGTGCAAGCCGTCAAACGCCATCTCGCGGTTCACCTTTTCAAACACATCGAGCATGCGGCTGATCGATTCGTCGTAGGTGGCATGCAGGCGGAACGGCCAGCGCTCGGCAACCAGGTGCCGCACCACCTTTTCCAATTCGTCTTCCATGCCGGCGGCCAACTCGGGGCGCGGCTCGAGGAAGTCTTCGAAATCGGCGGCCGAAAACACCAGCATTTCCCCGGCCCCGTTGTGGCGATAGAAGTCATCGCCCTGGCCCGGCGTGACCAAGCCTGTCCATTTTTGAAAGTCGCCCAGTTCCTGGCCCTTGCGCTGGGTGAACAGGTTATAGGCGATGCGCACAGTCAGTTGCTGGTCGCGCGCCAGTTGGTCGACGATGGCATAGTCTTCGGGATAGTTCTGGAAGCCGCCGCCGGCATCGATCACGCTGGTCACGCCGAGGCGGTTCAATTCGCGCATGAATTGGCGGGTCGAGTTGACCTGCTCTTCACGCGGCAAGGCCGGACCCTTGGCCAGCGTGGCATACAAAATCATGGCGTTCGGCTTGGCCAGCAGCATGCCGGTCGGATTGCCCTGCGCATCGCGTTCGATCTCGCCGCCCGGCGGGTTGGGGGTATCCTTGGTATAGCCGACCGCGCGCAAGGCGGCGCGGTTGAGCAGCGCCCGGTCATACAGGTGCAGGATGAACACCGGCGTATCGGGCGCCGCCGCGTTGATTTCATCGAGCGTCGGCATGCGCTTTTCGGCAAACTGGAATTCGCTCCAACCGCCCACCACCCGCACCCATTGTGGATGCGGGGTGCGCATAGCTTGCTGCTTGAGCATGCGCAGCGCATCGGCCAGGGAAGGCACGCCTTCCCAGCGCAACTCCAGGTTATAGTTGAGGCCGCCGCGAATCAGGTGCATATGCGAATCGTTCAAGCCTGGAACGACGGTGCGCCCGTTCAAATCGATTACTTGGGTGCCGGGTGCGCGATGCCGCATCACATGCTCGGCATCGCCCACGGCGATGAATTTCCCCTTCTCGATCGCCACGGCCGAAGCCTGCGGCTGGCCTTTATCGACGGTATGGAAGCGACCGTTCAACAATATCAATTCCGCGCTCATGATTTTTCCTGGTATGTTTGTGTTTGGATAAGCTGCATAGGCAGAACCGCAGGCGCCGCGCGCGGCGGCGGAGCGCAGTCCGGTGCGCCGTATCAATGACCTTCGGCGGCGCCGAACATGGTTTTGGCGTAAATCAAGCCGAGGCCGTAGCCGCCGCCATGCGTGACCGCAGTCGCCACGGTGTCGTCATAGGTATCGCCGCGCGCCCAATCGCGCTGTAATTCCAGCAAATACTGCAATGACGTCATCGGTCGCGCGCCTTGCTGGATCATGCGTTCGAGCGCGCGTTGATGCGCCTCGTCCGAGATATCGCCGCTGGCATCGGCGATGACATAGACTTCAAAGCCCTGCTCAAGCGCGGACAAGGCCGGGCCAACGATACACACCGACGTCCACAAGCCGGCCAACACGATTTTGTCCTTGCCGATGGCGTTGACGCGTTCGGCGATGCGTTGGTCTTCCCAGGTGTTCATGGTGCTGCGGTCGATCACTTCCTGGGCCGGGAACACCGATTTGATTTCCTCGAAAATGGGACCGGAAAACGACTTTTCGGCAACCGTGGTCAGGATGGTCGATACCTTGAATTGCCGCGCAGCCTTCGCCACCAGCGCCGCATTATTGCGCAGCGAAAGCATATCGATCGACTTCGTGGCGAACGCCATCTGCGACTGGTAGTCGATCATGATCAAGGCGTGATTATTAGAATTGAGCAGCGTGCTGCCCGGTTGAGCGATTGCGACTGGCATGAAGTTTTCCTTTTTCACATGCAAATAATTCGAAATGAATAGCGATTCCCGTTTTTCTGTATTGGCGTACTGCTTTTCCCAAGTACGACTACCAATGGACAGCAGTTTAAACTTGCGAGACGCCATCGAAAAACGGAAAATTTACCAATCATTCATCGAATTTATCGAAAGTGATGCTAGCCGGGGTTCTGGGGCATGAGCCAAACGGGGGCCGTTCAGGCCGATGGCAAGACCGGCTTGCTTGCGCTTGCCGGCAATTGCGGCGCGGCGCCCAGCCTTGCGCGACGGCGCCGAGGGCGCGCTGGCCCTCGCCCTTCGTGCGTTTTGCCACTTCTTGCGTGGCTAGCGGGTGGCACCAAAGCGGACTTTGCCGACGGCCTGCATGGCTGGCGAGTCCAGCCCCGGATCGCCGCGTAAATAAGCCCTGAGCATGGGCAGCGAGTCCAGCCCCCAGAACAAACGCTGACCGACGCTGATCGTCGGCACGCCGAAGATGCCGTCCGCCGCCGCCAGGTGCGTGTTTTCCCGCAGGCGCGCCTTGATGTCGGGCGCTTCCATGCGCAGGGCAGCCTCGGCTTCAGTCAGGCTCAAGCGATCCAGCATGGCCCGCCAAGCCGGCTCGCTGTCAGGGTCGCAGCCGGTGGTATAGAGCTGATCGAACACGGCCGACACCACTGCCGGCGTGGCGCCCAAGGCAAGAATCAGGCGCAGGTAGCGCAGGGGATTGAAGGGATGCACCGCCGGCATCAAAAATGGTATGTCCTGCTGTTGCGCGGTCCAGGTACACAGCTCGTAGGTGAAGTGACGCTTGCGCGCGATCTCCGCCGGCCCCTTATGAGCAAAGGCGTTCAGCAGCCCGGCAAACAGCACCGGGCGCCGCTCAAGGGTGATCGGCAAGGGATCGCGGCGCAAGGCATGCTCCATCAAGCATGCCCAGGGAGAAATCACGTCAAAGTGGAAAATGCCATGGGATTCGGGTTCTGCGGTGGTCAAAGCGGGCTCCTTATTTAAGTGATAAGACCATCTGAAAGGCAATCAAGCCCTATTTCAGGCATCCGTGCGTGGTTATTTTGCCAGTATTATGAACTCGCCAAGCCACACCGCACAGTGTTTCATCCTTTCACAGGAATTTGGAAAACCCCGACTCTACGCGCGACGATCCCAGCGATAGACTTTTTGGCTTGACAGGCGCAAATAGAATCGCTATTCTATTTGCCATGGTAAGACTCGCAAAATTTAATCAAGATAACTTTATCGACAGCGCGATCGAAGTCGCCGCGCAATGCGGCATCGGCGCCGTATCGATGGCGGCCATCGCGGTCAAGGCTGGCGCGCCGATCGGCTCGGTGTATCACCGCTTCGATTCGCGCGGCGCAATTTTGGCGCGCGCATGGTTGCGCGTGAAAGCCGATTTTCGCGCCGAAGTGGCGAACCTGTGGCAAGCCGAAGACAGTTGGGACGGCGTGGCCGCCCTGCTGAGCTGGTGCCGGCGCAAACCCGTGTATGCCAAATTCCTGCTGCAATGCGCGGACTTCCCGGCCGCCGCCAGCGCGCTCGGCGCCGAGCTCTACGCCGAACTGGAAGCCGAACAGGGCGAACTCGACGCCTGCTTCGACGCTTGCGCGCAGGCGCTGCAGGCACAGGAACCACACGCGAGTGCGGAGCAGGTCGAGCCCATGCTGCGCTTTATCTTGATCGACGCCCCGGTCGCCATCGTGAAACCCTATCTGACCCTCAATCTGCCCATTCCCGCCAGCGTCGACGCGATCTTGCGCGCCTCGCACGACGCCGTGCGCGCTTGGGCCAGCACCCAAACTGAAGGAGATTAATGCGCTACTCGACCCAAACCGACCACGGCAAGCCGATTCCCCTGCACGACGAGGCGGCCTTTGCCGCCATGCGCGCGGTCGGGCGCGTCGCCGCCGACACCCTCGACTTCATCGCGCCCCACGTCAAGGCCGGCATCTCCACCGCCGCCCTCGACAAGCTGTGCGAAGACTTCATGCGCGCCGCTGGCAGCATCCCGGCCACCATCGATTATCACGGCTACCAGCACGCCAGTTGCATCTCGGTCAACCATGTGGTCACGCATGGGGTGCCGTCCGAGACCAAGATTCTGCGCGCCGGCGACATCGTCAACATCGATGTCACGCCCAAGTTCGAGGGTTGGCACGGCGATAGCAGCCGCACCTTCGAGGTCGGCGCGGTGTCGATCCTGGCGGCGCGCCTGGTCAGGACGGCGCATGAGGCGATGATGGCCGGCATTCATATGGTGCGCCCCGGCGCCACCCTGGGCGATGTCGGTGCCGCCATCGAAGCGGTGGCGAAAACCCAGGGCTTTTCCTCGGTACGCGATTTTTGCGGCCACGGCGTCGGCCAGGTTTTCCACGACGCGCCGCAGGTGCTCCATTACGGTCGCGCCGGCACCGGCGTGGTGCTGGAGCCGGGCATGATCTTCACGATCGAGCCGATGCTCAACGCCGGCGGCCACCAGGTCAAGGTCTTGCCCGACAAATGGACCACGGTGACGCGCGACCGCTCCCTTTCGGCCCAGTTCGAGCATACCCTGGCCGTCACCGAAACCGGCTTTGAAATCTTCACCTTGGGCGCGGCGGCGGCCTAAAGTTGGCCCCGGCGCACCACCTCGGCCACCGCCGAGATCAGGCGCGACAAGTCGACCGGCTTGGCAATATGGGCCGCAAAACCGGCCCGCAGGATGCGCGCCCGGTCTTCCGAGCGGGCAAAAGCGGTCAGGGCAATGGCCGGCATGGCGCCACCCTTGGCCCTGGCGTGCCTGAGCAATTCAAAGCCATCCATGTCGGCCATGCCGATGGCGCTGACCAGCACGTCCGGCCGCGCGCCATCGAGCAGCGCCAGCGCTTCTTGCGCGGAGCCGGCCGTTTGCACTTCGGCGCCGCAATCGGCCAGCACACGCTTGATCAATTCACGCGCGTCGGGTTCGTCGTCGACCAACAGGATGGCGATGTCCGACAAGTCGACCAGATTCAAATCGGCCGCTGCAGGCGCGTGCGCCAGGGCCGCGTCATACCGGGGCCGATGCGCCGCCTGCAAAGGCAATAACACGGTGAATGTGGCGCCCTTGCCGACCCCGCCGCTGCTGGCCGACATGCTGCCGCCATGTAATTCAACCAGACTCTTGACGATCGCCAGACCCAGCCCCAGGCCGCCGTACTGGCGCGTGGTCGAGCCGTCCGCTTGCCGGAAGCGCTCGAAGACATGGGCCAGGAAGGCCGGCGCGATGCCCAGTCCAGTGTCGATGACGCTGATCGACAGATGGCTTGCCAGGTCGGCCAGCACGATTTGCACCTTGCCGCCCTTGGGCGTGAACTTGACGGCGTTCGACAGCAAGTTCCATACCACTTGCTGCAGGCGACCGGCATCGCCAGCCACCGCGCCGGTGCCGGGATCGAGCAGCATTTCCAGTTCGACCCCCTTGGCCTCGGCGGCCAGCCTGACCGTTTCGACGGCCGCCTCGATGAAGAAGAGCGGCTCGACCAGCTCGATGTCGAGCCGCACCTTGCCGGAGGTGATGCGGTTCATGTCGAGCAAGTCTTCGATCAGGCGCGCCTGTGCCCTGGCGTTGCGCTCTATCGTGGCCAGGCCCTTGTGCAAGTCGGCCTCGTTGCGCACGCGGTAGCGCAGCACTTGCGACCAGCCCAGGATGGCGCTGAGCGGGGTGCGCAATTCATGCGACAGGGTGGCCAGGAATTCATCTTTCAACTCCGCCATCCGTTCCGCCTCGGTGCGCGCCGCGCGCTCGCTGGCCAGCAGCAATTCGCGCTCGGCCGCGCCGCGCTGCGCCGCTTCGTGCAGGCGGGCATTGTCGAGCGCCACCGCCGCTTGCGCCGCCACGCCCGCAACGATGCGTTCGGTGCGCGCGCTGAACGCATCCGGCGCATCATGGCAAAAAAATAAATCGCCCAGCACCTGGCCCGAGCCAGAGACCACCGGCACGGCCAGATAGGCGCGCAGCGCAATCGACCCGGCCTGGCCCGGCAGGTCGAGCATCAGATCGTCGCGGCGGACGATGGCCGAGCCGTCGACGCGCAACCGAAACAGCTGGCCGGCAGCGCTTTCCAGGAGCGCCTCGAAGTCGGCGCGCGCGATGCCGCTCACCGTACAGGCCGAGGCCGGCGCGCCGCTCAGGCTCGAGATCCGGCGCACAAAGGCGCCGAAGCGCGCGCCGCTCAACTGCGTGGCCGTATCGGTCAAGGTCTGCGCCAGCGTGCCCAACTCCAGCTTCGCGCTCAGGGCGCCGCCGCTGCCATGTAATAATTCCACCATCCGGCTCTCGGCACGCAGGCTAGCCTGCGCGCGCGCCAATTCATCCGTCTTTTCCCGCAGCGCCGCTTGCGCCAGCAGCAATTCGCGCTGCGCACGCGCCAGCATTTGCGCCTCGCACGGGACCAGCGAATGCGACAGATCCTCACGCCGGTTCACGGGCGACCCCGACGGCATCGGCTGCGGCCAGTCCCGCACGCCGCCCCGATCAAGGCCGACGGGCGGGGCGGGCTGCCAATGGGCGCGGTGGAATTCATCATCGTCATCATCATGTGTGGGTGTCGGCAAAAGCCGATCGGATCGTCGTTCATGCGCGCCGGAGGCCGCCGCATCAAACATGCAGACGCAACATTACAGTACATTGCCAGAAAACACAGAGTACTCAAACACCGTTGCCGTGTGCATGTTTGCACAAGTTCGCGATATACACTACGATAAAATAATAACAAGACAAATGCTGGCTGACGGTATTGACTGCGATGAACATTATTCCCCCCACCCCGACGGAGCTGGCGCAAGGGCCGGAACGTGCCTTCATCGCCCCTGTAAGGCCTCGGGCGGCCTCCCCGGTCGCCCGAGGCCCGGCATTCCACCTCACCTTGATGCGATCCGGGGCTACGACATGATTACAAACACGCCGCTTTTTCTGGCCGACGGCGGCGAAATGGGCGCCCGGATGCGCGCCCACGACTGGTCCGGCAGCGCGCTGGGCGAGCCTTCGCACTGGCCCGCCGCGCTTGCCACTGTGGTGAATTTGGTACTGACGGCGAAGTTTCCCATGTTTATTTTATGGGGCGAGCAATTCAGTTACCTGTATAACGACAGTTATATGGCCTTGCTCGGCGAACGCCATCCGGGAGCGCTGGGATGCAACTTCGCCGCAGTCTGGCCCGAACTGTGGTCCGATTTCCGGCCGTTGATCGAGCGCGCCTATGCCGGCGAATCGACTTACTTCGAGAATTTGTCGCTGACCCTGGAGCGCCATGGTTTCCGCGAAACGGCCTGGTTCACCTTTTCCTATTCGCCGCTGCGCGACGCGGCCGGCGCCGTGGCCGGCATGTTTTGCGCATGCACCGAAACCACGGGCCAGATGCGGGCCAAGGCGGCGCTGCAGCACGAGCAATTGCGCTGGCGTGGCTTGTTCGACAGCATGCAGGAAGGTTTTTTCATCGGCGAGGCGGTGCGCGACGAACATGGCCGCATGCGCGACTTCCGCTTGCGCGAATTGAATCCCGTCTTTGAAAAACAGAGCGGTTTGCGCCAGGCCGACGCGGCCGGCAAGCTGGCCAGCGAAATCATGCCCGAGCTGCCGCCCAGCCTGATCGCCACCTATGCCGAGGTGCTCGACGGCGGCCAGCCGGCCGAATTCGAATGGCATGTGACGCAACCCGAGGAGCGCTGGTTCGAGGCGCGCGCCTACAAGAAGACCGAACAATTGTTTGCCGTGCTGTTTCTCGATGTCAGCGCGCGCAAGGCGGCCGACGCGGCGCTGCGCCAAAGCGAGCAGCGCTTTCGCACCCTGGCGCAAGCGATGCCGCACCAGATGTGGGCTGCCGACGCAGCTGGCCAATTCACCTGGTTCAATCAGCGCGTCTTCGAGTATGCCGGGCTGGACTTCGAGGCCATGGCCGGCGACGGCTGGCGCGCCATCGCCCACCCGGACGACTTTCCAGCGGCCCACGCGGCCTGGCGCCAGGCGCTCGCCGATCTCACTCCCTATCAAGTCGATTTCCGCCTGCGCCGGCGCGACGGCGCCTACCGCTGGTTCCGCGCCAGCGGCTTGCCGCTTCCCGGCGAGCGCGGCACCGATGCGCTATGGGTCGGCAGCAATACCGATATTCAGGACCAGCACGACAACAACCAGGCCTTGCTGCATTTGAATGAAACGCTGGAGGCGCGGGTGCGCGAACGCAGCGCGCAACTGGAGGCGGCCCACGAGGCGTTGCGCCAGTCGCAAAAGCTGGAAGCAATCGGCAAGCTGACGGGCGGCGTGGCCCACGACTTCAATAACGCCCTGCAAATCATCAGCGGCAACCTGCAATTATTACAGGATCACGCCACCGACAATCCCGAGGCGGCGCGCCGCCTGCAGGGCGCCCTGGCCGGCGTCGCGCGGGGCGCCAAGCTATCCTCGCAATTGCTGGCGTTTTCGCGCAAGCAGCCGCTCGATCCGGCCGTCATCAGCGTCGCGCGCCTGATGCAAGGCCTGGACGACATGTTGCGCCGCACCATAGGGGAAAGGGTGGAACTGGAAACCCGCGTCGAGGACGGCTTGTGGAATACCTTGATCGACCCGAACCAGCTGGAAAACGCCTTGCTGAACCTGGCCATCAATGCCCGCGACGCGATGCATGAGGAAGGCAAGCTGACCATCGAAGCGCACAATGTCACGCTGGACCAGGATTGCCAGTCGGCCGAGCTGGCGGCCGGCCAATATGTGATGCTGGCCGTGTCCGACACCGGCAGCGGCATGAGCACCCACGTGATGCAGCAAGTGTTTGAACCGTTCTTCACCACCAAGCCTGAGGGCCACGGCACCGGGCTGGGTTTGAGCATGGTGTATGGCTTCATCAAGCAAAGCGGCGGCCATGTCAAACTGTATAGCGAGATCGGGCAAGGCACCACCGTCAAGATCTACCTGCCGCGCTCGGTGTCCGAGGAACAGCCAGCGGCCTTGCCGGCGCCGCAGCAAGCGGTGGGCGGCAGCGAAACCATCCTGGTGGTGGAAGACGACGACCAGGTGCGCGACACCGTGGTCGAGCTGATCGGCGCGCTCGGCTACAAGGTATTGAAGGCGCAGGACGCGCAAAGCGCGCTGGCCATCATCGACAGCGGCTTGCAGATCGACATGTTGTTTACCGACGTCGTCATGCCCGGCCCCCTGCGCAGCCCGGAACTGGCGCGCCGCGCCAGGCTCGCCCTGCCCGACATTGCCGTGCTGTTTACGTCCGGCTATACGGAAAACGCGATCGTCCATGGCGGCCGCCTGAACCAGGGCGTGGCTTTGCTCAGCAAGCCATATAGCCGCCTCGATCTGGCCCGCAAGCTGCGCCACATGCTCGGCAAGCAGGGCCATGCGCCGGCGCCGGCCAAGCCGGCGCCAACTGCGCTATCGATCTTGCTGGTGGAAGACAATGCCGACATGCGCGACATGACGGTCGATATCTTGCTATCACTGGGACACGCGGCGGCCGGCGTCGCTTCGGGCGAGGATGCCATTGTGAAACTGGAAAAATCGCGCTACGACGTGCTCATCACCGACATCGGCTTGCCCGGCATGAACGGGCACGAACTGGCCCAGCAAGCCCGCGCGATGGGCACCAGGAACGTGATTTACGCCAGCGGCTATGCCCAGATCAGCCAGCTCGACGCCGACAGCGCTTGGCTGCAAAAACCGTTTTCCATGGATCAAATGGAAGCGCTGCTGGCGCGGGCCGCGAAGCGGGTTTAGAAGCTATTCCGGTAGGGAGCGTCGCCGGATAGTGGCTCCTCGGAAGCGGGGACTGCCAGCAGGTACTGTATTGCCTACCGGAATAGCTTCTTAATGCCCTCCCCGATCAAGCTGCGCCAGCCGGCGCTGCACGCCGGCCGCTTGCTGGCGCAGCGTTTGCTCGAACAAGTCGACCAGTTGCGACAGCGGCCGGTGCAGCGGTTTCACGATATTCACGGTAAACGGTATTGCCACCGTGAAGGGGCGGATTTGCACGCCGTGGCCGGCGAAATCGAGGGCCGTCAAGGGGTTGACGATGGCCAGGCCGACCCCTTCCCTGACCATTGCGCAAACCGAGGCCGCGCTATGGGTGTCAAGCACCATGCGTCTTTGCACGCCCGCCTGCAGGAAGATGGCGTCGATTTGCTGGCGGTAAGTATCCATACTCGACAGGCTGATGAACGCTTGCGCGGCGAAATCGGCCGGCGCCAGCGCCGCCTTGGCTGCCAGTCGATGGCCATCCGGCAAGACGCACACTTCGTCGGCCGTCATCAGGCAATGCAAGACCGTACCCGGCGGCGCGTGCGCCAATTCGCTCAAGCCGAGATCGTGGCGCTGGGCCGACAGCCATTCTTCGAGCAGGGGTGACTCTTGCGGCGTGATGCTGATGCTGACCTTGGGAAATTGCGCCAGGAATGACTGGCAGGCTTGCGGCAGCAAGGACAAGGAAAACACCGGCAGGCAGGCGATGCTCAACTGACCCTGGCCGAATTCGCGCAGTGAGGCGGCCGTGTTGACGATACGCTCCAAGCCGACATAGGCGCGCTGCACTTCCTCGAACAATTGCAGCGCCGGCGCGGTCGGGCGCAAGCGTCCGCGCACGCGCTCGAACAGGGTCAACTGGGTCAACAGTTCGAAGCGCGCCAATTCGCGGCTGACGGTCGGTTGCGAGGTATGCAGCATGGCGGCCGCGCCCGTCACGCTGCCCGAGGTCATGACAGCCTTGAATACTTCGATATGGCGCAGCGAGATCGACATGGGAAGGGAAAAAGCAAGTGGAGGCCATATCATAAATGAATAAGCTACCGTCAAAATGATATTTCACCTATTGCCTGTTTATGTCCATGATGCAAGTATTCATCATCGCAGCGGAGAACACCATGGAACAGCGTATTTCAGACCAGAGCCTGGCGCAACTGGCGCAACAGCACGGCACCCCGTTGTGGGTGTATGACGCGGCCGTGATACGCGAACGCATCGCGCAACTGGCCTCATTCGACGTGATCCGCTACGCCCAGAAAGCCAATTCCAACATCCACATCTTGCGCCTGATGCGCGAAGCGGGCGCCCGCGTCGACGCCGTTTCGCTGGGCGAGATCGAGCGCGCCCTGCTGGCCGGCTTCATCCCCGCCGCCACCGATGGCGTGGCCGGCCTGGTGTTTACCTCCGATGTGTTCGACCGCGCCACGCTGGACCGCGTCGTCGAGCTGAACCTCGAAGTGAACGCCGGCTCGATCGACATGCTGCGCCAACTGGGCGCGCGTTCGCCCGGGCACCGGGTCTGGCTGCGCATCAATCCCGGCTTCGGCCACGGCCACAGCCAGAAAACCAATACCGGCGGCGAAAACAGCAAGCACGGCATCTGGCATGAGCAGATCCAGGAAGCGCTGGCCGTGGTCGCCGAATACAATTTACACCTGGTCGGCTTGCATATGCATATCGGTTCCGGCGTCGATTACCGCCACCTGCAGCAAGTGTGCGGTGCGATGGTGGAGTTGGTGGCTGGCCTGGGCCATGACATTGAAGCGTTCTCGACCGGCGGCGGCCTGTCGGTGCCTTACCGCGACGGCGAGGTGGCAGTCGACACCGCCCATTATTTCGAATTGTGGGACCAGGCCAGGAAACAGATCGAAAGCCGCCTCGGACATCCGGTGCGGATGGAAATCGAGCCGGGCCGTTTCCTGGTGGCCGAAGCGGGTGTCCTGGTGGCCGAAGTGCGCGGCACCAAGTACATGGGCAGCAAGCACTTCACCCTGGTCGACGCCGGCTTCAATGACTTGATGCGGCCCTCGATGTATGGCAGTTACCATGCCATCAGCGTGATCGCGCACGACGGCCGCGCGCTAGCCGCGCAGGCAGCGCTGCCGACCGTGGTGGCCGGCCCCCTGTGCGAATCGGGCGACGTGTTCACCCAGCGCGACGGCGGCCTGGTCGAAGCGCGTGCGCTGCCGGCCGCGCAAGTGGGCGATTACCTGGTCTTCCACGCGGCCGGCGCGTATGGCGCCTCGATGTCGTCCAATTACAATAGCCGGCTGCACGCGGCCGAGTGGCTGATCGACGGCGCGCAATCGCGCCTGATCCGCCGGCGCCAGACGCTCGACCAATTGCTGGCGCTGGAAAATACCCTGTAAACCGGTCGCGGCGGCGCCTCAGGCGCCGACGGCGAGCAGCGTCGTCTGCAGGTCGCTCATGTGCACCGGTTTCAACAGAAAGTGACGAAAACCGGCTGACAGCGCGCTTTCCATATACATCGGCAAGCCATGCCCCGTCACGGCAACCAGGGGAATGGCAGCCGTCTTCGGATTGGCGCGCAAACGCCCGGCCATTTCGACCCCGCCCAGCCCGGGCATTTCAATATCGAGAAAAATGGCGTCCGGCGCCCGCAAGCTCACTTGCGCCAGCGCGATCTGGCCGTTGCGCGCGACAGTGGCCTTGTGGCCAAGCATTTCAAGCGCCATCGCCAGCGTCTCGGCCGCGTCCAGATTATCGTCGACCACCAGCAAATTGAGGCAAGCCCGCTCGACCCCGTCCGCGCCCGGCAAGTCGGACGCCTGCCTACGCTCGGACGTGTCGGCGGGCGCTAGCGCCAAGTCCGCCTGGTGTGTATTGAGAATGCTCATGTACCGCCGTCATGTTGCTGGCGCGCCCCGCGCACCGAACGGCGCAGTATATAACAGGTACGCGACTCAGGCCGCCGCTTTCACCTCGCCCGTCCCGGCGCGCAGGCGCAGCGCCTCGGCCTCGGCCCGGTCCAGGTTTTTCGCCTTGACATGGCCATAGCCGCGCACTTGTTCCGGCAATTGCGCCAGCTTCAGCAAGGTGGCCCGGTTGGCGCCATCGAGGCTGGCGCAAATCTCGGCCACCAGGGCGAAATAATCGTCGCGCGCGGCCCGTTCGCGGCGCCGCTCGGCCGTGTAGCCGAAGGGGTCAAACAGCGTGCCGCGCAAGACCTTGAGCGGCGCCAGCAGGCGAAACACGGGCAAGATCCAGGCCCCGACGCGGATCTTGCGCGGCACCTCGGAACCCGGTTTCTTGCGCGCCAGCAGAGGCGGCGCCAGGTGGAATTCCAGCTTGAAGTCGCCGCTGAACGCATCCTCGAGCTGGGCCTTGAAGGCTGGCGCCGCGTGCATGCGCGCGACCTCGAATTCATCCTTGTAGGCCATCACCTTGAACAGATAGCGCGCCACGGCCTTGGCCAGCGGCGTCTTCGATTGCTCGCCGTCCAGGGCGCGCTCCTTGCGCTCGACGCCAGCCACCGCGTCCAGATAGCGCTGCGCATAGCGGCGATCCTGGTATTGCTCGAGGCGCGAGGCGCGCTGCGCCACCATCTCGGTCAGCGCTTGCGGCGCGCTGAACAAGATCACCTTGGCGCGTCCCGGCGCCAAGCCTTCCAGCGCGGCGGCGTCGGCGGCGGCCAGGCGGCCCAGGGTGAAGGCTTTCTTGTTCATCTCGATGGCGACGTTATTGAGTTCGATCGCGCGCAGCATGGCCGCCAGGCCGACCGGGATCAAGCCGCTCTGCCAGGCATAGCCGAGCATCAGGATATTGGCCGCGATTGGCTCGCCCAGCAAGCGCGTGGCGCAATCCTGGGCGTCCAGCGCATGCACTTGCGGCGCGCCGACCGCACGCCGCAGTTGCGCGAACAGGCCGGCCATGTCGTTGCTGGCGTCGGGATTGCGGGTGAAGCTGGCGGTCGGAATTTCGCGCTCGTTGGCGATGACCCGGGTGTGACCGTGGCGCATCACGGCCAGCGCGTCCGGCATCGAGCCGACCACCAGGTCGCAGGCCAGGATCGCGTCGGCTTGCTGCAAGTCGATGCGGACCTGGTTCAGCGCGTCCGGCGAGGCGCCGACGCGCACATGCGACATCACGGCCCCGCCCTTTTGCGCGAAGCCCATGAAGTCCAGGGTCGAGGCGCCCTTGCCTTCCAGGTGAGCGGCCATCGTCACCAGGGCGCCGATGGTCACCACGCCGGTGCCGCCGACGCCGGCCACCAGGATTTCAAATGGCTGCTCGAGGGCATGCGGCGCGGGCGCCGCGTGCTTGGCGATCAAGCGCTCCAGCTGGGCCAGTTCGAGCTTGGCGGCGGCCGGCTTTTTCAGTTGCCCGCCCAGCACCGAGACAAAGCTGGGGCAAAATCCCTCGACGCAGGAATAATCCTTGTTGCACGAGGCTTGCTCGATCTGGCGCTTGCGCCCCAGGTCTGTTTCGAGCGGCAAGATCGACAGGCAATTCGATTGCACGCCGCAATCGCCGCAGCCTTCGCACACTTCGGGATTGATCACCATGCGCCGCGCCGGATCGGGAAATTCGGTGTGGGTGGCGGTGTTTTTCTTGCGCCGGCGCCGCTTTTCGGCCGCGCAAGTCTGGTCGTATACCAGCACCGTCACGCCTTCGATCTCGCGCAACTGGCGCTGTACCAGGTCGAGTTCGATACGGTCGTGGACGCTGACCCCGGGTGCCAGGGTGACGTTGGCGTAATTGCCGATTTCATCGGTGACGACCACCACCTTGACGGCGCCCTCGGTCAACACTTGCTTCACGATTTGCGGCACCGTCAGGGTGCCGTCGACCGGCTGCCCACCCGTCATCGCGACGGCGTCGTTGTAGAGGATCTTGTAGGTGATGTTGGCGCGCGCGGCAATCGCCTGGCGCACGGCCAGAAAGCCTGAATGGAAATAAGTACCGTCGCCAAGATTTTGGAATACATGCTTCTTGCCGACGAAGCGCGAGGCCGCGACCCAGGTCACGCCCTCGCCGCCCATCTGGGTCAGGTTGACGGTGTCGCGCTGCATCCAGGTCGCCATGAAGTGGCAGCCGATGCCGGCCAGCGCGGTACTGCCCTCGGGCACCTTGGTCGAGGTATTGTGCGGGCAACCGGAACAGAAATACGGGGTGCGCACGGCGCCGGCCGGATCGGCCTGCAAGTCGGCGGCGCAAAAGGCCGGCAAGTATTGGCCCAGATCGAGGTCCGGCAGCTTCGGCGCCAGCCAGCGTACCAGCGCCGGCGCGATGCGCGAGGGACGCAATTCGCCGATCGCGGCCAGCAGTGGCTGGTTTTGCAAGTCGGCCTTGCCCAGTATCTGCGGGCGCCGCTCTTGCGGCAAGTTATAGAACAGTTCCTTGACTTGCTGCTCGATCACGGCGCCCTTTTCCTCGACCACCAGGATCTCATCGAGGCCGACGGCAAACGCGGCCAGCCGGCCCGGTTCCAGCGGCCAGGTCAGGCCCGGCTTGTACAGGCGGATACCGAACTGGTTCAGGCGCTCGACGCCGAGGCCCATGCGCCGCAAGGCTTCCATCAGGTCGAGGTGAGCCTTGCCGGCGCTGATGATGCCGAGCGTCGCGCCGGGTGCCGGCGCCACCATGCGGTCGATCGAATTGGCGCGCGCAAAGGCGCGCACCGCGTTCAGCTTTTCAGCCACGCGCTGTTCCAGCTTCAGGCTCGGCAAGTCGGGCCAGCGGTAATGCAAGCCGTCGACGGGAAACACATAATCGGCTGGCGCCGCGTAGTGCGGCATGGGCGGCAAGTCGACCACCGCGCCCCCTTCCACCGTTTCGGAAATCGCCTTGAAGCCGACCCAGGTCCCGGAATAGCGCGACAGCGCCCAGCCGTACAAGCCGAATTCCAGGTATTCCTGGATATTCGAGGGATTCAAGACCGGCATGCTCCAGGCGATCAACGCCTGCTCGCTCTGGTGCGGCATCGACGACGAAACGCAACCATGGTCGTCGCCCAGCACCACCAGCACCCCGCCCAGCGGCGAGGAACCATAGGCGTTACCGTGCTTGAGCGCGTCGCCCGAGCGGTCCACGCCGGGGCCCTTGCCGTACCACATCGCAAACACGCCATCGACCTTGCGGGTCGGGTCGCTCTCGACTTGTTGCGAACCGAGCACGGCGGTTGCGCCCAGGTCTTCATTGATGGCCGGCAGGAATTCGACGCCATGCTCCTTGAGCAAAGTTTTCGCGCGCCACATTTCCTGGTCGACGGCGCCCAGCGGCGAGCCGCGGTAACCGCTGACGAAACCGCCGCTATGGACGCCGCGCGCCGTATCGAGCTTTTTCTGCGTCACCAGCAGGCGCACCAGGGCCTGAGTGCCGGTCAAAAAGACCCGGCCCGTGTCGCGCTGTAAATTGTCGGCCAGCCGGTAATCCGGATCGGCCAGCCCTTGTGGCAAAGCGACGGCCGTGGCCGCGTCAAACTTGTCTCCGTTCGAACCCATTTTTTTCTCCGTAAAAGAGCGCCCTGAGGGCATTATTAGATGAGAAATGATAGTTCGCACGATGCGGATAAATATTCCTATATTTTCTTGTTTCTGGTAAATTTCGGAGAGTCATACTTATTCTTAATGAAAATATGAAAAACCATTCCCTGGATGCCGCCTCGGTCAAGATTCTCGAAGAATTGCAACAGAACAGTCGCATTTCCACCGCCGAACTGGCCGAGAAAATCGGCATTTCAGCCACGCCTTGCTGGCGCCGGCAAAAGGAATTGGAAGATCACGGTTATATCAAGCGCTACGCCGCCATCGTCGACCGGCGCAAGATCGGCTTGATGGTGTGTTGTCTGGCCAATGTCTCACTGAACCGCCATTCGGCCGGCGTGGTGGCGGCCTTCGAGAGTGCCATGCAGGCGCGCAGCGAAGTGGTCGAATGCTATGAAACCACGGGTTCCGATTACATGGTGAAAGTGATCGTGGCCGACATGGACGCTTACCAGAACTTCCTGCACGACGTGCTGTTCAAACTGGAAGGCGTGGCGCAAGTCAATACCAGCGTCACCTTGCGCGAAGTGAAATATGAAACCGCTCTCCCTCTATAAACGCAGGCTGGGGCGCTGGCTGAAAATTGTTGCCAGGGATACCCTGCTGATGGTCTTGCTGGCGGTGCTGGTATTGCTGACGGCGCTGGCGCCCGAGCGCGTCGCCGACTACCCGGCCCTGGTCGACTGGCCGACCATCGCCGCCCTGACCGGCTTGCTGGTCCTGACCCAGGGCCTGGAAGTGAGCGGCGCCCTGCAGCGCCTGGGCGCCTGGCTGATCGGTTTCATGGCCACCGAACGGGCCACCGCGCTCTGCCTGGTGCTGGCGGCGGCCCTGCTGTCGACCGTACTCACCAATGACGTCGCGCTCTTCGTGGTGGTGCCGCTGACCCTGGGCGTATGCCGCGTGACCGGCATGGCAGCCACCAAATTGATTGTTTTTGAGGCGCTGGCCGTGAACGCCGGCTCGGCACTGACGCCGATCGGCAACCCCCAAAACCTGTTCCTGTGGCAATTGTCGGGCGCCTCCTTCAGCCAATTCGTGCTGCACATGTTGCCGCTGGTGGCGCTGCTGATGGTGTTGCTGCTGGGTTTGACGGCGGCCGTATTTCGCAGCCGCGCGGCGCTGCCGCACAGCGCCGAACTGGCGCCGCCGCTGGACCGCGCCCTGATGACGCTGTCGCTACTGCTGTACCTGCCCTTCCTGGCCGCCACCGATCTGCACCAGGCCGGCTGGGCCGTGGCCGTGGTGCTGGCGCTATTTCTGCTGCTGCGTCCGCGCATGCTCTTGCACGTCGACTGGCTGTTGCTGCTGGTATTCGTGCTGATGTTCATCGACTTGCGCCTGCTGGCCGGACGCGCCGACGTGCACCGCGCCATCGCCGGGCTGGGGCTGGCGCTACCGGCACATTTATATTTTGCTGGCATCGCCGCCTCACAACTGGTCAGCAATGTACCGGCCGCGATCGCGCTGGCCGAATATTCCAGCGATTGGCGGGTGCTCGCCTATGCCGTCAATGTGGGCGGCTTCGGCCTGATGCTCGGTTCGCTGGCCAACTTGATCGCGCTGCGCATGACGCAAGACCGCAAGGCCTGGATCAGTTTTCACCGCTATTCGCTGCCCTTCCTGCTGGTCGCGGCGGCGCTCGGCTACGGCTTGCTGTTTCTCCGATAAGGGCGCCGGCATGCCTATGGCTATTGCGCCGGCTGGCGCAGCACGCCCACTATCCTGCGATACAATTGGGCCGGCGACACCGGTTTGTGCAGCAGGGGCACGCCGCTGGCATGCGCCTCGCTCAGCCGCGCCGGCGCGGTATCGCCGGTAATTAACAGCGCCGGCAAAGCCGCCCCGCATGCGGCGCGCAAGGCGACGATCGCTTCCACGCCGGTGCGCTGTTCGCGCAAGCGGTAATCGCTGATGACGAAATTAGGCGGATCGGCGCGCGCCAGCGCCAGCGCTTCCTCGATGGAACCGGCCGTCGCGCACCCGCAGCCCCAGTCAAGCAACAATTGCCGCATGCCTTCGCGCACCAGCTCATCGTCGTCAATCACCAGTATCCGCAAATTGAATGGACGCGCATCGATGGGCTCGGCGTCAAGCGCGTCGCTGAGCACTGCGGCGCGGGCGACCGGCAAGGCCAGCTTGAAAACACTGCCGCGCCCCGGTTGCGAGGCCAACGACAACGGATGCCCGAGGATGCGCGCCAATCCCTGGGCGATGGCCAAGCCCAAGCCGAGCCCCTTTTGGCGGTCGCGCTCCGGATTGCCAAGCTGGTGGAATTCGCGGAACACTTCTTCCTGCTGGTCCGGCGCGATGCCCATGCCGGTATCCCACACTTCCAGCCGGACCCCCTCGCCATCCGCGCGGCAGGCGAGCAGCACGCCGCCGCGCGCCGTGTAACGGATGGCGTTCGACACCAAGTTGCGCAGGATCAACTCGACGAGCGCCGGGTCCGACTGTATCGCGGCATGGGTCTCGCGCGAGCGGTAGACAATGCCCTTGGCATTGGCTTGCGGCGCCAATTCGTTTTCAATTTTTCGCAACAAGGGCTGCAAATGGAATGAACGCACGTGCGGCTCGACGACGCCGGCCTCGATGCGGGAATAGTCGAGCAAGGTATGCAGCATGCCGGCCGAGGCTTCGGAGGCGGAGCGCGCGCTGAGTAATACCTCGCGCTGCTTCTCGCTGAGCGCGGTACGCGCCAGCACTTCCAAAAACAAGCCTTGGGCATGAATTGGCTGGCGTAAATCATGGCTGGCGGCGGCCAGGAATTTTGATTTCGCCAGGTTGGCGAATTGCGCCGCCTGGAGCGCGGCCCGCGCCTTCTCGGTTTCCACACGCAAGCGCTGCACCAGGTCAATATTTTCAAAACGCAAAGCAATGGCCACGCGCGTGGCCCTGGCGCTATTACGCCCCTGCCCGAGAAGGCTGCCCAGGTACAACATGGCGGCGATCCCAAGCCCGTTATAGGCCCGGTCGCCGAACTGCCACAATTTGAGTCCCAGCGCGCCCAATTCAAACACGCAAAACACCACGAAAACCGGCAACACCGGCGACAATAGGGACATCGAATTGCCGACGATTCCCGATAGAACGGCGATCACCAGGATGCTGCCGACCATCGTCGTGGTATCGAGCGCGACCCAGGCCAGGGCGCCCCAGGCGGCGCCATCGATCGCATTCAATAGCAATAGCAAGTAAAACAGGCGCGCCCCGCGCGCCATGGGAATATCGGACGCCAGGATGCGCCGCGCTTCATAGGTGCAATACAGCTTGGAGACGGTCACGGCCGCGCACCACAGCTTGAGTGCCAGCGCGTTGCTTGGGTTCGAAAGTGTCCACACCAGCAATATCGCAACGAGTATCCCCGGAATCGTCGAACTGCCCACATTGCCAAGCAAGAGGCGCAATTGTTCGACCCGAATGCGGGCCTCGGCGACAGGCTTAGTCAACCAAGCCGCTCCGGCGCGCGGCAAAGACGGCTTCCGAACGGCTGACCACTTGCAAGGCGGCCAGCACCGCTTGCACATGGCCGCGCACGGTATTTTCCGACAAGTCCAGGCGGCGCCCGATCAATTTGTTCGACAAGCCGAGACACAAAAGGTCGAGCACCTCGCATTGACGCGGGGTCAGGCGCGGCTTCGTCGAGGCGGCCGGGGCCAGTTGCGCCGGCCCCTCCGCCGTCCCTTGCAACACGAGTCGAATCGCCGCCAGGATGCCATCGGCCGTGTCGGCCTTGGAAACGAAACGCGCGGCGCCCCTCCCGAGCGCCAAACGTACCGTCTCCGGCGCGCTATCGGCCGACAACATGATCACGGCCGCTTGCGGCCATTTGCGCTTGAGCAGGGCAATCCCCTCCAATCCATTCAAGCCCTGCAACTGAATGTCGAGCAGAACCACGGCCGGCGCCACAACCGGGCCATGCATGGCCCGCTCCAGCGAGTCCGCTTCCAGCACGTCGATGTTTTCAATGCCGCTCTCGAGCATCATCCGCAATCCAGAACGAAACAGCGCGTGGTCGTCGATGATAAGAATATGGGTGGTTGGCATGCCGCAGATTAAACCAGCGCCGCGCCGCCGGCGCAAGCATTTTTTGCGGACCAGTCCAAATGGACTATTTTCTGGAGATTAATACTTAGATATTATTCTTCAGCACTGGAACACCTTGAGAATTTCCGTCGGAATCACCGGACCATTTCGGCAACATATTTTCAAACTTGACATTTTTCGACATCCAGACACATCCGGACCAATCACGAAATATGCGTCCCTAAACCAAAGGAGTATTCATGAGCAAGCTCACATACATCTTCGCTGCGGATTGCCAATTCACCGGCAATGACAGGAAAAACCAGAATGCATTGAGCATCAAGGAAATGCAAAATAAAGAATTGTTAAAATACGAGGGTGGCGGCGTATTGACAGAGCCGCGCGGCGTGATTATGGGCGGCGACTTGATCGATTGGGGCCCATCGGAAGGCGACCTGTCGACCTATCGCTCCACGTATCAAGAGATGAATTTTCCGCTGTACGAAGGCTACGGCAATCATGACTGCGGCGGTTATTCATCTGCATCGCCAAAAGAATTTTCCGTACTCAACATGATCAATGAAAAAAATCCCCTACGGAGATTCCATCAGCATGACGCGACAGTTGTTCCGGTGGCGAATATGGACGAAGTGAATGGTCACTATTCATGGGATTGGGACGATTTTCATTTTGTACAAATAAACCATCATCCGGGGTCGGATCATTTCATTCCGGACCCACTGAAAAGCCAGGCCATCCCGAGAAATGCCAGGAATTCCCTGGAATTTCTCGAAGCCGACCTGGCCCGCTTCGCAAGGAACAATCGCCCAACCATACTGTTACAGCATATCGGATTTGACTCATTTTCATTGAGTTGGTGGCTCGATTCCGAGCGTGCCGCCTTCCATAAAATCATTGAAAAATATAATATTGTCGTGATTTTTTCCGGGCATTCACATTACTATAGCATCAACCGGTATACACAAGACGGTTATAAATTCCCCGTCAATTTTGTGTCCGACGCGACTTGGTATGCCAATGAACGACAGGGGTTTTTTATGGTATCCAGTTCCGCTACTCCGGACGCGAACAACATGGGCCGTTTGACAATTTTACGCCGCTATAACGACACCAGCGCAACCGCCCCGGAATGGAAGTGGGAAGTTCCTGCGGCGTTGCCCTATTCATTTTCAAGCCAGGACAAGCTGCGATATCAAGCGGCGACAAAAACCGCCCTTGCCGCCGCCTGTTGGGTAAGCGATAGATACGGGATTTTCACGATTGATTCCAATGGAAATGTGGGATTGCAATCATGGAACACCAACACCTGGGGAAAATTCGAGATAGTTGGTCACCCTCTTGGAAGTTACGCCAAGCAAGTCGCTGCCGTCTGTTGCGAGACTGGAATATGGACTGTGGCCATGCTCTCCGAAGACGGCCACTTGAGCTGGCGTGCCCATGACTTGATCAAATTTGATCATTGGAAGGAGATCAAGAATCGACCCGGGATATTTACCGGCATCGCGCTCATGAGCTGGTCAAGCAATACATTTGGCTTATTTGGCGTCGCCGACGGAATTGTCTTCCGCGCAGACGGCCCTGTCAGTACCATGCCCACCTGGACCAAAATCGACACACCCAGCAAAATCGGCTTGACCGGGCCGATCACAGCCGTCACATGGACGGCCGGCATCTATGCGGTTTACGCCCTGGGAAGCGATGGGAAAATTCATGAAAATTACAATTCATCCTGGAATGACATTGGCAAGCCGCAATCAGCCGACCTGCTCCACCAGATAACTTCCATCTGCTGGGCCACTGCGCGTTATGGAATATATGCCGTGGGCAGCGATGGAAATTTGTGGGAAAAGTGCTGGCTCACATCCTACTGGACCGAATGGACCAAAATTGAAGCGCCGGCCAAGCTCAAGCTTGTCGGTCCGGTTACCGCCGTCTCATGGGGGATCACGGGCCAGTACGGCGTCTATGCGCTGGCAAGCGATATGTCCATATACCGCAAAGAGTTTGTCAATAAATGGAGTGAATGGGAAAAAATTGAAGTGAATATGAAATAGTGCTCCAGGCGGGTAGGCGCCGCCCGGCAAGCCGCAAGAACGTTGCGGCGGCGACTTCCGGGCGCGTTCTTCAGTCATGCGGTGTTGCCCCGGGCGGTGCCATTCTTGCCTGCGTCATTTCACGCCTATAGTGTGTTCAATTGAAATAAACCCGCCTGCGCGAAACGCTTGCACTATGATGAAAGCAGGGCATGTGCCCGGCTCTTGATACGGACGGTTCCGCAATGAACATCCTGCCAACGACTATCTTGCCGGCCACGGTATCCGGGGTGAATGCACTTGCCGCCGCCGGGTCCGTGCTGGCGGCCGCGCAGACGCTGCAAATCAGCGCGCTCGACACCAGTTCCAGCGTGGTCGAGTTGTCGCGCCTGGCCGAGTTTCAATCGACGCTGGCAGCGGCCCAGAAAAAATTGCGGGAATTGCAGGCCAGCCCGGCCACCACCGGCGCCAGCCAGGCTGGCTTTGACTTGCTCAACAGCGCCACCCAGGGCGTGATCGACGCCTATAACAATCTGCAAACCACGGCCACGGACGGCAGCCAGTTGCCATTCGATGCCCAGGCGGGCACGACCTTGAATGCGCAACTCACGCAAGCCTTGTCGCCGAGCGGGAACACGCCTGTCCTTGCCAGCCTGTCCCAGCTTGGCGTCACGCTTCAGACGGCGCCCACCCCCGACACGCCCGCCAGCCTGAGTGTTGACGTACCCGCCTTGCAAGCGGCCTTCAATGCCGACCAGAACGGCACGACCGCCGTGCTGACGCAAGCGGCGGGCGCGCTCGATACCTTGGGAATGGGATTGGCACAACAAATCAGCGACTTTGCGCTTGCGGCGAATGCCAGCGCGCAGCAAGATGGCGCCACGCCGGCCGCCGGAGCGCCGGTCGCCGGATCGCCGGCCGCCCTGATATCAGCCGCTGGCCAGCCGGCCGGCACCGACATTGCTGTCGTGCCGCAAAATTCGCTGGCGGACATGGCATTGATCGACTTGCTGGCGGAAAACCCGCATCCGGCGACGGCAGCCACCGCCGCGCAACTGGGCGCCATCGCGCCGCAAGCCGCCCCGGTCGTCGCCGCGCCGCAAACCGCGCCAGCCGTTCAAGCCGCGCCAGCCATTCTAGCGCCAATTGAACCTCAAGTTCAGCCCACCGGCGCCACGCCGCTAACCACAGCCCAGGCCCCGGTGGCGCTAGCGGACACGCCCGCCGCCGTCACGACGAACGCCGCCGCGCCGCTGGCGCAAGATCCGGCCGTCGCCGCCGCCATTGCCGCCTATCACTTGAACGACAATCCATTCAACACCATCAACAATGACCTGAATGCATTGGCCGCCGGCGTCGCGAATGAAGTGATACCGGTGGTCGCACCCGTGCCAAGGGTAAAAGCGGCGCAAAAAATATCCTAGGGTGAGACGCGCGGTGGACTCCTGGCCCACCTCGCGCTGCGTCCATTTACTGCGGCGTCTGCAGCAAGTTCACGCTCAATGTACCTTGGTCATTACCGGAAACCCAAGCCACCCGTCCGGCGTTCGGGCCGCTACTGAAACGTATCAGCGGCAATTCGGTCATGAATTCGATGCCGGGGATGGCGTCGGACGCGGAAAGCACTTTCAGGTTGGCATCGAGCAGCGCAAAATGCCACTCGATGACTTTATTGGTGCGGTTACTGGAATTCCACAAGCCATAGCTGACCAGGATATTGGCCCCGACCGATTCCAGCTTGGGCATGATGGCCTGCACATTGGTGGCGTTGGTGGTCAGCCAGGCGCTCGACTTGGTGGTCCCGTCGGCACCGCCGGCAATCACGATACGCACATCGCGTGCGGAGCGGCCCTGGGCGGTCGTGTGGGCGATCGCGAAGTTGCCGTTGGCTAGCTTGATGAATTGGCCCGTCTGCGCATTGGTGGCGTTATCGCCCTCGTTGCCATCGATCACCAGATAAGATTGATTGAAGATGGGGCTGTCGTTTTTGCTATAGCCGGCAAAGTTATAGGCGGCAAAGCCCAACTGGCGCGAATAGGCGTCGCCATGGGCCAGCAAATACGCCGTGCCATTATCAAACAGCACGCGCTGGTTGAAATTGTGCGAATAAAACCAGCCCGTGCCGGTATTGGCGGCATGGGTATTGCCGGGCGCCGCCAGAGCGCCGGTGGCGGGATCGAAGTAGCGCAAGATGCCCGCCTGATGCCGGGTGCCATGGTCGCCCCAGGCCATTTGATGGGCCGCATACAACATCAATTTTTGGTTGACGGCATCGTATGCCAGTACGCCGGAGCCGGCCGCGCCGGCATTGCCCTTGCTCATATCCGCGTTATTGTCCTGGTCGCCGAATACCAGGGTATCCCAAGCCTTGGCCGCAAAACTGCTGGCGACCGACTTGGCGATCCGCAACTCATTGCCGTTGACATTGTTGGCGTCGCCGGCAATCGCATTCTTGTAAGGATGGTCGGCGTTATAGGCCAGGTAATACGCACCGGCGGTATCTCTGGTGAAACCAAGCAACTTGTATGACTGCACGCCGGTGGCCGTGGTGGTGCCGGTGCTCAAGTCCGGGTTCACATGGGTGATGCTGATGCCATGCAGCGTGCTCAGGCCGCTAACGGAAGTACTGCCGGCGCCATTGTAATCGAGCCAGGCGACGTCGATACTGCCGTCCGCGTTCACATAAGAGATGATGGGATTATGGAAGCCATAGTTGGAAACCGGACTGGGCGGGATAAAACTATCGTTGAAGAAATTCGCCTTCAGGCTGAAAAGCTTGGCCACGCTGCCAGTCGGAATCGCATGCGTGATCACGCTAAAGCTTGTGCTCGTGCCAGCCGGTGGGATCGTGGTGCCCGTGCCGGGTGGAACGGTACCAGGCGTGGTCGTGGTTCCCGGCGTCGTGCTCGTGCCTGGTGTGGTGGTGGTGCCGGGCGTCGTGCTCGTGCCTGGTGTGGTGGGAGTGCCGGGTGTCGTGCCCGTGCCTGGTGTCGTGCCCATGCCCGTGCCCGTGCCTGGCGTGGTTGGTGTGCCGCCAGCAGGCGGGACGGTGTCGGTGACGGGCGCCGTGGCCGTAAGCGATCCCGTAGTCGATGGGGCGCCACCACCGCCGCCGCCGCAAGCGGCCAGCAGCAAGGTCGACGAGAACATCAGGGTAAGCAAGGATGGGGCCTTGGCGGGAGCTTTCAATGCAAGATATTGTATTTTAGAAATATATGGGGACATTATTTTTGACTTTGTTATTGAGCGGGTTGTGCGCATACGAATCCTGTGCCAATCGAGCGTTCATCAGCCGGGTGATGTAAGCAAGGGCTGTGCCATCCACGCCAGTGTTCGGCGAGCACATTATCATGCCGACAAGTGTTGAAATCCCGCACAAACAAGCCACCCTATTGTTTTTCAGCCATTTTTTGTCACTACCAGGCCGATAGCGTCAGGAGGGTGACATTTTTCGTCAGCGCTTGAGCCGGCTCAAAACACTGCCAGCAATACCAGCTTAGAGAAACCGGTCGAGTATCTTGCGGCTATGCTTGTCGATGCCGAACATATCGCGCACCAGGAAATGGATGCCGTGATGGTCGGCCACCAGCAGCGAAGCGGCGCCGATGCGGCGGATGTCTTCCTCGCCCTTGAGCACGAATTCGGTGTCGCCGCGGTCGGTCTTGACGTGCCAGGTGCATGGCGTGGCATAGCTGCTGACGCCGATGATATGCAGGATTTCGGGCATGAATTCGCGCCCTTCGAGTTCATCTTGCACCAGCGTGCGGATTGCCATCGGCAAGGCCGCGAGCTGGTCTATCCACGCCACTTCGCGGCCATCGTGCAAGACCAGGGCGATGCCGCTGTCGGGCGCCTGGATCGGGAAAGCCCGCACCGGCGCCACCCCGACATGGACCTGGCCTTCCGCCGTGGTCAGGACCAGCTTGCCGAAACTGTCGCGGCTCAATTGAAACGGTGTACTCGTCATGCTTTATTCCTCGTCGTCCAGGTCGGTGTCCACATTGCGCGCCTGCGCCTCGTAGAGCCGGAAATACGCGCCGCCGCGCGCCATCAATTCATCGTGGCTACCCACTTCCACCACTTCGCCCCGGTCCAGCACCACCAGGCGGTCGGCCCGGTGCAAGGTCGACAGGCGGTGGGCGATGGCAATCGTGGTACGGCCTTGCACCAGGTTATCGAGCGCCTTCTGGATTTCCTTCTCGGTTTCGGAGTCGACCGACGAGGTGGCTTCGTCCATGATCAAGATGCGCGGATCGATCAGCAGGGCGCGCGCGATCGAGATGCGCTGGCGCTCGCCGCCCGACAAGCCCTGGCCCCGTTCGCCCACCATCGAGTCATAGCCTTGCGGCAGGCGCAAGATGAATTCGTGGGCGTGCGCGGCGCGCGCCGAGGCGATGATGTCGTCGCGGCTGGCGCCAGGTTTGCCGTAAGCAATGTTTTCCGCGATGGTGCCGAAGAATAAGAACGGCTCTTGCAGCACCAGGCCGATATTGCGCCGGTAATCGGAGACGGCAAACGAGCGGATATCTACGCCGTCGAGCAAGATAGCGCCTTCCGACACATCGTAAAAGCGGCAAATCAAGTTCACCAGGGTACTCTTGCCGGAACCGCTGTGGCCAACCAGGCCGATCATTTCGCCGGGCTTGATATTGAGCGTGATGCCACGGTTGACGGCCCGGTTGCCATAGCGGAAACCCACTTCGCGCAAGTCGATGCGCCCTTCGATATGGCCCAGCTTGACCGGATTGGCCGGTTCCGGCACGCTTGACACATGGTCGAGGATGTCGAAGATGCGCTTGGCGGCCGAGGCCGACTTTTGCGTCACAGAAACAATGCGACTCATGGAATCGAGGCGGCCATAAAAACGGCTGCTGTAGGCAATGAAGGCGGTCAGCACGCCGACCGTGATCTCGCCCTTCGACACTTGCCAGATCCCGAAGCACCAGATCACCAGCAAACCGAGTTCGGTCAAGAACGAGACGGTGGGCGAAAACAGCGACCAGACCTTGTTGAGCTTGTCGTTTACGGCCAGATTGTGCCCGTTAGCCTCGCGGAAACGGTTTGCTTCGCGCTGTTCCTGGGCAAAAGCCTTGACCACCCGGATGCCGGGAATGGTATCGGCCAGCACATTGGTGACTTCGCTCCAGACCCGGTCGATCTTTTCAAAGCCGGTGCGCAGGCGATCGCGCACGATGTGTATCATCCACGCGATGAAGGGCAGCGGCACCAGTGTCATCACGGCCAGCCAGGGATTCATGCTCCACAGAATCACGCCGGTCATGATGATCATCAAGACGTCGGAAGCAAAATCAAGCAAGTGCAGCGACAGGAACACGCAAATGCGGTCGCTGCCGCTGCCGATGCGCGACATCAGGTCGCCGGTGCGCTTGCCGCCGAAAAATTCCAGCGACAATTTCAGCAAGTGTTCATAGGTGGCCGAACGCAAGTCGGCGCCCATGCGTTCCGACACCAGGGCCAGGATATAAGTCTTGCCCCAGCCCAATACCCAGGCCAGCACGGCCGAACCGAGCAGGCCCGACATATACCAGACCACCAGCATGGGATCGATCTTTTCCCCGTTTTGATACGGTATCAGGACATTGTCCATCAGGGGCTTGGTCAGATACGGCGGAATCATGTGGGCGGCCGTGCTCAGCAGCATCAGCAAGAAGCCGGCTGCCAATTGGCCCCGGTATGGCAGCGCGAAGCGCCACAGGCGGAACAGGGTCCAGGTCGACGGCGGCGTATACAAGACCTTGGTGCAAATCGGGCATTCGTCTTGTTCCGGCGCCAGGGGCGCCTTGCAACTGGGGCAAATATCTTGCTCGGCCACGCGCGCCGGCCGACCGCTGAGATGGCTATCGAGTTGTTCGCGGAATTGCTCGAGCAAGCGCACCGCGTGCAAATTCTGGCCAAGGGTGAAGCGCCAACTGGCCAGCCGGCCTTGCTCATCGAATAATTCGAGGTGGCCGACGCCGGCATGGTCGTGGTGATTCAAGCGCAGGCCGGGACGATAAGACCAGTCGCGCCACACGGCATCGCCGGGCGCACGCGCCAGCAAACGGTGCTCGGTGACAATAATTATGCCTTTAGTGAAACGTAATCGCGCATCGAGGTCAACCTCAACGCTACTTAAAACGTTTTCCCCGGAGGCAATCTTTTTTTCGACCTCGATTTGCCAGTGGGCGGGCAGGGAAACGGGCGGCGCCGTGGCGGGAATAAGTTGTTCAGCTGTCATCGTAAAGCGTATTCCGGCTCAAGGCCTAGCCCTTGCAGGCGGGATTTTGGGAAATGGGAAAGGCACGGCCAAACTGTTGCAGATGCGCTGCCGGCAGAAGGCGGGCCGTATCATGGGAGCGGCAATGTACGGTATTCTATCGAATGGAAACGCGCTGGTGGAAATCAGTTCAGCGCGGTAAGCTTCGTTCTTGGGAGTATACAACATGATGTGCGTCAAGAAGTAGGCTTGCCCGATTGCAATAGTGTGCGGGGTAAGCAAGCGGGATTTCCAAACGGAAATGACATTCTGCGGCAGCAGTACACATGCATGCACGACATGGGGCTATTCGAAGAAAGCCTCTAATTATAATATTGGGTGTGAAGAACACCAAGCTGTTATCAAGAAATCATTACATGACAAAAGACATAGGATTTCTCCGTGTGACGCATTTGCGCGGACCCAACATCTGGACCTATCGCCCGGTGATTGAGGCGTGGGTCGATATTGGCGCGCTGGAAGATTTCCCGTCCAATACCCTGCCCGGCTTGTACGAACGATTGCTGGCGGCCTTGCCCGGCTTGGCCGAGCACCGCTGCGGCGTGGGTCAGGCCGGCGGCTTCCTGGAGCGTTTGCGCGAAGGCACCTGGGCCGCCCATATTCTCGAACACGTGGTATTGGAACTGCAAAACCTGGCCGGCATGCGCACCGGTTTCGGCCAGACCCGCTCGACCGACCAGCGCGGCGTCTACAAGATGGCGTTCCGCACCCGCCAGGAGCAAGTCGGGCGCGCCGCGCTGGCAGCAGCGCGCGCGCTGCTGATGGCGGCCATTGACGACAGCCCGTTCGACCTCGATGGCGCGCTGGCGCAATTGCGCGACCTGGTCGACCGGGTATGCCTGGGGCCGAGCACGGCCCACATCGTCGAGGCGGCCACCGAACGCCACATCCCCTCGATCCGCCTGACCGACGGCAATCTGGTGCAACTGGGCCATGGCGCCAACCAGCGCCGCATCTGGACCGCCGAAACCGACCGCACCAGCGCGATCGCGGAAAGCATCGCCAGCGACAAGGATTTGACCAAGTCGCTGCTGAAATCGTGCGGCGTGCCGGTGCCCGAGGGCAGCCTGGTGCGCAGCGCCGAAGAAGCCTGGGAAGAGGCGCAAGACATCGGCTTGCCGGTGGTGGTCAAGCCGTATGACGGCAACCATGGCCGCGGCGTGTCGCTGAACCTGATGAACCAGGCCGACGTCGAGGCGGCCTACCACCTGGCCAGCCGCAAGGGCGACAGCAAGAGCGTGCTGGTGGAACGCTATATCACCGGCGACGAACACCGTTTGCTGGTGGTCGGCAAGCGCGTGGTGGCGGCCGCCAAGGGCGAATCGCTGTGGGTCACCGGCGACGGCGTCGGCAATATCATCGCCCTGGTCGACCGCCAGATCAACACCGATCCGCGCCGCGGCAGCGGCGAAGACTCGCCGCTGAACGCGCTGGCGCCGCAAAACGGCGCCGAAATCATCCTCGAACTGCAACGCCAGGGCTTGAACGCATATTCGGTGCCGCTGGCCGGCCAGAAAGTGCTGATCCAGCCAAACGGCAACGTGGCGCACGATGTCACCGACTTGATCCACCCCTCGATCGCCTACGCGGCCGCGCTGGCCGCGCGCGTGGTCGGCCTCGACATCGCCGGCATCGACCTGGTGGCCGAAGACATCTCGCGTCCGCTCGAAGAACAGCGCGGCGCCATCATCGAAGTCAATGCCAGCCCTGGTTTGCTGGCCCATTTGAAACCGGCCACGGGCCAGCCGCGCGCGGTCGGCGCCGCCATCATCAGCCATTTGTTCGCGCCCGACGAGGGCGGCCGCATTCCCATCGTCGGCATTACCGGCAAGCACGGCAGCAGCGTCACCGCGCGCCTGCTGGGCGCCCTGCTGCAATTGAGCGGCAAGTATGCCGGCGTCGCCTGCGGCGCCGGCCTGTACCTGGACCAGCGCCAGGTCGTGGCCGACGCTTGCGGCAACTGGGAAACCGGGCAGCGCCTGCTGGTGAACCGCTCGGTGCAAGCGGCCGTGTTTGAAAGCAGCCCGCGCACCATCCTGGCCGAAGGCTTGCCCTACGATAAATGCACGGTCGGCGTCGTCAGCGACATGGATGGCTACGCCGAGCTGGGCGAATTCTATCTGCGCGCGGCGGCCGATATGCACAAGGTGGTACGGACCCAGGTCGACGTGGTCTTGCCGCACGGCGCAGCGGTCTTGAACGCGGGCCATCCGGCCGTGGTCGCGCTGGCCGAACTGTGCGACGGCAAGGTGATTTTCTACGGCATCGACCCCGAATTCGATGCCATCGTCAAACAGCGCGCGGCTGGCGAGCGCGCCGTCTTCCTGCGCGCCGGCAGCCTGGTGCTGGCCAGCGGCACCGACGAAACCGTGTTGCTCAAGCTGGCTTCGCTGCCGGGCGCTGCGGCGGCCCACGCGGAGAGCCTGATGGCGGCGGTGGCGGCGGCATGGGCGCTCGACATCGCGCCCGAACTCATTTGCGCCGGGCTGCGCACCTTTGATTCGGGCCGCGCCACGCCAAACGTCACATAATACGGTTTCAGGTAACACGCGGTTTCAAGCAACACCAACCTGGCGCCGCGCCAGGTTACCGGCGCCGCGCCGGATTCGAGGCATGGGCCCTGCCCCGCCCGATCCGGTCCAGCCCGGCCAACAAGATAGGAAGAATGGTTTATGGAAGTATCTCGCATCCGGGCCCTGCGCGGCCCCAATCTCTGGAGTCACCACACCTCGGTGGAAGCGATTGTCGCCTGCGACGCCGCCGAATTGTGCATCGAGGAGATTGCCGAATTCGAAGTGCGCCTGCGGGCCCGCTTTCCCCAATTGAGCCCGTTGCAACCGACCGGCCACGACGACGCGATCCCGATGGCGCAAGCGCTGGAACTGGCGGCACTGGGCTTGCAGGCGCAAGCGGGCTGCCCGGTCACGTTCAGCCGCACCACGCCGACCGTCGAACTGGGCATTTTCCAGGTGGTGGTCGAGTATTCCGAGGAAGCCGTGGGCCGGCTGGCCCTGGAATTGGCGCAGCAACTGTGCCGCGCCGCGCAAGACGACGCGCCCTTCGACCTGGCCGCCGCGCTGGCCCAGTTGCGCGAGCTCGATGAAGACGTGCGCCTGGGACCGAGCACCGGCTCCATCGTGCAGGCAGCCGTGGCGCGCAATATCCCGTTCCGGCGCCTGACCGACGGCAGCCTGGTGACCTTCGGCTGGGGCAGCCGCCAGCGCAAGATCCAGGCCGCCGAAATGGATGGCACCGGCGCCATCGCCGAAGCCATCGCGCAAGACAAGGAATTGACCAAGCGCCTGCTGGACGCGGCCGGCGTGCCGGTGCCGCTGGGGCGCGTCGTCAAGGATGCCGACGACGCCTGGCGGGCGGCCTGCGAAATTGGTTTGCCGGTGGTAATCAAGCCAAAGGACGGCAACCAGGGCAAGGGCGTCACCGTGAACGTCACCAACCGCGCGCAACTGACGGCCGGCTACCACGCGGCCGCCGAATTCCGCGACGATATCCTGGTCGAGCGCTACCTGCGCGGCAACGATTTTCGCCTGCTGGTGGTCGGCAACAAGCTGGTCGCCGCAGCCCGCCGCGACCCGCCGCAAGTGGTCGGCGACGGCAAGCAATCGGTGCGCGAACTGGTCGAGCAAGTCAATCTGGACCCGCGCCGCGGCAGCGGCCACGCCACCTCGCTGACCAAGATCCGCTTCGACGACATCGCCCTGGCCAGCCTGGCCAAGCAAGGCTATGTGGCCGATTCGGTGCCGCCCAAGGGCCGTCGCGTGATCCTGCGCAATAACGCCAACCTGTCCACCGGCGGCGCCGCCACCGACGTCACCGACGACGTCCATCCGGAAGTGGCGGCACGCGCGATTGCCGCCGCGCACATGGTCGGACTCGACATCTGCGGCGTCGACCTGGTCTGCGACAGCGTCTTGCAACCGATCGAGGACCTGGGCGGCGGCATCGTCGAAGTCAATGCCGCGCCCGGCCTGCGGATGCACTTGTCGCCCTCGTTCGGCAAGGGCCGCCCGGTCGGCGAGGCCATCATTTCAGCCATGTTCGCCGACGGCGACGACGGCCGCATTCCCGTGGTCGCCGTGACCGGCACCAACGGCAAAACCACCACCGTGCGCCTGATCGCGCACCTGCTGACGGCCGGCGGCCTGCGCACCGGCATGACCAACACGGACGGCGTCTACATCGAGGGCCGGCGCATCGATAGCGGCGATTGCAGCGGCCCGCGCAGCGCCCGCAACGTGCTGCTGCACCCGGACGTGGACGCGGCCGTGTTCGAGACGGCGCGCGGCGGCATGCTGCGCGAAGGCCTGGCCTTCGACCGCTGTCAGGTGGCCGTGGTGACCAATATCGGCGCCGGCGACCATCTGGGCTTGAACTACATCACCACCGTGGAAGACTTGGCAGTATTGAAACGCGTGATCGTGCAAAACGTCGCCAACAAGGGCGTCGCCGTGCTCAACGCAAGCGACCCGGCGGTGGTCAGCATGGCCGGCAGTTGCCGCGGCACGGTGACGTTCTTCGCCGCCGACCTGCAGCACCCGGTGATGACCAAGCACCGCGCCCAAGGCAAGCGTGTGGTCTATATCGACGGCGACATGCTGGTCGCGGCCGAGGGCAAGACCCTGCATCAGGTCGCGCTGGCGCAAGTGCCATTGACGCGCAACGGCAGCATCGGCTTCCAGGTCGAGAACGCAATGGCGGCGGTGGCGGCGGCGTGGGCGGTCGGCCTGGAGTGGGATGCGATCCGCGCCGGCCTGGCGTCCTTCACCAATGAAAGCGACAACGCGCCGGGCCGCTTCAACGTATTCCAGCACCGTGGCGCCACCGTGATCGCCGATTACGGCCACAATCCGGACGCCATCGCGGCGCTGGTGCGGGCGGTCGACAGCATGCCGGCCAAGCGCCGCTCGGTTGTCATCAGTGGCGCCGGCGACCGCCGCGACGAAGATATCCGCCTGCAAACCACACTGCTGGGCGCCGCCTTCGACGACGTCTTGCTGTACCAGGACCAATGCCAGCGCGGCCGCGCTGACGGCGAAGTGGTGGCCCTGCTGCGCCAGGGCCTGGCTGGCGCCAGCCGCACCAGCCATGTCGATGAAATCCAGGGCGAATTCCTGGCCATCGACACGGCCCTGGCGCGCCTGGCCGAAGGCGATCTGTGCCTGATCCTGATCGACCAGGTGGAAGCGGCGCTGGCGCATATCGGCGCGCGCATCGCGCAGGGTTAAGGCGCGCAGGCGCGGGATGATGGCGCTGGCCGGATGCAGCGGGGATAGCGTGGGGCGCATGCCGCCGCATTGCTCCCCGTTGCATCCGGCGGAAAACCTTTCAAACGAAACCCATTCAGTAGGAGATCGCATCCTTTTAAGGAACTGGTTCTTTATAATTCATTAACTTAGCCCATGCAAAGGCCTCGAACCAGAAGACGCGGGCCAACTTGATCGCGCCGACGGCGCCACTTGCCGCGCAACTACTGCGCGATAAATTGCCGCAGCCGGGCAAACGCGGCCTCCGGGGCGTCCCGCCATACGCCATGGCCGCAACCGTCAAACTGTTCGAATTGCGCCAAATGTTGCGGCAAGGCGGACGCGATGGCGCGCGCATCGTCCACGGGACACACCGGGTCGAGCTCGCCCGCCAGCACCAGCACGGGGCATTGCGCCCGAGCCAGGCCGGGCAGCAGGTTCATGCTCTGCTGTTCGCCGCCGGCCCATGTCAACAGGATGTCCTTGTCGAAGCTGGCGCGCGAGGCGGCATCGCCGTTTGCCGGCTTGACGGTGGAATACAAGGGCTTGCACACGCTCTTGTAGACGGCATAGGACGCTTCGTCCGGCATGCTCCAGAAGCGCTCGGCCGCGTCGCGCGCCGCGCTTCCTCCCAGCCGTTCAAACATGGCGAGCTTGCGCGCCAGTCCGAGCGTCGCCGAGGTACTCGACAAGATCACTTTGGCTGGATGTTCCGGATGCCGGGCGATGTAGCGCTGGGCGACGAAGCCGCCAAACGATTGGCCCAGGACAATCGGCTTGCTGATGCCGAGGGCGTCGCACAGCCTCACCACGTCGTCGGCGAAGGTGTCGAGCGTCCATTCCTCGCTTGGACGGGCGTCGCTTCGGCCATGGCCGCGATGATCGTAGTAGACGATCTGGGCAATGTCGGCCAGCCGTGAAAAGGCCGGCTTGAAGCTGACATGATCGTAGCCGGGTCCGCCGTGAAGCAGGATCAGCGTCGGCTTTTCGCGCATTGCGCCCCCGTCCGGCACCAGGCCGGCGCCTTCTATATCGACAAACAGACGCACCTTCGGTTCTATTAAAATTTTCATTACGTTTTCCTGTTCAAACGATGACCCTATTTCCCGCTCCATCGCGCCGTGTGCGATTGTAATACAGCGGCCTTAGGCCTTAAGGTCTAGGCCGGTTTAGGCATTCTGCGCCCATTGCGGGCCGGCAACGGTCGCCTGGCTCGCGCTATAATGCGGCCTATGTTCATCAGCAAACGCATCCGTCGAAATGTCACCGCATGGATCGCGCTACTCGCGATCTTGTGCCAGGCCATGGTGCCGACGCTGGCCCAGGCCCGCGCCGCCGCGTCGGCCACGCCGTGGGCGCAAATTTGCAGCGTCGCCAATATCGCGGCCGACTCCGCCGACCAATTCGGCCACGCTTCGTCGCCGCTGAAAACATTGCACGCCGGGCATTGCTCCTTTTGCTTGAGCTTGGGCGAATGGCTATTGCCGGGCAGCGGCGATGGGTTCGTCGGGCCCGCCAAGGCACACACACTATACGAAGCGGCCCCGGCGCCAGGCCGCATCGCCTCGCAGGCATGCACGTCGCCGCCGCCGCGCGGTCCGCCGCCGCGCGCCTGAGCGTCCACACCCTTGGCCCGCCCCGGGCCGCTAGTCGCCGCGTCCGCGCGCGCGCCATTATCCTATTTTGGACATTTTCACCATGAAATCCAAGCAACACCTCGCCGTGCAACTGCTGTGCGCCAGCGCCATCGCCCTCGTCTCCCCCGCCGTCCTCGCTTGCGCCAGTTGCGGTTGTACACTCAGTTCCGACTGGGATAATTCGAATTTTTCCAGCACTTCCGGCGTCAAGCTCGACCTGCGCTACGATTACTTGAACCAGGATCAATTGCGTAGCGGAACAGGCAAGATTTCGGCGGCCGCCGCCAGCCAGCAAAGCAGCAATGGCGCGCCGCAAGAAGTGGAAAAATTCACCAAGAACAATTACCTCACCCTGGGCCTGGACTATGGCATCAGCCCGAACTGGGGCGTCAATCTGCAATTGCCCTACATCGAGCGCAAGCACAGCACGCTGGGCACGGCCTCCGACGGGAGCACGCCGGGCGACGACGGCGGCCAATATGATTCGAGTACCGCGAATATCGGCGACATCAAGGTCACCGGCCGCTATCATGGCTTCACCCCGGAACACAAGTTCGGCATCTTGTTCGGCGTGAAATTGCCGACCGGCAGCCACGCGCAGACGGGCATCTCGACCGATGCCGGCACGCCCGGTCCGGCCGTGATCGACCGTGGCTTGCAACCAGGCACAGGCACCACCGATTTGATCCTGGGCGCCTTTTACGCCGACACCTTGAACAAGGATTGGGATTATTTCACGCAAGCGCTGTGGCAGCGCGCCTTCGATTCCAAGGATGATTACCGGCCCGGCAATGGCGCCAATCTGAACCTCGGCTTGCGCTATATGGGCTTCGAGGGCTTCACGCCGCAAGTGCAATTGAACGCCCGCCATGTCATGCGCGACCGCGGCGCCAACGCCGACACGGTCAGCACCGGCGGCACCCTGGTCTATCTCAGCCCGGGTGTGTCGGTGCCGGTCGGCAAGCAAGTTTCACTCTACAGTTTCGTGCAATTGCCGGTCTATCAAAAGGTCAATGGCGTGCAACTGGCGCCGCGCTACACCTTTTCGCTGGGCGCCCGCTTCGCGTTTTAAACCTCAGGGCTGCGCCCGCAGCAAGGGCGTCACCAGCGCTTCCAGCGTGGCCAGGTCGACTGTCGGCTGGCCCACGCTGCCATCCCTGCGCAACACGCCTTGGCGGTCGATCACGAAGGTCATCGGCATGCGCCAGATCCGCCCATAAGCCTTGTAATTGGCGTCGCGCTTGAACGCGGCCGGAAAGCTGAAGCCGCGCATCACTTCGCGCACCGCCGCGTCGTCGGCCGCGTCATCCATGCTGACGGCGAGGATGCGCAAGCCTTCCGCCTTGTGCTGCTGATAATAGCTTTCCAGGGCCGGCATTTCTTGCCGGCACGGCGCGCACCAGGAAGCCCAGAAATTGACGATCACCACTTGCCCGCTTTGCTCGCCCAAGGCAAATGGCTTGCCGTCGATCAGCCTGGCCTCGATGGCCGGCGCCGCCCCACCTTCCTTGAAGGCCCAGGCCGATGGCGGGACGCACAGCGCGAGCAAGAACAAGACATGCCATTTTTTCATTGCGGGCGATCAATTCAAGTGAGTCGGAACTTGTATTTTAACGCGGCGCGGGTCGCCAAGACTGCCGCGCGCTATGGCTTGAGCACCATGCGGGCCCGCATGGCCGGCGTCATCTCGACATTGCGCTCGGCGTCGAGCAGCATGACTAGCTCGAGGCCGAGGCGGCGCGCCATGCTTTTCCAGTGCTTCGGCCCGGCAATGAAGAGCGGCCTGGAATTGCCGTCCGAGCGCAAGCCCGGATCGGCGCCGCCGCTGGCGATGATGGTGACGAACGCCACCTGGTCGATGCTGCCGCCGCTGCGCGGGTCAATGATGTGCGGGTGGCGCTTGCCGTCCGCCATGAAGTAGCGCTGGTAATTGCCGCTGGCGCCGATCGCCTCGTTGTCGTGCAAATCCAGTTGCGCGATGGCGCCGGCCAGGGCGGCCGACAAGCCCAGGTATTTGCCGAGCAGGATTGCCAAGCGCGTGATCGGCATCGACAACAGCAATTCCAGCAAACCCCCTTCCTGCTCGCCGACGATGGCGTCGTAACCGAGTAGCACGGCAATCAGCGGCACCAGGTAAATCACCAGGCTGACCAGGCGTGATATCGATACCCTGGAAGCCCACCGCGCCCTGCTGGGCCGCGCCGAAATAGGCAATTGCCAGCGAGAACAGGGCGAAGATCAAGGCCGCGGTCTCATCGATATCGCATATCTCCCCGTCTTGTGTCAAACTTCCAATAATCCAATTTCGACAAAAAGGCACCACCTTGCACATTCACCTCTCCACCATTCCCGTCGTGTCCCTGATCGCGGGTATCTTGATCCTGTTCATGCCCAAGCTATTGAATTACATCATCGCCATCTATCTGATCATGATCGGATTGCTGGGCTTGTTCGGCACGCGCCTGTTCCACCTGCCTTGAGCCATTCCCGGCCGCTATCGGCTATCCGTATATGTAGCAAGTCCGGGGCGCGACCCCGGACTTGCAGCTTGACGGCGCGCTACTGGCGTGACCTCAATCCCGCCTTAGCGCGGTGATCAATGGCTAAAGCCGGGCGTGCTTTGAATGAAGGCGTTCAACTTCGCGATATTCAGGCTGCCCCAACCAGTGGTAGCGTCCCAACCCTTTTTAGCGTTGTAGCCGTAACCGCCGCTGCCATTGTTTCCAGAAGTAATATCGTGGCTCAAGCCGGCGTTGGACGCCATCGATAGATACTTGTAAAAGCTGGCCGCCGGGAAGCCCAGGCTATTATTATTGGCCGACTGCAGGCGCGCCCAGATGCCGCTGAAGATGGGCGCCGACAGGCTGGTGCCACCAATGGGTTCGATTACGCCGCGCACGATGACGTTGGCGCCGCTCGATTGGGCGGCATCGAAAGCGATATCGGGCAAGCCGCGATAACTGGCATTGCCGGTGACGCCCGCTTGCCAGCTTGGCGCCGCCTGATATTTGCTGAAGCCGCCGCCGGTGGCCCACAGGCGCTTGGTGGCATCATAGCCGCCTGACCAAGTTCCAATCGTGTGCAAGCCTTCATTCCACACAGTTTCGCTGGCGTAGGCGCTGCCCGAGGTGAGCAAGGTGGTGCCGCCGACCGCGATCACGTACGGGGAATTGGCCGGCTCGCTGACGTCATATGCACTCTTCTTCGGCAAACCGGGGCTGCCCGAAATGCGGCTGACGCTGCAGTTATACGTGCCGGCATCGCCGGTCGACACCGAGAAAGTCTGGCCTTGCGCGATTGCTTGCTGGAAAATCTGGTTATCGAACTCTTGCGTGCCGTCGTCATGGGTATAGGTTTCGCAGGAACCCAGCGAAACATTGATGACCTTGGCGATATTATCCGTCACCGCGTTGTTATAGGAAGCGGTGATGGCGGAAAATTCCATCGTTGGCGCGGTATAGAAAATCAGATTCACCTTGCCGCCGGCGGCACCGACGATGGCCTGGCTGTCGAGATTCCACTCTTCGACGCCACCCGTGTCGTCATAGTTGCTGCCATCCGGACCGGTGCGCACGACTTGGGCATCAATCGCGTCCAGGCCGTTTTGCTCGGTAAACAATTGCAGATCCGACAGGGTCTGGCTGACATCGCCGCTGGAAATAATGCCCACCGTGGTGTTCGAGGCGGTCGGGGTCGAACCGGCGCCATACAGCGCCGAAAATTCGACAGGATTATGCGTCGTCGCCACGCCCGTCCCCGCCAGCGCTGCTTGTGCGACGCTGGCATCGACCGCCAGGCGTCTGTGATGGGTTTGCGCGATCACCACGTTTTGTAAACCGAGCACCGAGCCGACGATGCTACCCAGAGCGGCCGGCACTTGCGCGGCAGCCGTATTGGCATGCACATTGCGGCCCTCGAAGGTGAAGCGCTTGAGTCCCGTGCGGAAACCCGCTTGCACCGTTGCCGCCGTACCCTGGGCGGAAATCAATTGCCGGTTTGGCGCCACCTTGATGTTGACGAAACCGGCCGCCCGCAAATGGGCAACCACGGCCGCCGCCTGCGCCGGCGTGGCCGCGTAACGCTCGGTAAATTGGGCCGGCGTCAGGAATTTTCCAAACGATGGGCTGCCGGACTGCTGCAAGTCGCGCAAGTATTGCGCAAGCTGGGCCTGGTTTCTCAAATTCAAGCTCAGCACCACATGCACCGGGTCGCCCTGACGCATTTCCGTGGCGTCTTGCGCCAGCATGGTCGACACTCCATCTGCGCTCTGGGCCGACACTTGCTGAGCGGGCAGGAAAGCCTGGGTCCGCGTGCCGACCCAGGCGCTATCGCTGACCGCCAAGGCCGGCGTCGCCAAGCTGCCCAACGCCACGCACAAGGCCAGGGACATCACGGCCAATTGAGGTGTTTTAATAGTCGATTTCATCTGTTCTCCAAGAAAAATTATAAAATTTGCGTCAGCCCCTGCCTTTCCGACGCTTGGGAGGCTGATTCGCATGCAATCCTGCGCTCTGCGGCGCAGGCCAATCGCGGACACAAAGTCCGATCACAATCCGGACCCTCGCAGCGAGCGTCCGCACTGAAATTCTGTCCGAAGTAAAAAAACCGTCAGCGGCGCACGGGCAAGGCCAGCGGCAAGGCGCGGCCGGAATAAGTCATTTTGCATACTCATGGTGAAAGTCCGGTGTATCGAGCGTGCATCGGCTGCCTGCGTCAGCGGGTAGTATCGCAATCGTCCGATATTTGAATCGCTTCAAGCTGGCTTAGTGTAGCTCTAAAATTTAAATAAATGTAATCTTATTTATTAGTAAACATGGTCTTTTTTTAAAAATTCATGAATAAAATTTAAATTCAATTTATTTTGATTTAAAACCGTTTTAAATATCGAAATGAATCAAATTCACCACACAATCGACGATATCCGGGTAATGAAAAAGTCGTTCGACTCCCTTGTTTTGGAGGAAAAAACAAGGTTTCCTCCCTCTCGGGCAAAGTGGAAATTGCATGCTGTAAAAAAGGAAGAAATAAAGAATGAATTTTCCACATTTCAATAATTTACAAAAACCGCATATTATTCAGGTTTGCCTATAAATTTATTAACCATCCGGGATGATTTGATAAAAAATATATCCCTCTCAATGGAAAATATGGAGTACATAAGCGATTGAAATCTAAATTAAACGAAATGGAAAATGATTTCATTTTTAATTTATTCTTGCAATCCGTCATTTCATGGAAAGAGAGAACATGGTGAAAAGGCAGATCAAACAAAAAATTCCTCATTTCCCCCAAAAAGAGAAAAACCATTGAAATTGAGGCGCCTGGGTGGCGGACCGTTGCGCCATCTGCGCCACAGTCGACGGTAAGTGATCCATAAACCACAGCCTTGTGGCCTGACTCTGATTTCCGCATGCTTGCCGTTTCAATTTGAACGGGAGCAAGCATGGAAGGCGACAC
>JBEONR010000011.1:0-147138 GCA_040544385.1 Oxalobacteraceae bacterium GrIS 1.11
AATATGCCAAAACCGGCTTCAAAGGAGGACGAAAAAGTCAAAATTGCTCCCTAAACTATCTGCAAAAATGGTCTCAAATAGTTTGACACTTTCCGGGCGCTTCCAGCGTGCGGCTACTCATCACTACCAACAGCAGCGCGGCGACGGCGCTCGACGCCAGACTCAGCGCACGCCACAGCGACAGCGCATCCTTGCGCCAGAATTGCCAGAACCTGGCCGGCGGCTGCAGTTGCAAGCGGCGCTCGATGTCGCGCCAGAGTTGCGCGCGCGGCGCCTGCGCGCCGGCGAATTCCGCCAGCGGCGCGAGCCGCTCTTGCCATTCGGCGCAACTGCGGCGCAGCGCCGCGTCATTGTGCATCCAGCCTTCAAAACGGCGCCGCGCGCCACCTTTGAGCGTGCCGAGCGCATATTCGGCCGCCAGCCTGTCGCGCAGCGCTTCCTTGTCGCGGATATTCATGCTTGCTCCAGGCAAGTCTTGAGGCGTTCGAGACCACGCCGTATCCAGCTCTTGACGGTGCCGATCGGTAGCGCCAATTGCCGCGCCACTTCGCTGTGCGACAAGTCGTGATAAAACGCCAGTCCGATCGCTTGCCGCTGCCGGCTTTCCAGCGCCGCCATGCAATGTGCCAGCGCCTTGGCGTCGTCGCTCATTTGCAGGGCCTCGATCGGGCTCGCTTGCGTATCCCGCAAGGCATACAAGAGCTCGATGTCGAATTGTTCGGCGTCGATCTCGGCGGCGCCATCGCTGCGGCGCAGTAAGTCGAAGGCTTTGTTGCGCACGATTGTCGCCATCCAGGTCATCGGCGCGGCCAGATGGCTTTGATATGCGCCGGCATGGTTCCAGATCGCGACGAAACCCTCTTGCAAGGCGTCTTCGGCCAACTCCCGCTTATGCAATATACGCAGCGCGAAGCCAAACAGTTTCGCCGAAGTCGCGTTGTACAGCGCACGAAAGGCGGCGCCATCGCGCCGCGCGGCGCCCAGCAGCCAGGCGCGCAGTTGCTGCGGATCGAGCGGTTTGATGTCGGAAGGCATGGCTCGCAATGGTGAGGGGTTCAATCGAAGCCGCGCCGGCGGGAGTTGAGCGCGGTCTGTAAAAAGTACCATATTCCTGACGCGGCGGAGCGCGAATCGCTTAAGTCCGGCGCGCCTTGCGCGCAGGGATGCAAGATGGACGAAAATTTAATTGGCTTGATATGAATCCGGTCCCGCCGGCGCGCCGTATAAGACACTGTATTAGCCCCTTACGATCACCAATTGGAGGATAAACATGTCAAGCATCGTGAAACATGCGCTGAGCGTGGCCTTGTTGGGCAGTCTGGCCGGCGCCTTGGCGCCATCGGCGCTGGCGTCCAGCCACCGCGAAGCGCCGTTCATTACGCAAAATCCCAAGGTCGACGGCACCGATTTTTACCTGTTCCGCAGCTACGAGCCGGGCCGCGCCAATTTCGTCACCATGATCGCCAATTACGTGCCCTTGCAAGACGCCTACGGCGGTCCGAATTTTTTTCAAATGGACCCCAACGCCTTGTATGAAATTCACATCGACAATAACGGCGACGCCAAGGAAGACTTGAGCTTCCAGTTCCGCTTCACCAATACCAACCAGGATGCCAAGCTCACGGTCGGCGGCAAACAGGTGGCGATTCCGCTGGTCATCAACGGCGGCCCGATCGCCGGCGTCAATCCGGCCGGCTTGAATGTGCGCGAAACCTATACCGTGAGCGTGGTGCGCGGCGACCGCCGCGGCGGCACCCGCTCCGCCGCCGTCAACGCCGACACCGGTAGCGCCGTGTTTGACAAGCCGCTCGACAATATCGGCAACAAGTCGATCCCGAACTATCCGGCCTACGCCGCCGCGCATATCTATAACATCAGCATACCGGGCTGCGCGACGCCGGCGCGCATGTTTGTCGGCCAGCGCAAGGATTCGTTTGTCGTCAACCTGGGCGAAACCTTCGATTTGATTAACATCAAGGCACCGGCCACCGAATTTTCCGCCAACGCCGAACGGGCGGCCAGGGATGACTTGTCGGACAAAAACGTCACCTCGATCGCGCTGGAAGTGGCGGCGTCTTGCTTGAGCGCCGGCGCCGATCCGGTGATAGGCGGCTGGACCAGCGCCAGCCTGCGCCAGGCGCGCCTGCTCAATCCCGTCCCGAACAGGGGCGGCGCGGCTAAGGAAGGCGGGGCCTGGACCCAGGTATCGCGCCTCGGCATGCCGCTGGTGAATGAGCTGGTGATCGGCTTGAAGGACAAGGATACTTTCAATAGCAGTAAACCTGCCGGCGACGCCCAGTTTGCCACCTATGTTACCAACCCGACCCTGCCGGCATTGGTCGAAATATTGTATGGCAACGTAGGTGCCAAGGCGCCCACCAACTTCCCGCGCAATGACCTGGTGGCCGTCTTCCTCACCGGCGTCAAGGGATTGAACCAGCCGGCCAGCGTCACGCCATCCGAAATGCTGCGCCTGAACACCGCGATCGCGCCGCTGGCGATGGGTGCGCAAAACCGCCTCGGCGTGATCGGCGGCGACAATGCCGGTTTCCCGAACGGACGCCGGCCCGGCGACGACGTGGTCGACATCGCGCTGCGGGTGGTGATGGGCAAGCTGTGCATGCTCAGCATCGCTTGCGTGCCGGCCGACGCGCCGGCTGGCGGTTTGCATTTCACCGACGGCGCCTATCTGGACGACAGCTTTTTCACGGCTGCCTTTCCCTACTTGAAAACGCCGATCCCCGGCTCGCCGCAGCAATAAGCCACCCATCCGACAGGAGAGCGACATGAAAAAACTGAGCCTGATTTTTCTTCTTTTGCTGGGCGCCTGCGGCGGCGATGGCGGCACCAGCGGCGCTGCCACGCCGCCGACCACGCCGGGGGCGCCCGATGCGTTTTATGCGGCGGTGCTGGCCATGATAGACGGCGACGGCGATAGCGAGCCGGCGGCGATCGATACCCTGGCCGCCAGCGCGCCCGAGAATACCGAGCCGCTGGTCCTCAAATAGCGTCGCGGGGCGGGCCAGTTCCGCCCCCTATCTTTTTCTATCCGACACGCCATGAAAAAATTATTTTTCCTGATGCTGGCCGGCGCGCCGCTGTTGCTGGCCGCGCCGGCGCATGCCACGCCGTATATTCCAGCCAGCGGCGACACGGTGATCGAAACGCTGGCGCGCCGCGCCGACCCGGCGCAGCGGGAATTGCGGCGCCTGCGGAGCCGATTGAGCGCGGCCCCGCGCGACTTGGCGCTGGCCACCGGGCTAGCCCGGCGCTATATCGCGCTGGGACGGGCCGACACCGATCCGCGCTATCTCGGTTACGCGCAAGCGGCGCTGGCGCCCTGGTGGCGCCTGGCCGCGCCGCCGCCGGAAGTGCGCCTCTTGCGCGCCACGCTGCTACAAGGCAGCCACCATTTCGACGCCGCCCTGGCCGACCTCGACGGCGTATTGGCCGCCGCGCCGAATATGGCCCAGGCCTGGCTGACGCGCGCCACCGTGCTGACCGTGCAAGGCGAGTATGCCGCCGCGACCGCCAGTTGCGCGCGCCTGTCGAAGCTGGCCAATGAACTGGTCACCATCGCTTGCATTGCCAATGTCGGCGCGCTGACGGGACGCCTGGCCAAGAGCGAAGCCTTGCTGGAGCTGGGCTTACGGCGCGGCGGCGCCGTCGACCCCGAATTGCGGCTCTGGGTCTTGACGCTGCTGGCCGAGATGGCGAGCCGGCGCGGCGACGCGGCCCTGGCCGAGGCGCGCTTTCGCGACGCGCTCGCGCTCAGCCCGCGCGACTGTTATCTGCAAGGCGCTTATGCCGACTTCTTGCTGGACCAGGACAGGCCGGCGCAGGTGATCGCCCTGCTGCGCGAGCAGGGCCGCGTCGACGCGCTGCTGCTGCGGCGGGCGCTGGCCTGGCGCCGCATGCCGGGCGGCGCGCGCGAGCTGGCGGCTGACAGCGCCGAACTGGCGGCGCGCTTCGAGGCGGCGGCGCTGCGCGGCGACACCGTGCACCGGCGCGAGCAAGCCCGCTTCGAACTCGCGTTGCGGGACAATCCACGCGCCGCGCTGGCCCTGGCGCGGCAAAACTGGGCGCTCCAGCGCGAGCCGGCCGATCTCCGTATCTATCTTGAGGCGGCGCTGCAAGCCCATGAGCCGGCCGCCGCCAAGCCGGCGCTGGACTGGATGAGCGCCCATCGCGGCGAAGACGCGGCGGCGCTGCGCCTGGCGCGCCAATTGAAAGCGGGGGCATGATGACGTATCTTTTCAAGCGCTGGCTACTGCTTGCGCTGCTTTCTCTACTGTGCTGCGCGGCACTGCCGGCCCGGGCGCACAAGCCGAGCGACAGTTATCTGTCGCTCACCGTGCGCGGCGCGCAGATCGACGGCCAGTGGGATATCGCGCTGCGCGATCTCGATTTTGCCATCGGCCTCGATCAAGATGGCGATGGCCAATTGCGCTGGGACGAAATCCGCAGCCGCCACGCGGCCATCGCCGCCTATGCGCTGGAACGGCTCGATTTGGCCAGCGGGCGCGGCGCCTGCGCCGTCTCCGTCACGGGCCAATTGATCGACCGTCACACGGATGGCGCCTACAGCGTGTTGCGCTTCCATGCGGTGTGTCCGGAGCAGATCGCCGTCCTGAGCGTCGGCTACCGCCTGTTCGCGGAGCTGGACCCGCAGCACAAGGGCTTGGCCAGGATAGAACACGGGGGTGTCACGTCGACCGCGATCTTCGACCCCGACCATGCGCGCCAACGCTTGTCGTTGGCCGCGCCGGACCGGCTGGCGCAGTTTGCCGCCTATGTCAAACACGGGGTCTGGCATATCTGGATCGGTTACGACCATATCCTGTTCCTGCTGTCGCTGCTGCTGCCGGCCGTGCTGCCGGCCGCGCGCGGCGCGCCGGCGGCAAGCTTGCGGGCATCCTTCATCGACGTGTTAAAAGTGGTGACGGCGTTCACGCTGGCCCATTCATTGACTCTGACGCTGGCCAGCCTGTCGCTAGTGAGCTTGCCCTCGCGCTGGGTCGAAGCGGCAATTGCCGGCTCGGTGCTGCTGGCCGCCCTGAATAATTTGCTGCCCCTGTTTCGCAGCCGGCGGCCGCTGGCGGCCTTCGTTTTCGGCTTGATCCACGGCTTCGGTTTCGCCAGCGTGTTGGTCGACCTGGGCTTGCCCCGGGAAGCCTTGCTGATGAGTTTATTCGGCTTCAACATGGGCGTCGAAATCGGCCAGTTGGCGATCGTCGGGCTATTCTTGCCGCTGGCTTTTGCCTGGCGCGACACGGTGTTTTACCGGCGCCTGATGGGCGGCGCCTCGGCCCTGATTGCGCTGCTGGCCCTGGTCTGGCTGGCCGAGCGGGCCTTTGACCTGAAGTTGATCAGTGCATGAGAGTGCTTGCCGGCGAAGGTCGCCGCAAGGGCTCCGCCTCAGGTTTTTTCTTCCGACATGACATCGGAGCGCAAGACGTATTTCGTTCCTGAGCGCACTTCCGTGCCTTCATGCGATTGGCTATGATCGAACACCAGCGCCATCCCCGCTTGCGGGGAAACGGCGGTCCAGCTGAAGCGCGTTTCGCCGCCTTCATAGTCGCTGTTGAGATAAATCATGAAGGTCAGGATGCTGGTTTGTCCCGCCTCATTGGTATAGGCGCCATCGGCGTGCCACTTGAAACGCTGGCCGGGCACGTAGCGATAATAACGCAGGCGGGGATTCAATCCGAGCAGGCGCCGCCCCATCATTTCTGGCGGCATGCAGAGCTTGGCCCTGGCCCACAGGGCATCGGCCAGGGCCGGATTGTCGTCGATCACGCGGTCATTATTGCGCACCCGGTTATCGAGTTGGTCCGCTCCGGCGCGCGTGATGGTCGCGCCTTGAAAATTGGCGCGCTCGGCCGCCGCGATGTGCTGCGCGCATTCCTCGGGCGTCAACAGACCGGGGATCTTGTAAATCCCGATGCCCACCATTTCAAACTGAAGCGTATTTTGCGTATTTTGCGCGTCTTGCATACCGTATTCCTATTTCAAAAATTGACAGTCGGGCGCGCGCCTTCCGGCGGCCCGACCATCGCGGCAGTCTAACAGGACCGCTGCGTTCCTATTTGGAGATGATGAGCCGGGCCGTAGCCGCTCGGACGGTGCCCCGCTCGCGCAAGGCTAGCCAGGTCGCGCACAGCGCCGCGCTGGCGGCAAGCGTCATCCATACGGTGGGCCGCACGCTGCCGTCGGACAACTGGCCGGTGATGAAACTGCACAGGGCGGTGATGGCCATCTGGCAAAAAAAGAACAGGCCGGACGCGGTCCCGGCAATGGCCGCGTACGGTTGCAGCACGGCCAATTGGCAGGCCGGAATCGCCATCCCGACCGATAGCATCACCAGCAGCATCGGCACCAGCAGCGCCGCCAGGGCGCCCGGATACAAGGCGGTGGCGAGCCACAGCAAGGTGCTGGCTGCCGCGTTCAGCGCCACGGCCCATGCGATCAGAGTGTCGGCGCCGTGGCGCGGACCCAGGCGGCGAAACAGATTCGAGCCGAGCAGGTAGCCGGCCACTGTTGCGCCGAATACCAGCGCGTAAGCCGTTTCAGTCAAATGCAGGCTTTTTTGCAGCAGCACGGACGATTCCGCGATGAAGGGAAAGTAAGTGCAATAGATGCAACTGATGAGCAGCGCATAGCGCAGGAAATGGCGCTCGCGCAGCAAGCCGAGGTAGAGGCGCGGCACGCTGGCGCGGCGCAGGGTGGCATCGGCGGCATCGGCGGCGGGCCGGGTTTCCGGCAGCAGGGCGGCAACCAGGACGAGCAAGACGGCGGCCAGCGCCGCCAGGCCGATGAAGACCCAGCGCCAGCCGAGCGTGATATCGATCAGGCTGCCGATCAGCGGCGCCACGATGGGCGACAGCGCCATTCCCATCGACATCCGGCTCAACAGGTCCGCCTGCGCCTGCGGCGCGCAATGGTCGCGCACCATCACCCGGCCGATCACGGTGCCGCTGCAACCGCCCAGGGCTTGCAACAGGCGGGCCGCGATCAGCATGGGTGCGCTGGCGGCGCAGGCGCACGCCACGGTGGCAGCCAGGTAGAGCGCGGTGCCGCCCAACAACACGGGGCGCCGGCCGTAGCGGTCGGACAGGGGGCCGCACACCAGCATCGAGACGGCGTAGCCGACCATATAGAGCGTCAGCGTCCATTGCAATTGCGCGTCGGAGGCGTGCAGCGCGCCCGCCATCGCCGGCAGCGACGGCAGGTAAGCGTCGATCGTGACGCGCGGCAGGCAGACCACGGCCAGCAAGATGGCGCCCCAGGCCCAGGGGGCCAATGTTTTTTTCATGCAGACTCCGGCGAAAAGGTGAAGTGGTAAGAATAGGGCTTGTGTGGTTTAATAATAAGCGCCAGATACACGATATTTTATTGGACCACTATGACGCGCGGAAAAGTTCCCGTACCCCTCGACTTGCCCCAGCCGGTGGCTTTGCGGGAGGGCGCTAGCGGCAAGCAAGAGGCGGCCTATGACGCCTTGCGCGATGCCATCCTCAGCCAGCTTCTGCCGGCCGGCAGCCGCTTGCCGTCCAGCCGCACCCTGGCGGCGCGCTGGGGGATTGCGCGCGGCACGGTGGAAACCGTGTATGACCGCTTGCATGCCGAAGCCTATGTGTCGCGCGTGGCCGGTTCGGGCACGCGCGTGTGCGCGGTGGTGCCCGAGCGTTTCCTGATGGCCAGGCCAGTGGCGCCCTTGTTGCAAGCATCTCCCATGCCAGCGGCCGCCGCGCCGCTCGACACGGCGGCCCGCGCCGGCTTGCCCTTCATCGCCAGGATGGCTGATCCGGCCCTGTTTCCGATGGCAAGCTGGTCCAGATATATGGGGCGGGCGCTGACCGGCGCCACGCCCGAACAATTGTGCGACGCCGACCCCGGCGGGGCGCTGGCCCTGCGCGTGCAAATCGCCGATTACCTGGCCCGCTACCGGGGCATGGCTTGCGCGGCCGACGACATCATCGTCACCACCGGGATCCGCCACGGCCTCGACCTGATCGCGCGCAGCGTGCTCAAGGCCGGCGACAAGGTGTGCGTCGAAGATCCCGGCTATGCGGGGGCGTACAAGATATTCGGGCTGGCCGGCGCCGCCGTGGTGCCGGTCCCGGTGGGGCCGGACGGCATCGATTGCGCCACCTTGCGCGCGCACGCAGACGCGCGCCTGGCTTATGTGACGCCGGCCCACCAGGCGCCGCTGGGGGTGACGATGGCGGTCACGCGGCGCCTGGCATTGCTCGATTGGGCCAGCGACAGCGGCGCCTGGATCGTCGAGGATGACTATGACAGCGAGTTCAATTACCACAGCGCGCCGCTGGCCGCGCTGAAGGCGCTCGACAAATACGAGCGCGTGATTTATTGCGGCAGTTTCAACAAGACCCTGTTTGCCGGCTTGCGGGTCGGTTTCATGGTGGCGCCCGCCGCGCTGAGGGCGCGCCTGCTCGACACGTGGCAAAGCACGGGGCGCTCGGTCGGCATTGCCGAGCAATTGGCGCTGGCCGCTTACATGGCCGACGGCGCCTTCATGCGCCACTTGCGCCTGGCGCGGCGCGCCTACCACGAGCGGCGCGACACGCTGCTGGCGCTGCTGGCCGAGGGCGCGCCCGGGCGCTACAGCGTGTCCGGGCAACAAGCGGGCTTTCATTTTATGCTGTACTTGCCCGAGGCTTGCGACGAGGCCCGGTTTTGCGCCCGCGCGGCGCAGGCGGGACTGGCCTTGCATCCCTTGCGCGCGTTTTGCCGCGAGGCGCAGCCGGCACCCGCCGTGGTGCTCGCTTACAGCGCGCTGAGCATGGCGCACATCCGATTCGGCGGGCGCAAGCTGGCCGCGCTGTTGGCGGCCGATGCCGACGGCTTGTTACACTCGCGCTGATGAACCCATTGTTTTCCGTGAAGATCGCCCCGCAAGGCTGGCAATTCCAGGCCGGGCCGGACACGTCCTTGCTGCTGGCGGCCGAGCAGGCCGGCATCCGCCTGCCCAGCTCATGCAGGAATGGCACGTGTCGCAGCTGCATCTGCCGCATGCTCGATGGCCGCGTGCGCTACCGCATCGAATGGCCGGGATTGAGCAAGGAGGAAAAGCAAGACGGCTATATCCTGCCCTGCGTCGCCATTGCGGAATCGGACCTGTCGCTGGAGGCGGGCCGCGCGCAACTGGTGCTGCGGGATTAAATTCATTTTTAATAATATTGAAAAATTAATATATTGCATGATATAAATGCGCGATCGTGGCCGTGACGCCCATGCCGCGCATCATTGATCATGAAAGATAGTATGACTTTGCAATCCCATGTGGAACGGGCCGGCGCCGGTTTGGCGCTGCTGCTCGGCTTGTCGGGCTGCGGGGGCGGCGGAGGTCCGACGCCCCCGCCCGTCGCGCCCGTCGCCAAGCAAGCCTACCAGTTATCACAAACGACGCTCCATTGCGAGATAGAACTGGGTCAAACCTGCGACGATATCGTGGTGACGGCGCAAGCGCTGCCCGGTGTGCCCGATGTCGAGCCATCCTGGTTCGAGCATGTGAATGGCCTCAGCGTGGGTGTGGTGAAGACGATGGCGCGCATCAAGCAGAGCGACGGCAGTTGGCGCTTGACGCTGGCCATGACGCCCGGTTTGCCGGCCGGCGTGTATACCGGCTGGGTCCAGTTGACTGTCGAGGGAACTTATACACTGGTATCGGAATACGCGTCCATCCACATGAATTACACGGTCACGGTGGCCGACAAGGCCGGCAAGCCAGCCCCCTTGGCGCGTCTGGCCGGTGCGGCGGACTGGGAAGGCTATGGCGGCAACGCGGGCCATACCGGCCTGGTGCCCGTGACCTTGGATAGCGGCAAGTTCAAGCGCCGCTGGACGTGGACCGGCTTGCCTACTGACGCCTTGAGCAACGATATTGCCAGCCCCGTGGTCAGCGCGAATGGCCTGGCATATTTTAGCCAGATCGGCGCCGTGAACCTGGGCGGCGTGCCGAGCAATGTCACGGCCAGTGCCGTGATGGCCTTGAACGAAAGCGATGGCACGCCGCATTGGCGTTATCAGGTGGCCGATGTCAACCTGGGGCCGGCCACGGTATCCGGGCCGCGCCTGGTGGTGGGCGGCAACAAGACCCTATTTTCCTTCGATGCCTTGCATGGCAACAAGCTCGCCAGCGCCATGCAGCCCGACGCGGCCGGCGCCCTGACGACGTATGCGCCGGTGTTGCTGGCCGGTAGTGTCTATTTCGGCGGCCGGGATGGCATCGGCAGCGCCGACGAATTCAGCGCCGCGAGCCGCTGGTCCACTTCCTTTGGCTTGCCGCTACGCTCGCCCGCCATGACTAACTGGACGCCGGCCGTCAACGGCGCCGTCGCGCTGAGCAATAACAACGGCAAGCTCGGCGCATATGACGTGGCCAATGGCCGGCAATTGTTCAGCGTCGACGTGCCCGGCGGCGCCCCGGGCGCCGTCAGCAAGGGTAGCTTGAACCAGGCGCCGGTGCTGGTCGACGCCGGCACCGTCTTGTTGCTGAATCAACGCCAGGCGAGCAATCAGGCGCTGGACAATCATCTATCCCTGGTCGACTTGAACCGCCGTCAATTGCGCTGGAGCGTCAACGGCCAATTCACGACCCAGCCGGTGGTCGGTGGCGGCGTGTTGTACGTCGGCAATGGCGGCACCGGGCAAATCGAAGCGCGCAAGGTCGGCGACGCTAGCCTGTTGTGGAGTTGGGCGCCGGCGCAGCAAGACAGTTTTCGCGGCGATATGATCTTGACGAATAATCTCTTGTTTGTCGCCACCGGACGCAAGACTTATGCGATCGACTTGAACACGCACCAGACCGTCTGGAGTTACCGGGCTTCGGGCACGCTGTCGCTGTCGGCAAATGGCTTGCTGTATATCATGGACCCTACCGTGTCGAATGGGCGCCGCTATCTGAGCGCAATTGATTTGCACTGACAGCCAAGGTGGCCGGGCGCCCGGCCTGGCGCTTATTTGTAAATGCCGACGCCGAGAAACACATCGCCGTAGCGCTCGACATAAGTCGATTTCTCTTCAATGTTCTTGGTCACCGGATTGGGCCATTTATAGCTGACCCAGCCTTTCCCGCTTGGGCTATTGGCGACCTTGATGAGTTCCTTGATGAAATAGACGCCGTCGGCGGAATGCATTTCCAGCATATTCTTGCCGATGATCTTGGGGTTCTGGCCATGCGCCAGCGCGATGCCGTCGCCGTTGGTGCGCAGCATGAAGACGTATAAATCGCCGTTTACGAACTGGCCCTTGGGATCGTTGATGGCGGCGATGGCCTTTTCCTGGCCGTTTGCTTTCAGATAATCGCCAGCCTTCTTGACCATGGCGACCGCCTCGTCGGCCGTGCCCTTCTTGTCTTGCGCGAGGGCGCCGCCGCACAGGCTGAGCGCGAGCAGCGCGGCCATCAAGCTATTGAAGATGTTTTTCATGTCAATAACTTCCCAAAAGAGAAATGGCGCGGAGGGGGACGCCGACCGGAGGGGGGCGCGGTTTTTCTGTGCAAGCTTGTAATGCACTGTAGCAATGAATTATACAGGCGCCAATTTGACATGGTCCAGCGTGATCACTGCGGGCCGCGCAAGCGCTGCAACAAGGCTTCCACGCTATCGCTCATCGGCAAGCCATGTTGGCGCAGCAATTGCACATGCAGCACCAGGTTTTCCAGTACCAACTTGGCGGCCACGGCCAGCAGCGCCAGGTTTTTATCTTCTTCGGTGAAATTTTTCATCGCATCGGCCATCTCGCACAGATGATTGGCGATCAAGGCGCGCAATTCCTTATCGTCGAAGGGGAGGTCGGCAAAGTCGATCGGGTCCGACAATTCCACTTCTTGCATGAGAATTTCAAGTTGTTGCGGGGTAATCGACATAGGCCGGCTCCGGTGATCCACGAGCTACCATTTTAGGCTGTCCAGGCCGTGAATGGCTTGGGAATTTGGAGCGCGGCTTGGCGAGGCGTGCCTGAACGCATTTCACCCATAGGGAAAGCAATAACATGACAGCGCCCATACTCAAGCGCGATGGCGGCGCCAGGTATTACTATGACGCGCCGTTGCTGTCACCGGCCTACGACTGCAAGTCCACCCGCGCAGTCGATCAAGGCAATATGTTCACCCTCGGCCGGATCTTGCCCGAATTCCTGCAGGTCGCCTACAAGCAGGTGCATCAGTTCCCGATCCCGGTGGCGATGTTCATGGGCCGCCACGATTGCACGACGCCGTCAGCCCCCACCGCCACCTGGTTGGAGCAAGTGGACGCGCCCTATAAGAAGGGAGTCTGGTTCGAGCACTCTGCCCATATGGTTCCGTGGGGCGAGCCGGGCAAGATGCTCAATAGCCAGTTGGAATATGTGCGGTCCTTGGCAATTCGTGCCGGCCGCTAATGGCTAAGGAAGCGAAATTCTCAGGGAAATTCCATGCCCCTTCGCGGCATCGGTCAGGAAATTGTCAACTGTTCTCTATCCTGCCTGGCCTGCCTGACATGCGCTTAGGGTATGCTTCAAATTTACAGAATTTGACGTCATGAAACCTCTTCCCTCTGTCGTTATTCCGGCTATCGCCTTCGAATCACCCGATCAGCCTGACGTGATCGCCCTCATTGCCGAATTGGACGCTTACCAGGATGCCCTGTACCCGCCGGAGAGCAGGCACATCCTGGACCTGGCGTCGTTGAAGCAAGCCAATGTCCTGTTTGCCGTTGCGCGGGATAGTACGGGCCAGGCAATCGCTTGCGGGGCGATCGTCCTTTGCCCTGAATTTGGCGAACTCAAACGCATGTATGTCAGCCCTCGCGGCCGAGGGCAAGGTGTCGCCAAGAAACTCCTGGCTCTGCTCGAGTCACGGGCAATCGGCTCGGGCTGTCAGTTGCTCAGGCTCGAAACCGGACCGTACCAACCGGAGGCGCTGGCGCTGTATGCCTCAGCCGGCTATGAACGCCGGGGACCGTATGGCGACTACACGAATGATCCGTTGAGTGTGTACATGCAGAAACACATCGTAGCCTGAGACGTGATTTTGTGCGTCAAGCGCCACATGAACAATAACCGTTTCCCTGCACTTCAGACTCCCTATTCCTAGGGTTTGCCGGCCGCGCAATAGGCGAGGAACATATCGACGGCCGCCACCACCACTTGCTGTTGCATCGCCGCGTCCAGCAGCGGCTGGCCCATGGTCACTTGCGGCCAAAAGGCGAAGGTTTTCAATTGTCCCTGCAGTAACTGCGACAAGAAAGTCGGATCGCCGGGCTTGAGCCGGCCATCTGCCTGCGCGGCCTTGATCCAGCCTGCCACGCCGGTATCTTTTTCGCTGAGGCGGGCCACCATTTCCTGGGCTCGCTCAGGCGAATGAATGGTTTCGGCAATCGCGACCCGGGCCAGGTCGAGGAAATTGGCGTCGCTGATGAGTTGAATTTTTTGTTGCAGCAAGGCGAGCAATTGCTCGCGCAAGGGCTGATCCGGCTGGTACACGAGTGCCATCAGCGCCGCGCTGCTTTCCCACAGCCGCAGCAGGATTTCGGCGAATAATTCGTCTTTGCTGGGGAAATGGTTGTACACCGTGCGCTTCGAAACAGCCGCGCTGGCGGCGATCTTGTCCATGCTGGTCGCTTCGAAGCCGTGGACACGGAACTCGGCAATGGCGGCGTCGACAATGGCCAGGCGCTTGCGGTCGGTCAGGCGTTGCGGTGCGGACATGGAGGGCAATCTGGAAGGAAAAAGCTATTTTACACCCAGTAGTTTACTTCTTTTAAAATAAGAACTACACTGTGTAGTGTATATTTCTGGTGCGCATAGGCACCTCACTGATCCGGGAGTCCGCATGAGCAGCAGCCATTCCACATTGAAGCAATTCGCTTACGCCGAGCCGCAACGTCACGAAGGTAAGTTCCGCAATCCGATTCGCATGCACAAGCTGGGGTTCCTGAAGAGCTTGAAGCTGATGGCGACGTTTTTCCTCAACAAGCCGGCCAATACCGTGCCCGCCAAACCGGTGCCGGTCACCGCGCTGAGCCGGGTGCAATTGCTGGCCGCCGCCGACAATAGTCTGTTTCGCCTCGGCCACTCGACCTTGCTGCTGAAGTTGAACGGCCAGTTCTGGTTGACCGACCCGGTGTTTTCCGAGCGCGCCTCGCCGGTGCAATGGGCCGGGCCGAAGCGTTTCCACCAGCCGCCCATCAGCATAGAGGAATTGCCGCCGATCAAGGGCGTGATCTTGTCGCACGACCATTACGACCACCTCGACCATGCCGCCATCATGCAATTGGCAGCCAAGACCGAGCATTTCATCACGCCCTTGGGCGTGGGCGATACCTTGATCAAGTGGGGCGTGCCGGCGAGCAAGGTGCAACAATTGAATTGGTGGGAATCGACCCTGGTCGACGGTATCCGGCTGGTAGCGACACCGTCGCAGCACTTTTCCGGGCGCGGCTTATTTGACGGCAACCAGACCCTGTGGGCATCCTGGGTTATCGAAGATCGCGATTTGCGGGTCTTTTTCAGCGGCGATTCCGGTTATTTCGATGGCTTCAAGAAAATCGGCGAACAATACGGCCCTTTCGATGTCACTTTCCTGGAAACGGGCGCCTATGACAAATTATGGCCCGACGTGCATATGCAGCCCGAGCAAACCATGCAGGCGCATCTGGACTTGAAGGGCAAGTGGTTGTTGCCGGTGCATAACGGCACCTTCGACCTCGGCTTGCATGTATGGCATGAGCCGTTCGACCGCATTGTCGGGCTGGCCGCAAAACTGGGCGTGGCGATCACGACGCCCGAGATGGGCCATGCCGTCGACTTGAAACGGCCGCACGCGGGCCAGAAGTGGTGGTTGAAAGTGATCGAGGAAGAATTTACGCAGTAACGTTGATGCGCGTGCCGATGGTTTGCCCCTGAGTATTGAGCTGGGGCGCGGCCAAGGCCGCCGGCAAGGGTTTTTGCGGCGTCACCGGGGCCGCAATCGCGCGGTCGACATTGGCCGGCGCCACCGCTTGCGGCGCGGACTTGCCTTGCTGCTGGGTTTGGCTTAATTGCTGCTGATCGGTGTTCAGCTGTAATTGGCTTTGCGCAAGACGAGCGTCGTCGGCTTGCACCTGGCTCTGGTCTTGCTGCACTTTTTGCTGCGCAAAGGCAATGCCGGCTTGTGCGCTGTTAATGGAAGAAATGGAAGAAACGGATGCCACGTTATTCACCTTGAGTTCGAAGAGTCTGTCGCGCCGCAAATGCCGGGCGCGGATGGGACGCCTAGCGTAAGAGTAGGATAAATCGCGCCTGGATGCCAGCGAATAATGTGTTTTCGTGATAATTAATATTTCCTCCCGAGCAATGCCTTGGATGAATCCACTCTGACCGCGACAGTGAGTGTTCGCTAGCAAAATGGCAAGGCCGCTACGCCATGCCCAAATACAGCGCGGTCGAAAGCGCTCCGGATTGCCACCTCGTCGTTTTAAAAGTGATACGTCAGCGACAATTCGGCGCTCCGGCCATGTTGAAGCCCAGTTTGATTTTCTTGATCCTGGTCACGGGTGGCGAATTGTCGACGCTGCTGTCGCGGACATGCTCGAAGAAGGGGAATTGGCTGCCGGAATGAAGGCGCACATAGGCGCTCATATCCTTTTGCAAAGGTCGCCCAAGGCGAGTGACGGCAAGTTCCAGCTTGGATTGTAGGCGATCATCGCCGAGCCGCTGGCCTGGGAAATGCCGTAATTGCAGGCGCGCAGCGAGCCATCCGGACGGCTGATGTATGAACGCATTTCAATGGTCATTTCGCGTTTTACCTGACCCTGGTGCCGATTTCGATTGTGTTGATCAGCTTGTTTTACTTCAAGCGGGCGGTCGATGAAGGACAGGTCCGGATAGGCGGGTCGGCTATAATCGGCGAGCGGCATTAATTTTTTAACCATACTGCGCGTCTATCACGACTGTTTGAACATGAATCTGAAGAGCCTCGCGATTGCACTCGGCATGTCGAAAACGACAGTGAGCCGGGCCTTGAACGGATATCCGGAAGTCAATTTCCGGACCCGGGAACGGGTCTTGGCCGCAGCCAAGGCAGTCGGCTACGAAGCCAATCCCATGGCCAGGAGCCTGGCCGTGGGCCGCACCAATGTGTTCGGCATCATCTACCCGCTGCTGCCCACCGATCTGAGCGATTCCATGTTCCTGGGCGTGGTGGCCGGCATGTCCGAGGCGCTCGAAGCGTTGAAGATGAATTTGATCATCGCGCCGGTGTCGCCGCAAAACGAACAGCCTTCCTATGAGCAGATGGTACGCGGCAAGCGCGTCGATGGCCTGGTTGTCGGGCGCACGCTGGTGCACGACGAGCGCATCGCCTACCTGAGCCGGGTTGGTTTTCCCTTTGTCGCGCACGGGCGCACCGAACTTGACGAACCGTATGCCTGGTTCGACTATGACAATGAAGCGGGAATACGGCTGGCGCTCGAGCGCCTGCTGGGCCTGGGGCACCAGCGCATCGCCCTGGTGAGCGCGCCGCTGACACTCAATTTCGCGCGCCAGCGCAAGGATGGCTTCCTGCGCTGCATGGCCGCCGCCGGTCTCGCCATCGATCCGCGTTACCTGGTCGACAATACCCTGGACCGCCGCACCGGTTACCAGGCCATGCAGCAATTGCTGGCTTGCTCGCCGCGCCCGTCGGCCGTCATCGTCGACAACCATTTGTCGGGTGTGGGCGCGGTGCGGGCCCTGCTCGACGCCGGCATGGACATCGGCAAGGATATCTCGGTGATTGTCTGGGGCGGCGCGGAGGATACCCTGGTCGGCTCGCATGTCAGTACCATCGACCAGCCCGAGCCGCGCCGCGCCGGCGCCAAGATGATAGAAATGCTGCTGGCCTTGCTGGGCGGCACCCCGCCGGCCCAGTTGCAAGTGCTGTGGCAACCGGTCTTGCTGCCTGGGGTGACCGTGGGCGCCTGCGCCCATTGAGATGGATGCATGACCGCTTTACAATGGATTACAATGAAGTTATGTAATTACATCAAGCGGCGGTAATCAATGGTAAATAGACAGATTGAAATCCAGTGGCATTACCCGCGTAGCGCGCTGGCCGCCAGTTATCTCGACACCTTGCGGGCTGGATTAATCCCGTCGCTGGTGCTGTTCGCGCCCCGGCGCAAGGGCAAGACCGAGTTCTTGCTCGACGATTTATTGCCGGCCGCCGAGGCCGGCGGCTACCGCACCGTGTATTGCAGCATGTGGCAAAACCGTTCCGATCCACTGGCCGCGCTGCTGGTGGCGCTGGCCAACGCGGCCAAGCCGCGCAGCATCGGCGAGAAATTACAGGAGCGCTTGTTGCGTCCGCTCAAGAAGACCAGCCTCGAATTCGAACTGAGCCATATCGGCAAGGTCAAGGCGGAAGCCGAGTTCAACGCCGTCCATGCCCAACTCGCCTTGCAAAGCTTGCCCGAATTGGTGGATGCGGTGGTGGCCGCATCCAAGGGCAAGGTCTTGATCGCGCTCGATGAAATCCAGCACCTGGCCAAGCCGGAATTCCAGGAACTGGTGGCGGCGCTGCGCACCACGCTCGACTTGCGCAAGAAAACCGTGAAGACCGTGTTTACCGGTTCTTCCCGCAACCGCTTGCAAATGATGTTCAGCCAGATCAAGGCGCCGCTGTTCCAGTTCAGCCAAAGCACCGATTTCCCCGATCTCGATCCGCCTTTTGTCGCCTTCATGAGCGCCGCTTTTTTCAAGGCGACGGGGCGCCAGATGCCGCTGGAAGACGCCAACGCGGCGTTTGCCGCGCTCAGTTACACGCCGGGTCTGTTCCATGACGCAGTCGAGCGCTTGATGAAAATGGGCGGCACCGACATCGGCGCCGTGGCCCAGCGCGTGCTGGCCGAAGCGCGCGACGCTTCCGGCTATACCGAGCGCCTGTTGCAAATGCGGCCGCTGGACCGGGCCGTGATGCGCGCCATCATCGCGCGCGCGGCGCTGTACAACGAAGATACCCGTGGCCGCCTGGCGCAGGCGGTCGGCATCGACGGCGAGCCGCTGACGGCGCGCCAGGTCCAGGTTGCCGTCGAACGCCTGCTGTCGGAGCAAATCATTTACCAGGCCGCGCGCGGCGTCTATGAAATCGAAGACCACCAGTTGGCGCAATGGCTGATGGCGGAGCCGGATTTGTTGCCGGGCGACGAAGACAGCGCCGTCTGAACCGAGCCATGCTTGCCGGTCCAGGCGGGATGGTTGCCACAATGCTTATCCCCACCGTGCTCCTGGATCAGGGCGCGGCACCGTCCGGGCGCAGGCGGACTGCCGCCAGTTGTATCTTGGCCAGGGTCGGATAGAGCGGCGGACTGATGATGCGCGCCACCACTGTTGCCACCAGCGCACAAGCCATCAGGCTGAGCACCATCGCATGGCCATCCACCATTTCCATCACAATGATGAATGAGGTCAGCGGCGCCTGGGTGGCGGCGGCGAGAAAGCCGACCATCCCCAGGGCAATCAGGGCCGGCACCTGGGTGTGCGCAGTCAGTATGGCCACGTCGTTGCCAATGGCCGCGCCAATGGCCAGCGCTGGCGCGAAGATGCCGGCGGGAACACCGGACCAGGTCGTCAGCCAGGTTGCCAGAAATTTGAACCATGCGTAGGCGGCGGGCATGGCCGCGCTGCCTTCGACCATCGTGCGGGTAGATTCGTAGCCGCTGCCAAACGTCGCGCCTGCGCTCAGGACGCCAATGACGGCGACCGCCAGGGCGCAGACACCGGCAAATACCAGCGGCCGGCGCGCCCGCAGGCGGCTCATCACGTCCCGGCCCTGTCCGCCGAGCGAAGCGATCAGCAAGCGCGAGAAGACACCGCCGGCCAGGCCCGTTACCAGCGCCAGCAGCAAGCCGGGAAGTACCAGCGAAAGGCCGATCGCCGGCGCGTGGATCACGCCGAAATACGTGCTATTGCCATGCACCGACACGGCGATCACGCCGGCCAGCACGATGGCGGCCACAATCAGTCCGCTGCTGCGCTGTTCCGGCGTACGCGCCAACTCTTCGATGGCAAACATGACGCCGGCAAGCGGCGTATTGAAGGCCGCCGCGATCCCGGCCGCGCCACCGGCGACCAGCAAGCTGTGCGCGGTTACCGTGGAGCGCTTCGGCATGAAACGGCGCGCTTGCAGCATGATGCCGGCCGCTATCTGGACCGAAGGCCCCTCGCGCCCGAGCGATAAGCCGGCCAGCAAGCCGGCCGTCGTCAACAGAATTTTCACCGCGCTCAGGCGCAGCGAGACCAGCCATCCACGCCTGGCCATATCGACAGCGGGATCGAGCGTGGCAATCACCTGGGGAATACCCGAGCCGGCGGCGCCACTGGCGTAGCGCCGCGTGCACCAGACGATCAACACGGTGCAAAGTGGTGTCCACAACAGCGGCGCCCACCAAAAGCGGGCGCGACCGGCAAAGAAGAATGCTGTCGCATATTCGGTCAGCCAGGTAAAGCCGACTACGGTGAGCCCGGCCAACAAGGCCATTGCCACCACGATGGCGCGCGCATACCACAAGTGCCAGTCGGACAATTCCTTGCGCAAGGCAAACCCGACACTGTGTGCATGCCGGTGCCACGGCCGCAACTCCGGCTGCGGCAACTGAGGGGCGTCGTCTTCCGTGCCTGTATCTTTTCCGGTATTCTCCACGCATGGCTCCAATCACTACTCAAATCTCGTCCGCGCCCACGGATCACAGTATCAATAATACAGACCCGGTGCGTGTGCTGCGCCAGTTCCGGCTCGTTTTCAATGCGGTGAAAACGCACTTTCGGCAAGTCGAGCGCGACGCCGGTATTGGCGGCGCCCAGCTTTGGGCCTTGAGCGTGATCCAGTCCAGCCCGGACATCGGCATGAACGAATTGGCCAGGGCGCTCGATATTCACCAATCCACCGCGAGCAATCTGATCAAAGGATTGATCGAACGCGGCTTGATGGAGGCGGTGCGCAGCAGCACCGACCGCCGTGCGCTGAGCTTGCGGATACTTCCCGCCGGATCCGCCATCCTGGACCAGGCGCCGCTGCCATTCTCGGGCGTGCTGCCGGATGCCTTGGCCAGTCTGGACGCGGAAACGCTGATCCGTCTCGAAGCGGATCTGGCCAAACTGATCCAGATCCTGGGCGCCGACGAAAGCGGCGCCAAGGTTCCTTTATCCGAGCACTGAAGTCTGCTCCCGCTCAGTGGCTCGGACAGGCAATATCACGCGCCTTCAGTGCGCGCGCCGCTTGTGCTTCCATTATAGAAGTATATTTGTACAAATGTATTAAATTTCGCATACCGTCCGGCGCAGGATGTCCGGCGACTGTCATTCCATACAACGATAAAATTGGGCGGGTGTCTGGATATTTTGTCCTGGCGCGCCAAGCAGGCCCGACACGGGAGTACTTAGATGTCATCCGCCGACATGGAGATATTGGCGCTTTCCGCCTTTGCCCGGAGGGGGCAACGATCTCGGAGAAGGTCCGCCACCGAATCGCATGATGGGGAATTTTCCGGTAAAGAAATGAGCATGCTTGCCATATTGACGCTCCCGTTTCACGCACTGATGCCTTATGGCGTGAGCGCGTGAAACGGGAGGCCGGCCGCGCCTGCTTGCTTACATATTGCGGCGATACTGGCCGCCGACCTCGAACAAGGTCGAGGTGATCTGGCCCAGCGAACAGACCCGCACCGCTTCCATCAGGCGCTCGAACACGTTTTCATTGTCGATCGCCGCTTGCTGCAGCGCCGCCAGGGCGGCCGGCGAGGCGTCCGCATGGCGTTGCTGGAAGTCGGCCAGGCGCGTCAATTGCGACTGCTTTTCGTCGTCGGTGGAACGGGCCAGTTCGATTTTTTGTGGCGTGTCGCCGGCTTTCGGATTGCGGAAAGTGTTGACACCGATGATGGGCAGGGTGCCGTCATGTTTCTGGTGCTCGTACAGCATCGACTCTTCCTGGATCTTGCCGCGTTGGTAGCCGGTTTCCATCGCGCCCAGCACGCCGCCGCGCTCGGCGATGCGCTCGAATTCCTGCAGCACGGCTTCCTCGACCAGGTCGGTCAATTCGTCGATGATGAAGGAACCCTGGTTTGGATTCTCGTTCTTGGCCAAGCCCCATTCGCGGTTGATGATCAATTGGATCGCCAAGGCGCGGCGCACCGATTCGTCGGTCGGGGTGGTGATCGCCTCGTCGTAGGCATTGGTGTGCAGGCTGTTGCAATTGTCGTAGATCGCGATCAAGGCCTGCAAGGTGGTGCGTATATCGTTGAAGTCGATTTCCTGGGCGTGCAGCGAGCGCCCCGACGTCTGGATGTGGTACTTCAGCTTCTGGCTGCGGTCGTTGGCGCCGTATTTGTCGCGCATGGAAATGGCCCACAGGCGGCGTGCCACCCGGCCCAGCACCGTGTATTCCGGGTCCATCCCGTTGGAAAAAAAGAAGGATAGATTGGGCGCGAAATCGTCGATATGCATGCCGCGCGCCAGATAGGCTTCGACAAAGGTGAAACCGTTCGACAGCGTGAAGGCCAGTTGCGAAATCGGGTTCGCGCCCGCCTCGGCGATGTGGTAGCCGGAAATCGACACCGAGTAAAAATTGCGCACTTCGTGGTGCACGAAATATTCCTGGATGTCGCCCATGACTTTCAGCGAAAACTCGGTCGAGAAGATGCACGTGTTCTGGCCCTGGTCTTCCTTCAGGATGTCCGCTTGCACCGTGCCGCGCACGTTTTGCAGCACCCAGGCGCGGATCTTGGCCGCTTCGTCGACGGTCGGCTGGCGCTTGTTGTCGAGCACGAATTTGTCGATCTGCTGGTCAATCGCGGTATTCATGAACATCGCCAGGATGGTCGGCGCCGGGCCGTTGATGGTCATCGATACCGAAGTGCTCGGGCTGCACAGATTGAAGCCGTCGTACAGCACCTTCATATCGTCGAGCGTCGCAATCGAGACGCCGGAATTGCCGACCTTGCCGTAAATGTCGGGCCGCTCGGCCGGATCGGCGCCATACAGCGTGACCGAATCGAAGGCGGTCGACAGGCGCTTGGCATCCATGCCGGTCGAGACCAGCTTGAAACGGCGGTTGGTGCGGAAGGCGTCGCCCTCGCCGGCGAACATGCGGGTCGGATCTTCGCCCTCGCGCTTGAAGGCAAACACGCCGGCCGAAAACGGGAACGAGCCGGGCACGTTTTCCAGCATCAGGAAGCGCAGGATTTCGCCGTGGTCTTCATAGCGCGGCAGCGCCACCTTGCGGATCTTGGTGCCCGATAGCGTGTGCTGGACCAGGCCGGTGCGGATTTCCTTGTCGCGGATCTTGACCACGTATTCGTCGCCAGCGTAGGCGGCCTGCATGTCCGGCCACGTCGCCAGCAGCTTTTTCGAGTTGGCGTCAAGCGCGTGCTCGCGCTCCGTGATCAAGCCGTCGAAGTCATGCACCGCCTTGTTGGCTGCTTGCAGCATGCGCTTCGCTTCCGTCAATTGCTGGCGTTCGCGTGCCAGCGCCACTTGCTTGCGCGTGAATTTATGGTAGCCGCGCACCGTGTCGGCGATTTCGGCCAGGTAGCGGCTGCGCGCGGCCGGCACGATCACATGCTTGGCGCTCGAATACTTGACGTCGACCAAGGCCAGCTTGCCGGGCTTGACCGGCAAACCGAATTCGGCCAGCTTGGGCAGCAAGCCGTGGTACAGCGCGGTCACGCCATCGTCGTTGAAGCGCGACGCCTGGGTGCCGTAGACCGGCATGTCGTCGGGCCGCTTGCTCCACATTTCGCGGTTGCGCTGGTATTGCTTGGCGACGTCGCGCAGCGCGTCGAGCGAGCCTTTGCGGTCGAATTTATTGATCGCGATGAAATCGGCGAAATCGAGCATGTCGATTTTTTCCAGCTGCGAGGCGGCGCCAAATTCCGGCGTCATCACATACATGGATACATCGACGTGGGGCACGATGGCGGCGTCGCCCTGGCCGATGCCCGAGGTTTCGATGATGACCAGGTCGAAGCCGGCCACCTTGCAGGCGGCGATCACGTCGGGCAAGGCTTGCGAAATCTCGGAACCGGCTTCGCGCGTGGCCAGCGAGCGCATGAACACCCGCGCCTGGCCTTGCGCGCCCCAGGGGTTGATGGCATTCATGCGGATGCGGTCGCCCAGCAGGGCGCCACCCGATTTGCGGCGCGAAGGGTCGATCGAGATGATGGCGATATTCAGCGTGTCGCCCTGGTCGAGGCGGATGCGGCGTATCAACTCATCGGTCAGGGACGACTTGCCGGCGCCGCCGGTGCCGGTAATGCCGAGCGTGGGCACGGCCAGCGTGGCGGCGGCGGCCAGTAGTTCGGCGCGCAGCGCCGGCGCGGCCTTGTCGTTTTCCAGCGCCGTGATCAACTGGGCCAGCGGGCGGTGACGGGTCGTGATGTCGCCTTCGCGCAGCGGCGCCAGGGTGGTTGGCGAATAGCTCGACAAGTCGATGTCGCAGCTTTGTATCATCGACTGTATCATGCCGACCAGGCCCATGCGCTGGCCATCTTCCGGGCTGAAGATGCGCGTCACGCCATAGGCGTGCAAGTCGGCGATTTCATCGGGCACGATCACGCCGCCGCCGCCGCCGAACACCTTGATGTGGGCGCCGCCGCGCTGTTTCAGCAGGTCTATCATGTACTTGAAATACTCGACATGGCCGCCCTGATAACTGGAAATGGCGATGCCTTGCACGTCTTCGGCCAGCGCCGCCGTGACGACTTCGTCGACCGAGCGGTTGTGGCCAAGATGGACCACTTCGACGCCGTTCGATTGCAAGATGCGGCGCATGATATTGATCGAGGCGTCATGGCCGTCGAACAGCGAGGCGGCGGTAACGAAGCGCACCTTGTTGGCCAGTTTCGGCTGTTCCGGCACGGCGGGAAGGGGGATGGCGTTGGAAAGGTCGTTCATGATGTCCTTGTATGGGGCGCGATCTGGATCGTTCCACGTTATATTACGTTAACGTAAACGTCAAGTTAACTGCCGGCGGACCGATACCATCGGTCCGCCGGCCCGGGCCGGCGCTGGGCCGCCCTTAAGTCACCGAGTTAAGCGGCGTGCTGGTGGTCGCCGCCGGACAGCGCCGCCAGCAGGCGCGTCTGTTCGATGCGGAATTCAGCCACCGCTTTTTCCTTCACGTGGCCGTAGCCGCGGATTTTTTCCGGCAAATTCGCCAATTCGACGCTCAAACCGTGGTTCTCGGCGCTCAGTTTGGCCAGCAAGGTTTCTATCATCTGGCGGTATTCGACGATCAGGCCGCGTTCTATCTTGCGCTCCGCGCTATAGCCGAAGATGTCGAAGGCGCCGCCGCGCAAGCCCTTGGCCTTGGCCAGAAGCTTGAACGCGCTCCACACCCAGGAGCCGAATTCAGCCTTGACCAGGTGGCCCTTGGCATCTTTCTTCGAAAACAGGGGCGGCGCCAGGTTGAACTTGAGCGAGAAATTGCCTTCGAATTGTTGCTGCAATTGCTCGACGAAGCGGCCGTCCGTGTACAGGCGCGCCACTTCGTATTCATCCTTGTAGGCCATCAGCTTGAAGTAATACTTGGCCACGGCCGTCGACAGCTTGTTGCCCAGCGCCAGACCCGATTCGGCCGCCCGCACGCGTCCGACCAATTGCTCGTAGCTGGCGGCATAGGCGGCGTTCTGGTACGAGGTCAGGAAATCGAGGCGCTTCTTGATCACGTTTTCCAGGCTTTGCGGCATGTGCACCACGATGGCCTGGGTCGGCGTAGCGATCTTTTCGACGCGCTTCAAGTCGACGGCGGCGCGCCGGCCCCACAGGAAGCTTTTCTTGTTCGATGCCACGCCGACGCCATTCAATTCGATGGCGCGCAGCAGCGCCGCCTCGCTCAAGGGGATCCGGCCCTTTTGCCAGGCGTAGCCGAGCATGAACAGATTGGCCGCGATCGAGTCACCCATCAGCGCGGTGGCCAGCTTGGTGGCGTCGATGAAATCGGCGCTATTGTGGCTGGCGGCGCCGACCGATTCGCTGATCAGGGCGCGCACTTCCTGGGTCGGGTATTGCCAGTCGGCGTTCTGGGCGAAGGTGCCGGGTGGCTGTTCGTGCAGGTTGATGACGGCCATGGTGCGGCCCGGGCGCATCTTCGAGATCGCGTCCTGGGCGCCGGCCGTCAGCATGTCGCAGCCGAGTATCAAGTCGGCTTCGCCGGTGGCGATGCGCTGGGCGCGGATGTGGGCCGGCGACCTGGCGACCTTGACGTGCGAGGTAACCGAGCCGTTTTTCTGCGACATGCCGGTCATGTCCAGCACCGAGGCGCCCTTGCCTTCCAGATGCGCGGCCATGCCCATCAGCGCGCCGACGGTGATCACGCCGGTGCCGCCTATGCCGTTGATCAGGATATTGTAGGGCGCCTCGCAGGCCGGCAGCAGCGGTTCCGGCAGCGGGCCGAAGCCGTCGTCGGCGTTGTCCTTGCTGACGCCGGTCTTGGTCTTTTTCAGGGTACCGCCCTCGACCGTGACAAAGCTCGGGCAAAAGCCCTTGGCGCAGGAATAATCCTTGTTGCACGAGGATTGGTCGATGGTGCGTTTGCGGCCGAATTCGGTTTCCTTCGGCAAGATCGAGACGCAATTCGATTGCACGCCGCAGTCGCCGCAACCTTCGCACACGGCTTCGTTGATGACCATGCGCTTGGCCGGGTCGGGATACTCGCCTTTTTTCCGGCGCCGGCGCTTTTCCGCCGCGCAAGTTTGGTCATAGATCAGCACCGAGACACCCTTGACTTCGCGCAACTCGCGCTGCACCGCGTCCATGTCCTTGCGGTCGTGCAAGGTCAAGTGGGCCGGCAGATTGGCGCGCTCGCGGTAGCGGCCCAGGTCTTCTGTCACCAGGGCGATGCGCTTGATGCCTTCGGCCGCCATTTGCTGCGCCATCATCGGCACCGTGATCATGCCGTCGACCGGCTGGCCGCCCGTCATTGCCACCGCATCGTTGTACAGGATCTTGTAGGTCATGTTGACATTGGCTGCCAGCGCCGCCCGGATCGCCAGGTATCCGGAGTGGAAATAGGTGCCGTCGCCGAGATTTTGGAACACATGCGGCAAGGTCGAGAACGCGGCCTGGCCTATCCATGGCGCGCCTTCGCCGCCCATGTGGGTGGTCAGCTTGTTCATGTCCGGATAAATCGAGGTCGCCATCACGTGGCAACCGATGCCGGCCAGGGCCAGGCTGCCTTCGGGCACCTTGGTCGAGGCATTGTGCGGGCAGCCGGAGCAGTAGAAGGCGGGCCGGAACGGCGTGTTGACGGCCTTCTTCAAGACCGCGTCCTTGGCGTCGAGGAAGCTCAGGCGGGCCTTGATCAAGTCGCACGTTACTTCGTCGGTGATCAGGCGCGCGACGCGGCTGGCGATCACGCGCGCCACTTGCGAGACTGAAAAGTCGGCTTTGGAAGTGAGCAGCCATTCGCCGCGCGGGGCCACCCATTCGCCTTTTTCATCGAACTTGCCGATCACGCGCGGGCGCACGTCGTCGCGCCAGTTGTATAACTGTTCCTTCAACTGGTATTCGACGATCTGGCGCTTTTCCTCGACCACCAGGATTTCGTCCAGGCCTTGCGCGAATTCGCGCACGCTGTCCGGTTCCAGCGGCCACGGCATGGCCACCTTGAACAGGCGCAGGCCGACTTCGGCCGCCATTTTTTCATCGATGCCCAGTTCTTCCAGCGCTTCCAGCACGTCGAGGTAGGACTTGCCGGAGGCGATGATGCCGAGCTTGGCGTTCGGGCTGTCGATGGTGGTGTGATTGAGCTTGTTTTCGCGCGCATAGGCGAGCGCCGCGTAAATTTTATAGTCTTGCATCAGCGCTTCTTGATTGCGCGCCTGCTGGCCCAGCGGAATGCTCGACAGGCGCGCATTCAAGCCGCCTTCCGGCATCACGAAGTCATGCGGGATCTTGACGACGACGCGGTGCGGGTCGGCGTCCACCGAGGCGCTCGACTCGACCGTGTCGGCCAGCGCCTTGAATGCCACCGTGCAGCCGGAAAAGCGCGACATGGCCCAGCCATGGATGCCCAGGTCCAGGTATTCCTGCACATTGCAGGGATACAGCAGCGGAATCATGGAAGCCGAAAACAAATGGTCCGACTGGTGCGGCAAGGTCGAGGAATAGGCGCCGTGGTCGTCGCCGGCGACCAGCAGCACGCCGCCCAGCTTGGCGGTGCCGGCATGGTTCATATGCTTGAAGACATCGCCGCAGCGGTCCACGCCGGGGCCCTTGCCGTACCACATGGCGAACACGCCATCGTATTTCGCCGGGCCGATCAAGTCGACTTGCTGCGAACCCCACACGGCCGTCGCGGCCAGGTCTTCATTGACGCCGGGCACGAACTGGACATGGTGGGCTTCCAGATGCTTTTTGGCTTTCCACAGGTTTTCATCGAGGCCGCCCAGCGGCGAGCCGCGGTAGCCGGAAATGAAGCCGGCCGTGTTCAAGCCGGCGGCCAGGTCGCGTTGACGCTGCATCATCGGCAGGCGCACCAGCGCCTGGATGCCCGACAAGAAGATGTCGCCGGAAGTTGCCGTGTATTTGTCGTCGAGGCTGACCGTGGTCAGGCGGGACGAGACGCTGTCGCGCGACGCTGCGGGTGCCGTGGTATCTGGCATGGTGGGCTCCAAAATGGTAATTCAGATCGCGCCTGAGCGTGCTGGCGCCGGGTAAGCGCTGGACGTCAGGCGATGCAGCCGCTGAGTTTGCGGCAAGTACAGGTATTTTAAGCTTAAAAAATGCGCTGCGGCGCCAGTGTAGGCCGATCTTTGCCCATGCGGAAATAGGGTTTCCGGATGGGGGTATAAGAAAAAGTGATGGGCCTGGTTCCTTAATTATTTGGGGCTGGCCGCGCCAGCATGCGCGCGCCCAGCCAGCCGCCGCCGTCGCACAATTGCTCGCTCACTTGCAGCACCAGCCGGCTGACGGCTGCCGCTGCATTGGTCAGCGGGATATTCTTGGACGCGCACAAGACCACGGTGCGCGACAGGGCCGGGCTGTGGATGGCGTGCGAGCGCATCGTGCCGCGCTCGAGTTCGCCCAGCAATGGCGCGGCCGGCAAGATGGTCGCGCCCATGTCGGCCAGGATCGCCGATTTCAGGATCGCGATCGAGTTGATTTCGATCACGTTGGCAAGCGCCAAGCCGGCACCGCGCGCCACGCTTTCTATATACGGTCGCACGCCATGCTGCAGGCCGGGCAGGATCAGGGTCGCGGCCAGCGCCTGCTCCAGGCTGATCTCGCGCTGGCCGCGCAGGTAGGGCGCGTCGGCGCGGCAAATGAAGCGCATCTCTTCCTGCGCCAGCGCGGTCGTGGCAAAGGGTGCTAACTGGCCGTCGTCGAACAGCACGGCCAGGTTGACGCGGCCCGATTTGAGTTGCTCGCTCAAGTTGCCGGTCAATTCTTCCGTCAATTGCAGTGTGATTTCCGGATATTGGGCGCGCGCCGCCATCAACAGCGGCAGCGCCAGGGCGCCCGAAATACTGTGCGGCAAGCCCAGCGTGACCGCGCCCGATGGCCGGGTGGTCGATTGGGTGACGGCCGACTTGGCGTCCGCCACCTGTTTCAAGATCGCTTGGGCGTGTTCATAAAAGACTTTGCCGGCATCGGTGCTGAGCACGCCCTGCGCCGAGCGGTGCAGCAATTGGGCGCCCAATTCCTGTTCCAGCTGGCGCAATTGCTGGGTCAGGGCCGGTTGCGCGACATGCAGTACCAGGGCCGCCTTCGACAGCGAGCCGTGGTCGGCGATGGCGACAAAATAACGAAGTTGGCGCAATTCCATGAGGTGGCTTGAGTGGTGTAGACTGTTGCTTAAGGGAATTTTCCCGCCGGCTTGCCTGGCTAGCCCGGGAAGAAACTATTTGTCAGACTGATCTTAGTGTAGTGCTGCGCCTCGCGGGAATGAAAATGTTTAAGAAAGTCGATTCTTCACAATTAAAGGTGGGCATGTATATTCATGACCTCAGTTGTGACTGGATGACCCATCCGTTCGTGCGCAATCGTTTCTTGCTCACCAGCGAAGATGAAATCCGCAAAATCATCCATGCCGGCATTCACGATGTGGTGATCGACAGTGACAAGGGCTTGGACCTGCAAGACGCGCCCACTCTGGACCAGGCCGAAGCCGAGGCCGAGCGCGAACTGGTCGTCATCGCCAGCGTCCCGCCGCTGGTGCTCACGCGCGTGTCGCTGGGCGCCGAACTGGCGCGCGCGGCCCAGATCCGGCACCAGGCCTCGATCGTGGTGCGCAGCGTGATGGCGGACGCGCGGCTGGGCCGGGCAATCGAGCTGGACCGCGTGGAACCGGTGGTGCAAGACATCACCGAGTCGATTTTACGCAATCCCGGCGCCTTGTCGGGCTTGCTACGCATCAAAACCAAGGATGACTACACTTTTTTGCATTCGGTCAGCGTGTGCGCCTTGCTGGTGGCGTTTTGCCGCTCGCGCGGGATGGATGCTTTGACCATCCACCAGGCCGGCCTGGGCGGCTTGCTGCACGACACGGGCAAGGCGCTGGTGCCGGATGCGATCTTGAACAAGCCGGGTCCGCTCACGGATGAGGAATTTGCCCTGATCAAGCGCCACCCGAAGGATGGCTACGAGATCTTGCGCCAGTCGCCGGAAATCGGCGCGATCCCGCTCGACATCACCTTGCACCACCATGAACGGCGTGACGGCAGCGGCTACCCGGACCGCCAGAGCGGCGATGAGATCAGCGAACTGGCCCAGATGGCGGCGATTGTCGACGTCTACGACGCCATCACGGCCGATCGCTGCTACCACAAGGGTATGTCGGCGGCGGAAGCGTTGCGCAAGATTTATGGCTGGAGCAAATTTCATTTCAACCCGGGCTATGTGCAGGAATTCATGCGTTGCGTTGGCATCTATCCGGTCGGCACCATGGTGCTGCTGGAATCGGGCCGGCTGGGCGTGGTGATCGAGTCGCACGAAAGCAATTTGCTGGCGCCGAAGGTGAATGTGTTTTTCAGTACCCGGAGCAATGCCTACATCAAGCCGGAAACCGTGGATTTGTCGCGCGGCCTCGGTTTCGGCGGCGGCGACAAGATCGTCGGCCACGAATCGCCGGCCAAATGGAAGGTCGACCCGATGCGCTTCTTGAGCCTGGAATAAGGCTCAAAAAAGGATCAAAAGAACTCGGCCGTATCGTTCGAGGCGACCGCATGCAGCAAGCCGTCTTCGACCAATTCGTCATAGTGGCAAGCGAGGTTGCGGCCATGGCTTTTCGCGTAATACAGGGCCTGGTCGGCCCGGCCCAGGATGATCACCGGCGCCTCGGCCGCGTTCAGGCTGACGAAGCCGACGCTGACGGTGATGCGGCCCACTTGCGGGAAGTCGTGCGCTTCCACATTCATGCGGAAGCGCTCGATGATCTTGTGCGCGTTTTCCAGGTTGATCGAGCGTAGCAGCACCACGAATTCCTCGCCGCCGAAGCGGAAGATGCGATCCTGGGTGCGGAAGGACGATTGCAGCAAATTGGCGATCAGGATCAGCACTTCGTCGCCGTACAAATGGCCGAATTTATCGTTGACCAGCTTGAAATGGTCGACGTCGACCACCGCCAGCCATTGTTTTTCGCCGTCCGACGGGTGGCGCCGCTCTTCCTCGCCGGGCAATTTGTGGGCTTCTTGTTCGCTGCTCGCGTGCAAGATCTTGGCCAACTGGTCGTCGAAAGTCTTGCGGTTGAGCAGGCCCGTGAGCGAGTCGCGCTCGCTGTAATCGAGCAAGTTCTGGAAGTTGCGATAGACGCTGACGACGCCGCCGATGACTTGGATGGTGGCGCCCGTGTAGGGTGTCGGGTTGGTAATTTCCAGGCAGGTGTCGGCCTTGTCGCCGATCCAGATGGGCAGCCACAACATATTGCGGCCATCGGCGCTGATCATGTCGGCGCTGGCGTCATGCGATGCCAGGCAAGCGGCCAGCGCCGGGTAGCTGGAAATGGGCTCGCCGGGCACGCCCGGGTCGGGTTGCTCTTCCATCCGGGCCGGGCCGCCGGCGCAAATGATGGCGCGCGAGCGCACAAACACTTGGCCGCGCACCGTGCTCAAGGATAACACCCGAGTTTGCGAAGCCGAGGCCAGTTCCTGCACCGCCGAAATCACCGAGATGTCGAGCATCGTGTGATCGCGGTGGCCAGTCATGTCCACCATGTGTTTGAGTAGGGAATCCATTGTCGTTCTCTGGAAAATAGTCACATGCGTCAAGCTGAAATATTTTTTGCGCCCGTCAACAAGCTTACCTCTTTCTGATTGCAAGGCGCACACTACAGCCGAGCATGAGGCCTTTCCCAAGAAGAACTAAGCAGGATAAGGGCTTTATGCGCAATAGGCAATTAATGCGTGTGCTGATGCAGTGATTGTCCGCGATTTCACCTGCCCTGTGGGCCGCGCACCCCAAAAAACCACGTCCGTGCACGCCGCCAAAGCCTATTTCAGGGGAAAATAATTTCCGCATGGAAAACTTGCGCCAAGTCAACTCGCCAAATCCTGGAAATCCTATAGTGAAGTCACGGCACAGGAATTAACGATAGGAAACATATTAGCAGGGAATTCAATATGTTTCACTGTGTCGGGGACTTTTCGGCGCATTCTTGATACATTCTTTTTGGGAGACGGTCATGAACACATTTTTCTCCGCAGCGCAGCAATTTGTCAATGACGAAGATGGCATCACGGCAATCGAATATGGCTTGATCGCCGCCTTCATCGCCACCGCCATCGTGCTTGGCTTCAAGCCCTTGAGCGTGCTGGTGGAAGGCGCTTTTACCAAGATCGGCACCAATCTGACTGGACCCTGAGCCAAGCCTGTTGCGCCCGTCGTCCGGCCCGCGCCGGCGGCGGGCTTTTTTTCCCTTGACGAAAGTCCATCATGTCCCAGCCCCCGTTCTTGGAAGTGGTGTTGTTTTGTCTGGTGGCGCAAGCCGCCGTGGTCGATCTGGCGCGCCGCAAGATTCCGAATCGGCTAGTGTTGCTTGGCCTCGGCATCGGCCTGGCCTTGCATCTGCTGGCTGCGCCAGGCTGGCCGCTGGCCTGGGCCGGCGGCGCCTTGACCGGTTTCTTCCTGTTTTTGCCGCTCTACTTGATGCGTGGCATGGCTGCCGGCGACGTCAAGCTGATGGCCATGGTTGGCTCCTTCACCGGCCCCCAGATGGCGCTGGAAATTTGTTTTGCCACCTTTATCGTCGGCGGCGTCCTGGCCCTGTTGATGGTGGTGTATCAGGGGCGCATGCGGGCCGTCTTGAAAAATCTGCACACCGTGCTGGCGCCGCTGCTCTTGCGTGCCGCCGGCGTGCCGCTGCAACCGGCCCCGCTGGCGCCCGGCGTCAGCGTCGGCGGCATGCCTTACGGGGTGGCGATTGCCCTGGGCACGATGTTGATGCTGTTGTGGAAGCATAGTTGATATTGTTGCACGATAGCATGTTTGCTGAGTGTCAATAACAGCCACGCCCGCGTCGCTAGAATCGACCATGCATACCGCCCTTACTCCGGGAGAAGGCGATGATGAATACCGAACACGGCACCCGCGGTTGCGAGGCCGATGGTTTGCCGGCCCAGCCGAAAAGCGTGCGCGAGACGGGGCTGGAGCAACAGTTGATCGTCGAATTGATCGCGAAAACCATTTTCATTGCAGGGAAAAGTCATTTGCCGGTCTTGACGGCCCGGCTGCGCCTGTCGATCAATGTCTTGCGCGAAGTACTCGATTTCATGGTGCTCGAACAATTGCTGGAAGTGGCTTGGCGCGGCGAATCGGACATCGACGTGCAATATCAATTGACCGCGCTCGGCAAGCAAAGGGCCGCCGTGTACCTGGAGCGCTGCGCCTATGCCGGGCCGGCCCCGGTCACGCTGGAAGCTTACCGGAGCATGGTGGCGCTGCAATCGTCGCGCCAGGCGCAGCGGGTCGGCGCCGACGAGGTCAGGGCCGTGTTTGGCGCCGATTTCCTGGCCCCGGGGGTGCTGGACTTGATTGGCGCGGCCATGCATTCGGGCCGCTCCCTGTTTTTCTACGGGCCGCCCGGTGGCGGCAAATCGATGCTGGCGTGCAAGCTGGGGCAATTGTTGCCGGGCTTGGTGGCCGTGCCTTACGCGGTCGTGGTCGGCCAGGAAATCATCCGCTGCCACGATCCGCTGCTGCACCTGGCACCCGAGCCGCGCCAGACCGGACATGTGCGCCCGGCCATCGAGCGCCGCAGTGGCGATTTCCGCTGGGTCTTGTGCCAGCGTCCACTGGTCCGGGTGGGCGCCGAGCTGGACGCCGACATGCTGGACTTGCGCTACGACGCCGTCAGCGGCAGTTATCAGGCGCCGCCCCAGTTCCAGGCGAATAATGGCATTTTCATTCTCGACGATCTGGGCCGTCAGCGTATCGCCGCCGACGATTTGCTGAACCGTCTCATGGCGCCGCTCGATCAGGGCAGCGACCAATTGTCTTTGCGGGGCGGCCACGCTTTCCGCGTACCCTTCAATCTGGTGCTTGTCTTGCTCACCAACGAGGCCCCGCAAGCGCTGCTTGACGCATCCTTCTTGCGCCGCCTCGGCTACAAGATCGAGGTCGGCGCCTTGCCGGAAGCGGCTTACCGCAGTCTGTTCCGCCAGCAATGCCAGGTCGCCGGCCTGGCATGCGACGAGCGCGCGCTCGATTATCTGCTGAGCGGCCTGCACGGCGCCGCCGGCCAGCCGCTGCTGGCCAGTTATCCGCGCGAGTTGCTGGCCCGGATAGGCGATTTTGCCGCCTATGCGGGCCAGCCGCCGCGCCTGACGCCGGTCGCGCTGGAACAAGCCTGGGCCAGCATGTTCGGCGCCTGCGCCGCGCCGTCTGGCGCCGACGCGCTGGCCGACCTGGTGTTCGAGACGATACGATGAAAAACCGGCGCGCCGTGCTGATGATGGCGATCGCCGTGCTGTTCGGTATGGGCGCGGTCGCGCTGGCGTCGCGCTGGTTGCTGGGGCAGGGTGCCGCCAGTTCCAGCAAGATCGTGGTGGCCGCCATCGATGTCAATTTGGGCCAGCGCCTGACGCCGGAGATGCTCAAGTTGATCGACTGGCCGGCCGACAATTTGCCCAAGGGAGCCTTGCCAGATCCGCTCAAGCTGAGCGGGCGGGTATTGAAGACCAGTGTATTGCGCGGCGAACCGCTGAGCGAAGCCAAGCTGGCGCCGGTCGGCACCGTGGGCGGCTTGTCGGCCCTGATCACGGAAGGCAAGCGCGCCATCACGGTGCGGGTCAATGACGTGATCGGCGTGGCCGGTTTTGCTTTGCCGGGCAATTATGTCGATATCATCGTCAGTACCCAGAAGGAAAGCGAGGGCGCGCTGGCCGCCCGCGAGCAAAATATTTCCAAGATTGTGTTGGAGCGCATCCTGGTGCTGGCCGTGGCCCAGGAAGTGGGGCGCGACGAGACCAAGCCGCGCGTGGTCAATGCCGTGACGCTGGAAGTGACCCCGGACCAGGCTGAAAACCTGGACTTGGCGCGCAGTGTCGGCAGCCTGTCGCTGGTGCTGCGCAACCAGATCGACCCGCGCCCCGGGGTGACGGCCGGGGCCACCAAGGGCAGCTTGCTGGGCACGCCCGTGCCGGTCGCGCCGCCGAGCGCGCCACCGGCGCCGCCCGCGCGCCCGCCGGCAAGCCCGCCGGCGCGCGCGCCGCTGGTGCAAGTCCAACTGCGGCGCCAGTGCAGCGGATTACTGGACGGCATACGCCAGTCGCAAGAGTGTTTCTGAATTCTTCCCGCCATTGCCATCGAGGATTTGCCGTATATGAAAAGCCGCGTCATCTTCCTGCTGGCCTTGTTAGCGTCGCCGGCCGCCGCTGCGCCCGCACCCTTGCCCGCGCCGGGCGGGCCGCATTGCAGTGGTGAAGCGGCGGCGCCGGCCAGCTTGACCTTGCAGTTGGGCAAGTCGACGATGATGCGTTTGCCGGAAAGCGTCCTTAACCGTAGTGTCGGCAACCCGGCCGTGCTGCAGGCGATGCTCGTTGCGCCGGACACCCTGTATCTGGTTGGCGTCGATGTCGGCAGCACCAATATGATCATCCAAGGCAAGAGCGGCTTGTGCAGCGTGATCGATGTCCAGGTTGGCATGGATACGGCCGGCCTGCAGGCGACCCTGGCGGCGCTGATGCCGGAAGAAAAAGAGTTGCGCGTGAGCGCAGCCGCCGACACGCTGGTGTTGAGCGGTACGGTGGCCGATGCGACGGCGGTGGTGCGCGCCATCGAGTTGGCCGGTGCCTATGTGCGGCGGCCAGTGCAAGCGCAGGCCGCGACGGCCAAGGCGGGCGAGGCGGCGCCGCCGGCTGCGGCGGCCGGCGCCGGCGGCGTGCGCATCGTCAATTTGCTCAACGTCAGCGCGCCCCAGCAAGTGATGCTGGAAGTGCAGATCGCCGAAGTGTCGAAGAGCCTGCTCGACCGGCTGGAAGTGGGTGCCACCCTGCGCTACGCGGCTGGCAGTTGGGCCACCACCCTGTTGTCGAATTTTCTCACCGGTACCGCTGGCGGCTTGCTCGACGCGCGCAAGTCGAACGGCAACCAGTTCACTGCAGAAGCGCAGAAGCAAGATGGCCTGGTGCGCATGCTGGCCGAACCGACCGTGATGGCGATCAGTGGCCAGGAAGGCAGTTTCCTGGCCGGTGGCAAGATCTTCATTCCGGTCGGGCAAGACAATGGCAAGGTCACGCTGGAAGAAAAGGAATTCGGTGTCGGCCTGCGCTTTACGCCGACCGTGCTGGCGGGCGGGCGCATCAATCTGAAAGTGTCGCCGGAAGTGTCGGAATTGTCGCACGACGGGGTCGGCATCAGCGCCGCCGGATTTTCCGGCACCGCCATCCTGCCCTTGATTACGACCCGGCGCGCCTCGACCACGGTGCAATTGTATGACGGCCAGAGTTATGCGATAGGCGGCTTGATCAAGAATAATCAGGTCAGCAATATCAAGGGCTTGCCGGTGTTGGGCGAATTGCCGGTGCTGGGCGCGCTGTTTCGCAGCACCGACTTCCAGCACGACCGCACCGAACTGTTGTTCGTGATTACGGCCCACCTGGTGAAACCGCTGGCGCCCGACTATGTCTTGCCGACCGACCAGGCGGGCACGCCCGGCCGCGCCGGCTTGTTTCTCGGCGGGCGCATGGAAGGGCCGCCCGCCTTGCCGTCCGCAGCGGTCCCCGAGCGCGGCCGCGGCTTTGAGTTGAAATGAATAAGGGAGCGTATCGATGCATACCAGGCAAAGCGGATTGAGCAGGGTAGTGGCTGGCACGCTGGTGGCGCTGCTGCTGGCGGCCTGCGCCGAGACCACGCCACAAATGGATAGCCACTTCGGCGACGCGGCGCGCATTGCGTGGGCGCGCCAAGTGTTGCATCCAGAAGCGGTCGGCAATCCGGACCCGGTGGCCGGCATGGATGGCCGCAGCGCCCGCAGCGCGCTGGAGCGCTATCAAAAGTCGTTTGCCGAGCCGGCGCCGCAGACGAATTCTTTCATGATCGGAGTGAGCGGTGGAAAATAGGCGCAAGCGCATGCCGGAACGGCGTCAGCGCGGCGTGCTGGCGATCGTCTTTGCCTTGATGCTGGTCGGCTTGCTGGCCTTGATCGGCTTGGCGCTGGACCTGGCCCAGCTCTACAATCGCAAGACCGAATTGCAAAACCTGGCCGACAGCGTGGCGCTGGCGGCGGCCCGGGCGCTCGACGGCAGCGCGGCTGGTATCGACGCTGCTCTGGCGCAGGCGGGCGTGGCCGCCGCGTCCAGAAAATATGCGTACTCGGCCAGCGTGGTCTGGAACCAGGCTGCCATCACCTTCGGCACCGCGCCCGATGCCACCGGCTGGCTCGATGGCGATAGCGCCAAGGCTGCTCCGACCAATTTATTGTATGTCAAGGTCGATACCGCGCAACTGAGCGCCAGCCATGGCAGGGTCGACACCAGTTTCATAAGGGTGCTGTCAAGCGAGCTGGCCAGCGTCACCACCAATGGCCGGGCGGTGGCCGGCCCGACCACGATCCGGATCACGCCGCTCGGCATTTGTGCGCAAAGTTCGCAGCCGGCGGCAGGCCGCGCCAGCGGCGCCGGGATGGAGCTGGTCGAATATGGCTTCCGGCGCGGCGTCGGCTATAACTTGCGTAACCTCAGTTCGGCCGGCGCCGTGCCGCTCAATTTCTTGCTCGACCCGATTAATCCCGCTGGCGGCGGCAATTTTTCGATGGCCGCCGTGGCGCCCTTTGTTTGCAACGGTAGCATGGCGGTGACCAGTTTGCCGCCTGTGGTGAAGGTCGTCTCTCCCTTTCCCGCCGCCTTGAGCGACCAGCTCAATGCGCGTTTCAATTTGAACCTTGCCACGCCACCCTGCAATGCCAGCGCAGCGCCGCCGGACACCAATGTGAAGCAATATCTGCCTGCCGGCCCGCTCTGGTGGTTGTTGAATACGCCGCCGATCCAGCAAACGGCGCTCAGTGCAAGCTCGCCCGGCGGGGCGCTGGTGACGGTGGCTGACCTGCCCCCGCCCAGCCAGCCCGCGCAAGCAGGCCAATATGGCGTGTTATGGTCGTATGCGATGGCGGTGCAATTTGCCTCCCAGCCCGGCGGCGGCCATGCGCCCTTCGCCAAAGCGGATTGGCCGCAGTTATACCCGGCCGGCGCGGGGGCGCAGCAGGCCAGCGGCTATCCGGCGGCCCCGAATACGCCCTATACCAATAATTATGCCAGCGGCGCTTATTTTATCGGGCCGGGGGCGGGCAGCAAGGGCCAGCGCGAGCGGCGCGTCTTGAATATTGCCTTGCTGGCTTGCCCGGACCCGGCCGGCGCGAATGCCAGCGCGACCGTGCTGGCCATCGGCAAGTTTTTCATGACCAGGCCGGCCACGCCGACCGCCATCTCGGCCGAATTTGCGGGCGTGGTGTTACCGCAGGCGCTCGGTGGCGCGGTCAGGTTGTACCAATGAGGCGCGCGCGCGCGCAAGACGGCGCCGTCGCCGTCGAGCTGGCCTTCATCATGTTATTCATGTTGATGTTGATTGCCTGCACCTTGATCCTGGGCCGCGCTTTCTGGCAATACAACGTACTGCAAAAGGCGGGCCAGAATGCGCTGCGCTACATGGCGTCCATTCCGCCGGCCGAGATCGCCCTCGATAGCGCCGCCACCACGGCCGGCAATACCGCCAAGAACATGCTGACCGACGCCGCCGCGCGGGCCAATATCGGTCCCTTGCTGAATCCGATATTAGCTTGCCACCCGACGGCGGGCGGCTTATGCGGCGCGAACAGTGGCGGAGCATTGCCGACTTCCGTTGAGCTCAGCTTTGGGAAAAATATCGACGACAATATTTTCTTCATGCTGACCAATGACGCCACGCAAGGAGCGATGCTTTTGTGGTCCGATGTCACGGTGCCATATGGGAACTAGGATGCGGGGGGGCAGGGAGGCGGGCGTGGCCGCCGTCGAAGTGGCCATGTTGCTGCCGCTGTTTCTCGGAATGATTTTCATGATCCTCGAAGTCGGGCGCGCGATGTATTTGTGGAATACGGTGCAGGAAGTCACCCGGCATGCGGCGCGGGATGCGACGATCAGCGACTTTTCCAGGCCGGCGGTGATGGACGCCGTGCGCCAGCGGGCGATTTTCCGCGGGACGCCCGGCCCCCTGTTCCTGGGTGGTGGCATCGACGACACTTATGTCAGGATCGATTATTTGTGGCTCAACAAGAACGCCGGCGCAAATGACTCGCATGCACTGGTGCAAGTGGGCACGCTACCGGCCTGTCCGACTCGCAACGTGATCAATTGCGCCAACAATCCGTATGCCGCCACTTGTGTGCGCTTCGTGCGGGCCCGCCTGTGCCTGCCGGGCGACCCCGACGCCTGCGATCCGGTGCCGTACACGCCGCTCGTGCCCTTGCTCAATAGCTTGTTCACGATCACCCTGCCGACCTCGGACACGGTGGCGCCGGCCGAATCGCTCGGTTACCTGCCGGGTGCCCCCGACTGCCCTTGAGACACCATGACTTGACTGAAAGGAGTGCGATGAAAGCCCTGATGATCACCACCGATAAGACGCTGCATGCTGAACTGGCGGCGCTGGGCGCGGCGCGCATGCCAGCCGTGCATCTGGTGGCGCACCGCGCCGGCCTGCGCGACGCCGTCGAACGCATCGCGCCCGAGCCGCCCGAGTTGATCGTGCTCGACGCCAGCGAAGTCGAGCCGGCCCAGGCCGACCAGCTGGAACGCTTGTCGCGCCATTACCCGAACGCCAGCTTCTTGCTGCTCACGCGCGAACACCAGCAGGAATTGCTGATCCGCGCAATGCGGGCCGGCATGCGCGAAGTGCTGGCGCTGCCGCTCTCGCCCCAGGCTTTCCATGAGGCGATGGACCGCATCGATATCCAGGCCGGGGTCAGCCAGATGCGCGACGGCAAGGTGCTGGCCTTCATTTCCTGCAAAGGCGGCAGCGGCGCGACCTTCCTGGCCACTAATTTCGGCTATGCGCTGGCGACCCTGGCCGAGAAAAAAGTCTTGCTGATCGACTTGCATGGACAATTCGGCGACGCCACCCTGTATGTGTCGGATCAAAAACCGGCCATGACCCTGTCCGATATCTGCGCCCAGATCGGGCGCATGGATGGTGCTTTCCTGGCCTCGTGCCTGGTGCATGTGTCGACCAATTTCGGGGTGCTGGCGGCGGCCGAGGACCCGGCCCAGGCGGCCGACATGAAGCCCGAGCAAATGGATGCGATCTTGCGCCTGGCGCGCCAGCATTACGATTACATTGTGCTCGACGTGGGGCGCCAGATCGACGCCATCTCCTTGTGTGCGCTCGACAGCGCCGACGCCATCTATCCGGTGTTGCAACTGGCCTTGCCCGATATCCGCGACGGCCGCCGCCTGCTCGATATATTCCGTTCGCTGGGCTACCTGGGTGAGCGCATCCGCCTGATCGTGAACCGCTATGAAAAGGGCGGCAAGCTGCGCCTGTCGGACCTGGAACAGGCGCTGGGCGCCGAGGTGGTGCACACGGTGCCCAACGACTATATCTCGGCCACCGATTCGGTGAACCAGGGTATCCCGGTATTGCAATTGTCGCGCACCAGCGCGGTGGCGCGCAGCCTGGCCGACCTGGTCGAACTGGTGACGGCGCGCCGCATCGCCGAAAGCAAGGGCTTGTTCGACCGCTTGTTCGGGCGCGGCGATGCCGATCTGTGACAGCGCCCCCGCGCGGGGGCATAAGGGGAGTGCGCCATGACTTTACGCGAACGCCTGGCGGTGTCCGAGCCTAGCCGGCCCGGCAACGCCAACTTGAACGGGCTGGCCAGCCATGCTTATCAGGAGTTAAAGAAAAGCATGCACCAGACCATCCTCGACCGCATCGACCTGGAGCGCCTGAAGCGCTTGACGGCCGAGCAGTTCAAGCATGAACTGGCGCTGCTGGTGCAGCGCATCATCGAGGATGAGCGCATCGTCTTGAACCAGCACGAGCGGCATAATCTGGTGCTCGACATCCAGCACGAAATGCTCGGCTTCGGCCCGCTCGAACCGCTGCTGGCCGACCCTAGCGTGTCGGACATCCTGGTCAATACCTGGGCCCAGGTGTATGTCGAACGGGCTGGGCGCCTGGAGTTGACCGACATCACCTTCCACGACAATGCGCACTTGATGAAGATCATCGAGAAAATCGTCTCGCGGGTTGGGCGCCGGGTCGATGAATCGAGCCCGATGGTGGACGCGCGCCTGCCGGACGGCTCGCGCGTGAATGCCATCATCCCGCCGCTGGCGGTGGACGGGCCGATCTTGTCGATCCGCCGCTTTGCCGTCAATCCGCTCTCGGTCGCCAACCTGCTCGACTACAAGAGCCTGACGCCGCCGATGGTACAAGTGTTGCAGGCGCTGGGCCAGGCCAAGGTGAATATCTTGATTTCCGGCGGCACCGGCAGCGGCAAGACCACCCTGCTCAATGTCTTGTCCGGTTTCATCCCGGCCAGCGAGCGCATCGTCACGATCGAGGACGCGGCCGAGTTGCAAATGCGCCAACCCCATGTGGTGCGGCTGGAAACGCGGCCCGCCAATATCGAAGGCAAGGGCGAGGTGACCCAGCGCGCTCTGGTGCGCAACGCGCTGCGGATGCGGCCCGACCGCATCATCCTCGGCGAGGTGCGCGGCGCCGAGGCGCTCGACATGCTGCAAGCCATGAACACGGGGCATGAAGGTTCGCTGGCGACGATCCACTCGAATACCCCGCGCGACGCCCTGTCGCGGCTGGAAAACATGGTCGGCATGGCGGGCGTGAACTTGACGCCGCGCGCGACCCGCCAGCAAATCTGTTCGGCCGTTACAGTGGTAATGCAAGTGTCGCGCCTGACCGACGGCGCGCGCAAGCTGGTCAGCATCCAGGAAATCACCGGCATGGAGGGCGACATCATTGCCATGCACGAAATTTTCCGCTTCGAGCAAACCGGGGTCGGCCAGGATGGCAAGGTACAGGGACATTTCGGCGCGAGCGGGGTGCGGCCCCGCTTTGCCGACCGGCTGCGCATGTTCGGCGTGGCCGTGCCCGACAGCGTGTTCGATCCGGACAAGGTGTATGAATAAGGAGGGGACATGGACCTGATTTTCTACGGCTTCGCGGTGCTACTGTTCGCCGCCTGCATTTTCCTGGTCGAGGGCGCCTGGCTATGGTGGTCCGGCACCCGCGGCGCGGGCGCCAAGCGCATCGCCAGGCGTTTGCGCCTGATGGCCGCGCGCGGCGAAGGTGGGGCCGAGAAAGTATCGATCCTCAAGCAGCGTCGCTACAGCCGTTCGGCGCGCCTGGACCGGGCCTTGCGGCGCTTGCCGCAAACGGCGGCGCTGGACCGCTTGTTGCTGCAATCGGGCAAGGGCTGGTCGGTGGCGCAAGTGCTGGCCTGGTCGGCGCTGCTGTTGCTGGTGGCGCTGCCGTGCGTCTGGCAATGGCCGTGGCCGGCGGCGCTGGCCATGGTCGCTGCCGCGCCGGCGCTGCCGTATTTCCTGCTACTGCGCGCGCGCGAGGCGCGCCTGCGCAAGGTCGAGGCGCAATTGCCGGAGGCGGCCGATTTCCTGGCCCGGGCGCTGCGCGCCGGCCACTCGTTTTCCAATGTGTTGCAAATGGTCGGCGACGAATTGCCGGAGCCGCTCAGCGGCGAGTTCCGTGCCGCCTACGAGGAAATCAATTACGGCGTGCCGATGAACGAGGCGCTGCAAAACCTGGCCATCCGCGTCCCGCTGACGGATTTGCGCTATCTGGTGATCGCCGTGTTGATCCAGCGTGAATCGGGCGGCAACCTGGCCGAAGTCTTGCTTAGTATTGGCCACATCATCCGCGAGCGCATGAAGTTGCTGGGCGAGGTCAGGGTGCGCTCGGCCGAGGGCAAGATGTCGGCCTGGATACTGGGCTTGTTGCCCGTGGTGGTGGTGCTGGCCATGCTGATCGCCAATCCCGGCTACATCAACGTGTTGTGGACCGATCCGACCGGCGTGCGCCTGCTGTGGTATGCGGCCGGCATGATCGCGCTGGGCGTGTTGTGGATGCGCAAAGTGATCAAAATTCGGGTATGACTAGGAGTATGACTAGGGGTATGACTAGGGGTATGAATACGGGTGCGGGGGAGCGGCCATGATAACGCAGCAGAAAATTGTTTTTCTTGCCATCTTATTCGGAGTAGTGGTGGCGCTGGCGCTGGTGGCCATGCTGATTTTTTCCTCGGGCTCGCTGCGCCAGCGCCTGTTCGGCTTCATCGCCCCGACCGCCGCAGCCAGCGCAGCCGACAGCGGCGGCTGGATCGAGCGGGTCGCCAAGGTGGCGCGGCCGTTCAGCCGCTTGTCGCTGCCCGAGGAGGGCTGGGAGCGCTCGCCGCTGCGTACCCGCTTCATGAATGCCGGCTGGCGCAATCCGGCCGCGCCGGCCGTGTATTTTGCCGCCAAGACGCTGCTGGCCCTGCTGTTGCCGGCCGTGCTGGCCTTGTGCGCGGCCGCCGCGCTGGGGCAGATGGCGCGCCAGGGCCTGCTGCTGTTATTGTTTTTCAGCGCCAGTATCGGCTATTACCTGCCGAATCTGGCGCTGGCTCGCACGGCCGTGAAACGCCAGCGCGAGATTTTCGAGAATTTTCCCGATGCGCTCGATTTGCTGACGGTGTGTGTCGAAGCTGGCTTGAGCCTGGAGCGCGGCCTGGTCAAGGTGGCCGCCGAAATCCATATCAAGAGCCTGGCCCTGGCGCAAGAACTCCAATTGGTGCTGATGGAAATGCGGGCCGGTTTCAGCAAGGAAAAAGCCTTGCGCAATCTGGCCTTGCGCAGCGGCGTGGAAGATGTCGACACCTTGGTGGCCATGCTGATCCAGTCCGAGCGCTTCGGCACCAGCATGGGTGATTCGCTGCGCGTGCATTCCGACAATTTGCGCAATAAGCGGCGCCTGATGGCCGAAGAGGAAGCCGCAAAAATCGCGCTGAAGCTCTTGTTTCCCTTGATTTTCTGCGTGTTTCCAACGCTATTGCTGGTGTTGATGGGGCCGGCGGTGATCCAGGTGTACCGGGTGTTGCTGCCGACCATGGGCGACTTACGTTAGCGCGAAAAGCGCGGGGCAGACCATGCAAACAAAATTGAATTACCTGGTGCTGGCCGGCGCCGGCGCACTGTTGCTTGCTTGCGCAGGCGGCGGCCGGCAAGCGCCGCAGGCTCAAGTGCAGCCGCAGCCGCAGCCGCAGCCGCAGCCGCAGGCGGCCGACGGATATTATGTATTGGGCCGCAATCAGCAGGCGGCCCGGCGCGACGCCGACGCGCTGCGCTCTTACCAGCAAGCCTTGCGGCTGGCGCCGGGCCACGTCAATGCGCGCAATGGCTTGGCGGTGCTGTACGCGGGGCAAGGCGATTACGGGCGCGCCATTGCCCTGTGGCAAGGCCTGACTGGGGAAGGCGCGCCCGGGCGCGCTTTCCTGTTGAATAACCTCGGCTATGCCTATTTCCTGAGCGGCGATATGCAGCGCGCCCTGGAGACGCTGGAAAAGGCTTGCGTGCTGGACCCGCTGAACGCGCTGACCTGGGAAAACCTGGGGCAAGTGCTGGAACAGACCGGGCAAGGCGAGCGGGCCGCCTTGATGTTTCGCCAGGCGCAGAGCTTGCGCAGCCACGATCCGCGCGCCGACTATGCGCTGACGCGCGCCGCGCCGGCGGGCAGCGGCCCGGCCGGCGCCAACTGGCCCGACAGCATGCCGCGAACCGAACTGAGCCAGAGCGGCGGCATGTTCAGCCTGCGGCGGGTGGCGGCCACCGCGCCGGCCGCCGCGCCGGTCGCCGTGACTACGCCGCAAACGGTGCCGCAAACGGCGCCACTGCGCTTGGAAATTCTCAATGGTAACGGCGTCACGGGCATGGCCGCGACGTTGGCGCGCGCGCTGGCCAGCGGCCGGCTGCAAGTGACGCGCCTGGGCAATGAACGCGGTTTCCAAGTGGCGCGCACGCGCGTCGAATACCGGCCGCCGCAAGGAGAAGCGGCGCGCGAACTGGCCACCAGGCTGGGGCCGCAGGTCGCGACCGAGCCGGCCGCTTGCAAGGCGGCCGATATGCGCGTGGTGCTGGGGCGCGACTTGCTCGATCCGATTGCGCTGCGACAATATTATCTGCGCCAGTTGGAATTGGCCAGGATAGAGTTAGCCAAACTTGGTTGACGGCGTCCGTTTGTCGAACATCAATCGGCGCGTCCCGCCGGCGCCGACAATGGGATTGTCATTCGCAGCCATCCGGCGCGGGGCCATTCATTCACAGGGGGGATTGCCATGAAACGCGTGCATGCATGTTATGCATTTTTGAGTTCGATCATGCTGCTGGTGCTGCTGGCTTGCGCACCGACCACCAAGCACGAAGGCAGCGGGGAATATGTCGATGACACCGTGATCACGACCAAGGTCAAGGCCGCGCTGCTTGGCGACCCCGAATTGAAGGCGCGCGAAATCAATGTGGAAACCTTCAAGGGTGCGGTTCAACTGAGCGGTTTTGTCAGTTCGCGCGACGAAATCAATAAGGCTGTCGAGGTGAGCAAGGGCATCAAGGGTGTCAGCTCGGTGAACAATTCGATGATCGTCAAGTGAGGGCGGGGCTGGTCCGGCCCCCGCCTCGGGCATCGCTTATTTCTTCTTCTTGGCTCGCGCAAAGGCGGGCCCCCAGAGAGGGTGTCCGTTTTCGCCGGGAGCGAGATCAAAGGCCGGGTCCAGCTTGAGCGCCTTTTCAAACTGTTGGCGACATAAAACCTGGCGTCCCGTCACGCAATAACTGAACGCCATATATTTCAAGGCTGTCGTCTGGGCCGATTTGGTTCCGTTGCTCCAGATTTCGGGGGCGCTGCCGAGCCGCTTGATCGAGGCATTGTATTCGCCGTTATTGTACAAATTGATCCCTTCCGCCAATGGGGCGGGATCTGAACTCTGTCGCTCGACGGGGGCAACGGGTGCCGTTTCCGGCACGCGCGGCTTGCTAGGCTTGGGCGCGACCGCTTCCGGCTTGGGCGCGTGCGCGGCATCTGGTGTCGCGCAGGCAGCCAGCAGCACCGCCGTGAGCATGCAGGGGAGCAGGGTACGTAAAATTCTCATTACTGGATATTAACGCCTTAGTGAGGATCCACCGAAAAATCATGTTCAATATTGCCGAATTTCTTGTTCGTGACTTCGATTTCAGATAAATATGCAGGAAAACTGGGATTCACAATGCGAATCTTGTGTTTTCCTGCCGGCAACGACAGTTTTTTCAACGGTGGACTGACGCCCTTTTCCTGTCCATCCACATAAATTGTACCCCAGGGTTTGATCGCCAGCTTGTAGCTTGTCGTCGCCGCCGGTGTGGGAATGGCTATTTTTTCCGGCAATGGGGACTCAATGGGGGGGGCAATGGCCACCTCTGCCGGCTGCGGCTGTGTTGGCTCCGGCGTGGTCGCGATGGTCTGGAATTCGGACAGGCGGCGCCTGGCCACGTCAGCGTAGCGGCCGGCTGGGAATTTTTCAATGAAGGCAGCAATTTGCGCTGCGGTTTGATTATCTTTCAAGCTATCCCAGGCGACAGTCTCCGGGTCTGGCGCTGGTGCTCGCGCTAGTGCTGGCGCCGGCAGTGGCATGGCGGGCTGGACGCTTGCCGTGTTGGAATGCCAGCCGAGGTAAGTGTGTATACCCAAGCCGATCAATATCAGGAAGCTGGCGGCGACCAGCGAATATTCTATCCATGGCAACTTGGACTGAGACGTAGCGGCGCCGTCGGCATGGTCCGTTTTGGACGTGAATCGCAATTGTGCCTTATGCGCCGCCGCCGCCGCGCTCGATGCGAGCGCCTTGACTTGTTCGCCGGCGCGTTTGCCGGAACTCCCGTTCGCGCCATTGCGGGAAGACGAGCCCGAGGAACGGGCGCGCGGCCCTTCGTTGATCCCCAGCAGCTTGCGAAACGCAGCGATGGATTGCGGGCGATCTGCGGCTTGCACCGCCAAGCCCTGATCGATGGCGGCCAGGAATTGGGCGCCGAATTGGTCGAACTCGCCGCTTAACAGGGGACGCAAGGTATCCTTGACCATGCGCGCAATCGAGGTTGGCGGCGCTTCCTTGGTAATGGCAAAATACATCACGGCGGACAGAGAATAGATATCGGTCCAGGCGCCCTGTTGCATGGAAGCGTCATCGGCGTATTGCTCGACCGGCGCGTAACCGGGTTTCAAGATAATGGTCAAGCCCTTCGTCATATCGCCGATGATTTGGCGGGCGGAGCCGAAATCGAGCAAGACCGCGTCGCCGTTTGCCTGCACGATGATATTGTCGGGTGACACGTCGCGGTGCAAGATTTTTTTCGTATACAGCGTTTCCAGCGCTTCCAGGATTTGCCTGGTGATGCTCATGCACCACCTGGGCGTCACCAATTCCGGGTTTTGCGCGACGATATCCTTGATGGTACGGCCATGGTAATAGCGCATGGCCATATAGGCGGTCTGATTTTCTTCCCAATATCGGTAAACCTTCACCAGCGATGGGTGGTCGAATTGGGCCAGGAAGCGGGCTTCGTTGATAAAGCTTTTCAAGCCGACGTCGAAGGTCGCCTGGTGGCGATCGGAGCGCACCGCGACGCTCTTGTCGGAGGCACGTCCCGCCAGCGCTCCCGGCATGTATTCCTTGATCGCCACGGCGCGCTGCAGCGCATGATCGAAGGCGATGTAGACAATGCCGAATCCGCCTTCACCGAGGATGCCGGTAATTTCGAAATCGGACATGCGGGTGCCGATCGCGAGGCAATTCTCGGTTTCGCTGCCCGGGGAACCCAAGACAGTGCTGGTGAATAGGTCTTGTGTTTTCACGGGCGGCTCAATATTTTATTCATTCGCATACCTTGGGCGGCGCCCGGATACTCGCTCATCTCGCCCCGCCCGGTTCGCGCAACCAAATGGCAATTGCCGATGCATTATCGCGCGCCTGCTGCGCGGCTTGCGCGTTGGCATCGGCAATATCGCTCATCGCGATCAGCCATTGCTCGCTGCTGTCCGCCATCGATAGAGCCAGTTCCATATCCGCTTCCAGCACCCATTCCCAAAATCCATCGGTGCATATCAAAAATGCATCGCCATCTTGTACCGCCATCGCATTTTTGCTGAGCGCCACTTGCGTCTCTCCTTCCGCGCCAACCGCAGCAATCAGGATATTGCGCTGGGGATGGCGCCGCAATTGCACGGCCTTGCCATATCCGGCATCCATTAACTGCTGGGCCAGGCTGTGATCCCTGGTGACCGTGTGCAGTTTGTTGGCGCGAAACAGATACACCCGGGTATCCCCCAAATGCGCCCACAGCGCATGACGATTGCTTGCGTCGATCAAGACGGTGGCGATGGTGGCGCTCATATCATGCTGGCGCGGCACCAAGCGCTTGCCTTGCGCAACTTCCGCAATCGCGGACTCGACATAGGATAGCAGGGCGCGCGGGCCAAACGCCGATTCCGTCATGAATTGATCGAGTACTGCATCGACCACGATGCGGGAAGCAATCTCCCCACCCTCATGACCGCCCGCACCATCGGACATGACGAAACACACCATATCATCTTGCTGCGCTTCACCCATCGCATCCTGATTGCTCGCTCGCATTCCTATCGCTGTCATTTTAGCCCATGATAGCTGAATGTTCGCGTCGCTTTCGACGGGTAGTCCATCAACCATGCGGCAATCCGCGCTTGAAGCGCTCCACCTCCCGCTCATATGCCGCCAGGAAGGGTGCGCCAAACAGAGTTTGAAACTCATCTTTTGCGTCGTCGGCCATACTCTCATATTGCCTCGAATACATTTCCCACATGGCCGCCTGACGCTTGGATGGGATCAGTTTTTCGATCAAGGTGGGTGTGCTCAGTTTTGCCTCAAAATTGTCCGGTTTCAAGCGTCCCATCATCGCGTTCATGGTGGCGCGCATGCCGGCCACCACGCCCATCTGGTGGCCGCGCAAATCGACATAGGCGTCTTCGATCGATTCGACCGGACTCATAAAACCCGGCATTTTCTTGCGCAGCATTTGTATCAAGACGGTCTGGCTGTCGGGGAAAAATTTCAGTGGATTATTATTCCTGACCACGACCATCGTGAGGTCGGCCTTGACTTCTTTTTTGACGAGCGAGCGCAGCGCGATCAATTCGATTGCACCCTGGATCGAGGCGGCCGTCAAACGCCCCAGCAGCTCCATCAATTCGGGTGTCAATTCTGAGGAAATGGTGCCCTCTGGAACGCCCGCGCCGCGCAAGAATGCCGCTCTCAAGCTCAGCATATCGGCTGGCTCTTGCGGGCTGGCCGGGATGCTCTCTTCCGGCTCCGGCTCCGGCGGCGCCGACGCGGGGGGAATGCTGGCGGCGGGCGGCTCGACTTGCTCGGTGCGCAGTAGATACGAGCCTATCCGGATTTGATCGCCAAACTGAATCTCGACCTCTGTGTCCACGGGAATTTCCAAGCCATTGATCTGGATCGGCGTGGCATGACTGAGGTTGACCAGGATGTGCCGGTCGCCATCGCTCCAGACCGCAGCTTGGGAGCGGGAAACTTCATGCTTGGGGTCGGGCAAAACGAGGAAATTTTCGTCGCTGCGTCCCAGGGTTTTGCGCTCGTGATCGAATACCGCCGACATGGCGGCAATGGGGACGAGGTTGTCATAGCGGGTGACGGCAATTTTAATCATTTATGTCCCGAAACACTGAGGTTGCTGGAAAGTACTCACAAAGTTCGATGAATCGCATGTCTCGCCATTTACCATCAAGTCAGGCCCGGATGAGGCGGGAAGCGCAAGACTGGCCCGCAGAAATTCCGGGCCACCCATACACAATACTACTTGATTTAGAGAGATGGTATCAATTCTAGTTACCAATAGGAATCATGCCAGAATTGTGTGCGGGATGCGTGGCTTTATTGCAATACCTGCTTGCGGAGAAGCGAAGAAAGCGGCAATTTTGGGACTGCGGCGCGCGGCGGGCTTGACGCCGTTGTGATCGTGGATGTGCAAGTGTTGCGTTGCACCGACGTGGCTTGGTTTCCTTTTCGTCGTTTTTTCGGCTCAGTCTAGTTGGTGGGTTCAAGTTGGATTGTTGCCGAACGCTTTTGGTGGTTTTTTTGGGGGACTCTTTGAAGAAAGCTAAGTACCCAGACGGAAAAAATTGTGAGATGGATGTGGTCCTGGGCGGAGTGTAGTAGGGGTTTCGTGGGGCTTGCCCCTCGTCGGGCACCTTGCAGCGCGCCGGCCAATGCCACAGACATCCACAATTTATTTTGAATGGGTACTTAGACACCGTATTGCTATGGCAGAATGCAAAAAAAGGGTTACACGCAAAAGCATGTAACCCTTTGATTTTCCTGCTAATTTTGGTGCCGACTGCCGGTTTCGAACTGGCCACCTGATGATTACAAATCAACTGCTCTACCAAATGAGCTAAGTCGGCGAAACTTGTGCGTTGCGAATTATACTCTACTTGATGCGGGTTAGGGTAGGGCGGCCGCCTTTTTTCGGTGGTTCGTCGTCGGACGTGGCAACATCGGCCGTCGGACGCGCGTCGGGCTGGCTATTGGGCACCGAGGCGAGCGCGGGCGCCGGCGCGCTGACCGGGCCGCTAACCACGGCGCTGCCGGAAGCGGGGCTGTCGGTCGGCGTGGCGGACGGGTCGAACGAGGCCAGTTGCGGCTCGAACGCCATGCCCTGGCCGTTTTCATTGGCATAAATCGCCATCACATTGTCGACCGGTACGTAAATTTCACGCGAGACGCCACCGAAACGGGCATGAAAGCGGATGCAGTCATTGTCCATCTTCAAGCCGCTGGTGGCGCCAAAGCTGATGTTGAGGACAATTTCGCCCTTCTTGACATATTCCATCGGCACCGTGGTGCCGGCGTCGACCTTGACCGCAAGGTAGGGAGTGTAGCCACTGTCCGTGCACCATTCGTAGATGGCGCGCAGCATATAGGGTTTGGTTGAGATTTCAGGCATGATCTTGGCAGACTGTGGAATCCGGCGCGCCGTCGCACAGGGCGGGGCGCGCCTATACATTAAATAAACGAAGGTTGCGGCGAATCAAGAACTCGTTTCAAGCCGAGGCGCGGGATCGGCGCGCCGGGCTTGCAAGGCGGACTTAACGGCGCATTACCTTTTCCGACGGCGTCAGCGCTTCGATATAGGCTGGACGCGAGAAGATGCGTTCGGCATATTTCATCAACGGCGCGGCGGTCTTCGACAATTCTATACCATAGTGGTCCAGGCGCCACAGCAGCGGCGCGACAGCCACGTCAAGCATCGAGAATTCGTCGCCGAGCATGTATTTGTTTTTCAAGAACAGCGGCGCCAGCGTGGTCAGGCGGTCGCGGATTTCCGCGCGCGCCTTGTCGTGGCTCTTGTCGTTGCCCTTGGCACGTTCGCTTTCCAGTACATGTACGTGGACGAATAATTCTTTTTCAAAATTGAACAACATCAAGCGGGCGCGCGCGCGCATCAACGGGTCAGCCGGCATCAATTGCGGATGCGGGAAGCGCTCGTCGATGTATTCATTGATGATGTTCGACTCGTACAATATCAATTCGCGTTCCACCAGGATAGGTACCTGGCCATACGGATTCATGGTCGAAATATCTTCCGGCTTGTTGAACAAGTCGACGTCGCGCACTTCAAAGTCCATGCCTTTTTCAAACAGGACCAGACGGCAGCGTTGCGAAAATGGGCAGGTCGTGCCCGAATAGAGAACCATCATTTTATAGTTCCTTAGAAACAAAGGGGGTGAAGCCGCGCACGGATCACCCCGAAAACCATCACCCGCCGATGCGGGCGACGCAAAACGAATGCGAAGGATTCAGCACTCTCTTATTTGACTTCTTTCCAGAATGACGCGTTCAAGCGCCATGCCAGCAGAGCGAAGCCGCTCAAAAACAGCAAGACCCAGACGCCCAGTTGCTTGCGGAAGGCGCGCGCCGGCTCGGCCATCCAATCCATGTAACCGACCAGGTCGGCCACGGCGCCGTCATATTCGAGCTTGCTCAGCTTGCCCGGCTTGACTTGCTCGAAACCTTCGAACTTGTGCACCATCTTGCCTGCTTCATGTGGATCGGCTTCCTCGCCCATTTTGGCAGTCTGCACACCCTGCAATTCCCACAAGGCATGCGGCATTGCCACGTTCGGCAACACCATATTATTCCAGCCGGTTGGACGGGTATCGTCCTTGTAGAAACTGCGCAGATAAGTGTACAGATAATCGCTGCCACTGCCCGCTTCCGACGACTTGGCGCGCGAAATGACCGACAGATCCGGCGGCACCACCCCGAACCATGCTTTCGCATCTTTCGGTTTCAGCGCCGTGGTCATCATGTCGCCCACTTTCTCTCCTGTAAACAAGAGATTGCCCTTGATTTGATCTTCCGTCAGGCCCAGGTCCTTCAAGCGGTTGTAGCGCATCGACGAAGCAGCGTGGCAATTCAGGCAGTAATTGACGAACAATTTGGCGCCGCGTTGCAGGGCCGCCATATCGGTGGAACGGTCAGGCGCCTTGTCGAGCGCGAAACCGCCTTCGTTTGCCATGGCCAGCGCCGGCACCAATGCCAGCATGGCCAGCATGGCCAGCAATTTTTTAGGAAAATTCATGTAATGTCCTTTGAGCTTAGCGTGATGTCGTCAATTAGTGCGGATGAAACGTCACGCGCGACGGCACGGTCTTGAATGTGCCCATTGCGCTCCACCATGGCATCAGCAAGAAGAAGCTAAAGTAAATCAGGGTGCACACTTGCGCCACCAGGGTCTTGGTTTCGGTCGGCGGTTGCGTGCCGAGGTAACCGAGGGTCAGGAACGAGATGCCGAAGATGACGTACACATATTTATGCCAGTCCGGACGGTAGCGGATCGACTTGACCTTGGAATGGTCGAGCCAAGGCAGGCCTGCCAGGATCATGACCGAGGAGCCGAACAGCACCACACCCCAGAATTTCGCATCCAGGATGGATGGCAGCATGCCGACGATGGCGACCAGGGCCACCACGGCGATGGCGGCCTTGATGGCCGTTGCCAGGCGCGACTTGAGCCAGATGAACACGACATAGGCGGCCACGGCGCCCATCAGCACATACATGAAGTCGGCCGTGGTGGCCCGCAACACCGAGTAGAACGGTGTGAAGTACCAGGTCGGCGCGATGTGCAGCGGGGTCTTCAGCGAATCGCCCGGCAAGAAGTTGTTGTACTCAAGGAAGTAGCCGCCCATTTCCGGCGCGAAGAATACCACCGCGCTGAAGATGACCAGGAAGATCGAGACGCCGAACAAATCATGCACGGTGTAATACGGATGCGAAGGAATCGAATCGAGCGGGTGGCCGTCGGCGCCCAGGGTGTCTTTCACTTCGATGCCGTCCGGATTGCTCGAACCGACTTCATGCAGCGCGATCAAATGCGCGGCAACCAGGCCCAGCAGAACCAGCGGGATCGCGATCACGTGGAAGGCGAAGAAGCGGTTCAGGGTTGCGTCGGATACCACATAGTCACCCCGTATCCACAGCGACAGGTCGGGACCGATGAAGGGAATCGCGCCAAACAGGTTGACGATCACTTGCGCGCCCCAGTAGGACATCTGGCCCCATGGCAACAGGTAGCCGAAGAAGGCTTCCGCCATCAGGCACAGGAAAATCGCGAAGCCGAACAACCAGATCAGCTCGCGCGGCTTGCGGTAAGAACCGTATAGCAGCCCGCGCGTCATGTGCAGGTAGACGATGATGAAGAAGGCCGACGCGCCGGTCGAGTGCATATAACGCACCAGCCAGCCCCACGGCACTTCGCGCATGATGTATTCGACCGAACCGAAGGCCAGCGCGGCGTCCGGCTTGTAATGCATGGTCAGGAAGATGCCGGTGACGATTTGCAATACCAGCACCAGCATCGCCAGCGAGCCGAAGATATACCAGAAATTGAAATTCTTGGGCGCGTAATACTTGCCCCATTGATCATTCCACAGCTTGGTCAGGGGAAAGCGGTCGTCGACCCAGCCCACTGCCTTTTCAGCCAGCGGCGCGTCGGCCGGGAATTGCGTTTCTTTGAAAGCCATGATTTAAGCCTCACCTTTCTCGTCTTTGCCGATGACCAGTTTGGTATCGCTCAAATACATATGGCGTGGAACTTGCAGATTGTCTGGCGCGGGCTTGTTCTTGAAGACGCGGCCGGCCATGTCGAAGGTGGAACCGTGGCATGGGCACAGGAAGCCGCCGGCCCAGTCGTCGGGCAGCGATGGCTGCGGGCCTGGCGTGAATTTCGACGATGGCGAGCAACCGAGGTGGGTACAGATGCCGACCGCGATCATCAGTTCCGGCTTGCGCGAGCGCCATTCATTGCGCGCATATTCGGGGGTGAATTCGTCGGGATTGCGCTTCGAGTCGGCGTCGGCGACCTTGCCGTCGGTCTGCTTCAACGACGCCACCATTTCGGGCGTGCGCTTGATGATCCAGACCGGCTTGCCGCGCCATTCGACGGTTTTCATTTCGCCCGGCACCATGCCGGCAATATCCACTTCCACCGGCGCGCCGGCGGCTTTCGCCCGTTCCGAGGGCTGGAATGTACTTACCAAAGCCCCCGCAGTAGCCAAACCGACCACACTGCCCGCCGCGCACGTAGCGACGAGCAAGCCGCGTCGGCCGGAATCGACCTGCTTTTCGTTACTCATACAAACCCCAATCAGTCAAAATGCGAAATCTTTACGAAGCGCAGCACAAAAACCATTGAGCAATCCCATTTCCGCTCTCCGCCGCCGCCATACTTTCGTATATCCGGGTTCCGCGGTCAGCCCTGGAACCGTTCGCGACGGTCTTTAGCGGCTACCCTGAAGCGCTAACATGGCTTCTAGCAACCTTAAATTATAAGGGAAGCGGGGGATGATTTAAAGTAAAAACGTTGCCGCGACCATAATTGAGGCGTTTTGTGGCGCTTCATGCCCCGAATTGGGGCGCAAAGCGGGCAAGGATAAAGCGCCGGCGCGGCGCGGGTTTGGATTCCGCTCGAATCGATAGTATGATCGTGATGTCTTATGCGCAATCAAGGAGAAAGCCTCATGGCAATGATGCAACAGTTTAAGCAATTTGCAATGAAAGGCAATGTGGTGGACTTGGCCGTCGGCGTCATCATCGGCGGCGCGTTTGGCAAGATTGTCGATTCCCTGGTGCAAGACGTGATCATGCCGCCGATCAGCAAGGTGTTTGGCGGCCTCGATTTTGCCAATTATTACGTGCCGCTCAATCATCAAAACACGCAATTGACCTTGATTGAAGCGAAGAAGGCGGGCGCGGTTTTCGCCTACGGTAACTTCATCACCATCTTGATCAATTTTCTGATACTGGCCTTCATCATTTTCCAGATGGTGCGCCTGATGAACCGGGTCCGCAAGAACGAGCCGGCGGCGCCTGCAGCGACCCCGGAAGACATCATCTTGCTGCGCGAAATACGCGACGCCCTGAAGAAATAAGGCGCGCCCGCGCGCCCCTTGCTGAAACTCTTATGCGACGATTCTGGTTATTGTTTGCGCAAACGGTGACCATCGCCCTGGCGCTGTATTTCGTGTATGGCGCGCTGCGTCCCCGCGAGCCTGTGTCGGCCCCGGCCGAGGGCGCGCCCGTATCCTACCGCGCCGCAGCCAGCCGGGCGATGCCGGCCGTGGTCAATATCATCACCAGCCAGGCGCCCAAGCGCGCCGCCAATCCCCTGCTGAAAGATCCTTTTTTCAAAAAATTCTTTGGCGAGCGTCGCCCGGACGGCGACGATGGCGAAGACGATGACGACGAGCAGCAAGCCAGCCTCGGCTCGGGCGTGATCGTCAGCGACCAAGGCTATATCTTGACCAATAACCATGTCGTCGAGGGCGCCGACCAGATCGAGGTGGCGCTGGCCGACGGTCGCAAGGCGCCCGCCAAGGTGGTCGGGCTGGACCCGGAAACCGACCTGGCCGTGATCAAGGTCAAGCTCGACAAGTTACCCGTGATTGCGCTGGGCCAGGTGGAACAAGCCAGGGTCGGCGATGTCGTGCTGGCCATTGGCAATCCCTTTGGCGTCGGCCAGACCGTCACCATGGGCATCATTTCCGCGTTGGGGCGCAATAATTTGCACATCAACCACTTTGAAAATTTCATCCAGACGGATGCTGCGATCAATTTCGGCAATTCGGGCGGCGCCTTGATCGATACGCGCGGCAATTTGCTGGGCATCAATTCGGCGATTTATTCGCAAAGCGGCGGTTCGGTCGGGATCGGTTTTGCCATTCCCGTCTCGACCGTCAAGGCCGTGATGGAAGAAATCATCAAGTCCGGCCAGGTGGTGCGCGGCTGGATCGGCGTGGAAACCCAGGATATCACGCCGGAATTGGCGCAAAGTTTTGGTTTGAAACAGCAAAGCGGGGCCATCATCGCCGGCATCGTCAAGAATGGCCCGGCCGACCGGGCCGGCATGAAACCCGGCGATATCTTGCTGACGGTGGAGGGCAAAGCGGTCACCGATACCACCGAAATGCTCAATCTGATCGCCCAACTGGTGCCGGGCGGACGCGCTAAAATGACGGTGCTGCGCAAGAACCGCGAGGCAAAGCTCGATATCATGGTCGGCAAGCGGCCGCCGTCGAAATAAAAAACACATTGGAAAACGATTCATGCATTTGCGCGATTTGAGTCAATTCTTGCGAGAATTGGCCGAAAATAATAACCGACCATGGTTTGTCATGAACAAGCCGCGTTATGACATCTTGCGGGAGGAATTCCTGGAAATGGTGACCGGCTTGATCGGCGAACTGGGGCGCTTCGACCCGGAAGTCAAGTATTGCAATCCCAAGAAGGCGCTCTTTCGCATCAACCGCGACGTCCGCTTTGCGCACGACAAGAGTCCGTACAAGACCCGCTTTTCGGCGGCCATCGCGCCCAACGATATGCGCCGGCCCAGCATGGCTGGCGGTCCCACCTATTATCTGCAAATCGATGGCGCCGGCAAGTTGCTGTTCGGCGCCGGCGAATACATGCCGCCGGCGCCGCGCCTGCGGGCGATCCGCGACCACATGGTCAATGACGCGCCGGGTTTATCGAAAGTGTTGAAGAATAAGCGCTTGCGCGACACCTTCGGCGGTTTCCAGGATGAGGGCAAGCTGCTGCGGCCGCCCAAGGGTTACGCGGCCGACGCCGAACATATCGAGTTGATCAAATTGAAGAGTTTTTTTGTCTGGACCGACGTCGCGCTGGACTTGAACGCGCCCGAGTTGCTGCTGCCGCAATTGGCGCGCGGCTTGCGCGACGCCTATCCGCTGGTGAGCTGGATGCGCGGCGCCACCTTGGCGACCGAAGCAACTTAAAGGAGTGAAGACATGGCATTGCCACATGCGGCATCGGGTCAGTTGATTGAACTGGAGCGGGAAATCGATAACACGCGCTTTTCCGCCATCGCGCTGGCCAAGACCGATGAATTGGAATTGGTGCGGCTGACGCTGCCCAAGGGCAAGGTCATGCCCGAGCACCATGTGCCGGGGGAAATCACGGTGCAATGCCTGAGCGGGGAAGTCGTGCTCGATGCCCATGGCGCCAGCCAGAGCTTGCGCGCCGGCCAGATGGTATTTCTGGCCGGCGGCCAGGTCCACGCGCTGCGCGCAGAACAAGATAGCGTGCTCTTGCTGACCATGCTGCTGGTCAAGGGCTATTAAGAACCTATTCCGGTAGGGAATACGCCACCTGTTGGCGGCCCCCCGGAAGCGGGGACTGCGTTGCTCGTCGTAGCATGGCCAGCCATGCGTCCTCCTCTCGCCTTGTCCGCGCTCCCGAGGAAGCACCATCCGGCTCCCTACCGGAACAGGTTCTAAGTAAGCTTAGGCCGCTTCATCGCGCGGGTCGCGCGCCAGCAGGCGTTGCACCATTTCTTGCGGCAAGTCGCCGTCAAACAGCACGCCCGCCACGGCATTCGTGATCGGCATGTCGACGCCAAGGCTGCGCGCCAGTTCCCGCACCGCCTTGGCGCAAGGCACCCCTTCGGCCACGTGACCGAGTTCGGCCACGATGGCGGCCAGCGGCTTGCCCTGGGCCAGGGCCAGTCCGACCCGCCGGTTGCGCGACAAGTCGCCGGTGCAAGTGAGGATCAAGTCGCCCATGCCGGTCAAGCCCATGAAAGTTTCGCTATGCCCGCCGAGGGCGCCGCCGAGCCGGGTGATTTCCGCCAGGCCGCGCGTGATCAGGGCGGCGCGCGCATTCAAGCCCAGGCCCAGGCCGTCGGCGATGCCGGTGGCGATCGCCAGCACATTCTTGACGGCGCCGCCCACTTCGACCCCGATCACGTCTTCGCTGGCATAGACCCGGATGTTGCCGCCATGCATGGTGGCCACCACGCAAACGCGCAAGGCCGTTGAAGCGGACGCAATGGTCAGCGCGCACGGCAAGCCGCGCGCCACTTCTTGCGCGAACGAGGGACCGGACAGGGCGCCGCCGACCACTTGCGGCCCCAGCACCTGCTGCACTATCTGGTGCGGCAACATGCCGCTACCGCCCTCGAAACCCTTGCACAGCCAGATCAGATGCGGGATGGCGCGGCCCTTGAGTTGTTCCAGCAAGGGGCGCAAGCCGGCCACCGGACAAGCGGCGATCAGCAGCGCGCCGAGGCCGCTGGCATGGCTCAGCGCGGCCGTGAAATCGGCGCTCAAGGCCAGTTCCGGCGGCAACGCGATGCCCGACAAGTAGGGGTTTTCGCGCTGTGCGGCCATGGCTTGCATGGCGTCGCGATTGCGGCCCCACAACAGTACATCGTGGCGGCCCGCCAGGGCGACCGCGACGGCGGTGCCCCAGGCGCCCGCGCCAAGCACGCTGACCTTGTGGGCGAGCTCGGGGGATGGTTGGATCGATAAATCTGGCATGAAACCTCGGACGGCAATGGATGGGTCGGCGCGATCGGCGGCGCCGATTACCACCGGCCCGGTTCAACAATGTGGACTTAGATGCCCCAGACGTCGGTATTTTTGACGTAACCGGCCTGGCCATCCCTGTGGCGCACCTTGACCCAGCCGGAGCTGGCCCCTTCCGTCACTTCCAGCAACAAACCCTTGTCGGCGATGAAAACGGGTGCGGCAGCCTCGTCGGCGGTGGCCTTCACCTTCAAGTTGGGCGTGCGCACCACCACATTGCGTTTATTGCTGAGGGCCTTGGCTTCGGTCCAGGCCAGGTCGCCGCTGACATCGCGCACCTTGACCCATTCGCCATAGCTGAGTACCACTTCGAGCGGCATGCCGCGCGGCGCGAGAAATAATTTGCCGCCCTTGGTGGACGGCGCGTCATACAAAATGGCCGGCGCCGCGCCTACCGTCTTGAAATCGAAGGCTTGGCCTGCCGTTGCTGCCAGCATCAGCGCTGCGCCTGCGATCCAACGGGGAATGGTCATATGCGGACTTTCGAGATGGGTGAAAAAACTGCAACATGGACGCGCCCGGGAGGGCGGTCCGACAGGGCGCCGATGCGCCAGACTGCCAGCATACACCCGCCGGCGACCAGGCGCCGGCGGTTTATTGCGTATTACTTGGTGCTTAGTGCGTCGCTTCGCCGTTGGCTGGCGCGGCGGCGGCGGCATCGGCCACCGCTTGCATGCGCTGCTGGTAAAACACTTCGAAGTTGATTTCAGCCAGATGCACGGGCGGGAAACCGGCGCGGGTGATCACGTCGGCGATGTTGGCGCGCAGGTAAGGGTAGATGATGTTCGGGCAGCCGATTCCCAGCAGTGGATCGAGTTGATCCGCAGGGATGTTGCGCGCTTCGAAAATACCGGCTTGCTTGCCTTCGACCAGGAACGCCACCTTGTCTTTGATTTTCGCGGTGACGGTGATGGTCACGGTCGATTCGAAAATGCCTTCGGCCAGTGGCTCGGCGCTGACGTCGAGCGCCACTTCAATGGCTGGTGCCTCTTGTTCGAGGAAGATCGATGGGGAATTAGGTTGCTCCAGCGACATGTCTTTCAGGTAGACGCGTTGGATTTGGAATACAGGTTGCAGATTTTCGTCAGACATGGAACGCTTTCGTTGTAAAGGAAAAGAACGGCAGATGCCGCTCAGATTAGTGACGCTTGCACGCGCCTCGAGGCCCGCCGGATCGATGGGCTTCAATCAAACGCGAGGGCAATTGTATCAAAACCAATAACCTTGCAAGTACTTTCTGCCCGCGCCGGCCGATTTAAACGCCATTTAACAGCGCTTCGAGGCCGCCGGCCTGATCCAGCGCATGCAAATCGTCGAAACCGCCGACATGGGTGGCGCCCACGTAAATCTGTGGCACGGTGCGCCGGCCAGTCTTTTGCATCATCAGTGCGCGTTGCTCCGGGTCCAGGTCGACGCGGATTTTTTCAATCACGGTCACGCCTTTGGCTTCCAGCAAGCGCTCCGCGCGCACGCAATACGGGCACATGGCGGTGCTGTACATCACTACATGGGCTGTCATGAGAGTTCCTTTATTTTGCGATCGGCAAGCCGGCGCTTTGCCAGGCCGCCAGGCCACCGTCCAGGCTGACCACATCTTCAAAGCCGGCTTTCGCCAGCACGGCGGCGGCGCTGGCTGAGCGCGCGCCTTTTTGGCAAATCAGCACGACGGTCTTGTTTTTTGACTTGTCGAGTTCGCCCGTCCGCTTGCCCAGTTCGGCCAGCGGAATATTTTTTGCATCGCGCAAATGGCCAGTGGCAAACTCGGCCGCGTCGCGCACATCGAGTACCATGGTTTTACCACGGTTGATCAATTGCGTCACTTCCAGCGGCGAGGCGCGCTTGCCGCGCATGGTCAGGGTCGGCCACAGCAGTGCGCCGCCGGAAATGACGACGATGCCGAACAGAAAAATGTGGTCAATAATGAATTTCACGGGGTTCCAATGGTTTAAGTCAATCCGCGCATTATAAAATAGAAGCTGGATCTTTTTACGTTTGCCTTAAACCCTCTACAGATTGAAGATTGAACCATGTACAAAATCGTTTTCATGCGTCACGGCGAGTCCACCTGGAACCTCGATAACCGCTTCACGGGCTGGACCGACGTCGATTTGACGGAAAAAGGCGCCAACGAGGCGCGCGCCGCCGGTCAGATCTTGAAGGACGCCGGCTTCCATTTTGACCTGGCTTACACCTCGGTGTTGAAGCGGGCCATACGCACGCTGTGGTTGGCGCTGGACGCGATGGATCAAATGTGGTTGCCGATCAAGCATGACTGGCGCTTGAACGAACGCCATTATGGCGCCCTGCAAGGCTTGGACAAGGCTGAAACGGCCGCCAAATATGGCGACGAGCAAGTGCTGGTCTGGCGCCGCAGCTACGACACGCCACCGCCGCCGCTGGCCGAGGATGACGCGCGCGCCTCGTTCAATGACCCGCGCTACGCCGGCTTGCCGAAGGCGAGCGTCCCGCTCACCGAATGCCTGAAAGACACCGTCGCGCGCGTGATGCCGGCCTGGGACGAGGATATCGCGCCGGCCATCCGCGCTGGCAAAAGCATCCTCATTTCGGCCCATGGCAACAGCTTGCGTGCGCTTATCAAGATGCTCGACGGTATCAGCGACGCCGACATCGTCAGCTTGAACATTCCCAACGGCCAGCCGCTGGTGTATGAACTGGACGCCGACTTGAAGCCGATCCGCAGCTATTACCTGGGCGATCCGGCCGCCATCGCGGCCGCCATGAGCGCCGTGGCAAACCAAGGGAAGGCCAAGTAACCTTGTCGTCTTCGCTCCGGGTCGCACCCGTTTTCCCACCGGCCAGGCGTGCCGGGGCGTGGCTATGCCTGGCCCTGGCGCTTGCCAGTGGCGCCGCCATGGGCGCCAAGGTCACCGAACGCAGCAGGCAAAAGGCCAACGCCGAGCTGGAACGGGCCGGCTTGCAGCAGAAATTGGGCGCCTTGAAGCGCGACATCGTGCGCACCGAAAGCGCCAAGGATGACGCGGCCGACACCCTGGCCGAGTCGGAAGAGGCGATTTCCGACGCCAACCGCGCGCTGCGCGACCTGGCGGCCGAGCAAGGCCAGACCGGCGCCAAGCTGGCCCAATTGGACCTCGAGCATGACAAATTGCTGGCCACGGTAGATTTGCAAAAGAAGCAATTGACCACCTTGCTGCGCCAGCAATACGTGGCCGGCAATGAAGACCGCATCAAGTTGCTCTTGTCGGGCGACAATCCGAACCGCATCAACCGCGACTTGCAAATGATGGCGTATGTGTCGCAAGCCCAGGCGCGCCTGCTGGCCGCGCTGCGCGCCAATCTGCAGGCGGTGGAAACGAATCAGGCGGCGGCGCAAGAGGCCAAGGATGAGCTGGAAGAAATCGCGCAAGAACAGCGCCAGCAAAAAGCCTTGCTGGAGCAAGAAAAGGGGCGCCGCGCGGCCTTGTTGACCAGCTTGTCGAAGCGCCTGGAGGCGCAGCGCAAGGAAGCCGGCAATGTCGAGCGCGACGAACAGCGCATGGCCGGCCTGGTCGGCAAGCTGGCCAAGCTGATCGAAGAACAGGCGGCGGCCGAGAAGAAGCGCCAGCAATTGTTGGCGGCGGCGCGCGCCGAGGCCAGGGCCAAAGCCGAAGCCGAGGCCAAGCTTGCGGCCAAGGCCAAGGCCGAGGCGGAGGCCGAAACGAAAGCGGCGCTGCTGGCGGCCCGCGCCCGCGCCCAGGCCGAGCGCGAACGCCTGGCGGCGGCCAAGGGCGGCAAGGCCAAGCCCGCCACCAAGCCCGAGCCGATCGATGCCGACGAGCCGAAAGTGGCGGCCCGTCCGCCTGAGCCGAAAGTTGAACCGAAAGTTGAACCGAAGGCCGCGCCGAAAGTTGAGCCAGAAGCGGCGCGTGCCAGCCTGGCGCCGGCCGCGCCCGACGGCGCCTTTGCCAGCCTGCGCGGACAATTGCGCGCGCCGGTGGCGGGCAAGCTGGCCGCCAAATTCGGCAGCAAGCGCGGCGACGGTCCCGGCTGGAAGGGCGTCTTCATCCGCGCCGCCGAGGGGGCCGACGTCAAGGCCATCGCTGGCGGTCGTATCGTGTTTGCGGAATGGCTGCGCGGCTTCGGCAATCTGCTCATCGTCGACCATGGCGGGCAGTACATGAGCATTTACGGCAATAATCAAGCCTTGCTGAAACGGGCCGGCGACGTCGTCAAGGCCGGCGACTCGATCGCCAGCGCCGGAAACAGCGGCGGCAACGAAGAATCGGGGCTATACTTTGAATTGAGGCATCAGGGGCGCGCCTTTGACCCTGCCGACTGGGTGAAGTTCTAACTGCCGACGGCGTTCGGTATCATTGTTTGGTGGATTGCGGATAAAAAATGGGCATTAAAGTAAAGAGTATCGGCTTGATCGGCCTGGGCATGATGGCTGGCGTCGGCGTGTCGATGCAATTCTCCGCGATCGCGCAGAAAACCATGGCCGCGCCGCTGCCACTGGAAGAATTGCGCCAATTGTCGGACGTGTTCGGGCTCATCAAGTCCGATTATGTCGAGGCGGTCGACGACAAGAAATTGCTGGCCGAAGCCATTGCCGGCATGGTCGCCTCGCTCGACCCCCATTCGCTCTACCTGGACAAGAAAGCTTTCAAGGAAATGCGCGAAAGCATGCAGGGCAAGTTTGTCGGCCTGGGCATTGAAGTGGGCATGGAAGACGGTTACGTCAAGGTGGTCGCGCCGATCGAGGATTCGCCCGCCGCCAAGGCCGGCATCCTGGCCGGCGACTTGATCACCCGCATCGACGACGCGCCGATGAAAGGCTTGGCGATCGACGAGGCGATCAAGAAAATGCGCGGCGAGCCGCACACCAGGATTGTCCTGACGATTGCCCGCAAGGGCGAGGCGAAGGCGCTGGTGATCCCCGTCGTGCGCGAAGAGATCCGGGTGCAAAGCGTCAAGGCCAGGATGGTCGAACCCGGTTACGCCTGGTTGCGCATTGCCCAGTTCCAGGAACCGACCGTCGATGACATGGTCAAGAAAATCAATTTATTGTATGCGCAAGACCCCCATCTGAAGGGCTTGGTGCTGGACTTGCGCAACGATCCGGGCGGGGTGGTGCCGGGCGCGGTCGGGGTCTCGGCCGCCTTCTTGCCGAAAGATTCGGTGATTGTCTCGACCAATGGCCAGATGGTCAGTTCGAAAGAGACTTTTTACGGCCGGCGCGAGTTTTACTCGGGCCGCAGCGGCGGCGACCCGCTGGCCAAGCTGCCGGCCGCGCTGAAAGACGTGCCGCTGGTGGTGCTGGTCAACACCGGTTCAGCCTCGGCCTCGGAAATCGTCGCCGGTGCCTTGCAAGACTACAAGCGCGCTACCATCCTCGGTACCCAGACTTTCGGCAAGGGTTCGGTGCAAACCTTGCGCCAATTGACGGCCGACACGGCCGTCAAGCTGACCACGGCGCGCTATTACACGCCGCATGGGCGCTCGATCCAGGCGCGCGGCATCGTGCCCGACCTGATGGTCGATGAAACGGCCGACGGCGACGGCTGGAACAGCATGCGGGTGCGCGAAGCCGATTTGCAAAAGCATTTGGGCAACGAACAAAACAAGACGCTCGGGGCGGTGGCCGCCAAGCGCGACGAGCTCGAACAAGAGCAGCGCGTGATCGCGATGGAAAAGAAGCGCAAGCCACTCGAGTATGGCAGCAAGGACGACTTTCAATTGCTGCAAGCCTTGAATCACTTCAAGGGCTTGCCGGTAAAATTGTCGAAAGTCGAAGCGACGCCGGCCAAGCCCGAGGGCGCGGCCGCCAAACCTTGAACCGGATCTGAATCTCGCCCCGGGCCTGACTCCGCACGGCTTCCCCAGCGCTGTTTTTGATCGCTTTTTCCATGAACGATACGCAACTGTTGCGCTATTCGCGACATATCTTGCTCGATGAAATAGGTATCGCGGGCCAGCAAGCGCTGCTGGCCGCCCACGCCCTGGTGATAGGCGCCGGCGGCCTCGGTTCGCCGGCCGCGATGTATCTGGCCTCGGCCGGCATCGGCAAGCTGACCCTGGTCGACCATGATACGGTCGACCTGACCAATTTGCAGCGCCAGATCGCCCACACCAGCGCGCGGGTCGGCCAACCGAAGGCTGAATCGGCGCGCCTGACCTTGCGCGCGATTAATCCCGAGATCGAGATCGTGGCCCTGGTCGAGCGGGCCGACGAAGCCAGATTGCTGGAATTGGTGGGCACGGCCGACGTGGTGCTCGACTGCAGCGACAATTTCCGCACCCGCCACGCCGTCAACCGTGCTTGCGTCGCGCGCAAGGTGCCGCTGGTGTCGGGCGCCGTGATCCGTTTCGACGGCCAGGTCAGCGTGTTCGACCCCCGTTCCGGCGCGGCGCCCTGTTATTCCTGCCTGTTCCCGCAAGATCAGCATTTCCAGGACGAAGCTTGCGCCAGCATGGGCGTGTTCGCGCCGCTGGTGGGTATAGTCGGTGCGCTGCAGGCGGCCGAGGCGCTGAAACTGGTGATGGGCATCGGCATATCGCTGGCCGGACGCTTGCTCATGCTTGACGGTATCAATATGGAATGGAATAGTATCGAAGTTGCACGCAATCCCGCATGTCCGGTTTGCGCCGCCCCCCCCACAGGAGAATTCGCACGATGAGTAAATTTTCAGCCGCGCTGGCCCTGGTCGTGATGGCCACCGTGGGCGCTGCGGCGCAAGCGGCCAGCAGCACCAGATACGTGATCATGACCGAAAACGGCAAGCAGGCGGGCGAGCAAGTGGTCGAGCGCGACGACGACGGCTTGACGCGGGTGCGTTTCATTTACAAGGATAACGGCCGAGGCCCGGAATTGAGCGAGCGCTTCCGGCTGGCACCGGACGGCACCATGAGCAGCTATGCGGTGAGCGGCAATTCGACCTTCGGCGCCGTGGTCGACGAACATTTCGAGCGCAAGGGCGACCTGGCGACATGGCATTCGACCTCGGAAAAGGGCGGCAGGAGCGTCCAGGGGGCGGCCATTTACATCCCGCTCAACAGCTCTTTCGAAGTCGCGTCGGCCGCCATCACGGCGCTGGCGGCGCGGCCCGACCATAGCTTGCCGCTGCTGCCCTCGGGCACGCTGACCCAGCGCCGCCTCGACCAGTTCGAGGTCAGTAGCGAGGGCAAGACCCAGACCGTGCAATTGCTGGCGCAAACCGGGCTCGGCCTGTCGCCGGCGTTTTACTGGGCCACTACGGGCGCCAAGCCGCGCCTGTTTGCGCTGGTGGTGCCGGGCACGCTGACCGCCATCGAGCAAGGTTGGCAGAACAATGGCGCGGCGCTGGCGGCGCGCCAGAAGACGGCCGAAAACAAGATGCTGGCCGACTTTGCCGGGCAAATGCAACATCCCCTGCCGGGCTTGACGGTGCTGCGCAATGCCCGCGTCTTCGATAGCGAAACCGCGCTGGTCGGCGCGCCGTCGGACGTGTATCTGTTGCGCGGACGCATCACGGCGGTATTGCCGGCCGGCGCGCCGATGCGCGGCGCGCAAAACCAGATCGACGCGGCCGGCCGCATCGTCCTGCCCGGTCTGTTCGACATGCATGGCCACGTCAGCCGCTGGGAAGGGGGCTTGAATCTGGCGGCCGGCGTCACCAGCGTGCGCGACATGGGCAACGACAATAAGGAATTGCAGCAAATGATGGATGAAACGGTGGCCGGCAAGCTCCTGGCGCCGCAAATCGTGCCGAGCGGCTTCCTGGAAGGCGAAAGCCCGTATTCGGCCAATCTCGGCTTCGTCATCCGCGATCTGGCCGGGGCGAAAAACGCGGTCGACTGGTATGCCGAGCACGGTTATCCGCAATTGAAGATTTACAATTCCTTCCCGAAAGCGATCCTGGCCGACACCGTCGCCTACGCGCACAGCCGCGGCATGCGCGTCTCGGGCCACGTCCCGGCCGGTTTGCGGGCGCAAGACGCGATCGACGCCGGCTATGACGAGATCCAGCACATCAATCAGGTGATGCTCAATTTCCTGGTCACGCCAAGCACCGATACCCGCACGCTGGAACGCTTCGTACTGCCGGCCGAGAAAGTGGCAGGGCTGGACTTTGACTCGCCGGCCGTCAAGGATTTCATCGAGACGCTGAGGAAAAAACAAATCGTGGTGGATGAGACCCTGGCCACGTTTGCCTTCCTGAAACAGCGCGACGGCGACTTGAACCAGCCGTTCGCGGCGGTGGCCGAGCATATGCCGCCCGACGTCAAACGCAATTTTTATGTCGGCAGCATGAAGATCGCCGATGCCGCCACCTTGCAACGCTATGAAAGCTCGTACGCGAAAATGGTCGATTTCGTCGGCCGCCTGTACCGGGCCGGCGTGCCGTTGGTGGCTGGCACCGATGATCTGGCCGGCTTCACCCTGCAGGCCGAGCTGGAATTGCTGGTCAAGGCCGGCCTGAGCCCTGCGCAAGCGCTGCAAGTGGCAACCCGCAACGGCGCCCGCTATACCCGCACCAGCGCCGAGCGCGGCAGCATCGCGCCCGGCAAGCTGGCCGACCTGGTGCTGGTCGACGGCGACCCGACCCGCGATATCGGCGACGTGCGCAAGGTGGCGGCCGTGATCACGCGCGGCTATCTGGTGTACCCGCACGAAGTCGACCGCGCACTCGGCATCGCCCCGTTCGTGACGGACGCGCCCGCGTTGCAAGCGCTGGCGCCGCAGCCGACGGCCCAGGCCGGCAGCAATGATGGCGCGCTGCAACGCCTGTTCGGCAACGCGGCGAAAAAGGATTGACAGGGGCTTGGAATAAATTTAACTCTGTTATTTTGGCATTGCGGCGAATCCGTCTTATACTCCGTATTCACACCTCACCATCTTATTATTTTCTTATGCAAAACGTCTCAAACCGTTCCATCCGCCACCGCCTCGGGCGCGGCTTTACGCTCATTGAAATCATGGTGGTGGTGGTGATCATGGGGATTCTGGCATCGCTGGTGGTGCCCAAGTTGATCGCCCGCACCGGCGAGTCGAAGGTGGCGGCCGCCCGCGTCGATATTTCGACCGTGATGCAAGCGCTCAAGCTCTACAAGCTCGACAATCAGCGTTACCCCACCACCGAGCAAGGCTTGCAAGCCTTGCTGACCAAGCCGACCGCCGGACCGGCCGCGAATGGCTGGAAAGCCGGCGGTTACCTGGAAAAAATGCCGAAAGATCCGTGGGGCAACCCGTATCAATACTTGTCGCCCGGTATCAAGGGCGAGGTCGATGTGATTTCGCTGGGGGCCGACGGCCAGCCCGGCGGCAGCGGTGACGATGCCGATATCGGCTCGTGGGACATCTAAGAAGTCCGGGCCGGCCGGAAATGGGCGGGACTGGCATGGCGGCGCGGGTGCGCGGCTTCACGCTGATCGAATTGCTGGTCGTGATGGTCATCTTTGGCATCACGCTGGGGATGGTGACGCTGAACGCCCTGCCCAATGGCCAGCAAGCCTTGCACAAGGAAGCCGAGCGCATCGCGCTGCTGTTGCAATTGGCGCGTGACGAAGCCATTGTGCGCAACCGCCAGGTCGCCTTCGAGGCGGACGCCGACCATTATCGTTTCCTGGTGCGCAACGACAAGCAGTGGGAACCGGTGACCCAGGACGACTTGCTGCGCGAGCGTCCGTTCGCCAATAGTCCGATGCTGTTTTCCGTGGAGCCGCCATCGAGCGCGACCACGCCGCCGTTGCGCCTGACCTTTGGCCGCGAGCCGGTCGACAAGCCTTTCGTGCTGACCCTGGCCAGCGGCACCAATAGCGTGGCCATCCGGGCCGACGGCATCGGCCATTTCGTTGTCGAATGACGATGCCGCCTTTTTCGCGCCGCAGCGACGGCTTCACCCTGCTCGAAGTGCTGGTGGCGCTGGTCATCGTCGGCACCGCACTGGGCGCTTCGCTGCGCGCGGTCGGCAGCCTGACCCAGAACAGCAATGGTTTGCGCAGCGCCATGATGGCGACCTGGTCGGCCGAAAACCGCCTGGTGCAAATCCGCCTGGGCAAGGATTTCCCCGCCATCGGCAAGAGTTCGTCCGACTGTCCGCAGGGCGATTTGCACCTAGTGTGCCAGGAAGAGGTGATCGCCACCCCGAATCCGCGCTTTCGCCGCGTCGAGGTCAGCGTCTACGATGCCCAGTATCCGGAGCGCCGTATCATCAAGTTGATCCAACTGGTGCTGAGCCAATGAACGGCCGGCGCGCGCGCGGTTTCACCCTGATCGAGTTGCTGGTGGCGATAGGCATCCTGGCCCTGGTCGCGGTGCTCGGCTGGCGCGGCCTGGACGGCATCGTGCGCGCGCGCGCCGCGCTGACGGCGCAAATGGAACAGACCCGTGGCATGCAATTGGCGTTTGCGCAAATGCAAACCGATTGCGAGCATCTGGCCGGCAACGGCAGCGGCGCGCTGTTGAACCAGCGCCCCAACCTGGCCGCCGACACCAACCGCTTGACCCTGGTGCGCACCGTGTTTGGCGAAAACCAGGCCATGCAATTGCAAGTGGTGTCTTACCGCATCGTCGACGGCGTGCTGACGCGGCGCGAATCGAGCCCCGTGCGCGACCTGGTGCAACTCGACGTGCAGTGGCAGGCGGCGCTGGGCGACAGCGATGCCAGTACCACGCCGGTGGTGCTGCAGCGCGCGCTGGCCGGCATGGTGGTGCGGATCTGGGACGGCGCCGGCTGGAGCGTGCTGACCACGGCCGCCGCGACCAAGCAGCAATCGACCAACACGGGGCTGGAAGTGGCGCTCCAGCTGGAGGGTCAGGAAACCAGCCTGATCAAGGTTTTCCTGCTGGGGGCCGTATGAAATCCTTTCAAACTCGTCCGCCCGGGGGGGCGATGAAACGCGCGCCCCGGCCCGACCGCCAGCGCGGGGTAGCCGTGATCACGGCGCTGTTGCTGACGACGCTGGCCGTGACCATCGTCACCAGCCTGTTTTGGCAGCAGCAAGTCCAGGTGCGCTCGATGGAAAATCAGCGCCTGCATTTGCAAACCAAGTGGATCTTGCTGGGCGCCATCGATTACTCGCGCTTTGTGTTGCGCCAGGATGGCATCACCAATGGCAAGTCCACCACCCTGGACGGGGTCTGGGCCACGCCGCTGGCTGAATCGCGGCTCGACCAATTTGTCGACCGCGAACGGGTGGAAGATGAAAATTTCGAGGCCACCTTGTCGGGCCAGATACTCGACGCGCAGGGGCGCTTCAACTTGAACAACCTGGCCAGCAACCGCTCCGTCAATCCCGCTCAACTGGCGGCCTTCAAGCGCCTGCTGGTCACCTTGCAGCTCGATCCCGGCCTGGCGCTGGCGACTGCCAAAGTCGTTTCGCAGGCGCAGTCGGCGCTGGCGGCCCCGACCGACGGCACCACACCGCCCATCGATGGCGGCGCGGGCGGGGTCGCGCCCGGGACCGGCCCGTCGCCCGGGACCGGTCCTACCCCGGGTGTGAATGGCAATGGCAGCTCGCCTGCGCCGCTGCCGCCGGCGCCGCAAGATGGCCACGAACCACTGCAATTGGTGCAAGTCGAGGATTTGCTGTCGGTGCCCGGTTTCACGCCGCAGGCGGTGGAGCGCTTGCGCGATTTCGTGATCGTTCTGCCAGCGGCGACGCCGCTCAATGTGAATACCGCATCGCCCGAAGTGTTGTCGGCCGTGGTCGATAATTTCTCGCTGTCGGAAGCGACTACGCTGACGGTTAGCCGCCAGCGCAGCAAGTTCGGCGATGTGAACGCCTTTAACGACTATCTGAAACAAAGCGGAAAAACCTTGATTCCCAAAGTGGAAGTCGATATAAAGAGCAGTTATTTCCTGGCCATGAGCCGGATCAGGCTCGATCGCGCGGCGCTCGATTCGATGGCGCTGATCTGGCGCCAGAATAATCCCCAGATGACCACCTCGGTGCTGTGGATCCGGGAAAACTAGAAACCAGAAAGCGAGACCCTTTGACAACTCTCTACATCCGGCATCCGGCCAAGGCCAGCGTCGACAGCGCCCCGCTGTGCCAGTTCGCGCTGGCCGGCGATGGCGGCAATGTGCTGCAACAGGGCGCTTGCGCCTTCAGCGGACTGGGCGACATGATCGCGGCAGCGCGCCGGGTGGTGCTGCTGCTGGCCGCCGCCGACGTCACCCTGTTGCACCTGAAGACGCCACCGCTGTCGGCCGCGCGCCTGAAGGCGGCGCTGCCGAACCTGGTCGAGGAACATGTGCTGGGCGACCCGGCCGATTGCGCGCTGGCCGCCACCGCGCAAGGCGCCGACGGCATGCGCAGCGTGGCCGTGGTACAGCGGGCCTGGCTGGAAGTGCTGGTCAAGGCACTGCTGGCGCAGGGTGCGCGCAACATCGTCGTGTTACCGGCGCAATTATGCCTGCCGCTGCAAGCCGATTCGGTGGCGGCCGCGATCACCGCCGGCGAGGACACGCTGGAATTGACGGTGCGCCTGACCCAGAACCAGGGCATGGGTTTGACGCTGCCGGCGCAAGCGCTGGCAGCGCTGCACATGTTGCGCGCCTTTGCCGGCGACGCGCCGCTGACGCTCTACCTGCCGGCCAGCCTGTGCGCCCAATACCAGGAACTGGCTGCCGGCGTGGGTGGCATCGTCATCGAAACCGACCACTGGGCGCACTGGATCGCGGCCTCGAAAAGTGCCGGTCTCGATTTGCTGCCGGCACTCGGTTCGGCCGGCGCGCAAGCGCGCCAGTGGCAGCGCTGGCGCTGGCCGGTGGCCCTGGCGCTGCTGGCGGGGCTGGTCAATATCGTCGGCATCAATGTCGAATGGTTGCGCATGAAGCGCGACGCCGATACGCTGCGCACCGCGATGCGGCAAACTTTCAAGACGGCTTATCCGAAAGAGACGCCGATTGCCCCGGCCGAGCAAATGCGGCGCAATATTGCGACCGCCAAGTTGGCCAGCGGCCAGGTCGCGGCCGATGAATTCACCGCCATGAGCGCGGCGCTCGGCGAAGCCATGGGCGATTTGGCCGGCAAGGGCGTGGTGGCGGCGCTCGATTACCGCGAGCGCGCCTTGACGGTGAAATTGAAACCCAATCTGGTCGACGCGGCCGCGCTGGCGCAAGTGAAGACGGCGCTGGCGGCGCGCAAACTGCAATTGACCGAACCGACGCCGGGAAGCTGGCAAATCCGCGTCGCGGGTGGAGCAAAATCATGAAAAATATTTCTCTGGTCCTGGGCCGCTTCAAGGCTGGCGCGGCGGAATTCTGGCTCGCCCGCAACGAGCAGGAACGCAAGACGCTGGCCATCGGCGGCTGCGCCTTCGGCCTGGCGCTGGTGTATGCGATTCTGATCGGGCCGGCCATCGACGGGCGCGCGAAATTGAAAATCGATTTGCCGCAATTGCGCCAAGACGCCGCTGAAATCGACGCGCTGGCCAAGGAAGCGGGCCTGCTGGCCCAGCAGACGCCGGCGCCGCTGACGCCCATGAGCCGCGATAACTTGAACGCGTCGCTGGCGGCGCGCGGCTTGAGCGCGCAATCGATCAACCTGACGGCCGACTATGCCAAGCTGCAATTGACGGGGGTGCCGTTCGCCGGCCTGACCATGTGGCTGGACGCGCAGCGCCGCGAAAACCATATCGAAGTGCAAGACGCGGCCTTGACGGCGCAAACCACGCTGGGCATGGTGGACGCCGCCATCACCTTGCACCAGGGCGCGGGCGAAAATAAATGAAGCTGTCGTGCCGGTTCCCGAAAAGGAGCGCCACATGAAGCGGACCGTGCTATGGTTGCTGGCCATTGGGCTGGGCGTTGCGGCGACCCTGCTGGCTTGCTTCCCGGCCAGTTGGCTGGCGCCGCTGGTGGAACGCCAGACGGGCGGGCGTTTGACCTTGGGCGATGCACAGGGTACGCTGTGGCGCGGCTCGGCTTTCATCGGCGGCGCCGCCAGCAGCAATGGCGCCGTGACGCCGCTGCTGCCGGGCCGTTTCGGCTGGCGCCTGTCGCCGACGGTGCTGCTGGGCGCCGTCGACATTGAATTGAATAATCCGGCGGCGCTGGCGCAGCCGGTGCGGGTGCACGGCTCCTGGTCGCGCTGGCAAGTCAGTCCGGGCGCGCTATTGCTACCGGCCGAAGGCTTGTCCGGGCTGGGCGCGCCGCTCAATACGATCGCGCCCAGCGGCGTGATGCGTTTGTCGTGGAGCGCGCTGGAACTGGAACTGGAATTGGCGCAGCGCAGCGTCGCCGTCAACGGTCGCACCACGCTGACGCTGACGGACATGGCTTCGCGCCTGTCGGCGCTGCGTCCGCTGGGCAGTTATGAGTTGACGTTAGACTGGCATGGACAGCAGGCGCAATTGGGCCTGCGTTCACTGAAGGGACCGTTGCTGCTCGATGGCAGCGGGGCATTGAATCAAGGCCGGCTACGGTTTTCCGGTCAGGCGCAGGCAGCAACAGGATATGAAGAGACCTTGGCAAGTTTGTTGAACTTGCTGGGGCAGCGACGTCCCCATAGCGACAAAAACATCATCGCCTTAGAGTTCAGATAATGAAAAAACCATCAGTGAATACCTATAACTTTCCCGCGTTACGACGCCTGAGCGCTGCAGCGCTAGTGTGCTGCGCCGTGGCCGCCACCCCGGTCCGGGCCGCACCCAGCGACGAGGCCGCGCTCAATTTCGTCGGTGCCGATATCGAGTCGGTGATCAAAGCGGTGGGCCACTACACCAATATCAATTTCGTTATCGATCCGCGCGTCAAGGGCACCATCACCCTGGTGTCGGAAAAGAGTATCACCAAGACCCAGGCCTTCGCGCTACTGGCGTCGGCGCTGCGCCTGCAGGGTTACGCGGTGGTCAGCGGCGACGGCTACGCCAAGGTGGTGCCGGAAGCCGAAGCCAAGCTGCAATCGGTGCCGACCCAGATCGGCCTGGGCGCCAGCTTGGTCAAGGGCGACCAGATCGCGACCCAGGTGTTTTACCTCAATTTCGAATCTTCGGCCAATCTGCTGACGGTGCTGCGCCCGCTGATCTCGCCCAACAACACCATCAACGCCAACCCCGGCAACAATTCGCTGGTGATCACCGATTATGCCGACAACCTCAAGCGCCTGGGCAAGATCATCGCCGCGCTGGACGCGCCGGCCGCCGCCGACCTCGATGTGATCCCGGTGCGCTACGCGATCGCTTCCGACCTGGCATCGATGGTGAATAAATTGCTGGAGCCGGGCTCGTCCGGCGACGCCGGCAAGGTGTCGGTGCTGGCCGACCCGCGCACCAATTCCCTGGTGCTGCGGGCGCCGTCGCTGGCGCGCGCCAACCTGGCCAAGTCGTTGATCGCCAAGCTCGACCAGCCCACCGCGCAACTGGGCAATGTCCATGTGGTCTACCTGAAGAACGCCGACGCCACCAAGCTGGCGCAAACGCTGCGCTCGGTGGTGTCGTCCGACACCTCGGCCGCGCAGAGCACCAGCGGCACCTCGGGCATCGGCACTGGCACCGGCGGCAGTAATAGCAACAGCAGCAGCGGCGCCGGCGCCAGCAGCACGCTCGGCTCGAACGGCCAGCAGGGCGCGGGCAGCAGCGGCGGCGCTTCCATGTCGAACGCCAGCCAGCCGCTGTCCTCGGGCGGCACGGCCGGCTTCATCCAGGCCGACGCTTCCACCAATACCCTGATCATCACCGCGCCCGAATCGGTCTACCGCAATCTGCGCGCCGTGATCGACCAGCTCGACGTGCGCCGCGCCCAGGTGTACCTGGAATCGTTGATCGTCGAAGTGTCGTCGACCAAGGCGTCCGAATTCGGCGTCCAGTGGCTCGGCTTGACCGGCGACAGCGGCAGCAGTTACCGGGTCGGCGGCGCGCAATCGTTCGCCGCTTCCAGCAATGACAATATCCTCAAGCTGGCCCTGGGCAAGGGCGTGGTGCAGCCGACGGGCGGCTTGACGCTCGGCATCTTCAAGCAAATCAATGGCGCGCTGGGACTGGGCGCCGTGGTGCATGCGCTCGAAGCCGATGGCAATGCCAATATCCTGTCGACGCCGAACATGATCACGCTCGACAACGAACTGGCCACCATCCAGGTGGGACAGAACGTGCCTATCATCACGGGCCAGTTCACCAGCGCGGCCGGTGCCGCCGCCAATCCCTTCCAGACCATCGACCGCAAGGAAGTCGGCTTGACCTTGAAAGTGCGGCCGCAGATTTCCGAGGGCGGCACCATCAAGATGGCGATCTATCACGAGACTTCGAGCGTCGACAAGTCGACCCTGACGGCGCCGGCCGGGATCACCCTGAACAAGCGCGTGATCGAAACCAATGTGATCGCCGACGATGGCCAGATCATCGTGCTGGGCGGCTTGATCGACGATAGCACCAACGACAGCGCCGAGAAAGTGCGCGGCCTGGGCGACATTCCCATCATCGGCAATCTGTTCAAGTACCAGACCCGGGCTCGCACCAAGACCAACCTGATGATTTTCCTGCGCCCGGTGGTGGTGCGCAGCAAGGATCAAAGCACCAGCCTGGCGGCCGACCGCTACGATTACATGCGCGCAGCCGAAGAGCTGGCGCAGCCGCAGACCGGCAATGCGATGCTGAAAGATTTGGGCGCGCCTTTGATGCCGAAGCTGCAAGACGGCCAACCGGTGGGCGGCAATATGGTGACGCGGCCGGTGCCACCGGCGCCCACGCCGGCGCCGGGCGCCAGGCCGGACGCCGCCGTGCCAGCCACCGGCGCCAGGACTGACGCGGCTGCACCAGCGGCCGGCGCGAGGTCTGACGCCGCCGCGCCTGCAAGCGGCGCGCGGCCAGCCGCTGCCATGCCTGTCAAGTGAGCGCGATGAGCAATCTCTTGCCCTACGCCTTTGCGCGTGATTTCGCGGTGCTGGCCAAGTCCAGCGACGAGGCCGAACACACGGTCGATGTGATGGTGTCGGCGTCGACGGCGCCGTCGGCGATCGCGGAAGTGTCGCGCCGCTTCGGCCGCATCCGCATCACCAGCATGCCGCGCGCCGAACTCGACGCGGCGATTGCTGCCGCCTATGCTGGCACCGGCGGCAACGCCTCGCAAATGGCGGAAGAATTCGACGCCGACCTGGACTTGACCAAGTTGCTGCAAGACGTGCCGGCGATCGAGGATTTGCTGGAATCGTCCGACGACGCGCCGGTCATCCGGATGATCAACGCGCTGCTCACGCAAGCCTTGCGCGAAGGCGCCTCCGACATCCATATCGAACCGTTCGAGCAAACTTCAGTGGTGCGCTTTCGCATCGACGGCAGCTTGCGCGACGTGGTGCGGCCACGCAAGGCGATCCACGGTTCGCTGATTTCGCGCATCAAGATCATGGCCCAGCTCGACATTGCCGAAAAGCGCTTGCCGCAAGACGGCCGTATCACGCTGCGGGTAGGCGGCAAGCCGGTTGACGTGCGCGTCTCGACCTTGCCGACTGGCCATGGCGAGCGCGCCGTGTTGCGCCTGCTCGACAAGGAAGCGGGCCGGCTCGACTTGGGGCACCTGGGCATGAGCCCGGCCATGCTGCCGGAATTCGACGGCTTGCTCAAGCAGCCGCACGGCATCGTGCTGGTGACGGGGCCGACCGGCTCGGGCAAGACCACCACCCTGTACGCGGCCTTGTCGCGCCTGAACGCCAGCACCACCAATATCCTGACGGTGGAAGACCCGATCGAATATGACTTGATCGGGGTCGGCCAGACCCAGGTCAATCCGCGCATCGACATGAGTTTCGCCAAGGCCTTGCGGGCGATCCTGCGGCAAGATCCCGACGTCATCATGATCGGCGAGATCCGCGACCTGGAAACGGCGCAAATCGCGGTGCAAGCGTCGCTGACGGGCCATCTGGTGCTGGCGACCCTGCATACCAATGACGCGGCGGCGGCCGTGACGCGCCTGCTCGACATGGGCATCGAACCTTTCCTCTTGTCCTCGTCCCTGCTGGGCGTGCTGGCCCAGCGCCTGGTGCGCAAGCTGTGCGGCACGTGCAAGAGTTTCGACGGCCAGTACTGGCAAGCGGTCGGTTGCGATACCTGCGGCCACACCGGCTACCAGGGCCGGGTCGGGGTCTATGAATTGCTGCAGACCACGGAACAGATCCGGGCCCAGATCCATAACCGCGCCTCGGAGGCGGAAGTGCGCAAGGCAGCCCAGGGCAGCGGCATGCTGACCATGCGCGAAGACGGCGAGCGCTGGCTGCAAGACGGCACCACCACGCAAGCCGAGTTGCTACGCGTAACCAAAGACTAGGGGCGCCGACACATGCCAGCATTTCGCTATGAAGCGGTGGACCCGGGCGGCGCCACCAAGAAGGGCGTGGTCAACGCCGACAGCGCGCGCGCCGCGCGCGCCGACCTGCGCCTGCAAGGCCTGGTGCCGCTGACGGTGGACGCCATCGCGGCCCAGGTCGACGCGGCCGGCGTCACCAAGAGCCGGCGTTTCGGCGAGCGCCTGTCGAGCACCGAACTGGCGCTGTTCACGCGCCAGTTGGCCAGCTTGCTGGAAGCGGGCTTGCCGCTGGAACAAGCCTTGTCGGCCCTGCTGGAACAGGCCGAACGGGCCTATCTGCGCGACCTGGTTGCCTCGATCCGCTCCGAAGTGATAGGCGGGGCCGCCTTTTCCGACGTGCTGGCGCGCCACCCGCGCGACTTTGCCGAAATCTATTGCGCGCTGGTGGCCTCGGGCGAGCAAATCGGCCATTTGTCGCGCGTGCTCTCGCGCCTGGCCGACTATATTGAGCGGCGCAACGCGCTGGTGCAAAAGGTCAAGCTGGCCTTCACCTATCCCGCCATCGTCACCGTGGTCGCGTTCTCGATCGTGATCTTCCTGCTGACCTATGTGGTGCCGCAAATTGTCTCGGTATTTGCCAATACCAAGCAAAAGCTGCCGGTGCTGACGGTGATCATGCTGGCGCTGTCGGACTTCGTGCGTCAGTACGGCCTGGTCGTGCTAGTCATCGTCATCGCGGCCTGGTTTGGCTGGCGACGCGCCCTGAAGGAACCGGGCTTGAAGCGGCGCTGGCATACCTGGTTGCTGACGGCTCCCTTGTACGGCAAGTTCGAGCGCAGCCTGAACACGGCGCGCTTCGCCAGCACGCTGGCCATCACCACCGGTTCCGGCGTGCCCATCCTGCGCGCGCTGGAAACGAGCCGTGACACCCTGTCGAATGTGGCAATGCAGGAATTGGTCGAGGAAGCCAGCAATAATGTGCGCGAAGGGGTCAGCCTGGCGCGCGCCTTGTCGGCGCAAAAGCATTTTCCGCCGATGTTGATCCACATGATACGGGCCGGCGAAATCACCGGCGAGTTGCCGGCCATGCTGGAGCGCGCGGCCAGCGCCCAGGAGCAGGATCTGGAGCGCCGCACGCTGACCATCGCCGGGTTGCTGGAACCGGCGCTGATCCTGGCGATGGGCGTGGTGGTCTTGCTGATTGTGCTGGCGGTCTTGATGCCTATCATCGAAATTAATCAGTTGGTGCGGTAACAAAGGAAACCGATGAAGCGTATGCCCCTGTTAGTGAGTTTTATTGCCGTCGTGGCGCTGTCCGCATCGCTCGCGTTCTGGGCTTTGCAATTGTTCAAGCCGCCCCAAAGGCCGCTGGCCGCCGCGCCCGCGCAAGTCTTGCCCGAGCCGAATGTGGAATTGGCCGCCGGTTTGTTTGGCGGCCAGTTGCAGACGGCGGTGGTCAGCAATTACCAATTGAAGGGCGTGGTCGCGGCTGGCAATGGCCGCGGCAGCGCGGCCATCCTGGCCACCGACAGCAAGCCGGCCCAGGCCTATGCGGTTGGCGCCGAAGTGGTGAGCGGCGTCAACGTCAAGGAAATCGCGCCGCGCTTCGTGCTGCTGTCCGAAAACGGTGCGCTGAAACGGGTCGAGCTGGCCGTCGAATCGGCCAAGTCGGGCGCCGACGCGCCACCGTCGTCGTCGCCGCCACCGCCACCGCCACCGTCCGGCTTGCAAATGCCGCCGCCGTCGCGTATCAATGTCGTGCCCGCTCCGGCCAGCGTGCCGGCCCCGCATTCGCAGGCGCAATAGGTTTTCCCCGGTACCCCGCCATGCTGATTTTTCGCGCTCTCGCGGCCGCTTGCGTCTGCGCATTCGTCGCGCATGGCGCGCAGGCGCAGACTGCGCCCGTTCCCGTTCCCGCGCGTGCGCGCATCGCGCTGGTGTTGTCGGGCGGTGGCGCGCGCGGCTTGGCCCATATCGGCGTGCTGCACGTGCTGCGCGACATGCGGGTACCGATCGATATGGTGGTCGGCACCAGCATGGGCGGGGTGGTTGGCGGCGCCTACGCGGCCGGCGTCTCGGTGGCGGAATTGGAACAGATGGCGCGCGAGACCAATTGGGATCGCGTGATCGCCGACCGGCCGGCGCGCGACGACCTGGCGTTCCGGCGCCGCGAGGAAGACGTGATCTTGCCTTCGCGCATAGAATTCGGCTTGAACTTGAATGGCTTGACGCTGCCGCCCAGCGCGGCCGGTAATGGTGCGCTGGAAACCACGCTCGACCGCCTGCTGCCGCCTGCCATGCGCGACCGCAGCGTGAGCCGCTTGCCGCTGCCGTTCCGCTCGGTTGCCTCGGACTTGATCAGCGGCGAACTGGTGGACCTGGTTGACACCCCGCTATTTCTGACCGTGCGCGCCTCGCTGGCGGTGCCTGGCGTGTTCGCGCCGGTGCGGGTCGATGGCCGCTTGGTGGTCGATGGCGGCCTGGTGCGCAATTTACCGGTCGACATGGCGCGTGCGATGGGTGCCGATATTGTCATCGCGGTCAATGTGGGCACCCCGCTGGCGCCGGAAAAGGATTTGGGCAGCGCGGTCGGCGTGGCGCAACAGATGCTGCAAATCCTGACTGAACAGAATGTGCAGCGCTCCCTGAAGGAAATGCGCCCGCAAGATATCCTGGTCGCGCCCGATTTGAGCGGGGTCGGCTTCCTCGATTTCCAAAACCATGCGCAAGCCATGCAAGCGGGCGAGCAAGCCACTCGCGCGCTGGCCGCGCGGCTGGCGCCGCTGGCCTTGCCGGAAGCCGAATATGCGGCGCTGGAACAATTGCGCCTGAGCGCGCCGGCCATGCTGGACGTGGCCTTGCCGCTGACGCGGCTGGAAGTGCAAAGCGTGGGCCACGTCAATCCGCTTGCCTTGAGCGCGCAATCGGGCTTGCTCGAAGGCGTGCCCGTGACGCGCGAAGCGGTGCGTAAGGCCGCCACCACCCTGTATGGGCGGGGCGACTTGGCGCGCGTGGAAACCGAGGTCAGTGATGCAGGCGACCAGCGCAGCGTGCTGATCAAGGCGAGCGAGGCGGACTGGGCCCGCAGCCGCCTGCGTTTCGGCCTGGAACTGGGCAGCGACTTCAAGGACAACAATAGTTTCGCGCTCAAGTTGATGCATGTGCGCACTTCGCTCGATGACTGGGGCGCGGAATTGCGTACCACGGCCAGGATTGGCACCGAGCGCGATTTCGGCGTGCAATTCTGGCAGCCGCTGGGAGCCGGTTCGCCGTGGTATGTGGCACCCGAACTCGACTATGGCTCCTCGGCCGCCGACAATTTCGAACAGGGGCGGCGCGTCAGCCGCGCTTCCTACAATACCCAGAGCGCGAGCCTGGTGCTGGGCCGCCAATTGGGCAACTGGGGCGATGTGCGGGGCGGCGTGACGCGCGGCAAGGCCAGCAGCAAGCTGGCGATTCCAGCCGATACGGAGTTGGCGGTCCAGCAATATTTTGACAGCCGTTTCCTCCATTACCGGGTCGACACCCTCGATTCGCTGGCCTTCCCCAGCCGTGGTTTCATGGTCAATGCGCTATGGACCAGGCTTGCGGTCGGCAACAATAGCGCGGCAACCGAGAGCCAGTCCTCGCTGAGCGCCATGTCCGCCTTCCATAGCGATAACTGGGCCGGCCATGTGTATGGCGAGTGGGCTCGGGCCCAGAGCGGCGCGGCGCCGTTGTCGCTGGGCGGCTTCTTGCGCCTGTCCGGCACCGAACCCAATTCGGTCGAGGGCCGCAGCGTGGCGCTGACCCGGCTGGTCATGGCGCGCCGCATCGCCAGTTTGCCCAGCACGATGGGCGGGGTGGTGCGGGCTGGCTTTTCGCTGGAAATGGGCGGCGCCTACGACCAGAGCGCACCGTGGCGGCGCGGCGGCTTCACGCAAGCGGCCAGCGCCTTCATTGCCACCGAGACGCGCTTCGGCCCGGTGTATGTGGCCGCTGGCGCCACCAAGGGCGGCGACGCGACGCTTTATTTGTACCTGGGCCCGATCTGGTGAGGCGCCTTGGCGCGCCGCAGCGCAGTGAAGGCGCCGAATTCCCATGAGCGAAAGCCCAGCAAGAGGGTGAAGCCATCGCGCTCGGCGGGCGCTAGGCGGCGATCGTTTTGTTGCAGGCGCGCCAGTTCACCGGTCAATTGCCGGATCTTTAGCAGCATTTCCTGGGCGCTGGCCAGGCTCAGGCGGGCCGGATTGCAGACCAGGGTTTCGCCGGGTCCGTCGAAGTGCCCGCTGAAATAATCGGCCACCACGTGGGAACGGAAATATTGTTGCACCGGGCCATCGGCCAGCCAGTGGAAGGCATTCGAGACCCGCATGCGGTAGCGGTTCAGCGGCTTGAGTTCGATCAAGCCCAGCCGGTCCAGCTCGGCCAGGCAACTGATGCATTCGGTCTCGGACAATTGGTAAGTCTCGACCACTTGTTCCAGCGTCCAGTGGCCCAGGCAGCAGATCGCCACCAGCAGCAGGCGCGGATGGGCCACCAGCGAGGTTTCCTGGGGCAGGGTCAGGGTGTCGGCGTGCGGCGTGACATCGGCCGCCGCGCGCAGCACGTCTTCCAGCGCGATGCCGCCAGCTTTGCAGATTTGCGCCAGGCGCGACAGCGACATGTCATGTTGCCCGAACATGCGCTTGACGCTCGATTCGCTCATGCCGATGCGCTCGGCCAGCAATTTATAGGTGATGCCGGCGGCGCGCAATTCCCCGCGCAATACTTGCAGCAATAATTCCGGTGAACTCATGGGTTTCCTCTCTGATGCCCGGGCTGGCGCGCCGGGCGCAGTGTGGGCGCTTACACGGATGCGTGTCGGGCGACGTTTAGTCGACGCTATCGACAGGCTGGAGGCGTTTATTTTTTCTTGCTGCGCTCGGGCGCGCGTCTGGCCGTCACGCCCTTGACAGGCGCCCCGGCCAGCTTGGCGGCAAGCGGCTTGCGCGGCGCCGCAGCGCGCCGGAAGCACATTTTCTGGCGCGTCGTCAGGGTCTTGTTGGCCATTGCCGGCGCAGCTTACAGCACGTAGCGTGACAAGTCTTCATCGACGGCCAGCGCTTCCAGGCGCGCGTTGACATAAGCGGCGTCAATGGTCAAGGTGACGCCGCCCGTCTCGCTGGCGTCAAACGAGACTTCTTCAAGCAGTTTTTCCATCACCGTGTAGAGGCGGCGCGCGCCGATGTTCTCGGTGCGCTCATTTACGGAAAAGGCGATTTCAGCCAGCCGCGTGATGCCGGCCGGGGCGAAATCGATCTTCACGTTTTCGGTCGCCAGCAAGGCTTCATATTGCATCGTCAGGCAAGCGTCGGTGCTGGTCAGGATGCGCTCGAAGTCGGCAATCGACAGCGATTCCAGTTCGACCCGGATCGGGAAGCGGCCCTGCAATTCCGGGATCAGGTCGGACGGCTTGGCCAGGTGGAAGGCGCCGGATGCGATGAACAGGATATGGTCGGTGCGTATCATGCCGTACTTGGTGTTGACGGTGGTGCCCTCGACCAGCGGCAGCAAGTCGCGCTGCACGCCGGCGCGCGAGACGTCGGCCCCGCCCACTTCGGAGCGCGAAGCGATCTTGTCGATCTCGTCGAGGAAGACGATGCCATTTTGCTCGACATTCTGGATCGCCTTCTGTTTCAGCTCGTCTTCGTTGAGCAACTTGCCTGCTTCTTCCTCGAGCAGCAGCTTGAAGGCTTCCTTGATCTTGACCTTGCGCGCTTTCTTGCGACCGGCGCCCACGCCGGAAAACATCGACTTGATCTGCTCGGTCATTTCTTCCATGCCGGGCGGAGCCATGATTTCCATCTGCGGACCGGCTTCGGCCAGTTCGATTTCGATTTCCTTGTCGTCGAGTTCGCCTTGCCGCAAGCGCTTGCGGAAAGTCTGGCGAGTCTGTTCGCTGCTGCCGCCCTGTTCGGCGCTGCCAGCCACGTTGAAGCCGAAGTCGCGCGCCGGCGGTACCAGGATATCGATGATGCGCTCTTCCGCCGCCTCTTCGGCACGCTGGCGCACCTTCTTCATTTCAGCCGAGCGGGTTTGCTTGATGCCGATATCGATCAAGTCGCGGATGATGGTGTCGACGTCGCGCCCGACATAACCGACTTCGGTGAACTTGGTGGCTTCGATCTTGATGAAGGGGGCGTCGGCCAGCTTGGCCAGGCGGCGCGCGATTTCGGTCTTGCCGACCCCGGTCGGGCCTATCATCAAGATGTTTTTCGGCGTGATTTCATGGCGCAGCGGTTCGGCCACCTGTTGCCGGCGCCAGCGGTTGCGCAGCGCGATGGCGACGGCGCGCTTGGCGCGGCCCTGGCCCACTACATGTTTATCGAGTTCGGCGACGATTTCGAGCGGAGTCATATTCATGGCATGTCCTGCTGTTAGTCCAGGGTTTCTATGGTGTGCGACATATTCGTGTAGATGCACAGATCGGCCGCGATGGTCAGCGATTTCTTCACGATATCGATGGGCGACAAGTCGGTGTTTTCTTGCAGCGCCTTGGCGGCCGACTGGGCATAGGTGCCGCCGGAACCGATCGCGCCGATGCCGTCTTCCGGTTCCAGCACGTCGCCGTTGCCGGTGATGACCAGCGTCGATTCGGCGTCGGCCACCAGCAGCATGGCTTCCAGGCGGCGCAGCACGCGGTCGGTGCGCCAATCCTTGGCCAACTCGACCGAGGCGCGCAAGAGATTACCCTGATGCTTTTCCAGCTTGCCTTCGAAGCGGTCGAGCAGGGTGAAGGCGTCGGCGGTGCCGCCGGCGAAGCCGACCAGGACCTTGCCCTGGTACAGCTTGCGGACCTTGCGGGCCGTGCCCTTCATGACGATATTGCCCAGCGTGACTTGGCCATCCCCGCCCAGTGCGACTTGCTTGCCGCGCCGTACGCACAGGATGGTGGTGCCGTGAAATTGTTCCATATTGACCTCAGAAGTAAGATGCGAATTGGCGCACCGTACAAGAATGGGGATGGAACAGGCATTTGCAAGGTGACGCCAAGCGCGCCCCCAGGTCTGATGCTCGCTAAATACCTGTGCGGGAAAATCTTGGCCGGAGGTGGCGCCGAGCGCGTGAGGTGTCGTTAATACTTGTGCGGGAAAATCTTGGCCAAGTCGGAAAATGCCAGCAAGCGCAACAGCGCCGCCACCAGATGGTTGACGTCGCGAAATTCAATGCGCTTGCCTTCCTGGTGCAAATTTTGCAGGCGGTTCAATAGCAGGCCGGCGGCATGGAAGTCGATGCGCAGCAGGCGCGAGCAGTCGAACACGATCACGTTTTCCTTTTCCCCATAAGCCTTGATCGCGTTCAGCAAGATACCGCTATCGCCTTCTATCATGGCGGGCAGCATGAAGCGGTCGCTGCTGGCCGACGCGTATTGCTTGGCGGCCGTGGCAACCTTGGACGAGGCGATGAAGGAGGGCGGCGAGACTTCAAAGGTGACGCAGTAATCCATGCCGGCCTCTTCGAATTCCTTTTCATGGTGCAGTAATTGCAACAACTCCAGCAACAGCAACCAGCACGCCTCGCCATCCTCGCGGTGGCCGACCCGGATGTTGGAGCGTATCAACTCGCTCAGTTCGGCGGCGCCCACCAGGATCAATTCGCGTTGCTGGGCTTGCAGGGTTTGCAGACATTGCAGCAATAGCGCGCAGCCGGCCGGATCGACTTCGGCCACCTTGGAAAATTCCAGGCGTACGACGGGGATCTCGGGCGCCAGTTGTTGCAAACGCTGCAAGGCTGGCTCGATGGCGGCGTCGAGGTGACCGGCCAGGGCCAGGGTCGGCGTCACGCCGGCATATGCGCTGGCCGAGCCGGCTTGCGGGGCCAGGCTGACCCAGGCTGGCGGCGAGGTTTCAAATTTGCTGGCGTAATCGATGGAGAGATTGTCAAATTGTTCTTGCTGATCGGTGACTTGATACAGGTCGAACAGCATCCACCACACGGTGCGGTCGGCGCCGACGTCGGCCAGGCCAGCCAGTAGCATTTGCTCGGCCACCGGGAGTTGGCCGTTGGCATACAAGATGGCGATTTCTTCGACCAGGGGCGCCGCTTGCGCATCGCTGCCCACGCCGGGCAAGTATTGCTCGCCGAGGCGTTCGGTGGTGTGGGCGTCCAGTTGCGCCAGCGTGGTGCCGTCGGCCGCGTCGGGCGGCGCCGGACGGTGCACGCGTTGCGGCTCGCTGCCCCAGGCCGGTTCCGGCGTATTGAAAATATCGAAAGCCATGGCCGCTTCGATCGCGTCGATTTTCAAGGCGGTGGCGCGGGCCAGCTCGCGCTGGCGCTCTTGCGCGTCCTGGCGCTCGGCTTCGCTGCCTGCGGATTGCCGGCGCACGCCTTCGGCGTCGCGCGGCTGGCGCGGCGCGACGGCTTCCGGCTCCTGCGGGGCGCCGTTTCTTCTAAACAGTGAGAACAGTCCCACGTCTTCCCCTGTCATTAACGCTGATGAAAAATGCGCCACTTGAGCGCCATACCATTTGTCCTAGCGCTAGTGTATCTCATGGGAAAGCTTACACCGCGCTCTTTACGGCTCTTTACTGCTCTTTACATGATGATATATGGCAAAAAAAAAGCATGCGCGCCCAAGCTTGCATGCTTTTCATCTTATTTGCGGCCTAAGCCCCTGTCTTTCAGTCGCCGTACAGTTTTTGTTTCAGCTCGCGCCGCTGCTGCGCTTCCAGCGACAGGGTGGCGGTGGGACGGGCAATCAGGCGCGGGATGCCGATCGGTTCGCCCGTTTCCTCGCACCAGCCATAGTCGCCGGCATCAATGCTGGCGATCGATTGCTGGACCTTTTTCAGCAGTTTGCGTTCCCGGTCGCGGGTGCGCAATTCCAGTGCATGTTCTTCCTCGATGGTGGCGCGGTCGGCCGGATCGGGCACCAGCACGGTTTCGCGCAGATGCTCGGTGGTTTCGCCGGCGTTTTTCAATAAGTCTTTTTCAAGCTGCTGCAAGCGCGCCTTGAAAAATGCCAGTTGCGCCGGGTTCATGTAGTCCTTTTCAGCCATCTGACGAATTTCATCTTCGGTGATGAGGAGGACTTCTGTGTTAGCGGCGGGGGTCGATTTATTAGTTTTGGTCATCACTTCGCTTACCTTCGATACGACAGAGTTTTCAAATTGATCAGTTGCAACGGCATGCCGCCGACAACTGCACCGGTTTCCGCTTTGGCACTTTTCAGCTTTCCGGATGTTACTTTTTTCGCAAGCCACTTGATAGTCGGAGCATTGCACTACCCTCGATGCCGGTGTGGCCTTGGGGACCGCCATCAAATCATTTTTCTGCTGACCCTGTTGGCGCCAGCCACTTTCGACGAAAATTTGCTATCAGCGGCAGCGCGACACTATACCGCTTGTCGGGCCTGGAGCCGTGCACCCGACCGCTCCTTGCCATCGGCTGCCTTGCGCGCGCGACACGTCAGCTGGCTTCAGGTGGCCCGCTTGGCGATTCTGTCACGCTTTGTCATATATTGCCATCCCGATTTTCCGAGCTGCCCGACCGGCAAGCCGGGCAAGGGACGCGCTCACTTGAGCGCAATGTAAAACCCGGCTAGTTTATACCAAACATTGTTCTAGTCCGCGAATAAAGATGTCTTTCGGTAGATTTTTGCCAATAAATACCATTTTGCTGCCGCGAACCTCGTCTTCGCCCCATTTTGCACCGAGGTCGCTGCCCATCAACTGGTGCACGCCCTGGAATACCACCTTGCGTTGCGCGCCTTGCATCAACAATACGCCTTTATAGCGCAGCATGCGTGGGCCGTAGACTTGCACCAGGCCGGCCAGGAATTCATCGAGTTTGGCGCTGTCGAAGGGTTCGCTGCTGGTGAAGACGAAGGCGGCGATGTCGTCGTCATGCCGGCTATGGTGGTGGCTGGCGTCCTGGCAAGCGGCCTCGCACGCCGGCTCATGTCCGTGCTCATGCCCATGGTGTGCGTGCGCGTGCCCGTGATGCCCGTGCTCATGCACTTGCGCCGTCTCGGCGGCCAGGAAGTCAGGATCGAGTTCCAGCTTTTCATTGAGATTGAAGCCGCGGATATCGAGCACCTCGGCCAGCGGGGTGCGGCCGAAATCGGCATTGGCGATCGGCGCGCGTGGATTGATGCGCTTCAGGCGCGGGATCAGTTGCGCCAGTTCGGCGGCGCTGACCAGGTCGGTTTTTGACAAGAGCAGGCGGTCGGCGAAACCGACCTGGCGCTGGGCTTCCTCGTGCTGGTCCAGTTGCTGCATCGCATGGCGCGCATCGACGACGGTGATGATGGCGTCGAGCATGTAATGGCTGCCCACTTCCTCGTCGACGAAAAAGGTTTGCGCCACCGGCCCCGGATTGGCCAGTCCGGTGGTTTCGATGACCACGCGGTCAAAGCTGAGCAGGCCGGCGTCGCGCTTTTGCGCCAGTCCGGCCAGCGCGACGATCAAGTCGCCCCGCACCGTGCAGCAAATGCAGCCATTGTTCATTTCAATGATTTGCTCATGGCTGTCTTGCACCAGGATTTCATTGTCGATGTTTTCCTGACCGAATTCGTTTTCGATCACGGCAATGCGCATGCCGTGTTCTTCCTGCAGGATGCGCTTGAGCAGGGTGGTCTTGCCGGCACCGAGAAAGCCCGTCAGGATGGTGGTGGGAATGAGTGCCATGAAATATGCCTGTGGATGAATGGTGTTTATGTCGGGGCTGGCGGACGATTATGCCGGATTTTTCCGCGCGCTTGCAAATACGGCCGCCGAGCTTGATGTGAATCACTTGGGCGATGGCTTGATCTTGGCGCGCGGGTGGGCCTGGTCGTACACCAGGGCCAGGTGCTGGAAATCGAGGGCGGTATAGATTTGGGTCGAGGTGATGCTCGCATGGCCCAGCATTTCCTGCACCGCACGCAAATCGCCGGACGATTGCAGCACATGCGAGGCGAAGCAATGGCGCAGCACATGCGGGTGGACATTGGCCGGGATGCCGACCGCCTGGGCGTGCGCCTTCAGGCGCAATTGCAGCACGCGCGGCGAAATGCGCCGGCCGCGGGTATTCAAGAACAGGGCCGCACCGCCGTCGGTCGAGGCCGGGCGTACCGCCAGCCAGCTTGCCAGCGCGGCAAGGGCTGCGGCGCCGACCGGTACTTTGCGCATTTTGTCGCCTTTGCCGGTGACCAGCACCTCGCCGCCGTCGAAGTCGACCCAGCCTAGTGAGGCCGGGCCGTCCGCGTCGGCCTTGCGGTAATGCACATCGAGACCGGCCAGTTCGGAGACCCGCAAGCCACTGGAATATAACAATTCAAACATGGCGCGGTCGCACAGTTCGGCCGCCCCGGGTGTGGCATGCGGGCGGGCCGGCGTTGCCACCAGGCGCACCGCGTCGTCGACCGACAAGGCCTTGGGCAAGCTTTTCGCCCGTTTTGGCGCACGCAAGCCGAGCACTGGGTTGGCGGCCAGGACCAGGCGCGTGGCCAGCCAGTCGAAGAACCCGCGCCAGCTCGACAGTTTGCGTGCGATCGAGCGCGGCGTCAGTCCCTTGGCGTGGAGTTTGACGAGGTAGCGCCGGATGTCGCTTTGGGCGATGGCTTCCCATGCCAGAGCGTCGCTGGCGACGGCCAGTTCGCGCAAATCGCGACCGTAGGCGCTGATGGTGTGCGGCGACAATTTGCGCTGGCTGGCCAGGTGTGCCAGGTAGGCTTCGGGCCATGCCCCTTTGCCGCGCGCGCTATCCATGGCCGTCTCAGGCCTGCAGCGAGATCAGCGCGGCGGCGGCGGTGGCGCCGATATGGATCAGGAAATCGGTTGCCATGGTGGCGGAAAAGCGCAATGGATCGGGCGAACCGAGTATCAGCAAGCCGAACGCGGGGCCCTTGCCGGGCGGGCGCAGCGGCAGGATCACGGTGGAGGCGACGCTGGCAGCGTCGTCGAGCCAGCGCACCGCTTCGAAGTCGTGGTTGCTGCCGCAATACGGCGTTTGCAAGCCGTTGGCGAAGATTCTGACGTCGTCCGATACGCCTTGGGTAAACCAGGCGTCCTGGTGCGCCGGGTCGACTTGCCATAGACGCAAGGTGGCATGCGGCACGTCGAAATGTTTCAGCAAGCCGTCGAGCGTGGCGCGCGGCAGGTCGGCGTTGTCGCGCACTTGCAATAAGGCCTCGGTCCAGCCATGGAATTTATTCGCAATCGCAGCATTTTCCTGCGCCAGGCGGACCAGGTCGGACAGGCGCAATTCAAGCGCCTTGTATTTGTCGCGCATCACTTCCATTTGCCGCTCTTGCAGCGAGATGGCGCGCCCTGTCAGCGGGCTGGTCAGTTTAACGTCGCCCAGCAAGCCGAGATGTTCCTCGAAAAAGCGCGGATGGTCGCTCAGATATTGCGCGACGGTAGTGGAATCGAGTGTGGCGGTCATTGATAGCTTCGCTTGATAAGGTGTGGAACTTGCTGCACGGCAGCGGCAAGCCACATTTTACCCGACCGTGGCGCCCCCGGCTTGCCACACCGGCTTGCGCGGGGGCGAAAAAAAACGTCCATGGTTGCCCATGGACGCGCTACGGCCTGGTGCATGGCTCCCTGGGGAGCTTAGCCAGTCGAATCAGAAATTGTGGTGCACACCGGCGCCGTAAAAGTTGACCGCCGAGCCGACGGTGGGTGCATTACCCGGGTTCTTGCGCGACGCGTCGGCGTACACATAGGTGCGTTTCGACAGGCTGTACTCGTAGCCGAACGACGCTTGCTTGACTTTGCCCAGCGCATCCGAATTCTTTTGGCCGTAACCGGCCAGGAACTTGCCTGGGCCCATGGTGTAATTGGCGCCGATTATCCAAGCCTTGGTGTCAGGATTGATGGTGACGGTCGAGTCCTGGTCTTGTTTTTGGTAAGAAGCCATCAGTTTCAACTCAGGCATCGGATTGACTGCGGCGCCGACCGACCACAGCTTGGTTTCGACTGCATTGCGTTCGTAGGCGGCCATCGCGGAAAACGGACCTTGGTTGAAAGTGCCCGACATCGAGTACGGGTTTGCCAGCGCTTCGGCATTGGCCGCGAAGCCCCGCGTGGTGGCGGTGGCCGGGATGGCGGTATTGCCGGTGCCTTCCTTGGTTGCCACGGTGGCGTTCACCTGGAAGCCGGACATGACGGGCGTGTTATAGAAGAACGCGTTCGAGAAACGATTTCTCGAATTACCGGGAGGGCTCAAAGGGTCGCTGGTGTAACCGGCAACTTGTAAGTCGGTCTGGAAACCGGCCGGGCTGGGAATACCCGACCATGGCTCATACGCCATGCTCGATTCTTGCAACGCGGTCAAGCCGCGGCCCAGGCGCACGGTACCGAAACCGCCTTGCAGGCCGACCCGGCTTTGACCTTGGAACAGTGGACGCGAATTCACGCCGGAAGTATTTTCAATGGTGCCGGTATCGGGCTCGAAGCGAATTTCCAGTTGAAACAGCGCTTTCAAACCATTGCCCAGATCTTCAGCGCCCTTGAAGCCGAGCCTGTTGTTATCACGTTTGCCGACCGCAGTGGTGCTGCCGCTTGCCTTGGAAATGCCGACATCGAGGTCACCATAGATCACGACTGACGATTGTGCATGTGCAACACCAGCGCATGCGCCAAAAAGGGTCAGGGCCACTAATGATTTTTTCATTTCTTATTCCTTGTAGAGTGAAATCGGCAAAGATCCGTGTAGCATGAAGTGCAATGTATTCAACACTCGGATAAGTTGGACCTTAAATGGCGGCGGCCTCAAGATCGCCGGATTGGTCGATTATGGGGGCTTATATTGGTCGAAAGCCAAAGAAATCTGCATTGCTGTTGTATTTATGTAACGCAGGGATTCGAGCCCGCATTTCATATGGCAAGCATTCAAAATCCACCACGGCAGGTGCGATCTCCCTCTTTCGTGGCGCAAGTTTGTCCTAACTCAAGTCTATTGCAAAGAGTGGACCTGGCGGCGTGCGCCGACGTTACACTGGATGCGCTGGCGCGTGCATACTGCTTATTCGCATGCAAGTAATGGGCTTCGTGCGTCTATATATAAACTGGATATAAACATATATGCAAACCACATTGAATCAACAGTGGCACGATGGCTAATCGTGAGGCGCTGGGAATTATTCGGCGGGCGCGCACGGGCGATAGCCATTCCCAATTGGCTCTCGGCAAACTGTATTTATATGGTAGCGCCGGTTTGCCTAAAAGCCTGCCCACCGCGCTGCATTGGTTACATCGTGCGGCGCAGCAAAATTGCGACGATGCTTGCCTGTTGATCGGCGCCCATGTGCCGCTCGAAGTCGCGCGCCATAACGCGGCCGCGATCATCCCGTGGTATGAGCGGGCCTATGATGGCGGCGTGGTGCAGGCCGGTCTGGTACTGGCGCAACTGGTGCTGGATGGCGAGGGCGTGGGCGACGTCGCTTTGCGCACCAAGGCCTTGCGGGCTTTGGAAGCGGCGGCGCTGGCCGGTTTGCCCGATGCGCAATGGTTATTGGCCCAGCATGGATTGGCCCAGCATGGAATGACCGAGCATGGAATGGCCACGCCGGAAATGGCTGCACCCGTCCGGCATGCGCGTGCCGAGGGCCAGGAATGGCTGATCCGGGCCGCCGATAGCGGAGTCGGCGGTGCTTCGCATGCATTGCTCGAGCAAGCCTGGGGCGAGGGCGACGCCGGCAAGTTCTTGCGGCGCGCCTTGCCGATGGCGCGTCTGCTGGCGCAGGCCGACGCCAGCATGGCGCTGGCGCCGCAAGAGCTGTTGCTGCTCTCCCGTTGCGCGCAACTATTGATCGCTTCCCATCCCCGCCACGATGCATGCGAGGCTGAAACTTACCGTTTTTGCGAGTTGGCGGCCCGGGGCGGCGACCGGGCCGCCCAACTGGCGCTCGGTTTGTGCCTGGCCAGGATGGATGCGCGGGGCGGGCGGCGGGCGAGCGGGGCCGGTGTCGTCAATTTCAAGCGCGCCATTGGCTGGTTGACGCAAGCGGGCGAGCAAGGCTTGGCCGAAGCGTGGTTTGTCTTGTCGCGTATCTATATCAAGCCGGAATTTTCCCAGCGTAGTGTCACGCAAGCCCAGTCTTGCCTCGAGCGGGCGGCCGACATGGGCCACAGCGAGGCGCAACTCGAATGCGGCATCCAGGCCTGGCGCACCCGGCGCGATGGCGAAAACAATGATGTGCGGGCCGCCTATTGGTTGATCAGGGCCGCAGCCCAGGGCAGCGCCGAGGCCGAAGCTGCCTTGCGCAAGATCGCCCCCGACGCGGGGCCAGCCCCGTGGTTGCCGGCGCTGGCGCCGCTGGCCATGCAAGAACTCGCCAGCCGGCAGCCGCTCTTGGCGGCGCGCCTGGAATTGGCGCAGTTGTTTCAATTGTCGCGCGCTGAAACCTTGCTGCTCGACGTGAACGGGGCCGACCAGGGGCATTGTCTGGTAGTCGATATCGGCGCCAGTTATGGCCGCGGCAAGCGCCGCGTGATCTTGTTGCGCACCGCCTTCGAGCGGCGGGCGCTGGACCGGATCGGGCGCGTATTCGAGCGCGCCAATTGCAGCCTGGACGGGCCGGAAGGCAATTACCGACAGCGCCTGTACCGCTTGAAGACTTGCCTGCAGGGCATGGAGGGGGGATCGCAAGCGAACTTGCTGCCGGCCTGAGCCGATTCGCCTGCGTCGATTCCTCAGATCTCGATTTCGCCTTCGAACACGGTGACAGCCGGGCCGGTCAGCCAGACCGGCGCGCCTTCGCCATCCCAATTGATGGACAATTCGCCGCCGCGCGCGCTGACCTTGACGGGCGTGTCGAGCAAGCCGCGGCGGATGCCGGCCACCACCGCCGCGCACGAGCCGGTGCCGCAAGCGAGGGTTTCGCCGGCGCCCCGCTCAAAGACCCGCAATTTGATATGGTGGCGGTCCAGCACTTGCATATAACCGGCGTTGACCCGATTCGGGAAGCGGGCATGGCGCTCGATCAGCGGGCCGCTGCGTTCGAGCGGGGCCAGATCGACATCGGCCACCACTTGCACCGCATGCGGATTGCCCATCGATACCACCGACACCAGCACGTCTTGCTGGACCGGCAAGTCCAGCGGCCACAGCGTGTCGCGCCCTTGCAGTTGGCCGATCAAGCCGGCATTGTCGAAAGGCACCAAGGCAGGCTCGAGCACCGGCGCGCCCATCTCGACCGTGACCGTGCCATCCGCTTCAAGGCGGGGCGAGATCACGCCGGCCATGGTTTCGACGCGGATGTCATGCTTGCATGACATACCTTTTTGCACCACAAACTTGACGAAGGCGCGCGAGCCGTTGCCGCATTGTTCCACTTCACCGCCATCATTGTTATAGATGCGGTAACGGAAATCGCAACCGGGCAGGCGCGCCTTCTCGACCACCAGGATTTGATCGGCGCCGATGCCGAAGCGCCGGTCCGCCAGGCGCTGCCATTGCGCGGGTGTGAAATCGATGTGCTGATTGATGGCGTCGATGACGATGAAGTCATTGCCGGCGCCATGCATTTTGGTGAAGGTGAGTTTCATGCCATCCAGTATAAGTTCTTATCGGGTCGCCGTGGCATATAGCGAAGGCTCGCCGTCGGGGCGGGTCTTGAAACGCTTGTGTGTCCAGAAATACTCGGCCGGGGCCAGCCGCGCCTGCTCTTCGATGAAGAGATTCATGCGCTGTGTGGCGGCCGTGATGTCGGGCCCGGGATAATTTTTCCAGGCCGGATAATAGGTCACGCGCCAACCCTGGAAGCCGGGCAGGAAGGTGGCAATCACGGGAATGATCTGGGCGCCGGTGGCGGCCGCGATGCGGGCCGTGGCTGTCAGCGTGGCGGCCGGGATGCCGAAAAACGGCACGAATTCGGCATCCTTGGCACCGAAATCCATGTCCGGCAACATGAAGTACGGCAAGCCGTCGCGTAGCGCGCGCAAGATGGGCTTGATGCCATCCTGGCGTGTAAACAGGCGCACCGGACGAAAGCGCGAGCGGCCGGCCCGCAGCACCCGGTCGAAGGTACTGTTTTTTTGTTGGACATACATCGACGAGGCGCTGATTTCCATTGCCGTCGCCACGCCGGCGACATCGAGACACACGAAATGCGGACACAGCAAGATGGTCGGGCCGCTGGCGATGCGGGCGCCGGGAAAAGCCGGTTCGACCTTGATCAAGCGTTTCAGGCGCGTTTCCGAGGCCCACCACAAGATGCCGCGCTCCCACACGCTGCGCGAATAGGCCTGGAAATGCTGGCGCGCCAGCGCCACGCGCTCGGTTTCGGACAGTTCTGGCATGCACAGGCGCAAATTGGTCAGCGCGATATGGCGCCGCTTGCCCAGCAGCGCAAACAAGATGGTGCCGACGGCGTTGCCGAAGCGGCCCAGCAAGGGCAGCGGCAACCAGTGCAGCAACCACATCAGGGCTAATAGCAATCTCATGCTTGCTCCCCCGGTGCGGCGCTGCCGGGCGGCACCTTGTAGCGGTTATAGCTCCAGAAATACTGGGCCGGGCTGCGCGCGATTAATTCTTCCATGGCCGCATTGATGGTGCGCGCCTGTTCGGCCGGGCTGCCCGCCAGCGAGGCTTCGAGGGCGACGAAATGGACGCGGAAGCCTTGTCCTTTGGGTAAGCGCTCGGCATAGGTGACGATCACCTGGGCGTTACCCATCTGGGCCAGCTTGGCCGGCAAGGTCATGGTATAGGCGCTGCGGCCAAAGAAATCGGCCCACACGCCTTCGCCTTCTTGCGGCACCTGGTCGGGCAGCAAGCCGATCGGCTGGCCCCGCTTCAGGCATTTGGCGAGGATGCGCACGCCCGACATATTGGCCGGCGCCAGCATCAGGTTCTTGCGCGCGCGCGCGCCCTCGATCAGCGGCTTGAGCGCAGCCTTGCGGGGCGGGCGGTACATCACGGTCAAGGGCGTGCGCAGGGCGATCTGCTGGGCCACGATTTCAAAGCAACCGAGGTGGGGCGTCAGGAAGACGATGCCACGGCCGCTGTCGAGTGTGCTTTGCACGAGGGCCCAGTTTTCTTCCGTTGCGTGGCGCGCCACCCGCTCCGGCGCGCCGCACCAGATGAAAGGCAATTCGACGATGCTTTTGCCGGACTCGGCAATGGCAGCCGACAGGTGGCGGGAAAAGCCGGCCCGCGCCATATTGTCGCGCATGCGCCGCCGGTAAGATGGCGCAGCCAGATACACCAGCCAGCCGAGGCCGGCGCCCAGGGCATGCAGGAATGGCAGCGGGAACAGGGAAAGGAAACGAAAGAGAGGTACGAGCATGTTCGAGGTTTCAATAAAAGGCGTGTTGCCTAGCCAAAAATTTTTTAAGAAGCGTAAAATACCACGTATGCAGGGACCGCTGAGTTAATAGACAACTTGCGAAGCGGAATATAAATATCGCTAAAGCGTCGCAGGCGGCCTTTTTACTGCGACAGAACATTCAACAGTAACTGGAGCTTGCAATGTCAAACGAATACCTTTTCACCTCTGAATCCGTGTCTGAAGGCCACCCCGACAAGGTTGCCGACCAAATTTCCGACGCGATTCTCGACGCTATCCTGACCCAGGACCCGAAGGCCCGCGTGGCCGCCGAAACCCTGTGCAATACCGGTCTGGTAGTGCTGGCCGGTGAGATCACCACCCACGCCAACGTCGATTATATTCAAGTCGCGCGCGAAACCATCAAGCGCATCGGCTACGACAATACCGATTTCGGCATCGATTACCGCGGTTGCGCCGTGATGGTCTGCTATGACAAGCAATCGGTCGACATTGCCCAGGGCGTCAACGAAGGCGCCGGCATCGACCTGGACCAGGGCGCCGGCGACCAGGGCCTGATGTTCGGCTACGCCTGCGACGAGACGGCCGAATTGATGCCGGCGGCGATACATTACGCGCACCGCCTGGTCGAGCGCCAGTCGCAATTGCGCAAGGATGGCCGCTTGCCGTGGCTGCGTCCGGACGCCAAGTCCCAGGTTACGCTGCGCTATGTCGACGGCCGCCCGGTTGGGGTCGACACGGTGGTGCTGTCGACCCAGCATTCGCCCGACATTTTGCACAAGCATATAGAAGAAGCGGTGATCGAAGATATCATCAAGCAAGTCTTGCCGCGCGAATGGCTGGTCAATACGCGTTACCTGGTCAACCCGACGGGCCGCTTCGTCATCGGCGGTCCGCAAGGCGATTGCGGCTTGACCGGCCGTAAAATCATCGTCGACACCTACGGCGGCGCCAGCCCGCACGGCGGCGGCGCGTTTTCCGGCAAGGACCCGTCGAAAGTGGACCGTTCAGCTGCCTACGCGGCCCGCTATGTGGCCAAGAACATTGTCGCGGCCGGCCTGGCGCGCCAATGCCAGATCCAGATCAGCTATGCAATCGGGGTCGCCAAGCCGATCAATATCACGGTCTACACCGAAGGCACGGGCGTGATTCCCGATGAAAAAATCGCCGCCCTGGTGCATGAGCATTTCGACTTGCGTCCGAAAGGCATTGTGCAAATGCTTGATTTGCTGCGTCCGATTTACCAGAAGACGGCCGCCTATGGCCATTTCGGCCGCGAAGAGCCGGAATTCACGTGGGAACGCACCGACAAGGTGGCCTTGCTGCGCGACGCGGCCGGCTTGAAGTAAGCTTTTTGTCGGCCCGATGCGGCGCGCTCCAGGCGCGGCGCATCGGGCTGGGCCAAAGGGCGAGTGGCAAGATTGGGCTGGCGCGGCGGCGTTCCCGATGCTAAGATAGAAGGCCCGAGGAGCGTTGCGACGAATTCATTTTCGCCAGGCTCGGACTTTAGCAACCGCGCTCACGTTACTTTTTTCTAACTGAAAGGAGGGCGTGATGAACGCCGTACTCAAAAACCAGCAAGACTTCTTCGTCGCCGACATCAGCTTGGCGTCGTGGGGCAATAAAGAAATCAAGATCGCCGAAACCGAAATGCCGGGCCTGATGGCGATCCGCGAGGAATTCGCCGCCAGCCAGCCATTGAAGGGCGCGCGTATCACCGGTTCCATCCACATGACCATCCAGACCGCCGTACTGATCCATACTCTGGAAGCATTGGGCGCGCAAGTGCGCTGGGCATCGTGCAATATCTATTCGACCCAGGACCACGCGGCAGCGGCCATCGCCGCCGGCGGCACGCCGGTGTTCGCGTTCAAGGGCGAGTCGCTTGACGATTACTGGGAATTCACGCACCGCATCTTCGAGTGGCCGGACGCCGCCGGCGCGCCTGTGTACTCGAACATGATCCTCGACGATGGCGGCGACGCCACCCTGTTGCTGCATCTGGGCGTGCGCGCCGAAACCGACTTGACGGTACTGGCCACGCCCGGTTCGGAAGAAGAAATCTGCCTCTTCAAGTCGATCAAGAAACGCCTGGCCATCGACCCGACCTGGTATTCGAAGCGCTTGCCGGAAATTCTCGGCGTGACCGAGGAAACCACCACCGGCGTGCACCGCCTGTACCAGATGCACAAGGAAGGCAAGCTGGCTTTCCCCGCCATTAACGTCAACGATTCCGTCACCAAGTCGAAATTCGACAATCTGTATGGTTGCCGCGAGTCGCTGGTCGACGGCATCAAGCGCGCCACCGACGTGATGATCGCCGGCAAGGTCGCCGTGATCGCCGGTTATGGCGACGTCGGCAAGGGTTCGGCGCAAGCGATGCGGGCGCTGTCGGCCCAGGTCTGGGTCACCGAAATCGACCCGATTTGCGCGTTGCAAGCGGCAATGGAAGGTTACCGCGTGGTGACTATGGATTATGCCTGCGAGCATGGCGATATTTTCGTCACGTGTACCGGCAATTACCACATCCTGACCCACGACCACTTGACCCGCATGAAGGATCAAGCCATCGTCTGCAATATCGGTCATTTCGATAATGAAATCGATGTCGCTTCGCTCAAGCAATACGAGTGGGAAAATATCAAGCCGCAAGTCGACCATATCATTTTCCCGACGGGCCGGCGTATCATCTTGCTGGCCGAAGGCCGTCTGGTCAACCTCGGTTGCGGCACCGGGCACCCATCGTACGTGATGAGTTCCTCGTTTGCCAACCAGACCATCGCGCAAATCGAATTGTTCGCCAATACCGCCAATTACCCGGTCGGGGTGTATACCTTGCCCAAGCATTTAGATGAAAAAGTGGCGCGCCTGCAACTCAAGAAATTGAATGCGCAATTGACGGTATTGACCGAAGAGCAAGCCAATTATATTGGCGTGCAACAGCATGGTCCGTACAAGCCGGAACACTATCGTTACTAAGTAAGCGTCGGACATTTATTGTGAATTGATGGCGAACCTAACCGGATGCTGCGCAAGGCGCCCGTTGCGACGCGGTGCGGGCACTGCTAGCAGCGGGCAACACAGCGCAGCGCCGGCTAGGGAAGCAAGAAAACACAATAAATTATTGGCGCTTACTTAACGTAGGAAACGGTAATTCAAGGCCGGCGCCCGGCGCCGGCCTTTTCACATCTGACGGGACTATTGAATGCGCTTGATACTGAGCTGGTTTATCAATGCGGCCGCCTTGCTGGCCCTGCCTTACCTGATCCATTCCGTCGATGTCAACAGCCTGGGCGCGGCGCTGGTCGCGGCCTTGCTGCTGGGCCTGGTCAATACCCTGATCCGGCCCGTCTTGCTGCTGCTGACCCTGCCCGTGACGCTACTTTCGCTCGGCCTGTTCATCTTTATCGTCAACGGCTTCATGTTTTGGCTGGTGGCGCAATTGGTCGATGGCTTCCACGTCGCCAGTTTCTGGTCGGCGGTCGGTGGCGCCTTGCTGTACAGCGTGATTTCCTGGGCCTTGTCGACCTTACTTTTGAGGCAATCCAATGCCAACACCTAATTTCAGTATCGAATTCTTTCCGCCGAAGACGGCGGAAGGGGCGGAAAAGCTGCGCGCGACGCGGCAAAAGCTATCCGAATTGCACCCGAAATATTTTTCGGTAACCTTTGGCGCCGGCGGTAGCACCCAACGCGGCACCCTCGACACGGTGCTGGAAATCCTGGCGGCCGGCGAACAGGCGGCGCCCCATTTGTCTTGCGTGGGCGGCACGCGTGAATCGATCCGCGAGATCTTGCGCGAATTCCAGGCCAACGGCATCGAGCGCCTGGTGGCTCTGCGCGGCGACTTGCCGAGCGGCTATGGCGCCTCCGGCGAATTCCGCTATGCCAGCGAGCTGGTCGAATTCATCCGCGCCGAAACGGGCGACAGTTTCCACATTGAAGTGGCGGCTTACCCGGAAGTGCATCCGCAAGCGAAGTCGCCCCAGGCCGACCTGGAAAATTTCGCCCGCAAGGTACGCGCCGGCGCCGATTCGGCCATCACCCAGTATTTCTATAACGCCGACGCGTACTTCCAATTCGTTGAGCAAACCCGCAAGCTGGGGCTGGACTTGCCCATCGTGGCCGGCATCATGCCGATCACCAATTACACGCAGTTGATGCGCTTTTCCGATATGTGCGGCGCGGAAATCCCCCGCTGGGTGCGCCTGAAACTGGCCAGCTTCGGCGACGACAGTGCCTCGATCAAGGCTTTCGGCCTGGACGTGGTGACGCAATTGTGCGAGCGCTTGCTGGCCGGCGGCGCGCCGGGCTTGCATTTCTATAGCATGAACCAGGCCCAGGCCACCACCGCCTTGTGGCAACGCCTGGTGTAAGCGATAAAGTAAGCGCTAAATGACGCCGCTTTCGGTGACGATCTGGTCGAGCGCGATATCGTGCGCATCGTTGCCGAACTCGGCCGCCAGGCTGGCATAGGCGACACCCAGCGTCACAGGGCGCGGCGGCCGCGCCAGCGTGCGGTCGTAAAAGCCGCCGCCATAGCCGAGCCGGAAGCGCTGCCGATTGAATCCCAGGCAAGGCACCAGCAGCGCTCCCGGGCCGGCGACCATGCGCAAGCGGGCTGGCACCGCCACGCCCATGCAATCGCGCCCCATCGCTTCGCCGGGTTGCCATTGCGCAAATTCCAGCGCGGCATGCTTTTCGAGCACCACCGGCAAGGCCAGGCGTACGCCCAGCGCGGCCAGCGCCACGTACGCGCTGTGCAAGTCGGGTTCGCCTTGCAAGGGCCAGTACACGCCCAATTGGCTCACCTTGGCGGCCGCGCACCAGGCCAGCACGCGGGCGCCAATTTGCGCATCCCACAGCGCGCGATTGTCATCGGAAATGGCGCGCCGCGCGTTTAACAAACTCTTGCGTAAAAGGATTTTCGGGTTCGCCGCCAAGGCTGATTGATCGGTCGGGGCGCGTGTTATTCTAGGGTCGCTGTTCATATCATGAATCGAGTTTGAATTGAGAGTTGCACATTGATTTCTCCGTCGAAATGGATTGCCGCCGCACTGGCGATGCTCGCCTGCGCCCTGTCATTGCCAGCCTTGGCCGATGCGCGGCGCGACGATGACGCGTTTCTATTGCTGCGCGACGCGGCCCGCCGCGACGATGTGGCCAAGGCCGATTTTTACGCGGGCCGCCTGGACGCCTATCCCTACGCATCGTATGTTGACTATTATCGGCTGAAACCGCGCCTGAGGGATCTCAGCGTCGAGCAATTCCACGATTTCCTGACGCGTTACGAGGGCAGCGCGATTGCCGACCGTTTCCGCAACGATTGGTTGCTGGAATTGGGACGCAAGCGCGACTGGGCTAATTTCGACCAGCAATATCCGCTCTTCGTGCTCAACGACGATACCCAGGTCAAGTGTTATGCCTTGCTGTCGCGCCTGCAAAAGGGCCAGAACGTGGCCGCCGACGCGCGCGCGCTGCTGACGGCGCCGGGCGGTTACGGCGAAGCATGCGGCAGCTTGATCAGCGCGCTGGCGCAAGGCGGCCAGTTCGACGCGGCCGACTTGCTGGTCCAGCTGCGCCTATCCGGTGAAGCCAACGCGACCGGGCCGGCGCGCCGCATCGCCGCCCTGCTGGGCGGTTCCGACGCGAAAGCGGCGCAAGCCATCGATTTGCCCGCCATTGCACTGGCCAGGGGCTTGGGCGCCGGGCGCGTCGAGCATGAAACCTATCTGGTGGCGATCGGGCGCATGGCCAAGACCAGCGTCAAGCTGGCGCTGCTGGCGTTGAACCGGGCGCTGCCGCAACTCACGGCGCAAGAACAGGCAACGGGCTGGGCCGATATCGCGCTACAAGCCTCGTATGCGCTGTCGCAGGATGCCGGCGAATACTGGCGCAAGGCGGCTGGCGCGCCGCTGTCGGTCGAGCAAATGCAGTGGAAAACCCGGATCGCGCTGCGCGACTTGGACTGGGCGCAGGTCAGGGCGTCGATCCGGGCCATGCCGGCGGCGCTGCGCGATGACCCGGCCTGGACTTACTGGCTGGGCCGCGCGCTGCAGGCGCGCACGCCCGGCCAGCCCAGCGACGAGGCCAGCCAGCTCTTTCTCTCCATTGCCGAGCAAAATAATTTCTATGGCTTGTTGGCGCAGGAAGAATTGGGGCAGCAGTTATCGCTGCCACCGTCCGGCCCTGCCATCACGCCGGCCGAGATCGCGCCGATTGCCGCCAACCTGGGCTTCCAGCGCGCGCTCAAGTTCTTCAGCCTGCGCCTGCGTTTCGAGGGCACCCGCGAGTGGAACTGGGAATTGCGCCGCTTGAGCGAACGCGAGCATCTGGCGGCAGCCGAATTCGCCCGCCAAAACAATATCCTGGACCGCATGGTCAATACTTCCGAGCGCACCCGGGTCGAGTTCGACTATACCCAGCGCTACCCCTCGCCGCACGACGATATCATGCATCCGGCCACCCAGACCCTGGGCCTGGACAAGGCGTGGGTATACGGCTTGATACGGCAGGAATCGCGCTTCATCATGGATGCCCAGTCTTCCGTCGGCGCCTCCGGCTTGATGCAAGTGATGCCCTCCACCGGCCGCTATGTGGCCAAGAAAATCGGCCTCACTGATTTCGTGCAGGAAATGCTGACCGATGTGCGCACCAATATTTTGCTGGGCACCAATTACCTGAACATGGTGCTTGGCGGCATGGATGGCTCGCAAGTCTTGGCGACGGCCGCCTACAACGCCGGCCCGGGCCGCCTGCGCACCTGGCGCGCGACCATGACGCGGCCGGTCGAGGGTGCAATCTTCGCCGAAACCATTCCCTTCAATGAGACCCGGGTGTATGTCAAGAATGTGATGTCGAACGCGACGTATTACGCGGCCCTGTTCGAGAACCGGCCGCAATCGCTGAAGGCGCGCCTGGGCGTGGTCGGGCCGAAAGGCGCGGGCGCGCCGGAATAAGCGGCGCGGCCGACGGTCAGTCTTGACAGCGGGCGCGCGCGGCATCAAGCTCAGCGCATTGTAGCGGCGGCCCTGGCGTGCCGCCATTTCGCGTCATTTCGCGGCCGCGCCGGCCGCCAACTCCACCACGGGTCTTCCCATGCACACCACCGAACTCGATCCTTCCCTGACGCAAACGCTGGCCCAAGCCCGCCAGCCGGGCTTGACCCTCATCATCGGCAACAAGAATTATTCTTCCTGGTCGATGCGGCCCTGGGTCGCCATGACCGCGTTCGGCATCCCGTTCCAGGAAGAGCGGGTGCTGCTCGACCGCGACGACACGGCCGCCAGGATTGCCGCCTATTCGGCTTGCGGCCGGGTGCCCGTGCTGCTGGCCGGCGAAATGACGATCTGGGATAGCCTGGCGATTTGCGAATATCTGGCCGAGCAATTCCCGGAATTGCACATGTGGCCGCAAGACGTGGCCGCGCGCGCCATGGCGCGCTCGGTGTGCGCCGAAATGCATTCGGGCTTTGCCGGCTTGCGCGGCGCGATGCCCATGAATGTGCGCGCCAGCCTGCCGGGACGCGGCCGCAGCGCCGACGCGCAAGCCGACCTCGGCCGCATTAGCGAAATCTGGGAAGAATGCCTGTCGCGCTTTGGCCACCACCAATTCCTGTTTGGCGAATTCTCGATTGCCGACGCGTATTTCGCGCCGGTGGTGACGCGCTTGCGCACCTATGGCGTGACGCTGGCGCCGGCCCTGAATGCGTATTGCGAGCGGGTCTTGGCGCACCCGGCGGTGGCGCGCTGGATCGCCGAGGCGCTGGCCGAAACGGAAACTGCGCCCCTGCACGACGCCGAGTTGCCCGATTGAGTACGATGAAAATTTACATGGTCGGCGGCGCGGTGCGCGACGATCTGCTGGGCTTGGCCGTCAAGGACCGCGACTATGTGGTGGTCGGCGCCACCCCGGATGACATGCTGGCGCGCGGCTTTCGTCCGGTCGGCAAGGATTTCCCCGTCTTCCTGCATCCGCAGACGCAAGAAGAATACGCGCTCGCGCGCACCGAGCGCAAGACCGCGCCCGGCTACCGCGGCTTCGTGTTCCACACCGCGCCGGACGTCACGCTGGAGCAGGATCTGGTGCGGCGCGACTTGACCATCAATGCCATCGCCAGGGACCAGGACGGAAATTTGAGCGACCCCTTCGGCGGCGTGGCGGACCTCGAACGGCGCCAGTTCCGCCACGTCTCCGACGCGTTCCAGGAAGACCCGGTGCGCATCTTGCGCCTGGCCCGCTTCGCGGCCCGTTTCACCGATTTCACGGTGGCGCCGGACACCCTGCAATTGATGCGCGCCATGGTGGCGGCCGGCGAAGTCGACGCGCTGGTGCCGGAGCGGGTCTGGCAAGAAGTCGCGCGCGGCTTGATGGAAGCGCGTCCCTCGCGCATGCTGGCCGTGCTGCGCGAATGCGGCGCGCTGGCGCGCATCATGCCCGAGCTGGACGCCTTGTGGGGCGTGCCGCAGCCGCCCCTGCACCACCCGGAAATCGACACCGGCGCCCACATGATGCTGGTGCTCGATTACGCGGCCGAACGCGGTTTCGACTTGCCGCTGCGCTTTGCCGCCCTGATGCACGACCTCGGCAAGGGCGTGACGCCGGCCGCGCTGTGGCCCAGCCATCACGGCCACGAGGGCATGGGCGTGGCGCTGATCGAGCAATTATGCCAGCGGCTGAAAGTGCCGAACGAGTGCCGCCAACTGGCCGTGATGACGGCGCGCGAGCATGGCAATATCGGGCGTGCCTTGAGCCTGCGCCCGAACACCATGGTCACCCTGTTCGAGCGCTGCGACGCTTTCCGCAAGCCGCAACGCTTCGAGCACATGCTGCTGGCCACCGAATGCGATTTCCGCGGCCGGGGCGGGGCCGCCGACGGTTTCCGCAATAAGCCTTTTCCGCAGGCGGCGCATCTGCTGGCGGCGCTGGCGGCGGCGCGCGCCGTGGATGCCGGCGCGGTGGCCCAGCGCCACGCGCAGCGCCCGGCCGGGATCGCCGAAGCGGTGCACGCGGCGCGCGTGAACGCGGTGCGCACCCTGGCGGCGCCAGACATGCCGCAAGCCGACTGACGGCGCGCCGCGCCTGGCGCCGGCCTGGAATGAAAATTCGAAACGACGCAAATTGATGGTATACAATAGCTTCGATGCTGCGCTGCACAATAAGCCGCCAGCGGCTCGGGAGTGGACCATGGCCTTACCTAAATTGTTTCGCAATCCCTTCAAGGGTTGGCTGGACGCGACCCGCAGGGCGCGCCCGACCGTACTGGTCAAGCAATTGTATGAGCGCGACCGGCGTCGCATGGTGAAGCATTTCCTGGCGCTGGAAAAGAGCGACCGCCTGCTGCGCTTCGGTAGCCAGTTGCCCGATGAATTGGTGGCCGCCTACGTCAACCGGATCGATTTCACGCGCGATATCGTGTATGGCGTGTATAACCGCGTGTTCCAACTGGTTGCGGTCGGCCACCTGGCCTTCGCGCCCAAGGAAAAGTCGCCGGCCCGGAATGCCGTCACGAGCAAGGACAGGGTGGCCGAATTCGGCGTCTCGGTGGCGCGCTCGACGCGCGGCATGGGCATAGGCTCGAAAATGTTTGAACGGGCCGCCATCCATTGCCGCAACAATGATGTCGATACCCTGTATATGCATTGCCTGTCCTCGAACCAGACCATGATGCATATCGCCAAGAAGGCCGGCATGAAAATCTTGCGCGACTATGGCGAAGCGGACGCCTACCTGCAATTGCCGCCGCCCAATCCTGCCAGCGTGCTGCAAGAAGCCGTCGAGGAGCAATTCGCCACGCTCGACTACACGCTCAAGGCCAATGCCCGTGCCGCCGTCAAATGGTTGCACCGGCGCAAGCAGCCTTAAGCTAGGCCGGCAGTCAGACCAGCGGCAGCGCGGTGGTGTCCTTGATGCGCTGCAGGGCGAAGCTCGATTTCACGTCCAGCACGGCCGGATGGCGCAGCAGCGTCGCCATCATGAAGCGCGAGAAATGTTCCATATCCTCCACGTGGACCCGCAACAGATAATCCATTTCCCCCGTCATGGCATAGCAAGCCACCACTTCCGGCCACTGCTCGACCGAGACCGCGAAGTCGGCCCGCGGCGAGGTGGCCGGCGTCAGCGTCAGGGCGCGGGCATTGCTTTGCGCGCCAGCCTCGCTGTGCTTTTCCAGGCGTACATTGACATAGGCCAGCAGTCCTAGGCCGAGCTTGTCCGGGTCCAGCAGCGCCACATACTGGCGGATCACGCCCGCGTCTTCCAGGCGCTTGATGCGGCGCAGGCAAGGCGACGGCGACAGGCTCACTTGCTCGGCCAGGTCCTGGTTCGACAGGCGGCCGTCGGCCTGCAAAATCGACAGAATCTTGCGGTCGGTTTTATCCAGCGTAATCTTGGTCATGTATTTCTCGAAGGGGCATAGTAGACGCAATATTATTGCGCAAATTGCGTGGCCGGGGGGACTCTTTGGCATTTAATGCCGCACCTGCGGGACTATACTGTGCGCTAATTATTGGAGGAGTTCAGACATGAAGTTTCAGACTTGGGATAACCCGATGGGTACCGACGGTTTCGAATTTGTCGAGTACGCGGCGCCAGACCCGAAAGCGCTGGGCGCGCTGTTCGAGAGCATGGGCTTTACCGCCATCGCGCGGCACCGCCACAAGGACGTGACCCTGTACCGTCAGGGCGAGATCAACTTCATCATCAATGCCGAGCAGGATTCGTTCGCGCAGCGCTTCGCGCGCCACCACGGCCCGTCCGTGTGCGCCATCGCGATCCGCGTCGACGATGCCGCGTATGTCTACAAGCGCGCGCTGGAACTGGGCGCCTGGGGCTTCGATAACAAGAATGGCCCGATGGAATTGAATATCCCGGCCATCAAGGGCGTCGGCGATTCCCTGATTTACTTCGTCGACCGCTGGCGCGGCAAGGGCGCTGGCCAGGAAGGCGGCCTGGTGCCGGGCGCGATTGGCGACATCAGCATCTATGACGTCGATTTCGTCGCCATTCCGGGCGCGGTGGCGAACCCGGTCGGCAATGGCCTCACGTATATCGACCATTTGACTCACAATGTGCACCGCGGCCGCATGAAGGAATGGGCCGAGTTTTACGAGAACCTGTTCAATTTCCGCGAAGTGCGCTATTTCGACATCGAAGGCAAGTTGACCGGCCTGAAATCGAAGGCGATGACTTCGCCGTGCGGCAAGATCCGCATCCCGATCAATGAATCGTCGGACGACAAGTCGCAAATCGCCGAATACCTCGACCAATACCATGGCGAAGGCATCCAGCATATCGCGCTCGGCACCGACGACATTTACCATTCGGTGCAAGTGATGCGCGATGCCGGTATCGTATTCCAGGATACCATTGAGACTTACTATGAATTGATCAACCGCCGCCTGCCGGGCCATGGCGAAAACCTCGACGAATTGCGCCGCCTGCGCATTCTGGTCGATGGCCACAGCACGGAAACGGAACGCGAGTTGTTGTTGCAAATTTTCACGCAAACGGTGATCGGGCCGATTTTCTTCGAGGTCATCCAGCGCAAGGGCGACCAGGGTTTCGGCGAAGGCAATTTCCGCGCCTTATTCGAATCGATCGAGCTGGACCAGATCAAGCGCGGCGTGTTGAAGGATACCACGGTGGCGTAAACGGACAATGGCTTGCAGCGTCGCCCAGAAAGGCGCGCAAGCTTTGTGCTACCCTATAAAAAGCAGTCATTTTTTCGCGCCGGTTCGCCCACGAGGCTCGCCGGTTCGCGCGCGTAAGGTTTTACCCGGCTTGCGCGTAATGCAAAGAGAATAATGGAGACAAGTAATGAATGCACCAATTAAAGGCTCCCAGCTAGAGCCAGGCCAGCCGTCGAACGAGATTTCGCTCAACGATAAATACACGCTCGAGCGTGGCCGCGCCTTCATGACCGGCACCCAGGCCTTGATACGCCTGCCGATGCTGCAGCGCGAGCGCGACCTGAAGGCCGGCTTGAACACAGCCGGCTATATCACCGGTTACCGCGGCTCGCCCGTGACCAGCGTCGACATGACGGCCGTGAAAGCCAAGAAATACCTCGACGAGCACCACGTCAAATTCCATCCCGGCTTGAACGAGGATCTGGCGGCGACGGCCGTGTGGGGCACCCAGCAAACCAATCTGTTCCAGGACGCCAAGTACGACGGCGTGTTCGGCATGTGGTACGGCAAGGGGCCCGGCGTCGACCGCTGCGGCGACGTCTTCAAGCACGCCAACAATGCCGGCAGCGCCAAGCATGGCGGCGTGCTGGTGCTGGCCGGCGACGACCACGCGGCCAAATCGTCGTCGACGGCGCACCAGAGCGACCATATCCTGAACGCTTGCGGCATTCCGGTGCTGTATCCCTCCTCGGTGCAGGAATACATCGATTACGGTTTGCACGCCTGGGCCATGAGCCGCTACACGGGCCTGTGGGTGTCGATGAAGTGCGTCACCGATATCATCGAATCGGGCGCCGCCGTCGACTTCGACCCGGACCGGGTCCAGATCGTCATGCCGGAGGACTTCGAATTGCCGCCCGGCGGCTTGAATATCCGCTGGCCGGACACCGTGCTCGACATGGAAGTACGGATGAACAGCTATAAATGGTATGCCGCGCTGGCCTATGCGCGCGCCAACAAGCTCAATAAGATCATCTGGGATAGTCCGAAGGCGCGCATCGGCATCATCACGGCCGGCAAATCCTACCTCGACACGCGCCAGGCCCTGGCCGACCTCGGCATCGACGAGCAAGTGGCGTCCGACATCGGCATCCGCCTGTACAAGATCGGCATGACCTGGCCGCTGGAATCGGATGGCGTGCACCAATTCGCCAAAGGCCTGGACGAAATTCTGGTGGTCGAGGAAAAGCGCCAGATCCTCGAATACGCGCTCAAGGAAGAGCTGTACAACCTGAAGGATGGCGAGCGCCCGCGCGTGGTCGGCAAGTTCGACGATACCGGCGAGTGGAGCAATGAGCACCGTACTGGCCACGGCGACTGGCTGCTGCCGGCCACCTATGAATTGAATCCGGCCCTGATCGCGCGCGCCATCGCCAGCCGCATCTCGCGTTATTACGCCGGGCATCCGGTCGAGCAGCGCGTCAAGGAGCGCATCGCCTTCCTGGAAGCGAAGGAAAACGTGCTCAAGACGATTAGCACCAAGCCCGACCCGAGCCGCGACCGGACCCCGTATTTTTGCTCGGGCTGCCCGCACAATACCTCGACCAAGGTGCCGGAAGGTTCGCGCGCCCTGGCCGGCATCGGCTGCCATTACATGGTGCTGTGGATGGATCGCGAAACCTCGACCTTCACCCACATGGGTGCGGAAGGCGTGACCTGGGTCGGCCAAGCCCCGTTCACCAACGAGAAGCATGTCTTCACCAATCTCGGCGACGGCACTTATTTCCACTCCGGCATCCTGGCGATCCGGGCGGCCGTATCGGCCAAGGTCAACATCACCTACAAGATCCTGTTCAATGACGCCGTCGCGATGACGGGCGGCCAGGAATTCGACGGCCCGCTGTCGCCGGCCATCATTTCGCGCCAGATCGCGGCCGAAGGCGTCACGCCCATCATCGTCGTCACCGACGAGCCGGAAAAATACCCGGCCGATTATGCCTGGGCCGAAGGCGTCACGGTGCGCCACCGTTCCGAGCTGGACGCGGTGCAGCGCGAGTTGCGCGACCAGCCCGGCGTGTCGGCCATGATTTACGATCAGACGTGTGCCTCCGAAAAGCGGCGTCGCCGGAAGCGCAATGAATACCCGGACCCGGCCAAGCGCGCAGTCATCAACGAAGCCGTTTGCGAAGGGTGCGGCGATTGCAGCGTGCAATCGAATTGCCTGTCGGTGGAACCGCTGGAAACGGAACTGGGGCGCAAGCGCCAGATCAACCAATCTTCATGCAATAAGGACTTTTCCTGCGTCACCGGTTTTTGCCCGAGCTTTGTCACGGTCGAGGGCGGAGCCTTGAAGAAGCCGAAGAAAGCGGCCGCCGGCGATAGTGCGATGCCGGTCTTGCCGACGCCGCAGATTCCCTCCACGGCCGAACCGTTCGGCATCCTCGTGACCGGCATCGGCGGCACCGGCGTGGTCACCGTCGGCCAGATCCTGGCCATGGCGGCCCACGTCGAAGGCAAGGGTTGCTCGGTGCTCGACATGAGCGGGCTGGCCCAAAAAGGCGGCCCGGTGATGTCGCATGTGCGCCTGGCGGACCGCCAGGAAGATATCCATTCGACCCGCGTCGGCACCGGCGCGGCCGACCTGGTGATCGGTTGCGACTTGATCGTCACCGCCAGCCGCGACGCGCTCTCGCGCATGGGCGAGGGCCGCACTTACGCGATGATCAATTCGACCGGTTCCTCGACGGCCGCCTTCGTCAAGAATCCGGATTGGCAATTCCCGGGCGCCTCGTCGCAGCAGGAAATCCAGAAGGCTTGCGGCGCCGAACGGGTCGACTTCATCGACGCCGGCCAGATCGCCACCGCGCTGATGGGCGACTCGATCGCGACCAATATGTTCATGCTCGGCTATGCCTGGCAAAAAGGCCGCGTGCCTTTGAGCGAAGCGGCCATCATGAAAGCCATCGACTTGAACAATGTGTCGGTGGGCTTCAACAAGACCGCCTTCAATTGGGGCCGCGCGGCCGCGCACGATGCCAGCGCCGTGATCAAGCTGACCACGCCGTCGAAAGTGATCGAATTCAAGCGCAGCCAGAGCTTGGACGAGCTCATCAACAAGCGCGTCGAATTGCTGAGCGCTTACCAGGATGCCGCCTACGCGCAACAGTACAAGGCTTTCGTCGAGCAAGTGCGGGCCGCCGAAGCGGCGCTGGGCAAGGGCACCCGCCTGGCCGAAGCTGTGGCGCGTTACTTCTACAAGCTGATGGCTTACAAGGACGAGTACGAAGTGGCGCGCCTGTATACCGATGGCGTGTTCAAGGCGAAAATCGCCGCCATGTTCGAGGGCGACATCAGCATCAAGTTCCACCTGGCGCCGCCGCTGCTGGCCAAGCATGATGCCCAAGGTCACTTGATCAAGCAGGAATTCGGACCGTGGATGATGAAGGCTTTCGGCGTGCTGGCCAAGTTGAAGGGCTTGCGCGGCACCAGGCTTGACATTTTCGGCTACACGGCCGAGCGCAAGATGGAACGCGCCTTGATCGCCGAATACCGTCACGGCGTGGGCGCCTTGCTGGCCAAACTGACGCCGGAGAATCTGGCGCAAGCGGTGGCCATTGCCAGCATCCCGGAAGATATCCGTGGCTATGGCCATGTGAAGGAGCGTCATTTGAAGGCGGCCAAGGAAAAAGAGGCGGCGCTGATTGCCGCTTTCAATACCCCGGCCGCGCCGACCGGTAGCGCTCCCCGCGCCGCCTAGCAAGCCATCGCAACACCGTTGCAACACGAATGGCGCCCAAGCGGGCGCCATTTTTTCGCCAAGCGCATAAGAAAACGCGAATTCATTCCTTCGCAAATCATGCAATTCTTGATATCTTGTAATTATTTTATAATTACGAGAAAATTAATGAAATCCACGAAACTGGAGTTGAAGCCGCTAGTCGCCGCCATCTTCGCCGCCTTGAGCGTTTATCCATGGCAAGCGCAAGCGCAAGCGCAAGCGCAAACAGTGCCCGCCGATCAACCCGGCCAGGCGGTGCTGATCACCGGTTCGCGCATTCCGCGCGCCAGTCTGGAGGGGCCATCGGCGGTGACGGTCATCACGGGCGCCGAGATTACCCGGCAAGGTTACAAGAACGTGTTCGATGCCTTGAGCAATCAAGTGCAAAACAGCGGCTTCACCCAGGGCGCCGATTTCGGCAATACCTTCACGCCATCGGCGAACGCCATCAGCCTGCGCGGCCTGGGGCCGAACCATACGCTGATTTTGCTGAATGGCCGGCGCCTGGCCGACTTCCCGTCGGCCTATGACGGCGCGGTGAATTTCACCAACCTGGCCAATATTCCGTCCAGCGTCGTCGAGCGGATCGAAATCTTGAATGGCGGCGCTTCCGCCGTGTATGGTTCCGACGCGATTGCCGGCGTGATCAACATCATCTTGAAAAAGCAGGCCGAGGGCGTCGACGTCAACCTGAAGGTGGGCGACACTACCCGCGGTGGGGGCGGCGACAAGCGCGTGCAAGTGACGGGCGGCGGCAGCTTCGGCAAGCTCAACACCCTGTTCAGCCTGGAGCTGAGCGAGCGTTCGCCCTTGTGGGCCAGCCAGCGCGATTTCATGGATAGCAAGTCGGGCTTGCCGACCTCGGTGCTGGGTCGCAAGGATATTGTCAGCGGCAATTACCTGGACCCAGGCGACGCTTGCGCCAATCTCGGCGATGCCTTCGACAATAGCGTTATCCAGTACAGCGCCAAGAAAGGCAGTTATTGCGCCAGTCCCAGAGCCGGCGCGACTTACTGGACCACCCAGACCAAGAATCAAAGCCAGAATTTCTTTGGCAGTGCCAATTACGAGCTCAGCGCCGAGACCAGCTTTTTTTCCGATGTCCTGATCGGCCAGAATTCGACCGAAAATAATACGCGCGGCCCGTCCTGGACTTCATCGTCGACCAATAATGGATATTTTTGGAACCGCAACAGCGGCGCCTATGAAGCCTGGAACAAGTATATTTCGCCGGAAGAAATTGGCGGAAAAAGCCGCTATAACCGCAGTTGGGACGATCTTGCCGTGGCCGTTTCCCTGGGTGTGAAAGGGCGCCTGCCCGGCACCGAGTGGAATTACGAGGCAGCATATAACGCTTCCGTCTACCGCAGCAAGAGCCACACGCCGCGCGCCTTGAGCAATATCGACAGTTTCTTCCTGGGGCCGAAACTGGGCGTCGACGGCGACGGCATCGCGATCTACGCGCCGGACCCGGGGCGCCTGAACCAGCGCTTGACGCCGGCCGAGTTCGACGGCATCACGGGCGCTTCCAATGGCGAGAACAGATCCTGGACCAATACCCTGAGCCTGGTCGCCAATGGCGACGCGTTCCAGTTGCCGGCCGGGGCGGCCAAGGTGGCCACGGTGGTCGAGGCGGCGCGCCAGGGTTTTCGCGAACAATCCGATCCGCTGATCAATCAAGGGGCGTTCAATACCGTGAGCAAGACGGCCGACGCAGCCGGCACGCGCGACCGTTACGCTTTGGGCGCGGAACTGAGCCTGCCGCTGCTGAAGGAAGTCAGCGCGACGCTGGCCGGGCGCTATGACCGCTACAATTTTGCCGACCGCAGCGATGGAAAATTCACCTATAACGCGGGGCTGGAAATTCGTCCCGCCAAGGCGCTGCTGGTGCGCGGCAACTACGCCACCAGTTTTCGCGCGCCGGACATGAATTACATTTACAAGGCGCGCGACACCGGCTATTTCGCCTCGACGACGGACAATTATCGCTGCGAACTGGCGGGCCAGGCGCTCGAGAATTGCGACTACGCTAATGTGTCGCCCGGGGCCGACTATGTGCAAATCGGCAGCAAGGATTTGAAATCGGAACAAGGTAAATCGTTCGGCGCAGGCGTGGTATGGTCGCCCAGCGCCAATTTCGATGTGTCGCTCGACTATTGGAATATCAAGATCGACGGCCTGATCACCAATCTGGACCCCGACCAGCTCTTGCGCGATGAAGCGGCTTGCCGCATGCACCGGCTCGACATCAACTCGGCCAGTTGCGTCGATACCCTCAGCCGCATCACGCGCTACCCGGTCAATGCCTTGAACAAGCCGAATGAAATCAAGGAAATCCGGGTCAACCCGATCAACGCCGCCTCTGAAAGCAGCGGCGGGATCGACCTCAGCCTGAGGTATCGGCTGCCGACCGCGGCGTATGGCGATTTCGTCTGGAAGGCAAATTACGCCAAAGTGCTCAGCAAGAAATCGCGGCAATTCGCAGCCGACGCCTTGAAGGATGAGTTGCATTCCCTCGACAATTCGGACTGGCCGGACAAGCTCAACGTCAGCCTCAGCTGGAGTCGCGGCGCGTGGAACAATACCCTGTTTGCCACCCGCTACGGCAAGATTCCGAACCAGGCCCAGACGGCGTATTTGACGCCGACCACGATTGCCAATTTCAGCGCCGTGTACCAGATCGATTCCCGGACCACGCTATCGCTGATCGTCAACAACCTGATGAACACGATCAAGAGCGATAGCAGCGGCGGCTGGCCGAATTATCCGGTCGGCAGCTATAGCCCGGTGGGACGGCAGGGCTGGCTGGAATTGAATTACCATTTCGGTTCCTAATCGCGTTTATCCGGCGGCGAACACGCGCAAGCGGTGGCCGTCCGGATCGATGGCGACAAAGGTGTAGCCGAAGTCCAGCTCGACCGGCGCCTGCAGCATTGCCAGTTTCTTATCGGTCCAACTGGCGTGCAGGGCGTCGACGGCAGCCTTGCCGTCGACCGAGAACGCCAATTCGGCGCCGCCGCCGGCCGCGCCGGGGGCGGGCTGCACCGTGTGCTTCGACCACAGGCCCAGCATCACGCCCGATTCCAGCGCGAACAGCGCGAAGGTGGCCGATTCTTCTATCGCGGGACGGCCCAGCAAGTCGGCGTAAAAGACCGCGCTGGCCGCTGGATGATCGACATACAAGATGATGAAGTTTGGATTTGACATAGTGCTTCTCCGGTGAAAGGGCGCCAATCGCCTGCATCACAGCATACGAGTCACCACTGTCAGATTCTGTCAGCACGCTATCGTCAGGCGCGCTCGCTGCCGCTGGCAATGCCTTCCTTCTCGCGCCATTCTTTCAGCAAGGCCTGGCGGCGGCGCGGATAGCGTTCCGGCGTGAGCGTCAGGCTGACGATGCGGTCGGCGCGGAAGTGGCGGAATTGCTGGCGCAATTCGCACCAGGCGGCCAGTACCCGCGCTTGCTCGAAAAAGCCCAGCGCGAACGGCCAGATGGTGCGGCGCGACTCGAGTCCGCGCGGGTCGCGGTAAATGATGTCGAGCTTGCGCTCGGCGCGGATGGCGGAGCGCATGTGCGCCAGTTCAAGGTCGCCGGCCGCGGCCGGCGGCGCCGCACCCACCAGCAGCGCCGACGCTTCCAGTTCGTGGCGCAATTCCGCCGGCAGCACGGCGGCCACCTTGGCCAGCAGATTGCGGGCCGCCTGGCCCAGGCGCCGGTCGGCATGGCCGACCACCCAGCGCGTGCCCAGCACCAGGGCATCGATTTCTTCCTCGGAAAACATCAGCGGTGGCAATACGAAACCCGGTTGCAGCAGGTAACCGAGGCCAGGTTCGGCGGCAATGCGTGCGCCCTGCGCCTGCAGCGAGGCGATGTCGCGGTACACGGTGCGCAGGCTGATGTCCAGTTCGCGCGCCAGCGTGGCGCCGCTGACGGGAAATTGGTGGCGACGTAGCGTTTGCATCAGTTGCAACAGTCGTTCGGCGCGTGACATGCGCTGCTCCCGGAGGGTGGAAAGAGGGCAATATTGCCGTAAAGCGCAGTCCTTTGCAATTGCGCAGCCCAAGTCCAGATTTGCTGGATTCCCCGCAAAAAAAGCTTATAATCGAAAATTGTTGTGAAATATTTAATGGGACACCAACACCGGTTCGAGCAAGCCTGCTGTCGTACGATAAGGGGGTGGACATGTCGCTGCACCGAGCAAACCGAAGCAGTCTGTCCGCGCGCAGACATGGGGCGTCCCATGCTTGAGCCGGGCGGGCGGCTCAACCTGTCCGGCTCAAGCGCCGTCGTGGTGGGCGGCTTCAGTCTGGTGGCCCTGTTGCTATTTCCCATCGGCTACCATATTTATCCCTTCTTTCACGCCATCCTGAATACCGGCATCTTCCTCGCCGCCGGCGTGCTGGCCTTGCTGTTATGGGATATGGGCAGCGGCGCCGAACGTCCGCTGCTCAGGCCGATCGCGGTCAGCTTCGGCGTCTCTTGCCTGTTTCAATTCATGCATGCGATCGTGGAAGTCGAGTGGTTCGGCGTGCTAGCCCCGATCGCCGCGTCGCAGGACTGGTCGCGTCCGGCCACTTGGCCGCCGGCCAGTTATATCTTGCCGGTCGGCATAGGCTGCGCGCTGTGGTTGCCGCGCCCCTTGCCGTTGCCGCGCCTGGCCCTGGTCTTGCTGCTGTCGGGCACGGCGATGCTGCCCGCATTTGTCTTGCTGCCGCGCTATACCGCGCCGGTCTGGCTCGGCGTTACCCGTCCCACGCTGTTGCTGGTGCCCGCACTCTGGTTGCTGGTGGCGGGCAGTTGCTGGCGGCGGCGCGCGCAAGACCGCTTGCTGCCTTCGCTGGCGCTGATGGCCGTCGTGCTGGCGCTGGGCCACTTGCCGATGTTGTATTCGAGCGAGACGGCCGATACGCCGGCGCTGGTGGCCCACCTGTTGATCGTTGCCGCCTACCTGACGCTGCTGTTTTCGCTGATGCGCCACGCCGCCACCGATATGCAAGAAAGGTTGCGCGCCGAGCGCGCGCTGGCCCAACTCAACCTGATTCTGGAGCAGCGCGTTTCCGAGCGCACCAGCCAGCTGGAACAAGCCAACCGTTCCTTGCTGGCCCAGGTCGCCGAGCGCTTGCAAGTCGAGGCGGCGCTGCGCGACAGCCACGAGCAAGCCCGCGCGATCTTCGACACGGCGCTCGACGCCATCATCACGATGGACCACGCGGGCCGCATCACCGACTTCAATCCGGCCGCCGAGCGCATCTTCGAGCAGCGCCGCGAGGACGTGATCGGCCAGGAGCTGGCCACAGTCATCATTCCGGCGGCCATGCGCGAGCGCCACCGGCAGGGCATGGCGCGCTACCTCGACAGTGGCCAGACGGCGGTGATCGGCAAGCGGATTGAAATCGTCGGCTTGCGGGCCGATGGCGCGCAAGTCGAGCTTGAGCTGAGCATTAACCGCATGCCCGGCCCGGGCGCGCCCGTGTTTGCCGGTTTCTTGCGCGATATCACCGAGCGCAAACGCGCCGCCCACACGCTGGAAACCCAGCTCAGCCGGCTTGACTTGTTGAACCGCATCACGCGCGCGATCGGCGCGCGGTTGGACTTGAAAAGCATGTTGCAAGTGGTGATACGCAATCTGGAAGATAGCTTGCCGATTGATTTCTGTTGCATCTGCCTGTACGACACGCAAGCTGAAATGTTGACCGTCACTTGCGTCGGCGTGCGCAGCGCCGCCCTGGCGCTGGAACTGGCGATGACCGAGCAAAGCCGGATCGGCATCGACCGCAATGGCTTGTCGCGCTGCGTGCGCGGCGAGCTGGTCTACGAGCCCGATGTCAGCGCCGTGGCATTTCCGTTCGCGCAGCGCCTGGCGCGCGGCCAGTTGCGCGCGCTGGTGGTGGCGCCGCTGCTGGTCGAGAGCACCGTCTTTGGAGTGCTGGTGACGGCGCGCAAGGAAGTGGCCAGCTTCGGCAGCGGCGACTGCGAATTCATGCGCCAGCTCAGCGAGCATGTGGCGCTGGCCGCGCATCAGGCAAAATTGCATTCGGCGTTGCAGCAATCCTATGATGAAGTGCGGCGCACCCAGCAGATCGTGCTGCAGCAAGAACGCTTGCGTGCGCTCGGGCAAATGGCCAGTGGTATCGCACACGACATCAACAATGCCATTTCACCGGTGGCGCTGTACACCGAGTCGTTGCTGGAAACGGAACCGGCGCTGAGCGCGCGCGCCCGCAATTACCTGGAAACGATACAGCGTGCGATCGAGGATGTGTCCGAGACCGTGGCGCGGATGCGCGAATTCTACCGGCCGCAAGAACCGCAGACCACGCAGACGCCGGTGCACTTGAACCTTTTGGTGCAGCAAATCGTCGACCTGACCCGCGCCCGCTGGCATGACATGCCGCAGCAAAACGGCATCATGATCGAATTGGCGGCGGCGCTGGCGCCGGCCTTGCCGCTGGTGATGGGCATCGAGAGCGAAATCCGCGAAGCGCTGATCAATCTGGTCTTCAATGCCGTCGACGCCATGCCCGAGGGCGGCGTGCTGACCTTGCGCACCCGCGTGTTGGGCGACGCCGCGCCGGGGCGCCAGATCTGCGTGGAAGTGGCTGATACCGGCACCGGCATGAGTGAGGAGATCCGGCGCCGCTGCCTGGAACCGTTCTTCAGCACCAAGGGCGAGCGTGGCACAGGGCTGGGCCTGGCCATGGTGTATGGCGTGATGCAGCGCCACCGTGGCACGATAGAAATCGATAGCTGGAGCGGCGCCGGCACGGTGATGCGGCTGTTGTTCCCGCCGGCCCAGCAAGGCCAGGCCGAAGCGGCGCCGGCGGCCACCGCCTATACCATGCCGGCCAGGTTGCGCCTGCTGGTGATCGACGACGATCCGGTCTTGCTGAAGTCCCTGTGCAATATCCTGGAAACCGACGGCCACGCGGTGACCACGGCCAGCGGCGGCCAGCAGGGCATAGAAACGTTCGACGCGGCGCAAGCGGGCGGCAAGCCGTTTGCGGCCGTCATCACCGACCTGGGCATGCCCTATGTCGACGGGCGCAAGGTGGCACTGGCAATCAAGCGCGGCGCGCCCGCTACGCCGGTGATCTTGCTGACCGGCTGGGGCACCCAGTTGCTGGAAGATGGGGCGGTGCCGGACCATGTTGACCATGTTCTCAACAAGCCGCCCAAATTGCGCGAGTTGCGCGCGGCGCTGGCCGATGTCGGCAGCGCAATCAATTGAGGACCGCATGACTGCATCCGAGCCATCCGCCATCCGCATCCTGGTCGTCGACGACGAAGCGGCGCACATGCGGGCGCTGTGCGACACCTTGCGCGACTATGGTTACCAGAGCGTCGGCTTCACGGCGGGCGAGGCGGCGCTGGCTTGTCTGCGCGAAAGCCGCTTCGACTTGCTGCTGACCGACCTGATGATGCCCGGCATGGACGGGATTGCCGTACTGCAGGCGGCGCGCTTGCTGGACCCTCAGCTCGCTTGCCTGATCATGACCGGCGCCGGCACCATTTCCAGCGCCGTCGAGGCGATGCAAGAAGGCGCACTCGACTATATCCTCAAACCCTTCAAGCTGAGTACGATGCTGCCGATTCTCAAGGGCGCGCTGGCAGTGCGTCAATTGCGCAACGAAAAGGCGCTGGTCGAACAAAGTTTGCGCGAACGCGCGGCCGAACTGGCGGCGGCCAACCGCGAACTGGACCTGGCCAAGTCGAAGGCGGAATTGGCGAACCGCGCCAAGTCGTCCTTCATTTCCAGCATGAGCCACGAATTGCGCACCCCGCTCAATGCCATCCTCGGCTTTTCCCACATCCTGAGTTCGAGCACGCTACCTTCGACGGCGGCACAAAAAAAGGAATTCGCGGCCCATATCTTGAAGTCCTCGAAACACTTACTTACCCTGATCAATGAAATTCTCGACCTGGCCAAGGTCGAATCAGGCACCATGGAATTGTATCTGGAGGCGGTGGCGCTGCCTGAATTGATCGCCGAATGCATGGCCTTGATGGAACCCTTGTGCGAGCAGCGCGGGGTACGGCTGGCCGGTCCTGCGCCGGATGCGCTGACCGTGCTGGCCGACCGCACCCGCCTCAAGCAAATTCTGCTGAATCTGCTGTCGAATGCCGTCAAATATAACCGCGAAATGGGTTCCGTCGCGATTTCCTGCGCCTGCGACGGGGCCGGTGCGATCCGCGTCTGCGTCGATGACAACGGCGCCGGGCTGCGTCCGGAGCAACTGGAGGCGCTGTTCCAGCCGTTCAACCGCCTGGGCCAGGAAAACGGCCCCGAGGAAGGCAGCGGCATCGGCCTGGTGGTGACCCGGCGCCTGGTCGAACTGATGGGCGGCGCGATCGGCGCCAGCAGCGAACCTGGCGTCGGCAGCCAATTCTGGATTGAATTGCCTCCCGCCTGAGGCGGCCGTCGTTGACGAGCTTAGACCGATTGCAGCGTGATCGTGCCGGGCAAGGTGGCGGGCGTCGAGCACGGTTCGTCGTCGAAGGCGATATCGCCCAGCGGATTGGGCAGGCCATCGGTCTTCAAGTCGGCAAAGCCGAACAGCGCGCGGTCCATCAGGTGCGACGGCGCCACGTTCGACAGCGCCGAGAAGATGCTGTCGACCCGGCCCGGGAATTTCTTGTCCCATTCGCGCATCAAGTTCTTGATTTGCTTGCGCTGCAGGTTTTCCTGCGAGCCGCACAAGTCGCAGGGGATGATGGGGAAACCCTTGACTTCGGCGTAACGCTCGCTGTCGGCTTCTTTCACGTACGCCATCGGCCGTATCACGATGTGCTTGCCGTCGTCCGACTGCAGCTTGGCCGGCATGGCTTTCAATTTTCCGCCGAAAAACATATTCAGGAAGAAGGTTTCCAGGATATCGTCGCGGTGGTGGCCGAGCGCGATCTTGGTCGCGCCCAGCTCGTCGGCCACGCGGTACAAGATGCCGCGCCGTAGCCGCGAGCACAGCGAGCAGGTGGTCTTGCCTTCCGGGATCAGACGCTTGACGATGCTGTAGGTATCCTGGTTTTCGATGTGGAAAGCCACGCCCAGCTTGCTCAGATAGGCTGGCAGTATATCGGCCGGGAAATTCGGTTGCTTCTGGTCCAGGTTGACGGCGATGATCTCGAAATTGATCGGGGCCCGTTCGCGTAGCGTCATCAGGATGTCGAGCAAGGCATAGCTATCCTTGCCGCCGGACAGGCAGACCATCACCTTGTCGCCTTCTTCTATCATATTGAAGTCGCCGATCGCTTGCCCGACCAGGCGGCACAGGCGCTTGTGCAATTTATTATTTTCCAGCGCGATTTTCTCGGACTGGCGCGCGGTGGCGGCGGGCGACGGGTCCAGCGTGGCTGCCTGGTTCATACGCCATCCTTGATCTGGAATACTTCGACGCCGACGCCTTCGCAGTCCGGATACACGTCCGGCTTCATGGTCGAGACGCGCGCGGCGCGCACATGGGGGTGCGCCAGCATGGCCGCGACCACATCGTCGCACAGGCTTTCCTGCAAGTGCACGTGGCCGCGCGCCATGCGCCTGGCGATGGTTTCGCGCATGAAGTCGTAATCGACCACTTCGGCCAGGTTGTCGCCCTTCGGTGTCGACAGCGCCAGCGGAATGTACAAGTCGACATTGATGAGGACGCGTTGTTCGCCCTTTTTCTCGAAGTCGTGCACGCCGATATTGATCAGCACTTCATAGTTGCGCAGGAACAGGCGGCGGCAATCGCTCAGGCGGGGGTGGGACAGGGCGGACAACATAGTTTTAACCTTTGTGGAAATAGGAGTGAATTTACTGGGCGGTGAACATCACGTCGCGCGCCAGGGACAGCAAATGCTGGCCGCCGTCGACCAGCAGGGTGGTGCCGGTCAGCGCGCGGGCGCCAGCCACATAGCACACGCTGGCGGCGATGTCGTCCGGCGTGCTGGAACGGCCCAGCGGCGTGGCCTGGTGTGCCTTGATAAAATCGGCTTCGCTCTGCGCGCCGGACAGCATGGTGATGCCGGGCGCGATGCCGACCACGCGCACGGTCGGCGCCAGCGCCTGGGCCAGCATGGTGGTTGCCGTGTGCAGCGCGGCCTTTGACAAGGTATACGATAAAAAATCAGGATTGAGATTGTACAGTTTTTGGTCGAGCAGGTTGATCACGACCGCTTGCGCGCCGGCCGGCGTGGCCTGGTGCAGCGCTTGCGCCAGCAAGATCGGCGCGGCCAGATTGGCGTGCATATGGGCGTCCAGTCCGGCCATGGAGAAATCGACGGCGCTGTCATACTCGAACAGGGAAGCGTTGTTGACGACGCAAGCAACTGCACCGAGGGCGCCTATCGCGTCCGGCAGCAATTGCCGCACCTGGACCTGGTCGGCCAGGTCGCAACGCAGCGCCACGGCGCGCCGGCCCAGCGCCACGATGTCGGCCACCACTTGCCGCGCCTCGGCTTGCGAGTCGCGGTAATGGACCGCGATGTCCCAGCCATCGCGCGCCAGCGCCAGCGCGATGGCGCGGCCGATGCGCCGCGCCGCGCCCGTCACGAGGGCAACCTTGGGGGTAGCGGGGTCTTGCGTGCTCGATTCCTGATTCATATTCATTTGCTTGATGTTGATGTTGGCAAAAAGTGGGCCTGGACGCCGCGATTCGCTACAATGCCGGAATGTCTCTTCCCGCACCCACTAGCGACGCGTTGGCCGCGTCCCACGCCCTGCAGCGCCTGATTGCCGCCGATATCGAGCGGCAAGGCAAACTTGCCAGCGGTATTCCCGGCAGTATTCCCTTTACCCGTTTCATGGAACTGGCGCTGTACGCGCCCGACTTGGGCTATTACAGTGGCGGCGCCGCGAAACTGGGCAAGGATGGCGATTTTACAACCGCGCCTGAAATCACGCCGCTGTTTGGCGCTGCCCTGGCCCGGGTGGCAAGCGCTATTATGGCGCAAAGCGCGCCGCGCATCCTCGAATTCGGGGCCGGCAGCGGCAAGCTGGCGCATGATATCTTGACCGAATTGACGCAAGCCGGCCATCCGATCGAGCAATATGCGATCGTCGAATTGTCGGGCGAATTGCGCGCGCGCCAGGAGCTGGCGCTGGCGGGCTTCCCGCAAGTAATGTGGCTGGACGGCTTTCCGGACGCCTTCGATGGCGTGGTGCTGGCCAATGAAGTACTCGACGCGATGCCGGTCAACCTGGTCAGCAAGACTCCGGCCGGCTGGTGCGAACTCCATGTCGGTGTCGCCGACGGCCGTTTCGTCTTGGTCGAGCGGCCCGCCGATGCCGCCGTGCTGGCCCAGATCACGGCCCAGATTCCCGACCCGGCCAGCCTGCCGGTCGGCTATGTCAGCGAACTCCACGGTGTCGCCTGCGGCTTCATACGCTCGCTGGCGCGCATGTTGACGGCCGGCAAGGCGGGCGCCGCGATCTTGCTGGACTATGGCTTTCCGGCGCATGAATATTATCTGGACCAGCGCGCCGCCGGCACCTTGATGTGCCATTACCGTCACCATGCGCACGCGGACCCGTTTTATTTGCCCGGCCTGCAAGACATCACGGCCCATGTCGATTTCACGGCCATGGCGCTGGTGGCCCAGGATGCCGGCCTCGACGTGCTCGGTTATATGAACCAAGCCGCCTTCTTGCTGGGCGCGGGCATCGGCGAATTGTTGCTGCGCACCGATCCGGCCCAGGCATTGGCTTATCTGCCGCAAGCCAATGCCTTGCAAAAACTGCTGTCGCCGGCCGAGATGGGCGAATTGTTCAAGGTGCTGGTACTCGGGCATGGGGTGGAATTGCCAGCCGCGCTGCTTGGCGCCGACCGCAGCCACCGCCTCTGACAGTCGGTCGACCTGGGGAAGTCCACCTGGCAATCAAGTTGCCATATCGGATATGATGCATGATTAAGCGCGACCAAACCGGCGCGGCGCGCTGCTCGACAAAGTGGAACAATGGGAAAGATACACACACATTATGACAATCTGAAAGTGGCGCGCATGGCGCCGCAGGAAGTCATACGTGCCGCCTATAAAGCATTGAGCCAAAAATACCACCCCGACAAGAATCCGGGCGACGAGAAGGCGGCCCGCATCATGGCCATCCTGAACAGCGCCTATGGCACCCTGGCCGATCCGCAACGCCGCAAGGAGCATGATGAATGGATTGCCGCCGAGGAGTGGGAAATCGAGTGGCTCGAAAGCACGCATCAGGAAGAACACCGGGGCAAGCAGCGCCACGACGGTTTTGATCCATCTGCACTGCCACCGCCGCCGCCTTACCGCGTCTGGCGCGACTGGAAATGGTGGTCCAGCCTGGCCGCCTGTCTCGGCCTGGGCTGGGGCGGCGCCATGCTCATGCAGGGTAACTCCGAGAATAATCCGGCCGCGCTGGCCTCGGTCTGGGCCATGTCGGATGGACAGCGGCACGGCGAAGGCAAGGCGCCGCCCAAGGCCGACGCCAAGGCCGACGCCAAGGCGGACGCGGTGATCGATAGCTGGGCGGTCGGCACGCCTTATTTTCCCGAGCCGGCCCAGAAAAGATCGGCCGACATCAAGGTAGTGGCGGTATCGCAGATTGTGCTGCCGGTCGCGCCTGAGACCTTCAATTGCGACGGCGAGTCGCGCGCGCTGGTGGCACCGAACGGCGAGCCATGGCCGCGGCAATCGGCCTATGTCGATGGATTTCCCATTGCTAACAAGGGCGCCGACTTGCAATTGACGCTAGATAACGCGGCCAACGCGGTGCCGGTCTTCATCAAGTTGTATGACTTGGAGCGCCACTCGAATGTGCGCTATTTGTTCATCCAGGCACGCGGCAAGTTCAACATCGAGCAACTGGCCTTCGGCCGCTATGAAGTGCGGCTCCAGAAAATCGAGCCGAACGGAGCGTGCGTGGGCGCCGCCAGGTAAGATTTCCTTTCACTCCGACAAACTCAGCAAGCGCCAATAATTTATATTGATTAGCGTTGATCTTCATCACCGTTGAACGGGCGCCTAGCCCAGCATCCGGCTAGGTTCTCCATCAATTCACAATCAATTCCTGACGCTTACTTAGAATTCTTCCCAGTCCGACGTGCTCTCGGTGTGGCTCAGCTTTGCTTTGGGCTTGGCGACGGCGGCCGGTTTGGCCGCTACGCGGGCCGCTGGGGCGGGCGGTGCGGGCGCGCGCGTGGGCTTGGCGGCCGGGCGCGGCGCCTGGGCGCCGTCGATCAGCTTGAACACGCTGACCGATTGCGACAAGATGCCGGCTTCATCCTGCATGCTTTGCGCGGCAGCCGCCGACTGTTCCACCAGGGCCGCGTTTTGCGTGGTCATCTCGTCCATCTCGCTGATGGCCAGGTTGACTTGCTCGATGCCCAGGCTTTGTTCTTGGCTGGCGGCCGTGATTTCGCTCATGATGTCGGCCACTTGCTTGACCGAAGTGACGATCAATTCCATGGTTTGCCCGGCTTCGTCGACCAGTTTGCCGCCACCATCGACTTTTTCCACCGAATCGCCGATCAGGATCTTGATTTCCTTGGCGGCCGCCGCCGAACGCTGCGCCAGATTGCGCACTTCGCCCGCCACCACCGCAAAGCCACGGCCCTGTTCGCCGGCCCGGGCCGCTTCGACGGCCGCGTTCAAGGCCAGGATATTGGTCTGGAAGGCGATGCCATCGATGACGCCGATGATGTCGAATATCTTGCGCGAGCTTTCCTTGATCGACGCCATGGTGCCGACCACTTGCGCGACCACCTGACCGCCGCGCACGGCCACCGACGAGGCCGAAATCACCAATTGGTTGGCTTGACGGGCATTATCGGCGTTTTGCTTGACGGTCGAGGTCAATTCTTCCATCGAGCTGGCGGTTTCTTCCAGCGAACTGGCCTGGGTTTCGGTGCGCGCCGACAGGTCCAGGTTGCCCGACGCGATTTCGTTCGATGCCGTCGAGATGGTCTCGGTGCTGGCGCGCACCGCGCCCACGGTGCGCGACAAGCTTTCATTCATGTGCTTGAGGGCCAGCAGCAACTGCCCCGTTTCGGTATGGTCGCCGGCGCCGACATCGATGCAACTGCTCAGGTTGCCTCCCGCCACGTCCTTGGCGATCGCCACCGCCTTGTCCAGTGGCCTGGTGATCGAGCCGGTGATCTTGAACGACAGTGCCACCGCCAGCGCCAGCGCGGCGACGCCGATGCCGATGATCAGCAGGCGCGAGAAGGCAATGTCGGCGCTGGCCGCCGCACCAGCGCCGGCAATCTCGCTTTTCTGTTGCTCGACGGTGTGCCGGATCGCCTCTTGCAGCGCATTCAGGGCCGGGAAGGTTTCGCCGTTCATCAGCTTGGCCGCCTCGTCCTTGGAGTCCGCTTCGATCAAGTCGGCCACCTTGATGAACGACGTGGTGTAGGCCGCCAGGCTGGTCTGGATTTTCGCCAGGCCAGCCTTGTCGCGCTCGTCCGTCAGCACGCCGTTCAGCGTGGCCAGGGCGGCGTCGATGGCTTTCTTGTTGGCGTCGATGACGCCATAGAAGGCGCCGCGCTGGGCCTTGTCGGGCAAGATGAACAGGGCCAGGGTGCGGGCCGCATTTTCGCGCGCCAGCGCGTCCACTGTGCCGGCCGCCGCCACGCCGACGAAATCGTGCCCGATCATGCGCCGGTTGCCGGCGCCGATGGTGTTGAAGCGGCCGATGCTGACCATGATCGTCAGCAACAGCAGTAATACCAGGATGCCGAAGCCGGCATGCAGGCGGGTCCGGATCTTGAAATCGAAAATATTCATCGCTGAGCCTCTTGGGTGGAGCGGCGGGGTCGGGTTCAGCTGGCCGGCGTTTCGGTCAAGCCCATTTCGGCACTCGCCATCAGCTTGTCGATGTCGACCAGGATCAACATGCGCTCATCGATGATGCCCAGTCCGATCAAGTATTCGGTGCTGAAGGCGGTGCCCAGGGCCGGCGCCGGCTTGACCTGCTCCGGCAGCAGGGTGGTCACGTCGGAGACGCTGTCGACCACCATGCCGGCAATGCGTCCGCCGAGGTTGAGGATGATGACCACGGTGAACTGGTCGTATACCGGGGTGCCGAGATTGAACTTGATGCGCATGTCGACCACCGGGATGATGATGCCGCGCAAATTGATCACGCCCTTGATGAAAGCGGGCGCGTTGGCGATGCGAGTGACCACTTCATAGCCGCGGATTTCCTGCACTTTCAAGATATCGATGCCGTATTCCTCGGAACCGAGGGTGAAGGCCAGGTATTCTTGTCCGGCAATATCCTTGCCCGATAGCGCGGACGGCGAAGCTTGCTCTTGCATGGTGTTATCCTTGTAGAAAGCGGCTGGGCGGCGTGCCGGCGGGCGCGGCGCATGATTGTAAAAGAGTAGCAGAGTATGAAATATATTACGAGTCCGCGCCCTCCGCTTTGCGCAAAAATAGCTTGCCCGTCGCCACTTCTGCAAGCCGGCCCCGGGCAAGCAAGATGGGGGTTGTAAGGCTGACAAAATATGATTATGCTTGGCATTGCCTGACAGTCGCGGCAATGTTTTGATCCTTAAGGAATAGCTATGAGCGACCCCAACGCCACGGACGAGAACTGGCTGCTTGACGAGGACGAGGAAGAGCCCAGAGCGACGGGACCGGCGGCGCCGGATCAGCGCCTGTGGCGCGTGCTGATTGTCGACGACGATGTCGATGTGCACGCGGTGACCCGGCTGGCGCTGCGCAACGTCAGCTTCAAGGGGCGCGAGCTGGAATTGTTTTCCGCCTATAGTGGCAAGGAAGCCTTCGAAATCTTGCGCGACACGTCCGACATCGCGCTGGTGCTGCTGGACGTGGTGATGGAAACGGATGATGCCGGCCTGATCCTGGCGAAACGCATCCGCGCCGACTTGAACAATTCCATCGTGCGGGTGGTGCTGCGCACGGGCCAGCCGGGCCAGGCGCCCGAGCAGCGCGTGATCATCGAATACGATATCAATGATTACAAGGCCAAGACCGAGCTGACCACGCAAAAGCTGTTTACCACGGTGATCTCGGCGCTGCGCGCCTACGAGAGCCTGATGATGCTCGAACGCAGCCGTATCGGCCTGGGCAAGATCCTGGCCGGCGCCACCAATCTGTACCAGATCCACTCGCTGCGCGAATTCGCCTCGGGCGTGCTGAACCAGGTTAGCGCGATCCTCGACGTCGGCGCCGACGGCGTGCTGTGCCTGATGCAGGGCGGCACCGGGGTGCCGGCCGTGGTGGCGGCCACCGGCGGCTACGCGGCGCTGGCCGAATCCGAGCTGATGCCGTCCGACCATCCGCTGTGGCCAACTATCCACAAGGCTTTCCAGGAAAAACGCAGCCAATTCGAACACCCGGCCAATGTCTTGTTCATCCACACCGAGGGCGACCGCGAACTGGCCATTTCCGTCACGCCGCCGTGGCCGCTGGCCCAGATCCAGCGCGACTTGCTGGAAGTGTTTTGCCAGCGCATCGCCGCCGCCTTCGACAATCTGTATATGTTCGGCCAGTTGCGCAAGGCCCAGGAAGCGACGGTGGTGGCGCTGGCCGACCTGGCCGAATTCCGCGACAGCGACACCGGCGGCCATGTGCGGCGGGTGCAGGCCCTGTCGACCGCGATTGCCGTCACGCTCAAGGCGCGCGGCGTGTATCCGGACGAGGTGACGCCGCAATTGATCGACATGATAGGCTTGGCCAGCATCTTGCACGATGTCGGCAAGGTCGCCACGCCGGATAGCGTCTTGCTCAAGCCGGGCTTGCACACCGACGTCGAGCGGGCGCAGATGCAATTGCACGCGCAAGTGGGCCGGACCATCCTGGAGCGGGCCGCGAATATGGTCGACGGCATCAGTTACCTGAGTTACGGCGCCCAGATCGCCGGCGGCCACCATGAGCATTTCGACGGCGCCGGCTATCCGGCCGGGCTGGCCGGGCGGGCGATCCCGCTCGCGGCCCGCATCGTTGCCGTGGTCGACGTGTTCGACGCCTTGTTGCACGAGCGGCCCTACAAGGAACCCTGGCCCTATCTGGCAGTGCGGGCATATATCGAGGAACGCAGCGGCACCCAGTTCGACCCGGAAGCAGTGGCCGCGCTGGCGCATTTGATCGACACCGAACCGGCGCTCTGGCACCCCGATCGGCAATAACGCTGGGGCGGGGGCGCTGCGGCCGGCGGAAATTTATTCTTTCTGCGCGACGCCGTCATATACACTGAGGCAAGATTCGGCGGCGCGCCGAAGGATGGTGGCGGATTTTTCGGACATGATGAAATGAACCAACTCAAGGGCTTGACCGCGCTGATCATCGAGCCCCATCCGGGCATGCGGGCCAATTTGCAGAATATGTTGAACCAGTGCGGCTTGCTGAAGATCGACGACGCGGCCGGTTCCAGCCAGGCGATCCGGCAACTGGGCGCGCGTTCCTACGACTTGATCTTGTGCGAATACGACCTCGACGGTGGCCAGGATGGCCAGCAAATGCTGGAAGACTTGCGCCATCACAAGCTGATGCATGCCTCGACCATGTTCTTCATGGTCACCGGCGAGGGCAATGCCGGCAAGGTGGTCAGCGCGGTCGAACTGGCGCCCACCGATTACATCCTGAAACCATTCACGGCCGACAACATGCTGGAACGGGTCGCGCGCGCGCTCGACAAGCGCAATGCCTTCATCCCGGTCTATCAATACCTGGAACTGGGCGACGAGCCGGCCGCGATTGCCGCCTGCGGCGCCGGGGCGCTCCAGTATCCGCGCTATGCCACGGATTTCCTGCGCCTGCGCGCCGAGTTGCATATCGTGATGGGCGAGGCCGAATTGGCCGAACAAGTGTACGCCGAGCTGTACGCCAGCAAGGCGATTGGCTGGGCTCGCCTGGGCCAGGCCAAGACCCTGTTCCTGCGCGGCCGCTACGATGAAGCGCTGGCGATGCTGGAAGCCTTAGTGGCCAGCAACAAGAATTTCCTCGACGCCTATGACTGGCTGGCTCGTACCCACGAAGCGCTGGGGCATTTGCCGCAGGCCCAGGCGGCGCTGAACGAGGCGGTGGCAATTTCGCCGCACGCGGTGCGGCGCTTGCGCAAGCTGGGCGAGGTGGCGTTGGCCAGCGGCGACGTCGATACCGCCGAGCGCGCCTTGAAACTGGTGGTCAGCAAGGCCAAGTATTCGGAATTCCGCGATCCGGAAGACCATGCGCGGCTGGTCCAGACGCTGGTGCGCAAGGGCGATCCGGTGCAGGCGGCGGCCGTCATCCGCGACCTCGACAAATCGATGGGCGGGCAAAAAAATAGCCAGTTATGCAGCGCGATTTCATCGGCCATGCTGCATGAATACACTGGCAACGAGCTACGTCTGGGCGAGTCGCTCGACAACGCGTTGGCCGCCTGCCGCGTCAGCGCGGGCGTGTCGAGCGACTTGAAGATCGAACTGGCGCGCAATTGCCTCGACAATGGCCGCGAAGACGGCGCGGCCGATGTGATGCGCGAAGTGATGCGCAATGCCACCAATAGCGCGGCCATGTCGAAGGCGATGGCGGTATTTGAAAACGCCGGGCGTGCCGACCTGGCGCTGGCGCTGGCCCATGAAAGCCGGCAAGAGGTGGCCGACATGGTGGCGGCCGGCGCCGCCAAGGCCAAGGAAGGCGATTTCCGCGCCGCCGTCGACTTGATGATCGAGGCAGTCGCCAAGCTGCCCGACAATCCGCAAGTGGTGTTCAACGCGGCGGTGGCGGTCTTGAAGTGCCTGGAAAACACGGGCTGGGATGAACGCCTGGGACAGTACGCGCTCGATTTCATCGGCGCCGTGCGGCGCCTCGACCCGATCAACCCGAAATTGCCGGCCCTGTCGGGCTTGCACCAGAAAATCCTGAAAAAATACGATATCCGCGCCGGGCGCTGGAAAGACCCGGCTGCGGCCGCCGCTTCCTGATGCCGGCGGCGCACACAAGGCAGAGTTCATGGCAGTAGATCCGATTGCGGTCCCGTCCGGCCCCGACCACCGCCCGGTGCGCGGCTTGTTGCTGCAGAAATTATGTGGCGACGAAGGCCTGTTCGCGCTTGGCGCCTCGGTCGCGCGGGTGGTGCAACTGGCTTCGTCGGACGACGAGGGCACCCAGAGCCTGGCTTATTACGTGTTGTCGGACGTGGCCTTGACGCAAAAAATCCTGCGCCTGTCGAACACGCCGACTTACCGCACCGCCAATGGCACGCCGGTGACCACCATTTCGCGCGCGATTTCCCTGCTTGGTTTTAACAATGTCAAAACCACCGCGCTGGCCATGTTGCTGGTCGACACTTTATTGAACAGCAAGCATGCCCAAAGCGTGCGGGTGGAATTGGAAACTGCGCTGTGCGCCAGCCTGGTCGGGCGCGAAATGGCGCGCCTGAGCTTTTACCAGGGCGCCGAGGAAGCCTCGATCAGCGCCCTGTTCAAGAATATCGGCCCGCTCCTGATCGCCTCCCAGGAGCACGAGCGTTTTCGCGAAATCTGCGCCCTGATGGCGGACGGCAAGCACACCCAGGGCCAGGCTTCGCAAATGATCCTGGGCAGTAGCTTCGACGTCTTGTCGGCTGCCGTCTTGCGCGAATGGAAAATTCCCGACGTGATCGTGCGTTCGCTGAGTACTCTGCCGCCGGGGCCGCAAAAGGCGGCCGTCAACCGCCAGGAATGGATGCGCCAGGTGGCGTCCTTTAGCGTTGACGTGGCCAAGCTGCTGGCGCGCCGGGGCGCCGACAGTCCCGAGGCGCGCGCCTTGCACTTGCGCTATGGGGTGGCGCTCGGTATCGACTGGGAGCAATTGCGCAAGCTGTTTGCCATGGTGCGCGAGGAAATGGGCGGTTTGCTGGAAAGTATGAACCTGGAGCCGGCGGCCCAGCATGCCCCCGCAGAGGGCGGTGCCGGCTTGCCCGATGTGCTGCTTTTGGCCACCATGGGCGCCGACGACGAAGAGCGCGAGGCTTGCCACCCGAGCGGCAAGCCGACCAATGCGCGCGAACTGTTGCTGGCCGGGGTGCAGGAAGTGACACGCATGCGCGCCGGCGGCCAGGCCAAGGTCAATGAATTGATCTTGACGGCGCTCGAAGCCTTGTACAGCAGCATGGGCTTTCGCTACGCCACTGTGTGCCTGAAAGATAGCCGCAGCGGCATGTACCGGGCCCGGCTCTCGTTTGGCGAGCGTCAGGCCGAACGCCAGGCCGGCTTTTTGTTTCCGATCCCGAGCGCCAAGGATTTGTTCCACCTGGCGATGGAAAACGACGCCGACCTGATGATCGCCGACGCCAGCGCGCAAAAGATCCGTGCCCTGCTGCCATCCTGGCACCGGGCCTTGCTGCCCGACGCCCGCAGCTTCATCGTGCTGCCGCTAGTGGTGCAGTCGGTGCAACTGGGCTTGTTTTACGCGGACCGCATCCATCCGGCGCCGGAAGGGGTGCCGCCGGACGAAACCTCGCTGATACGCGCCTTGAAGGGACAAGTGTTGCTGGCCCTGAGTCCCTGAGAGTATGCATTGCGGCTAAGCAATTTTACAACTACAATAACCCCTCTTCATTGTAGGGTTATGTATGCCAATCGAACTTTTCAACAATGGACGTCATGTTTGCCTGATGTTTTCCGACCTGGTGGAAGAAGAGGACGGCAGCTCGGTCCAGTCCAATCAATTTCTTATCGTTCACGACAACAATGGCATTTTGCTCGATCCGGGCGGGGTGCTGACGTATAACGAGTTGTATCTTGCGATGAGCAAGTATTTTCCGCCGAAACAATTGAAATACGTATTTGCCTCACACGCCGACCCCGATATCATCGCCTCCCTGCCGCGCTGGCTGAACGGTTCGGATACCAGCCTGCTGATTTCGCGGATCTGGTCGCGCTTCGTGCCGCATTTCTGTCCCCAAGGCAAGACCGAAGGCCGCATCATCGCCTTGCCGGACGAGGGCACGCTATTGCCCTTCGGCGACGCCACCTTTGAAATCCTGCCCGCGCATTTCCTGCACGCGGAAGGCAATCTGCAATTCTACGATCCGCTGAGCCGCATCCTGTTCTCGGGCGACATGGGAGCCTCGATGATGCCGGCGGCGCTGGCGCGCGAACCGGTGCAAGATTTCGACGCCCACTTGCCGTATATGCGCGCCTTTCACGCCAGGTATATGGTGTCGAACAAGGTGTGCCGCTACTGGGTCGACATGGTGCGTAAGGTCGACCCGGAATGGATGGTGCCCCAGCATGGCGCGCCGTTTCAGGGGCGGGCCATGATCGCGCGCTTCCTCGACTGGATAGAAAGCCTGTCTTGCGGGGTCGACTTGATGACAGCCGATATGTATCAGCGCCCGCGCAGCGTGAATCTCGCCGTATAAAAATACGGCACGCGGCGCTTGTTTTTTTGTGGGGGCAAAACAATTTTTCCAAATGCCCTTGCAGATTATCGGGGAGCGAGGTTACAATCACGCCCCGAAGCAGCCATCTTCTTCTTTCAACGCATAAGCAAGCGTGGAACGGTTGACAGATGTGTGTAAATGCTTCAAAATCTGCGGTTCCTCGCGGAGGGGTGGCCGAGTGGTTAAAGGCGGCAGACTGTAAATCTGCTCACTATGTGTACGCTGGTTCGAACCCAGCCCCCTCCACCAAGTTTTTGCAAGAAGTGCTGTGTGCAGGTAAGTGAACGATACTCGCGGGTGTAGCTCAATGGTAGAGCAGAAGCCTTCCAAGCTTACGACGAGGGTTCGATTCCCTTCACCCGCTCCAGCGTTTCATTCAGATGCTCGGTTAGCATCACACGCATGATAAGCCCTTGTAGCTCAGTGGTAGAGCACTCCCTTGGTAAGGGAGAGGCCACGTGTTCGATCCACGTCAAGGGCACCAGAATTCGCAGTAATCAGTAAAGAAGCAAATTCAAGCAGACCGTCGGGCGTGTGCCTGAGCAATCTAATCAAATCATTAGGAGTTCAAAATGGCAAAAGGTAAATTCGAACGGACCAAGCCGCACGTCAACGTCGGCACCATCGGTCACGTCGATCACGGTAAAACCACGCTGACGGCTGCTATCGCGACTGTTCTGGCTAAAAAATTCGGCGGCGAAGCCAAAGCATACGACCAGATCGATGCGGCACCGGAAGAAAAAGCACGCGGTATCACCATCAACACCGCCCACGTTGAGTACGAAACCGCAGCGCGTCACTACGCTCACGTTGACTGCCCAGGCCATGCCGATTACATCAAAAACATGATTACCGGCGCAGCGCAGATGGATGGCGCGATCCTGGTATGTTCCGCAGCCGATGGCCCGATGCCGCAAACGCGCGAACACATCTTGTTGGCCCGCCAAGTTGGCGTTCCATACATCATCGTGTTCCTGAACAAGTGCGACCTGGTCGACGATGCAGAATTGCTGGAACTGGTTGAAATGGAAGTGCGCGAGCTGTTGTCGAAATACGACTTCCCTGGCGACGATGTACCGATTATCAAAGGTTCGGCTCGTATGGCGCTGGAAGGCGTTGAAGGCGAAATGGGCGTTGACGCCATCATGCGTCTGGCCGATGCGCTTGACAACTACATCCCTACGCCAGAGCGCGCAATCGATGGCGCCTTCCTGATGCCAGTCGAAGACGTGTTCTCGATCTCGGGTCGCGGTACTGTTGTGACCGGTCGTATTGAACGCGGTATCGTCAAAGTCGGCGAAGAAATTGAAATCATCGGCATCACCGATACCGTCAAAACCACTTGCACCGGCGTGGAAATGTTCCGCAAGTTGCTCGATCAAGGTATGGCCGGCGACAACGTTGGCTTGCTGTTGCGCGGTACCAAGCGCGAAGACGTTCAGCGCGGTCAAGTCTTGGCCAAGCCGGGTTCGATCAAGCCGCATAACCATTTCACCGGCGAGATCTATGTCTTGTCGAAAGATGAAGGCGGCCGTCATACACCGTTCTTCAACAACTATCGTCCACAGTTCTACTTCCGCACAACGGACGTGACTGGTTCGATCGAGTTGCCAGCAGACAAAGAAATGGTCATGCCAGGCGATAACGTGTCGATCACCGTCAAGCTGATCAACCCGATCGCGATGGAAGAAGGTCTGCGCTTCGCTATCCGCGAAGGCGGCCGTACCGTCGGCGCCGGCGTGGTTGCAAAAATCATCGCGTAAGGAACTCTAGACTACCACCTGGGGCGTCTCAGGTGGTAAGATAACGGCTTCCTCTAAAGTTTTACGTAGGGACGTAGCTCAATTGGCAGAGCGTCGGTCTCCAAAACCGAAGGTTGGGGGTTCGATGCCCTCCGTCCCTGCCACCGTTCTGGTGCAGGGCACCGAAAGTAAAAAAAGTATGTCAAATCAATCCGTGCAAACCGTTAGCACGTCGAATGACAAGATGAAGATCGCCTTGGCAGTCATTGCCGCGATTGCGGGAGTAGTAGGGTTTTATTACCTGAGCACACAACCAGCTCTGGTGCGCGCAGGTGCACTCGTAGCTGGTTTGGCTATTTCTGTTTTGATCTTGTGGACTTCGACGACCGGCCGTGAATTCTTGAATTTCGCCAAGGAAGCTGTGCGCGAAACCAAGAAAGTTGTCTGGCCTACCCGTAAAGAAGCGACGCAAATCACGATGATCGTGTTTGCCTTCGTGCTCGTGATGGCGATCTTTCTGTGGGGCACGGATAAATTGCTGGAGTTCTTGTTGTACGACGTAATTCTGGGTATAAAAAAATAATGAGCGAAAATGTGCAAGATGATGTGCCGGGCGAGGTTCCGGCATCAGATGCTGGCGCAGCGCTGAGCGTGCCGGTCAGTAACAAGCGCTGGTATGTGGTGCATGCTTATTCCGGCATGGAAAAAAGCGTGATGCGCGCCTTGACCGAACGGGTCGAACGGGCCGGCATGCAAGACAAATTTGGCCAAATCCTGGTGCCGATCGAAGAAGTGGTCGAAGTCAAGAATGGTGTCAAGTCGGTTACCGAACGTCGTTTCTTCCCGGGCTATGTGCTGGTTGAAATGGAAATGACGGACGAAACCTGGCATTTGGTCAAGAATACCAGCAAGGTCACCGGTTTTATTGGTGGTAAGTCGAACAAGCCGACGCCGATTCCTGCGCGCGAAATCGACAAGATCATGCAGCAAATGCAAGAGGGTATTGAAAAGCCCCGTCCCAAGACTTTGTACGAAGTGGGCGAGCAAGTGCGTATCAAGGATGGTCCGTTCACGGATTTCAACGGCAATGTCGAAGAAGTCAATTACGAGAAATCCAAAGTGCGCGTCTCGGTTACCATTTTTGGCCGCGCCACCCCGGTCGAGCTGGAATTCGGCCAAGTTGAAAAAGTATAAATATGAAAATCTTATTGGAATTGTAAATCAATTTCAATAAGCTGGTTTGATTCCTGCCTTGCGCGGATAAAAAACAGTTAGCAAGAAGCGCCCAACCGGAGCGTCGCGAAATTCAGCGCAATCCGGCCAGAGGAGCCCCGTCAAGGCAGTAGCGGCGGGGCGCTACCACTCAATCCAAGATAGGAGCCATCATGGCAAAGAAAATCATTGGTTTTATCAAGCTGCAAGTACCAGCTGGTAAAGCAAACCCATCCCCACCAATCGGACCAGCACTGGGTCAGCGCGGTCTGAACATCATGGAATTCTGCAAGGCGTTCAACGCCCAGACCCAAGGTGTCGAGCCAGGCATGCCTATCCCAGTCGTGATCACCGCATTTGCCGACAAGTCCTTCACGTTCGTCATGAAGACTCCTCCGGCAACGTACCTGATCAAAAAGGCCGCCGGTATCACCAAAGGTTCGCCGAAGCCACATACCGACAAAGTCGGTAAGCTGACCCGCGTGCAAGCTGAAGAAATCGCTAAATTGAAAACGCCGGATCTGACCGCTGCCGACATGGATGCCGCAGTGCGCACCATCGCCGGTTCCGCACGTTCGATGGGCATCACGGTAGAGGGTGTGTAATGGCTAAGTTATCCAAACGTATCAAGGCTTTCAAAGCCAAAGTCGATCGCACCAAGGCTTATGAGTTCGACAATGCTGTTGCGCTGATCAAAGAGTGCGCCACCGCCAAGTTCAATGAATCGATCGACGTATCGGTACAACTGGGCGTCGATCCTAAGAAATCGGATCAAGTCGTGCGCGGCTCCGTCGTGCTGCCAGCTGGCACCGGCAAAACCGTTCGCGTAGCCGTGTTTGCAACGGGCGAAAAAGCCGAGCAGGCTAAAGCCGCCGGCGCCGACATCGTCGGTATGGAAGACCTGGCTGAATCGATCAAGGCCGGTAACATGCCTTTCGATATCGTCATCGCTTCGCCAGACACCATGCGTATCGTCGGTACCCTGGGCCAGATCCTGGGACCACGCGGCCTGATGCCTAACCCGAAGGTTGGTACTGTTACACCTGACGTCGCTACCGCCGTGAAAAACGCGAAAGCCGGTCAAGTTCAATACCGTACCGACAAATCCGGTATCATCCACGCTACGATCGGCCGCAAGTCCTTCGCTGATGCGGATTTGAAATCGAATCTGGTGGCACTGATCGACGCTCTGAACAAAGCCAAGCCAGCATCGAGCAAGGGTGTCTACCTGCGCAAGGTCTCGCTGTCCTCGACGATGGGCGCTGGCGTCCGCGTTGATCAGGCTAGCCTGGCAGCTTAAGTGTCAAGTCCCCGCGTGTCGCTGACACGCAGGGCGAATCTTTGGGCTGGTCGCGTGACGTTTTTTCGTCGCGCGGCCAGACAATCAAAGACCGTTGGGCCGAGTGCGACCACATGTGCATGAGCTTAATCGCTGTCACGCAAGTGACGGTGCCCAACGCAGATGGTGTACCCGAACAAGTTTTGTAGTCCTCATGCTGCGTGAAAGTAACCACCCAGTTTTTGAACTTCTTAACTTCGGACGCCGTGTTCGAACCGATGCGAGGCGCTCAACCACTCGGTTGTGATTGCCGAACATCATTTAAGGAGGTTGACCGTGGGTCTCAATCTGAATGACAAAAAGGCCGTAGTCGCCGAAGTTTCCGCGCAAGTAGCAGCAGCGCAAACTATCGTCGTGGCCGAATATCGTGGCATCCAGGTTGGTCACTTGACGCAACTGCGTGCTAAAGCGCGTGCCCAAGGCGTATACCTGCGTGTGTTGAAAAACACATTGGCTCGTCGCGCCGTGGAAGGCACCGCCTTCGCTAGCCTCGCCGATTCCATGACCGGTCCGTTGATCTACTCGATCTCGACCGATGCCGTTGCCGCAGCTAAAGTCATCGCTGACTTTGCCAAAACCAACGACAAACTGGTAATCAAGGCAGGTAACTACGCTGGTAAGCCGCTGGATACAGCAGCCGTCACAGCGTTGGCTAGCATCCCTAGCCGTGAAGTCCTCATCGCTCAGTTGTTGGGCGTTATGCTGGCTCCGGTGTCGGGCTTTGCACGTGGTCTGGCTGCTTTGGCAGCGAAAAAAGAAGCCGAATCCGCAGCGCCTGCCGTTGAAGCAGTTGCCGCAGAAGAAGCACCAGCAGCGGCTTAATTGCCCTGCGCTTTTTTCTCTCAGTACCAATCTGATGTAACTAACGTAATAAATTTAGGAGTTTCAAAATGGCAATCAGCAAAGACGATATCCTGGAAGCAGTTAGCGCCATGTCCGTAATGGACCTGAACGACCTGGTTAAAGCATTCGAAGAAAAATTCGGCGTTTCGGCAGCAGCAATGTCGGGCCCAGCAGCGAGCGCAGTTGCCGCTGTTGTTGAAGAGCAAACAGAATTCAACGTGATTCTGGATGATTTCGGCGCGAACAAAGTTGGCGTCATTAAAGCAGTTCGCGAAATCACCGGTCTGGGCTTGAAAGAAGCTAAAGACCTGGTCGATGGCGCACCAAAAACTGTGAAAGAAGCAGTGTCGAAAGCTGACGCTGAAGCAGCACAAAAGAAACTGGTAGAAGCCGGCGCCAAAGCTTCGATCAAGTAATTCAGTAGTTTGGCGGCTAGTTTGCGCCCGAGTCAAAGTCTGTGGTTTTCCTTTTAAAGGGAAAAGCCCGGCTTTGGCTCCTTTGTCGTCTTTGTCGTATTTGTACCCGCCATGTTTATTCGATTCAAGCCGGAAAGTAGAGCCTTGAGGTTTCGTCTGTGTCATACGCAGCGTTGCAAATGAGCACTTGCAAAACCTGAATTTTCTATCCTTTCTGTCACTCACGGAGTGTCCATGCACTACTCATTTACTGAGAAGAAACGCATTCGCAAGTCATTCGCGAAGCGCGCCAACGTTAACCACGTTCCGTTCCTGCTGGCGACCCAGCTCGAGTCTTATCATAGCTTCTTGCAAGAAGACATAGCACCGTCTACCCGCAAGAACGACGGCCTGCAGTCGGCTTTCACCTCGATTTTCCCCATCGTCTCGCACAATGGTTTTGCGCGTCTCGAATTCTTGTCGTATGTCTTGGGCGACCCCGCCTTTGACGTCAAAGAATGCCAACAGCGCGGACTGACCTTCGCTTCCCCGCTGCGCGCCAAGGTGCGCCTGGTGATCCTGGATAAGGAATCGCCGACCAAGCCGGTCGTGAAAGAAATGAAAGAACAAGAAGTCTACATGGGCGAATTGCCGCTCATGACGACCACCGGTTCTTTCGTTATCAATGGCACCGAGCGCGTCATCGTCTCGCAGTTGCACCGCTCGCCAGGCGTGTTCTTCGAACATGACCGCGGCAAGACCCACTCGTCGGGCAAGCTGCTGTTTTCCGCGCGTATCATTCCTTACCGCGGATCGTGGCTGGACTTCGAGTTCGACCCGAAAGACATCCTGTTCTTCCGCGTCGACCGCCGCCGCAAGATGCCCGTGACGATTTTGCTCAAGGCAATCGGCATGTCGCACGAGCAAATCCTCGCCAATTTCTTTGTTTTCGACAATTTCAACCTGCGTTCCGAAGGCGCGGAAATGGAATTCGTCGCCGAGCGCCTGCGCGGTGAAGTGGCGCGTTTCGACATCGTCGACAAGTCCGGCAAGACCCTGGTCTTGAAAGACAAGCGTATCAACGCCAAGCATGTGCGCGATATCGAAGCGGCCGGCATCAAGCACATTTCCGTGCCTGAAGACTATCTGCTGGGCCGCGTGCTGGCCAAGAACATCGTCGACGCCGACACCGGCGAAGTGGTTGCTTCCGCCAACGACGAGTTGACCGAAGACTTGCTGGGCCGTCTGCGCGAAGCCCACATCAGCGAAATCCAGACCTTGTACACCAATGACCTGGATCAAGGCGCCTATATTTCGCAAACCCTGCGCATCGACGACACCGCCGACCAGATGGCCGCGAAAGTGGCGATCTATCGCATGATGCGTCCAGGCGAGCCGCCGACCGAAGATTCGGTCGAGGCGCTGTTCAACGGCCTGTTCTACAATTCGGACCGTTACGACCTGTCGGCAGTGGGCCGCATGAAGTTCAACCGCCGCATTGGCCGCGATGAACTGACTGGCGCGATGACCCTGTCGAACGAAGACGTGCTGGCCGTGATCAAGATCCTGGTGGAACTGCGCAATGGTCGCGGCGAAGTCGATGATATCGATCACTTGGGTAACCGCCGCGTGCGTTGCGTCGGCGAACTGGCCGAGAATCAATTCCGCGCAGGTCTGGTGCGGGTTGAGCGTGCCGTCAAGGAACGCCTCGGCCAAGCCGAAGCGGACAACCTGATGCCGCACGACTTGATCAATTCGAAGCCGATTTCGGCCGCGATCCGCGAGTTCTTCGGTTCTTCGCAGCTGTCGCAGTTTATGGATCAAACCAATCCCTTGTCGGAAATCACCCACAAACGCCGCGTATCGGCGCTGGGACCGGGCGGTTTGACGCGTGAACGTGCGGGCTTCGAGGTGCGCGACGTGCATCCGACCCATTACGGCCGTGTCTGCCCGATCGAAACGCCTGAGGGACCGAACATTGGTCTGATCAACTCGCTGGCTCTGTATGCCCGCCTGAATGAATACGGCTTTCTGGAAACCCCGTACCGCAAGGTCGAAGGTTCCAAGATCACCGAGCAGATCGACTACCTGTCCGCCATCGAAGAAGGCCGCTACATCATCGCCCAGGCGAATGCGACCATCGACAAGAACGGCACCCTGTCCGATGAACTGGTGTCCGCCCGTGAAGCCGGTGAAACCATCCTCGTCTCGCCGGAACGCATCCAGTACATGGACGTTGCGCCTGGCCAGATCGTGTCTGTCGCGGCCTCGCTGATTCCATTCCTGGAACACGATGATGCGAACCGGGCATTGATGGGCGCCAACATGCAACGTCAAGCCGTGCCTTGCCTGCGTCCTGAAAAGGCGCTGGTCGGTACCGGTATCGAACGCACCGTCGCGGTCGATTCCGGCACCACCGTGCAAGCTCTGCGTGGCGGTATCGTCGACTACATCGATGCGGGCCGCGTCGTCATTCGTGTCAACGATGATGAAGCAACCGCCGGTGAAGTCGGTGTCGATATCTACAACTTGATCAAGTACACCCGTTCCAACCAGAACACCAATATCAACCAACGTCCTATCGTCAAGGTTGGCGACCGCGTTTCCAAGCGCGACGTGATCGCCGATGGCGCATCGACCGACTTGGGCGAATTGGCTCTGGGCCAGAACATGACCGTGGCTTTCATGCCATGGAATGGTTTGAACTTCGAAGATTCGATCTTGATTTCGGAAAACGTCGTCAAGGACGACCGCTACACCTCGATTCACATCGAAGAGTTGTCGGTGGTGGCGCGCGACACCAAACTGGGCGCGGAAGAAATCACCCGCGACATCTCGAACCTGGCTGAAAATCAGTTGGCGCGTCTGGATGAATCGGGCATCGTCTACATCGGTGCCGAAGTCCAGGCTGGCGACACCCTGGTCGGCAAAGTGACGCCTAAAGGCGAAACCCAGTTGACCCCGGAAGAGAAGTTGCTGCGCGCGATTTTCGGCGAAAAAGCTTCCGACGTGAAAGACACCTCGCTGCGCGTGCCGTCCGGCATGATCGGCACCGTGATCGACGTCCAGGTGTTTACCCGCGAAGGGATCGTCCGCGACAAGCGCGCCCAGCAGATTATCGATGACGAATTGAAGCGTTTCCGCCTCGATTTGAACGATCAGATGCGTATCGTGGAGGGCGATGCCTTCCAGCGTCTGGAAAAAATGTTGATCGGCAAACTGGTCAATGGCGGTCCTAAAAAGCTGGCCAAGGGCGCCAAGATCACCAAGGAATACCTGGCTGATCTGGATAAATACCATTGGTTTGACATCCGCCCGGCGGAAGACGAAGCGGCGGTAGCGCTGGAAGCGATCAAGGAATCGATCAACGAGAAGCGTCACCAGTTCGACCTGGCCTTTGAAGAAAAGCGCAAGAAATTGACCCAGGGCGATGAGCTGCAGCCTGGCGTGCAAAAAATGGTCAAGGTATATCTGGCCGTGAAACGCCGCCTGCAATCGGGCGACAAGATGGCGGGTCGCCACGGTAACAAGGGTGTGGTTTCCCGTATCGTGCCGGTGGAAGACATGCCTTACATGGCCGACGGCACGCCGGCCGACGTGGTGCTGAACCCGCTGGGCGTTCCTTCGCGGATGAACGTCGGTCAGATTCTCGAGACTCACTTGGGCTGGGCCGCCAAGGGTCTGGGTATCCGCATCGGCGAAATGCTGAAGGCGCACACCCAGGCTGCGGAAATGCGCAAGTACCTGACCGTGATCTACAACGAAAACGGCAAGCCGGAAGATCTGGATGCCTTCGACGATGAAGAGATCATGAAGTTGGCGGAAAACCTGAAAAAGGGCGTGCCGTTCGCGACCCCCGTGTTTGACGGCGCCAATGAAGAAGAAATCCGCCGCATGCTCGATCTGGCGTATCCGGACGATATCGCGAAAAACTTGGGCATGACACCGTCCAAGAACCAGGTGACCATGTATGACGGTCGCACCGGCGAAGCGTTCGAGCGCAAGGTCACTGTCGGCGTGATGCACATGCTGAAATTGCATCACTTGGTTGATGACAAGATGCATGCCCGCTCCACCGGTCCTTACTCGCTGGTAACGCAGCAACCGCTGGGTGGTAAAGCCCAGTTCGGCGGCCAGCGTTTCGGTGAGATGGAAGTGTGGGCCCTGGAAGCGTACGGCGCATCGTACGTGCTGCAAGAGATGTTGACTGTCAAGTCAGATGACGTGAACGGCCGTACCAAAGTGTATGAAAACCTGGTCAAAGGCGACCATGTGATCGACGCCGGTATGCCGGAATCCTTCAACGTGTTGGTGAAGGAAATCCGTTCGCTGGGTATTGATATCGACCTCGAAAGAAACTGATAACGAGAAACTTTCGCTAATCGGTTTGTGATGGAGTCGCCCGGCTGGGAAACCTCGCCGGGCAACTTCGTCTCAGAAATGAAATTTAATCACCTGGAGTGATACATGAAAGCACTGCTCGATCTATTCAAGCAAGTTCAGCAAAACGAAACATTCGACGCGATCAAGATTGGTCTGGCGTCGCCCGAAAAAATCCGTTCGTGGTCCTACGGCGAAGTAAAAAAGCCGGAAACCATCAACTACCGCACCTTCAAGCCTGAGCGCGACGGCTTGTTCTGCGCCAAGATTTTTGGGCCTATCAAAGATTATGAATGCTTGTGCGGCAAGTACAAGCGTTTGAAACATCGCGGCGTGATCTGCGAAAAATGCGGCGTCGAAGTGACGCTGGCGAAAGTGCGCCGCGAGCGCATGGGCCATATCGAACTGGCTTCGCCGACCGCCCACATCTGGTTCCTGAAGTCGCTGCCATCGCGCCTGGGCATGGTGCTGGACATGACCTTGCGCGATATCGAACGGGTCTTGTATTTCGAAGCGTATGTCGTGACCGATCCCGGCATGACGCCTTTGAAAAAATGCCAGATCATGTCGGAAGACGATTACGCCGCCAAGTATGAAGAATACGGCGACGACTTCACCGCTTTCATGGGCGCCGAAGGTATCCGTGAACTGCTGCGCTCGATCGACATCCACCGCGATGCCGAAACCCTGCGCGTGGAACTGAAGGAATCGAAATCCGAAGCCAAGATCAAGAAATACGCGAAGCGCCTGAAAGTGCTGGAAGCGTTCCAGCGTTCGGGCATCAAGCCGGACTGGATGATCATGGAAGTGCTGCCGGTGCTGCCGCCGGAATTGCGCCCATTGGTGCCGCTCGATGGCGGCCGTTTTGCCACCTCCGACTTGAACGATCTGTATCGCCGCGTCATCAACCGTAACAATCGCTTGAAGCGCTTGATGGAATTGCGCGCGCCGGAAATCATCACGCGCAATGAAAAGCGGATGTTGCAGGAAGCCGTCGATTCGCTGCTGGATAACGGTCGTCGCGGCAAGGCCATGACGGGCGCCAACAAGCGTCCGCTGAAATCGCTGGCTGAAATGATCAAGGGTAAGGGCGGCCGTTTCCGTCAAAACTTGTTGGGCAAGCGCGTCGATTACTCGGGTCGTTCCGTCATCGTCGTGGGCCCGCAATTGAAATTGCATCAGTGCGGCTTGCCGAAACTGATGGCTTTGGAATTGTTCAAGCCTTTCATCTTCAACAAGCTCGAATTGATGGGTCTGGCAACCACGATCAAGGCCGCCAAGAAATTGGTCGAAATCCAGGAACCGGTGGTGTGGGACATCCTGGAAGACGTGATCCGCGAACATCCGATCATGTTGAACCGCGCGCCGACCTTGCATCGTCTGGGTATCCAGGCCTTCGAGCCGGTCTTGATCGAAGGCAAGGCCATCCAGTTGCATCCGCTGGTGTGCGCCGCCTTCAATGCCGACTTTGACGGCGATCAAATGGCGGTCCACGTTCCCCTGTCGATCGAAGCGCAGATGGAAGCGCGCACCTTGATGCTGGCGTCGAACAATATTCTGTTCCCGTCGAATGGCGAACCGTCCATCGTTCCTTCCCAGGATATCGTGTTGGGTCTGTACTACGCGACCCGCGAAGCGATCAATGCGAAGAACGAAGGGATGATGTTCCCCGACGTGTCCGAAGTGATACGCGCCTACGACAACAAGGAAGTCGAATTGACGACCCGCGTTACCGTGCGCATCACCGAGTATCCGAAAGACCTGGAGACCGGCGAGTTCGTCAAGACCATCACCCGTTACGAAACGACGATCGGCCGCGCCATCCTGTCGGAAATTCTGCCTAAAGGCTTGCCGTTCTCCGTCTTGAACCGCGCGCTGAAAAAGAAAGAAATTTCAAAACTGATCAACACGTCTTTCCGCAAGTGCGGTTTGCGCGCGACGGTTGTGTTCGCCGACAAATTGATGCAGTCGGGCTTCCGTCTGGCAACCCGCGCCGGTATCTCGATTTGCGTCGACGATATGCTGGTACCGCCGCAAAAAGTCACCCTGATCGCGGCCGCCGAGCAAGAAGTCAAACAGATCGAACAGCAATATGCGTCCGGTCTGGTGACGGCTGGCGAGCGTTACAACAAGGTCGTCGATATCTGGGGCAAGACCTCGGATGAAGTCGGCAAGGCCATGATGGACCAGCTGAAAGTCGAAGACGTGATCCGCCGCGACGGCACCAAGTCGACGCAAGAATCGTTCAACGCCATTTACATGATGGCCGACTCCGGCGCGCGCGGTTCCGCAGCCCAGATTCGTCAGTTGGCCGGTATGCGTGGTCTGATGGCGAAACCGGATGGCTCGATTATCGAAACGCCGATCACCGCGAATTTCCGCGAAGGTCTGAACGTTTTGCAGTACTTCATTTCGACTCACGGTGCGCGTAAAGGTCTGGCCGATACCGCCTTGAAAACGGCGAACTCGGGTTACCTGACCCGTCGTCTGGTCGACGTGACGCAAGACTTGGTAGTGATCGAAGACGATTGCGGCACCATGAACGGCGCGCTGATGAAGGCGTTGGTCGAAGGCGGTGAAGTCATCGAAGCCTTGCGCGACCGTATCCTGGGCCGCGTCACGGTGCATGATGTCGTCAATCCTGAAACCCAGGAAACCCTGTACGAAGCCGGCTCCTTGCTCGACGAAGACATGGTCGAGGAAATCGAACGCCTGTCGATCGATGAAGTCAAGGTCCGCACCCCGCTGACTTGCGAAACCCGCTTCGGTCTGTGCGCCATGTGCTATGGCCGCGACCTGGGTCGTGGCTCGATGGTCAACGCCGGTGAAGCCGTCGGTGTGGTGGCGGCGCAGTCGATCGGTGAGCCGGGTACCCAGCTGACCATGCGTACCTTCCACATTGGTGGTGCGGCGTCGCGCGCGGCGGTGGCATCCTCGGTGGAAGCGAAATCGAACGGCACCATCCGCTTCACGGCAACCATGCGTTACGTGACCAACGGCAAGGGCGCGCAAATCGTCATTTCCCGTTCCGGCGAAGTGTTGATCACGGATGACCATGGCCGCGAGCGCGAACGGCATAAAGTGCCGTACGGCGCGACCCTGATCGTCAAGGACGGCATGGTCATCAAGGCCGGCACGGCGCTGGCGACGTGGGACCCGTTGACGCGTCCTATCATTACCGAATACGCCGGTCTGGTGCGTTTCGAGAATGTCGAAGAAGGCGTCACCGTGGCCCGTCAAGTCGATGATGTGACCGGTCTGTCGACCCTGGTCGCGATCGATGCGAAACGTCGTGGTTCCCTGACCAAGACCTTGCGTCCGCAAGTGAAGCTGTTGAACGAAGCGGGCGAAGAAGTCAAGATCGCCGGCACCGAACACTCGGTGGCGATCGGCTTCCAGGTCGGCGCGCTGATCATGGTGAAAGATGGCCAGGCCGTGTCGGTTGGTGAAGTGCTGGCGCGTATTCCTACCGAATCGCAAAAGACGCGCGATATTACCGGTGGTTTGCCGCGGGTTGCCGAGCTGTTCGAAGCGCGTTCGCCGAAAGACGCCGGTATGCTGGCGGAAGTCACGGGTACGGTTGCGTTCGGTAAAGAAACCAAGGGCAAGCAGCGTCTGGAAATCACAGACATGGACGGCAACAAGCATGAGTTCTTGATCACCAAGGACAAACAAGTGCTGGTGCATGACGGCCAAGTCGTGAACAAGGGCGAGATGATCGTGGACGGCCCGGCCGATCCGCAAGACATCTTGCGCCTGCTGGGTATCGAAGCGCTGGCCCGTTACATCGTCGACGAAGTGCAAGATGTGTACCGTTTGCAAGGCGTGAAGATCAATGACAAGCACATTGAAGTGATTGTGCGTCAGATGTTGCGTCGGGTTCAGATCGTCAATGCGGGCGACACCAACTACATCGTTGGCGAGCAAGTCGAGCGTTCGGAATTGCTGGACGAAAACGACCGCATGAACGGCGCGAACAAGATTGCCGCGACCTATGAAAACGTGTTGCTGGGGATTACCAAGGCTTCCTTGTCGACCGATTCCTTTATCTCGGCCGCATCGTTCCAGGAAACCACCCGCGTGCTGACGGAAGCGGCCATCATGGGCAAGCGCGACGGTCTGCGCGGCTTGAAGGAAAACGTCATCGTCGGTCGCCTGATTCCTGGCGGCACCGGCCTGGCCTTCCATCGCGCCCGCAAGGAAAAAGAAGCGTGGGAAGTCGAAGAACGCAATGCGCTGCTGCAAGCCGAGAAAGCCTCGATGGCTGGCGAAGCGGCGGAAGCCTTGCAAGACATCGAAACCCAGGCACAAGCGCAACACGGCGGCGAAGCATAATTTAGCTTCACCCGCATAGAAAACGGCACCAGAGAGCAATCCCTGGTGCCGTTTTTTTATGGTGCGCCCGGCAGGGCGCACTTACTTGGAGGTGAAAGGTAAGCGGCCGGGCCGAGTGCCGAGGTTGGCACGGCGGCGGATGGGCAAACGAAAGCGGAAGGGCTGCGGCAGATGGAGGTCGTGGTCGAACGTCATAACCTATGGCGAGCGTATGAGCGAGTCATGCGGAACAAGGGTGCGGCAGGAGTCGATGGACTCACCGTGTTTGACTTCAAGGCATGGCTGCAACAGCACTGGCCAAGCGTCAAGGCAGCACTTCTGGCAGGTGATTACATGCCGGCGGCGATCCGTAAAGTGGACATACCCAAGCCCAACGGCGGGGTTCGGACACTGGGTATCCCGACGGTGGTGGATCGTCTGATTCAGCAAGCGTTGCTGCAAGTTCTACATCCGGAATTCGAGCCTGAATTCTCCGAGCATCGCTACGGGTTCCGACCTGGCCGCAACGCATGGCAAGCGGTGCAACGAACGCAAGGCTATATCAGGGAAGGCCGCCGCTGGGTGGTTGACCTCGACTTGGAGAAATTCTTTGACCGGGTGAACCACGACATCTTGATGTCGCGGATAGCCCGCAAGGTCAAGGATGAACGGGTATTGAAACTGATTCGTCGCTACCTGGAAGCGGGCATGATGTCGGAAGGGATCGTCAACGCGAGGACGAAGGGCGCGCCGCAAGGCAGGCCGCTGTCGCCGCTGCTGTCGAACATCCTGCTGACGGACTTGGATCGTGAACTGGAGCGCCGGGGGCACCGATTCTGCCGCTATGCCGACGATTGTAATATTTATGTCAAAAGCGAAGTGGCAGGACAGCATGCGATGGCTACGATCACCGAGTATCTGGAGAGGAAACTGAAACTTCAGGTGAACCGGGACAAGAGCGCTGTCGCACGGCCTTGGAAACGGAAGTTTCTTGGCTACAGCGTCACATGGCACAAGCAGGTTCGTCTGAAAATCGCCGACAGCAGTGTGACGCGGTTGAAAGACAGGGTGCGTGAAATCGTCGTCGGGAATGCCTCGCGCAACCTCGACGAAACGATTGCAGCGCTTAACCCGGTGCTGCGTGGCTGGACATCGTATTTCCGTCTGACCGAGGTAAAAGGTGTGTTGGAGGACCTGGACGGATGGATTCGGCGCAAACTGCGTTGCCTACTATGGCGGCAATGGAAGCGGCCGGCCACTCGTAACAAGTGCTGTGGTCTAATTTGCCCGGACACCTCAATAGGTGGAAAATCCACCACCTGAGGAGCATTACATGGCAAAACAACGAAAAACGTTCGATACCA
>JBEONR010000012.1:0-135610 GCA_040544385.1 Oxalobacteraceae bacterium GrIS 1.11
TCCGTCTCCTCTGCGGCCGGATCGCCGCTTCTATCATGTTTGACAACGCTTGTGGCGGGCCAGTTCACCGGTGATGAAGATCAGCGCTAATCAATTATTAAAATGCCATATTTATTGAAATCTATTTTGATGACATGGAGGAAATGCTCATGCCGGTATCGGTGCGCCGCATGATCGATGGTGGCGCCTGCGGCACTGATCGCAGATCAGGTCGCCTTTTCCTGGCTCGCCATCATCGCATTGGCCGTCGCTGAGGGCTGCAAGGCGCGCTCCCAATATGGCGGCGCGCCAAACGCGCCGCGCAAATGGGCAATCAACAACTGTGCCTTCGCCGCGTGCGAACGGCCGGGCATGCGTACCGCATGGATCGCCGCCGTCTGCTTCGACAGGCTCGCGGTCGCATGGGGGAATAGCGGCAGCAATCGACCGGCCACGATCAGCTCGCTAACCAGCCAGCTCGCCAGATGCCCGACGCCTATACCGGCAACGGCTGCCTGCAACAGAACTTCCGTATCATCGCTGCGCAAACTGCCATGCACGGGCAGCGCCGCATTGTCGTTGACGCCCTCGAAACACCACCATCCACTTGGGACCGGCAGCGTCTCGATCGTCAGACAATTATGGTGCAGCAACTCTTGCGGAGACGCCGGCCAGCCATGCCGGGCCAGATAATCAGGGCTGGCACAGGCCAGCCTTCGATGCGGGGCAAGTTGCGTGGCGACCAAATCGCTGTCCGGCAAGACCCCGATACGGATCGCCACGTCCACCCGCTGGGCCCGCAGGTCGAGCATCTCGTCGCTGAGGTGAAGGGCGATCTCGATCAAGGGATATTGCTGGAGAAAGCGCATCACGGCCGGCGCCACGTGACGGCGCCCAAATGATGAGGGCGCCGTGACAGTCAGCAGACCGCGCGGATCACCGCTCAAGGCCGATAGTTCATGGCGCGCATCATCGAGCTCCGAGACGATGGCACGCGCCCTGGGCAAAAACTTTTCGCCGGCATCGGTCAGCATGACGAGGCGCGAACTGCGATGCAGCAATGTGACACCGAGTTCTCTTTCGAGCGCATCGATTTTGCGCGACACCGACGACACCGCCATGCCGCGCGCCCTGGCCACCTTGGAGAGACTGCCGACGTCCAATACGGCAAGAAAAGTGTGTATCGCATCGATCATGGCAAGACTCTGGTATTTTGCGAAAAACGCAAAGTTGGCTTCCAAATTGATTCATTGTGCCGTTGATCGCAAATAAATACAATGCATGCATCGACAACCATAGGCCCCGGTGGCCCGAAAGGAAACACCCATGTTTCAATTCACACGAACCAAGCTGGCCCGCGCGGCAGCGCTGGCGACCGTCATGAGCTTGGTCACGACCATTGGCGGATCGGCAATGGCGGCCGCGCCAATGGCGAAAACCGCCGCACCCGGCTATTTCCGGCTGATGCTCGGTGCATTTGAAGTGACCGCCTTGAGCGATGGCACGGTGGATTTGCCGGTAGACCAGTTGCTATCGGCATCGCCCGCCACGACCAAGCAGGCACTTTCGGCATCGTTTCTATCGGCGCCGCTGGAGACGTCCGTCAACGCCTACCTGATCAACACCGGCAGCAAGCTTGTGCTCATCGATACGGGTGCCGCCAGCCTGTTTGGACCCACGCTGGGCAAGTTGCTTGCCAATCTGAAGGCATCCGGATACGAGCCAGCGCAGATCGACGAAATCTATCTGACCCATCTGCACCCCGATCACGTGGGCGGGCTCATCTCGAACGGCATGCTGGCCTTTCCCAACGCGACAATACGGGCCGATCGGCGCGAATCGGAATTCTGGTTGAGCCAGGCGAACATGGAGCGGGCTCCGGACGCATCAAAGGGGTTTTTCCAAGGAGCGATGAGCTCGCTAAATCCTTATGTCGCGGTGGAAAAGTTTCTCCCGTTTGCCGGCGATACCGAATTGGTACCGGGAATAAAGTCTTCCTCGAGTTACGGCCATACCGCCGGGCACACCAGTTATGTGATCGAAAGTCAGGGGAAAAAGCTGTTGTTGGTGGGAGACTTGATTCACGTCGCCGCCGTACAACTCGACAATCCCGCTGTGACGATTGTTTTTGATGGCGATCCGAAAGCGGCCGCTGCGGCGCGCGGAAAAGCCTTCACGCAGGCAGCCAGGGAAGGTGCGCTGGTGGGCGCTTCGCACATCCAATTCCCTGGACTGGGCCACCTGCGCAGCGCGGGAACATCCTATCAATGGCTGCCGGTGAATTACACGCAGATGCGCTAAACCGGTATGCTTGCAGGGAGTTGAACGCTCCCTGCACTTCACATTCACCGATAGCGGCCCCACATGAATCTCACGCTTTCCCGCATCGCGCCGCTGGCCGGCTTATTACTGCTCTGTTCCACCTGTTTTGCCGAGGAGGCAAAAAAAGTCATTCCCGACGATGAGTTTTACAAGATGGCCTTGCGGGACGAGAAGAAAATCGCCTCCTTCGAATCGGTCGCCGCCGCCTTGCGCGATGGCGGCGTGATCCTGCTCGATGTGCGCTCCCCCAGGGAGTTTCAACGTTCCCACGTGGTGGGGGCAATCAGCTTGCCGACAACCGAATTGACCGATGAAGCCTTGCGCAAGATCATGCCATCGAAACAGTCGCGGATTGTTATTTATTGCGCAAACAATTTCCGGCCGTCGAGAATGGTATCCTTGACCACGATGGCGTATCCGGCCATCAAACGGCTGGGTTACAACAATGTCGCGATTCTTGAAACCAATTACAAGGACATTTCTCCCCTGGCTTTTTCGGACGACATTGATTAAATCGGCTCGCGCCTCTTTCAAGTTTCGTCAATTTCTTTCAAGGGAAACCATGAGCAGCAAATTATCGTTCAACCAGGGCACACCGCAATTTATTCCGCTGACCAGCTATCGCGGCTATCCACAGCAAGAGATGGAAGAGCGCGCGCGGCGCTTTTATCAAGATATGGCACGCCGCAAGACCATCCGCGAATTTTCCAGCGCACCCGTGTCGCGCGCCGTCATCGAGCAATGCCTGCTGACGGCCGGCACCGCGCCGTCCGGCGCCAACCATCAACCCTGGCATTTTGCCGTGATCGCCGACCCGGACTTGAAGAAGAGAATCCGCGTCGAAGCGGAAATCGAAGAACGCGAATTCTATGAACACCGCGCGCCGCAAGAATGGAAAGATGCGCTGGCGCCGCTGGGCACCGATGCCAGTAAACCGTTCCTGGAAGACGCGCCCTATCTGATCGTCATATTCGGGCAAAAAAATACGCTGCTGGACGATGGCACGGCGCTCAAGAATTACTATGTGCCGGAATCGGTATCGATTGCCACCGGCTTCCTGATCGCGGCCCTGCATCACGCCGGCCTGGCCACCCTGACCCACACACCCAGCCCGATGGGGTTTTTAAACCAGTTGGCCGGACGCCCCGATAATGAAAAGCCGTATATCCTGCTGGTCGTCGGCCACCCGGCCGAGCAGTGCGTGGTGCCCAATATCGGCAAGAAGCCATTGAACGAGATTGCCAGTTTTTTATAAGGCGCGTTTGAGCGGCGCCGACTGGCGGCCAGTGCCCCGCCTCAATTCAATAGTCGACGAATTTGCTTGATACTGGGAAAATCATTGGGCATGGCAAGCCGGCGCATAGCGCTGGCTTGTATTTTTCAAGCATGACGATCAATGTTGCAATTTTTGTAAAATCGGCGCTGGGCGAGCTGAACACGGTCACTGATTCGGCCTTGCCTTCGCTGTCGACATGCACATGCATGGTGAGCATGCCCGTCACATGCAGTTTGCCCTGAGCCAACGCAAGCTGTTTATCGATAGCTTGCATCCCTTTCAAAGGATAGGGTGGTTCATCGCCTTCATCCATCAATGGATACATGGACTTGACCGCCTGCTTCTCGTCCGCCGAAAGTTGCTGGTAGGATTTCTCATATGGCACCGGGCTTCCTGTTACCAGATCGCGCCGGCTTTGCATGCTGTAGCCGGAACTCGTTGTTCGCAGCGCATAGGTTTGGGCTGGCGCCGACGTCTGGACCAGCGCCCCCAGCGGCGCGCCATCCTTGAACTGGCCCTCGACGCGGCGGCCGCCGGCATACACGATGGCGCCGCTGCCATCGTATTTCCCGGCCTTCCATTCGCCCTCATAACGCCCGCCCAGCGCGTAGACCTTGCTTCCCTTGCCATCGGCCAGGTCGCTCTTAAAGCTGCCCTCGTAGCGGTCGCCGGTCGGTCCGAGCAAGGTGCCTTGACCTTCACGGTCATTTTTCTTGAATTCCCCTTCATAGCGGAAGCCGTCGAAATACACCATGTAACCCTTGCCGTCGCGCCGTCCGTCCTTCCATGCCCCTTCATAAACGCCACCGTCGGAATAAACCATCTTGCCCATGCCGTCGCGCGCGCCGTCCTTGTACGCTCCGGTATACACGGCGCCGTTCGCATAATGGATGTCAACGCTGCCGACCGCGATGCCGCCAGCAAACATGGCCTGGAGTTTCGTTCCAGTCGGGCTGGTCAAGATGCCGCGCCCCTCTCGTTCGCCATGCGCAAATTCGCCTTCATAACGCGAGCCGCTGGCATACACGTAGAGGCCGGCGCCATGCGGCCTGCCGCGCGCCATGCCGCCCTCGAAACGCGATCCTGGCTGCTCGTCTACATACCATTGCAACACACCGGCACCGTCCGCAAACCCATCCTTGCAGCCACCACTCCAGGTAATGCGCTCGTTTGGCCGTGGACCGGTATTGACGACGCGGCAATTGGCTGCGCCAATCGAGAACGGGTCCTGCTCGGCCGCCAGTGCCGCGCCCGACACCAGCATTGAGAAGATGATGCAAAGTTTCATGGACATGGTTATTTTTTTACCTTAGGCGCGGGGCGGCTTGGCGCCGGCCCGGCGCCGGCGCGCCTCTTTCGGGTCGGCCAGCAGCGGTCGATACACTTCCACCCGGTCATGCTCGCGCAAGACGGTGTCCAGGGATTTCTTTTTGGCGTAGATGCCGACCGTGGCCGTGGCCAGGTCCAGCCCCGGCACTGCCAGCAATAGCCCGCTTTGACGCACGGCTTGCTCGAGCGTGGCGCCGGCCGCCACTTCCACGTCGCGCAGGAATGCATGGTCCGGCGTCGCGTAACATACTTGCACCTTGATTTTCTCCGCCATCATCTCACCCATACACCGTCTCGGCGCGCTTGCAAAAGGAATCGACCATGCTATTGGCGATCATGCCGAACATCGGGCCGATCAATTGCTCCAGTACCCGGCTGGAAAATTCGTAGTGCAGGTCGAGTTCGATCTTGCAGGCGTCCGCGCGCAAGGCCTTGAACGTCCACATCCCGTCCAGTGTCTTGAAAGGACCGTCCACCAGCGTCATCTTGATCGTCTCGGGCGGCGTGTTCTGGTTCGATGTCGTGAAGCTTTGCCGGACTCCGTGGTAATGTATGGCCAGACTGGCCACTACTGTGTTCTCGCCCCGTTCGCGCACCTCGACTCCACCACACCATGGCAAGAATTGGGGATAATCCTCGATTTGCGCCACCAGGGCGAACATCTGTTGCGCGCTGTATCCCAGAAAAACTGATTTATGTACTACTGCCATTGAAGAACCGTTTGCTATGATGTTGGATATCTCAATTGATTTGATCGCGCTTGCGCGAGACAGTAGTTTAACCGACCCGCGCACATTTACCATCTCATGACCACCATAGCTGACAATAAAAAAGCCTTTCACGACTACTTCATCGAAGATCGCTACGAAGCGGGCATCGTGCTCGAAGGCTGGGAAGTCAAAGCCATTCGCGACGCCCGCGTGCAAATCAAGGAAGCCTACGTCGTCGTTCGCGGCGACGAGCTATTCCTGTTCGGCGCCCATATCAGCGCCCTGCCGACCGCCTCCACCCACATCCACCCGGAAGCGGTGCGTACGCGCAAGCTGCTACTGCATAAAGCCGAATTGAGCAAATTGATCGGTAAAGTCGTGCGCTCCGGCTTTACGCTGGTGCCGCTGAATCTGCATTACAAGGGCGGCCGCATCAAATGCGAAATCGGCTTGGCAAAAGGCAAGAAACAGCATGACAAGCGCGCCGCAGAAAAAGACCGCGACGGCGCCCGTGAAGTGCAGTCGGCCATGAAAACCAACCGCCGTTAAGGCAGCATACAGGTAGCGCGGCCCCAGGCTCGGGGCGCGCCGATTTCCGCGCCACGTTTCATCGCGCCCGCACGCCATGTCAACGCGTTCCTGAATTGCCACCTGAAAATGCATGTGCTACAGTCTGGAAGCGATATGCGCGCTCCGGCTGCGGCGGCCTGCCTGTTTGCGGCGTTTCTTTTACATTGCATGGTGGAGGCATCATGGTCTTGAGAATCGGCGGCGCGCTGTGGGGCGCGCTATTCTTGTCGGGATGCGCGGCGCCCTATTCCCCAGCCCCGCCGGGGGCTGATTTTCCCGCCGCCGCGCAAGCGAAACTGCAGGCCGCCTCCCATTGGAATGCCATTTCAGCCCATATAGAAAAGCAATTGCTGCCGGCCCTGCAAAAGAGTCCGAATCTGCCGCTGTATGTCGATACGCCGCAAGCGAGCGCGTTTAATCAAGCCATGGCCAAACAGTTGATCACTTCCCTGGTCAACGATGGCTATGTCGTATCGAAAACCGCGCATGCCGCCTTGCGCGTCGACATCGATACCCAGGTGCTGGAGTTTTCCGCCAGACGTCCGCAATATACGGGCCAGCGTTCCACGCTGGTCGACGGCGCCTGGACCATCAGCGGATCGCAAGCGACGCAAGCCGACACGGATACCTTTTCCTGGTTCCACGCCGTCTTCGGCTCCGGCGAGACGCCGAAAACCGAAATCGTCGTCACCATTTCAATCTCCGACGAACGGCGCTATTACGCGCGCACCAGCGCCGTGTATTACGTGACCGACAGCGACCGCCAACTGTATCAAGTGGCGCCACCCGCGCCCGATCCGCACCTCATGAAATCATTCACGGTCAAAGGCGGCTGAACATGAAGTCCCTCTTTTTCTGGCTGCCGCTGCTACTGGCCGCCTGCGCCGCCGAACCGAAGCCCGAAGTGGAAAATTATGCCTCGGTATCGTCGAATTCTTTTGTCGCCTCCAATTACCGGGCCGCCGATGCCTTATTGACGCAATTGAACGGCAAACTGGTGGCAAACCAGCCTTTGATCATGGCCACCATCGTCAACATCGACGCGCTGGAACAAACGTCGACCCTGGGACGGCTGGTATCGGAACAGATTTCCACCCGCCTGGCGCAAGGCGGATTGAAGATGCTGGAAATGAAGCTGCGCAATAGCGTGTATATGAAGCGCAATCAGGGCGAGTTGATGTTAACCCGCGAGATCGGCGAGATGGCGCATACGCATAATGCGCAAGCGATCGTGGTCGGCTCCTATGCCGAAAGCAGCGACGCGGTATTCGTGAATATCAAGGTGATTGAGCCGAACACCAATTTCGTGCTGGCGGGACAGGATTTTGTACTGGCCAAGGAAGCCATCGTGCGCTCCATGCTACAGCGTAACTGAGATGGTCGCGCAGCGCCGCTTCGGATGCTTGCACCTGGCACGCCAGACAAGCATCCGAATGAACGGTATTTAAACCTTCAACAAATCGCGCGATTTGCCGGAGTCGGTCCATTCTTTTACCCATTTTGGCTGACGGCCACGGCCAGTCCATTGTTGTGAGGCATCGCCTGGATTGCGATAACGGACGGCAACGGTGCCAGTTTTTGCGCGAATGCCGGTGCCGACCAAATCCTTTACCGAAACGCCGACGCTTTGAGCAATCGCCAGGATTTGCTCGCGCGCCTTGGCCATATCGTCTTGCTCACGCTTTTTCATTTGTTTCTTGATGTCGTCTTGCAGATTGCGCAGATCGGAGAGGGATAAGCTTGACAGGTCCATGGTGCTTCCTTAGGTTGAGTTGAGCGATAAATTGAACAAGTGAGATTCTATCCAATTGTAACTCTGTTGGTGCAATTTTTAATTTTTTTTACAATTCTATCAGCGTATTTCCCCGATTTCTTGCCGCCACTGCATAATTTTTCAGCAAAACCGACATACCTGCGCTGGAAAGCGCCGTGCCACCGACTATTGACCGCAATTGCCGCGTACGGGATGCGCCGACTCAATTGTGCTACTGTTTTTATTATATTGTATTTTTTAATATCGATATAAAGCGATGACTTCAAGCGTGCGCCATTCTTGCAGCCCGTCAAATTGCCGCAAGGTAATGAACTAAATGACGGGCGGCGCCGGTACAATACGCGCCGGGAAAATTCTTATTTAGAACAGACGGCCTGCGGGGTGGCCGCGCCGGCAGCAGCGCGATTCGATTGGAGCCCGGCCATGCCACGCCCCAATCGCGCCCCACTGCGCCATCATTTCTGGGTTTTAACCACCTGCATTGCCGTGGCGATCAAGCTACTGATATCGCCCAGATTGGCGGGAATGATAATCGAGTTATTCGTCTTGGCCAATTGGGCGAAGGCGCCGACATATTGCTCGGCCACTTTCAGGCTGACCGCGTCGGCGCCGCCCGGTTCGCGGATCGCCGCGCCGACCTGGCGCAAGGCTTCGGCATTGGCCTGGGCCAGCGCGACAATCGCGGTGGCCTGGCCTTGCGCGCGGTTGATCTGGGCTTGTTTCTCGCCCTCCGAGCGGGCAATCGAGGCCTCGCGTTCGCCGCTGGCAATATTGATTTGTTCCTGGCGCCGCCCTTCCGAGGCGGCAATCAGTGCGCGCTTGCCCCGTTCGGCCGTGATCTGCGCTTGCATCGCGTGTAAGATCTCTTTCGGCGGCGTCAAATCCTTGATTTCATAGCGTAATACCTTGACACCCCAATTGGCCGCCGACTCGTCGATTGCATTCACGATGGCGGTGTTGATGTGGTCGCGCTCCTCGAAAGTCTTGTCGAGTTCCATCTTGCCGATCACCGAACGCAGCGTCGTTTGCGCCAATTGCGTGATGGCGGAAATATAATTCGACGAGCCGTAAGAGGCCCGCTTCGCATCCGTGATCTGGAAGTACAGAATGCCGTCCACCTGCAATTGGGTATTGTCGCGCGTGATGCACACTTGCGGCGGCACATCGAGCGGGATTTCCTTCAGCGAATGCTTGTAGGCGATCCGGTCGACAAAGGGAATCACGATGTTTAAACCGGGTCCCAGCGTGGCGTGGTACTTGCCCAGCCGCTCGACCACCCAGGCATGCTGCTGCGGCACCACATTAATGGTCTTGAAGACGAATACCATCGCCATGATGAATAAGATGAATACCACATTGCCGATACTGATTTCCATAGCCTGCTCTCCTGGTTAACGACTGACTGCATTGACGATCAGGCGACTGCCCCTGACCTCGCGAACGATATAGTTGCCGGCCTGCGGGTCGGCGCCCGGCGCCAGCTCGACGTCCCACAGCGCGCCCCGGTACATCACGCGGGCCGCGCCATCGACCCAATGCGTGACCGCCAGACTGGCGCCGATATCCTGGTTGACATTCGGGTCCAGCGCCGCGTCCACGCGGGTCGTCTTGCCGAATTTACTGCGCCGCAATAGCAGCGTAGCCGCCACGCCAACCAGCGCCGCCACGACCATTTGCGCGACCATGCCGAGGCCTGCCAGCGCCACCACGCCGCCGGCGGCGACGCCGATGGCGATCATTAATAAATAAAAGGTGCCGCTGAATAATTCCAGGATCACCACCAGTCCCGCCGCCAGAAACCAGTTCATCCAATCCGACATAATGTGTCCTTACGAAAATACTGCGTTGAAAACGTCAAAACCCCCGCAGCCCGCGAAGGGCGGCGAGGGTTGGCGATGCGCGAGATAGGAATAGTATCTTATTTAACACTGCGATGGGCACCGTCCAACGCATTCTGGCGCCCATCGCTGTCGCTTATTCCACTCCCAGGCATTTACAGCATGGTGGCCAGTTTCTGCCAGGTATCGATCACCGAATCGGGATTGAGCGACATCGATTCGATGCCCTGCTCCATCAACCAGACCGCGAAGTCCGGATGGTCCGACGGCCCCTGGCCGCAAATGCCGATGTATTTGCCTTGCGCGCGGCAAGCCTTGATCGCCATCGACAACAGGGCGCGCACGGCCGGATCGCGCTCGTCGAAATCGGCGGCCAGCAAGGCCATGCCGGAATCACGGTCCAGGCCCAGGGTCAACTGGGTCAAGTCGTTGGAACCGATCGAGAAACCGTCGAAATGTTCGAGGAATTGCTCGGCCAGGATGGCGTTCGACGGCACTTCGCACATCATGATCAGGCGCAAGCCATTTTCACCGCGCTTCAAGCCATTTTTCGCCAGCAAGTCGACCACTTTCTCGGCCTGGCCCAGAGTGCGTACGAAAGGCACCATGATCTCGACATTGGTCAAACCCATGTCATTGCGCACGCGCTTCATGGCCAGGCATTCCATTTCGAACGATTCGGCGAAGTCGGGCGACAGATAACGCGCCGCGCCGCGGAAGCCCAGCATCGGGTTTTCCTCGTCCGGCTCGTAGCGCGAACCGCCGATCAGCTTCTTGTACTCGTTCGACTTGAAGTCGGACAGGCGCACGATTACCGGTTTCGGCCAGAACGCGGCGGCAATCGTCGCGATACCTTCGGCCAGCTTGTCGATATAAAACGCTTTAGGCGAGGCGTGGCCGCGCGCCACCGATTCCACGGCTTTTTTCAAGTCGGCGTCGATGTTCGGGTATTCCAGGATCGCCTTAGGATGCACGCCGATATTGTTATTGATGATGAATTCCAGACGGGCCAGGCCGACGCCGGCATTCGGGATCGACTGGAAGTCGAACGCCATTTGCGGATTGCCCACATTGAGCATGATCTTGGTCGGCAGCTTCGGCAATTCACCGCGCGCCACTTCCGAGATTTCCGTTTCCAGCAAGCCATCGTAGATCCGGCCTTCATCGCCTTCGGCGCAAGACACGGTGACGAAGGTGCCGTCTTTCAGGATATCGGTCGCATTGCCGCAACCGACCACGGCCGGCACGCCCAGTTCGCGCGCGATGATGGCGGCGTGGCAAGTGCGCCCGCCACGATTGGTGACGATCGCGGCGGCCCGCTTCATGACCGGTTCCCAGTTCGGGTCGGTCATGTCGGTCACCAGCACGTCGCCCGGCTGGACCCGTTCCATGTCGGCCGCGTCATGGATCACGCGCACCGGACCGGCGCCGATTTTCTGGCCGATGGCGCGTCCCGATACCAGCACGGTGCCGCTGCTTTTCAATTTGAAGCGCTGCTGCGCGTCGGTCGCCTTTTGTTGCGACTTCACGGTTTCCGGACGCGCTTGCAGGATGTACAACTTGCCGTCGCGGCCATCCTTGCCCCATTCGATGTCCATCGGACGATCATAATGGTTTTCGATGATGACGGCGTATTTCGCCAGCTCCACCACTTCGCTGTCGTCGAGCGAATAGCGGTTGCGCATTTCGACCGGCACGTCGACGGTTTTCACGGAACGGCCAGCCTTGGCTTCGTGGGTGAATTCCATCTTCAACAGCTTGGAGCCGATATTGCGGCGGATCACAGGCGACTTGCCCAATTCCAGCATCGGCTTGTGGACATAGAATTCGTCGGGATTGACGGCGCCCTGCACCACCGTCTCGCCCAGGCCATAGCTGGAGGTGACGAAGACCACATCCTTGAAGCCGGACTCGGTATCGATGGTAAACATCACGCCGGCCGCGCCCAGGTCGGAACGGACCATGCGTTGCACGCCGGCCGACAAGGCCACTTCGGCGTGGGTGAAGCCCTTGTGCACGCGGTAGGAAATGGCGCGGTCGTTATACAGGGAAGCAAATACTTGCTTCATTGCATCGAGAACATTGTCGATACCGACCACGTTCAGGAAAGTTTCTTGCTGCCCAGCAAAAGATGCATCCGGCAAATCTTCGGCGGTGGCCGACGAGCGCACTGCGAACGACATTTCGGTGGCCGAATCGGCCACCAATTGCGCATAGAATTGGCCGATTTCCGCGCTCAGGCGGGGCTGGAACGGCGTTTCCACGATCCAGCCGCGGATTTCGGCGCCGGCCAGGGCCAGCGCACGCACGTCGTCGATATTCAAGCCTTCCAGGCGGTCGGCGATGCGCTGCGCCAGCGACAAGCCGCCGTTCGCGCTATACGACAGGAAATCGCGGAACGCTTGCGCGGTGGTCGCGAAACCGCCCGGCACGCGCACGCCCGCGCCGGCCAACTGGCTGATCATTTCCCCCAATGAGGCGTTTTTGCCGCCGACGGATTCGACATCCGTCATGCGCAAATTCTCGAACGACGCGACATACACCGCGCCGTTATTTTGCTCCTGCAATGCTGCGTTGGTCATAATGACACCCTTACTGATGATAGAAATCTGTACGGCGGGCGCGGCGACGGCTTGTTATTCTTGGCGTCGTGCAGCACAATCATTCCGTTGCGCCCATTTTACCAGCCTGCGGCGCAAACTGACGACGCACAATCTTGAAGATAAGACTTTATGACCAGCGATCCACGCACTTCCCTGCCCGCCGCCGCCCGCACCGTCTTCTTTGTATCGGACGGCACCGGCATCACCGCCGAAACCTTCGGCCACTCGGTACTGACCCAATTCGAGCTGCGCTTCCGGCAAATCCGCCTGCCCTTCATCGACACGCTCGACAAGGCCTATGAGGCGGCGCGCAAGATCAATGAAGCCTTTGCCAGCGATGGCCAGCGCCCGATCATCTTCTCGACCCTGGTCAAGGCCGAGCTGTCGAGCGTGATACGCAAGTCGAGCGGCATGCATATGGACTTGATCCAGACCTTCGTCGCCCCGCTCGAGCAGGAGCTGGGCGTGAAATCGACCCACACCATCGGCCGCTCGCACAATATCGTCGACAGCGAGGAATACAAGAACCGCATCGAAGCCATCAATTACTCGCTGGCGCACGACGACGGCCAGTCGCACAAGAACCTGGCGTCAGCCGACGTGATCCTGGTCGGCGTGTCGCGCTCGGGCAAGACCCCGACCAGCCTGTACCTGGCTATGCAGTATGGCATCAAGGCCGCCAACTACCCCTTGATCCCCGACGATTTCGAGCGCGACAAGCTGCCCTCGGCGCTCTATGAATTCAAGCCGAAGATTTTCGGCCTGAGCATCACGGCCGAGCGTTTGTCGGAAATCCGCAACGAAAGGCGGGCCGGCAGCAAGTACGCCTCGATCGAAAACTGCCGCTATGAGGTGAACGAAGCGGAAAAAATGATGAAGCGCGAAGGCATACGCTGGCTCTCCTCGACCACCAAATCGATCGAGGAAATCTCGACCACGATCTTGCAGGAGATCAAACCGAACCGGCGTGATTACTGAGCGGCGTTCAAAAGAATTGGCCCCAGTCGGCCAGCCAGGCCGGGAAGTCTTGCACCGGCATGGGCTTGGCGATGTAATAGCCTTGCGCGTAGGTGCAACCGAGCGCTTGCAGGAAATCCCAGTCGGCCTTGGTTTCCACGCCGACGGCCACCGAGCGCCGCTCCAGGCTGCGCGCCAGTCCCAGGCATGAGCGCAGCACCATGCCCAGCGCCGGCCTTTTCGAGGCACCGTCGACGAAACTGCGGTCGATCTTCAATTCCGTGAACGGTATGCGCGCCAGCAATTGCAAGTTCGAGCGCGCGGTGCCGTAATCGTCCAGGGCCAGGCCGAAGCCGCACATGCGCAGGCGCAGCAGGCATTCCAGGAAGTGCGGCTCGGAACTGAGCACGGCCGCCTCGTGCACTTCGAACGTGACATAGTCGGCCAGGATGCGATGGCGCGCCAGACAAGCGTCGATCTGCGACATGAAACCCGGCTGCGCCAGCGTATGCGGCGCAACGTTGACGGCAATCTCGATCGGGATGCCCTGGTCGTGCAGGAAACGGCAGGCCGCCACCGACTTCTCTATCATGGTCCAGTCGAGGAAATCCACCCTGTCATTGGCTTCGAGCGCGTCGATGAAGGCGCCCGGCCCGAGCGCGCCATGCTCGGGATGCAGCCAGCGCGCGAACATTTCCAGGCCCTTGACCCGGCCTGTCGCCAATTCGATCTTGGGCTGGAAATACGGCTCGAACTGGTGCGCCCGCAAGCCGCGCCGCACCTGCGCAAAGTTAAAGGTCTTGCCCGGGCGGCGCGCCGCAGCGCGCTCTTGCGGCGGATGGAAATGGGCGATCAGCGCCGCCAGTTGGGGCGCGCCGACCGGCTTGGCGAGGCTGCCCAGGATATCGATGCCATACGCCTGCGCCATGGTCTCGACCGAAAACAGCACCGCGCCGCTGTAGGCGCCGATCACGATGATACCGGCCCGGCATTGGGCTTCGGCCAGATGGCGTATCAATTCCAGCCCATCCATGCCCGGCAAATCGAGCTCGATCAAGCCGATGTTGACGACCGGCTCGATGCCGGCCTGGAAACTGCGCAGCGCCGCATGGCCGTCCGGCGCCTCACTGATCTTGAGCGCGCCCAACCCGACCAACATGCCCACCAGGGCCTCACGCTCGGGCTGGGCGTCTTGCGCCACCAGAAAATGCAGTTGCGAAATTTCCATTGCGGCTCCTGTGGGGGACGGGTCCGCTTACATTACATCAGATCGCTTACAACGGCACTTGATTTTGTCTCAGCTGTTCGAAAAAACACACGGCGGCGCAGGCGGCCACATTCAACGATTCGATACGCCCCAGATGCGGAATCACCACCCGATGAGTGGCCAGCGCCAACAAGTCGTCGGCCACGCCCTGCCCTTCATGACCGAGCAACCAGGCCACCGGCTGGCGCAGGTCGACGTCGTACAGGCGCCGCTCGGCATAGCCGCTGGTGGCCAGCACGGCGATGGTAGAGCGCGCGATCAGCGCGCTCAAGTCGACGTTCTCGAAAATCTCCAGCACGAAGTGCGCGCCCATGGCCGCCCGCAGCACTTTCGGCGACCAGCAAAAAGCCGTCCCGCCGCTGCAGTAAATCTGTTTGATGCCGGCCGCCGCCGCGCTGCGCAGGATCGAGCCGACATTGCCCGGATCTTGCAAGTTATCGAGCAGCACCGCCGATTCCGCCAAGGCCGCCGTCACGTCGCGCTCCGGGGTGTCGATCACGAACAAGATGCCGACCCCGTGCTCGACCTGGCTCAGCGCGCCGTACAGCGCGTCCGGCATGGCGATGCAATGCACCTGCGCCGCCTCGCACTGGGCGATGATCTCGGCCACCTCGGCGTGGCGCAAGGCGCTGTCGCTGACGATGCATTGCGGCGGCGCGCCGCGCATCTGCAGATAGCTCTGGCACAAATGCACGCCGTCGAGCAGGGTGCGGCCGGCCTTGCGGCGCGCCTGCGAACTGCCCGCCAAGTGCTTCAGTTCCTTGTAGAGCGGGTTCTCGCGCGAAGAAATCAGCTTCATAACGGCGCCTCCAAGCCCGCTTCGAGCAGCTTGCGCACCGGCGCGTAGGAACGCCGGTGCACCGGCGAGACGCCGTGCAGGCGCAGGCGCTCCATGTGCAGCGCGGTCGGATAACCCTTGTGCCGGTCGAAGGCGTATTGCGGATAACTGGCGTGCAGCACTTGCAGCGCGGCGTCGCGTGCGGTCTTGGCCAGGATCGAGGCGGCCGAAATCGAATCGACCTTGTCGTCGCCCTCGACAATGGCCATGGCTTGTATCGTCAGCACCGGACAACGGTTGCCGTCGATCAGGGCCAGGGTCGGCGCGATACTCAGCGCCTCGACCGCGCGGCGCATCGCCAGCATGGTTGCCTGCAAGATATTGAGTTCGTCGATTTCCGCTTCCGAGCAGGCGGCGATGGCCCAGGCCAGCGCGTTTTGCTTGATCAGCGGGACCAGCGCCTCGCGCCGCGCGGCGCTCAGCTTTTTCGAATCGCGCAAGCCCTCGATCGGGCGCGCCGGATCGAGTATCACGGCGGCCGCGAACACCGGGCCGGCCAGCGGGCCGCGGCCCGCCTCGTCGACGCCGCAAATGATTTCATCGAGGGAGAACGGCAAGTCGTCCGACAAGCCGGGATAGATATTTTTCACTGACGCCTTCATTGCCGTACTACTGCCGGCGGGTGGATGATGAGGCGATCACTTGCATGACCGCCGCTGCGCTCTCTTGCGCGCTGTCGCGCAACAGGCTTTGATGCATGTCGGCGAAGCGCTGCACCAGGCGCAAACGGCCCGGCACATCGTTCAATTGCTGCCACATGGCGTCGGCCAGCGCTTGCGGGTTGGCCGCGTGCTGCAGCAATTCAGGCACCAGGAATTCGCGCGCCAGGATGTTGGGCAAACCTATCCATGGCTGGTAACCCATGTGGCGCATGATTTCCCATGAAGCACGCATCATTTTGTAGGCGATCACCATCGGCTTCTTGAACAGCGCCACTTCCAGCGAGGCCGTGCCGGACGCCACCAGCACCGCGTCGGCGGCCGCGATCGCGGTGTGCGAGTCGCCATCCGTCAGCAAGATCTCGACATCGTGCAAGCCGGCTTGCGCCACCAGTTCCAGAAAATACTGGCGCTGGCGTTCGCCCGCCATCGGCGCCACGAAACGCAGCGAGCGCTCGCGCTGGTGCAGCAGGCGCGCCGCGCCCACGAAGGCTGCCACATTGTGTTTCAGCTCGCCCATCCGGCTGCCCGGCATCAGGGTGACCACATTGGCGTCTTCCGGCAAGCCCAGCGCGCGGCGCGCGGCCGCCTCGTCCAGCTGCAAGGGGATCATCTCGGCCAGCGGGTGGCCGACATAAGTCACCGGCACCCCGGCCTGGCGGTAAATTTCTTCCTCGAAGGGGAAGATCACCAGCATGTGCGAGACCGCCTTGACGATCTTCTTGATGCGCCCGCCACGCCAGGCCCAGATCTGCGGCCCGATGTAATGCACGGTCGGAATCCCGCCCTCCTTCAATTGCTGTTCCAGGCCCAGGTTGAAACCGGGGTAATCGGCGCCGATGAAGACGGCCGGACGCTCGGCCAGCAACTGGTCGCGCAACTGGTTCTGGATGCGCTTGATGCCGCGATAACGGGGAATCACCTCGAACAGGCCGCGCACCGTCAGGCTCTCGAGCGGCCAGTCGGAGACGAAGCCGTGACGCGCCATATTCGGGCCGCCGATGCCATGCATGCGCGCTTGCGGCAGGTGCGCGCGCAAGCCGCCCAGCAGGCGCGCGGCCAGCAAGTCGCCCGAGACTTCGCCGGCGACCACGGCGATCGTCGGTTCAGCGGACAATGCCACGACTCGCGCCATTCAAAAATTCGCGCATGGCGCGGATTTGCGGGGCTGCCTCAAGCGCCGCCATTTCTTCCTCGAACAACGCAGCCTTGGCTTCTTCCAGGGTCAGGTTGGAGCGGTAAATGAGCTTGTAGGCGGCGCGGATGCCGTCGATTTGCGGGCGCGTGAAACCGCGCCGTTTCAAGCCCTCGATATTGACGCCGTGGGCCGAGGCCGGATTGCCCGACAACAGCACATACGGCGGCACATCCTGGGTCAGGCTGGTGCTCATGCCGACAAAGGCGTGCTCGCCGATCTTGCAAAACTGGTGCACATTGGCGAAGCCGCTCAGGATCACCCAGTCGCCGATGTGGACGTGGCCGGCCAGTTGCGCGTTATTGGAAAAGATCGTGTTGCTGCCGACCTGGCAATCGTGGGCCAGGTGGACGTAGGCCGAAATCCAGTTGTCGTTGCCCAGCCGCGTCACGCCGACGTCTTGCACGGTGCCCGTATTGAAGGTGCAGAATTCGCGGATCGTGTTGCGGTCGCCGATTTCCAGGCGGGTCGGCTCGCCGGCCCACTTCTTGTCTTGCGGCGCGGCGCCAATTGACGAGAACTGGAAAAACTGGTTGTCGGCACCGATCGTGGTGTGACCCTCGATCACCACGTGGGGGCCGACCTTGGTGCCGGCGCCGATGCGCACATGCGGGCCGATGATGGAATACGCTCCCACCTCGACCGAGCTGTCGAGTTGCGCACGCGGGTCGACCAGGGCGGTGGAATGGATGCCTGTCATTAATGCCCCGCTGGCTGGCTCGCGTCGCTGGCGCTGCGAATGGTGCACATCAGGTCGGCTTCGACGGCGACCTTGCCGTCCACGCTGCCGACCGCCTTGTACTTCCAGATCCCGCGCGAGACGCGCACGATCTCGACATCCATCTTCAACTGGTCGCCCGGCTCGACCGGACGCTTGAAGCGCGCATTGTCGATACCGACGAAATACACCACCGAATTCTCGTCGGGTTTGATATCCATCGTCAGGAAAGACAGAATGGCCGCCGTCTGCGCCATCGCCTCGATCATCAACACGCCCGGCATCACCGGTTTATGCGGGAAATGGCCGTTGAAAAATTCCTCGTTGGCGGTAACGTTCTTGATCGCGCTGATGGTCTTGCCGGACTCCCAGTCCAGCACGCGGTCGACCAGCAGCATCGGATAGCGGTGCGGCAGGTACTGCTTGATCTGGTGGATGTCGAGGGTCTTCTTCGGTTCGCTAATGGTCATTTTTGCTCTTGATTGGTCAGTGTTTTGAGGGTTTTTTCCAGCGCCCGTATCTTGTCGCGCATGCCGTCCAGATTGCGCACGATGGCGGCCGTCTTTTCCCAGTCGGCGTTCTTGGCCAGCGGGTAAAAGCCGGTGTATTGGCCCGGCTCCAGGATCGAGCGCGACACCATGCTGGCCGACGAGACGTGGACATGGTCGACGATCGTCAGGTGGCCCAGCACCATGGCGGCGCCGCCGAAGGTGCAGTATTTACCGATGATGGCGCTGCCGGCCACGCCGACGCAGCCGGCCATCGCCGTGTGGGCGCCGATGCGGCAGTTGTGGCCGATCTGGATCTGGTTATCGAGTTTCACGCCATCCTCGATCACGGTGTCGGCCAGCGCGCCGCGGTCGATGGTGGTGTTGGCGCCGATATCGACGTCGTCGCCTATCATGACGCGCCCGGTTTGCGGGATCTTGATGTAGACCCCGCCCTCGTTGGCGAAGCCGAAGCCGTCGGTGCCGATCACGGCGCCCGAATGGATGATGCCGCGCGCGCCGATCTGGCAACGGGCGTGAAAGCTCACGTTGGCGAACAGATGGCTGGCGGCGCCGATCACGGCCTCGGGTCCGATCACGCAGCCGGCGTCGATCACCGCGTCCTCGCCGATCACGGCGCCGGCGCCGATGGTCACATGCGGCCCGATCGCGGCGCTGGCCGCTACCGTGGCGCTGGCGTGCACGCAGGCGCTGGGATGGATGCCGGGCGCCGGCTTGACCTCGTCGAGGGCGGCGAAAAATTGCGCGGCGCGCGCGAAATAGGCGTACGGATTGGGCGCGACGATGCGCGCGCCGGCGTAAGCCTGGGCGACGATGGCGTCGTCGGCAGCCGACAGGATCAGCGCTGCGGCCCCGCTTTGCGCCGCTTGCGCGCGAAACTTGCTGTTGCTGAGGAAGCTGATGTGCGAAGCGCTCGCTTCAGTCAATGGCGCGATCCCGCAAACTTGCAGATTCGGGTCGCCCACCAATTGTCCTCCGAAGCGTTCGACCAATTCTCCCAGTCGAGTGCCCATCATGGTTATCCAATCTAAAATGATGCCGGTTTATTTATCCAGGGCCTTCAAGACCTTGTCGGTGATGTCGATGCGCGGGCTGGCCCAGACCGCATCTTGCAGCACGATATCGAAGCCCTCAACCAGCGCCAACTGCTTGATGATCTTGGTCGCCTTGTCGGAAATGGCGGCCCGTTCCTCGTTGGTGCGCTGGTTCAAGTCTTCGCGAAATTCGCGCTGACGGCGCTGCAATTCCTTGTCCAGCTCAAAGTATTCGCGCTGGCGCCTGGCGCGCTCGCTCTCGCTCAGGCCAGGCGATTCTTTTTCCAGCTTGTCGCTGGCAACCTTGAAGCGGCTCGCCAATTCCTGCACGGCCTTTTCGCGGGCTTTGAATTCCTCGGCCAGTTTTTCGCCGGCCAGCTTGGCCAGCTTCGATTCATTATAAATACGTTCAGTGCTGAGCCAGGCGATCTTGGAGTCTTGCGTCTGAGCCAGCGCCATCGAACTCCAGCACATTGCAAACACGGCAAGATACATGGGCAACTTGGCGGATCTTGTCTTCAACTTAATTCTCCGTGGTCAAAATAAACAATACACAGCGTCGCCGCTCAGAAACCGCCGCCCATCTGGAACTGGATGCGTTCCGGGCGGTCGCCCGGTTTCGCATTCAAGGGCTTGCCGTAGCTCAACTTAAGCGGGCCGACCGGCGAAATCCAGCTGATACCCAGACCCGCACCAAAGCGCAATTCCGAGGCGCGCATCTTCTGGCCTTCCTGGTAGACCTGGCCGCCGTCGAGGAAACCGAACCAGCGCAGGCTGCGGTCATTGCCCGAACCGGGGAAAGGCAATTGTAATTCCATGCTGCCGAACATGCGCGAGGCGCCGCCCAGCGCATCGTTGGTGGTAGGGTCGGTCGCACCCAGCGACGACGGCAGATAGCCGCGCACCGAACCGATGCCGCCGCCGTAAAAGTTCTTGAAGACGGGATAGGCGTGGTTGCCGATGCCGTGGCCGTAGTCGAACTCGCCCCTCAGCGCCAGGGTCACGGTCCGAAACAGCGGACGGAAATACTGGTGCTCGTAGACGGCGCGGTAGTATTTCGAATCGCCGATCACGTCCAGCTCCAGATTGGCGCGCTGGTAGCGCCCGATCGACGGCGTCAGCGCGCTGTCGCGGCTGTCGCGCTGCCAGGCGGCCGTCAGCGGAATCGAGTTGGTGGTGGCGCTGCCGATACCGTCGGCCGGGCCGCCCGACTGGGCCACGAAACTCTTGAAGCGGGTCGGACTGGTGATGTCGGTATCGATCTGCGAACGCTCGGCGCCGATGCCGAAGAAGACGGTGTCGGTTTCCGAGAATGGCACGCCGTAATTGACGCGCCCGCCGGTCTGCTTGATCTTGTAACTGCCGATATTGAGCGCCGGCGGAATCGTGGTGCGCAGATAGACTTCAAAGGCGCGCGAGACGCCCTCATCGGTGTAATACGGATTAGTTTGCGAAAACGCAATGGTCCGGTTGTAATGGCTGGTGTTGATTTCCATGCCGACCGTGTTGCCGCTGCCGGCGAAGTTGGCTTGCGAAATCGAGGCCGACAGGGTCACTTTTTCCGATTGCGAATACGAGCCGCCAACCGTGAAATTGCCGGTTGGTTTTTCCACCACGGTCAGGTTGACGTCGACCTGGTCGGTGGTGCCCTGCGCTTCCGGGGTCTCGATCGTCACATCCTTGAAATAACCGAGGCGGTCGACGCGGTCGCGCGAGAGCTTGATCTTGTTGCTGTCGTACCAGGACGATTCGAACTGGCGGAATTCGCGCCGTATCACTTCGTCGCGGGTCGAGGTATTGCCGGCGATATTCATGTGGCGCACGTAGACGCGCTTGCCCGGATCGATCATGAACGTAAACGACACTTCGCGCTTGTCGCGGTCGATGTCGGGATTGGCGTTGACGTTGGCAAAAGCGTAGCCGAAGGTGCCGAGGCGGTCGGAAATGCGCTTGTTGGTGGCGGTCAGCATTTCGCCCGAATACACTGCGCCGCGCTTCAGCAGCACCAGCGACTTCAATTCTTCCTCGCGGCCGAACATCTCGCCCTCGAACTTGACGCCGCCGACCGTGTACTTCTCGCCTTCGCTGACATTGATCGTGATGTAGATGTCTTTTTTGTCGGGCGTGATCGAGACCTGGGTCGATTCGACTTGCATCTCGACATAGCCGCGATTGAGGTAAAACGATTTCAAAGCCTCGATATCGCCGCTCAACTTGGCCTTCGAATACTGGTCGGCCTTGGTGTACCAACTGAACAAGCCGCCCGTATTCAAGGCCAGTTGCTCGCGCAATTCCTTGTCCGAGAAAGCCTTGTTGCCGACGATATTGATTTGCTTGATGCGCGCCACCTCGCCCTCGTCCACCGCGAACACCACATTGACGCGATTGCGTTCGATCGGCGTGACGGTGGTGGTGATCTTCACGCCATACAGGCCGTGCGACAGATATTGGCGCTTCAATTCCTGCTCGGCGCGGTCGACCGAGGCCTTGTCGAAGATTTTCGCTTCGCCGACGCCGATTTCCTTCAAGGCCTTGGTCAAAACGTCTTTTTCAAATTCCTTGGCACCAGTGAATTCGACGGCGGCGATGGCCGGCCTTTCCTCGACCAGCACCACCAGCACATTGCCGTCCACTTCCAGGCGCACATCCTTGAAAAAACCCGTCGCATACAGGGCCTTGATAGCGGCCACGCTCTTCTCGTCGGTGAAGGTTTCGCCGACCCGCACCGGCAGGTAACTGAACACGGTGCCAGCCTCGGTGCGCTGTATGCCCTCGACCCGGATATCCTTGACGGTGAATGGTGCGACAGCCTGCGCCTGGCCGGCGCAAAAAGCCAGCACGGCGGCGCCGATCAGGCTGAGACGAAAGGAAGGCGAGGCAAAACGTTCAGAATGTAATTTCATTGGCTAAATCAATGGGTAAAACATTGGACAACAAACACGAAACCCGTAGCACGCCGCGCAGTCAATTCAACAGCCGCGCGACGTCATTGAAGACGGCCAGGGCCATCAAGGTCAGCAACAATCCCACGCCGACCTTCTGCGCGATCTCGCCAAAACGCTCCGGCACGGGGCGTCCGGTCAAAACTTCCAGCGAATAATACAGCAAAAGCCCCCCATCTAAAACCGGAATGGGCAGCAAGTTCATCACACCCAGACTGATACTGATGAAGGCAATGAAGCTCAAATAGCTGACCGCGCCGATGCGCGCGGTCTGGCCGGCGTAATCGGCGATCGTGATCGGCCCCGTCACGTTTTTCCAGGACGCTTGCCCGGTCAGCATGCGCCCCATCATTTTCAAGCTCATTGCGCTGGTTTCCCAGACCTTGGCCACGGCCCGCTCAAGGGCCTGCGGCGGCGAGGCGGCCAGCACAATCATATCGGGCAGTTGCGCGACCTCGGCCTTGATCTTACCAACTGTTACAGCTCCCTCTTGTTCGAGGGTCGGCGTGACGGCCAGCAGCAAGTCGGCGCCGCCGCGCCGCACGGCGATGTGGAAGGTCTGGCCGTGGGCCGCGCGCACCAAGGCCACGAAGGCCGGGCCGTCGAGCATGCTCTGGCCATCCACGCTCAGTATCAGGTCGCCGCTGCGCAAACCGTCGCGCTGGGCCGCGCCGCCGGCCAGGATCTGGCCCAGCACCGGGGCCGGACGGGCCAGCGTGAAGCCGAGCCGACCCAGCACATCGCCTTCCAGGTCGACGCCCTCGAAGGCGGCGCCCGGCAACACGGTCTCGACGCGGCCGCTGCCGGGGCGCTCCACTTGCACACGGGCGCCGGACTTGTCGATGGCGGCCTGGATCACTTGCCAGCGCAATTCGGACCAGCCGAGGATGGCGTGACCGTTGACGGCGGTGACGATATCGCCACGGCGCAAGCCGGCGTCAAAGGCGGCCGTGTGGGCGGGCGCCGCGCCGAGCTTGCTGGCCGGCTCTTCCATGCCGTGCAGGAAGATGCCAGCAAACAATAAAATGGCGAGCAAGAAATTGGCAACTGGGCCGGCGGCGACAATGGCAATGCGGCGCCACACGCTTTGGCGCGTGAATTCGCGCCGCAAATCTGCGGCCGACAAGTCACCCAGGTCTTGCTCACGGCTGTCGAGCATTTTCACGTAACCGCCCAGCGGCAGCGCGGAAATGGCCCACTCGGTCTGGTCCGGGCCGAAGCGGCGCGACCAGACGATGCGGCCCATGCCGACCGAAAAGCGCAGCACTTTCACGCCGCACCAGCGCGCCACCCAGTAGTGGCCCAATTCATGGACGATGATCAGGGAGCCCAGCGCGACCAGGAAAGCGAGCAAGGTGACGAGCAAGTTCATCGCGCCACCGTGGCGACATAACGTTCGGCGGCGGCGCGCGCCAGGCCGTCTTGCGCCATCACCGTCTCGATGCTGGACGCGGCGCCGTGCGGCACGCTGTCGATCACGTGGCGCACCACCCGGTCAATCTGGCGGAAGCCGATCCTGGCATCGAGGAAGGCTTGCACCGCCACCTCATTGGCCGCGTTCAGCAAGGCCGGCGCGGTGCCGCCCGCCTTCAATGCCTCGAAGGCCAAGGCCAGGCAAGGGAAGCGGGCAAAATCGGGACGCTCGAATTGCAGCGTGGCAATTTGGGTCAGGTCCAGTTGGGCTACGCCGGAAACGATGCGCTCGGGGAAGGCCAGCGCGTGCGCGATCGGGGTGCGCATGTCGGGATTGCCCAACTGGGCCAGCACCGAACCGTCGACATACGACACCATCGAATGGATCACGCTTTGCGGGTGGATCACAACTTCGATTTGCTCGGCCGGGGCGCCGAACAACCAGTGCGCCTCGATCACTTCCAGGCCCTTGTTCATCATGGTGGCCGAATCGACCGAGATCTTGCGCCCCATCACCCAATTCGGGTGCTTGCACGCCTGCTCGGGCGTGACCGCGTCAAGCGTTTCGACGGCGCGCGTCAGGAAAGGCCCGCCGGACGCCGTCAGCAAGATCTTGGCGATGCCGGCGGCGCCAGGCGAGCGGCCATAGGCTTGTGGCAGGCATTGGAAAATCGCATTGTGTTCGCTATCGATCGGCAACAGCACGGCGCCATTTTCTTGCGCGGCGTCGATGAAGAGTTGGCCCGACATCACCAGCGCCTCCTTATTGGCCAGCAAGACCTTCTTGCCGGCCCGGGCTGCCGCCAGGGTCGGCGCCAGGCCGGCGGCGCCGACAATGGCGGCCATCACGGTATCGACTTGCGGGTCGCTGGCGACGGCGCGCAGGGCCAGTTCGCCGTAATCGACTTCGGTGCGCAAACCCTTGACGCGCAGCAAGGCACTCAGTTCGGCGGCCGCAGCGGCGCTGCCGACCACGGCCCGCTGCGGTCGGAATTGCTCGCACTGGGCCGCCAATTGGGCCACCTTGGCGTGCGCCGTCAGCGCAAAGACGGTATAGCGTTCCGGGTGGCGCGCCAGCACGTCCAGCGTCGACGCGCCAATCGAACCGGTGGCGCCAAGAATAGTAATGCTTTGCATGGGTATGTCCTTCAGAGCCAGGCTTGGACCAGGGCGGCCAGCGGCAAGACCGGGATCAGCGCGTCGATACGGTCGAGCACGCCACCGTGGCCAGGCAGCAAATTGCTGCTATCCTTGAAGCCGACGCGGCGTTTCAGCATCGACTCAAACAAGTCGCCGACCACGCTGGCGGCGGCGATGACGAGCAAGATGGCCAGGGTCGCGCCCCAGCCCAGCTTCGCCTGCAGATGCGCGGGAAAGGTGTCGGCGCCGGGCGCCAGAATCACGCTCAGGCTGGCCAGCACCAGTACGGCAAGGGCGCCGCCGATCGCCCCTTCCCAGGACTTGCCGGGGGAAATAGACGGCGCCAGCTTGCGCTTGCCGAAAGCCTTGCCGGCGCAATAGGCGCCGATATCGGCGATCCAGACCAGGGCCATCACCGACAGCAGGTACAAGGGGCCATGCTGGAACAGGGCGACGATGGCGGCAAAGCAGCCGACCAGGGCAAAGGCATAGAACACGCTGAGCAAGGTATTGCCGAAGCCGCCCAGCGGCGGCAAGCCCAGCGCCAGCGTCGGCGTGAAGCGCAGCAGCCACAACAGTACGCACGTCAGGAACCAGTACGCCAGCGAGGTTTCCACCGCATGGGCCAGGAACAGGGCCGCGAAGGCGGCGCTCAAGGCTAGCGCGAGTGGCAAGGCAAACTTGTTTTGGAACAGGCGGAAGCTTTCCCAGGTGGCGGCGCCGAAGAACAGCACGGCGATCAAGCCAAAGGCGGTGAAATTATTCAGATACAGGACCGGCAACAAGACCGCCAGCAAGACCAGGGCGGTGATAATCCGAGTTTTCAGCATCAGTTTGTCTTTTCAGCCAATTGGGCACCGGTGCGGCCAAAACGCCGTTCGCGCTGCTGGTAAGAGGCGATCGCGGCGTCGAGGCTGTCGATGCCGAAATCGGGCCAGTAAGTATCGGTGAAATACAATTCGGTATAGGCCAGTTGCCACAGCAGGAAATTGGAAATGCGTTCTTCGCCGCCGGTGCGGATGAACAAGTCCGGCTCGGGCGCGTACGCCATCGCCAGGTGGGGGGCCAGTTGCTCTTCGGTAAAATTGGCGCCGCCGGGCTCGGTCGCCAGCATCTTGTTGACAGCCTGCATGATGTCCCAGCGCCCGCCGTAATTGGCGCAAATGCTGACCGTCAAGCGGGTATTGCCGGCCGTCTTGCGCTCGGCATTGGCGATCATTTCCTGCAACTTGGCGCTGAAGCGCGACAAATCGCCGACCACCTTGAGGCGGATATTATTGGCGTGCATCTTCGACACTTCGCGTTCAAGCATCGTCATGAACAGGCGCATCAGCAAAGACACTTCTTCTTCCGGCCGGCGCCAATTCTCGGAACTGAAGGCAAACAGGGTCAGGTAATCGATGCCACGGTCGAGGCAAGCTTCGACCACGCCGCGCACCGCTTCGGCGCCCTTGACATGTCCCGCCACGCGCGGCAGGAAGCGTTTGGTGGCCCAGCGGCCATTCCCATCCATGATGATGGCAACGTGGCGCGGTACGCGGGGGGCTTCCGGCACCTTGGTGGTCGAACTCGAATAGATCATGAAAACACGATTGCCAATTTAAAATATTGCAATGAACAAGCCTTGGACCGGCCGGCGCCTGCCGCCCGGTCCGGCATCCCACATTCCATCTAAACGGTCAGCACTTCTTTTTCCTTATCGACTACCATCTTGTCGATATCGGCAATCGCCTTGTCGGTCAGCTTTTGCACTTCCTCGGACGAGCGGCGCTCATCGTCTTCCGAGCAAGCCTTGTCCTTGACCAGTTTTTTCAACGATTCATTGGCGTCGCGGCGGATATTGCGCACCGCGATCTTGGCGTCTTCCGCCTCGGTCTTGACCAGTTTGACCATTTCCTTGCGTCTTTCCTCGGTCAACGGCGGGGTCGGCACGCGTATGATATCGCCCTGGCTCGATGGGTTCAAGCCCAGGTCCGCGTCGCGTATCGCCCGTTCGATGGCGGCGGCCATTTTCTTTTCAAACGGTTGCACGCCGATGGTGCGGGCATCCATCAAGGTCACGTTGGCAACCTGGGTCAGCGCCGTCGGCGAACCGTAGTATTCGACCATCACATGGTCCAGGATGCCGGTGTGGGCGCGCCCGGTGCGGACCTTGGCCAGATCGGCCTTCAATGTTTCCAGGGACTTGCCCATTTTTTCTTGGGCATTCTTTTTAACGTCAGCTAAGGACATGCTGCTCTCCGATGTCTTAAATTAGTGTAAATAGTATTAAACGTGAACCAGTGTACCTTCATCCTCGCCCATGATGACACGCATCAGCGCGCCCGGCTTGACGATGGAAAATACCTTGATCGGCAATTTCTGGTCGCGGCACAGGGCGAACGCGGTGGCGTCCATCACTTGCAAGTGTTTGGAAATGGCTTCGTCAAACGTGATCGTTTCAAAGCGGGTAGCGTGCGGATCTTTCTTCGGATCGGCCGTGTAGACGCCGTCGACCTTGGTTGCCTTGAGCACGATTTCAGCGCTGATCTCGGAACCGCGCAGGGCGGCGGCCGTATCGGTGGTGAAAAACGGATTGCCGGTACCGGCCGCAAATACCACGACCTTGCCTTCTTCCAGGTATTGCAGGGCCTTCGGCCGCACATATGGCTCGACCACTTGTTCGATACCGATCGCCGACATGACGCGGGCGGTAATGCCGACATGGCGCATGGCGTCGCCCAGGGCCAGGGCGTTCATCACCGTGGCCAGCATCCCCATGTAATCGGCGGTGGCGCGGTCCATGCCCTGGGCGCCGGGCGCGACGCCGCGGAAAATATTCCCGCCGCCAATCACGATAGCCAGTTCCACGCCCAACTTCGCCACCTCGGCCACATCGGCCACCATGCGCTCGATCGTGGCGCGGTTAATGCCGTATGGATCGTCACCCATCAGGGCTTCGCCGGACAGTTTGAGGAGGACGCGCTTATAGGCTGGTTTTGACATGAGCTGGGGCTCCATAAATAAGGTTATTCGAGTATGACATGCTGGAACTGCGCGTGGCGCAATCCAGCACTTCCGCCCGCGCACGGGGGCGGACAGGCAAGGCTGGCCGACACTTCTGGCGCAGCCTGGCGCGCGGGCCACTGACTACCCGCCGCGCCAAAAAAACGGGCCTCTCGGCCCGCTTGACAATTATGCGCCTTTGGAGGCAGCGATTTGCGCTGCAACCTCTGCGGCAAAGTCGTCTTGTTTCTTTTCAATGCCTTCGCCAACCACATACATCGTGAACGATTTCACGCTGGTGTTTGCCGCTTTCAGCATTTGCTCAACCGACAGCTTGTCGTTTTTCACGAAAGCCTGGTTCAGCAGCGACACTTCTTTCAAGTACTTTTGCACGGAGCCTTCCAGACGCTTCGCCAGGATCTCGGCCGATTGCGCTGGTTTGCCTTCGGCGGCGGCCTTGACGGCATCTTCTTCGGCTTTCAGTTTTGCAACCGAACGCTCTTTTTCGATCAAGTCGGCCGGCACTTGCTCGGACGACAGGGATACCGGCTTCATGGCCGCGATATGCATCGCCACGTCTTTGCCCACTTGCTCGTCGGCGCCGTCGAATTCGACGATCACGCCGATGCGCGCGCCATGCAGGTAGGAAGCGAGCTTGGCAGTGGTGTCGAAACGCTGAAAGCGGCGGATCGACATGTTTTCGCCGATTTTACCGATCAGCGCGGCGCGCACTTCGTCCAGGGTACGGCCATCGAGCGGCAGCGCCAGCAAGGCGGCGACGTCGGCTGGATTGTGTTCTGCGACCAGGCGGGCGGCATTATTTGCCAGCGCCAGGAAGTCGTCGTTTTTCGCGACGAAATCGGTTTCGCTGTTGACTTCAACCAGCGCGCCAATGCCGCCGGAAATATAGGCGGCAACCACGCCTTCGGCGGTGATGCGGGACGAGGCTTTCGAGGCCTTGCCGCCCAGCTTGACGCGCAGGATTTCTTCCGCGCGCGCCATGTCGCCTTCGGCTTCAGTCAGCGCTTTTTTGCATTCCATCATTGGTGCGTCGGTCTTGCCGCGCAATTCGCCTACCATCGCTGCTGTAATCGCTGCCATGTGTTTCTCCTGATTCGGTGGATAGTGCGAGGGGGATCGATGCAGCCCTGACCCACGGCCCCCACACGATTTTGTTAAAAAAAAGGGGGAGCTGCTGCCACCCCCTCTTCACTGCCATCCAATGCCGGACCCGCCATGCGGCGCGTCCCTTGCAGCACTATTACGCTTGTTCGTTCACTTCAACGAACTCGTCACCGGCGCCAGCCTTGATCATTTCAACGACTTCGTTGTTGGCGTTGGCACGGCCTTCGATGATGGCGTCAGCCACACCGCGAGCGTACAACATGATGGCTTTCGAGGAGTCATCATTACCTGGAATGACGAAATTGACGCCTTCCGGGGAGTGGTTGGTATCGACCACGCCGATGACCGGGATGCCCAGCTTGGCCGCTTCGGTGATCGCACCCTTGTGGTAACCGACGTCGACGACGAAGATTGCGTCAGGAACGCCGCCCATGTCCTTGATGCCGCCGATCGATTTTTGCAGCTTGATCATTTCACGTTCAAACATCAAGGCTTCTTTTTTCGACAGCTTCTCGACGGAACCGTCTTCGATTTGCGCTTCCATGTCTTTCAAACGCTTGATCGAGGTTTTGATCGTCTTGAAGTTGGTCAGCATGCCGCCCAACCAACGTTGATCAACGAAAGGCACGCCAGCGCGTTGCGCTTCGGCGGCGATGATTTCGCGGGCTTGACGCTTGGTGCCGACCATCAGGATGGTGCCGCGGTTGGCAGCCAGTTGACGCACGTGCTTCATCGCTTCTTGATACATGACCATCGTCTTTTCCAAGTTGATGATATGGATCTTGTTGCGGTGACCGAAAATGAACGGCGCCATTTTTGGATTCCAAAAACGGGTTTGATGGCCGAAATGGACACCGGCTTCCAGCATTTCACGCATTGTTACGGACATAATAAACTCCAGGGTTGGGTCTGGAATCCGATCAGTCACCATAGAGGCACCCTTGTCGACCGGATTCGCGTTTAAATAAATTACTTGGCTTGCTTGGGTAATCCAATTGCTTTTACGGCATTACAAGAAAACCAATCCAAGCAACCCGAGATTATACGCCAAAAACATGGGCCGCATCAAGGGGCAAGGACAATGGCGATTCAGAATGGCGCCGCAGCTGCGGCCAAGCCCTCGCAAATGGCATACATTTCCCGTGTCATCGCTGCCAATAACAACTGGCCGCCGGGCGCCCTGACGAACAGCAGCATCGGCCACGTATCGCGCTGGAGTACTGCAAACGGCGGCAGTGCCAGGCCCGCCAAGGCTTCGACGGCGCGCCGGTATGGACGACTGGGTTCGGGACTGCCCGGACGCAAACTATCGAGTCCGGCCGGCAGTATATACAAGGCCTCGCTGCTGATGGCGCCATCGACGAAACGGCCGCCATAACCGACCGCCCGCGTGCTCGACTGGCCGCTTTTCAGATAGGGATTGCCCAGCACTTGGCGGATGAACAAGCCCGGCATGGTCGAGGCGTTTGGCGCCCCCATCCGGCCGGCGATGATGAAACGCTTCAGCGAGCGCCCCTTGGCCGTGTCGGCGATCGACGCGGCAAACAGCGGCGCCAGTGCGGCGTCGTCGCTGGCGGCATTCTGCAGCGCGCTGCGTTGCGCGCCTCCTGCCTCGAGCGCGGCGATGACGGCCTTCAAGTCGACCAGGAACGCCTCTTGCCAAGCAGCATACTCGGTGGCGTAGGCGCTCGCCTCGAAGCCCTGCTGGCGACCCCAGCTTGCGCCCGCAGCGCGCAAGTCGGCGTTGCGGGCGCGCCGCGCGACAAGCGCCGCGACGCCCGCGCCATCGGCGCGCGCCACCACGCCGCACGCCGTCGGACCGGAGCGGTGCGCGTCGATGCAACTGGCCCACTGGTCCGCATCGAGCGCCGGGTAGAGCGCCTTGGCGCTCAAGCGCCAGCGCAAAAATATTTGGCGCGGATGGGCGCGCACTTCGCGCGCCAGCGTGGCGCGCTGCGCGGCCGATAGCGCGACGCCACCCTTGCCGCGAATTAATACTGCCTGAGGTTCGGCGTCCGCATCGTCAAAGTTATCGATCCCTTGCGCCAGCGCCTCGGTGCGGACGATAGTCCAGTCGTGCAGGCTTTCCGGCAGCGGATCGGTCAGCGCCAGTTGGCCCGTGGCCGACACCACACCATAGCCTCCCGCGCCTGCCTCCTTGGCCGGCATGCGCACCGCGAAGCCATCGCCACCCTCGAAGCGCGCGGCGATGGCGCCGGCGCCGTCATACACGTCAACATGCACCACCGGCGTCATGCGCACGTCCGCCATGACGCCCACGTCCCGGGTGATGACGCGTGCCAGCCGGTCCTCGGCATCATATACAAATTGCGTCGGTTAGTCGGCGCCCTTGCCTTGCGCGCAGGCGGGCGCGTTGTAGCCGGCATAGGCCACCAGGCGATTGCCGGCATCATACGCAAAACAGGAGCGCGCCACAGACTGCGTGCCATCCCCGGAGGTCTCGGACATTTCCAGCAGATTGTCCGCGCCGTCATAGCCAAAGCGGATCACGCGCGCGCTGGCGTGCCTGGGCGGCGTGCCGGTCACATACACGTCAATGCGCACCACGCGGCGGCCACCCTTGCCCGCCTCAAAATAGAACAGGCTGTCGGCGTCGGCGCCGGCATAGCGTCCGCTGTCGACCAGGTTGGGCCAGGGGCGCGGCAAGACGACTTCGCCGTCGACGACCTTGGGCTCGAATATCACGTCCGCCCGCAACGGCGAACCGTCCGCCAAGAACACTGTTTCGTTGACGAAATAGTGCATCCGCAGCATGGTCGCGGCCGGCCCAGCAAGCGGGGCCGCAGGCGCGGACGCCAGCGCCATGGCGCCGTGCGCCGCCAGCACCAAACCAGCCCCAAGTTTCAGGAAAAACATCATGAAAATCCTCAGGTTCGGCTCCCGCCGACCTCAAGGCCAAGGGCGATGGAGCGAATTGACACCGTCTCGTTTATAATTTCAGCATATTGCAGGCTGGCGCACCTCTTACTCCGCCACGCCCGCCCACCGATTACTTTAGCTGATTGCGAACCATTATGCCCACTATTCGTATTAACTCCCCCGAAGACATCGAAGGCATGCGCGTGGCCGGCAAACTCGGCGCCGAAGTGCTCGACTACATCACGCCCTTCGTCAAGGTCGGCGTCACGACGGGCGAGCTGGACCGCCTGTGCCATGAATACATGGTCAATGTCCAGGGCACCATCCCGGCCCCGCTCAATTATTGCCCGCCCGGTTATACGCCCTACCCGAAGGCGATCTGTACCTCCGTCAACGACGTGATTTGCCACGGCATTCCCGGCGACAAGGTCTTGAAGAATGGCGATGTGGTCAATCTCGACATCACCGTCATCAAGAATGGCTACCATGGCGACAATAGCCGCATGTATTTCGTCGGCGAGCCCTCGATCCTGGCCAGGCGCCTGTCGCAAATCACTTTTGAATGCATGTGGCTGGGCATCGCCAAGATCAAGCCGGGCGCCCACCTGGGCGATATCGGCCATGTAATCCAGCAGCACGCTGAAAAGGCCGGCTACAGCGTGGTGCGCGAATTTTGCGGGCATGGCATCGGCAAGGTCTTCCACGAAGAGCCGCAAGTATTGCATTATGGCCGACCCGGCACGCTGGAAAGGCTGGAAGCGGGCATGATCTTCACGGTCGAGCCGATGATCAACGCCGGGCGCCGCGAAATCCGCGAAATGGGCGACGGCTGGACCATCAAGACCAAGGATCGCAGCCTGTCGGCCCAGTGGGAACATACCGTGTTGGTCACCGAGACCGGCTACGAGGTGCTGACCGTGTCGCCGATGACGCCGCCGCCGCCAGCCTTGATCGCCGCGCCGGCGGCGCCAGTCTAGACCCTGGATGCAGTCCGCCTCGATGAAACAGCAACTTTGCCTGCAATTGAAGCAGCAATTGAAGGCCGACCGCCAGGTCGTCGTGGCGGCCTTCCACGCTGACGGCAAGCCCGAGAAGTTGCTGCGCGGTTTGCGCCACAGCGTCGACGCGGTGCTGACCCGGGCCTGGCATGAAGCGGGCCTGGCGCCGGGCGCGGCCCTGGTCGGGGTCGGCGGCTATGGACGCGGCGAATTATTCCCCCATTCCGATGTCGACTTGCTGATCTTGCTGGCCGGACCGCCTGACGCCCCGACCCGGGCCAGGCTGGAAGCGCTGGTGCAATTGCTGTGGGACCTGGGCCTGGAAATCGGCCACAGCATCCGCACTGTCGACGAATGCATGAGCGAGTCGCAAGCCGATATCACGGTCCAGACCAGCCTGCTGGAAGCGCGCCTGGTGTGCGGCAACGCCGAATTGTTTGCCGAATTACAACAACGCTATCACGAGGCGCTCGATCCGCGCGCCTTTTTCCGCGCCAAGACGGCGGAAATGCGCCAGCGCCACGCCAAGTATGAAGACAGCGCCTTCAGCCTGGAACCGAATTGCAAGGAAAGCCCGGGCGGCTTGCGCGACCTGCAAGTGATACTGTGGGTGGCCAAGGCGGCCGGCCTGGCCAGTTCCTGGCGCACCCTGGCGGCGGGCGACTTCATCACCCAGACCGAGGCGCGTCAATTGATGGAAAAGGAACGCGCCTTCAAGGATATCCGGGTGCGCCTGCACTTGCACGCGGGCCGGCGCGAAGACCGCCTGATATTCGACGTGCAAACGGCGATTGCCGAATCAATCGGCTTGCAGGCGACGGGCAGCGGCCCGAACATGCGGCGCGCCAGTGAATACCTGATGCAGCGCTATTACTGGGCCGCCAAGACGGTGACCCAGCTCAACACGATCTTGCTGCAAAACATAGAAGCCCGCCTGTTCGAGCAAGCCGCCGAAGCGGTCGTCATCAACCCCCGCTTCAACGAGGTCAACGGCTTGATCGATATCAGCGCCGACGATACCTTCGAGCGCAATCCCTCGGCCATGCTGGAAATCTTCCTCCTGATGACGGCGCATCCGCAGTGGAAAGGCATGACGGCGCGCGCCACCCGCGCGCTGTGGCACGAGCGCTTCAAGATCGACACCGCGTTCCGCCAGAATCCGGCCAACCGCGCCCTCTTCCTGCGCATCTTGCAAGCGCCCGTCGGCATCATCCACGCGCTGCGGCGCATGAATGACCTGAGCGTCCTGGGGCGCTACCTGCCGAACTTCCGCCGCATCGTCGGCCAGATGCAGCACGACTTGTTCCATGTGTACACGGTGGACCAGCATATCCTGATGGTGGTGCGCAATATGCGGCGCTTCACCATGCCCGAGCATGCCCACGAATACCCGTTTTGCAGCCAGTTGATGGCCGATTTCGTCCAGCCCTGGTTACTCTATGTGGGCGCCCTGTTCCATGACATCGCCAAGGGCCGTGGCGGCGACCATTCCAAACTCGGCAAGGTCGACGCGGCCCAGTTTTGCCTCGACCACGGCATCCTCGGCGAAGACGGCGAATTGGTGGTATTTCTGGTCGAAAACCACTTGACCATGTCGCAAGTGGCACAAAAGCAAGACCTGACCGATCCTGAGGTGATCGAGGCGTTTGCCAGGCTGGTCAAGGACGAGCGCCACCTGACCGCGCTCTACCTGCTGACGGTGGCCGACATCCGCGGCACCAGCCCGAAGGTGTGGAATGCGTGGAAGGGCAAGTTGCTGGAAGACTTGTACCGCATCACCCTGCGCGTGCTGGGCGGCGAGCCGCATTCGGCCGACCGCGAATTGAAAAACCGCCAGCACGAGGCGCTGGCCACGCTGCGCCTGTACGGCTTGCCGGCCGACGCCCACCAGGCCCTGTGGAAGCAACTTGACGTGGCATACTTCTTGCGCCATGACGCCTCCGACATCGCCTGGCAAACCCGCTCCCTGTACGACCGCCTGGGCAGCGACAAGCCGGTCGTGAAATGCCGCCTGGCGCCGATCGGCGAAGGCTTGCAAGTGGCAGTCTACATCGCCGACCAACCCGACCTGTTCGCGCGCATCTGCAGCTATTTCGAGCGCAAGAATTTCAGCATCCTCGACGCCAAGATCCATACCACGCGCGACGGCTACGCGCTCGACACTTTCCTCGTCACCGAGCAAAGCTTCGCCAATAGTTACCGCGACATCATCAGCCTGATCGAGCATGAACTGGGGCAGTTACTGCAATCGCAAGCGCCCTTGCCGCAACCGGGCAAGGGCCGCCTGTCGCGCCTGTCGCGCAGCTTCCCGATCCAGCCGACGGTGGACTTGCGCCCGGACGAGCGGGGCCAGTATTACCTGCTGTCGGTGACTGCCAACGACCGCAACGGCTTGCTGTATGCGATCGCCAATGTGTTGACCAAATACCGCATCAGCTTGCATACCGCCAAGATCATGACGCTCGGCGAACGGGTCGAAGACGTGTTCCTGGTTGACGGCGCCGCGCTCAACAAGGCGCGCACCCAGATCCAGCTGGAAACCGATTTACTTGAGGCGCTCAAGGTCTGAGCGCCCTTCCACCACTGAAATAAGAAACATCATGACTGAAGAATTATTACGCCTTTCCAAACGCATGTCCGAACTGGGACTGTGCTCACGCCGCGAAGCCGATGAATGGATAGAACGCGGCTGGGTACGGGTCGACGGCAAGGTGATTTCCGAGCTGGGCAGCAAGGTCTACCCGAGCCAGCGCGTCACCGTCGAACGCCAGGCTGCCGCCGAACAATCGAAGCGCGTCACGGTACTGATCAACAAGCCGATGGCCTATGTCAGCGGCCAGGCCGAAGATGGCTACACCCCAGCCATCGCCCTGATCAAGGCCGAGACGCGCTGGGCCGAGGACAAGGTCGATCTGCATTTTCACCCGACCCAGTTGCGCAGCCTGGTGGCCGCCGGCCGGCTCGACATCGATTCGGTCGGCTTGCTGGTGTTGACGCAAGACGGGCGCATTGCCAAGCAATTGATTGGCCAAGATAGCGAAATCGACAAGGAATACCTGGTGCGGGTGCAGTACTCGAAGCCGGGCACCTTGCCCGACGCCGACTTGAAGCGCCTGAACCACGGCCTGTGGCTGGACGGCAAGCCGCTATTGCCGGCCAAGGTGCGCTGGCAAAACGAGGACCAGCTCAGTTTTACCCTGCGCGAAGGCAAAAAGCGCCAGATCCGCCGCATGTGCGAAGCGGTCGGCTTGACCGTGGTCGGCTTGAAGCGGGTCCGCATCGGCCGCATCAAGCTCGGCGACTTGCCGACCGGACAGTGGCGCTACCTGGGACCGGACGAGCAATTCTAGGCTGCGCGCGGCCGGCGGCCGGCCCGCCGTCCGGCTTGTCATTTTGCCTGTACATTCGCTGCATTCTGACGCATAGTGTAAGAGGGTTTAATCTTGCTGTTGCGCAAGATTAAAATCTGTCCACAATCGCCCCATGCAAAGAGATAAGCCGTCGTGAACGATACGCTTCCCATCCGCCCACGCAAGGGTCCGCCCGGCCAGTCCGAGGCCATGTCCCCCATCGCCCCCGGCAGCAAGCCGCACCACATGAGCGACCCGTGGGATATCGGCGAGGCGCTGGCCCGGCTGGCCGAACGCGGCGATGCGCTGACGATTTATCCGGTCGACGCCGAACGGCCCGTGATGGGGCGCATCTTGTCGGTGGATGATGAGTTGCCCCATTTCGTACTGCAATTGAACGAAGGCGCTTGCCTGCCGCCCGGCTCGGCCACCTTCGTCGCCACCATGCACAATGATGCCAAGTTGCAATTCACGCTCAGCTCGGGCTGGGTCAGCCTGCCCGAGCAGCCGACCCTGCTGCCGGCCGTGTTCCCGGCCAATTGCCTGGTGCTCGAGCGGCGCGAATCGGTACGCCTGGAAGCCCCGCTCGGCGTATTTTATCTGGCCGCCTTTGTGCTCGAAGGGCGCCCCTACGAATTGCAATTATATGATTTCTCCACCGGCGGGGTTGGCATGCGCGCCCACCCGCGCGACACCGTGGGCTTGTATGTCGGGCGCAAATTGTCGCGCGTGCGCCTGGAACTGGGGCCGGACAAGGTCATGATCGCCGACCTCGAAATCCGCCTGTCGCGCAGCTTCCGCTCCTTCCTGCTGGGCGAACAAATGCAGATCGGTTGCCGCTTCCTGGACCTGTCGCCCGCCATGGAAGCCGATTTGACGCGCATGCTCGACCAGCTCAACCGCAGCCGCAGGGCGCGCTGAAGCGGGCATTAAGGAGCGCCGTCATCGGGCACAATATCGTGGAATTTGCCGAAATCGAGGGTGCGCACCGCGCCCACCTTGTCGGACAAGATGTCGGCGAAATGGTGGTTAAAAAAGATATGTTCGGGCGCGTAACTCTGGCGCGCATGAACGAAGTCGTTGAGCGTGTCATCCATGCCCGACACCGCCACCATCAGCGTGGTGGCCGAATCGATCAAATCCTGTTGCGTCAATCCATACAAGGGACTGTGCGCGTCGATCGGATGCATGATGGTCCAGCTCAGCGCAAACACGCTGGTCTGGTCGCGTTCCAGCTTCAAATCGTAAAAACGGGTAAACACCTGGCCTTCCAGCGTCGTTTCACGCCGCACCAGCGAAGCGCGCACCGACGCTTCCAGGATCAGGTTATTGCGCTCATTGCCGGTGCGCAGCATCAAGGTGGACGTGCCGTTGAACTTGGTCACCACCACCACGTCGGAAAACAGGATGCGCGAGGTGGCACGCGAAAAGCGCGCGAACAACAGGCCCGTGACGGTGGCCACTTCGACCATCCCCAGCAGGATTTCAATCGACGCCACCACGTGGCCATAGGTCGTGCCGGGATTCATGTAGCCATAGCCAACCGTGGCCAGGGTTTCGATGGAAAAGAACACCACGTCCAGGAAAGAGCCGGGGCGGGCATTGGCCACCGAGCCGGGCACCAGGTAAAACGCGCTGGCAAACAGCACATTGGTGAGCAGGTACAGGACTCCGATCATCAGGAAAAACAGGGGCCAGCTCAAGGCCAGCATCCAGTGGTAAGAGTCGCTCCAGTTCCAGCGCCGCCCGCCAAGCCGCTTGATTTCCGCATTGCCGAGCCGGAAAGAGCCGCGCACCGGCCCCAGCTTGGGCCGCGGCGGCGGCCTCACCGCCCCGCCCGCTTCAGTCATCGTGGTTCGGGTCCAGGTCGGGAAACATCACCTCGGTAAAGCCAAACTTGGAAAAGTCGGTGATGCGCATCGGGTACAAGATGCCATGCAGATGGTCGACCTCGTGCTGTACCACGCGGGCATGGAAATCATCGACGTCGCGGCTGATTGGATTGCCGAACTGGTCCACGCCCTCGTAGTGCAAGCTGGTCCAGCGCGGCACGCTGCCGCGCAAGCCTGGCACCGACAGGCAACCTTCGTAGCCTTCTTCGCGCTGCTCCGAGAGCGGCGTCAACACCGGGTTGATCAGCACCGTCTCGGGCACTTGCGGGGCGTCCGGATAGCGCGTGTTGTGCTTGAAGCCGTAAATCACCAATTGCAGGTTGACGCCGATCTGCGGCGCCGCCAGCCCCGCCCCGTCGGCCGCGTGCATGGTGTCAAACATATCGACGATCAATGCATCGAGTTCCTCGGTGCCGAATTCGCGCACCGGCTCGGCCACCCGCAGCAAGCGCGGATCGCCCATCTTGAGAATTTCCCTGACGGTCATGCCGCCCCCATTTCAGTGTGAGTGTGTTCCAAAAACGCGGCAAGCCCGTTTGCCGGTGCCTGCCGCCCATCGCCCGCCGTCACTCAAGACGGCGTTTTGTCCAGCAGCGCCAGCAAGGCTGCCTCGTCAAGCACGGGAATGCCCAATTCTTGCGCCTTCAACAACTTGCTGCCCGCTTCCTCGCCAGCCACTACATAGCCGGTTTTCTTCGATACCGAGCCAGCCACCTTGCCGCCGGCCGCCTCGATCAAGGCGGCGGCCTGGTCGCGGCTTAAGGTCGGCAAGGTACCCGTCAAGACAAAGGTCTTGTCTTCGAGGGCGCCGCGGGCCCCTGACCCCGCCCCCGCTTCCGGCAACTGCGCCAGCAATTGCTCACGCAAGTGATCGAGCGCGCTCAAGCGGGCCACATTGGCGGGCTGCGCCAGCCAGGCCGCCAGGGCTTCGGCCACCGGCGCCGGCAAGCCGGCGTGGTAAGACGCGCCCTGCCCGGCCAGCGAACGCAGGCTGACGCCGCGCTCGACCAATTGCTTGCTGCGGGCCTCGCTCAGCTTCGGAATGCCTAGCGCGGCCAGCAAGATACTCGTTTCTAGCTTGTCGCGCAACTTCGCGCTGGGCGCGTGTTCGTCGTTCGGCGCCACGCCGGCCGCCAGCAGGGCGTCAAGCGCCAGCTGATTTTTCGGCTCGGCGAAAAATTCGGCAATCGAGTCAGCCACCGTGCCACCAATATCGGGCAAGACGCGCAGCAAGGCGGCCGGCGCATGGCGCACCAGTTCCAGCCGGCCCAGCCATTCGGCCAGGGTCTTCGCGGTCGACTCGCCCACATGGCGGATGCCCAAGGCGAACAGCAAGCGCTCAAGCGGCGGGTGCTTGCTGGCGGCGATGCCGGCCAACAGGTTTTCCGCCCACTTGGTGGGGATCTTGCCCTGCAACACGGTGTCCGGCGTGCTGGCGTCGCGCTCGTCGGCGCGCACTTTCATCTTCAGCAAATCGTCCAGCGTCAGCGTGTACAAGTCGGCAATGCCGCGCACATATTCAAGTTCGACCAGGGTATCGCTATACCGTTCACCGAGACCCTCAATATCCATCATGCGGCGTGCCGCGAAGTGGCGGATGGCTTCCTTGCGCTGGGCCGAGCAAAACAGACCGCCGGAACAGCGCGCGATCACCTCGCCCTCCTCGCGCACCACGTGCGAACCGCAGACCGGGCAAGTCTTGCGCATCTCAAATACGGCCGGCTCCGGCAGCGGGCGCTTTTCCAGCACCACGGCCAGCACTTCGGGAATCACGTCGCCGGCGCGGCGTACGATCACCGTGTCGCCCACGCGGATATCCTTGCGCTGCACTTCGGCTTCATTATGCAAGGTGGCGTTGGTAACGGTGACGCCGCCCACCGAGACAGGCGCCAGGCGCGCCACCGGTGTGATCGCGCCAGTGCGCCCGACCTGCACCTCGATGTCCAGCACCACCGTCATGGCTTCTTCGGCCGGGAATTTATGCGCCAGTGCAAAGCGCGGCGCGCGCGATACGAAGCCGAGCCGCTGCTGGTCTTCCAGCAAGTTGACCTTGTAGACCACGCCGTCTATTTCATACGGCAAGTGCGGCCGGCTCAGGCCTATCTGGCGGTAATAGTCGAGCAAGCCGGCCGCGCCTTGCACCACCGCGCGCTCGCTCGACACCGGCACGCCGAGCGTTTGATACCAGTCCAGCAAGGCCGAATGCGAGGCCGGCATGGCCGCGCCCTCCAGGGCGCCGATGCCATAGGCGTAGAAACGCAGGGTGCGCTGCGCCGTGACGCGCGAATCGAGCTGGCGCAGGCTGCCGGCGGCGGCGTTGCGGGGATTGGCGAATTGCTTCAAGCCCGCTTCGCGCTGGCGCGCATTGAGCCTGGCGAAATCTTCCTTGAACATCATCACTTCGCCGCGCACGTCGAGCAATGCCGGCACGTTGGGACCGTGCAGGCGCAGCGGAATGGCGCGGATGGTGCGGATATTGGCCGTCACGTCTTCGCCGGTGGCGCCGTCGCCGCGCGTGGCCGCCTGCACGAACAAACCGTTTTCGTAGCGCAGATTGATGGCCAGGCCGTCGAATTTCACTTCGGCCGCGTAGTCGACGTGGCCAGCGTCCAGGCCTTCGCGCACGCGCCGGTCGAAATTGCCGACATCCTCGTCGGCAAAGCCGTTATTGAGCGACAGCATGGGCACGCCGTGGCGCACTTGCTGAAATTGCGGCAGCGGCGCCGCGCCCACCCGCAGCGTCGGCGAGTCGGGCGCCGCCAGCTCGGGATGGGCCGCCTCGAGGGCTTGCAATTCGAGGAATAATTTGTCGTACTCGGCGTCGGGAATGGTGGGCGCGTCAAGCACATGATAGGCGTGCAAATGCCGGTTCAATTCAGCGTACAGCCAGGCCATCCGGTCCTGGTCATTCATATGATTCATCGTCAAACTACTTCAGCTAAATAGACGCAATGCGCGGGTCGAACCGGCCGCGATATCGGCCGCTTCCATCTCTTGGTAAAATTCTTGCACCTGGCCAGCGATCTCGGCCAACGCGGCGTCCGTCAGGGCGGCATTGCCGTCGTCGACAATGGTGGCGTCGAGCCGGCCCATCAGAGCGCGCGCGCAAGCGACCATGGCGCCGAAACCGTCGCGCGCCGGCGCCACGCAAGGCACGTCAAGCAGCAAGGTCAGGCGCGGCGTGGTTTGCTCGGCCAGCGTGACATTGGTCGACAGCGAAAACAGGAAGCCGCCGTCGCCGTCCGGCATCACGAAGCGGCCGTCCGGGCGCACGTCGAAACCTTGCTTTTCCAGCGCGACGATCAGGGTACTGATGGCCCAGGGCGCGCCGTTGGTGTGCAGGTTGACACCCAACTGGGCGTCGTGGCCGGCCACGAAACGGTGCAGATTGCGGGCTTCGGCCATGACGTCGATCATGTCCGGGATATCGGGCTCGGCGCCGATCTCATCGGCCACCACGCGCAAACGCGTGACCAGTTCCGAGTATTCCAGCTCGTTGAGCGCGGTGCTGCGGCTGGCCATTTGCACGCCGCCCTGCAATTGCGTGTAGACGCCGCCATGCGCGATGGCTTCCCACTCGCCATTCACGTGCAAGCCGATGTAATGAATCGGCTTGTTGCCGACCAGGCGCAGGGTATGCAGGATCGGCAAGACCTTGTCGCCGCGCACAGGCCCTTCCAGCGTCAGCGGCAACAGGCAATCGATCAGGGGATCGACCAGGCTGGTCGATTCCGACTGGCCGTCGCCGCCCGCCAACACCGGCTCAGCGCGGGGCACGGGGCTGGCCGCGTCCGCAGCATCAGCACCTGCGCCGGCTGCCTCCAAGTGCGGTTCATGGCGCGGCTCGTGGCGGGCTGCGGGCGCGGCATCGGGCCGCATCAGAACGTCGTCATGGTCGTTTGAAAACGCCCGCTCGACGCTCTTCTTGGCCTTGTATTCCTGCCATTTATTGTATGAAAAAACGCCGACGATGAATACGCCGCCCGCGCCGAACAGTGTCATTTGTAAGTCTGTCATGCTGCTTGTGCCTCGGAAGCGAAATTTGCGGCGGATTCCATATCCACCGCCACGATGCGCGATACGCCTTGTTCTTGCATCGTCACACCGATCAATTGATGGGCCATTTCCATCGCAATCTTGTTATGCGAAATGAAAAGGAATTGGGTCTGGTCGGACATCCGCTTGACCATCCTGCAAAAGCGTTCCGTATTGGAATCGTCGAGCGGCGCGTCGACCTCGTCAAGCAGGCAAAACGGGGCCGGGTTCAGGCGAAACATGGAAAACACCAGGGCCGTCGCGGTCAGCGCTTTTTCGCCGCCCGACAGCAAATGGATGGTGGCATTCTTCTTGCCGGGCGGCTGGGCCATCACTTGCACGCCGGAATCGAGGATTTCATCGCCGGTCATGATCAATTTGGCCTGACCGCCGCCAAACAGGATAGGAAATAATTCCGAGAAATGGAAATTGACCTTGTCGAAAGTATCTTGCAATAAGTCGCGGGTTTCCTTGTCGATCTTGGCGATCGCGTCTTCCAGGGTGTTGATGGCCTCGTTCAAGTCGGCGTTTTGCGCGTCGAGGAAATTTTTGCGCTCCGACGCCTGGGCCAGTTCGTCAAGCGCGGCCAGATTGACGGCGCCCAGCGCCACGATGGCGTTTGACAGGCGCGTCACCTCGCCCTGCAGGTAGGAGGGGCGCAGGTCCGGATGCAATTTTTCAGTCAGCGCCGCTTCGTCGGCCGACACATCGGCCAATTGTTGCGCGAATTGCTCCTGGTTCAGGCGCGCCGCCTGCTCCTTCAATTGCATTTCCATGATCTTGTCGCGTTGCGGCTGCAAGCTGCGCTCGGATTGGGTGCGGGCGTCTTCGGACAGGCGCAATTGCTGCGTGATCTGGTCGAGTTCATGGCGCGCGTCCGACAGCGCGCGCTCCTGGCTGCTGCGGCGTTCGAGCAAGTCTTGCAAGCCGTCATTGGCCGCGCCCGATTCCAGGTTGGCCAATTCCAGCTGGCCCGCCTGCAGGCTGGCCGTGACTTGGGCTACCTGGGAGCTTGCGGTGGCGATATTGCGGCGCAATTCCTCGATCTTGGCGCGCTGCGATTTCTCGGCATATTCCGCTTCCTGGGCCGCCCTTTCCATTTCGCGCAGGCGCTCGCGCGCTTCCGCCAGCAATTGTTCCTTCAGCAGGAAATCGGTGTGGCCGTCTTCATGGGCTTCTTGTAACATGCCAAGGTCGACGTCGAGTTGCTCGAATTTCTCTTCCGACTCGAGCTTCACTTGCATCTGCTCGGCTTCTTGCGCCGCGATCTCGGCCAGGTCGGCCTGGATCTGGCCGCTGCGCTGATTGAAGCGCGCTTCCACTTCGGACAGCTTGACGACATCGAGTTGCAAGGCGTGCACGGCTTGCGTCAAGCTTTGCACGCGCTGGCGCAAGTCTGTCAGTTGCCGGTTCATATTTGCCACGGCCGCGTCGGCCCGCACGGAACGGGCGCGCGCTTCGTCGGCCAGCAATTGCTGGGCGCGCAATTGCTTGTCGAGATTCTCGATTTCCTGCTGGCGGCCCAGCATGCCCTCTTGCTCCGAATCGGCGGCGTAAAAGCGCACGCTGGCCTGGGTGATCACATGGCCTTGGCGGGTCACGAAATATCCGCCCGGCGGCAACTTGGCGCGCTCGCGCAGCGCCTCGGCCGGCTCCTCGCAGGCATAGGCGTTATGCAACCAGTCTTGCAGCAAACCGCGCAAGCCGGGATCATTCAATTTCAGCAAATGCAAGAAAGGCTTCAAGCCGGGCACGGCGGCCAGCGCAGGCTCGGCCGGCGGCGTGGCCGGCATCGGTGCGAACAGGGCCAGCTTGGCCGGCGGCGCGTCGCTGAAAAAAGCCTTGGCCCAGTCGATATTGGACACTTGCAAGGCCGACGTGCGCTCGCGCAAAATCGATTCCATCGCCGTTTCCCAGCCTTGCTCGATCTGCAGCTTTTGCCACAGGCGCGGCAAGCCATCCAATTCATGGCGCTGCAACCATGGTTGCACCTTGCCCTGGGTTTGCACCCGTTCCTGCAATTGGCGCAAGGCATTCAAGCGCGCTTCCAGCTGCGCGTTGGCGGCCGTCTCGGCGTTGACCTGGGCTTGCGCCTGTTGCCGCTCGTCTTCGAGGCGCGGTTGCTGTTCGAGCGCCTCTTCCAGGTAAAAACCCTGTTCTTCCCGGCTCTGCTGCTGTTCTTCGAGCTGCATCTTCAGATTGGCCAGATGGCTGCCATCGGGCAAATTCAAGCCATTTTTCTCTTGCTGCAAGCGCTCGCGGCGCGACAGCAAGCCCGCCAGGATATTCGAGGCGTTGCGCTGGTGGGTCGATTCCAGCGCGAGTTGCTGCTGCGCCTGCATGATCCCGGCGCGCGATTCGGTGCTCTTGCGCTGGGCTTCGCGCCAGGCCGCGTCGAGAGCTGGCAATTGCTCGCTCTTTTGCTCGGCTGCCATCTGCGATTGCTCGACCCGGGCGGCCAGCTCTTCGAGCCGGAATTCGGCTTCCTCGATCTGTTCCTGGTTTTCCTCGGCCTGGCTGCGCCATTGGTCGCGCTGCGCCGTCAGGGTCGCCAATTGCGATTGCAGGCGCGCACGCGATTCGATGACGAACTTGATTTGCGCCTCCAGGCTGCCGATCTCGGCATTGGTCTGGTACAAATGGCCTTGCGCCTGGTGCAAACGGTCGCCGACGGCAAAATGGGCCTGGCGCATTTGCTCCAGGGTCAGTTCGACGTGGCGCAGTTTGGCGGTTTGCTCTTCCAGGTCGGTCTGGGCTTGCTCGACTTCGCGCAGGCAGCGGATTTGCTCGCCGCGCGCCTCATTCTTGCGCAGCAGCCAAAGCAGCTTTTGCTTCTCGTCCTGGTCGTTTTGCAGCGCATGGAATTTATGCGCCACCACGGCTTGCGCGTCCAGCTTTTCCAGGTTCGCATTCAATTCGCGCAAGATATCGTCCAGCCGCAGCAGGTTCTCGCGCGTGTCGCGCAAGCGGCTTTCCGTTTCGCGCCGCCTTTCCTTGTATTTCGAGACACCGGCCGCCTCTTCCAGGAAGACCCGCAATTCTTCCGGGCGCGATTCGATGATGCGCGAGATCATGCCCTGGCCGATGATGGCATAGGCGCGCGGGCCGAGGCCCGTGCCCAGGAAAATATCCTGGATATCGCGCCGCCGCACCGGCTGACCGTTGATGTAATAGGTCGAGGTGCCGTCGCGCGTCAGGGTGCGTTTGACGGCGATTTCGGCATATTGTCCCCACTGGCCGGAAGCCTTGCCGTCATTATTGTCGAATACCAGTTCGACCGAGGCGCGGCCGGCCGGTTTGCGGTGGGTGGAACCGTTGAAAATAACGTCTTGCATCGATTCGCCGCGCAATTCCGACGCTTTCGATTCGCCCAGCACCCAGCGCACGGCATCGATGATATTCGACTTGCCGCAACCGTTGGGACCGACGACACCGACCAACTGGCCCGGCACCTGGAAATTGGTGGGGTCGACGAAAGACTTAAACCCCGACAATTTAATGGAAGATAGACGCACGTTGTTTTAAAGTTCCCGCCTGGAATGGCATTGATTTCTCACGGAGGAAGGCGGCAGAACCGGATACAAACTCAATACAGCCCTTGCGCCCCCAATTGATGCCGGTGAAAAGTCGTTCATCATACCATTGACGGCTCACTTCTGGCCGAAACCGCATGGCCGGCGCGCCCCCGTCAACGTAGTATCGGGCGGCGCTGCGTCACCTTCCAGTATCCGCGCTCATAGGGCTGCTCGTGGCCCGACAAATACAGGGCCAGTTGCGTCATCCATTTCTCGGTCGGCACCGGCTCCACCTTCGGCGTAAACATCAGCGCACACAGGCTCAGCACCACCAGCGTGCGACTGACCACCACTTCGCGCACGGCGGCGGCGCTGTAGATAAAGGCAAAGGCAACCGCCAGGCCCAGCACGCAGCCAGTGATGGCCTCCGAGGCGGAATGGGTATGCACCTTGACGCGCGCCACCGCAATGAGGATGGCGAACAGGACGCCGGCCGCCACGCCCAGCTTACGCACGGGGGCCTCGCGATTTTTCAGTAAGACGAACAGGGCCACCGGCAAGATCGCCGCAGCGCGCATCGCATGGCCGCTGAAGCCGGCCAGTTCGACCGAACTGACGCCGATGCCCCAGCCAATGAAAGCCACCTTGGTCAGCACCACCAGCGCCATGCCGGCGCCAAACAGCGCGCACCAATTGAAAGCCAGGCGCCAGCACTTGCCGGCCATCAACCACAATGCGATTGCGATACCGGTCGGCGCCATCACCGCCATGCTACCCATCAAAGAAATATCGGTCCAAAATTTAATCATGCCACCTACTTTGCTTTGTAACGTACGGTCTACTATGACACGATCGGCCCGGGCATGCGCACACCGCAGCGCAGCATCAAAGGTGGCATATTGCATTAAAAGTTTCGCAAACGCAATATACCTCGCGCCACTCCAACCGCTGGGCGCACTGATATTTTAGTCATGCATGCATCAAAACTCAATCCGACAATCAGCTGGCGCGCGCCCTGCAAGGATAAATTTGACAGCGGCAAGCATAGGCAATAATATTGAGAATTATTCGCATTACCATTCTCAGTAGTGTCATCGAAGCGCTCCGCGCGTCGAACACAGCCAGCCGTTGCGTCCAGCCAGGTTGCCGTCCCCAGCCATAGCCGCGGCCTATCTTTCGCTTCAGGAGCTTGCATGCCCCCCACCGCCCTTCCTGCGCCCCGCCCGAGCACGACCAGCCGTGGCTTGGCCAACGCTGCCATCCCCACGCCCCGACAATATTCCATCGCGGCCCGCCCTGTGCTGGTCTTGCTGCACCGCTGGTTTGGACTGGCGGCGGCGTTATTTCTCTTCATCGCCGGCCTCACCGGCGCCGTCATTTCCTGGGATCACGAACTCGATTCCTGGCTCAATCCGCAATTATTTGTCGCCCGCAGCCATGCTCAGCACCCCTTGTCCGGCCTGCAACTGGCGCGCCTGGCCGAAGCCCGCGATCCGCGCCTGCGCGTGAGCTATGTCTTGAACCAGGTTGAAGCGGGCCATGCCTCGCTGCTGACGGTCGAGGCGCGGCTGGACCCGGCCACTGGCCAGCCGTTTGCACTAGGCTTCAATCAGATCGCGCTCGATCCGGCCGATGGCGCGCAGCAAGGCAAGCGCATGTGGGGCGAGATTTCGCTGAGCCGTGAAAATCTGCTGCCCTTCCTGTATAAATTGCATTACACCATGCATATTCCGGACGGCTGGGGCATCGAGTTCGGCACCTGGTTGATGGGCATCATCGGCGTGCTCTGGAGCGTCGATTGCCTCATCGCGCTGTACTTGTCGTTTCCCAATTGGCGCAGTTGGCGCAAGTCTTTCGCGTTCCGCTGGCGCGAGCGCGGCCACCGGCTCACCTTCGATTTGCACCGTTCGGGCGCAGTCTGGATCTGGGGCTTGTTGCTGCTGCTGGCCGTGACGTCGGTGTCGATGAATTTGAACGAGCAGTTGATGCGCCCGCTGGTGGCGCGCCTCTCCAGCTTGACGCCGGACGCCTTCGACGACCGTCAGCCGCAAGCGCCGCAGCGGCCGATCGAGGCCGTGGTCAGCCGCGAACAAGTGCTGGCCTTGGCGCAAGCGCAAGCGCGGCGGCGCGGCTGGAGCACACCCGCCGGCGGCGTGTTTTATTCGAGCGCTTACGGTTTGTACGGCATCGGCTTCTTCCAGCCTGGCGACGACCATGGCGATGGCGGCCTGGGCAACGCCTGGCTGTATTTCGACGGCAAGGATGGCAGCCCGGCCGGCGCCAGCATACCGGGTAGCGGTAGCGCCGGCGATATCTTCCTGCAGGCGCAATTTGCGCTGCATTCGGGCCGCATCATCGGATTGCCGGGGCGCATCATGATCTCCGTGATGGGTTTGCTGGTCGCCATGCTCAGCGTGACCGGGCTGGCGCTCTGGTTCAGAAAGCGCCGCGCCAGACGGCGTCCCGGCGCGGCCCCCGCATGACTGGATGGGATCAAGCCTCGGCGCCGGACTCGTTGGCCGCCGCCATTGCCTGCGTCAGCGCGCGCCCGACCATATCATCGGTACGGATCGGCTCCACATGGCCATTGCGAAAGCGCAGTTCCAGCGCCTCGCCCGACATGGAAAACGCTTCCTGGCGGGAACTGGTGGAAAAGATGAACAGGGTCCGCAAGGGACTGATCCAGGCCAGTTTCACCCTGCGGCTGGCGCCATCGGCAAGCGCGAAGGCCAGCCACATGCCGCGTTGCAAGGTATGCACCGCCAGCACGGCATCGTCGACCACGCGCTCCGGTTCCGGCACCACTTGGTTTTGCAATTCCAGCCGGCGCTGGGCCGCCTGTTGCGCCACTTCGAGGGAAATCTCGACTTGACGCTCGGGCGACAATTCGAGCGGCGCGCGCACGATGGAGGCGTGGCAATCGGCCAACTCGGCAAAAAACTGCAAGCGCTCGCCATCTTGCCATTTGATGATGTCCAGCCATTTATTCAGGTTCGACAAGAGCACCGGTAATTTGCCTATCATCTGGCGCCGCTCGTCGGCCGACAATTTCGGCTTGACGCTCCAGATCAAGTCATCCATGGTGGTGGTCGCGTTATTCACCGCGCCCGCCTTTTCTTCCTCGACGCCATAGGCAATGGTCATCACCGCCACCCATTTATTTTCCAGAAAAGTTTCCACCACAGCCAGCACTTCGCCGCTGCCGACCCGCAGCGCCACCGCCTGCTTGGCTTCGCGCGTGGCGTGCGCCACCTTTTCCTGCCTCAGGGCCAGCGCGATCGGTGCGGCAATGGCGCCAGCGGCGGCCTGTTCCTCGACCTGGATCGAGGCTTCCAGCTCTTCCACCGCCTCTGAAAACACCGACAATCCCTGACCGGAATCGCGCCCGACCCGTTCCACGCTGCGCTGCATCGCCTGGAACAGGGGATCGTCCGGCCCCTTGCGCTGCTCCCAGCCAGTGCGCGACAGCACATCGATCAGGCGCCGCGCCGGGTGCGTTTCTTCGAAAAAGAATTCCTTGTCGACCAAGGCCGCCTTGAGCACGGGAATTTGCAGGAAACGTATCAAGTCGCGGATTTCTTGCGAAATATTCTCGTCCTGGAATACCGTCTCGAAAATCGCCGACAGCAAATCGATGGTGCTCTCGTCGGAGCGCGTCAAACTGCCCTTGGGCGCGTTTTCCTTGATGGCCGGCAAATACACGGCAGGCGCGGCCTGCGGCGTTCCCGCATGCGCGCCCCCGGCATGGGCCGCTATCGCATGCCCTGTGCCGGCCTGATCCGGCACGGTAGCATGGCTGGCCGCCCCGACGTGGACCGCCCTGTCGTGGGCCGGCGCGACTTGCTGCAAGCGCGCCAGGTAAGAGAGCAGCGGTTGCTGGGCCTCGGCCTGGGTCAGCACGGGCGCGGGCGCCTGCTGCCAGCCGGGACCGGCCGGCGCCGACTGCCAGCCGGCGCCGGCCGGCGCGCCAGCCGGCGCGCCGCCGGGCAGGTGCGGAATCGTCAAGTCGAAATCACCCATCGGCATCGCAAGGGGCTGGCTAACGGCCGGCACGACCGGCGCGACCACGTCGGTGGCCGAAAAAAAGTGTCGCAATTGCTGCGCCAGCACGGCCGGCGACAACTCGGGCACCTTGGGCGCCTTCGCCTTGGCGTCGTGGGAATCGGCACGCCGTCCCTTATAGGCATCAACCGAACCGGGCAAGACACCCTTTCTCATCAGAGCCAGATTCAGCGCTTCCAGCATGGGGCCGAAATCGAGAAATAAATCGGGCCGCAACAAGGGCGGCAGCAAGGGATGGGCGTCGGCGTCGGCTTCGAATTCGTACCAGGTGTCTAGCAAGGCGATCAGGAACACTTCTGGCCGGAACGGATTTTGAGCTAGCCGCAAGATGTCGCGGTCGAGCAGATAACCGAGGCGCACATTCAGCGTTGCCAGCGGATCGTTATACATGACTTCGAATGGTCGGCTCAGCGCGCCAACGGCAACCTGTTCATCCATTGCCTCATAGGGCACCAGGGTCATCGGCGCCAACGCACCAGGCGCCTTGGCCTTGGGCGCGGGCGCCAGCTTGGCCAATTCCAGGCGCACGGCCCGCGCCACCTTGGCCGAAGCCAGGTTCAGGAAGGCGTAATTATTATTCTTGAGCAGATTGCCGGCCTTGAAGCGCAGATACACCAATTTGGCGTCGCTCATATCCTCGGTGTCGAGCATGGCCGCCGACAGGCGCGCGGCCAAGGGCAGCAATTGCTCGTTCACATGCTGGCTGACGATGAGTATCAAGTCTTCCAGCAAGGCATGACGGGGCGACACCGTCTTTTTCGGTTCCGCAGCAGTTGTCGGAATTGAAAGCATGATCTGGAAGTCTCGCGTGAATTCTATCTATATTAATGTGCGCCCATGCACCATTCTTACACACCCTTGCTGCAAGGCAATAGCCAAAATGAAACAATTTGTGAGATTCCTCAATTTTTCAAGGCGGCCCCAAGCAAATCGCGTACAGTAAAAACAACGTCAGTGTTTGTCCTACAAGGGTTCGAGATTTGCTCCGATAGCAAACTGTTGATACGACTTGCATCATTGGGTCATCGGCAAGGCAACTACCGGGGTTCCATCCCTGCGATCGACATGCCACGGCCGGTGATATTTCTTCTTTCAAAGGAATCATGATGAACTCGAACCCAAAAGGCGGTAGCAAAGGTCGCGACAACAACAAACAATCCGGTCCGGATGGCTCGCGTTCCGGGACCCAGGGCGGCACCCACGAGCAACACGTGGACGCCGGCCGGCAAAGCCACAAGAACGACCAGAAATCGGGCGGCGCCTCCGGCAACAAACAATCCGACACCAAACGTTGAGACAGTATGACGTGAAAAAGCTTGCCGCGTAACAACGCCAGCAAGCTTTTTTTAATTATTTGCTAAACATGCATTAATGATCACTACTCCTGCGTTAACAGTCGGCGTCTTCAGATATTGGTCAGGCGCTTGCCCTTGGGCGGCGCAAAATCGGCCACGCCGTCTATCAAGCCGACGGCAAGTGCTTCCTTGGCCGTCAAGTGCAAGTCGGAATATGCGTGTACCTGCCAGTGTTCCTGCGTCAAATGCACATGCTCCCTGAGGATTTGCTCGGTGCGCAAATCGTCGGCGCGCAAGCCGTCGACGATGATCTTCAAGGCATCCGGACGGGCCCCGGGTGAGGCCGTCGCATGCGATTTGTGCACCATGAAACGGGCCGTGTCGCTGGCGTATCGCTCGCTGCCGGCCAAAAATAGCGTGACCGCGATCGATGCCACCGCGCCCGCGTTGTAAGTGATGAATTTGATCGGCAAGCGGCTCAGAAAATTGTACAGGCAAATACCGTCGCTGACGTAGCCGCCGTTCGACTGTATCAGCACGTGGGCAGTGGTGACGCGGTCTTCCGTCATGTCGGCAACGGCGTCAAAGATGCGCCGTATCATATCGCTGTTGACGTCGCCCGACAGCGTAAAGTAGGCATGGCCGTCCGGCGCTGCTGGATCGTCACTCATGGCAATCATTCCAAAAGGGAAAAGATGAATTCTAACAAATCAACCGGAAAGGGGCCACACATCCGCGCAACAGCCGTGCAAGGCCAATTTCCCCCCTGAAACGGTGGCCTCGCGGCGCCCGACAATTGACAGAAAGTCCCCGCTGGCATATATTCTGCACTCTTGATCGGGAGAGGGCAGTGCAGCAAACTGCCGCCGAAGGGGCAGCACCCAAAAACTCTCAGGCAAAAGGACCGATCAAGGGACCGGCGGCGTCAGACTAGTGTACTAGTGAAGGCGCGCCGGCTCAACTCTGGAGAGCGGTCGCGGCATGACGCCGGCGATCCACCGAAGGTGCGACGGGAAGCCAGTTTTCCCGTAATCTCTCAGGTATCAAGGACAGAGGGGTCAGCGATCACAAGCGGAACAGGCTGCAAAGCTTGTCCCTGCCTGCTCCGTTAACCCTTTACCTTTGGCCACGAGGATTTCATGACGCTATTAGCGACCCCACTCAATCAAGCCCACCGCGCCGCCGGCGCCCGCATGGTCGATTTCGGCGGCTGGGACATGCCCGTCAACTACGGCTCGCAAATCGAAGAACACCACGCGGTGCGCACCGATGTCGGCATGTTTGACGTGTCGCACATGTGCGTGGTCGACTTGCGAGGCGAGCAAGTGCGCCCTTTCCTGCGCGGCTTGCTGGCCAATAATGTCGACAAGCTGCAAGCGCCCGGCAAGGCCCTGTATTCCTGCATGCTCAATCCACAAGGCTACGTGATCGACGACTTGATCGTCTACTTCATGAGCGAGAACTGGTTCCGCCTGGTGGTCAATGCCGGCACCGCGACCAAGGATATCGCCTGGATCAAGGCCCAAGTGGGCGCCACCGGCGTCACCATCACCGAGCGCCGCGACGGCGCCGACCCGATGGCGCTGGTCGCCGTGCAAGGCCCGAATGCGCGCGCCAAAGTCTGGCAAGTGCTGCCTGAAACGCTGGCCGCCTCGGAAGGCTTGAAGCCTTTCAACGCCGTCATCGTCAACGATACCGCCTTCGGCGAAGTGATGGTGGCGCGCACCGGCTACACCGGCGAAGACGGCTTCGAGCTGGGCGTCGCGGCCAGCCGGGTCGAGGCGCTGTGGAACGCGCTGGCGGCGGCCGGCGTCAAGCCTGCCGGCCTGGGCGCGCGCGATACCTTGCGCCTGGAAGCGGGCATGAATCTGTACGGCCAGGACATGGACGAGACCGTCAACCCGCTCGACGCCGGCCTGGCCTGGACCATCGACCTGCTCAGCGCGCGCGACTTCATCGGCAAAGCGGCCTTGCTGGCGATGGGTCAGCAAGCCCAGTTCGTCGGTCTGATCTTGCGCGAAAAAGGCGGCGTGCTGCGCGCCCACCAAAAAGTCATCGCCGGCGACGCCGTCGGCGAAATCACCAGCGGCACCTTCAGCCCGACCATGCAGCAAGCGATTGCGCTGGCCCGCGTACCCGTCGGCGTGGCGCTGGGCGACACCGTGCACGTCGAGATCCGCGACAAGAAACTGGCGGCCACCGTGGTCAAGCTGCCGTTCGTGCGCAACGGCAAAATCCTCGTTGCCTGATTTTTACAATAACAACCATTTTTTATCTGGAGCCCCACATGAATATTCCCGCAGACTTGAAATACACCGAATCCCACGAATGGGCGCGCCTGGAAGCTGACGGCAGCGTCACCGTCGGCATCACCGAATACGCACAAGATGCGCTGGGCGACATCGTCTTCGTCGAATTGCCGACCGTCGGCAAGACCTATGGCGCCGGCGACGACGCCGCCGTGGTGGAATCGGTCAAGGCCGCCAGCGATATCTATGCGCCGATCGCCGGCGAAGTCATCGCCGTCAACGACGCCGTCGCCGACGCGCCGGAATCGATCAACGCCGACGCCTTCGCGGCCTGGTTGTTCAAGATCAAGCCGGCCGACGCCTCGGCGCTGGACGGCTTGCTCGACGCCGCCGCCTACGGCAAGAACACCGCCGAGTAAGACCCGCGCGGGTCGCCCCGGCGGCCCGCGCTATTGCACCGCCCTTCCCCATCACCCGCCGCCAGCCTCCAGCCTCTTGTCGCCGGCGACGCAGCACCTTATCGGCCCCTACACCATGAACCGCACCAGCCTGAACCAACTTGAAGCCCGCGATGCCTTCATCGCCCGCCACATCGGCCCTTCCGCCTCCGAGCAGGAAGCCATGCTGACCACCGTCGGCTACGCCAGCCGCGCCGCGCTGATCGACGCGCTGGTGCCGGCCACTATCCGCAACCGCGGCGCGCTGCCGCTCGGCCAATATGCCGCGCCGATGCCGGAAACGGCCGCGCTGGCCCAGTTGAAGGCGCTGGCGTCGAAAAACCAGGTGCTCAAATCGCTGATCGGCCAGGGCTATTACAATAGCCACACGCCGGGCGTCATCCTGCGCAACATCTTTGAAAATCCGGCCTGGTACACCGCCTACACGCCTTACCAGCCGGAAATTTCGCAAGGCCGCCTGGAAGCCATCTTGAACTTCCAGCAAGTCGTCACCGACTTGACCGGCATGGGCATCTCGAACGCCTCGATGCTCGACGAAGGCACCGCCGCGGCCGAGGCGATGACGCTGATCCAGCGCGTCGGCAAGTCCAAGTCGAACGTGCTGTACGTGGCCGACGACGTGCTGCCGCAAACCCTGGAAGTGGTGCAAACCCGCGCCAAGCCCTTGAATATCGAAGTACGCACCTTTGCCCCGGCCGACCTGGCCACGCTCGACACTTGCTTCGGCGCGCTGCTGCAATACCCGGGCGTGAATGGCGTGGTGCGCGATTACCGCGCCGGCGTCGAACATTTGCACGCTAATGGCGCGATGGTGATCGTGGCGGCCGACTTGCTGGCCTTGACCATGCTGACCCCGCCCGGCGAATGGGGCGCCGACGTCGTCGTCGGCAATAGCCAGCGCTTCGGCGTGCCGCTCGGCTTCGGCGGCCCGCACGCCGGCTACCTGGCCACGCGCGACGAATTCAAGCGCAGCATGTCGGGCCGCCTGGTCGGCGTCACCATCGATGCGCAAGGCAACCAGGCTTACCGCCTGGCGCTGCAAACCCGTGAGCAGCATATCCGGCGCGAAAAAGCCACCTCCAATATCTGCACCGCGCAAGTGCTGCTGGCCGTGATGGCCTCGATGTACGCGGTCTACCACGGCCCGGCCGGCCTGCTGCAAATCGCCAACCGCGTGCACCGCTACACCGGCATCCTGGCCGCCAATCTGCGCACGCTCGGCTATGGCATCGCCAACGAAACCTTCTTCGATACCCTGACCATCCAGACCGACCGCGCCGAGCAATTGCACGCGGCGGCCGTGGCGGCTGGCGTCAACTTGCGCAAGGTCGACGCTACCCATGTCGGCGTCTCGCTCGATGAAACCATCACCCGCGCCGACCTGGCTCTGTTGTGGGATATCTTCGCCAACGGCGTCACGCCGGCGCCCGATTTCGACGCCGTCGAAGCCACCGTACAAGACGACATCCCGACCGCCCTGGTGCGCACCAGCGCCTACCTGACGCACCCGGTGTTCAACCGCTACCATTCGGAACACGAAATGCTGCGCTACCTGCGCAGCCTGGCCGACAAGGACCTGGCGCTGGACCGCACCATGATCCCGCTCGGCTCGTGCACCATGAAATTGAACGCGACCAGCGAGATGATTCCCGTCACCTGGCCGGAATTTTCCAGCATCCACCCGTTCGCGCCGGACGCGCAAACCGTGGGCTACCGCGAAATGATCGGGCAACTGGAAGAAATGCTGTGCGCGCTGACCGGTTACGCCGCCGTCTCGCTGCAGCCGAACGCCGGCTCGCAAGGCGAATACGCCGGCTTGCTGGTGATCAAGGCTTACCATGAGTCGCGCGGCGAAGGCCACCGCAATATCTGCCTGATCCCGTCCTCGGCGCACGGTACCAACCCGGCATCAGCCAATATGGTGGGCATGCAAGTGGTGGTCACTGCCTGCGACGCCAGCGGCAACGTCGACCTGGCCGACTTGCAGGCCAAGGCCGAAAAACACAGCGCCAACCTGGCTTGCGTCATGGTCACCTACCCGTCCACCCATGGCGTGTTCGAGGAAGGCATCCAGCAATTGTGCGAGATCGTCCATGGCCACGGCGGCCAGGTCTACATCGACGGCGCCAACATGAACGCGCTGGTCGGCGTGGCGGCCCCGGGCAGCTTCGGCGGCGACGTCAGCCACCTGAATCTGCACAAAACCTTTTGCATCCCGCATGGCGGCGGCGGTCCCGGCGTGGGACCGATCGGCGTCGGCGCCCACCTGGCCAAGTTCTTGCCGAACCAGCGCTCCAGCGGCTACCAGCGCGACGCTGCCGGCATCGGCGCTGTCAGCGCGGCGCCGTTCGGCTCGGCCAGCATCTTGCCGATCTCGTGGATGTACATCGCCATGATGGGTGCGGAAGGCTTGACCGCCGCCACCGAAACGGCGATTCTGGCGGCCAACTATATCGCGCGCCGCCTGTCGCCGCATTACCCGGTGCTGTATTCGGGCCACGACGGCCTGGTCGCGCACGAATGCATCCTCGACTTGCGCCCCTTGACCGACGCCACCGGCATCAGCAATGAAGACGTGGCCAAGCGCCTGATGGATTTTGGTTTCCATGCGCCGACCATGAGCTTCCCGGTGCCGGGCACCCTGATGATCGAGCCGACCGAAAGCGAATCGAAAGTCGAGATCGATCGCTTCATCGATGCGATGATCGTGATCCGCTCGGAAATCGCGCAAGTGCAGAACGGCGAATTCGACCGCGAAGACAACCCCTTGAAAGGCGCGCCGCACACGGCCGAAGTACTGACGGCCGATGTCTGGGCCCACAAGTACAGCCGCGAAGTGGCGGCCTTCCCGGTGCCGGCCCTGCGCAAGCAAAAGTATTGGCCGCCGGTGGGGCGCGCCGACAATGTCTATGGCGACCGCAATCTGTTCTGCGGTTGCGCGCCGATCAGCGACTACGAGTAAGCATTGATGCGCCCGCTTGCGGGCGCATGCAGGCCACGACGCAGGCGGACCACCCGGTCCGGCCTGCGTTTTTTCATGCGCGAACCCGCCTGCGGGGGGGCGCAAACCGGTATCATGCCGGCATCCATCCATGAAAAGGCACAGGCATGAAACGATCAATCAAGGCAGCGCTGCTGTCGGCGCTGGTATTTCCAGGCATCGGACATTTCACCCTGGGCCGTGCCGCGCGCGGCTGCCTGTTCTTGCTGCCGTCGGCGCTCGGCGCCTTCTACCTGGTACGCCAGGTGAGCGAGAACGCCAACCGCATCGTCGACCAAATCATGAATGGCAGCTTACCGGCCGACCCGCAGGTGATTGCCGCGAACTTGTCCGCCGTGGAAGGAACACTGCCGACGCTGGCGCTGACCGTGTGCGCCCTGTGCTGGATCGGCGCCATCATCGATTCATTCTTGATCGGCGCGCCGCCCCGGCACGAGTAGCCCGTCAATATGCCCAGTGTCCGCGCGCCCACACCCAGTCTCGTCCCTGCCAGTGCCAGTGACCGGGTACCCAATAATGCGCCGGGCTAGGTGCGACGGAAATGCGTTCGACAATTTCGACCGGCATTTGTCGCACCACCCCCTGATACCAATGACCCGACTGCCATTGCCAGTTATTGCCGCGCCACGCCCAGTGGCCCGGCACCCAGGCATAGCCGGGCCCCGGTTGGACCTGCACGACTTCCTGTATCGGCGGCGGCATAGTGCGGACGATGGGCGCTGACTCCCTGACCACGACACGTTCCTTGACGACGGTGGTACATCCCGACAAGGCGCACGTTGCGGCCAAGAATATGGCGATACTGACACGTTGCTTCATTTTTTCTCCTCAAATTAGCGACAACGACAAGTCACCGCTTGGCGCCGGGCAAAAAATGCCCGGCCCCGCCTGACTTAACGCGGCAGCGTCATGTGAGATGACGCCAAATATGTATCATCAGTAATGAATTGTATCGCCGACAGCCAGGCCCGGTGATCGCCACCATCACGATGGTGCGCAACTTGCTTCTGATGGTGGTGGGTAAGGCATGGAAACGGCGCCGCGTGCTGGCGCCGTGCGACATGGTCGCAGGGAGACTATTTCGCGCGGCCGGGGGCGAGCGGGACAACGAGGCGCGCCCCCGGCCCGGGTCAGGCCAGCTTGACCGCGTGCTCGCGCGTGGCGTGGAAGGTCAATTTCGGCCAGCGCTCTTCGGTCAGGCGCAAGTTCACGCCGGACGTCGCCAGGTAAGCCAGATTGCCAGCCGCGTCGTAGGCCACGTTGTGACCCAGCGCCGCCTCGAAATCCTGCAAGACGCGCTTGTCGTCGCAACTGACCCAGCGCGCGCTGCTGATGCTGGTGCCCTCGAACACGGCATCGACGCCATACTCGTTGAGCAGGCGGCTGGCCACCACCTCGAATTGCAGCACGCCGACCGCGCCCAGCACCAGTTCGCCGCCCTGGACCGGCTTGAACACCTGCACCGCGCCCTCCTCGCCCAATTGCTGCAAACCCTTATGCAATTGCTTGATTTTCAGGGGATTGCGGATCCGCACCGAGCGGAAGAAGTCCGGCGCGAAATACGGGATGCCGGTGAATTGCAGCATCTCGCCTTCCGAAAAACTGTCGCCGATTTGCATATTGCCGTGGTTCGGCAAGCCAATGATATCGCCGGCGTAGGCTTCCTCGACTTGCTCGCGCGAGGAGGCCATGAAAGTGACCACATTGGAAACCTTGATTTCGCGTCCCAGGCGCAAGTGCTTGACCTTCATGCCGCGCTCGAAACGTCCCGAGCAGACCCGCAGGAAGGCGATGCGATCGCGGTGGGCTGGGTCCATATTCGCCTGGATCTTGAAGACGAAGCCGGAGAACGGCACTTCGCTAGGCGCCACCACGCGCACGGTGGCGTCGCGGGCGCGCGGCGCCGGCGCCCAGTCGACCAGGGCCGACAGGATTTCGCGCACGCCGAAGTTATTGATGGCGGAGCCGAAAAAGACCGGGGTTTGCACGCCGGCCAGGAATTGCTCCAGATCGAAGGGATGGGAGGCGCCATGCACCAGTTCCACTTCCATCTTCAATTGTTCGATTTCAAGCGGGAACATCTCGACCAGGCGCGGATTGTCTATGCCCTTGAGCACTTCGAAGCTCTGGTCGGCCTTCTCGTCGCCGGCCTTGAACAGCATGATCTCGTCGCGCAGCAAGTGATACACGCCGCGGAAATTCTTGCCCATGCCAATCGGCCAGGTCACCGGCGCGCACTGGATCTTCAGCACCGATTCGAGTTCGTCGAGCAAGTCGAGCGGATCGCGCGTTTCGCGGTCCATCTTGTTCATGAAAGTGACGATGGGCGTGTTGCGCATGCGGCAAACGGCCAGCAGCTTGATGGTTTGCGTTTCCACGCCCTTGGCCGCGTCGATCACCATCAGGGCCGAGTCGACCGCCGTCAGCACGCGGTACGTGTCTTCCGAGAAATCCTGATGGCCGGGGGTATCGAGCAGGTTGATGACGTGGTCGCGGTGCTCGAATTGCATCACCGAGCTGGCCACGGAAATGCCGCGCTGCTTTTCGATTTCCATCCAGTCGGAAGTGGCGTGGCGGCCGCTTTTCCGGGCCTTGACGGTGCCGGCCAGCTGGATCGCGCCCGAAAACAGCAACAGCTTTTCGGTGAGCGTGGTCTTGCCCGCATCCGGATGGGAAATGATGCCGAAGGTGCGGCGGCGCGCCACTTCGCGCGCAATCGCGGCCGGCGCCTTGGCGCTCGCGGCGCTGATTTCGTTGCTGTCTGGGGAGGGGAATTCGGTATCGTTGGCCATAGTCGTGACCATAATATGGCCCTTGCAAAAAGCCTTGGATTTTACAGGCTCTTGCGCAGTCCGTGTGAACTGTTGTGCAAGCGAAAGGCCCGGCGCGAAACGCCGGGCCAGGGGCGGAAGCCCCTTTCCGCTTGGTCCCTGATGCTAGTTCCTGATGCGGCGCCAGCCGACCTTATGCGCAGCGGCCGAGTCGGGATCCGGCAGATCCTTCACCTTGTTCCCATGGTCAGCAAAGGTAGTCTCCACATGATTGCCACCACCAGTACCACCAGTACCACCAGTACCACCGGTATCGCCGCCTTCGGTATGGACGAAGGTCATGCCGACCACGGACGAGGTGGATGACAAATCTTCACCGATTCTATTGGTGCGCGTGGCAACAGGATGAGCCGGGTCGGTCAAGTCTGGATTGCCGGCAAAAGCACTACTCGCGCCAGTGCAAACCTTGGGGTAATAGATTTTGCTGGTGCCGCCAACAACACAAGCCGAAGCACTGCTTGGCGTATTGGTGACCGCCACCAGAAGGCCAGTCACGATCTTCGGGTCCACGTTGACGCGTTCACCCGCGCTAGTGCTCAAATTCAAGTCCAGATACCAGCCTTGCTTGAGACCCAAGTCAACTGCCGCAGTGGACTTATAACCAATGTCAAGCCCGACGCCGGTATTTGCGACCACCGCCAGCGATGTCAAGCCAGCACCGCGGAGATTGCCCAAATCGCCACCGGTATCCTCGATCACATACAAGCTTTGCAAACTGGTATCGCCGATATCGCTCACGCCTAACATGCGGCCGGTGCCGAAAGCCACCACGCGTTTGGTCCAGCTCCGAAGCGTCCCGTCGGGCTGCATGGCACTGACATCGCAGTTGGTAACATCGGGCCGCGTGGTGATCGGCTGGGCCACCGTGCCAACATTGGCGGTGCCCATTCTCACCGGCGCCGGGATGGTCCAAGTACTGCCGGTCAGGTCAAAGCGCCACATTTGACCCAGATTGTCGCCGCCATACACATAGCTGGTCTTGAATTCGTCAACCCCCGGAGAGAGATTGACGGAAGTGATTTTCGCCAGATTCGACGGCGTGCCAGTGCTGCCGCCGGTGGTGGCGGTCTGACCCAAAATCGCCCCGGTCATGACATCGACCATGTACAAATGACCCTGGCCATCGCCGGGCGCCACATTGTTATAACCGGAAGTGAGGAAAACCACCCATTTGCCATTGTGCATGCCGAACTGAAGATTGCCATAACTGAGGCCGATATTGTCGTCGTGATTGCTGCAAATCGCGGCGTCGGCGCACAATTCCCACAACGGTTTTGGATCGCCCGGCACGGTAACATCGAGCGCGTAAAAGCCGCGCCCGCCGGAATTCAAGCCCCCCACCAGCACTGTTTTCCACGCTCCCGTACTGTCTTGTACATCACCCAACTCAGGCGAGCCATCGACGCTGAATTGATGGTTGCTGCCATATTCCGTGCTGGCTTGGGCCGCTAATTTCTTCATGGTAATGCGTGGCACATAAGCCCACATTTCCTTGCCGCCTTCCTTACCGACAACCACAGCGGCGCTGCTCGACGGTGCGTAAAACGCATGCAGCATGCCATCGTTGGCGGCGGCAAACAGGGTGGGCTGGCGCCCGATTGTTGCAGACTTGTATGCCGCATAAGAGGCGGAATCATAGCCTTTGGAGGCGCCACCCAGGAAGACGGGGTTGGCCGATGCGACATCACCCAACACGATAGGCACCGGCGACGCTGGTGGCACGGTGCTTCCCGGCACCGGAGGGAGCGGGGCTGGGAAGGTGGCGGCACGGTAAATGGTGCCGTTGGCGTATTGCTGCTGGCCGCGCAGCCAGTTAACCATATTGTTACCGCTATTGGCCAAGGCCTTGTCGCTCGGCGATAACAGATAGCATTGCGCCAACACGGCGTCGCACTTATTGGCAAACCAGGCTTGTTCGACCGTGCCAAGCGCGCTGAAGGTGAATTGCTTCAAGGTTCCGCTCGCCGGATCGAGCCACCGCAGGTCACGCGTATCGGTGCTTGCAGCAACCTGTTTCCCGAGTTCGGTGTTACTGCTCCACACCTGGGTCACAATATTGCCGTTGCCCAGATTGAGCGTGCTGTCGGATACCGTACCGGTCCACTTCACGGTCGTGAAGCTGGCCCCAAAGAAATCATTATTGACTTGCGAAACATTCGGCGACGAGGTCGTGCCAGCGCTGCCCGCCCCTGCTTTGATTTTCAATTTGGTCAAGGCTTCCGTCAAGCCGGCCACCACCTGGTTGGGCGTCGATGCGCTGAAATACTTGCCATGGCCATTGATGGCCGCGTGCCACAAATCATCCACCCTTTCCTGTACCGTACTGGCGCCATTGGTGGTATCCGGATCGGGCCACTGATACGCGCCACCACCATTCCACGAGCAGCCACCGGTGGTGCTATTAATCAAATTATAAAAATCGCCGCCGACGATCGGGGCCGTATCGTAATCCTTCTCGTAATTCATGACGCCGTCCACGCCCAAGCCCAGTGTAAAGGTGGTCAGGTGTAAATGGGTATTTTCACCGGCGGCGCCCGATACCATGCCAGGCGTAAGGATACTTTCCAAGTCGGGCCGCAGCGATACGGTACCGCTGTTGCTGCCGCCGTTATACCAATACAGCGCGACGTCTGAAATCGACTGATTGCTCGCCGCCCTTGTATTCGGATTGGTATCGACGCAACCGCCAAGCTTGGTGCAAAAGCGGGCCAGGTTTTCGTCTTTATCATTGTTTTGCACACTGGCAGCGGCGCCCCCATTCCAATAGCCATCCGTGGTCAAAATCATGAAGTTTTGCTGGCATGGGTATTGCACCACTTCTGAACCGGCGGCATAGTTATATGGGGCAAGATTGGAAAACATCTTGCCTGCGTTATGCATTGCCGCGCGAGTCGGGGTCGAGCCGCTGGTGGTCGTCGCATACAGGGTGCTGTACCAGGTCGTGCGCGCGGTACCGCTAAACTCGATTGGCTTGATTTCAACTCCGCCGCCCACTCCGGCCGTCGACAGCTTGAAATAACCGACCCGATAATTGCCATCGAGGTGACCTAAGGCAAGGCCGATGGCGGTCTTCATCATTTGAATCCGGGTCTTGTAATAGGCATTCCAGTTCGCGAAATTGGTCATTTCCTCGGCATAAGAACACGCGCCGGCCACGGCCACGCAATCGACGCGATCGTGAAAGATCGGATAAGTCTTGCCGTCGACGATATCGGTGCGCACGAAGGTACTGGCCACGCCACCACCGGCAGCCATCGCTTGCGTCACGGTGGGGATGCTGTCGCCGCCGGCAATCGGGGCGGTCACATTGAAACCCCAGTCGGCGTGCGAAGCGTCGCTCAGCACCGTGCAATTGGCCGATGTCTTGGGAGCGCGGGCGCATGTCATCGGCATGACCGCGACGACATTGTCGCCGCCCAAGGTGATGCCATACGACGAGCAAGGCGAAACCAGTCCGGCCGAGGCGCCGCTAGGCGTCTTGACGCAAGCCCAGAATGGATTGCTGGTGCCGGGCAAGGCAATAATCGAGGCGGCCAGCGCGGTCGCCGTCGCTTGCTGGGTCGCCGCAGTACTGGTGCCGGTGATGGCGCTCACGGCAGCATTGGTGATCGTATACACGGTGCCGGCCGGGTTGGTAATGGTCACGCCGGAAATATTCAGCGAGGCAGCCGAAGCGGACGCGCCGATCGCAATCGCGCCATACGATGCAGTCGCGCTGAGCGGCCTCGAGAAACGGGGATAAAAAAAGCTGCCAACGCGCTTGGCCTGACAATTCGTCAGCCCGGTGGAGTCACACCAGCGCACCTTGGCCGGAAACGGGAAACCAATCGGAGCGGGCGCGCCGACCGAACTGGACACACAGGTCGTCAACGCACTGGTGGTGCAATACTCGGCCACGCCTACGGTGTAATAATACGCGTTGCCGAGAACATCATTTAATCTAAAATAAGTGTTGTTCGGATAGGTGTAGGTGGACTTGTTGAAGACGCAGTTTCCAGAGCGGTCGCACCATTGAATGTCTGGAAAGCCCGACAGCAGATTGACGGTAGCAGCCGATCTTTGATACAGGCTGTACGATCGGGAGCCAAAACCGTCATTCGGAACCGCAGCCCAGCCGCTGGTATTGGTCGACGTCATCGATATAAAGGGCGTGCCATCCGCGCCGACCGGGGGCGCATACAATACTGCGGGATTGTAATACTGCTTGTTGAAATCGGCACTCATGAAAGGCGGCTGGCCGGCCGTGCAAGCGATCTGACTATCGGCCAGCGTCGACCCTCCCCGGCAAAGCGTTTCATAGTTCACATAATCGGGCGTGTATGCCTGGTCCATCGACCCCGAATTATCAAACAATAGCAGCAGGTTCGGCTTGACCGTGCCGGTGCCATCCATATTCAGTAAAGGCGTGGAGGCAATATCCATCACTCCCGCGCTCGATGCACCGGCCGCGACCAACGCCAGTGCGCCCAGTAACGCCCGCAATTTTATCTTCATGTTCATCTTCATTCCTATCATGGGTACTGCGTATTTCAGGCACCTATCATTACAACTGTTTGGCTGACCACGTTACCGCCGCGCGCTCCGAAAATCCTTGCCGTCACGATGTAATGGATTTCCGGCATAGGCGCCAACTTCACGCCGTCCGAACTCAGGCTGGTACCGGAGGCCGGCTTGGCAACCGTGGCTGAGTTATTGTGCGCTGTCAACATGCAAGTATTGAGAGCGATGTTGTAAGGGCCGATGTTGGCACACATGCGGTGAATCACGACTTCGATGTTATTGGCCCCATCGTTGACGACCCTCGAACCGGCCCAGAAGGCGGTGCTCGACACGGCTTGCGCCGGGTTGTAGTTCGACACATAGCCAGTCACAGGGTTATTATTATCGAGCAACGGCTTATTGAATTTCCCCGTGTCGCTCAACCACTGAAAGCTGGTCAACATTCCCAGGTCGACCGCCCTGGTCAGCGCCGTGTCATACGCCAGATTCGAGGCCAGCATGGTGGACGAATTGCTCGACCTGAGTAAATAAACGCCACTCACGAGCATCACGGCCAGCATGATCAACATGATAGGCAAGGCAATCCCGCGTTGGCGGGGCAAAGAAAAGGATTTCATGCGTTTGGTCTCCAACCCGCGTTACGCAGCGGAACGATGGTTTCGAACACCCGGTAGGTATAGCATTTCCAGTCGACGGTATCACCAGGAACGGCAACATTCACGTCAATCGGCACGGCCGGCACGATGGGGACGGCAACCGGCTCGACCTTCGCGAATACTGTGGGTTTTACCAGCGTGGCAGTGCAACTGTTCGTCGCCACGTTCGGCTTGTCCGGATTCTTGCTGCGCGCCACCACCGCTATGCGCAAGGCCACCACGCGCTGGTAATCGCCGGCATTGCCGGTCACGCCATCGCCATCGGCGTCGACCATGGTGCCCGACCATCGCGTAATTTGCGGGCCGGCCGGCGGAGCGGCAAAGATTGCGGCGGGGCGCATGTCGAAGCCGTATTGCGCCTTCAGCGACACCACATTGTCGATCACCGTCTTGGCGACCGCCTCCGAGCCGGACAGATCGGTGGCACGCAGTTGCAAGAGGCCATTATTGATCGACCATGTGTGCAGCGATAGGCTCGCGGCCGGCCCCATATTGAATAACCGTGCCTTGCCGGATAAGAAAGGCGCAGCCAGGGCTGCCGCGTTAAAGCGCTGGCCGGCGGCGGGCGTGAAGCCCAGCGTTTGCGGCACTACCGCCGCCCCTTGCAGCGCGGGATCGATGCCGATTTGCGACAACGCGCAGACATTGGGCGCGGCGGGCGTTTCAGCAATTTCAGATGCCACTGCCACCACGTCGCCCAAGGCAAAACCATAGGGCCTGCGGTTGACTGAAAGTAAAGCGGCGCTGGTGGCATAGTCCGCCGCCACTTCCAAACTGCCCGGCCCGCTCATTGAGCTGCCCGAGTACAGGCTCAGCGTATCTGGATTGCTCCCATTCGAGACAATCACGGCCGCCGCCAACGGACTGACGACGGTAGCGGCGCCGGCGGCAACGCGGCTTGCCGTGGCCAAGACAAAGCCTGACGTATCGGAAAAAACCGTGTTGCAGCCGGCCAGCAAAGGATCGTTCAAGCCCCAGCCGGCTTGACCGGCATCGCCGCTGATGGAAAACAAGCCCACCATGCCGTTTTGCATGGCGTCGGAGGAACCGAGCGAGGCTTGCTTGGTTTTCTCGCTAGTGGCGACCAGGCGCGTAGCAAACATCAGCGCCAGCAAGGCGATGACAACGCTGACCATCAGCTCGACCAGGGAAAAGCCGCCGTTGCGGCGAGGAAAAAAGATAAGGTTCATGTTGATGGCGCAATATAAGCTGTGACAGTATGGGAATTCGTCGGCTCGTTCGTCTTACGTATCCAGCTGATCGATACGACAACCTTGGAGCCGGCAATGCCGGCCGCCGCCGGTCCCGTGGCCACCGTGATCGCGGCATTCGGAATCAGGATGCGCGTCTCGTCATACCAATTCTGCAAGGCAGCACCGGGCGCGCCACCGGCGGCCAGATTGTAGGCGGCGATATTGGCCTGATCGTTATTCATCACGCCGATCAATTTTTCGGCGGCAATGGTGGCTTCGGCGCGCGCCCCCGCACCCGACAGGAGTGAATACGCCTTTGCCTGCAAACCGATGGCGCCGACCAGGCCGATGGCCAGTATCAGTGTCGCCAGCATGGCTTCCAGCAGCGCGATACCGCTTTGATGTTTTTTCATGGTGGTGGGCATTTCCTGGAGTCGGTGAGCGGCAAGTTCAGCAAGGGCGTATCTGGCATACATTTAATAACGGTGCCGCCCATGTTGACGACCATGGCCAAAGGCTGCACCCGATCGGTATATCCCGGGGTCGGAATGAGCTGGAGACTGGTCATGTTTCCCACGATCGTGCTATTGACCCAACCCTGCGAGTTGAAATAAATGAAGGTGGCGCCGAGCGGCGCCACTGTCGGTGTCACCACGGATGCCGGCGGCAAGCCTACCGCCTTGCGCGCAACCGATTTGTAACCGGTCACCAATTCCGGGTCGTTGAGCGCGATCGCGGTGGTGGTGGACCAGGTGCCGCTGGCGTTAGAACAGGTTCCACCCACAGAGGGGAAACAGATATCGACCTGCCAATCGAGCTGACCGTTCTGATTGCCGGTAAAGACAATCCGGCTAGCCGTATTATGGCTGAGCGCCTGTTGCCGCGCCAGCTTGAAACCCTCAACATAAAATTCCGATGCCCCCTTGGCCTTGTTGGTCAAGGACCAATTGGTCATCGCCGGTATACCTACCGCCAGCATGATGCCGAAAATGGCTAGCGCAACCATCATTTCAATCAGGGTGAAGCCGCCCCCCCGGCCCGCGCGCCGCTGCGTTATTGAGAACATGTGCCATCCTTGCGATCGGTCCAGCAAGTCGATGGGGAGGGCAAGGTCCAGCCGCCAGGCAAGGCTGTGGTGACGTGAGCGCCGGCCTGGTCGATCGAATAATTGAAACCCACCATCTTGCCGATACCGGTCGCGGTCACCGTGTACGCCGTGGCGCTGGCGCCGGGAGCCAGAGCGAACGTGAAGTTGGGGGTGTTGGCGGGCAAGCCATTAATCACAGCAAAGTTGGCATAAGTGCGACCATTGGCCCAATATTGCTCAGCGCTGGGCTGCGTCGCGCCCAGCGCGGTGAAGGCGTCCGTCAGGCGGGTACGCGTCACATAAGCCGTGTAATTTGGCAACGCAATCGATGTCAGGATGCCAATAATGGCAACCGTCACCATCATTTCTATCAGGGTAAAGCCATTTTCGCCGCGTTTCATTTGATTCTTGCTCCCGAGTGCTGTTTTGGCCGCTGGTGGAGTGGCCTTGCAATGATAATAACTCGGCAAGCTGTCAGGAAGCTGATGAATTACTGACATATTCCTGACAGCAAGAATTTTTTTCAGGAAAATGGGGTCAAGCGGGAAAACGCACGGAAAACAGCAAGCCGTCGGCGCCCGGCTTGGCATCGATCGTGATCTTGGCGCCGTGGGCGATGGCGATATCGCGTACGATGGCCAGGCCCAGGCCGCTGCCGGTGGTCTTGTCGTCCAGGCGCACGAAGCGGTTGAAGACCAGTTCGCGCTTGTCGGCCGGGATGCCGGGTCCGGAATCCTCGATCACCAGCATGCCGGTCTGACAATCGGGAAAGCAACTGACGGTCACCACGCCGCCCTGCGGCGTGTAACGGATCGCATTGTCGATCAGGTTATCGATCAAGTCGCGTAGCAGAAAGCGCTCGCCGATCACCGGGGTGTCGCGCAAGTCAAAGCCGAGGTCGATGGATTTCTTGGCCGCCTCGTCGACAAAGTGCTGGATCGATTCTTCCACCAGCGCGTTCAGGGCCAGCCGTTCCAGGCGGGTCTTTTCAAAATGGCTAGGTTCGGCGCGCGCCAGGGCCAGCAACTGGTTGGTCTGGCGTATCATGCGTTCGGCCGAGGATAGCATCAGGCGTATCGAATACGCCGTTTCCGGCTCGGCCCGGTGGCGCAGGGACAGCCATTCCAACTGGGTTTGCAAGCCGGCCAGCGGCGTGCGCAACTGGTGCGCGACATTTGCCAGGAAATCGTGCTGGGCCTTGGCGCCATCCTTGACCCGTTCCAGCAAGCCATTGAAGGCGTGCAGCACGGGACCCAATTCATCGGGCAGGCTGTCGACATCGAGTGGCGCCAGGTCGGCTCCGCCCCTGGCGTTGAGCTCGGCGCGCATGCGTTGCAGCGGCAACAAGCCATTGGTCACCGAAAACCAGATCAAGGCTACCGCAGCGATGGTAAATACGGCTTCGAGCAAGATCAGCGCGCGGAAAATGGCGGCCCGCAATTGCAAGCGCTTGCGCAAGGTTTTCGCCACGCCGATGTAAAATTCTTGCCCGCTCACGGCGGCGCGCAAGGCCACGATGCGGACCGGCTCGCCGCGCACGGCACCGTCGTAAGCGAGCGCCACCCCGCCCGGCTGGCGCAAGGCGGGAAAATCGGCGTCGCCGGCAATGCTCTGGCCGGCGCCGCCCCGCACCACGAAATAAATCGCGTCGACCTCGTCGGCCCGCAAGACTTGTTCGGCTTGGCGCGGCAAGTCCAGCCGCATCCCGTCCGGTCCCGCCGCCAGGCGCGCACTGAGGGCGCCGGCGGCATCTTGCAAACTCTGGTCAAAGGCGCTCTGGGCCGGCATCCACGCCAACACATAGGTCAACGCGCCGGCGGCCAGGTTGAGCAGCAAGATAGGCACGATCAACCACTTCAGCAGCCGCAGGCGGATGCTAGACATGGCTGCTTTCGAGCATGTAGCCGAAGCCGCGGATGGTGCGGATACTGATGCCGGCGTCGGCGATTTTCAGGCGCAACCGCGAAATATAAACTTCCACCGCGTTCAACGTCACGTCTTCGCCCCAGGGCAGAATGGCGTCGATGATTTGCTGCTTCGACACCACCCGGCCGCCATGCTGCAGCAAATATTCCAGCACGGCCCATTCGCGCACCGACAAGTCGATCACGCGCTCACCGACCCGGACCCGCTTGCTGAAGGTATCCATGGTCAGCGCGCCCAGGGCCAGCACGGCCGGCTTGGGCGTGTTGCGCCGCACCAGCGCCTTCAGCCGGGCTACCAGTTCGGCGGTGGCGAAAGGCTTTACCAGATAATCGTCGGCGCCCAGCTCCAGGCCGCGCACCCGGTCTTCGATGGCGTCGCGCGCCGTCAGCAGCAACACCGGGATGTTGCTGCCGCGGGCGCGCAAGCGCCGCACCACTTCAAAGCCGTCGATGCCGGGCAAGCCGATATCGAGCACCAGCACCGCCACTTCGGCGCGGGCCAGCATCGCATCGGCTTGCGTGCCATTATTGACAACATCGACCGCCATGCCGTGCCCGGTCAAGATGCGGCTCAATCCATCGGCCAGCACCACGTCGTCTTCCACCAGTAATACATGCATGCAAAACTATCCTTGAAAAGGCGCTTGAACAAGCGCCGGAGAAACACTGGAATCAGCAAAGCGGCTGTCGGCCGTCTAAGTAGGCGTCGGCAATGGATGGTGAATTGATGGCGAACCTGGCCGGATGCTGCGCCGGATAGGCAAACCAGAAAACGCCATAAATTATTGACACTTACTTGGCATTATGCGGCATTTCACCGGTCCGGCGAACGCTTCCTCGGGCCGATGCGCCATTCGCGTGTAGGATCAGGCCGACGAAACGATGCAACCGAGACTCTGTCGCTAGCGTCCGTGCGCCGGCGGCGCGACTTGGCTGGCGGCGCCGGCGGCGCCCCCGCGTCGCGGGCGCCAAGGCGCATGGCGCCTGGCTCTGCGGCCCGTTCTTGGGGCAACAAAGGCCCGCCAGGTGGTGCCAGGCAGCCCCACGCGCAAGCTTCCCGAGATGAAAAAAATGGCAAATCAAGGCGCAATATCGCCTCATGCTGACGTCAGCGTAGGATTAGGACTACAAATCCCCCTACAAAAAGCCTACACGGCGGCGACTGCTAATCTTATGTTCGTTACCACACAAAGCCCTTACAGTAGCGCCATTGCGATTCGCTTGGCCTAGCCAGCCCGCCACCTAGCGTGGCCGCCCGCCCGCCCCGGTTTTTCCGGCGCGAATTGCATTCCGATGTAGCGATTTAAGCCTGTGAGGAACAAAATGAACAATACTCAACTTAACAATCCACGCCGCAAAGCCCGTTCGCTGCCACCCGCGATTCCAACCGGCTCGCAGGCATTCAAACTCGCCTCCCGTCCTGTCGTGAGCCACAGCGGCGCCCAGCAAAACGAATTGCTGGCCGCGCTGCCGCGCGAAGCACTGGAAGCGCTGTTTGAACACTTGGAACTGGTTGAACTGCCCTTCGGCAAAGAACTGTTCGACTATGGCAGCCAGCTCGATTACGCGTATTTCCCGACCACCGCCATCGTCTCCTTGCTGTACGTCATGGAAGACGGCGCCACCACGGAAATCGCGGTGGTCGGGCATGAAGGCGTGGTCGGCGCGTCGCTGGTGGCCGGCGAGCGCGCCATGTGCGCCGCCGTCGTCCAGAGCGCCGGTTATGGTTACCGCTTGACCACCGACGGTCTGCGCGACGCCTTCAACCAGGGTGGCGCCCTGCCCCAGTTGCTGATGCGCTATACCAACGCGCTGTTTGCCCAGATGGCGCAAAACGCGGTCGGCGGACGCCACAGCTCGATCGAGCAAAAATTGTGCCGCTGGTTGCTGGACCGCCTCGACCGCTCGCCATCGAACGCCTTGAAAGTGACCCAGGAACTGATCTCGATCATGCTCGGCGTGCGCCGCGAAAGCATCACCGCCGCCGCCGGCAAGCTGCAGGACGAAGGCTTGATCCATTATCGCCGCGGCAATATCACGGTACTCGATCGCCATGGCTTGGAACACTATGCGGGTGAATGCTATAAGGTAGCGAAGACAGAATATGATCGACTGCTGGTGGATGTTGCGCGCTGCTGAGCGCGGGCTGCTGCGGCATCGGGATCGACGCCTGGATACAGGTGCCGCTGTCGTTCCTGCCGCGCCGTATGGTCAAGGTGCCGCCCAATAACAGGGCGCGTTCGCGCATGCCCAGCAAGCCATGCGACATCGGTTTGAGCAAGGCATCGTCGGCGATCCCGATACCGTCGTCGATAATGCGCAAGGTCAGCCCGCTGCCCGCCTGTTTCAGGGAAACGCTGACATTGCCGGCCTTGGCATATTTGGCGATATTGGTCAGCGATTCCTGCACGATGCGAAACAAGGCAATGGTCAACGTCGCTTCGCCATGGTCGATATCGACTTCGATTTCCGTCTCGCATTTGACTGCCGTCATGCGGCTAAATTCCTCACAATAACTTTCAATGGCGGCGCACAAGCCCAGATTGTCCAACAGGCTGGGGCGCAGGTCCTCGACGATGCGTCGCTTCAACTCCACCGTTTCCAATAACGTGGCCTTGGCGCGCCGCAATTGGGCCGCCAGTTCCGGTTCGGTCTTGAGCAACTGTTGCGTCACCGCCCCCAGATCCATGCTGATCGAGGTCAGATTCGCGCCCAATTCATCGTGCAATTCACGCGCCAGCCTGGCTTTTTCTTCTTCGCTGACGCTGATCAAGTGGCGCGACAAGATCGATAGCTGCTCGGTGCGCTTGGCAACCGTCGATTCCAGCGTGTCGTTGGCGTTTTTCAGCGCGAATTCGACTGCGGCGCGGTTTTGGAAACTGCGCCTTACCAGCTTGTAAAACATGATCAACACGATGATGGCCAGCGCATTGATGCCGATGCCCAACATGACGGCCTTTTGGTATTCGCGGTAAAAGGCGGCGCTGCGGGCTGCCAGCGTCTCGTTTTGCTCGCGTGCCATGATCACCACCAGCAAGCGGATTTCATCGAGGGCGGCGCGCTCGTCGCTGACCTTGGCGATCTTCACGATATCTTCCAGGCCACCCTGACGGTACACCTCGATCGACTGATTCAAGATCGACAGCTTGCGCCGTATCAGGGCGCGCAACTGGGCCAGGTTCTTCAATTGGGATGGACTGTCGGCCAGCAAGGTTTCCAGCTCCGCCAGTTCGCTTTCCACCTCGGCGCCGGCGGTGCGCGACGGCCCCAGATAGGTTTCCGAGCCGGAGATGAAATAACCGCGCAAGCTGCTCTCGGCGTCAACCACCAGCACGTTCAGGTATTGCAGCCGGTCAGCGACGCGGGCGCTTTGCCCCAGCAGGAAATTGGAACCCTTGAGTGACTGTAGATTTTGGAACAGGCTCACCGCATTGACAACCAGCAGCAAGGCACAAGTCACGCACAACACGGTCTTGTATAAAGGCAGGCGGGTTGGAGGGGCCGGTTCGACGGTGAAATACATCCTGAGCGACATCCTTGGCAAGGTTTTGCACCGGTAGACAGAGCCGGACTCGCCAATTATAGACCTCGCCGCCGATTGGCGCCGCGCGCGGTTCAAGCGTGCGCGAGGTCCGTCATGCGCGCGTTCAATCGAGTAAATTGTTTTTCATCGCGTAATAGGTCAGGTCGCTGTTTGACTGCAAGCCCATTTTTTCCATGATGCGGGTGCGGTAAGTGCTGACAGTCTTGATGCTGAGCGATAGCGCGACCCCGATGTCGGACACGGTGGCACCCCGCGCCAGGCGCAAAAACACCTGGAATTCACGGTCCGACAATTCGGTGTGCAACGCCGTGTTCGGGTCGCGGTCGAAAGACTGGGCCAGCAATTCGCCGACCGTCGAGCTGACATAACGCCGACCCTGGAATACGGTACGCACGGCCGTCATCAATTCGTCGGCTTCGCATTCCTTGTTCAGGTAGCCGTTGGCGCCCATCTTGAACAGATTCAAGGCGTACTGCTGGGCCGGATAACCGCTCAGGATCAGCACCGGCAAGTCCGGCTGGCCCTGGCGGATGGTGCGCAAGGTATCGATGCCGCTCTGATCGGGCATGGCAATATCGAGCAATAACACGTCGCATATTTCGCGGCGGGCGATATCGAGCGCTTCGCGTCCCGTACCCGCTTCCGCCACTACGCTAAAGTCGTCCGAAGACGAAAAAATCTGTTTGAAGCCAGCTCTTACAATTTGGTGATCGTCACAAATGGCAACGCGTATCATTGTTTCCCCTTAAATTTTCCTGGCACTGGGAAAGAAGACCGGGGCTTTAGCGCCGTCCCGGTTCAGCGTAGGCATGTTAAGTAAATGTTGGCATTATAGCCTGCAAGCATGCGCCCCAAGCACCGCCACTACAGGTTGGGCCATTTCTTATTTTAGCAAGCCGAGAATGGCAAGAAGTTCGCCGCGTATCATGGCGCGGTCCAACTGCGCCACTACGAGCGGCGCCGCGTGAGCGTCGATGGCGTCGGCGCCGTCAAGCACCCGGCTGTCGAGCTTGTTGCGTGCGCCGCTGATCGTAAAGCCCTGCTCATACAGCAATTCGCGTATGCGCCGTATCAACAGCACTTCATGGTGCTGATAATAGCGCCGGTTGCCGCGCCGCTTGACCGGCTTCAACTGGGTAAATTCCTGCTCCCAGTAACGCAGCACATGGGGTTTCACGCCACACAATTCGCTCACTTCGCCTATCGTGAAATAGCGCTTGGCCGGGATGGGCGGCAGCACGACAAGCTCGGCCTTACTGATGCGATCGTTCATCACAACTCACTCAGGCGGCGCGCGCCAGCGGATTGGTCTCTTCCACCATGCCTTTTAACTTCTGGCTTGCATGAAAGGTCACGACGCGGCGCGCCGTGATCGGTATTTCTTCCCCTGTTTTCGGATTGCGGCCCGGCCGTTGCGGCTTGTCGCGCAACTGGAAATTGCCGAAACCGGATAACTTGACCGCCTCGCCCCGTTCCAGTGCATTGCGGATTTCATCAAAAAAAGTCTCCACCATGTCCTTGGCCTCGCGCTTGTTCAAACCCACTTGCTCGAACAATAGCTCGGCCAGCTCCGCCTTGGTCAAGGTCGGTAAATCTTTCTCAGCTTCCTGGCGCACCTTGGCCACCAGCATGGCCCGATGCAAATCGGCAGCCAATGCGGATTGGAGTACGGCGGAATCGACGTCGATATTATTAATTTTCCTGCCCTGCCTTATCTATGCCCCCGGAACCGGCCACACGCCGGCCCGGGACGGGATTACGAACGCAATTTGGCGCCATGTTGTTGCCTTGCCGCTTCTGCCAGCGCCGTCATGACGGCATCGACCACATCGTCTTGCAAGGTGTTTTGAGTATCTTGCAAGCTAAAGCGGAACGCAAGGCTTTTTTCATCGGCCTCGAGCCCCTTGCCGCGATATTCATCAAATAAAACAATGGCTTGCACCAGCTTTCCGGAAGCGTGAGCTTGCGTTTCAAGGTCAAAGGCGTCGAGCAAATCCTGTGCCTGAACAGTCTGTTTGACCACCAGCGCCAGGTCGCGGCTGACGCCGGGGAACTTGGAAATCTCGGTATATTTTGGCACACAGCGTTGCTGCAACGCAATCGCATCGACCTCGAATATGAGGGGCGCTTGCGGCAAATCATATTTCTGCAGCCAGCGCGGATGCAATTCGCCCATAAAGCCGACCAGCTTGCCGTCAATTTCAATCTGCGCGGAGCGGCCCGGATGCAGCGCCGGATGCTCGGCCTTCAGGAAACGCAATACCTGCGGCGCGAACAAGGCTTCCAGATCGGCCTTGAGATCGAAGAAATCGACTGCCCGCGTGGCTTGTCCCCATTGCTCGTCGGCCACGGGGCCGTAGGCGATGCCCGCCACCCGCTTCGGTTGCTCGTAACCGGCCACCGTCAGCGCGCCGTTTTCCACGGCCGCATTGCGCTTGAAGATGGCGCCGATTTCAAACACGCGCACGCGGTTGAGCTTGCGGTTCAGATTGTAGCGCACGTTGGCGATCAAGCCGCCGATCAGCGATGAGCGCATCACACTCATCTGGCTCGCGATCGGATTTTGCAAGGTGATCGGCGCACGGTTATCCGAAAAATCGGTTTCCCAGGCGGCGTCGACAAAGCTCATATTCACCACTTCCTGGAAACCCAGGTCGGCCACTTGATGGCGCACGGCAAACAGCGAACGGATATCTTCCGGCGCGATCTGCATCTTGCTGGCGGCCACGGGCGGCAAGGCGGGGATATTTTCAAAACCATAGACGCGCGCCACTTCCTCGATCAAGTCTTCCTCGATCTCGATATCGAAACGGTAGGATGGCGCCGTCACCGAAAACACGCCGTCGGCCAGCGTGAACGGCAAGCCCAGACGACTGAAAATATCGCCAATCACGGCGTCCGTCAGTGGCACGCCAATAACTTTTTGAGCGCGCGCCGTGCGCAGCGACACCGGCAAGCGTTGCGGCAGGTTGACGATATGGTCGTCGACCGGACCGATCTGGGTTTGCCCGGTGCCGCAAATTTCGACGATCAAGGCGGTAATGCGCTCGATGTGCTCGGTCGTGGTGGCGAAATCGACGCCGCGCTCGAAACGGTGCGCCGCGTCGGTCGAGAAATTGAAACGGCGGGCCCGGCCCTGAATCGCGCTGGGCCACCAGAACGCCGCTTCCAGGTAAATGCTGGTGGTGTCGTCCGAGACGGCGCTGGCGTCGCCGCCCATGATGCCGGCCAGCGATTCGAGTGCGCGCTCGTCGGCGATCACGCCCACCCATTCATCGATGGCAACCGTATTGCCGTTCAACAGTTTCAAGGATTCGCCGGGCTTGCCCCAGCGCACGTTCAAGCCGCCGTGGATCTTGTCGAGGTCGAACACATGGCTGGGACGGCCCAGTTCCAGCATCACATAATTGGAAATGTCGACCAGAGCCGAGACGGGGCGCTGACCGCTGCGCTCGAGGCGCTGCTTGACCCAGTCCGGTGTGCTGGCCCGGGCATTGAGGTTGCGGATGACGCGCCCGGAAAAGCGCCCGCACAAGTCCGGCGCGCTGACCTTGACGGGCAGCACTTCGGCGCTATTCACGGCCACGGCGCGCCATTGCGGATGCTGCAAGGCGGTGCCGGTCAAGGCCGACACCTCGCGCGCCACGCCCAGCACCGACAGGCAATCGGCCTTGTTCGGGGTCAGCTTGATGGTGAATTTCAAGTCATTGAGGGCGTAATAATCGCGGAAATTCTGGCCCACGGGGGCGTCGTCGGGCAATTCCATCAACCCGGCGTTTTCTTCCGACAACTTCAATTCGCGGGCCGAGCACAACATGCCTTGCGACTCGACGCCGCGCAATTGGCCAACCTTGATCTCGAAGGGCTTGCCGTCCGCGCCGGGCGGCAACAGCGCGCCGGCCACCGCACACACCACTTTCAAGCCCGGCCGCACGTTCGGCGCGCCGCACACGATATTGAGCAGGGTGCCGGTGCCGACATCGACCTGGCACACATTCAAGCGGTCGGCGTTGGGATGCTTGGCCATGTCGCGCACCAGGCCCACCACGACATTGGAAAATGGCGGCGCCACCGGGTCAACGGACTCGACCTCGAGACCGGACATGGTCAGCAAATGCGCCAACTCATCCGACGTCATTTTCGGGTCAACCATGGTACGGAGCCAGTTTTCGGAAAATTGCATAATCAAGCCTTCAGCAGCAAAGTCAAAGCGCGAGCGCGCGGCGCTCGAACGCATGGAGGGGATTTAATTCTTAATTGAACTGTTTCAGGAAACGCAGGTCGCCTTCGTAAAACAGGCGCAAGTCGTTGATCCCGTAACGCAACATCGTCAAGCGTTCCAAGCCGGAGCCAAACGCGAAGCCGATGAATTTCTCGGGATCGAGGCCGAAATTTTTCACCACCGTCGGGTGCACCTGACCGGCGCCCGACACTTCCAGCCAACGCCCTTTCAAGGGCCCGCTGCCGAAGGCGATGTCGATCTCGGCCGACGGTTCCGTGAACGGGAAATACGAGGGCCGGAAGCGCACTTGCAGGTCGTCAGTCTCGAAGAAGGCCTTGACGAAATTCAGGTACACGCCCTTCAAGTCGGCAAAGCTGATGTCTTCGGCGATCCACAAGCCTTCGACCTGATGGAACATCGGCGAATGGGTGGCGTCGCTGTCGACGCGGTAAGTGCGGCCCGGCGCGATCACCTTGATGGGCGGCGTGTGGGTGCGCGCGTAGCGCACTTGCATCGGGCTGGTATGGGTGCGCAACAGCAAGGGCTTGCCTTCGCTATCATTGCCGTCAATGTAAAAGGTGTCTTGCATGGAGCGGGCCGGATGGTTTTCCGGGCTGTTCAAGGCGCTGAAATTGGTCCAGTCGGTTTCTATTTCGGGGCCGTCGGCCACGTCGAAACCGATCGAGCGGAAGATTTCCTCGACTCTTTCCCAGCTGCGCATGACGGGATGGATGCCGCCTGTGGCCCGGCCGCGGCCGGGCAGCGTGACATCGATCACTTCGCCATTCAGGCGCTCTTGCATCAAGGCATAGGCCAGCGCGTCGCGCCTGGCCGTCAGCGCATCTTCGATTTGCACCTTGACGGCGTTGATCAGGGCGCCCTGCGCCTTGCGCGCATCTTGCTCGAGCTTGCCCAAGGCCTTCATCAATTCGGTGATCTGGCCAGTCTTGCCAAGATACTTGGCTTTGGCGTTTTCAAGTGCTGCAGCGTCCACGGCGGCGATAAAGTCAGCCTGGGCCGAGACGACGAGTTGTTCTAGGGAGTTCATGCGACTTTTCCTGTTGTGGAAATCCGGACCGTAGCCCAAGAGTCAAAAACGGGGCAGAAGGTTATCCACCTTTGCCCCGCTCTTTAGACGCCGCCCGAAGGCGACGCTGGCAACCTCGACGCTGATTAAGCAGCGGCGATCTTTGCTTTGACCGCATTGACAATCGCGGCGAAAGCCGGCTTGTCCATCACGGCCATATCGGCCAGGACTTTACGGTCCAGTTCGATCGATGCTTTTTTCAAGCCATTCATGAACACGCTGTACGTTACGCCATGCTCACGCGAGGCGGCGTTGATACGAGCGATCCACAGGCGGCGGAAAACGCGCTTCTTGTTACGACGATCGCGGTAAGCGTATTGGCCAGCGCGCATGACTGCTTGCTTGGCAACACGGTATACCTTGCTGCGACGACCGCGGTAACCCTTGGCCATATTAAGGATTTTTTTATGACGGGCACGAGCTGTAACCCCACGTTTTACTCTAGGCATAGTAACTCCTTATATTGAGTGTGAGATTAAGCAGTCGGCATCATGCGCATGACGGATTTCACGTCAGACGCAGCGACATTGGTAATACCGCGCAACTGGCGTTTTACTTTGGTGGTCTTTTTGGTCAAGATGTGGCGTTTGAACGCATGACCACATTTAACGGTTCCACCCGGACGCACGCGAAAACGTTTTTTCGCGGAGCTTTTGGTTTTCATTTTAGGCATAGCAATCTGTCCTTCTACGGACAGCTCCATTATGACAGGATTGCAGGTGGCAACGAGGCGTTGCGCTTAGATGCCTGCTTTCACATGTCGTGCGGCGGATGCGAGTCCACCGCAGTTCGCGGCCAGCGCCCGTTTCCGGACGATAAACGCAAATAAAACCTGTAACCTCGGCGCCGCGCCAAGCTGCACGCGCGAGCGCCCCGGCCCACAGCCTTACTTTTTCTTCTTCGGCGAAAGGACCATGATCATCTGGCGCCCTTCCATCTTCGGAAATTGCTCGACCTGGCCATACGGCTCCAGATCGGCTTTCAAACGTTCCAGCATACGGAAACCAATATCCTGATGCGCCATCTCACGACCGCGGAAACGCAGCGTGATCTTGGTCTTGTCGCCTTCATCGAGAAACTTGATGAGGTTGCGCAACTTGATATTGTAATCGCCATCATCGGTGCCCGGACGGAATTTAACTTCCTTGACGAGGATGATCTTTTGCTTCAATTTCGCTTCGTGAGCCTTTTTTTGCTCCGAATACTTGAATTTGCCGTAATCCATCAAACGGCATACCGGCGGCTGCGCTGTGGGCGCAATTTCCACCAGGTCGACGTTTGCCTCTTCCGCCAGGCGGAAGGCTTCGGCCAAAGTCACGATACCGAGTGCCTCGTTATCGACCCCACTTAAACGCATTTCAGGGGCAGTGATTTCGCCATTGATGCGATGCGACTTGTCAGTAGCTATTGTAGTTTCCTTTAAAAATCTTGTAAAACGGCTGTGCTGCGAGTTTCCTCGTCAAGCTTTGGTCTCGACTTCCAGTTGGAGTCGCTCCACCAGGGCATCGATGGACATGACGCCCAGATCGACATTGCCCCGCGCCCGCACGGCCACGGTGTTGGCATCCCGTTCTTTGTCGCCTATCACCAGGATGTAAGGCAGTTTTTGCACGGAATGTTCGCGTATTTTATAGGTAATTTTCTCGTTACGCAAATCGGCGTGTACGCGAAAGCCTTTTTTACGCAATTCTGTCGCCAAATTCTGCGCATAATCGGCTTGTGCGTCGGAAATATTGAGCACCGCCACTTGCACCGGCGCCAGCCACATCGGCAGCGCGCCCGCGTAATGCTCGATCAAGATGCCGATGAAACGCTCCATCGAACCGACTATGGCGCGGTGCAGCATGACCGGCACCTTGCGGGTATTGTCGACGGCGACGTATTCGGCGCCCAAGCGGCCCGGCATCGACGGATCGATCTGGATCGTGCCCACTTGCCAGGCGCGGCCCAGGCTATCTTTCAGGTGATATTCGACTTTCGGGCCATAGAAGGCGCCCTCGCCCGGCAATTCGGTCCATGCGACGCCGCAGTCGCGCAAGGCCGAGCGCAAGGTTTCCTCGGCTACATCCCAGCCTTCTTCGCTGCCGATGCGGCTGTCCGGCCGCAGGGCCAGCTTGACGTCGATATTCTGGAAGCCGAAGGCCGTGTAGACCGCCATCGCCTGGGCGTGGAAAGCTGCCACTTCGGCGGCGATCTGCTCTTCGGTGCAAAACACATGGCCGTCATCCTGGGTGAAGCCGCGCACCCGCATCACGCCATGCAAGGCGCCGGACGGCTCGTTGCGGTGACATTGGCCGAACTCGCCATAACGCAAAGGCAAGTCGCGGTAACTGCGCATGCCGTGATTGAAAATCTGGATATGGCCCGGGCAATTCATCGGCTTCAGCGCGTAAGAGCGGTTTTCCGATTCGGTGACGAACATGTTTTCGCGGTAATTATCCCAGTGCCCGGTCTTTTCCCACAGGCTGCGGTCGAGGATTTGCGGCCCCTTGACTTCCTGGTAGCCGCTGACTTGATACACATTGCGCATGTATTGCTCGACTTGCTGCCAGATCGTCCAGCCTTTCGGGTGCCAGAAAATCAGGCCGGGCGCCTCGTCCTGGAAATGGAAGAAATCGAGTTGCTTGCCGAGCTTGCGGTGGTCGCGCTTTTCCGCCTCTTCCAGCATGAACAGGTATTGCTCCAGGTCTTCCTTCTTGGCCCAGGCAGTGCCATACACGCGCTGCAACATGGCGTTCTTCGAATCGCCGCGCCAGTAGGCGCCGGCCAGCTTCATCAGCTTGAATATTTTTAATTTGCCAGTCGACGGCACATGCGGGCCCCGGCACAAGTCGGTGAACTTGCCTTCGGCATACAACGACACTTCCTGGTCGGCCGGAATCGAACCGATGATTTCAGCCTTGTAATGTTCGCCGATACCCTCGAAGTAGGCGATCGCCTCGTCGCGGCCCAGCACGGTGCGCGTGATCGGCTCGTCTTTCTTGGCCAGTTCCGCCATTTTCTTTTCAATCAACACCAGATCTTCCGGCGTGAATGGACGCTTGTAGGCGAAATCGTAATAGAAACCGTTATCGATCACGGGACCGATGGTCACTTGCGCATCGGGGAACAATTCCTTGACGGCATAGGCGAGCAAATGGGCGGTCGAATGGCGTATCACTTCCAGGCCATCGGCATCCTTGTCGGTGACGATGGCCAGTTCGGCGTCTTGCTCGATCAAGAAAGACGTGTCGACCAACTTGCCGTCGACCTTGCCGGCCAACGCGGCCTTGGCCAGTCCGGCGCCGATATTGGCTGCCACCTGGGCCACGGTCACCGGGCCATCGAATTGACGCGCGGAACCATCGGGAAGTCGGATTGTAAGCATAGGTATCTCCGGGTAAGCTGAAAACAGTGATGTGAATGCGCAAGGAAAATGCGGACGAAAAAAAACGCGGGCTAGCCGCGTTTTTCTTAGCAATCAAAGAAAATCCATTCGACTAGCGTCACTCCCAAATCCTGGTAGTAGTTCGCGGTGTCATAACCGATTTTCCTTTTTAGCTTACAACTATTCTGGTGGGCGGTGAGGAATTCGAATCCCCGACCCCTTGGATGTCGACCAAGTATTCTAACCAGCTGAACTAACCGCCCGAAAAACTTTTGTGACCGCAGTAATATCCTGCAATCGCCCGCGGCGATGAAACCGGCTTATCTTACATTGTACATATATTCTGGTGGGCGGTGAGGAATTCGAATCCCCGACCCCTTGGATGTCGACCAAGTATTCTAACCAGCTGAACTAACCGCCCGAAGACCAGCATTATAGAGAGGCCCACACGCAAATACAAGGACTGTTTTACGGCAGGCATAAAATACCTGTGCGCCATTGATCAATCCGGTGCGACCACGTAATTACTGCTGGAACCATCGCCGCCCAGCGCCGTGATACTGTGGCGCGGCAAGCGGCGACCGTCGAGCTGCTGATCCTTGTCGCCAAAGTTGGCGATCAGGCGGGTCCCGTCCCCATAGCGGACTTCTTGCAGCAGGCGGTCGGTCGAGAGCCAGGCAAAACCCGTCAGCGCTTCCGTTGCCAGCCTTTGATGCAGGGGCCGGAAGAAGGCGTCTTGTTTTTTGATCAGGGGCAGGCGCGCGTCCAGGGTATCGGCGCTCAAGTGGTACAGCGGCGCCACGTTATAGAGCAATTGGGCCAGCTCATTGTCGGCATGCACATTACTGAACTTCAAGCTGTCGAACAGCCAATGGTGACTACTGATCACCGAGCCGTGGAACACCGCCTGGTAGAGCGGCAAGCGCGTGGCGGGATTAAAGTAAATTGCGCGCAAGGCATCCTTCAGCGGCACCTTGTTAAAGAAGACAGTCGGCTGCGCGGCGGGGAACCAGCCGCCCAGGTAATACGGCGAACTCTTATCGCGCTGCATGTCCTTGTCGCCCCAGCCGATCACCGGGGTTTGCATGCCGTGCGCAAACAGGATGCCTTGCGCGGCCGGCCCATTGCCATCTTCCGAGCCGGTCGGCAACTTCAGCGATTCCGACACCCAGCGCGCCGATTCGGCGCCGCCGGCCGCGTTTTGCGCCTGCGTCAACGGCGCGCCCGCGCGGTAACTGTCGAACACCATGCCGCTCGCATAGGCATCCAGGAACCAGCTATTGAAACCGGCTTTGGCCGCGATGGCCCGTACCCTCGCCTGCAGCAAGGGGCGCACGCAATTGGGATCGGTGTAGCGCCCCGATTTCTGGAAGCCTGACTTGAACATGCCGCCCTTGAGCACGATCGCGCAATCCTGATACACCTTTTGTCCCAAGTGCGCGGTGGCCCAGTCGGGATTGCCGCCCGGCTTGAGCGCCGTCTCGTAGGAATCGTAGGGCGCCACCAGATAGCCGCCTTCGACACCGGCGGCGACCGCCTCGGGATGCCACAAACCGCCTTCCCAGCCTTCGCCGAGTCCGATCCACAGGCGCCCCAGGCCAGCCTTGCGCAATTTCTTCATGCTTGACACCGACACCCCGCCACCCCATGCGCCGGGATCAAGCGTCAGGGCGCGCCCGAACGCGCGCGCCACTTCGGCGCGCAACTCGCCATAGCGCCCAGCCAGAATATCGGGGTCGGGCACGGCGCCTTGCCAGCTTTCACGCGCCAGACCGTTCAAGGCCCCGTTGACGGCCTCGATCAAGAATTTTTGCTGGTAACGTTCCGGCACGCCGTGCGCGTCGGCCAGCATGGCTTGCGCGTCGCGCTCGAGCAAGCCGCGCAAGCGCGCCGCCAGGGCGCCGTCGCCGCGCAAGACGGCCAGGAAGGCGCTCCAATCCCTGACATCGGCGGCGCCCAGCAAGCCGCCGCCCCACAGATAGACATGCGGCGCGCCAAGCAGCTTGGCGCCCTCCGGCGACCGCGCCACCTTCTCTTTCAAGGTTTCATACTTGCCTTCGGCGACCAGCCAATCGCGATAACGCTTGGCGCCGGCCAGCACATCGGCGCCGCCCAGATGCAGGATCAAGGTCATCGGCGCGGCCGGCGCCAGGCTGACGAATTCGTGCGCCAGCGCCAGTTGCACGCCGGCCCCTTCGCGCGTCAGCTTGACCCGGTTATTGAAAGGATTGCTCACTATCCAGGACAGGGAGAACGCGCCGTGATCCATGCCCCACAGCGGCAAGCTGAGATCCTGGGAAGTGTTGAACTCGCCCAGAGTGTCGAGCAGGAATTTTTGCCAGACCGGATCGCCGGCCGGCACATAATGCCCCTCCGCCAAGGGCAGAATCAAACCATTGCCGATGGCGGCGGCGGGCTGGCGCAGCAATAGCAACTCGCCAGGCGCCTTGGCGTGGATAGCCAGCAATAAATCGCGCTCTTTCAACTCCAGCTCGAAGCGGTAAGCGCCCTCGTTCCACTGCCACTGCAAACGCGTGGCACTCTGTTGCAATACGCTGACCGCGTGCTTGCCGACGCCTTCCGACAACGCCACCACGGGAGCGCCGGCCGGCTGTACCCGCAAGGCCAGCGTGGCCGGTTCGACCTCGACCCGCCACGAAGAATTTTCCAGCACGGACGCGGCCTGCGCCAGCGCCGGCGCGAGCAAGCAGAAAAAAGACAGGGAGCGCAGCATAAACAATGTGACAACCTTCGCGTTGAGGGTGAGGTGGAGCAAGTGAAGTCCATGCCGCCGGCGCGCCACCATTCGGACCAGGCCGCCATGATTGATGCCGCCCCCACCCCCGTCAAGCAAACTTACATTGTGAAACTTATGCGTCCCGAGCGGGGCGCTTGCGGCGGCCGCCAGGGGCCTAATTGCGGCGCGCCTCCAGCACCCCGCTCACTTCCTTGATCACGCTCAAAGCCTTCAACAATTGCGCGGTGGAGCCAATTTCCGCCGTGAAAGTCATGCGCGCCTGGCCTTTCGCGCTTTGCGTATTGACCCCCACCACATTGATCTTTTCGCGCGAAAAAATCTCCGAGATATCGCGTAGCAAACCCTGGCGGTCGCCGGCCAGGATGAAAATATCGACCGGATAGACCGTGTCGTAACCGGCCCGCCCCCATTCGGTGACGATGACGCGCTCGGGCGCCTTGCTGCGCATTTCGGCGAAATTCTTGCAGGTGGCGCGGTGGATTGAGACTCCCTTGCCGCGCGTGACGAAGCCGACGATGCCATCCGGCGGCGCCGGCTTGCAGCACTTGGCCAGGGCCGTCATCAAGCCTTCGGTGCCAACCACCAGCACGCCCGACTTGGCGCCCTGGTCGACGCTGGAGGCGCGGCTCTTGCCCAGTACCACTGCGTCTTCCGGCTCGGCCGCCTCGCCCGGATCGTGCAAGGCTTGCTCGACGTGGCGCAGGCTGAATTCTTCCTTGCCGACCGACAGGAACAGCTCATCGACCTTGACGAAGCCGAGTTTTTGCGCCAGCGCCTCCAGGTTGACGGCGGTCTTGCCCTCGCGCTGCAAGGATTTTTCCACCAGCGCGCGGCCATGGGCCAGGGTTTCCTGGGTGTCGATCGCGTGGAACCAGGCTCGCACCTTGGAACGGGTCCGGGTGCTGGCCGTGTAACCGGCGCTGAGCCAGTCGCGCGAGGGGCCGGCCGTGCCCGGCGCACCCTTGGCGGTGATGATTTCGCAGGTCTGGCCGTTTTTCAACTGGGTATTGAGCGGCACCATGACGCCATCGACGCGCGCGCCGCGGCAGCGGTGACCGACGTCGCTGTGCAGATGATAGGCGAAATCGATCGGGGTCGCGCCGACCGGCAATTCCAGCACCCGCGCTTGCGGCGTGAGCACGAAGATGCGGTCGTCCAGCGTGGCCGCCTTGAGTTTCTCGACCCATTCGCGCTGGATGTCCTCTTGCCCGACGACGGCGTCGGCGACATCCGATTTCCAGGCCAGCAATTGGCGCAACCAGGCGATTTTCTCGTCGTATTTCTGGCCGGCGAAGTTCGAGCCGCCCTCTTCCTTGTAGCGCCAGTGCGCGGCCACGCCATATTCGGCAAAGCTGTGCATTTCATTGGTGCGTATCTGCACTTCCAGCGGGCGGCCATCGTCGGCCATCACCACCGTGTGCAGCGACTGATACCCGTTCGGCTTCGGGCGCGAAATATAGTCGTCAAATTCCTTCGGGATCGGGGTCCAGATATTGTGCACCACGCCCAGCACCGTGTAGCAAGTCTTGACGTCGGCCACGATGACGCGGAAGGCGCGCACATCGTATAACTCGCTGAAGTCAAGTTCCTTGCCGCGCATCTTGCTCCAGATACTATAGATATGCTTGGGGCGGCCAAACACTTCGGCGGCGATGCCGGCCCCGGCCAGCTCGCTTTGCAGGCGCAAGATGGCCGAACTGACGAAGCCTTCGCGCATCATGCGCTTTTCTTCCAGCATCTTGGCGATGCGCTTGTAGGTGTCGGGCTCGATGAAGCGGAACGACAAGTCTTCCAATTCCCACTTCAATTGCCAGATTCCGAGCCGGTTCGCCAGCGGCGCGTACAAGTCCAGGGTTTCCTTGCCATAGTCGCGAGTGACATCGTTGAACAGCTTTTGATCGGCGAAATAGCGCAAGGTCGTCACGCATGAGGCCAGGCGCACCAGCACCACGCGCATGTCGGACGCCATCGCCAGCAACATCTTGCGCAGGGTCTCGACCTGGGCCACGGCCAGCAGCGCGGCGGTCTTGCCGCGCCCGCTGGCCCGGCCCTGGGTCAGCGCGCGCAGCCGTATCAATTGGCGCACGCCGGTGGCCAGGTCGCACACTTGCTGGCCGAAGCGCGGCGCGATCAAGGGGGCCCGGTTGGGATCGAGCAAGGTCAGCTCGAACATCAGGCCGGCAATCCGGGTTTCGGCGTCGCTGCGCAGATAAGCCAGGGTCTGGGCCACGCCGACCGAAAATTCCAGCGCCGGCTGGCCGTTGGAAGCGAGTTGCTCGCCATATGCCAGGCCGGCGAATTCGAGGGCGTCCAGCACGCGCGCGCCATCGGCCTCGCTCAAGCCTTGCACCAATTGTTCCGAACTGGCGCTATTGGGTGCTGCGGTGGAAACCATGAGGGCCTAACGTTGGGCGGCGACGACGATGATTTCGACCAGGCAAGCCGGATTGGCCAGCGTTGCCTCCACCGTCGCGCGCGGCGGCGTGTGACCGGGCGCGACCCATTCGTCCCAGACTTCATTCATGCCTTCAAAGTGCTGCATGCCGGAAATGTAAATTTGGCATAACAAGATGCAGGTCTTGTCGCTGCCCGCCTCGGCCAGCAAGCGGTCAACATGGGCCAGCACTTCGCGCGTCTGGCCGACGATGTCTTGCCCGGTATCGTCGGCGATCTGGCCGGCCAGATACACGGTGCTATTGTGGATTGCCACTTCGGACAAGCGTTTTTCTACGTACAGTCGTTTGATTTCCATGCTATTTCTCTTCAGCGTTACAGAGCGGTTTTACTTGTCCAGCAAAAATTGCTGCACAATCGCAATTTGGTCGGCATGCACAAACGTGGGCGCGTGGCCGACGCCGGCAATTTCCACCAGGCGCGCTTGCGGTCCGCGCCCTTGCATCATCTGCGCCGTGGCGCGCGACAGCAAGTCGGACTCGGCCCCGCGCACCAGCAGCGTCGGGCAGCGCACGGCGTCATAGGCGGCCCACAGCATGGCTTCGTCGGCGCCTACCGATTCCGGTGTTGCCAAACGGAATGGCAACGCCAGGCCCATATCGTAATGGCGCACCCATAGTCCTTCATTATCCTGGCGCAAGACATCGGCCGCCAGCTTGTGCCATTCGGCTGCGCTGTGCGGACCGAACGATAGCGAGACATCGCGAATGAACTTGGCGGCCAGCTCGAAAGTCGGGAAGCGCAAGTCTTGCCCGATATAATCGCCGATGCGTTGCAAGGCCTCGGGAGCCAAGGTGGGGCCAATGTCATTTAAAATCAAGCTGCGCACCGGACTGTCTGGCAATGACGCCAGGCCCAGCCCGATCAAGCCGCCCATTGACGTGCCGAACCAGTCGACCGTCTGCTCCTCATCGGGCAGCACGCGCGCCAGCAGGGTCACCATGTCGCTGACATATTGCGGTATCCGGTATAACTGCGGATTGCGCAAGCTGCCGGAACGGCCGCGGCCGACAATATCGGGACAGATCACGCGGTAATCGCCGGCCAGCGCGCGCGCCATAGTATCAAAATCATCGGACACCCGCGTGACGCCGTGCGCGCACACCAGCACCTTCGGATTATCCGCAGCGCCCCATTCCTTGTAGGCCATCCGGTGCAAACCAGCCGGTGAGATACATAGCACCGATTTTATTGTCGCTTCGAGCATGCCGTTTCCTTGTCAAATAGTCGCCAATCACATCTCGATCGGGTGCCACCGGCGGCGCCATTTTTACCGGTGCGCTGAAAATCCTCCCGCAGTGTAGCGCAGCGCGACATTGAGCGGCAAGACCGCGCTCGTCGCCGGCGCGTTTTCCACTATTGCCTGCGGTTAACCACAATTGCATCGGCCCGCCATTGCGGCGATGATAGCCCACCAAATCGCAAGGGGAGACATCATGAAAAAACCATTCTATAAAGTTCTATATATACAAGTATTGTTCGCGATCGCCTGTGGCGTATTGCTCGGCATATTCTATCCGGGCAATGCGGTCGACATGAAACCGCTCGGCGATGGCTTCATCAAACTGATCAAGATGATCATCGGGCCGGTGATTTTCTGCACCGTCGTGTCCGGCATCGCCAGTATGCATGACATCAAGAAAATCGGCCGCGTCGGCGGCAAGGCCTTGCTGTACTTCGAAGTGGTGTCGACTTTCGCGCTGGCAATCGGCTTGATCGTCGCCAATGTCTTGAAGCCGGGCGCCGGCTTCAACGCCAACCCGGCCACGCTCGACACCAGTTCGATCGCCGTCTTCACCAAGGCCAAGCCGCAAAGCGCCACCGAGTTCTTGATGAATATCATCCCGAACACCCTGGCCGACGCCTTCACCAAGGGCGATATCTTGCAAGTATTGCTCGTCTCCATATTGTTCGGCTTTGCCTTATCGCTGCTGGGCGAGAAAGGCCGTCCCGTCACCAAGCTGATCGACGAAATATCGCTGGCCATCTTCGGCGTGGTCGGCATCATCATGAAGGCGGCCCCGGTCGGCGCGTTCGGCGCGATGGCGTTCACCATCGGCAAATACGGCATTGCCTCGCTGCTGCCGCTGGCCAAGCTGATGGGTTCCTTTTACCTGACTTGCTTCCTGTTCATCTTTGTCGTGCTGGGCATCATCGCGAAAATGACGGGTTTTTCGATCGGCCGCTTCATCTTGTATATCAAGGAAGAATTGCTGATCGTGCTAGGTACGAGTTCGTCGGAAAGCGCCCTGCCAGCCCTGATGACCAAGCTGGAACGGCTCGGTTGCTCGAAATCGGTGGTTGGCCTGGTGGTGCCGACCGGCTACTCCTTCAACCTGGACGGCACCAATATTTACATGACCATGGCGGCCCTGTTCGTAGCGCAAGCCACCAATACCGACTTGACCTTGTGGCAAGAACTGACCATCCTGGGGGTGGCGATGCTGACCTCGAAAGGCGCTTCCGGTGTCACCGGCGCCGGCTTCATCACCCTGGCCGCTACCTTGGCCGTGGTGCCCACCATTCCGGTGGCGGGCATGGCCTTGATACTTGGCATCGACCGTTTCATGAGCGAAGCGCGCGCGCTGACCAATTTCATCGGCAATGGCGTGGCTTCGATCGTGGTGTCGAAATGGGAAAACGAACTCGACCATGACCAATTGCAACGTGAACTGGCCCATCCGACCATCCCGGCCAACGATCCCTACGCCCAGCCAATCATGGCGGCGAGCAAGTAAGTCGCCCCAGGCGCGCGACGCTTCCGTCTATAATGTTAAAGGCCGCTATCGGCCTTGAACGGTGGAGCGACGATGCGGCAATGGAAAGCAGTTGGGACCATCCTGGCGGCGGCGCTGGCCATGGGCGCCGGCCAGGCCGGCGCGCTCGACCGGCAATTGCTGATCATCGGCGAAGAACACCCGCCGTATGAAATGCTCGATGCCAATGGCAAGGTGGTCGGCATCAATATTGATATTGCGACCCGTATTTTCGACAAGCTGGGCGTGCATTTCACTGTCGAAATCCTGCCCTGGAAACGGGTTTGGCAAATGTTTCAAACCGGTGAGGCCGATGCCGGCATCACCATTTCCCGCAACGAAGAGCGGGCCCGCTATTTGATCTTTCCCACTGAAAATTTGTGGGTCAGCGAATTTGTCTTTTTTACCCATGTCGACAAATTGCAAGCCTTGCCGCTTGGATATGACGAAGCCCTGAAGCAAAAACTCAAGGTCGGCGTGATCGCGGGAAACTCCTACCATCCCAGTTTCTGGCTCGCCTTTCCCTATCAGGACGCGGAAAAAACCCGACTCCACCCGCAACTTGAATCGGCCGCCACCGTCGAACTCAATTTCCGCAAACTGGCGCACCAGCGTTTCGACGTATTTCCATTCGACCGGGAGTCGGGCCGCTATGAATTGCTGCGCCTGCACCTGGAAAACACGATAACGCCCTACCCAAGCGTGTTGTTTTCAAAAGGCTACACCATGGCGTTCGTGAAGAATTCCACCTATCCCAATTTACCGAAAATCGCCGAACAATTTGAACACGAATTGATTGCGCTCAAAAAAAGCGGCGAATATCAAAAACTGCAAGACAAGTGGTTCAAGCATGCGCGCTAAATCGCCCGCGCTTAGACTGCGCTGACGTCGAGTTCGGCTTCGGTGGCGGCAATAATGTCTTGCTTGCTGACGCCGGGCGCCAATTCCAGCAATTTCAAGCCGTTCGGCGTCACTTCCACCACCCCGAGGTCGCTGATGATCAAGTCGACCACGCCCACCCCCGTCAACGGCAAGTCGCAGCGCTTGAGCAATTTGTGCGATTTGCTGCCATCCTTGGCCGTGGCCACATGTTCCATCAGCACCACGACGCGCTTGACGCCGGCCACCAGATCCATTGCGCCACCCATGCCCTTGACCATCTTGCCGGGGATCATCCAGTTGGCCAAGTCGCCCTTTTCCGACACTTGCATGGCGCCCAGGATGGCCAGGTTGATCTTGCCGCCGCGTATCATGCCGAAGGAATCGGCCGAGCTGAAGTAGGCGGCGCCCGGCAGCGCCGTCACGGTCTGCTTGCCGGCGTTAATCAGGTCGGCGTCCACTTGCGCATCGGTGGGGAAAGGACCGATGCCGAGCAAGCCGTTTTCGGACTGCAAAAACACTTCCATATTGGCCGGCACATAATTGGCCACCATGGTGGGCAAACCTATGCCCAGATTCACATAAAAACCGTCCTGCAATTCCTTCGCCGCACGCGCGGCCATTTCTTCACGAGTCCATGCCATAGTATTCTCCGTTATCAGGTGGGTGCTCAGCCGGCGCGCACGGTGCGCTGCTCGATGCGTTTTTCGGGCGTCGCATTGACGACGATGCGGTGTACGAAGATGCTCGGTGTATGCACGTCGTCCGGATCGATTTCGCCGATTTCCACCAGTTTTTCCACCTCAACGATGGTGATCTTGCCGGCCATCGCCACATTGGGATTGAAATTGCGGGCCGTCTTGCGGTACACCAGGTTACCGGCGCGGTCGGCCATATAGGCTTTCACCAGCGACACGTCGGATACCAGGCTGCGCTCCATCACATATTGTTCGCCATCGAATTCGCGGATTTCCTTGCCCTCGGCGACAATGGTGCCGACCCCGGTCTTGGTAAAGAAAGCCGGGATGCCGGCGCCGCCGGCGCGCAATTTTTCGGCCAGCGTGCCTTGCGGCGTGAATTCAAGCTCCAGTTCACCGGCCAGGTATTGGCGCGCGAATTCCTTGTTTTCGCCGACGTAAGAGGCAATCATTTTCTTGATTTGCCGCGTACTCAACAACTGCCCCAGACCGAAACCATCAACTCCCGCGTTATTTGAAATGGCGGTCAGATTGGTCACGCCGGAATCGCGCAAGGCCAGTATCAGCGCCTCGGGAATGCCGCACAGTCCAAAGCCGCCCACCGCGATCGTTTGGCCATCCTTGACAATGCCGGCCAGCGCCGAAGCGGCGTCGGGATAAACTTTATTCATACGTGTCCTCTTCTTTTGTTAAGCTGTCTGGTGTACCGTGGCATAGCATATCAGCATAAAATACGCGCACACAATACCGTAGAACTACCTGCCATCACCTTTATAACGGAATTGAATCTGCATCAGATGAGCGCCCCGCCAGCAATCGATTATGAAACCATTTTCCTGCATGCGCCGGTCGGCATGTGCATCTCGGAAAATCGCATCATTCAAACCTGCAATGAAGCGCTGGCAGCCATGTTTGGCTACGGGCGCGCCGACCTGGTCGGCCTGTCATTCCAGGTACTGTATCCGACCATGGATGAATTCCTGCGCACGGGCGACCGCATCATCCCCATCATGAACGCCAGGGGACGCTATTCGGACGAGCGCATCATGCGCCGCGCCAGCGAGGAATTATTCTGGTGCCACGTCAGCGGCCACGCGCTGGTGCCGCAACAGCCGCTGGGGGCCGGCATCTGGACGTTCGAGGATCTCAGCGAAAAACGCCCCGTGACGGCGCAATTGACGCCGCGCGAGCGCGAAATCGCCGCCCTGCTGGTGGAAGGCAAGACCAGCAAGCTGATCGCACGCCAGATCGACCTCAGCCCGCGCACGGTGGAAATGCACAGGGCCAAGCTGATGCGCAAATTCGCTGCGGCCACCTCGTCCGAACTGGTGCACAAGCTGGTCGGCTTGCCCTTACCGCGCTGACGTTCCACCCTGGGGGCGCGTTATTTCACAATGCCGTCATGCCGCCATCGGCCGAAATGATGGCGCCGTTGATGAAGTGCGAATCCTCGCCGGCCAGCAAGAGCAGCAAGCCATCCAGGTCTTCCGGCTTGCCCGGTCGCTTGTGCGGCAAGGTTTCGATCAATTTCTTGCCCTGCTCGCTGGCGAAATAGTCTTCATTGATCTCGGTCGAAATATAACCGGGGCAAATGGCATTGGTATTGATGCCATATTTTCCCCATTCCACCGCCATGGCCTTGGTCATGTGCACCATGCCAGCTTTACTCATGCAATACACCCCGATTTGCGGCAACACATGCAAGCCGGCCATCGAGGCGATATTAATGATGCGGTGCTGCTTTTTTGGGTCGCCCTTGGCGCGCGCGATCATGCGCTTGGCCGTTTCCTGGGCTACGAAGAAGGACCCGCGCAAATTGGTATCCATCACGAAGGCGTAATCTTCCGGCGACACGTCGACCAGGCGCTGTGTGGTCGAGACGCCGGAATTATTGACCAGGATATCGATTGGCCCCGCTTCCGTCTCGGCGTGGGCGATGGCCGACTTGATACTGGCGTAATCGGTCACGTCCAGCGCCACCACATGGGCCGCGCCGCCATCGGCCTCGATCTCGGCCCGCAATTCCTTCAAGCGTTCGGTGCGGCGCGAGGCCAGCACGACTTGCGCGCCGGCCTGGGCCAGCACCTTGGCGAAACGGGCGCCCAGGCCGCTCGATGCGCCTGTGATCAGGGCGATCTTGCCCTCAAAATTGACTTCTATGCCCACGAGTTGCTCCTGTTTTAATGAAAGGCTGGCGCCATGGCCTCGGCGCAAGGAACGCCGCTTGCGCGTCGACTCACCCCGTCCGACAAGTTCAAGGGCTGGCGCCAATGTAAACGCAATCATTACACAAAATGTCAGGATTAGATTGCGGCGTCTAATAATGTCCCGCAAAATGGCGCCAAAGTTGCATTCCGCGCTAAAAACAAGCACACTCGTGCTTAATTTTATTTACCACACCGAGACCATGACACAGCCCAATAATATTGTTGAACAGCCCCGCGACACGATGGAATACGATGTCGTCATCGTCGGCGGCGGCCCCGCTGGCTTGTCCGCCGCCATCAAACTGAAGCAAATGGCGGCCGAAAAAGGCCAGGAAGTGTCCGTTTGCGTGCTGGAAAAAGGTGGCGAACTGGGCGCGCACATATTGTCGGGCGCCATCATGGACCCCAGGGCGCTGACCGAGCTGATCCCGAACTGGCAGCAATTGGGCGCCCCGCTCAACACGGCCGTGACGGAAGACCGCATTCTGTTCCTGACCGAAACGAAAGCCATCAGAACGCCGAATTTCATGGTGCCGGCCTGCTTTGAAAACCATGGCAATTACATCGTTTCGCTGGGCAATGTGGTGCGCTGGATGGGCCAGCAAGCCGAGGCGCTCGGCGTGGAGATTTTCCCCGGCTTCCCGGCCGCCGAAATCCTGTATAACGAGAATGGCTCGGTGAAGGGCGTGGCGACCGGCAATATGGGCGTCAAGCGCGACGGCCAGCCCGGCGCGGACTTCCAGTTAGGCATGGAATTGCACGCCAAATACACCCTGTTTGCCGAGGGCGCGCGCGGCCACCTGGGCAAGCAATTGATGTCCAAGTATGATTTGAACAAGGGCAAGGACCCGCAATCGTATGGCATCGGCATCAAGGAATTGTGGGAAATCGACCCGGCCAAGCATCAGCCTGGCCTGGTGATCCACTCGACCGGCTGGCCGCTCGACAGCAAGACCTATGGCGGCTCCTTCCTGTATCACCTGGAAAACAATCAAGTCATGGTCGGCTATGTGGTGGGCTTGAATTACGACAACCCCTACCTGTCGCCGTACGAGGAATTCCAGCGCTACAAGACCCATCCGGAAATCCGCACCTTCTTCGAGGGCGGCAAGCGCATTTCCTACGGCGCCCGCGCAATCACGGCCGGCGGCTTGCAATCGCTGCCGAAACTGGTGTTCCCGGGTGGCGCGCTGATCGGCTGCGACGCCGGCTTCCTGAACATGAGCCGCATCAAGGGTAGCCATGCGGCCATCAAGAGCGGCATGCTGGCGGCCGAGGCCGCCTTTGGCGCGCTCGGCGAGCAGCGCCAGCACGACGAGCTGGCCGCCTACCCGGTGGCTTTCGAGGCGTCCTGGTTGCACGAGGAATTACATGTAGCGCGCAACGTCAAGCCCTGGTTATCGAAAGGCTTGTACCTGGGCAGCCTGATGACGGGCATCGACCAGATCGTGTTCCGCGGCAAGGCACCGTGGACCTTGCACCACAGCCATGGCGACCATGAGTGCCTGAAACCGGCCGCCCAGTGCAAGCCCATCGTCTATCCCAAGCCGGACGGCAAGCTCACGTTCGACAAGATGTCCTCGGTCTTCATTTCCAACACCAACCATGCGGAAGACCAGCCCATCCACCTGACGTTGAAAAACGCCAGCGTGCCGGTCGATGTCAACCTGGCCATCTATGCCGGCCCGGAAGCGCGCTTCTGCCCGGCCGGGGTGTATGAATTTATCAAGACCGAGGATGGCAAGGACCGTTTGCAAATCAATGCGCAAAACTGCGTGCATTGCAAGACTTGCGATATCAAGGACCCGACCCAGAATATCGTCTGGGTCACACCGGAAGGCGGCGGCGGGCCGAACTATCCGAATATGTAAGACCCCGGGCGCGGCTGCCTTGCCGCGCCCGGCCTTATCTTGCCTCATTGCGACAAGCATTTAAGCGAAGCGGGCGCGCGGTCGCCTTGTCATGGCATACCTTGAATGGACAGCAGCCCGATGCTGAGCCTCCATACCAGCGCCATGTCCGCGCAAAACGCGATCAGCCATAGCCAGAACAGCCTGTCGATCTCGATCACGCGGCTGGGCACCGCGTATCGCGTCAACTCGGCCATGGATGACGCCGCCGGCTTGCAAATCGCGACCCGCCTGAACGCCCAAAGCAGCGGCATGGCCGTGGCCATGCGTAACACGCAAAATAGCGTCTCGATATTGCAAACGGTCGAAGGTGCGCTCGGCGAAACCGGCAACATCTTGATACGCATGAAAGATCTGGCGATCCAGGCGGCCAATGCCGCCACCGACCAATTCCCGCTGCAAGCCGAATTCGACGCCCTCAGCCACGAATTGAGCAATATCCTCGGCCATACCTCGTTTGGCGGCGCCAAGCTGCTGACAAACGCCACCACGTCCGAGCAAGCGGCCGCCGTCAACGCCGCCAATAATGCGGGCGCCGCCGCCGTCAATGCCAGCACCGCCCTGGCGGCCGCCAACACGGCTTACGCCGGCGCGCGGGCGACCGACGCCGGCGGCTCCACGCCCGCCACCCGGGCCGCACTGGCGGCCGCCGCCGCCGCATTGGCCGCAGCCCAGACTAGCGCAGTGGCGGCCAACGTCGCCTCCGCTGCGGCACTGGCGTATTCCAACGCCGCCGCAGCGGCCCGCGCCGACGGCGCATTCGCGGCCACGGTGCATTTTCAAATCGGCGCATCGGGCGCGGAAACCATGGCACTCGACCTGTCGCCGCAATTGAACGCCATGCACGCGGCCTTGCATGGCGCCAGCGCGGAGTACAATTGCTTCGGCATCGACAGCACCGCCATCGGCACCGAATTGACGGCGGCCGGCGCGGCATCACTGAGCATCGACAGCTTGGGCGCGGCAATCGATGCCGTTGCCGCGTTGCGCTCGGCCTTCGGCGCCGCCTCGAACCGCCTCGATTACGTCCACGACAAACTGGCCATCATCGACCACCAGACCCGGGCCGCAAGCGGACGCATCATGGATGTCGACTTCGCGGCGGAAAGTTCGAACATGAGCACATGTCAAATGTTGTTGCACACGGCGACGTCGATGCTCAAGCAAGGCAATCGCATCGCCGCCCTGCTCATCACCCTGCTGAAATAAGGCTGGCCTGCGGCATGCCCCTTGTTACAATTATTTTGAGAAAATTTCCCCAAAGCATTTAATAATTTACGCGCCATGGTCGTCTTGTACTTGGGAGAGCACAAAAAACCGTTGCTCCGAATTGAATCCCACCTACCAGGAGCTACCTCATGCTGAGCCTTCACACCAACAACGCGTCCCTTGCCGCGCAAAATTCGATTTCCAAAACCCAGAGCACCCTGTCGACTTCGATGACACGCCTGAGCACCGGCTACCGCATCAATTCGGCAATGGACGATGCCGCCGGTTTGCAAATCGCCACGCGGCTGAGCGCGCAAACGAGCGGCATGGCGATGGCGATGCGCAATACCCAAAACAGTATTTCGATGATGCAAACGGCCGAGGGTTCGTTCAGCGAAGTCACCAATATGCTGGTGCGCATGAAAGACTTGGCGACCCAGGCGGCCGACGTTTCGTCCACCACGGCCGACCGCACCGGCATGCAATCGGAATTCGACGCGCTGGGCACCGAATTGAATAATGTGATGAACAATACTACTTTCGGCGGCAGCAAGCTGCTCAAAGGCGGCACCATCGCTTCGGCCATGACTTTCCAGATCGGCGCCAGTTCGGCCGAAACCATGACCGTCGACCTGTCGACCGACGTTGGCACCACCCTGGAAGCGAGCCTGACCGCAGCATCCTCGAATTACCTGGCGCCCAACGTGGCCGGCACCGAACTGGCCACCGGCGCGTCCGCTTCCGCCATGATCGATAAAATGACCACCGCCATCACCGACGTCGGCACGGTCCGTTCGGCGCTGGGCGCGGCCGGCAACCGCCTCGACCACATCAACAATAACTTGTCGAACATCAGCACCAATACCAAGGCTGCAACCGGCCGCATCATGGACGTCGACTACGCCGCCGAAAGCTCGAACATGACTTCCAGCCAGATGTTATTGCAAGCTGGCACCGCGATGCTCAAGCAAAGCAATAGCATGTCCTCGATGGTCATGTCGCTACTGCAATAAAGTCGCCCGCGCCCTGATCTGGCAACGGTCGGGATGCAGCACAGCCAACCCTTGCCCGGTTGGCTTTTTTTTTACCGATGCCAGGAAAGTCAGATGGCGATAGAACGGATTCCGCTCATCAATTTCGCGCCCCAGGTGGCGCAGCGCCTGGACTTGAGCAATGTCACGCCGCTGGCGCCGGCCAGCGTGGGGCCGCTGGTCCAGTTGGCGCCGTACAGCACGGCCATCCCGGACGCCGCCGCCGCGCCCGGCTCATATCTGTCGCCGGACGTCTTCGACAAGCTGGCTACGGCTAGCGGCGGCGCGACCGCCCAGGCTACGCCGCACGACAGTAGCGCGATGCAAGTCAATCAATTATTTTTTTCGCGGCAACTAGTCTGGCAAGCGCCCGATCCGGCCCTGATGGCGGCATCCTGGCGCGTGATGGTCAGAACCTATGGCGAGCAACGCGCCGCCATGGATGAACAGGCGCGCGGCTTGCATATGCCGGGCAATCTCTTCATGGCCGAATTCAACCCGACGGTGCTGCGCGAAGGCCCGCGCCCGCCCTTGATGATGGAAGCGGAGGCATGGCGCTTCGCCGTGTATGGCTGGAATGGGCAGCGTCTGATGTTGCGCGTGCTGGCCAGCGATCCCGAGCAAGCCCCGGCGCCGAAGCGGCGTCGGGGCAAGGTCGCGCTGCGGCTGGAATTGCTGCTGCCCGATGCCGGCCGGGTCGTGATCCAGATGGAACCGCTGGCCGACGGCATCTTGCTCGAACTGGCCGCCTCGGACCCCGCAGCCTTGCGCCATGTGCGCCTGAATTTGTCGGAACTGGCGCAAGCGATCGGGCGCTGCGGCGTGCGCGTCTTGCGTTGCCGCCTCAGCCACGAATTGCACGCGGCCCGCGTGCATAATAATTATCCGATGCAAGCGGCGGCCGCTTCGCTGTCGCTGCCGATTTTCAGGGCGATGGCGGAAGTGGCGGTGCTGCTGTCGCGTCGCCAAACCCCTGCGGCGCAGGCCGAACTGGCATGGGCGCAACCGGCCCTGCTCGATGACCAGAGTGGCGCGCCGGCGCCATGGGCCGCAGCGCCGCAGCCTGAAGCCTGAAGCCTGGCCTGGTGCCGCGTTAGCCGACAGTGCCGATAATGCTCACTTCGCGGTTTTCCGGAATTTCATTGTAAGACAAGACATGCAAGCCGGGCGCGAACAGGCGCGCGTAACGGGCCAGCAAGGGCCGGATTTGCGGCAATACCAGCAATAAGGGTGGCGTCGCCTGCTGTTTCATTTGTTCGCGTGCGACCGGCATGTTCAATTGCAGTTGCGAGAGCAAATGCGGGTCAATCGGATAATTGTCGAGCGCCACCTTGCCGCTCTGGCGGGCCTGGTTCAAGGAACCCAGCAGCATGTTTTCCAGCTCGCCGCCCAGGTTGAATGCCTGCATTTCCTTCTTTTGGCCAAACAAGCCGCCCACTATCTGGCGCCGCAGCGCGCAACGCACCTCGGCCGCCAGCAAGATCGGGTCCTTGGTGGTCTCCGAACTGTCGAGCAAGGTGGTGGCAATCGGCACGATATCCTTGAGCGACACGTTTTCTGCCAGCAACACGCGAAATACCCGCAACATCTGGGTGTGGGTCAAGGCCTTGTCGAGCGCGGCCGAGAGTTTCGGCGACAGCGCGGTCAAGCGCTCCATCATGGCCGGCACATCTTCGTGGCGGAACAATTCCGGTAAATATTCGCGCACCATCTTCGAGACGTGGGTCGCGATCACGCTGGGCGCCTCGATGACCTGATAACCGAGGCCGAGCGCGTGGGCTTTTTCGCTCAGGGCGATCCAGGTGACGGGCATGCCGTAAGCCGGTTCGATGCCGGGTATCCCGTCGAGCTGACCGTACACATTGGGCGACGGGATCGCCATCAGGCGGTCGTGCATCACCTCGGCCTGCGCCACCACGCTGCCGCTGAGGATGATGGCGTATTGGGAAGGCTTCAGGCCAAGGTCGTCGCGCACCGCTATCTGCGGCAACAGCAAGCCCATCGCCTCGCTCAAGCTTTGGCGCACGCCCTTGATGCGCTTTTGCAAAGGTTCGCCGTGGGCCTTGTCTATCATGCTCACCAATTTATAGCCGAGCGAGACCGACAATTGCTGCACGGCCGGCAATTGCTGCCATTCGAGCTCAGGCACCCGCTGTTCGCGCAGCGCCGCCTCGATGGCCGCCACGTGGGCCTGGTCGGGCTGGGCCACGCGCTGGCTCAGGCGCCAGGCGACAAAGGCCAGCACCGCCGCGAACGTCATGAACATCAGCCACGGCATGCCGGGAATCAAGGCCAGCGCCACCATCATGCCGGAAGCGCTGAAAATCACGGTCGGCGAGGTCAAGACCTGGCTCGCCACTTGCTGCTCGAAATCGCCGGAATCGCTGATACGCGTCACCAGGATCGCGGCCGCAGCCGACAAGAGCAGCGCCGGGATTTGCGCCACCAGGCCATCGCCGATGGTCAGCAGCGCGTAAGTGCGGAAGGCGTCGCCAAAGGACAAATCATGCATCAGCGAGCCGATCGCCACCCCGCCCACCATATTGATAATCAGGATCAAGATGCTGGCCACGGCGTCGCCGCGCACGAATTTCGAAGCGCCGTCCATGGCACCATAGAAATCGGCTTCGGCGGCCACGTCGAGGCGCCGCATCTGCGCCTTTTCCTGGTTGATCAAGCCGGCGTTCAAGTCGGCGTCGATCGCCATTTGCTTGCCCGGCAGCGCGTCGAGGGTGAAGCGGGCCGAGACTTCGGAAATGCGTTCGGCGCCCTTGGTGACGACGGCGAAGTTAATGATCATCAAGATCACGAAGACCACCAGACCGACCACGAAATTGCCGCCGATGACGACATTGCCGAACGCTTCGATCACTTGCCCGGCCGCCCCCGTGCCCGTGTGACCGTGCAAGAGCACGACCCGGGTCGAGGCCACGTTCAAGGTCAGGCGCATCATGGTGGTGGCCAGGATCACGGTCGGGAACACGGAAAAGTCCAGCGGCCGCTTGGCCGAGACGCTGACCAGGATCACGATCAAGGCCAGCACGATATTGAAGGTGAACAAGACGTCGAGCAAGACCGGCGCCAGGGGCAAGATAATCATTGCCAGGATCACCAGCAAGAACAGCGGCGTGGCAAATTTATGGCGCCGCAATTCGGTCAGCACGCGGTTCAGGAAATTCATGTGGCGGCAACCTCGCTCAAATGAGGCGGGACCACCACCTCGTTGGGGAATGGGGGCTGGGCGCTGCGCTGCCCGGTGCGGAACGCTTTCAATTGCAACACATAATTCAACACTTGCGACACGGCTTGATACAATTGCACGGGAATTTGCTGCTGGACCTGGCTGGTGTGATAGATCGCGCGCGCCAGCGGCGCCAATTCCAGCGTTTCAATGCCATGTTCGGTGGCCACCTGGCGGATATACAAGGCCATTTCATCGATGCCTTTGGCAACCACGAAAGGCGCCTCGGCGCGCCCGGCGTCATATTTCAAGGCTACCGCGTAATGTTCGGGGTTGACGATCACCACATCGGCCGTCGGCACTGTCTTGCGCACGCCGCGCCGCGAAATCTGTTGCTGCAACTGGCGGATGCGCTGGCGCACTTCGGGCCGCCCTTCGCTGCTCTTGTGTTCTTCCTTCAAGTCTTGCTTGCTCATGCGCTGATCGCGCGCGAAAAAGAAGGCTTGTGCCGGCACATCGATCACGGCGAAGAGGATGAACACCGCGCACAGCGCCATCAAGCCGTCCAGCATCAAGCCGGCGCCCTGCATCATTGCCTCTTGCAGAGGCTGGTGCTGCAACTGCACATATTGGCGCAGCGTCGAGCGACTCACATGCACCAGCACCCAGCCCAGCACGCCGGCCTTGGCGACCGACACCAGCACTTCGAAGCCATGCTTGGGCGCGAACAGGCGCCCCAGATTCTTGGCCGGGCTGAGGCGCTCGAACTTGGGCGCCCAGTGGCGGGTGCTGATCACCCAGCCGCCCGGCACCAACGCGCCCAGCACCACGAACAGCGGCACCACGAACAGCGGCACGACCATCTTGATCAGCAAGCCCAGCGCGTTCGTGAACACCATCGACAGCGCATTGTCGATGGCGCCGGTGGCCCCCAGCGGCAAGAAAGACATGGCAAACAGTTCGCGGAAATCCTGGTAATACGTCGGCAAGAGCCAGACGAACAGTTTCAGGCTGACCAGGATGCCGATCGCGGTTGACAAGTCGCGCGAGCGCACCACCATGCCTTCCTCGCGCGACTTGCGCAGCTTCTGGTGGGACGCCTTTTCAGTCTTGTCGCCGCTGCCTTGGTCAGCCATGGGAAGCGGCCCGCATTTGTTGTTGCAACATCTCGAGCACGCGGTTGCTCATGCCGATGTAGTGCTCGGGCAGGAAACGCACGATCTGGCTCAGCATCAGCAAGCCGAACAGGGTGACCACGGAAAAGCCCAGCGAAAACAGGTTCAGCGACGGCGCCACCCGGTTCAAGAAACCAAAACCGAGTTGCACCACCAGCGTGGAAAACACGATTGGAATGGCCAGCAACATGGCGGCGGCAAAGATCCAGGTCACGTTATAGGCCACGCTTTGCAACAGCGGCGGGCCATAACCCTGGCCGACCGGCCAGGCCTGGAAGCTGGCGCCGATCACGCCGGCCAGCACCAGGTGGCCGTCGATGCTGAAAAACACGATGATGCTGAGTATGGTCAGCAAGCCCGACACCACGTCCGACGAGGTGCCGTTCATCGGGTCATTCATGACCGCCATCGAAAAGCCCATCTGGCTCGACACCAGGTAACCGAGCACGGCGATGGCCGACATGCTGAAATGGAAGGCCAGGCCCAGCACGCCGCCTATCACCACTTGTTCCACCGTGGCCAGCACCGCGTGCAGCGAGAAGGGATCGATGAGGGGCGCGCCTTGCGTCAGCGGCAACATCAGGATCGCCAGCACCAGGGCGATCAAGACCCGTATCGGCACCGGCACCAGGCCGTCGCCGATCACTGGGGCCGCCGTCAGCATTGCCAGCGCGCGACAAAACGGCCACCACAGGGCGCCCAGCAGCGGCAGCATTTGGTTGACGATCGCTTCCATGGGGCTAGCCGACCAGGGTAGCGGCGCGCTGGAAGATGGAAACGCAGAAATCCATCAGGTAGCCAGCCATCCAGCGCCCGGCCAGTATCACCGCCAGCAAGGTAACCAACAGGCGCGGCAGGAAACTCAGGGTTTGTTCATTGATCTGGGTTGCCGCCTGCACCAGCGCCACCAGCAAGCCCATGATCAAGCCCGGCACCACCAGCACCACCACCAGCAACATCACGATGCGCAGCGATTCGCTGACCAGGTCGACGGCGATTTCGGGAGTCAGCATCAGTAGGCCTGTACGCTGGAGACGAGGGTGTTGACGGTCAAGGTCCAGCCGTCGACGAGGACGAAGAGCAGCAACTTGAACGGCAGTGAAATGACCAGGGGCGAGAGCATCATCATGCCCATCGCCATCAGCACCGACGAGACCACCAGGTCGATGATGAGGAAAGGAATAAACAACATGCAGCCGATCTGGAAGGCAGTCTTCAACTCGCTGAGGACAAAGGCGGCCAGTTTGACGGTGAAGGCATGCTCTTGCGGCTTGGTGGCGGGCGGCTCGCCGGCCAGATGGGCGATCTGGGCCAGCGCCGCCTTGCTGGTCTGGGCCAGCATGAAGCGCGAAATCGGCACTTCGGCCACTTTCATCGCTTCTTGCAAGCTCAATTGATCTTTATCATAGGGCACGAAGGCCTGGCTCCAGATCTGGTCGCCAATGGGGCGCATCACCAGCAGGGTCAGGATCAGCGCGACGCCGGTGACGATACGGTTGGGCAAGCCTTGCTGCAAGCCCAGCGCCTGGCGCAGCAGCGACAGCACGATCACGAAACGGGTAAAGCTGGTCATCATCATGACCATCATGGGCAGCAGCCCCAGCAGCGTCATGATGATCAAGATCTGGGTCTTGACCGTCAGGTCGGTCTTGGCACCGGGCACGATGCCGGCCAATAAATCGACGGCGCCGGCGCCGGCGCAGCACAGCAGCAAGGCTAGCGCCAACGCCGCCCCGCAGCAACGGCGCCGGGCCGCCGTCATGTCGTCATCATGTCGAGGTTGAGCCCATCCAGGTCGACCACCTTCAAACCATAGTTCTCGCCGGCCACCACCACTTCGGCGCGGCCGATCGGGGTGCCATTGACCTTGATCACCAAAGGTTCGCCGGCCAGCATGTCGAGCTCGATCACGCTGTCGGGCCCGATCGCCATCAATTCTTGCAGGGAAATGCGGGCCGAACCCACTTCCAGGGTCAGCGTGACGGGAATCTTGCGCATCATTTGCGGCAAGTCGCGCCGCGTGCGATTGCCGCCCAGTTCGCCAACCTCGCTGACCTGGTCGATGATCATGTCTTCCGCGATATCGCCCAGCATGCCGTCGCCCTGATTGTTTTCATTCATATTCATCTCATTCAACATCTTCAAAAGAAGTCAGACAGAGCTTGCCCTTGTGCTCGGAGACGGCGGCGGTGAATAAGCGCGATTCCTCCAGCAAGACGTCGGTGCGGCTCAGACTGACCGGAATCACGTCGCCGACCCGCAAATCGAACAAAGTGCCCAGCGTCACCTCTTTGCTGACCAGGCGCCCTTCCAGCCTCACTTGCAAGCGCGAAGCGAGTGGGCGCACGCTCTTGAGCGCTTGCTTGGTGTGTTCGCGCTCGGGCAGCAAGCCGTGCAGGACATCGGCCATGCTGGCCTTGTCGAGCGAAAACCAGAACCGGCCCCGTTCGTCCGCGTTGACGTCGCTGAGCGAAACGGTGACGATCCAGCCACCCTTGACCGGGCAGGCGCCGGGCTGGGCCTTCAATTCGCCCAGCGCGCAGGGGACCGCCTTCGACAATGCGGCCAGGTTGCTGCGCACCCGGCCCAGCAAGGCGGCGGCGAACTGTTGCCCCAATACCACAGCCAGGCGTTCCTCGGTGGCCGTCACGCGCACCGTGGCCGGATCTTGCGGCGCGGCTGCCTTGGCGCCGCTGCGGCCGTAACGGTAGTTGAGCACGCTCAATAAAATCTGCCGCTCCAGCGAAAACCCCACTTGTCCGGGCGCGGCGGCAAAGCTGAGCCAGCGCCCGCCCGGCGCTTGCGCCTCGACCCGGCTGAAGGCCACCGCATCGATCTGGAAATTGCCCCAGTAACGCCGGCTCATCGGCAATCGCATGAGTCCGCTCAAGTCTTCCCGCAATTGTGCCGCAAATAGATGGAGCAAATGAACCGGGCGTCCCAGCAGGCAGGGATCGAGGACTTGGTGCTGCTCGGCTTGATCTGTTATCTGCGTCATAAATTGCCCAGGTCAAATCACAGTGCTGGCATTGGCGCTATCCTGCAGGGGCCGCTTGAAACCACGGTGTCCGGCGAACGGCGCCACGAACTTTATCTATCCTAACTTAAAGTCGGACCATCTCGGAAGTAAACGATACAAGATTTCGTGGACCATTGCCAAAGATCAATACCAAAAAAATTGAAACATTCTTTACAAAATAGTTGCTGAGGGGTAAGCTCAAATGCAGCAATTTGTGCCCACCTTGCGCCGCGTCGTTGATTGAATTCTTCTTGTCGAATTAAATATAATTTTTATTACCGCAGATTTCAGACAGGTTTATCATAAGCATGCATAACTCACACTGCCATCAGCATCAAGCAATGCCTTAAAGATAAAACTGTTTCCGTTTAATTAGCCTTGTCAGAAATGATCAATGGCAATCGGGAATTGGGAATCAGCGCATCGACACTTGCATAACACTTCTATATCGCACCGGCGTCGCCAGCGGCCCGGCATGAACCAAGCTAGTATTGATTAGTGGGGGCGGCAAGATGGCAAATGAACTGGCAGGCTTGATCAAGGCCGATCTGGTGGCGCTCGGCAACGATGCCGGCAATCTGGCCGGCATGGCGGTGGCACCGGCGGCCCAATTCGGCGTGCAGGCGCCGGCCGATTTCATGCAAAGCATGAAAGACGCACTCGGCAAGGTCAACCAGGACGACAAGGTCGCGCTGGAGCGGATGAACGATGTCGACAGCGGCAAGAGCGACGACCTGGTCGGCGCCATGCTATCGAGCCAGCAGGCGAGCCTGTCGTTCTCCATGTTGATGCAGGTGCGCAACAAGGTAATGGGCGCGGTCGACGAATTGCTCAAGCTCCCTCTGTAAGCCCGGGCCATGCTCAATCCCCTGAAGTCCATTCTGATGCGCTGGCGCGCGGCCGGCCTGCCGGGCGTCTCGCCGGCCACCCTGAAAAGCCTGGCGCCCCTGCTGGTACTGGCGATCGGCATTACCGCGCTGGTCATGATGTATTTCTGGCACGATCAATCCACTTACAAGCCCGTCTTCGGCAACCGCGAACGGGTTGCCGTGACCGATATGATGGGCGCGCTCGACGCCGAGCATATTGCCTACCGCTTGCATCCGGACAGCGGCCAGGTGCTGGTGCCCGAAGCGATGCTGGGCAAGGTGCGCATGATGCTGGCGTCGAAGGGCGTGACGGCGCAATTGCCGGCCGGCTTGGAATTGATGGACAAGAACGACCCGCTCGGCGTGTCGCAATTCGTGCAAGACGTACGCTTCCGGCGCGGCCTGGAAGGCGAACTGGCGCAAAGCATCATGAGCCTGGACGCGATCGCCTCGGCCCGGGTCCACCTGTCAATCGCCAAGTCGACTTCCTTCGTCGCCAGCGATGGCGACAAATCGTCGGCCTCGGTGGTGGTAGCGGTGAAAGCCGGCCATGCGCTGGCGCCGGAACAGATCGCCGCCGTGATCAATATGGTGGCCGGCAGCGTCGCCAGCCTGAGTCCGCAGCGCGTCAGCCTGATCGACCAGGCCGGCAATTACTTGTCGGCGCGCATAGATCTGGCCGAGGGCTTCGACACGGCCAGCACCGACAACGCCAAGCATATCCAGGACGAGATCCGGCGCAATGTGCGCGAACTGCTGGGACCGGTGATCGGGGACGACAATTTCCGGGTCAGCGTCACGGCTGCGGTCGACAACGACAAGATCGAGGAAACCCTGGAAAAATACGGCGAGACGCCGAAAGTGACCAGCGAAGCGACGCGCGAGGAATTGGAACGCAACCGCCTGGCAATGGGCGTGCCCGGCACCTTGAGCAACCGGCCGCCAGCGGCGACGGTGCCGACCACCCCGGCGGCGGCGGCCGCGCCGGCCGATCCCGCCAAGGCCGACGATGGCAGCGCGCGCAAGAACGCCAGCTCGCGCCAATATGCGTATGACCGCAGCATCACCCAGATCAAGCGCAGCCGTGGCCGCCTGCAAAAACTCAGCGTCGCCGTGATCTTGAACAGCGCCGCCGCGCCGACCCCGAAGAGTGGCTGGAACGCGACAGAATTGGCGAACATGGAAAAAATGTTGCGTGGCGGCTTGGGCATCAACGCCGAGCGCGGCGACGTGCTGGCGGTGTCGGCCCTGAGCTTCCCGGCCAAAGCCCCGCTGGCCCCCTGGTGGGAAGAGCGCGACAATGTGATCGACATGAGCAGTTGGGCGATCTACCTGATAGGCGCCCTGCTGGGCTTCCTGTTGATCGTGCGGCCGCTGCTGCGCCTGTTGACTGTCAGGCTGGCGCCGGCCATGATGCATCAGAGCGATCCGCAATTGTTGCCAGCCGGCACCCAAAGCGCGGCGGGCTTGCATGGCGCGACACTGCCCCACCATGCGCCTGCGCTGACGGCCGGCGCGCCGCTCGGCGCCGCCATGCCGGTGGTGCCGCTGCTGGAAAACTACGATTTGCCGCCGGCCGGTTCGGCCGTCGACGTGATGGTCGACCATTTGAAGGTGCTGGCCGAGAAAGAACCCGAGCGCGTTGCCGAAGTTGTCAAACAATGGATGCAGAAAAATGGCCGAACTCAATAACGCGGCGTCCGACGCGCCGGACGATGACGGCGTCGCCCTGACACCGGTCGAGCAAGCCGCCATCGTCCTGCTCAGCATTGGCGAAGAGCCGGCGGCGGCAGTACTGCGCTGCCTGTCGCGCGAGGAATTGCTGGAAGTAACGCAAGTGATGTCGCGCATGAGCGGCATCAAGGTCGAATCGGTGAAGCATGCGATGCAAACCTTCTTCGACGACTACCGCCAGCAAAGCGGAGTGCATGGCGCCTCGCGCAGCTACCTCAAGCGCGCGCTGGACCTGGCCCTGGGCAGCGATATCGCCAACAGCGTGCTCAACAACATTTACGGCGACGCGATCCGGCCCAAAATGGCGCGCCTGCAATGGGCCTCGCCGAAATGGCTGGCCGAATACATCGTCAATGAACATGTGCAAATGCAAGCCGTGTTCCTGGCCTTCTTGCCGCCGGCCCTGGCCGGCCAGATCCTCGACGCGCTGCCGCTCGAGGGACGCGACCTGGTGCTGCTGAACCTGGCCCGCCTGGACGAGATCGATCGCGACTTGCTGGGCGAGCTGGACGAATTGGTCGGGCGCTGCCTGGCCACCTTCGATACCCAGAGCACCAGCGTGGAGGGGGTGCGCCAGGTTGCCGAGATTCTCAACCGGCTGCCCGGCAACCGCTCCGACATGGTCGAATTGCTGCGCGTGCACGACCCGGAAGTGGTCGCGGCCATCGAGCTGAGCATGTACGATTTCTTCATCCTGTCGCGCCAGAGCGAGGTGGCGATCACCCGCATCATCGAAGACGTGCCGCTGGAAATGTGGGCCATTGCGCTCAAGGGCGCCGAGCCGCTGGTACGCGAGGCGGTCATGAAAACCATGCCGCGGCGCCAGGCCCAGAGCTTCGAAGACATGATGCGCCGCTCCGGCCCGGTGCCGCTGAGCCGCATCGAGCAAACCCGGCGCGAGATCATGGCCACCGTGAAAGGCCTGGCCGACGCCGGCGAAATCGAGGTCCAATTGTTCGCCGAGGCGGTGGTCGAATGAAACACGCCTTCCGCTCCTACCGTTTCCCGCCCTTGTCGCAATTCATCGCCGCCGGCCAGCGCTCGGCCGACACCGACGGCCAGTGGCAAGCCTCGGTCTCGGAAGGTTTCGAGCAGGGCCAGCGCGACGGCTATGAAGTGGGAATGGCGCGCGGCCAGCAAGACGGCTATGACACCGGCCACAACGACGGCATGTCGCAGGGACGCGAAGAAGGCCGCAGCGAAACCCTGGTCGCGCTCGACCGCCTGGCGCGCCCGGTCGACGCGATCCTGAAAAACCTCAAAAAAGTGCGGGCCGAGTACCGCGCGGCCCAGCGCAAGGAAGTGGTCGACCTGGTGGCCAAGGTGGCGCGCCAGGTGATCCGCGCCGAACTGGCGCTGCAACCGGTGCAGTTGCTGGCCCTGGTCGACGAAACCCTGGCCTCGATGCCGCCCACGCGCGAAGACATCGACGTGTTCCTCAATCCTGAGGAATTGAAGCGCATCAGCGAGCTCGATCCGAAACGCGCCAAGCGCTGGAATCTGATCGCCGACGCCCGCCTCGACGCCGGCGAATGCCGCATCAAGGCCGGCGACAATGAAGTCGACGCCGGCTGCCATCAGCGCCTGGCGGCCTGCATGGAACAGGTCAGCAGCCATTTGCAACTGGCCGCCGAGCATGCCGACGAGGATATCGTTTCATGATCGCCGACACCCTGCGCAGCTTCGAGATCGGCGCGGTGCCGGTGGCCACCCCGACCGGGCGCCTGGTGGGCGCGTCCGGCCTGCTGCTCGAGAGCGCCGGCTGCCGCCTGCACACGGGCCAACGCTGCCAGATCGAAACCGTCAACGGCGACTGGCTGGAAGCCCAGGTGGTCGGTTTCCGCGACAAGTTATCGTTCCTGATGCCATTCAAGAAAGCCAGCGGCATGACCACCGGTGCACGCGTGCTGCCGCTGCCCGACAAGGCCAGCCTGCAGATCGGGCCAGCCTGGCTGGGGCGCATGGTCAATGGCCTGGGCGAGCCGATCGACGACCTGGGACGCCTGGGCGGCGAGCATGCGCTGGAAGCGACGCCGCCGCGGGTCCACCCCTTGAAAAAACAGCCGGTCAGCGTGCCGCTCGACGTCGGCGTGCGCGCCATCAATGCCATGCTGACCCTGGGCCAGGGCCAGCGCGTGGGCCTGATGGCGGGCAGCGGCGTCGGCAAGAGCGTCTTGCTGGGCATAATCACGCGCCAGACCGTGGCCGACGTGGTGGTGGTCGGGCTGATCGGCGAGCGCTCGCGCGAAGTGCGCGAATTCGTCGACATGTCGCTCGGCCCGGAAGGCTTGAAAAAAGCCGTGCTGGTGATCGCGCCGGCCGACGAATCGCCCTTGATGCGCATCATGGCAACCGAACTGTGCCACTCGATCGCGGCCCATTTCCGCGACCAGGGCTTGCATGTGCTGCTGCTGGTCGACTCGCTGACCCGCTATGCGATGGCGCTGCGCGAAGTGGCGCTGGCGCTGGGCGAGCCGCCGGCCACGCGCGGCTACCCGCCGTCAGTCTTTTCGGCGCTGCCGCAATTGGTCGAAAGCGCCGGCAACGGCGAACGCGAGGAAGGCAGCATGAGCGCCATCTACACCGTCCTGGCCGAAGGCGACGACCAGCAAGACCCGGTGGTCGACACCGCCCGCGCGATCCTCGACGGTCATATCGTGCTCACGCGCGAACTGGCCGACCGCGGCCACTACCCGGCCATCGACATCGCCGCCTCGATCAGCCGTTGCATGGCGCAAGTGAGCACGGCGCAGCATATGCTGGCGGCGCGCCTGCTGAAAGCCTCGCAAGCGCGCTACACCCGGGTGCGCGACTTGTTACCACTGGGCGCCTATGTGCCCGGGGCCGACCAGGCCACCGACCAGGCGCTGCAATTGCAACCGTTTATCGACGCCTTCCTGTGCCAGGGGACCAAAGAAGCGGCGCCCCTGGCCCCCTGCATTGCCGACCTTGAAAAGATGATGTCATGATCAATTCGCATACCATCAAAAGCTTGAGCACCCTGGTACAGCTGCGCAATACGGAGGTCGAACGCCTGGAGGGCGAGATGGCGGCCCAGAACGTGGTGCGCGAGCGCTACCGGAAAAACCTGGAACGCCTGACCGGCTTGTACTCGGGCGCCAGCGCCAGCGGCGCCCTGCCGCTGGCGCAATCGCTCAATTGCGGCGAATACAAGCTGGCCGTGATGGCCATGGCCGACACCCACCGCACCGACTTGAGTCTGCATGAGGCGAATATGGCGCTGTCGCAGCGGGCCTTGAACGCGGCCTGGGCCAGGCGCGAAGTGCTGGACCAGGTGCTGACCCAAAAAAACAAGGAAGCGGCCGACGAACAGTTGCGTCTCGACAATAAACGCCAGGACGAACTGGCAACCCAGGTTTGGCTATGGGGAAAACAATGATTCATGGAAATTATTTCAATGGGGCGCATTTTTGGTCGCCTTGTACTGAGGTACACATTGTTTCTCATTCGAGGAGTTAGACATGGCCAGCACGTCCGCAAGCACCGCAATCGACCCCGTCTCGGCGGCGAAAGCCTATACCGATAAATATACCGTCGACCAGCAAGCGCTGATCACCGCCCAGACCAAGGCTGCGCAAGACACCGCCACCGGCTTGAGCACACTGCAGACGGCGATCTCGACTTACCAAGCCAGCCTGAGTACGCTGACCGGCGCCAAGACCTTGCTGACCCAGGGCGTCACCTTCAGCGCCCCCGGTATCGCCAGCGCAACTGCGGGGCCGAGCGCGGTGGCCGGCAGTTATGCGTTTTTCGTCGAAAGCGTGGCCACCAATAACCAAGTCTCATATGGCGGCTTGAGCGACACCCCGGCCGCCGGCAGCGGCAGCCTGACCCTGTCGGTCGGCGGCGCCAGCTTTTCAGTCGACTTGAGCGCCGCCGACAAGGATAATAACGGCACCTTGACGCCGAAGGAAATCGCGGCCGCCATCAACGCCGAGCCGCACAATAATTCGATGGTGACGGCATCGATCATCACCATCGGGGGCGTGGCGCAACTGGTACTGAGTTCAAACACCTCGGGCGTCGCCGGCGCCCTCACGCTCGACGCCAGCGCCGTCAGCAATGCCCCGCTGCAGGCGGCGCTGACCAATCCCGCCAACATCAAGCAAACCGTGGCCGCGCAAGACGCGGTGGTGTGGCTGGGCGCCCAGGGCACCGGCACCAGGATACAGCAAGGCTCGAACACCTTCAGCAACGTCGACGGCGTCAATATCACCTTTACCCGGGCCCAGGCGGTGGGCGAACAAGCGGTCACCGCCACGGTCGGCCTCGACAGCGCGGCCACCACGGCCAACGCCCAAAGCTTCGTCGACTCCTACAATAAACTGAAAACCGTACTCGACACCCTGACCGATCCCGGCGATCCGCAAAACGGCGTCGCCGCCGGGATTTTTTCCCAGGACAGCGGAGTGCGCGTGTTGCGCGACCAAATGGTCAGGACCTTGCGCGAAACCAGCGTGGGCGCCTTGTCCACCTTTGGCATCACGGCGCAGCGCAACGGCACGCTGGGGCTCGATTCGGCCAGGCTGGCGACGGCGCTGGCGGCCAAGCCGAACGGCCTCGACCTGGCCATCGGCAGCACGGCGGCCGGCTCCCCGAGCGCCATCGCCAGCAAGCTCAATACCTACCTCAATACGTGGAGCAACACCGGCGATGGTCAGATCGCCACGCGCCAGGCCTCGGTAACGCAATTGCAAAGCTCGCTGACGGCGCGCCAGACCAAGTTCGAAGCCGATTACACGGCCACCTATAACCGTTATCTGGCCCAATTTACCCAATTACAAAACTTGCAGCAACAAATGGCGCAGAACAGCAGCATGTTCGATGCCTTGTTCGGTACCAGCAGCAAGGGTTAAGCGGGCCACGCACTCATCCAGTTCTGCTTTCACAGCGAGAATACTATGTTGAACCATGATGCCTACAGCAATTATCACTCGGTCAATCTGGATGCGCAAACGGCGCGCGCCTCGCCGGTCGAACTGGTGTTGATCCTCACTGACGGCTTGCTGGAAGAATTGGCACGGGCCCGCGGCCATATCGTGGGCAAGCGCTTCGAGCAAAAAGCCATCAGCCTGGATAAATGCGTGGAAATCATCAATGGTTTGTCGAGTTCGCTCGATTTCGAAAGCGGCGGTGAAGTGGTCGTCAATCTGGCCCGCCTCTATGATTATTGCGCGGCCCGCTTGTATACGGCCGGCGTCAAACTCGATCCCGCCATGATCGACGAGGTGGGCGGCTTGCTCAGCACCATCAAGCAAGGTTGGCTGGGAGTGCAGGCAAAGAATGGATAGGCGGGCGGCAATCTTGAAAATGCACCAGGAATTGAGCGCCGCCGCCGCCGCCGCCGACTGGAGCGCCCTGGTTGCCGCCAACCTCAAGCTAGCGCGCGAGATTCCCTCGCTGGCGGCGCGCGGCGCCTGGAGCGAAGCCGAGCGCGCCGCCTTGCTGACGCTGCGCAACACCCATGCCGAGACCATGCAAGTGTGCAATCAGGAAAAAGAACGCTTGGGTAGTCACCTGAGCACCATGCAGGCACACAAAGAGGGGTGGCTTGCCTATGCCCTTGCCGGCGACGCCGATCGTGACGGGAATCTTGTATGAGTATCAGCATCAGCACGGCGCCCGCAGCGCCCGCTTCCACCCCGGCTGCGGTTGCAGCTCCGGCGGCGGTGGCTGCGGCGACCCCCGTCATGTCAGCGGCGCCCACCGCCACCACTGCCCCCACCGGCACCACGGCGCCAGCGCCGCCGCCCGCCCCGAATGGCGCGCCGGCAATCACGCTGTTTGCCCGCTTCCTGGGGCTGGCCGACCTGGCCGACAGCGAGGCCACGCCGGCCACCCCCAAAAGTGACGCCGACGGGGCGCCACCAGCCGAGACCGACAGCGGCGCGAGCGCGCCCGCCGCGCCCGCCAATCCGGCGCTGGCGCTGATGCCGCCACCGCCCTTGCCGCCGCCCTTGCCGGCCGGGGCCGACCCCGGCCCCGGCCCCGGCATCGACCTTGCGCTCAAACCCCGTTCCGCCGGCGCGCTGGACGGTGGCGCAGCGGCCCACGCCAACCCGGCGCTGACGATCACGCTGAATCCGCTCGCGATGGCCCTCAACGGCGCTGCGGCGGCCATCGGCGCGGCCGGCCGGCCGGCGCTGGTGGCGCAAAGCCCGGACTTTGCGCGCGCCATGGAAGCGGCGCGGCCTGCACAAGCCGGCATGATTGCGAGCGACGCGGCGCCGGCCGCCACCGCCACCGCCACCGTGGCCGTGGCCGTGGCCGTGGCCGAGATTGAATTGCCGGCCGTAGCCGCAGCGCCAGCCAACACCTGGGGCATGGTGCTGCCGCCGACTGCGGGCGCCAACCCGGCCGCCGCCGACAACATCAAGCTGGCCGGCCCCGCCCCGCAATGGCAGGCCAGCCTGAAAGATGCGCTGGCCGACAGATTACAGGTGCAACTGGCCCACAATACCGAGCATGCGGTAATACGGCTGGACCCGCCCATGCTGGGCCGGATCGACATCTCGATCAAGCATGCCGACGGCGCGCTGCAAATCAATTTGAGCGCGTCCGACGGCGAAGTGCTGCGCCAGTTACAAAACATCGGCGAAAGCATGCGCCAGGACTTGTCGCAGCGTCATTACGGCGAAGTCGCCGTCACCGTCACGCCGACCCCGCGCGGCGCCGCCGCACAAGCGTATGGCGAAGGCGACGGCCGCCAGCGGGGCCGCCAGCAAGGCCAGCCCGAGGCCGATCCCAGCCGCGCCCTCAACGAAGACAGCAAGCACGCCCCATCCGCCTTTGCCTTGAACGAGCGGGAGATGTGAGGCGATGAAAAAGAATGTGAAATTAATTTTGGGCTTCATCCTGGTCGCCGTCCTCGGCGCCGGTGCGGCCGGTGGCGCCTTATGGTATCTGCAACGGCAGGCTGGCGCGGCCGGCGCGGCGGTGCCGGCCGCCGCCATGGATGAGAAGGCGCCAACCGGCAAGAAGGCGCGCAAATACCTGACGCTGGAAAAGGTGATCGTGATGTTGCGGCGCGGCCCCGGCGACACCGAATCGCATTATCTGTCGGCCGACCTGGTCATCACCACCACGGAAGAAAAGGAAAAGCAAGCCAAGGAGCACATGCCTTTGCTGCGCAGTATCGCGGTGAAAGCCTTGGCACGCTATCCGATGGCGCAAGCCCAGAACATGACGGTGGAACAATTCGCCGAACAGATCAATCGCGCTTTTGACGCCAGTTATGCCAAGGAAAAAGCTGAAAAGCCTTTTACCGAAGTCATGATCGGCAAACTCATCATCGAGTAAATGATGCCCAGGCCAGCGGGAGTGAATGTGAGAACAGATGCGGCACAGGTGGAGCGCTATGGTGCCGCTTACGGCGCGCCGGGCGCGGCCATGCTCAGCGTGGCAGAAGAAGGCCAGCACTTGCTGGCCTATGCGCCGCTGGTCAAGCGCATCGTGCGCCAGCTCAATTCGCAGATTTCCGGCGCCATCGACCGCGACGACATGGAACAGATCGGCTTGATGGGCCTGCTCGAAGCGCTGCGCCGCTATGGCACCCCGGACGGCGCCTTCGGTAGTTACGCCAGCCTGCGCGTGCGCGGCGCCATCCTCGATGAATTGCGGCGCCAGGACTGGCGCCCACGCGCCGTGCGCCAGGAAAGCCACCGCTTGCGCGACAGCGTGCGCGAACTGACCCGGCGCCTGGGGCGCGAACCGACCGAAAAAGAAATCATCGCCGCGCTCGGCATCACGGCCGATGCCTATCAGCAATACCAGTTGGCGGAAAATGCCGAACTGATCGGCAGCTTCGACGAAGTCTTGCAAGACACCATGGGCAATGGCGCCAGTGCGCCCAACCCGGAAGACCAGTTGATGGTACGGCGCAGCCTGGAGCAAGCGCTGCGCGGGCTCGATGAGCGCGAACAGCGGGTGGTGCAAATGTATTACGAATTCGAATTGAGTTACAAGGAAATCGCCGCCGTGCTGGACTTGACCGACGCCCGCGTCTGCCAACTCAACAAGATGGCACTGGGCAAGATGAAGGCCATGCTACAAAACGACTAAGCGGCGGCCTCGGCAACTAACCATGACGTGGAAGGCAATTCAAGATGGTGATTATCGGTATCTTAATCGTGCTCGGATGCGTGTTTGGCGGCTTCGCCATGATGGGCGGCACGATCCACGCCATCTGGCAACCGATCGAGTTGCTCATCATCATCGGCGCGGGCACCGGCGCCCTGGTGTTGGGCAATCCCAAACATGTGCTGGGCGAATTGATGACCCAGCTCCGCAAGATCATCACCCACAAGAAGCAAGGCTCGGAATTCCAGCGCCAATTGCTGTTGCTGATGTATGAGTTGCTGCAAACGGCGGCCGGCGGCTTGAAGGCGCTCGACGCCCACGTCGAGGCGCCGCGCGAGAGCGCCCTGTTCCAGCGCTACCCGCTGGTGCTGGAAGAGCCGAAATTGCTTGCCTTCATCGTCGATAATTTCCGCTTGATGGCGATGGGCAAGATCAACGCGCACGAACTCGAAGGCGTACTCGAGCAGGAACTGGAAGCGATCCACGACGAATTGCTGCAACCGTCAAAATCGCTGCACAAGATTGCCGAAGCCATGCCGGGCTTCGGCATCCTGGCCGCCGTGCTCGGCATCGTGATGGCGATGAATTCGGTGGCCGATGGCGCCGACGCCGCCGAAATTTCGGAAAAAGTGGGCGCCGCGATGGTCGGCACCTTCATCGGCATTTTCTTTTGCTACGGTGTGCTCGACCCGATGTGCAATATGATGAAGCAATTGGTGGGCGAGGAAAGCTCGGCCATGGAATGCGTCAAGGTGGTGCTGGTGACCCACGTGGCCGGCAAGCCGCCGCTGCTGGCCATCGATTCCGGACGGCGCCTGGTGCAACTCAATATCAAGCCGAGCTTTGCCCAGCTGGAAAGCTGGATCAATGCGCTCGAAGGCGCCAGCGACGCCGATGAACCGCCGCGCCGCACCGGAGACCGTCGTGCTAAAGCCGCATGACAAGCATGAACAGGCAATCATCAAGCGTGCCGGACGCAAGCACGAGGATGACAGCCATGGCGGTGCCTGGAAAGTCGCCTTCGCCGATTTTTGCCTGGCCCTGCTGTCGCTATTTCTGGTGCTGTGGCTGATGGCGGCGCGCGAGCAGCAAGCGATGAAGGAAATCATGATGGAATCGAAGGGCAGCAAGGTCAACGATGGTCAAGGCGTGATGCCCGAGCAAAAAGGCGGCCCGCGCGGCAGCCTGATCGATCGCTTCCCGATGCCGCGCAATGGCAGCGGCAGCGCCTCCGGTCCCGGCAAGCAAATGAGCAATGGCGATATCGACCCCACTGACCGGCCCAAGGTCAGTTACCAGTCGCCGGAAGACTTGAACACCCTGTCGCGCGCGCTGGCCAAGCTCAGCGCCGAGGCTGGCTTGAGCAGCAACCTGGAATCGGTGGTAACGCCTTACGGCTTGCGCGTGATGTTGCACGATACGGAACGCCAGGGCATGTTCGTGCGCGGCAGCGCGGTGCCGACCGACCGCTTCCGCCGCTTGCTGCGCGAGATGGGTCCCCTGTTTGCGCAAATGGAAAACCAGATGCTGATCGTCGGCCACACCGATTCGGTGCAATACGCCAATACCGATTACGAGTCATTCTCGAACTGGACCCTGTCCTCGAATCGCGCCATGTCGGCGCGCGCCAATTTACTGGCCGGCAGCATGAACCCCGAAAGCGTGCTGCAAGTGGTCGGCATGGCCGACCGCGCTCCCATCGATACCAAGCATGCGGCGGCCGGCGTGAACCGGCGCATCGAATTGCTGATCCTGACCCGCAACCAGGCCAATAATGTGGCCGCCATGTTCGGCGTGGCCGGCGCGGCCCAGCCGCTGGGTGACGGGGTCGACACAGCGGCGCCCGATGGCGCCGAGCTCAGGCAATTGCGCGAGCAAATGACGCCGGCTGCACCTACGCCGGCGGCACCAAAGCGACGGGCTGGCCATGCGAATTGATACGATGCAAGCACACTGATATGACCATACAAACCAAGACCAAGGGGCAAGCTATGAGAGTTTCCAGCACGAGCGCGCCGGCCGAGCCGGCCCCGCTGAAACGCGGCGCCGAGGTGGCGCCGGAAGCGGCGGCGCCCGGCCCGCCCGCCGTGGCCCTGCAGTCGGCCGTGCTGCAACCGGCGCTGGAAGCGTTGCGCGCCCTGCCCGAGATTGACCACGAAAAGGTGGCGGCCTTGCGTGACGCGCTGGCCAAGGGCGAATTGCCATTCGACCCGGCCAAGCTGGCCGGCCTGATCCAGCGTTTCCATGGCGGCGAAACATGAAGCACCTGAGCCACCTGACGCGCCAGGATATGCTGACCATGTTGCTGCGCGGCGTGGCCGACGACGTGCCGGCCTATGCCGCCTTGTTGCTGATGCTGGAGGAACAATTCGACACCGCGCTGCGCCACCAGAGCGCGCTACTGACCGAGGTGGCCGAACGCATCGGCGCCGCCGTCGAGGCGATGGAAGCGCGGCGGCGCCAGCGCGTCAGCCTGGTTTGCGCGCTGATCGGTCCGGCCGGGACCATGGCGCAAGTGATGGCGCTGCTGAAAGGCCCGTCGCGCCTGGCCCTGGAATCGCATTGGCTCGAATTGGAGCGCATGGTGCTCGAATGCAAACGCAGGAATAGCCGCAATAGCGAACTGCTGAGCAACCAGTACAGCATCATGCAACGCGTGCTGCACGGCGAGGAACAAATCTATGCGCCAGCTTGACCTCAGCGCCACCGCCGCGCTGGCGCCGACCCGCGCCAGCGCGCCCACCGCCGCCGCCGGCGCCAATCCCGGCAACGGCTTCGGCAGCGTCTTTCGCCAGGTGCAAGGCGAGGTCGAGGCCTTCATCGAACATGGCTCGACGGGCCGCTTCGAGACGCCCGCCCTCAGCCCGGAAGGACGGGCTCATCTGGAACGCAGCTTGCCCGCTGCCGCGCCCGGCTTGACCGATGGCGCCGCCACGCCCGGACAGCAGCAATTTCTCAGCGCCATCAAGCCCTGGGCCGAGGAAACGGGGCAAAAACTGGGCGTCGCGCCCGAGCTGGTCGCGGCCCACGCCGCGCTTGAATCGGGCTGGGGCCGGCACCCCTTGCGCCAGCCCGACGGCAGCGACACGCATAATCTGTTCGGCTTGAAAGCGGGCGGTCAATGGCAGGGCGCGGTGACGGCCAACCTGACCACCGAATACGAACAGGGCGCCGCGTTGCAAAAAACCGCGCGCTTTCGCAGCTACCCGGACCAGGCCAGCGCCTTCCGCGACTATGCCCAAGTCTTGCTCGACAATCCACGTTACCGCGCCGCGCTCGGCGCCGGCGGCAACGCGGCCGCCTTTGCCCAAGGCCTGGCGCGCGGCGGTTACGCCACCGACCCGGCCTACGCCGACAAGCTGACCCGCCTGGCCCAGCGCCTGCAACGCACTCAGTCGGGCGATTGAATGGACGCCACCGGTTCGACCGTGCCAGCCGTGCGCACCCGGGCCCGTATCACGGTGCCGCTGGTGCTATTGCGCACCCGCACCACGGCGTCTTGCGCGCCTTCGTCGAGCGCCTCGCCGGCCATGCTGACCTCGACCTGTTCGCGGCGCGCGACGATGCGCACCAGGTCGCCGCGCCTGACCAGCGGCGGCGGCGCCAGTTGCTTGCGGTGCAGCAATTCGCCAGCCCGCAAGGCACGCCGGCTGGCCATGCCCAGCACCGCGCGCATATCGCCAATGCTGTCATCCACGGCGGAAATGTCGCGCCGTTCGAGCGCCATGTCTTGCGCCGTCAAGGCTAGTCCGGCCGCCACCGGCGCGGCGCTGACGGCCACCATGGCCGACGTCGTGGCGCGCACCACGAATTCGACTTTCCAGCCGCCGCTGTCGGGGCAAATGACGCTAAAGCGCATCCGGTTCGGCTGGCGCACGTCAAGCGGCGCCAGCGTCGGCGCTTGGGCGCAAGCGGGCAGCGGCCTGGGTGTCACCGTCACTTCAAACAAGGCCTCTTGCCAGCCGCCAGCCGCCGCCTGGCGCAACAGTTGTGCGCGCGCCGCCGCCTCGATGCGTGAAACAATATTGTCGACTGGAAATTGCGTCCATCCTGGACTACTATATAAACCGAGCAAGATAAACAGGCAACGCGTCGCCACGCGCCGCGCGCCGCCTGTTGCGCAATGGATGTCGGGAGTGATCATGGTATCTACCTTCAGCAAGAATTCCGGGGCTGCGCTTGTCCGGCATTTTACATGCCCGCCCACCTTTTTCGGCAAGCCGCGTCTGCGGCGCCTGGTCAGCACACTTCTCACAAAGGATGATCATGGGTATTAACTTCACCGATGCGCTGGGCGTGCATGCCGATGCGCTGCAATTGCGGGCCGAACGCACGCGCGTGCTGGCCGCCAATATCGCGAATGAAAATACGCCTGGCTTCCAGGCCAAGGACATGGACTTTGGCGCCGTGCTGCAAGGGCTGCAGGACAACGCGGCTGGCCAGGCCCGCATCGAGGACGGCGACCCGCAAGCGCTGTACCGCGTCCCCTACCACCCTAGCCGCGATGGCAACACCGTTGAAATCGGGGTCGAACAAGCCGCTTTTTCGCAAAATTCCTCCGATTTCCAGACCAGCTTGAGCTTCGTCAGCATGACGCTCAAGGGCTTGGCCAAAGCCATTGCGGGGCAATGATCATGGGCTTCAAGGACATTTCCGATATCGCCGGCTCGGCCATGGCGGCCCAGACCGTGCGCTTGAATACCATCGCCAGCAATCTGGCCAACGCCGATTCCGCGTCCGGCTCGGAGGGCGAGACTTACCGCGCCCGCAAGCCGGTGTTCGCCGCCGTGATGACGCGCGGCGCCGGCGAGGATGGCGCCAGCAATTCCCGGGTCCAGGTCATGGATGTGGTGGAAAGCGCGGAACCCTTGCGCAAGGTCTACGAACCCGGCCATCCGATGGCCAATGCGGATGGCATGGTGTTTTATCCGAACGTCAATCAGGTGGCCGAAATGACCGACATGATGTCGGCTTCGCGCGCCTTTGAAAGCAATGTCGAAGTACTGGGCCGTATCAAAACCATGCAACAGTCGCTGCTTAAACTAGGGGATGGCTAATCATGCAAACGAGTCTATTCAACAATACCGGCCCCGCTGCCGCCGGCGCCGACGGCAGCGCCGTCAACCCGGCTGCCGACCAGGCCAGCCAGACCTCGGATATGTTTACCAAGCTGTTGGTGGCCCAGATCAAGAACCAGGACCCGCTGGCGCCGACCGACCCGAGCCAGTTCGTCAACCAATTGGCGCAATTGAGCCAGACCGAAGCGCTGCAAAACCTGTCTACCTTGACCAGCGCCAATGCCAGCGTGATGCAAAGCATGCAAGTGCTGGCCCTGGGAGGCCAGGTCGGCTCCAACCTGATGGTCAATAGCGGCACCGTCACGCTGGGCAGCGCCAAGGTGGCCGGCGAAATCACACTCGCTTCGGCCAGCGCCCACACCACTCTGGTGCTGAGCGGCGCCGACGGCGTCCCCCACAAGCTCGAGCTGGGGCCGCTGGCGCCCGGCATCGCGCCATTCACGCTGGACCCGACCGCCCTTGGCGTGCCGGCCGGCACCTACACCATGCAAGTCCAGACCAGCAGCGCGGAAACCCCGGCCATCGAGATCCTGGGTCGCCTCAACAGCGTGCGCCTGTCTTCGAGCGGCAGCATGATGCTCAATGTCGCCAATGTCGGCGAGGTGGCGCCCGGCGCGGTGACCGGTTTTAACGGCAAGTCCTCGTCGCTTGCCGTTGCGGCGGCAAATTAATCGCATTTCCCACTGAAAGGAATGGACCATGAGTTTCGATATCGCCCTGTCCGGCATCCAGGCTATCAATGAACAATTGAACAGCGTCAGTAACAACATCGCCAACGCCGGCACCTACGGTTTCAAGACGAGCCGCGCCAATTTTTCCGCCATGTACGCGGGCAGCCAGCCGACCGGCGTCGAAGTCGGCTCGCTGACCCAGAGCATAGGCTTGGACGGCGGCGTGCTCAATACCGGGCGCGGCCTCGATGCCTCGATCAATGGGCGCGGGTTTTTCGTCAGCCGCGATATCCAGAACACCATGCTCTACAGCCGGGTCGGGATTTTCTCGGCCAGCCAGGATGGCTATCTGGTCAACCCGGCCGGCAACAAGGTGCAAGGCTACGCCGCCGTCGTCGGCTCCGCCGCCCTGGGTGCCCTGGGCGACTTGAAAGTGCCGACCGGCCAGATTCCCGCCGTCGCCACCGGCCAGTTGCGCTATGTCGGCAATCTGTCGGCCGACTGGCCGGCGCCGGCCGTGTCGACCTTCAATCCGGCCGACCCGACTTCCTACAATATGTCCAAGCTGTCGGTGGTCTTCGATTCGCTCGGCAGCAAGCATACCGTGACCCAGTATTTCGTCAAGGGCGCGACGGCCAATCAGGTCGATGTCCATTACAGCTTCGACGGCGCGGCGCCGCCGGCCGGCGCGGCCGGCAACGCCACCCTGCAATTCGACGGCCAGGGCCAATTGACGGCCAGCCCCATCGTCGGCCAGCCGGCCGGACCGGCCGTGAAGAGCCTGTCGATGACGCCGACCAATGGCGCCGCACCGCTGACCTTCGACCTGGTCTATACCGGCAGCACCCAGTTCGCCGGCGACGCGGTGACCTCCTCGAACACCCCGGACGGCTACGCCTCGGGCACCTTCACCGGTGTCGCGCTGGCCGTCGATGGTTCCTTAATCGCCAGTTACACCAATGGCCAGACCCAAAACGTGGGCACGCTGGCGCTGGCCAGCTTCCCCGATGAAGGTTCGCTGACCTCGGTCAACGATACCAGCTGGGTCGCCTCGACCACCTCCGGCCCACCGCTATATGACCGGCCGGGGGTGGGCATGGTCGGTAAGCTGACAACCAGCGCGCTGGAACAGTCGAATGTCGACATCACCTCGGAATTGGTGGGACTGATGACCGCGCAGCGCAATTACCAGGCCAACTCGAAGATCCTGTCGACCGAGAGCACGATGTTGCAATCGCTGATGCAAGCGGTCTAAGCCCGGGGAATGCAATGGATGCCTTGATTTATACCGCGATGAGCGGAGCCGACCGGGCCCTGCGAGCCCAGCAGGTCCACGCCAATAACCTGGCCAATATGGAAACCGGGGGCTTTCGCGCCAACCTGGAAGTGTCCAGCACCCAGTCTCTGAAGGGGGCCGGCTACGATGACCGCCACTTGTCGCAAATGCAGGCCAGCGCGATTGGCACTCGCTCCGGCGCCATCAAGGAAACCGGGCGCCCGCTCGACGTCGCCGTCACCGGCGACGGCTATCTGACGGTGCAATGGCAAAACGGCGAAGCTTACACCCGCGCTGGCGCGATCGATATCGACGATGCCGGCGCGCTCAGCGTGAACGGTCACGCCTTGCTGGGTGAAGGCGGGCCAATCACCCTGCCCCCGTATACCAGCGTGGAAATCGGCGGCGACGGCACCATTTCGATCCAGGTACCAGGTTCGACCACCATGCAAACCATCGACAAGCTCAAGCTGGTCAACGCCGAGCCGGCCGAATTGACCAAGAACGAGGCCGGCTTGATCGTGGCGCGCAATGGCGAGCCATTGCCGGCGGACGAGAATGTGCGCGTGCGCGGCGCCAGCCTGGAAGGCAGTAATGTGTCGGCGGTCGAGGAAATGGTGGCGACGATGAGCTTGAACCGCACTTTTGAGATGCAAATGAAACTCTATACGGTCAGCGATACCATGGATCAAGCCGGCAATCGCCTGCTGAGCACCTAGCCCAGTTCAAGCACATCACCAAGGAAAAAACCATGAATCCAGCAATGTGGATCAGCAAGACCGGCGTCCAGGCCCAGGACGCCAAATTGCAAGCGATTGCAAACAACCTGGCCAATGTCAACACGGTCGGTTTCAAGCGCGACCGGGTGGTGTTCGAAGATTTGTTTTACCAGGTCGAGCAGCAGCCCGGCGCCCAGCGCGCCGACAATACCCTGTCGCCGTCCGGCGTGCAAATGGGCAACGGCACCCATATGGTCGGCACGCAAAAGGTGTTTACCACCGGCAGCCTGCAAACCACCAACCAGCCGCTCGACGTGGCCATCACCGGCAACGGCTTCTTGCAAGTGCGGCGCCCGAACGGCGAATCGGCCTATACCCGGGCCGGCCAGTTGCAAGTCGATGCAAATGGCATCTTGATCAACGCCAACGGCTTGCCCCTGGTGCCGCAAATCACGGTGCCCGCCACCGCCACTGCCATCACCATCGGCGACAATGGCGTGGTCTCGGCCACCATTGCCGGCAATACGACGGCCACCGAACTGGGCCAATTAACCCTGAGCAATTTCATCAACCCGACCGGCTTGCTGGCGCTGGGCGAGAACTTGTTCCAGGAAACGGCCGCCAGCGGTGCCCCGGTCGATGGCAAGCCCGGCGACGGCGCGCTGGGCAAGTTGAAACAGGGTGCGCTGGAAGGCTCGAATGTGCAAGTGGTCGAGGAAATGGTCGACATGATTGCTGCCCAGCGCACCTATGAAATGAATACCAAGGTCTTGACGGCGGCCGACAATATGTTGCAATACTTGTCTGCCGCAGCGCGCTGATGAAGGCCGCTCTAAGTCACCTGGGCGCCGGACTAGCCTTGCTATTGTGCGGCTGCGCCAGCCTGGCCCCTGGCTCGGGCACGGCGCGGCCCAATCCGGCCGACGAGGCGCCGCCGCTGCCGCGCGGCGCCGCGCGCGGCGGCCAGTCCGGCGGCGTCTTCAATCCCGACGGCGGCCTGTCGCTGACCTCGGACAGCCGCGCCTTCCGGGTCGGCGACCTGGTCACCGTGACGCTGCAAGAAACCACCCAGGCCAGCAAGAAGGCCGGTACCTCGTTCAGCAAGGGCTCGACGCTGGCCCTGGCTCCCCTCTCCATCCTCGGCAAGGCCTTGCCCAAGACCGGCGTCGATGCCACGGCCGACCGCAGCTTCACCGGCGACGCCACCAGCACTCAGCAAAACGCGCTGACCGGCGCCATCACCGTGATCGTGCAGGAAGTGTTGCCGAACGGTTTGCTCAAGGTCAGCGGCGAAAAGACCTTGACCTTGAATCAGGGCGAGGAATTCGTGCGCTTGCGCGGTTATCTGCGCGCCGCCGACATCGATTCCAACAACCAGGTTTCGTCCCTGCGCATCGCCAACGCCCGGATCGCCTATTCGGGCCAGGGCACCCTGGCCGACGCCAATACGGCCGGCTGGCTGACGCGCTTTTTCACCGGCCCCCTAATGCCCTTCTAAGGTCAATTCCATGAAACCATTGCCCTTTGCCTTAATATGTGCCGCCCTGCTGGCGCCGCTGGCCATGCCGGCCGCCGCCAGCCAGGTCTTGGGCAGCCTGGTCAGCATCGAGGGTGTGCGCGACAATCCCCTGGTCGGCTATGGCCTGGTGGTCGGCTTGAACGGCAGCGGCGACACCACCCAGGTCAAGTTTTCCAGCCAGTCGGTGGTCAATATGCTCAAGCAATTCGGCGTCAAGCTGCCCGACGGCATCGACGCGAAAAGCAAGAACGTGGCCACCGTGATGGTCAGCGCGGTGTTTCCGCCGGGCTATCGGCGCGGCCAGAATATCGATGTCACCGTGTCGTCGCTGGGCGACGCCAAGAGCTTGCGCGGCGGCACCTTGCTGTTGACGCCGCTGCGCGCGGCCGACAATGAAACCTATGCCTTGGCCCAGGGCAATCTGGTGGTGGGCGGCTTGAACGCGACCGGCAAGAGCGGCTCGAGCGTCACGGTGAATACCCCGACCACGGGCCGGATTCCCAACGGCGCCAATATCGAGCGCGAAATCGGCACCGATTTCGCCACCCGCACCACCGTCACCCTGAGCCTGCGGCACCCCAATTTCCAGACCGCCACCAATATCGTCGACGGCCTGAACCGGCGCTTCGGCGCGATCGCCACCACCAGCGATGCCACCAGCGTCGAAGTGGTGGCGCCGGAAAACCCCACCTAGCGCGTGGCTTTCATGGCCAAGCTCGAAGCGCTGCCCATCGATGTCGGCGCCGACACCCCGAAAGTGGTCTTCAATTCGCGCACTGGCACGGTGGTCATCGCCGAGGGCTTGCGGGTGCGCGCCGCCGCCGTCACCCACGGCGCGCTCAAGGTGGTGATTTCGGAAAGCACCAACGTCAGCCAGCCGGCCCCGTTCAGCCAGGGCCAGACCACCAGCACGCCGCAATCAAAGGTCAGCGTCGACCAGGGTTCGGGCCAGATGTTCAAATGGCCGGCCGGTGCCAAGTTGCAAACGATTATCGATGTGATCAACAGCCTGGGCGCCTCGCCCGACGATATCATGGCGATCTTGCAGGCGCTCGACCAGGCCGGCGCGATCGAAGGCGAATTGCTTGTCATTTAAGGAATCTCATGACTACCATCACCTCACTGGCGGCGCCGGGCGCGGCGGCCACCGACCCGGACTATATTGCCAAGGCGACCAAGGCGGCGGTCCAGTTCGAGGGCTTTTTCATTTCCCATATGTTGCACCAGATGCGGGCCGGCACGCGCGAACTGGCCGGCCAGGATAGCGTCTTCAAGGACCCCGTCAATAGCGATATGCTGGACATGGCCGATACCCTGGTGGCCGACAAGATGGCCGGCCAGCGCGCCTTCGGCATCGCCGACGCCATCTTGCGCCAATTGCTGCCCGCGCCAGCCCCCGCGGCGGCGCTGGAAAATCTGCCCTTGCCGCTTAATAATACGCAATAAACGGTCGCCCTTTACTGCTAACAACGGCCCCGGCCCATCATTTTCAGGAACGCCACCATGAGTATTCCAGCATGAGTATCATCAATAATGCCTTGACGGGATCGCTGGCCGCGCAAGCGGCCGTCAACACCGCCAGCCAGAATATCGCCAACTTGCAAACCCCCGGCTATACCCGCCAGGGCGTGCTGCTGGGCGCGCTGGGCAGCAGCGCCGGCGTGCGCTCGGCCGGAAATGGCGTCGCGGTGAGCCAGTTGCTGCGTTTTAGCGATGCCTATAAGAGCCAGCAATTATGGCGCTCCGGCTCGGACCTGGGCGCCCGTTCCCAGACCCAGCCCTACCTGACCCAACTCGAACAAGTGATGGGCGACAATGTGTCGAGCATCAGCGCCGGGGTCGACAGTTTCTTCTCGGCCCTCAACGCGGCCGGGGTCGACCCGACCTCGTCGCCGCTGCGCCAGCAAATCGTCACCGCCGCCGATGCCATGGCGCAGCATTTCAATAGCATCAACAATGTGATGAGCAACCAATTGCTGTCGGTGCACCAGCAACGCGATGCCATCATTCCGCAAGCGAACACGACGCTGGCCAGCATCGCCGCGCTGAACCAGAAAATTTCCGCCTCGGTTGCCGGCGGCAGCAATGTCTCGGACTTGATCGATGCACGCGACCAGGCCATCGATACCTTGTCGAGCCAGATGTCGCTGGAAGTGAGCGACCAGCCCGACGGTTCGCGCGACGTGTCCTTGAAAAGCGGCCAGCCCCTGGTAATCGGTTCGATCGCCGGCAGCCTGTCGAGCGCGCTGAACGTAGGCGGCAGCCAGGTGCTCAGCTTGCAGTTCGCCACTTCCAGCTTCGCGCTCGACAATGTCACGGTCGGCGGCCAGCTGGGCGGCCTTGGCGACTTTGAAAAAAATGTGCTGGCGCCCTTGCAGCAATCGGTCGGCGATATCGCAAAAAGCCTGGCCGACAAAGTCAATGCGCAGCTCGCGCTGGGCCAGACCATGGGCCCGCCGCCGGTGGCGGGCGGCCCGCTGTTCGTGTATACGGCCGGCGGCAGCGCCGGCATCTTGAACATCAGCCCCGGCTTCACGGCCGCCGACCTGGCCTTCTCGGCGGACGGCACGCCCGGCGACAGCCGCAACTTGCAGGCGCTGATCGCGATCAAGAGCCAGTCGATTCCAGTGACCTCGATCGGCACCGTGATGATCGGCGACGCCGACACCCAATTGGTGGGCAAGCTGGGCATTACCAGCCAGCAAAACCAAGCCTTGCTGGCGACCGCCACCACGGTGCGCAACCAGGCCGTGTCCGACTGGAAATCCACCAGCGGCGTGAACAAGGATGAAGAAGCGGTCGACCTGCTGGCCTACCAGAATATGTACCAGGCCAATATGAAAGTCATCACCGTGGCCAATCAAATGTTTGATGCCATGTTGGCAATGATTCAATAAGGAGAATCCCATGCGGATCGCCACCAGCCAATACCAGTCCACCATCAATACCTCGATTCAAATGAATCAAGACCGCATCTCCTATCTGACCACTGAAATGGCGACCGGCAACCGGATTCAATTACCGTCGGACGACCCGGTGGGCAGCGTGCGCGTGTCGCGCCTGAACCGCGAACAAGCCATCATCACCCAATACCAGGACAATATCTCGGCCGTCAAGACGCGCCTGCTGAAGAACGAGAATTACCTGACCAGCATGAACAATGACCTGGGCCAGGCGCGCGACCAGCTGGTCTGGGCTTCCGACGGCGGCAGCGCCCCGGCCGACTTGAACGCCATGACCAGTTCCCTGCAAGCGCTGCGCGACAGTATCTTTTATACAGCCAATGAAAAAGATCAGGAGGGCCGCTATATGTTTTCCGGCACCCTGACCGATACGCCGGCCTTGACTTACAATGCCGCCCTGCCGGTCGGCTCGCGTTATACCTACTCCGGCAATCAAAACCAGCAAACCGTGGTGGTCGGCAATGGCGTGACGCAAGTTGCGAACGTCGACGTGAAAGGCATGGAAACCCTGCTCAACCAGATGGACCAAACCATCGCGACCCTGGCGGTGCCAGGCGTGAACGCCAACAATCCCGCCGTCAGGGCGGTGCTCAAGGCTAACCTGGACGGCACCGACACGGCCATGGGCATGCTCTCGAGCAAGATCGCGGTATTTGGCGGCGCGCAAAATATCATCAGCACATTGTCCGACAACCATGCCAATGTGTCGATCTCGAACCAGATGGCCTTGCACGATTTGCAAAGCGCCGACATGGCCGTCGCTGCCACCGATTTGAACGGCTACCAGACGGCGCTGGAAGCAACTTACAAAGCCTATGCGAAGGTCGGCAACCTGTCTTTATTTGACGTCATCTGAGCGCCATGCAAATTGCCCAGTCACACTCCGCCACAGGAGTCGCTTCGAGCGGCGCGCGCGTGGCCGACGAGCCGGCGATCGCGGCAGGCGCCGCTGCGGCGCCTGCCGACGCCAGCCCCAGCCCCCGTTCCGCCCCACTGCAACGGGGTTTGAGCAATTGGGACCACCAATTGCAGGGCGAAATTTCCAGCGCCCAGCAGGCGCTTGACTTCCTCGATCAAAGCAGCAGCCAGTTGCAAGCATTGAAAAGCGAGCTGGCCGCCAAACTGGCCGAACACCAGGGCCGCGACGGCCAGGTGGAAGCGCGCGTACGCCAGTTCAGCAATACCTGGCGCACGCGCCAGCGCGCCTCGGGCGGCACCCTGAACGCCCAGCTCGACTACAGCAGCCCGGAACCGTCCAGCCAACATTTCACCATCCGCGGCTTGACCATGGCCAATTTGCAAGCGGGCGGCAAGGAAGTGCTGGCCTTTTCCCTGGCCGGCTCGAACCAGACCTTGAGCTCGGTCAACATCGATCCGGGCTTGTCCGCCGGCGACATCGTGCAACGCTTCGACCAGGCCCTGGCGCCGCTCAATATCCGGGTGGCGGCGGGCGCCGACGGTGCGCTCCAGTTCAGCACCCCGGAAGCGTCCTGGGCCAATGTGCGCGACACCCTGTCGGTGCGCGGCGGCGGCATCCGCTACCCGACCGGGCAAATGAACCGGGTCCAGACCGACGAGCAGGCGCAAGCGATCGCACCGGAAGCGTGGAGCACAGCCGACACCGATGCCTTGCGCCAGACCCTGCAACAAGTGGTGCAAGCGCTGGCCCATGTACAGCAAGCGCGCAACGCCGTCAGCCAGGCCTTGGCGCAAGCGTCGGGCCGGGTCGCGACGGCCCAGCCAAGCGACCTCGGGGTCGGTATGGATAGCCTGGCACAACGTTTCATCCAGACCGCCACCGCGCCCGGCTATGAATCGCTGCAATCGATCACCTCGGCGCTGATCGGCATCAGCCGCGAACGCGTACAGTCGCTGCTCGGTTTGCGTTAAACCAGTTCACGCCCGACTTTAAAGGGTGGCCCGGGCCTGGACCATGGCGCAAAATTGCGCTCCCGGCAGCGGCGCGGCAAACACATAACCTTGGGCATAATCGCAACCGGCGGCGGCTAGCAAGTCGCGCTGGAGCGCCGTTTCCACCCCTTCGGCCACCACTTTCAAGCCCAGCTTGTGGGCCATGGCGATGATCGCTTCGCACAGCGCCAGGTCGCCCGAATCCGCTTGCAAAGCATGCACGAAGGATGGGTCGATTTTCAGGAAATCGATATCGAATTTCTTCAGGCAAGACAGCGAAAAATAACCGCTGCCGAAATCGTCGAGCGCCACTTGCAAGCCCATCGCGCGAAATTGGCGCAGGCGCTCGACGACCGGGCGGGCTTCGTCTTGCAACACCCCTTCGGTAATTTCAATCACGATGCTACGGGCCGGCAAGCCCTGCTCGGCCAGATAATCAATCCAGGCCTGGTAAAACGCGGCGTCGCAGCGAAATTCCACGGGCGACTTGTTGACGCTGATCTGGAACGACGGGTCCAGCTCGCTTTGCCACAGCTTGACCTGGGATACCGCCTGGCGAAACACCCAGTCGCCGATCTCGATGATCAGGCCGCCCGATTCGGCGAAAGGCAGGAAGTCGGGCGGACTGAGCAAGCCGCGCTGCGGATGGCGCCAGCGCAACAGCGCCTCGGCCCGGTAAATCGCGCCGCTGCGCAGATTTACGATGGGCTGGTAATGGAGCTCAAACTGCGATTCGGCCAGCGCCGCGCGCAAGTCGAGCGAGGTGCGCATCCGCAATTGCGCCTGGGCTTGCAGGTCGGGCGTGAAATAACTGTAGCGGTTGCGCCCGGCGCTCTTGGCCGCATACATGGCCAGGTCGGCGCGGCGCAGCAATTCATCGACCTCGGCCGCGTCGGCCGGATACAGCGCGATGCCGACGCTGGCCGACACTTGCGCCGCCCCGTCATCGAAGGCGAACGGCCGGCCCAGGCTGGCCACCAAGTCTTGCGCGACCCGCTCGACGCCGACCAGTTGCTCGAAGCCGGCCAGGATCACCGTGAATTCATCGCCGCCCAGGCGCGCCACGGTGTCGCTGCCGCGCACGCATTCGACGATGCGGCGCGCCGCCTCGGCCAGCAACAAGTCGCCCTTGTCGTGGCCGAGCCGGTCGTTGACTTCCTTGAAATGATCGAGGTCGACGAAAAGTAGCGCCAGGAAACGCTCTTCGCGCGCGGCTTTTTTCAATTCATTCCCGAGCCGGTCCAGGAACATATGGCGGTTCGGCAGCGCCGTCAATTCGTCGAAATTGGCTTGGAACCAGATCCGCGCCGACGCTTCTTTGCGCTCGGTGATATCGCTCACCAGCGCCAGCGCGCCCAGGTACACGCCCTCGCCGTCGAAAATAGGGTTGGTGGCCAGCGTGGTCCACAATGCCGAGCCATCCTTGCGGATGAACTTGAATTCGTGGCGCTCGGCGATGCCTTGCTGGCGGCGCGCAATATTGCGCTCGAGGATGGTGCGGCCCTCATCGTCCATGAAGGCCACCAGCGGCTGGCGCAGCATCTCCTCGATCGGGTAGCCGAGCATCTGCGCCATCTTCGGATTGACAAAAGAAGTGCGGGCGCTCTCGTCGATTTCCCAGATGCCCTCCTCGGCGCTATGGACGATGCGGCGGAAGCGTTCTTCGCTGCGCTCGAGCGCAGCCAGCTTGCCAGACGCCAACTCCAGCACCACCCGGATTGCCTGGCCGCTGCCGTCCGCGCTGGCCAGCAGGGTGGCGGCGAAACCGTGTTCGTCGCGGTTGCCCCGCATTTGCAACTGGATACGCTCCGGCTGGCTGCTATTGAGCGCGATGCGCATGAAGCCGTCGAAATCGGACCAGAACATCGGGCTGACGAAGGCGCGGAAATGGTGCTTGCCAGGATGGTCGCGGGCAATGCCGAGCAACTCGGCCCCCACCAAATTCACTTGCAAGATCGTGGTGTCGAAGCCGAGCACGAAATAGGCGACCGGCGCCAGCAGGTAGATATCATTGAAATAGGCTTGCTCGCGCTCGTAGCGCAAGCGCTCCGGACTCAAGACCTCATCGTCAATGGCGCCGTCCGGCGTGCCGCCCATCGCGGCAATCACGGCATGATGGGGAGAGGGGCCGGGCCGCACCTGCTGATCGTCATCCATATCGTTGCTCCGCTAATGGCCGATTGACATTGCCGGACTGTCGCTTGCGGCAAGCGCCCGACCCTACCATCCTCGCAATAGTTCAGGATTGTGGCGCCGCCTCTCTGGATAGAAATAAAAATATTGATATCGATCGAATCGGCGCGCAGCCCTACACTAGCATGCAAGATGGAAACTGTCGAGCCAAGTGCACAGCCCCATTATTGATGGGCCCGATTCAAGCGCCGCTCGACGCGCCGCTGCACGGTTTCAAAGGCCAGGCTCAGGCACCAATAAATTGCTGCGGCCGCCAGATACAGGGGCAAGGGCCTGAAGGTGGTGGCAATCACTTCCTTGGTCGAGAGCATCAATTCCGTCATCGTAATGACCGAGACCAACGAGGTATCCTTGATCAGGCTGATCAAGGTATTGCTCATCGACGGCACCGCCATCCTCAATGCCTGCGGCAACACGATATGCCGCAGGGTCGGCCAATAGCCGAGGCCGAGGCTGAAACTGGCCAGCCACTGGCCCTGGCTGACGCCGACTATGCCGCCGCGCAAGCTCTCCGACAGATAGGCGCCGGCGTTCAGGCTCAGCGCCAACACGCCGGCCGTGACGGGAGTGAACTCGATGCCGACGCTGGGCAAGCCATAATAAATCACAAAGATTTGCACCAGCAAGGGGGTGCCGCGCATCACGCTGACATACAGCGCGGCCGGCCAGCGCAAGAAAGGCCAGGGGCCGACCCGCATGATGGCGGTGGGGAATCCGAGCGCCAGGCCGCCCAGCATGGACGCCAGCGCGAACAACAAGGTGTAGCCGGCGCCGGGCAACATCACGGGCGCCGCCTGGCGCAACAATTCCAGTAAGTCCATCAATTGCTAGTCAACATCGCGCCGCGCGCCGGGAATATGGCCGGCATTTATTTGCTGACATCCGTGCCGAACCACTTCAGCGACGCCTTGGCCAGGCTGCCGTCGGCGCCAATCTCGGCCAGCGCCTTGTTCAGCGCGGCCTTGAATTGCGGATTGCCCTTCGCGAAAGGAATCCCCATCCGTTCGCTGCCGCCCACGCGCGCGCCAGCCTTCAAAGGCAGCGGCGAGTTCTTCAGCAAATACGCGACCATCAAGCTATCGTTCAAGGCCGCGTCGACCCGGCCGATGGCCAAGTCTTGCAAATATTCGGGTGCGGCCGGATAACTCTTCACCTCGATGCCGGGCACGGCTTTCACTTGCGCCTCAAATGCGCTGCCCTGGCCGACGCCGACTTTCTTGCCCTTGAGTTCATTCAAGCTGGCGTATTGCACGCTGTCATTCTTGCGCACCACCAGTTGCGGGCTGGAAATCGTGTAGGGATCGGAAAAATCGAAGGCTTCCTGGCGCTTGGCGGTGATGCCGACCTGATTGACGATCACGTCATATTTTCCGGCGGCCAAGCCGGCCAGTATCCCGCTCCATTCGGTGCTGATGAATTCCGGCTTCAAGCCCAGCTTGGCGGCCAGCAACTTGGCGACATCCACATCGTAGCCGCTCAGCTCGCCGCTCTTGGGATCCTTGAAATTGAATGGCGGATAAGTGCCTTCCAGCGCCACCTTGAGCGTGCCGCGCGCCTTGACGGTGCCCAGCAAGTCGGCCGCCGACGCGTGCAGCGCGACACAAGATGCGAGCAGCAGCGCGCCCGCCTTGAGCGTCGTCAAGACCGACTTGCGGCGCGAAATATTCAGTAAGGTAGGCATGACGGGTCCATTTCAGAAAATACAAGGTCCGCCTTTATAACGCAAAACCCCACTTCGCGCATAATAAAAAAACCGCATGAGAAAATGCGGTTTTTGATGGAAGCGCCAGCGCGCACCTTAAAACACCCCTTTAAAACACCCCCTGCAGCGACACCGACAGCAATTTCGAGTCGCCAAAGAAGGGATAGTCATACTGCGACTTGTCTTTCGAGACGTCATACTGCAACTTGAGCGCCATATTCTTGCGGAAATCCCAGCGCAAGGACAGGTATTGCGTATTGCGGCCCTCGATCGGCGGGTTGATGGTGCGATAGCGCGAGAAAGTATACATCGGCGTCCACGCGCCATATTGGTAGCCGACCCCGAACAGCGCATATTTATAGACATTATTGATGCCCTTGCCGGCGTCGACTTGCTCGTAGCGGTCCACCTCGGTCTTCACCAGCCAGTTCTTGTAATCCATGTTCACCGACAGCCCCATGATGCGGGTACTCTGGTCGTCGACGATATTGCTGCGACTACCGTCCGGATTGTCTTGCCAGGTCGAATCGTTGTAATGCATCAGCATCAGGCGGGCGTCGAACACGCCGTTATTGGCCGAGGCCGAGCCGCCGATGATGTTTTTCCACGATTCATGGGTCGGTGTCGTGTAATAGATCAAGGTATCGTAGGCATCGTTTTTTTGCGTATAGCCGCCGGTCCAGGCCGTGAAAGTGCCGGCCCAGTCGGTAGCGCCGAACTGGGTGCGGTAACTGACATTGGCGCCCTCGTAGGCATAAATCGGCCAACCATACACGTCCGGCGCCGCGCGCACCCAGGGATAGGCGTAACCGATGTACAGATAATCGCTATAGTAATACAGGGGAATGCGCAGCTTGCCGGCCTGGAAGGTCCAGGCCGAATCGGCCGACGGCGACCAGGTCGCGTACAACCAATCGACGGTCGGGCGCGAACCCTCGTTCGGATTGCGCGCGCGCGCCACCAATTGCGCCGTCACCGACAGGGTTGGCGTGAAATCTTTCTTGATTTGCACGCCCAGCAAGGATTCCTGGTCGAACTGGAAGCCCTTGTCTTTCTGGTACACGCTGGTATATTCCCAGCCCTGGATGGTGCATGGGCATTTCCACTGCTGGTAAGTCCATGGCGTGCTACTGCCTTGGGCCGCGCCGCTCAAGACCTTGGCGCCGGTCAAGTTATAGAAGCCGGTCAGTTTCAGGCTGCCGTCATCGCTTAAATCCAGCGCGGCCGCGTTGCCGGCCGCCAGCATCGACAAGGCCAATGCGATCAGTGTTTTTTTCATCGAGCGGTCTCCTGAATGGGAAAGAAAAATGGCGCCCATCACGGCACCGTCGCAATGACCTTGACGGTGTCGTCGACCGCCGATTTTTCTATATAGCCGATGGCGCTGACGTTCTCGCCGACGGCTTTCTTGACCTCGGCGCTGGACTTGTATTCCTTGGGCGGTTTGCCCTTGCCGGTAAAGGCCAGCTTGGACCAGATCGCCTGCACCTGGGCCGGCTCTTTTTCCAACACTTTCTTATAGAATTCGGCGCGGATCGCCGAACCTTCCGCCTGCTCGACCGGCGTGAACAGCACCGAGCCACCAAGGAAAAATTGGGCCGCCTGCGAAGGAAACATCTTGGTGGCGGGATTTTTCGGGTTGACCACGATCACCAATTCGGCCAGGGCCGGGGCAGCCACGGCGGCCACGGCCAGCAGGCACAATAGTCGTTTCATCAAAACTCCTGTCATCTCAACCGAACGCGAGCGCGATCAGAAAATGGTTCTCAATCCGGAGCGGAAACGACGACATGGAAGTGTTTCCGATGTGTCCAGTCTACCTCTGAAACTTCAGGAAAATAGTGAATGGGGGAAAGAAATAGCGTTTTCGGACGGTGATGTTCCAAAAGCGCAACAAGCGCTTTAGAAACGCCCCTTGCAAGGTGTACCCGGCACCAATCTGACCCTGACTTGTCAGAACAGACGCATTTTAGGCAAGGAGAAGCTCGCGTATGACAACGGACGCACTCGCATTCGGCGCCGTTTTCGACCCGCGAAATATGCCTTAATGGCAGCACCCGCATGGCTACCTGTACGCTACAATCCGGCCACTGGCATACGGCCACGTTCGGCCAGGGGTGGCCGTAGATGCTGAAATGGCGCAGTTCCTTGAAGTGATCGCGACGACGGCAAAGCGGAAAGTGTCAAACTATTTGAGACCATTTTTGCAGATAGTTTAGGGAGCAATTTTGACTTTTTCGTCCTCCTTTGAAGCCGGTTTTGGCATAT
>JBEONR010000013.1:0-132850 GCA_040544385.1 Oxalobacteraceae bacterium GrIS 1.11
ACAACGCCATTCCGGCATCGTGACCAGTGATTCCGGTATCGTGACCGCTGATTCCGGAAGATGCTCGAAATCGGTCACGTTCGCCCGGAATGGGCGGTCACGTTGAAATGGAATGACTGGTCACGATGCCGGAATCACTGGTCACGATCGTCCGGAATACCCAGCTATCGCCTCAGTTAAAAATACCACTGAGACGCTACATCACGTCCTCTACATCCGTTTCTTTGCCGGGCTCATATTCCAGCAAGTCGCCCGGCTGGCATTGCAGAAATTCGCAAATAAGCGCTAACGTCGCGAAGCGCATGCCACGTACTTTTCCGCTCTTCAATAGCGACAGATTCTGTTCGGTGATGCCGACATGGGCGGCGAGTTCGCGTGAGCGTATTTTGCGTTTTGCCAGCATCAGATCAAGTCGAACGATGATAGGCATCAGATGATCCGTTCATTGTCGTCGGCAACCACATAAGCGGCGGCCATGATGCGAGACATCAGGAAGAACAACAAGGTGATAAACAACACATGCATGGTGCTGGAATCGATATTGAAGCTCGCCGAGCGCATGCCGTCGGGCGTTACGAGCGATAACAGCGGTAGCGCCACAATGTCCAGCAACTCTCGCAACACGATGCAAATTGCAAACGCCGACAGGTGGGCGGGCGCCTGTCGATCAAACACGGCGCCGGCCTCATACATGCGCATCAAACGCACCAGACGCAGCAAGCCGTAACCGGTGATGCCCAGAGCCAGCGTGCCATACCCCCAGACAAGCATCGGGTGTGCGGCCAACAGTTGCCCATCCGGGCCGTTGGGGAAGCCAACGCCAGGGACCAGATAAGCGCCGGTCGACTGCGGCAACCCGCCAAATTGACCCTTGATGAGCTGCCAGGTAAGGGCCGCCCAGAACAGTGCGCCACCGACTAAGGCCAGACTCAGCACCCAGCGCGTGGAACGGGCAAGCTGGCTAATTTTTGCGTATTTTGATGTCATCTTCATATAATCATTAATGAATGTTTAGCAGTAAGTTTTTTTAGCATAGCATGCTGCAGTAATGTCTACAAAGTAAATTATAACTACATGTGATGTAGCCATAATTTGCTGTTGATCAATTATTATTTATTGTGTTACGATAAATTAGGCATGCGAGATGGCATGCTAAAAGGCACAATGCGAATCGATGATCAGGAAGTTAACCAAAAGTGGGGTGATGGACATGAAGATGACATGTAAACATGCAAGGGCGGCAGTGTTGATGGTATTACTGGCAGCCAGCACAGGAGTCAGCGCTGCCCAAGCAAATGAGGCATGGGCCGAAGCGGTGATGGCCATCGCCAAAACAAGAAGTGGCGGGGCAAGGTGGGATACGATCACCACCATTCAAATGGAAAGCGTGATCGAGTCGGACGGGACAAAGGGCACCTACTCGCTCAAGGCGGCGTTGGCACCCAGCCCACGCGAATCGGCGAATATCCAGATGGGACCTACACACATGGCCTATGGCTGGGACGGCAAGCAAGGCTGGGATCTTGACCCGACTGGCGCGGTCAAGGTGCAAACAGTGCGTCAAGAGATTGCTGAGCGGCGCAGCGCAGTTTACTCAGATGTGATCGGCTACTTCCGTCGTGATCGACTTGGCGCAGCCTTGCACTATCTCGGCAAGCGCCAAGCCGGAGCAGACCATTTTGATGCGGTTCGCATCTCGCCGGCGGGCGGCGCCCCGTTTGAACTCTGGATCAACAGCAAGACCCATATGATTGAGCGGCAAGTCGCTGCTACTAGCAACCCGATGCAGACGCAGGTTTTCTCCGATTTCCGCGTCGTCGACGGCGTCACGATTCCTTTTGCTATCCGCACTGTGGTCAAACTCGACGGCAAAAATACGGATGCAGATCGCTCGACAGTCACCGCCTTTGCGATCAACGTTCCGCTCAGTGACGCAGACTTCACTCCCCCGTCGCCGAGGCAAGGCGCGCAGATTGTGCCGACATCGGCGCCATAAGAAGAACTTTAGGACCCGCTAACCACGACACGGTGTGGGCCGACGCCTGGAAAGCTAAGCAAACATTGGCGTGATGGAGATGATCATGAACAGGAGTTTTAAACATGCGAGAGCAGCAATGTCGGTGCTAGTACTGGCGGCCTTGGCCGCCCTATCGCTCACATTGCCGGCCATTGCGGCGCCGATGATTGATACCGTTCATGGCGAGAAGGTTGAACTGTTACGAATCGACGCGCCGCAATCGCTGGGCGTCGTTGTGTTCGAGAACGGTGCGCGTGAAACGCTCGATACGTGGGACAAAGTCATTGCCGATATTGGTAAAGAGTCGACGGTCTTTGTGTACAACCGTCCAGGCTACGGTCGGAGTGAAGTCACACTCGCACCACGCGATGGCCGGACCATTGTCGAAGAACTTCGCCATATCTTGCAGAAACAAGGGCTAAAGTCACCTTATTTGTTGGTTGGGCATTCGATGGGTGGCCTCTATATGCAACTGTTTGCGCGTATGTATCCACGGGAAGTGCAGGGTGTGGTGCTAGTGGATTCCTTGTATCCGGGTACCATTAAAAAGCCTGAGGAATTTCCGCTGTACACCCGCATTGCCAAGCGTCTGTTACTCAGCAACACCGTGGCGCGCGAGATCGATGAGATTCATCACACAGGTGAAATCGTTCAAAGCTTGCCGTGGCGGGACGACATTCCCATGGTGCGCTTGTTCAATGTGCCAAAGTCAGCTGGAGCGATTGGCGTGGACTTTGGCGTAATCAATGACGACCCGCAAACCGTCGCAGCGTTCAAGGCGCTCTACCCTAAGGCTCGCAAAGTCATCGTTGATTCCGAGCACCGGATTCAGCTTACGAATCCGGAGGTTGTTGTTTCCGCGATCCGCGAGGTCATGGCGCTAAAGCGGCCGGATAGCCGGGAGCTATCGGCCGTAGCGGTCAGCCCGTGATATGTGTTTAAGGGCGCTAGTCCAGCTGCCTGTCGGAAATTCTGTGTGAAAGAAGTCATACGATAAAATTTATCCCTGGAAAGGATACGTATGATACCCATCGACAAAGCCATGCTGGACAAACTGCTTGAGGGCGTTGACCCGAGCAATCCACAATCCGCAATCCATATTCACCGACGCCGGATTGTTCGGGCAACTGAAAAAAACGCTTGCAGAAAGAATGCTCCAGGCCGAGCTCTCGCACCACCTTGAGCAGCAGCGCGGCGGGCCTGAGCCGAGCCGCAACCAGCGCAACGGGGCGTTGTTGCATGAATACCTGAGCAATCAGGTAAAGTGTTGGCCCCTGACAATTCGTACCGATCCATGCCCAATAAACACAAGGAAAAGCGCCGCCACCACATACCGAAGATGAAATTCAAGGTAAGGAACTGGTCGGAGTACGACGCCGGTCTTCGGCGGCGCGGCAGCCTGAGCTTGTGGTTGACAGATGAAGCAATCGCCGGCTGGCAGGCGGGGCCCCGACCCACCTCCGGTGGCGCGACCCAGTCCAATCAAATCATACCCGGCCCTTGCGGCGGCGCATGGCGGCCATCACTCCCAGGCCCACCATCAACATGCCGGCCGTGCCCGGTTCTGGCACGGCGCTGATGGTCCACGCCGCAGTGGTAAACGCATTCTGGCTTTCCAGTTGAACCGGCACATAGTCATACTGGACAATGGAGAAGTCCAGGTACGACGTCACGCCGGCGGCATGGGTATTGAAAAGCGTGTTTTGCGCGAAATCGACGCTGTTCACGAACGCCGTGCTGTCGGAGGCGATGCCGAGGTTACTGATGACGCGGCTATTTGGATGAAAATCGAGTTCGTTGAGGCAGTTGATACCCATGCCCACATAGTCAGGACCACTTTGCCCCAAAGACACGTAACGTCCCAGCGCGGCCGTTGCCGTGCTATACCCGCCCTGCCAGGAGTATGTACCTCCGGCAATCGTCATCGATCCGCTGACCATCGTATACCCGCCAGGGCTGGTGGACGAGATGTTCTCGGCGCTGGTGCGGCTACCCGTCGTCAAGCCCGCCATATCGATGGAAACTGTTTCGGTAAATTGCTCGTCATGCACACCGCCGGTTTGGCTGAACAGACCAATCGAATCGAATCCGCTGATCGTGCCGGTGGTGGTCAGGGTCAGGATACGCGCTTGCACCGGAGTGGTAATGGCCGCCAGGGCCAGGGAACAGGCGACGACAATAGACTTCAAATGAGGGGACATGTGTTTGACTCTCTATCATGATTGATGAATATAAATATTATCATATAAGTACCATTAATCATTGTTCTTTCAATATTTTTCCCGCCCACATCCGCCTCTTTCCCGCCCCCGGCCCCGCTGTAATCACCCGGTCACAAACTTTTGCAAGAATGCCAGCCGTTCCCCCGTGTGTTGGGCGTGGGGCGATGGCCGGCATTTCGCCGCGCGATTGTTGCCGCGCCCTTCCCGCGCCCCGGCGGGTCATCCGCCTCCCCTTGTTGTACCTTGCACCAGTTAAGGATAGATATGCCGAGTCTTCGGAAAGCTGTAACGACTAACACCCTGGCCATGACGGCCATCGCGACGGCTGCGGCCCTGCTGGCCGCCTGCGGCAGCAGCAGCCCGGCGCCGCAAGCGACTCTGACGATGCAAGGCGTGGTGGCAGCCAGCGGCTTCACGCCGGGCAGCGCTGGCGATCCAAGCTTGAGCGCCGGTTATTATCAAGGCGCGCTGGTGTGCGTCGACGCCAACAACAACGGCAAGTGCGACGCCGATGAAGCGCCCGTCAGCACCGACAGCAAGGGCGCGTTCGTGATCGCGGCCAGCGCCGTCGGCCCTCTGATCGCCGACATCGGCGGCGCCGCCGTCAACACGGCCACCGGCGCCAAGCTCGCCAGCCGGCTGGTGCTGCGCGCATCCAGGGAGCAAGTCGCAGAGCAAGGCTCGGCCATCGTCATCAGCGCCCTCTCGACCGATGTGCAGCGCATGATGGAGGCGAACGCCAGCGACTACGCGACCGAAAAACAAAACCTGGCCACGCGCCTGAGCGTGACGCCGGCGCAAATTCTGAGCGACGTCAATGGCGTGACCGACGCCGCCGCCAAGGCCGCCATGCTGACCGACTCGAACGCTCTCAGCAACCGCTACACTTACGCGATCAGCAAACTCGATCGCGGCGACCTGTATCCGGACGCGCTGGCCGTGGCCGGCGGCGATCCGGAAATCAGCGGCCTGGCCGGCGTCAGCGCCGCCACGGCAGGCGTCAAGGATGGCCGCAAGGCGATCACTTTCCAGCAGGCCCAGCAAGCCGCCTTTGAGATCGAAGGCATCCCCCGCTATGACCAGATTTTCATCGTCATGCTGGAAAACAAGGGCACCAATACCATCCTCAATTCGCCGCTGGCGCCGAAGATCAACGCCTATCTGAAGGAAGGCAACCAGTTCACCAGCTATTTCGCGACCGGCAATCCGAGCGAGCCGAATTACACGGCACTGGGCGGGGCCGACGATTTCGGCATCGCCGACGACAGCCAGTGGAATTGCGACGCCACCGGCGCCAACGCGGTCAAGGATTTGCCGCTGCCCGACAAGACCCAGCCGGGCCTGGCCAGCTCGCCCTTCAGCGCCGCTTGCACGCAGGCAGCCGCCGTCAACCACAATGTCACGGCGCCCAATCTGTTCAATGCTTTGAGCAGCGCCGGCCTGACCTGGCGCACATACAGCGAATCGATGAACCCGGGCCAGGATTTCCGCACCGATAGCGTGGCCGACGCCCTTGTCACCGCCGCCGACAATGTCTACCCGCCCGGCACCGTGAACGGCAACGCGCAGGCGATTGGCAACCCGGACTTGATTCTGCCGATGCCAGCCGGCCTGTACAAGACCAAGCACCATCCGGGCATGGCTTACCAGAATGTGCGCAGCGCGCCCGAGTTCAAGTACAGCAATCGCACCCTGGGCGGCGGCCAGTGGGACAAGAATCTGCTGAAGAGCAGCGCCTACGCGGTGCCGGCCGGCTATGACGTCGACCAGTTCGGCAGCGACCTGGCCAGCGGCAAGGTCGGCAACCTCAATTTCCTGATGCCCGACCAGTGCGACGATATGCACGGCATCGCCGTCAAGGGCGCGGCCGGCGGCGTGGTCGGAACGGCCAGCGATTGCGCCGGCAGCAACATCATCACGCGCGGCGACAATTATGTCGATGCCGTCGTCAAGAAGATCAAGGCCTCGCCGCTGTGGAGCAACCGCCAAAAGAAAGTGGCGATCGTGATCATGTTCGACGAAGGCACGGCGACGGCCGGCTTCAATTCCTGCTGCGGCTGGAATACCGCCAACAGCAGCGTAGCCAAACCATTGAAACGCAATCCCGACGGCACGTGGTCGCCCGACGCCACGGTGCTCAATTACACCAAGGGCAACCGCGGCCACGGCGAAAGCATTTACGGCGTGCTGACCAACCAGCCCGACGCGCCCAAGGGCCAGTCCGACAGCGACGCGTATAGCCACTTTTCCTTCGTGCGCACGCTGCAAGACATGTTCCAGCTGGCCGACCCGAAGCTCGATGCCTCGTACATGAACCGCTCGAAATACACCGAGCGTTTCATCGCGCAAAACATCTTGAACTTGCCGGAATACGCCGGCAGCGCCGACACCCACTTCGACGCAGTGCGGCCGATGAATCACGCGTATGTGATCCCGGCCGCTTACGTGCGCAAGCAATCGTCGGATATCGACCCGGCCGGCGCGGCGCAAGTGGGCCCGGACGCCTCGCAAGCGAATCTGTGGGCCTTGAAGAAGTAAGCTGAAGCATGGCCCCGCGCCGTTCAGGCGACGCGGGGCCGCCGTTTGACCGTCCATGAAACAGGTTCACCGATGAAAAGCAGTTATTCGGCCGTGCTGGCAACAGCATTGCTCATGGCCTCGCTAGCCGCCCTGCTCGCCTGCAGCGGCGGCAGCACGGCGCCGGCCGCCGCGCCAAATTCGTCCGCGCCCACGCCCGCGCCCGTCGCGCTGAGCCTGGCCGCGCAAGTCGGCCGCAAAATCTTCTTCGACAAGTCGCTGTCCGGTTCCGGCAAGATGTCGTGCGCCACTTGCCACGATCCCGATTCCGGCTACGGTCCGCCCAACAGCCTGGCAGTACAACTGGGCGGCGCCGACTTGACGGCGCACGGCACGCGCGCCGCGCCTTCGCTGCGCTATCTGCAATACACGCCGCCCTACGCCGATCTGCTCGACAATCCGGACGGCGTCAGCGTGCCCGGTCCCGGCGGCGGCTTGACCTGGGATGGCCGCGCCGCCACACTGGCCGAACAAGCCCGGATTCCCCTGCTGGCGGCCAATGAAATGGGCAACGCCAGCGCGCAAGCCGTGCTGGCCAAGTTGCGCCTGGGCGCTTACACGGACTTATTCGAGCAAGCCTACGGCAAGGGCGCGCTGGCAAGCGAGGCCGGCTTCGCCTATGCCCTGCAGGCGCTGCAGGCGTTTCAATTGGAAGAGCCCAGCTTCCACCCGTATACCAGCAAGTTCGACTTGTATGCCGGCAACAAGGTGGGCGGCGCCTTGAGCCCATCCGAGGCGCGCGGCTTGAAGCTGTTTTCCGACGCCAAGGGCGCCAATTGCGCCTCTTGCCATTACCAGGGCGCCGGCTTGAACGGCAGTTCCGGCCTGTTTACCGACTTTTCCTATGCAGCCATCGGCGTGCCGCGCAATCCATCCATCGCCGAAAACCTGGGTCCGGCATATTTCGACCTGGGCCTGTGCGGCCCGAACCGCAAGGACCATGTGCCGGCCGCACCTAGCGCACCGAACAAGTTCTGCGGCCTGTTCAAGGCGCCCAGCCTGCGCAATGTGGCCACCCGTAACAGCTTTTTCCACAATGGCGCGATGCATTCGCTGGAACAAACCATTCGTTTCTACAATACCCGCGACACCATGCCGGAGCTGTGGTATCCGACCGTCGGCGGCGTCGCCAAGGCAGTCCCGGACGCAAAATTCCCGAATTACGGCTTGATCACGACCCAGTACACGGGCGGGATAGTGCAAAAATTCGACGACTTGCCGCCCGCTTACCGGGGCAATATCGATACCCAGTTGCCGCTCGACGGGCGCAAGCCGGGCGACCCGAATCCGATGAGCGACGCGCAGATCGGCGACTTGATCTGCTTCCTGAAAACCCTGAGCGATGGCTACCAGCCCGCAGCGCCGCCGTCCGGCGCCTGCGGAAATTGAGCGCTTTTTTTTACCTTTTACCCGATCAGACACGATGAAAACCCTCTCCCTTTGCGCTTGCGCCCTGCTCCTGCTGAGCGCCTGCGGCAGCCAACAACAAGCCAACCAGGCCAATTTCACCAAGGCCATGAACACTTACCTGGCCAAGCGCGGCGACCTGTGCCTGGCGAAAAACACCTGGCCGATCGATGTCACGCCGGCCGAAGGCACGCACGGTTCGCGCAACGCCCTGCAAATGCCGGTATTGGAAAAACTGGGCCTGGCCGTGTCCAGCGCCGCCACCGTAGCAGCCGAAGCGGGCCAGCCGGCGCTGAATGTGCGGCGCTATCGCCTGACCAACGCCGGCAAGAATTTCTACCTGGCGCGCGAGGCGCATGCGCAAGCGCCGAACAATCCCTACGCGGCGGCAGGCCACGACTTGTGCGCGGCCAAGCTGAGCCTGGACAAGGTAGTCGGCTGGGAAGCGCCGGCGCAATCGGGCGCCACCGCCGTCACCGTCGTCACCTATACCTACAAGGTGGCGGCCGCGCCCTGGACCGCCGACGCCGACGCGCGCCGCGTCTTTCCCGTGGTCGACGCTATCTTGCGCGGCGCCGGCGTGCAGCAATTGAAAGAAGCGTTCGTGCTGACGGGCGCCGGCTGGCAAGCCCGGGACTTGTAAGGATGAACACACGTATTGCCTTCGCCGCGCCACTGCGCGACTGGATCGTCCACAATCTCGTGCGCGGCATTCCGCCGCAGCCGCTGGCGCGCGATCTGGCGCAACAGGGTTTCGAGGCCGACGTGGCGCGCGATCTGGTGCACACGCTATGGCAAGCGCTGGCGAGCGGCGCGACCTTGCCGGACGGCGCCAACGAACCGGCGCAGATTGCGGCGGCCACCTTCCGGCGCGATCCGTGCCGGCTGGCGCTTGCCAATGTTGCGGGAGAGCCGCGCACGCGGGTCGCCGCCCGCATGGAGCGCCCGACGCTGGCGGTGCTCGACAATGTGCTGAGCGAGGCGGAATGCGAACAATTGATCGCACTGGCGACACACCGACTGGCGCCATCGACCATGGTCGACCCCGCCAGCGGCAGCGACCTGGCCAGCACGGCCCGCAGCAGCGACAGCATGTTTTTCCGGCTGCAGGAAAACGCGCTGCTGGCGCGCATCGACAGCCGGGTCTCGCAGTTGATGAATTTACCGCTGGAAAACGGCGAAGGCTTGCAAGTGGCGCGCTACCGGGGCGACGCCCACAGCGCGCCCCACTTCGACTTCCTGATGCCGACCAATCCGGCCAACCTGGCTTCGCTGGCGCGCAGCGGCCAGCGCGTCAGCACCCTGGTGTTGTACTTGAACGATGTCGAGGAAGGCGGCGAGACAGTGTTCCCGGAATCGGGTTTCGCGGTTGCGCCGCGCAAGGGCGGCGCCCTGTATTTCGAGTATGGCAATCGCGCCGGCCAGCTCGACGCGGCCTCGCTGCACGCGGCCGCGCCAGCAGCGGGTGGCGAGAAATGGATCGCCACCAAGTGGATGCGGCAAAGAAAATTCGTCCCGGCCGGCGCCTGAATCGCGCCCGCCGCGCCGACGCGGGGCCTTAACTCCAGTCGTCGCTACCGCCACCACCACCGCTGTCATCCCATGACGAGTTGTCGGAGACGCCAAAGTCATTGCCGCCCATATCGTCGGGAATCGGCGCGTCGTTGCGCGGCGGCGGTTCGTAAGGAACACTGCCGCGATTGCCGTTACTGTCGGTGAAATGGTGCATCAGCGCTTCCCCGGCCACGATCCCGGCCCCCACCGCCGCGCCCGTCGCCAGACCGCCCATGATGCCCGAACCCATGCCGCCGCCGGATGGCCCCATCATCGGGCCATTGGGCGCGCCGCCGCCATATTGCGGCTGCATGCCGGGGCTGGGGCCGGAATTGGCGTTACCGCCCAGCGAATAAGTCGGCTGGCTGCGCCGGCCCATGAAGCGCACCGCAAAGATGACGAAGGCGATCAAGCCCGCGCCGCCCAACAACAAGCCCCAGGGGATGCCAGCCCCGGTCGGCGCCGGTTGCTGGGCATAGGCACCCTGCGACGGCACCCCGTAATTGCTGCGCGCCGGCGCCGTGTGCAGGGTAGCGATGTGCGCCCGCAATTTTGCCACGGCGGCCGGTTTGGCGAACGCCAGTCCCGGCGCCAGCCGCTCGGCATTGGCCAGCTCGGTTTCGGCCTGGGTCAGGCGGCCTTGCTTGGCCAGCAGTTCGGCTTCGACAAAATGCGCCTTGCCGCTGTTGGGATGGTCACGCAAGACCTGGTCCATCATGGCCTGGGCTTGATCGAACTTCCCCGCCTCGGCCGCCAGATACACTTCATGCATGGTGGCGTCGGCCGCCGCGTACACGGGCGCGGCGCACATCACCGCCACCGACAATAGCGTGATTCGAACTAAGGATTTTGTTGACATGGCTAGATATCCTTTCAAGATTAATGGGTATTTTAGGACGCTGCACTATAAATTCAAGGGCACCGATGTCAGCAGGTATGCGCCAGGGGCCGGCAAACGTGCGCCCCGCACCTACTCATGCTTGGCTTCTTCATGTCTGGCCTTCTCCTCATGCTCACGCTGCGCCTTCGCCGCTTGCTCCGCATGCGCCTTGGCGTCAGGCGCGGGCTGATGATGCTGCTCGGATGGATTCGGCGCCGGATGCGGGGCTGGTTCATGCTGCGGCGCCGGATGTGGCACTGGCGCCGCCTCATGCGGCGGCTGCGGATGCGGCACGGGCTGCGGCGGGTGCGGCACGGGCGCAGCTTCATGCGGCACGGGCGGATGTGGCACGGGCACGGGCGCAGGCTCATGCGGCTGCGGCACCGGATGTGGCGCAGGCGCCGCTTCGACTTGTGGCTTCGTCACCGGATGGCCCGGCGGCAAATGTTCGGGCTGGGCGCCCGGACGGGGCGTCGCCCCCAATTCAGCCGGCGCAGCAGCAGGCGCCGGCGCCACGTGATGCGCTGCGGCGGCCGCTTTGGCTCGCTCCAGCGCACTCTGCTGCGGCGCCCCTGGCACAGGCTGCGCTGCCGGGGCGGCGCCTGGCTTGCCCGCTTCTGTCAGAGGCCCGGCCGGAGGCGGCGTTGGCCGCGCGGGCTGCCCCGGCGCGGCAGCCAGTTGGACCGGGTGCCCGGCAACGGCGGCGGTGACCGGCTGGGCCGGGTGCCCGGCAACGGCGGCAACCGGCGGCGGCGGCGGCGGGGCCAGCGGTTTGCCCGCCGCCACGCCAGCCGCGATCGGATGCAGCACCTTGAACTGCGGCGCCGGCTTCGACGCCCCCACCGGCATGCTGGCCGGTTCCAGCGGCCGGCCGGCCAGCTTGCTCAGCGCCGCTTGTCTGGCGGCAAACGGCGCCGGCGCCGGCGGCGGCGCCGTTTTCACCATCACGGGCCGCGCCAGCACGGCGGCGGCGGGCTTGTGGCCGGCCGCGCCATTGCCACTCAAACTGACCCGGTCCGGCGCGACGGAGGCAAACTGGGCCAACGGCGCGCGGGCGATGACATCTTTCGGCAACGTCACGGCCGCCTTGCCGACCGGCTGGGCATGGATGAACGCCGTCGTCGGCACGGCCACCACTGCGCCTGTCACCTGCCGGTTCACATAAGTCACGTTGGTGACATTGGTGTTATAGACATTGGTGATCTGGGTCTTGTTGATCGTGGTATTGCTGACATTGATATTATTGATGTAATTTTTACTGACATGGTAAGACGGTTGGTACACTTCGCGCGGCGCCAGCGGGAACCACGCCATGTTCGCGCCCTGCGCCTGCCCATTGCCGCCGCCGATGAAGACTACCAGCGCCGGCGCATACACGGGCCGCACGGCAACAGGGCCTGGCACCCAGCCCCAACTGCCTTGCATATTGGTCCAGCGGCCGTAATGGGATACCGCGAAACCCCAGGGCGCGTCGTCGACCCAGGTCCAGCCCCATGGCTCGACCCAGGCCCAGTGGCCGTCGTGATAGGGCGCCCAGCCGGCGGCCACATGGGAGGGCACCCACACATTGCCATAGCCGGACACCGTGCGCCAGGTGCCGTTATCGTCCAGGTCCGAGTAGCCGGTCACTTCGCGCGACACATAGCGCGCCGAGGGCGAATTGTCGACCCGGCGATCGCGCTCGACTGTCCAGCGGTCCAGTTCGTCGGCGCCGGCCATGGGGTTTAATTGGTAGTCATGCAAATCGGTGCCCGTGAAGCGGTAGGATTGCTGCGGGTCGATCCGATAGGCGTTGCCTTCGCCATAAGCTTCGGCCTGGCCGTTGCGCACCAGCACCGTCGTCGCATTGCCCTGCGGGTCGACTTCGACCCGGTAATCGCCGGCCGCGCGGATCGAAAAGGCCAGGTTCGGGGTGTCGATTTCCACCACATCGTTGGCATCGAGATGGCGCACCCGCAAATTGAGCCGGCCTTGCGACAGCTGCAATTGCATGGTGCGGTCGTCCACATTGAGCACCGTCAGCAAGGTATTGCCATCCATGCGCAGCGCGGCGCTGCCGATCTGGACTTCCTCTTGCGCGCCGGCGTCGGCCCACAGGCGGTCGCCGGCGATCAGGGGGCGGTTCAAGGCGGCCTGCACCCAGGCGTCATCGCCGGCCGGCGAAAAACTGACGGCCCCGCTGCTATAGGCGAGGCGAGCCACGCGGCCGGGCGGGTCGGCCATTGCCGACGCGCTCAAGCCAAAAGTGGCGGCGCCCAGCAGTACGGCCAGAATTTCTTTGTAGTGATATTGAACAGTCATATTATTATCCCGGGTCATGGTCGGCCCCAATGCAAGAGCGCCGCGCAAGCAAATTTGCGCGCTACTTTCACCATAGTCCGGAACTATTCCCGCCTTCTGTACGCCAACGCACGCATAGACCAGTTGCGGCCTTGCTTCTTGTAACAAGACGTGACAGGGTGGGCGGGCAAATTCCCGCTATGTCGCTTATTTCGCCGCTTATTGCCTGCCATGTGGCTTGTAGGCTTCATGTAAGGAATTGTAAAGGGACATGCCCCGCACCGCTCAGGGGTCTAAGGTAAGCGCTTCCTTGCATACCGCACCACCGTATTTGCCGCGCCTCGGACGCCTCGCCAGGACACGCCGCCACTGCCGTCCCGCAGGTCAGAGGCGCCAACATTCCAGGAGTAGACATGTTAATTGCCACTTATGCTGTACTGACACTGTCAGTCGAACAAAAGAAAGAGCGCGCCTTCATCACCCGCATCCTCCAATACTTGAGAAGCTATGCGCGCAAGCCGCAGGAAATCGATCCGCTGCGCCTGCAAACGCAATTGAACGAACTGGCCCGTTTCGCCGAGGCGCGTCACCAGCACAAGGTGGAAGATTGCCTGATGCCCGCCGTGCGCGAAGCAACCGACGAGGCCGACTTATTGCTGGCCGACCTGGAAAACCTGAACCGCGTCGGCGGCAATATGCTGCGTTCGACGCGCCGTCGCTTGCAACTGGCGTTCGGCAAGGGCACGGCCCAGATCAAGATGCTGTGCTCGACGCTGGAGCGCTATTGCCGCAATCTGCTTGAACGCCTGACCAAGGAAGAACAGGAATTGCTGCCGCTGGCGCAGCGCGTGATATCGAGCGAACAATGGTTCGCCATCGGCGCCACCTTCCTGTCGCATGACGCAGGGCACGACGAGCGCAAACGCAGCGCGAAACGGCGCGTCTTGCTGCCGGTTCCAATTTGAAACTTGTACATCGCCCGGAAAGGGCTATGATGAAAGCCTCGTCGCTTATTTTTTTTCAGCAACTTCGGATATCGCCATGAGCACCGCCATCGGATCTGTCTCGCCTTACACCGCGTCGCTTAGCGCGCCGGCTGCCGCGCCGGTGGCGCCCGCTAACAGCGTCTCCAATGCCAGTATTGCGGTGAGCTTGTCGGGTGAGGCGAGCGTGGTTGCCACGCTCGGTGGCGGCGCCGGCACTGTGCAACTGTACAGCCCGCAAGGCTTGCTGAACGCGATAGAACAAGCCGGCACGGCGCCGACGCCGTCCGCCACTGCGCCGTCCGCCACTCCGCCGGCCGACACGCAACTGTCCGCGCAACAGTCTGCGCAACAGTCGCTCGACCAGTCCCTGCTCGGCACCTTGTCCGGCGCCGCGCCCACTTCCGGCATTTATTCCAGCAGCGGCGTGCTCGGTTCGCTCGGGTCGGATAGCGCGGCGACCGATTGGGCCGGCATCTTGAACAACAACCCAGGCGCGGCCGGCACCGTGATCGCCGACTCTTTCGCGCAAGGCATCATCGCCAGTTTGTAGTCCCTCAATGTTGGTAGCGTCTCAATGTTGGGAGCGCCGCACCAGCGCCAGCGCTGCCACTGCCGCCACTGCCGCCACCGCTGCGCCGCCCAACGCCAGCTTCGGCAGCGGCGAAGCTGCGCCGCCGCGACGCTGCTCGGCAACAAAAGCGGCGCTCACCACCACTTCCCCATTGCCGAATTGCTGAAGCAGGTAATTGCTCAAGCTAGCCACCTGTTCATCGTTCAAACGCTCGGCAAAAGCCGGCATGAACGTCTTGCCACGGCTGACGCCGCGCAAAATCGCCATCACCAGATTATGCGGATCGGGCGCGCCGACCGCGCTACTGTGCAACAGCGACGGATAATAGGCGTCGACGCTGCCGGTCCCGGCCGCACCGTGGCAACTGGCGCAATGGCCGCTATACAATTGCGCCGCGCCGGACGCCGTGCTGCTGGAGCTGACGCCGTCCGCGCCGCGCAGGCTGGTGTCGTCGGCAGCCGCGCTGCCCCAGGCGTAGCGCGCCTGATGGTCGCGCTGCTCGTGGATGGGCGCGATGTCGCGCAGATACGCTTGCAGCGCGCGCACATCGTCGGCGCTCAAGTGGCGCAAGCTATTGTCGATGACTTCGGCCATGCCGCCGGCCGCTTGCGCCTTGCCCGCCACCGCCCCGGTGCGCAAATATTGCGCCAGTTCGGCATCGCTCCAGCCGCCTATGCCGCTGAGCGGGTCGGCAGTGATATTGTAGGCTTGCCAGCCGCCCAGGATGGCGCCGCCGTAAGCGAGTTTTTTGTTCAAGCCCATGGTCAGCGTGCGCGGCGTATGGCATTCCTGGCAATGCGCCAGCGCTTCGGCCAGATAGGCGCCACGCGTCCAATCGCCGCTCTTGCCGGCAGCCACGGCCAGGGGGCCGGGCGTGAAATTGAACAATTTCCAGCCGGCCAGGAGCCAGCGCTGGTTGAAGGGAAACGATAGCCGGTTGGCGGGCGTCTTTTGCTCGATCGCGGGCAGGCTGAACAAGTATGCCTTGATGTCGAGCGCATCGTCGCGCGTCATTTTGGTGAACGACGCGTAGGGAAAGGCGGGATATAAATGTTCGCCATGCCGGCCTACGCCTTCGTGCAGCGCGCGCACGAATTGCTGGTCGCTCCAGTCGCCGATGCCGGTGGCCTTGTCGGGCGTGAGATTGGGGCCGTAAATGGTGCCGAACGGGGTCGCAACGGGAAAGCCGCCCGCAAACGGGCGCCGCCTGTCCACCGTATGGCAAGCGATGCAATCGGCCGCCGTGGCCAGGTAGCGTCCGCGCTCGATGCGCGCCGCGTCCTTGGCCGCCGCGTGGCCGCCGCCCAGCAGCGCCGCCGTCAACAGTAAGCCGCGCAGCCAGCCGCGCGCGCTCACGCCTTGCCCCGCAAGGTGTCGGCGATGCGCAGCGCCAGCGCCGCGATCGTCAAAGTGCAATTGACGGTGCCGGCCACCGGCATCACGGCGCTGCCGGCAATGAACAGGTTCTCATGGTCGTGCGCGCGGCAATGCGCGTCCACCACCGAATCGCGCGGATCGGCGCCCATGATGGCCGAGCCCATGATGTGATTATTCGGCGCGAAATCGTCGTCATGCTTGATTTCCGTGCCGCCGAACAATTGCGCGATGCGGGCATAAGCCTGGTGCGTGAGCCGCGCACTTTTCTTGACATAATCGTCGATCGAATAGGTGATTTCCGGTTGCGGGATGCCCATCGCGTCCTTGCGCGCGGCGCTGGGGCGAATCCGGTTTTCCGGGTTCGGCAAGATATCGTGGAAACTGTTGAAATTGACCATGCGCGCGGCACGGCGCCGGATTTCCCCGTTCAGTCTGGCGCCCACCAGGCCCAGTTCGATCGCCTTCTGGGTCGCGTGCCGGGTTTGCGCCATATTATTCAAATGCAGCTTCTTGCCCGCGTACTCACTGCGGAAGGGGCCGTCGCGCATGTCGACAATCGAACTCAATTCCATCGGTCCCCGTCCCGGCCACAGATCTTCGTTGGCCAGGAAAGACACGCCGGTGCCCGGATGGTCCATCAGATTGCGCCCCACCTGGTCGGAACTGTTGGCCACGCCGTTGGGCCAGCGCGCGCTGCTCGACATCAGCATCAGCTTGGGCGTCTCGATGCCGTTCGCGGCCAGCACGAAGTGCTTGCCGGTGACGCGCTGCGAATGGCCGTCCGGGTCTTTGTAATGCACGGCCGCGACGCGGTTTTTGTCATCCACCTCGACCCGGTAGACGACCGCGTTGGCCAGCACGGTGGCGCCGGCCTGTTCCGCTTTTTCAACGTGGATGATGCCGCCATACATCGCCCCGATCGGGCAAATCGGCATGCAATTATTATTGCCGCAGCAAGTCGGCCGCTCGTCATAGGCGCGGCTATTGCGCGCCACCGGTTCCGGCACGACCGTAAAACCCTTGGCGTTGAGCACCTCGAAAAAGCGCTGGTCATTGTGCGACAGCGGCAAATGGTCCATCGGATACGGCTGCTTGCGCGGCGAGCCGAGATCAGTGCCGTCGTTCGGACCGGACACGCCCAGTTCCAGCTCGGCGCGGTAATAATACGCCTCCAGTTCGTCGTAGCCGATCGGCCAGTCGCGCCCCACGCCATAGGTGCTGCGCATACGGAAATCATTGGGCAGCAGGCGCCAGCACGAGGCGGCCCAGTGCCAGGTGGTGCCGCCGACGGCGCGAATGTATTGCGAATTGTATTTGTGGCTACCCTTGAAAATCAGGTAATTGTTTTCCGGCGTGTATTGCGGATGGGGTGCGTGCCGACTGGACGGGTAAGGTGCCATGAAATCGTCCTTGGCCGGCGTGTTGCGGTAATTTTCGACGATGCGCCAGCGCTCCAGGCGCGGGCCGGCTTCCAGCACCAGCACCGAGGCGCCAGCCTGCGCCATCTGGTGCGCCACCAGCGCGCCGGCCACGCCGGAGCCGACAATGACCACGTCGGCCGAGAGGGAAGCATTCATGTGTTTGACTTTCGTTGGTGCTGTTCAGACATGGGGCGGCGGTGCGGCCCAATAAGCGGGCGCCCGATTGCAATAACTTGGCACGGCAACGGCATCGCGCACTTGCTCGTGCATCAGCGCCAGGTCGAAGGCGAGCACCTTGCCGGCGGCGTCGGAGCCGACCACGCCCAGATACCAGGCTGACAGGATCCGCCGCAGCGTGTCTTGCGAGGCGCTATCGGCGGCCAGTGCCAAAGCCTCGACGTTGGCGTGCGCCCGGGCGACATCGGCCAGGGCCGCAGCTTGCGCGGCAAACGCGCGATCTTGCAAGGTGAATGCGGCATATATGCGCTGGCCGATGCGCGCATCGAGCCTGGCGTGGGGAATCAGGAAGGCGGACAGGGCCAGGAAGGCGGCGCCAGCGGGCGTCGTTGGCGGAGCTGCTGCCGTTGGCGCCGTTTGGGCGGCGGCCATCCAGAGGGGCACGCCGCCCAGGACGGCCACGCCAAGCAAGGTCAGCAAACTGCGGCGCGCGCCCGAAGGCGGCGTGTGCGAAGATTCCATGCGTCCATCCTTTCGGGCGATACCAGGCTGATTGGGAGCTGCAAGCCGGTGCCAGCCACTATGCAGGCTGATTGGGAGCTGCAAGCCGGTGCCAGCAACTATACGGCAGGCTGATTGGGACCTGCAAGCCGGTGCCAGCCACTATGCAGGCTGATTGGGACCTGCAAGCCGGTGCCAGCAACTATACGGCAGGCTGATTGGGAGCTGCAAGCCGGTGCCAGCCACTATAGCAGCGCGCCAACAATTCCCACGCACTGCTGCGTGGGAATTATTGCTTACGGGAAGAATGGAGAGGAAACGGGGACGGCGGACGCCCTCCCCTTTTGCGGCTGGGAGCCTAGAGCTTCAGGCTGAGCTCGGCGATGATTTCGGCGCGGAACTTGGCCGCTTGTTCCGGCGCCGGCACTTCGCTGGCCAGGGCTTGCACCAGGGAGCGCATGTCCTTTGCCTGATCAAAATAATCTTCGCAAACAATCTCGGCCATCGGCCCGATATATTTCATCAAGACGCGCTCGAAGGTGGCCCTGACGTCGGCGGTCAAGGTCACTTCGGCTGCTGGCCCGGCCAGCGGAGCGCCGACGGCCGGCGCCGGCTTGTCCGACGCCAGCGTGTTCATCGCCACATCGTAGAGATAATCGAAAATCGCTTGCGTCGACAGATTATCGCGGTCGCCTTGATTCACATACGCTTCGTCAAAGCGCAGGCGGGCATGCGCCATGCCGCGGATGATCGCCAGCGCGTCCAGGCCACGCCGGTTACGGCACAACAAAGAGGCGATTTCGCCATTGTCGAGCTGCACCTGCGCCATCCGGTTGTCATCGCTGACCATGAATACCGTGCCGCTGCGGCGCTGCGCGCACCACTGCTTGATTTGTTCCACAATCCGTAAAAACGGCATCATTTCTGCTTGTACCACGTCACCATCTCCTTATAGTCAGCTTTTCTTGCGCAGTCGTTCCATCGCCATCTGAATACTGATGCCGAGTCGTTCGATGGCGCGCGCAAGCGATCCGATTTCATCGCCGCGTGCCGTTTGCGGGATCGACACCTTGAATTGGCCGGTACTCAATTCCTGGGCAATGGCGGTCAAATAATTAATTGGCTGGGTCAATTGCTTGCCGAGGAAATAGGCGACCGCGCTGACCAGGGCGGCGGTCAGCAAAATCAGGATGCGGGCATTGCGTTCCATGGTGGCCAGGGCGGCGAACGCCTCATCATAGTCTTGTTCCACGATCAAGGTCCAACCTTGCGGCAACTTGCGCACGAAGGCAACCATTTCCTTGCCATTGTCCTTGAACAGCATCGGCTTTTCAGTGATGCCATCGATCTTGAGGGCGGGATGGGCGCTGAAATCTTGCAGCGTGCTCTTGATCATTTCCGGCTTACCGTGAGCAATCACCTTATTGTCGGCATCAAGCAAGATCGCATGGCCCGTTTCGCCAACCTTGATGTCGGCCACGGTCTTGGACACCACGTCCAGACTCATGGTCATCGCAATCACGCCCAGCAATTCGCTGCTGGCCAGGTTGCGCACCGGGCTGGCCAATACCAGCGTCGGCTTGCCGGTGGTCTTGCTGATCAAGACTTGGCGGCCCATGGGCTGACCTTTCATGACAGCCTGGAAGTAGCTGCGGTCACCGTATTGCAATTGCGGCTTGTCGTCATTGCGGCCGATATTACTGCCGTCCGGCGCGATGGTGTACACCAGGGAAGTCCACTCATAGGTGGCACTGATGGCTTTCAACACCGGATTTTGGCGCTCGGCCTTCATCGAGGTGATATCTTCCAGCCGGGCCGCCTGGCGCAGCGTGCGCACATTGGTATCGTCCCAACCGTTGATCGAGGTGGCGACGGTATTCATGGTCCCGACCAGGCTTTGTGAAATGTGATAGGTCAGCACTTTCTTTGCCTCATTGCTGCCGACATACCACAGGCTGACCAGGGGGATCAGCGTGACAGCCAGGAGGGTGATCAACAATTTCTGGAAAATGTTGAGGCTAAACTTCTTTTTCGTGCTCATAAGTGACATCCTTTGTGTAGCGTTCGCCGGCCGCAGTAGCGAAGATTTTTGATCTGACATTCTCATCCATTGCAAAAAAAACAGCTTAAACCGGAAGGATGCGCTGGTGTCGGCGCGGGCCGCGCGTGCATTCCACTGTGTTTTTTGGCATTTCAAGAAACTACGATATTTTAGCCTGATATTACGCAATCAAGATAAGATAATTGATTAGTAGAAAGAATGTTACTCAAGCCAATTGCGGCCCGATCGCCCCCCGTCGCGCCCGGCCACGGCGCCGCACCGGGACCTGAAAGCCTATCGACACGCAAGCCGGCGCGCTGCCTTACAATAGATGCGAGCGCCGTCCATTCACAGGAGTGTCACCTTGCATACCCCAGCCTTTATCGCATCGACCCGCTTCGACGATCCGCGCCTCGCGCTGGAACAAGTCCAGGCCATCTACCGCGGCAGCATCGACTACTTGCGCGACGCCTTGCAACGCTTCGTCGCCGGCGAAGACCTCGACGGCCGGGTGCGCGCCTGCTATCCCTTCGTGCGCATCCAGACCGACACCGTGGCACGCGCCGACTCGCGCCTGTCCTTCGGCTTCGTGGCCGGTCCGGGCGTGTTTGAAACCACCCTGACCCGGCCCGACCTGTTTGACGACTATTATCTGCAACAATTCACGCTGTTGTTGAAGAACCACGGACTGGACCAAAAGGTGCAACTGGAAATCGGCGTCAGCGCACAGCCGATCCCCGTGCATTTCTCCTTTGCCGAGCACGACCATATCGAAGGCAATATGACGCCCCAGCGCCGCATGGCCATGCGCGACACCTTCGACTTGCCCGACCTGGCCGCGATGGATGACGGCATTGCCAACGGCACCAAGGAAATCGCGCCCGGCGAAGCCCAGCCGCTGTCGCTGTTCACGGCGCCGCGGGTCGACTATTCGTTGCAACGCTTGCGCCACTATAGCGGCACGGCGCCGCAACATTTTCAAAATTACATATTGTTCACGAATTACCAATTCTATATCGACGAATTCGTGCGCATGGGCCACGCCATGATGAACAAGGCTGCCGATGCGCAAGACGGCAGCGAGGATGAGGAATACATCGCCTTCATCGAGCCGGGCAATGTGATCACGCGCCGGGTCGGGCAAAGCGTGGCGCCGGGCGACGCCCTGGGCGCCGCCCCGCCGCGCCTGCCGCAAATGCCGGCCTACCACCTGGTGCGGGCCGACGGCAGCGGCATCACCATGGTCAACATCGGGGTCGGCCCGGCCAACGCCAAGACCATCACCGACCACATCGCCGTGCTGCGCCCGCACGCCTGGCTGATGCTGGGCCACTGTGCCGGCTTGCGCAACACCCAGAACCTGGGCGACTATGTGCTGGCGCACGCCTATGTGCGGGAAGACCATGTGCTCGACGAAGACTTGCCGCTGTGGGTGCCGATCCCGCCGCTGGCCGAAGTGCAATTGGCGCTCGAGGCGGCGGTGGCCGAAGTGACCCAGCTCACCGGGCGCGACTTGAAGCACATCATGCGCACCGGCACCGTCGCCAGCACCGACAACCGCAACTGGGAATTGATGCCGCAGCGCACGCCGGAGCGGCGCTTCAGCCAAAGCCGCGCCATCGCGCTCGACATGGAAAGCGCAACCATCGCGGCCAATGGTTTCCGTTTCCGGGTTCCGTATGGCACCTTGCTGTGCGTCAGCGACAAGCCCTTGCACGGCGAGATCAAGTTGCCGGGCATGGCCAACCATTTTTACCGGGAACGGGTCGACCAGCATTTGCGGATCGGCATCCGCGCCGTCGAATTGCTGCGCCGCCAGGGCGTCGACCGCCTGCATAGCCGCAAGTTGCGCAGCTTCGCCGAAGTCGCGTTCCAATAAGATCGATGGGGCCAGTCTTCAGACTGCGCCCCCGCCCCCGATCAGTGGCCGCGAAGTGCAGTGCCTATTCCAGCAAGAAATGGCGCATCCGCTGGCGCGCTTCGAAACGGCGCCCTCAAAGCTGGACTCCGATTTTCTGTGCAAGTTCGCCATAGCGACGATTCCCCTCCGCGCGCTGTTCCGCACTGAGCCGCGAAAAACTTGCCGAACTGCGCTCGAAGCCTATATTGCTGGTGTCGTTGAATTTCTCCGACATCAAATGCCAGGCATACGCTTCAACGACTTCATTATCCGCCACTAATTTTGACGACACCACCGCAGCCAGGTGCGTCGCACCGCCCTGTATGGCGCCTGCAAAATATTTTTTGGCGATGTCCCTGGAATTTCCCTGCACCTCGGCAGCGGGGTCATGTTGAATGACATCGCTTTCAGACCAATATTGCTCACCTAATTGCAGCATTGCAAACACATCGGCCTGCTGAGCTTTTTTAGTCAGCGTCGCCAAGTCCATATCATAATATTTCGCCGGGGTTTGATAGCCCTCGGACTCCATCCTGGCGCGCCGTTTTTCGACAATTTTCACATGATCCACTGTAACTGGAAGCGCCACCGAAAAAGGCGATGCGACCCACTCGCTCATAGGCGCCTTGCTATGCGCGCCGCCAGGACGCGTCTGTTGATGTGCATAAATAAAACCCTGTTGACAGCTGCCGTGATGATATTTTTTCCACGGGTAATTGACAAACGGGTCAACGTTATCGGAATGATCCGATTGCATGCGCGCATACCACCCCGCATACCCTCTCCAAAACTACGTGAAATCCCACCGCAGTATGCCGGGACGGGCCAGCATGTCAATATAAACGCTTACCTTCCCGACCCATACTTCAAGCTGCGCAAGGCAGGCCCATCGCGGCCAGGCCGGTGCTTGCGGCTTCCCTGCGGCAGCCGCGTGCGGCCATCAAAATACCCAGCCGCCCTGCAGCAAGACTTTGTTGCGGGCCGTCGGTTCGCTGCTGGCGGCGACGCTGTCGAGCCGGCGCGCGACATAGACCTTCAGCAAGGCACCCGCGTAAGTGGCGCTCCAGCCCAGACCCGCGTCGCTGATCTTGCGGCTTTGATCGGCGGCGCCGACTGGCGTTGCGGCGCTGGCCCTGCCCCAGTCGGCAAACAGCAGCCAACTGCTGTGCAGCTTTTGCCACTGCGGCAGCGGGCGCGATAATTCGAGGCGCGCCAAGGCGGCATTGCTGCCGCTCAATTCCCCGCTGGGATAGGCCATGACGGCGCCCAGTCCGGACACCGCCATCCGCTCGCTGCCTTCCAGATTCTTGCCACTAAAGGCGTGCTGATAACGCAGCGACGCGGTCAGCACAAAGGCTTGCGACAAGCTGCTTGCCCGGCTGGCTGCGGCAAGCAGCTTGCGGTAACTGCCCTCGGTTTGCGGACCGGCCGCGTCGCCGGCCCGCGCCGCGTCTTCGTCTATCGTCACCCTGCCCGCGCTCAAGTTGAGGCTGGCCTGGGTCAAGCCGAAGCAGCCCAGCCAGGTCGATTCGTCACGCAAGGACAAGAGCGCCGTGACCGAAGCGAGCGACTTGGGGACGCTGGTTCCCGTGGAACCGATCTCGTCCTTGAGATCCTTGTAATTGAGGTTGAAGCCGGCCTCGATGGTTTGCGCGCTGATGCGCCGCACCGGATAAGTCAAGGTGGCGTCGATTGCCTTAGCGGTGCCGCTGGCGTCGAGATTGCTGTAAGCGTCGCCCAACTGGTATTGCGTACGGCTGGCGGCCACTTCGCCGCGCAAGCCGTTGGGCGCCAACGACGCCGAGTACGCCAGGCGCCCGTTCAGCAAGTCGCCGTCATTGCTTGCCAGGCCGCTCAGCGACAGACGGTCGCCGCGCCCGCTCGGCGAATTGGCGTCGAGGTTGAAGCTCAGGCGGTTTTTGCCCGTATAGCGGGAACCGAAATTATCGAGCATCGCAAAGCCGTCGTAGGCGGGGGTGGCTTGCGCGTCCACTGCGAAATCGGACGTGCCAACCTTGGCGCCCGGCATCACGTCGGCCCGTGTGATCCGCGCGCCGGGGGTATCGTTGATGATAAGCATGGCCCGTTCCAGGGTATCGAGGGAAACGATATCCCTATCCTTGATATCGTCCAGCATGGCCTGGACAATATCGTCGCGCACCAGCGATTGGTTCTGCAAATGAAACTGGCCATAATTGCCCTCCACGACACGCAATGTCACCGTGCCGCCATCCACCTGCTGGGCCGGCACGTAAGCCCGCGCCACGAAATAACCCTTGCTGCGATAGTGGCGGGTAATGCGCGTGGCGATCGCCTCCAGATCGGCCAGGCTAAGGCGCTTGCCCTGCTCGGGCCGCACCAGGGCCAGCAGCGTTGGCGTGTCGATGACGCGGTTGCCAAGCACGGCAAATTGAGTCACTTGCACTTGCATCTGCCCGCCCGGCAAGGCCAGCATCGGCCCTTGCGGCACCAGGCCGCCGATAGGCGGTAGCGCTGGCGTGGCCGGTGGCGGCACCGGCGGCGGCTGGCTTTGCCGCAGCGCGTCGCCGATGTTGGGCACTTGCTGGGCTTCGGCAGCCGGTATCGCACATGCCAAGGCAAGGGCGGCGTAGACCGTGTTGGCGCTCAAATGGGGGGTTTTCACGTCGTCATTCCTGTTTTACTTGGCTTTTACAACAAAGAGTTCCTGTTCGACGCCATTGGGCAGACGCACCCCGCCGTCGACAATGTCGGCCAGGGAATTACGGCTCGCGGGCACCCGCAATTCCCGCTCGCCCGTCGCCGCCGAGAACAACTGCCGGGCCTGGCTTAATGTCATCGAGACGCCGGGTTCGTCGACGCCCGGCGTCGATACCAGGGCCACCGCCACGCCTTCGCCGAAGGGCAGGTTCGCGCCCGGCGCGGGCAGCAGCCCGGGACTGCGCGTCGCGACCCCGCTCGCCGGCAGCGCCACGGACGCGACCACGGGCATCAGCGCGGCGGCCACGATTGCCCCGCTTTGCTGATTGCTCAATTCGGGGGGCGGATTGTTCAAGACGATGGCCGGGGTGATCGTGGCAAGCAAGTCGCGGCTATCGGCCAGCGTGTAATTGCCGGCCAGGCCGCCATGAGCGCCGTCGGCCAGCGCGTAGACGGCGCCGGCGCTGTGCGGGCCAGCGTTGACGCCGTCGAAAGTGCCCTGCGCGCTGACCGTCAGCGTTTCCTCGCCAACCAGGCCGGCCAGGGTGCCGACGACGATGGCGGCCGTGGCATTGCCGTCATAGACTTTATCGGCCGCCTTGCTGCCGCCGACGCTCAGCGCCTTGCGCGCAATTGTCGCCGCCAGGCCGGCACTGTCGGCCAGCGTGTAATTGCCGGCCAGGCCGCCGTGGGCGCCGTCGGCCAGCACGTAGACGGCGCTGGCAGTATGCGTGCCAGCGTTGATAGCGTCGAAAGTACCCTGCGCGCTGACCGCCAGCGTTTCCTCGCCAACCAGGCCGGCCAGGGTGCCGACGACGATGGCGGCCGTGGCATTGCCGTCATAGACTTTATCGTCCGCCTTGCTGCCGCCGACGCTCAGCGCCTTGCGCGCAATCGTCGCTGCCATTCCGGTGCTATCGGCCAGGACATAGTTGCCGGCCAGGCCGCCGTGGGCACCGTCCGCCAGCGCATAACTGGCGCTGGCAGTACGCGCACCTGCGTTGGCGCTGTCGAAGCGCCCTTGCGCGCTGGCCGTGAGCGTTTCCTCGCCCACCAGGCCGCTCATCTCCCCGACCACGATGACGGCGCTGGCCAGGCCGTCGTAAATCTTGTTGGCTGCCGTGGTGCCGGCAATCGTCAAGGCTTTCCGGCCTATCGTCGCGCTTTGGCTGGTGTTGGCCAGCAGGTAGTTGGCGGCCAGGCCACCGCTGCCGCCATCGCTCAGCGCATAATTCACGCTAGCGCTGCGGCTGCCCGCATTCGCGCTGTCAAACACGGCGCTGGCCGCGACCGTCAAGCTCTCGCCGCCGATCAAGCCGCTCAAGGCGCCCATAGTGACTGCGGCGGCGTTGCCGCCATCGTAGATCTTGTCGGCCACGCTGGTGCCGCTGACGCTCAAGATTGCCGGCGTGATGGTCAGGCTGCCATCCACGGTGTCGATGTCATAGCCGCGCTGGCTGGAATAGAGGCCATGCACGGCCAGCGTGCGGTTCCCCACATCCTTGCCCGACGCGGCAACGCTGGCCACGCCCAGCACGTCGCCATCGGGCGGCGCCGAGTAGCTGACGCCGAAGGTGCTCAGCGTGCCGCCGTCGTAGGCGCGCGTGCCGTCATTGGCCGTCACGGTATAGGGCCGTAAAAAGCTGCGCAGCAAGGGCGCGCTCATGCCGTCATAAACGCGCCAGACGGCATTGCTGCCGCCGCTGCCGGAAACGCTCCAGCCGGCGGCGCCGTTAAAGGTCGACACATCCATCATGCCCGCCGTTGTCAATCCGCTCGCGCCGCCGGCGCTGCTGACCACGCCGCTGGCCTGCACATCCCAGAAGCTATTGGCAATGCTGCCGCCGGATGCGCCGGCCAGGCCGCCGACATTGCTGCAGGCATGACAGGTGAGCTGGCCCGCCGCATAGGCCAGGCTGACGGCGCCCCCGTTGGCGCCGACCAGGCCGCCGACGGCATCGCTGCCGGAAGCCCCGCCGACGGCGCCGTTTGCATAGCTGTTGACGATGTGGCCGGCGGCGCCGTTTTGCCCGACCAGGCCGCCAAGCTGGCCGGACCCCGCCACCGTAGCGGCGGCGTAGGAATTGCTGATCGCGCCACTGTTCAAGCCAGTCAAGCCGCCCACATAAGTCCTGCCCGTCACGCTGCCAAGTACCCCGACGCCGCTCAGCGCCGCGCTCGAATAACCGAACAAACCCTGGTAATCATTGTAGGCCTGGTTGTTGCTCAGCCCCGCCAGCACATGGCTGGCTCCATTGAAGCCGGCCGCCAGATACGGGATATGCCAGCCGGGCAAGCCGGTCACGTCGACCTCGGCCACCATCTTGAAAGCCAGCGCGGCATTGTCGGCGAAGGCCAGCAAGTCCTGCATGTTTTGCGGCGTGGCGAGCGGATAATTGCCACCGCCGTCGGCCGCGCCGAAATAGACGAGCGGATTGAGCGCGACCCGCCCGCCCACCATCCACGCGCCATATTGGGCGCCATACAAGCCACCCAGGCTGACCTGATTCGACTGGTTGAGGCCGCCCACGGTGACGTTCACGGCATCGACGTTGTAATGGCTATTGGTGATGGACGAGGGATCGTCCCACGAACCGACGAGTCCGCCGACCGAGGTGCCCGAAGCCGTCACGGCGCCGCTTGCATAACTGGCGTCCACCGGGCGGCCGTTGGTCGTGGTCCAGGTATTGTCATTGCGCCCCACCAGGCCGCCCACGCTATTGCGACCGGATACCGTTCCGCTGGCGTAGCTGGCCGTGACCGTGCCGCCCCAGGTGCTGTTCAGGCCAGCCAGGCCGCCGGCCTGATCCCCCGTGGCCGCCACCGTCCCGCTGGCATGGCTGCCCGTGATGCCGGCGCTGTTATCGCCGACCAGGCCGCCGACCGTGCTGGCGCCGCTGACAGCGCCGCTGGCGTTGCTGGCACTGATTTGACTGCCGCCGGTATTGGTGCCGACCAATCCCCCGACCGAGCCATTGCCATGCACCGCGCCGCCCGAGTGCGTGGTATTGGCGATGCTGGAACTATAGGCCCAGCCAATCAAGCCGCCGACCTGGGTGTCGCCGCTGACCGCGCCGCTGGCGCCGCTGGCGCTCACGGTCGAGCCATACGAGGAACCCACCAGGCCGCCAACGCTGCTGCCGGTGGCCGTCACGCTGCCGGAGGCCGAACTATTGCCATTGATGGTGCTGCCGTTCGAGCCGCCCACCAGGCCGCCAACGGCGCCCGCGCCCGCTACATTGCCGCTCGCGTGGCTATTCGAGATGCCGGTGAAGCCGGCGTAGCCGATCAAGCCGCCGACGCTGCCGCCAGCCCCCGGGCTGCTCACCGCGCCCGTGGTCGTCGTATTGACGATGCTGGCGTTGTAAGTGAAGCCGACCAGGCCGCCGACGTAGGCGTTTTGCCCCGTCACGTCGACCTGGCAAACGCTGTCGCTGATGGCCGCCCGCGTGAAACCGGCCATCCCGCCCACGCTTTGATTGCCCTTCACCATGCCGCCCACGGTCAGGTGGTCGATCGAGGCGGTCAGAAAGCCGACCAGGCCTTGCAAGCTGTTGTAGGATTGATCGTCGTCCAGATTGCTGAGCGCATGATTATTTCCCTTCAAGGCGGCGCTCAGCCATGGCAAGTGCCAGCCGGGCACGGCGGCGACGTCGATATCGGCGCCAAGCTTGAACGTCAGCGTACCGCTGTCGGCAAACGCCAGCAGGTTCTTCAAGTCGTTCGCGCTGCTCAGCAGATAACTGCCGTCGCTGCCGTCTAGCGTGAAATAGGCGGCCGGGTTGGCGAAAGCCTGGCGCCCGGCGCCGATCCATGCCGTGAATTGTGGGCTGTACAAGCCGCCGACGGTGACCTGGCTCGATTTGTCGACGCCGTTGACGCTGACCGTGGTGGCGCCCAGATTGTAATAACTGTTGCTAATGCTCATGCCGGGCGGATTATTCCAAAAGCCGATCAAGCCGCCGATTTCGACACTGCCGCCGAGATCACCGCTCACGCTGCCCGAGGCGTAACTGCCGGCCAGGGTGCCGCCATCCATTTGTCCGATCAAGCTGCCGACATTGGCATGGCCGGTGACGGCGCCATGCAGCACGGCCGCGTTGCTGATCACCCCGGCGCCAGTCTGATAGCCGACCAGGCCACCCACGTTCGCCATCCCGGTCGCGCTGACCGTGTCCAATATGAGGTTGCTGATATGGCCCGTATTCTTGCCGAATAAACCGACAAAGTCGCGTCCCGGCTGCGCCACCGTCAGATTGGAAATGGTGTGCCCCAAGCCGTTGAAGAGGCCGGAAAACGGCGTGCCGCCATCGCCGAGCGGGGTGAAGCCGGCGCCCAGGCTGGCGCTGGCGTCGAGGTCCGCGCCGAGCACATAGTTGCCACCCAGGTTGCCGTTTACCCCCTGCAAATCGAGGCTCGTGGTACTGCCGGCGGCGCCCAGGCCGGTCAACACGGTATACGCCATGGTCGCGCCGTCGCTGCCCAATTTGGTGGTGAAATTATTCCCCGCTTGCAAATTGATTTGTCCGGCAAAGCCACCCGCCGCCAGTCCCAGCGACAATGTTGCCGGGTTGCCGCTATTCGGACTGCCCTGTCCAAACTCCAACGCCAGTTTGCCAAGCGCGCCGCTGGCCGTGAGCGCGCGGTTGACATTGATATTGCGGTAGGCGCTCAGGGTGAGCGTGTTATTGCTGCTCCAACTGACGGCATCGTTGACGTTGATATCGCCGGCCACGCCGCTGCCGCCGCCGCTGCTCTGGATCACCACGGAGCTGCCGGCCAGGGCACTCGACAGCGCCGCGCCGCTCATATCGCCGCCGCTGGCAGCAATCGTGTAATCGACCGGGTCGATCAGCCAGACGCCTTGCGCGCCGCGCGCCGCCCTGGTGCTGATCGCCGCGCCGTCGGCCACTTTTACGCGCGGCCCCGAAGTCTCGATGAAGCCGCCACGGCCGCCATTGGGCGCGCTTGCATCGAGCGTGCCGCCAACCTCCACGGCGCCGCCCTGGCCCAGGAAGTAGATTTTCCCGGCCCGTTCGAGCACGCTCTGGGCGCGTACCTCGCCGGTATTATTGACCACCCCGGCCAGCAGATTGTCGACCGCCCGAGCGCTCAGCACCACCAGGCCGCCGTCGGCCCGAATCGCCTGATGATTTTCCACCAGCGCGTTCAAACTGCCTTCGTCGACGGTGACGCCAAGCAGCGAGTCGCCATTGAAATTCAGGCTGATACGACCGCCCGCCGCCAGGATGGCGCTGCCGAGGCGGGCCGTGATGGAGCCCTGGTTTTTCACTTGCTGCCCCAACAGCGCGACATAGCCCCCGTCGGCGGCGTTAAGCGCGCCAAAGTTGATGACGCTGGCGCCGCCATGCCCGCTAAAGAGCGTGCGGCCAGCCATGAAATCGGCGTCGCTCATGGTCAATGTGGAAGCCACCAGGCCGCCCACGTTGACCCGCGCCGCGCCGCTGAATAACACGCCGTTGGCGTTCAACAGAAAGACTTGGCCGTTGGCGTTCAGCGCCCCCGAAATGAGCGATTGCTCATTGCCGACCACGCGGTTCAAGATGACGGCCGCCGCATCGGGCTGGAGAAAATTGACCGTCGCGTTGGCGCCGATGGAAAAAGTCTGCCAATTGATCGCCGCGCGCGCTGTTTCCTGGCGCACCGTCAGGGTATTGGCGTCCTGGCTGATATGGGCGAGCCCGGCGCTGACCTGGCCGCCGCCGGGCAAGGTAGCGACGACGCCCGCTTGCGCGCCGGCCGCCAGTAGCGCGCCGGCCAGCAAGGCGCCGACGACGCCGGCCGATGTTGGGCCAGCCTTGCCGCCAGCGCGGGCCGCTTCACTGACGGCGACCAGTTGGCCATGGCGGCCGCTCCAGACCAGGCGATAGATGTGGTTCATGGACTGTCCTCATTGGTTGGGCATGCAGTCGATATGGCGCAGCGCTATCGCGTTTCCGCCGCGCTCGAACAATTTTAAGCCACTTGGCAATGAAAGGCAATCTCTCCTTGTCGCGGCATCGCGCGGCGTTTTTTTTGTCGCGCTTCTGCAACCGGAGAGCGCGGCGCACGGGCTGGCGCCGCGATTATCCAAACACAGGCATGAAAGAAAATGGCGAAAAACCCGGGTAAATCCAGGCCTGACAACTCCCCTTTCGCAAGCGACAGGGGTTGTGTGTGTGGGGGGAGGATGGAAAATGGCTGGACAGGCAAGAGCGTGCTTGAACACCTATGCTGGCACGGGGGGCGCCCGCACCGCAGCGGGGAAAAGCAGGGCTTGCGCACCGGGATTTTTTTCAAGGGCCGGTCCGCGCTTCCCCCCTTTTGACAGGCGAGCTTACTTCAAGTTGAAGGCGTCGCGCCCCGCGTAGGAAGTGGCGATGCCCAGTTCTTCCTCGATGCGCAGCAATTGGTTGTACTTGGCCATGCGGTCCGAACGCGACATCGAACCGGTCTTGATTTGCAACGCGTTGGTGCCGACGGCGATGTCGGCGATGGTCGAGTCTTCCGTCTCGCCGGAGCGGTGCGAAATGACGGCCGTGTAACCGGCGCGCTTGGCCATTTCAATCGCGGCAAAGGTTTCCGTCAGGGTGCCGATCTGGTTGATCTTGATCAGGATCGAATTGGCGATGCCCTTCTGTATGCCTTCCTTCAGGATCGCGGTATTGGTGACGAATAAATCGTCGCCGACCAATTGCACCTTCTTGCCCAGCGCTTCCGTCAAAATCGCCCAGCCTTCCCAGTCGCCTTCGGCCATCGCGTCTTCGATCGAGATGATGGGATATTTCTCGCACCAGGTCGCCAGCAGATTGGTGAACTCGGTCGCGCTCAAGCTCAAGCCCTCCCCTTCCAGCTCGTATTTGCCGTTTTTGTAAAACTCGCTGGCGGCGCAATCGAGACCCAGCGCGATTTGCGTGCCCGGCTGGTAACCGGCTTCTTCGATGGCCTGGATGATCAGCTTGATCGCTTCTTCATGGCTGGCTACCGAGGGCGCGAAACCGCCTTCGTCGCCCACGGCCGTGGTCAAGCCCTTCTTTTGCAGGATTTTTTTCAAAGTGTGGAACACTTCCGCGCCATAGCGCACGGCTTCCTTGAACGAAGGGGCGCCGACCGGGATGATCATGAATTCCTGGATATCGAGATTGTTGTCAGCGTGGGCGCCGCCGTTAATCACGTTCATCATCGGCACCGGCATGCGCATTTCCGCCGAGCCGCCGAAATAACGGTACAGGGGCAAGCCCGATTCTTGCGCGGCGGCCTTGGCCACCGCCATCGACACGGCCAGCATCGCGTTGGCACCCAGCCGGCTCTTGTCGTCGCTGCCGTCGAGTTCGATCAGCATGCGGTCGACGAAGGCTTGCTCGTGCGCTTCCAGGCCCTTGAGCACGTCGCTGATGACGGTATTGATATTCTCGCAGGCTTTCAAGACGCCCTTGCCGAGATAGCGCTGCATATCGCCGTCGCGCAATTCGAGCGCTTCGCGCGATCCGGTCGAGGCGCCTGAGGGCACGGCGGCACGGCCGGTAGCGCCCGATTCCAGCAAGACGTCGCATTCCACGGTCGGATTGCCGCGCGAATCGATGATTTCGCGGCCAAAAATTTCTACGATGACACTCATGATGACTTCCTTGGATGCGTTAAAAGTAAAAAGCCGGCACTCAATGAGCGCCGATTTTCATGATTTTAAGCGAATTGGTGCCACCCACCTCGCCCATCGGTTCGCCCCAGGTCAGCACCACGGTGTCGCCGCGCGCCACCACATGGTGTTCCAGCAGCAAATCCTCGGCCGCCTTCAAGGCCGCGTCGCGCTCGCGTATGCCCGTCAATTCCAACGTGCTGACGTTGCGGTACAGCGCCAGCTTGCGCTGGGTGGCGATGCTCGGCGTCATGGCCAGGATGGGGATATCGATGTGGTGGCGGCTCATCCACAGCGCCGTCGAACCCGATTCGGTGAGGGTGACGATGGCTTTCACGCGCAAGTGGTGGGCCGTGAACAGGGCGCCATAAGCAATCGACTGGTCGATGCGGGTGAAGGGCATGTTCAGGAAATCGGCGTCGAGCTTGCAGCTATCCCATTTCTCCGCGTCGATGCAAATGGCAGCCATCGCCTCCACCGTTTCGATCGGGTAGCGCCCGGACGCCGTCTCGGCCGACGTCATCACGGCGTCGGTGCCGTCCAGCACCGCGTTGGCCACGTCGGACACTTCGGCCCGCGTCGGCACCGCATTGACGATCATCGATTCCATCATTTGGGTGGCCGTGATGGCCAGCTTGTTGGAAGCGCGCGCCATCTTGATCATGCGTTTTTGCAGGGCCGGCACGGCCGCGTTACCCACTTCCACGGCCAGGTCGCCGCGCGCCACCATGATGCCGTCCGAGGCGTCGAGGATTTCCTGCAGCGCCGGAATGGCTTCGGCGCGCTCGATCTTGGCGATCATCAAGGGCTTGTGCTCATATTGTTCGCCGGCGATATTGGCCAGTTGGCGTGCCATCACCATGTCGGTGGCGTTTTTCGGAAACGATACGGCCACATAATCGGCCTGGAAACTCATGGCCGTCTTGACGTCTTCCATATCCTTGGCCGTCAGCGCCGGCGCCGTCAAGCCGCCGCCCTGGCGGTTGATGCCCTTATTGTTCGACAATTCGCCGCCTATGCGCACCGTGGTGTGGATCGCGCTGCCGATGAGTCTATCGACCACCATCACGATCAAGCCATCGTTGAGCAGCAAGACATCAAGCGGCTTCAAGTCGCGCGGCAATTCCTTGTAATCGAGGCCGACCCGCTCCTGGTTGCCGAGTTCGCAAGCGGCGTCGAGGATGAACTTGTCGCCGTTTTCCAGCTGGATCTTGCCGTGCTCGAATTTGCCGACGCGGATTTTCGGGCCTTGCAAGTCGGCCATGATGGCCACTTCGCGCCCGCAATGGGCCGCCGCCTGGCGCACCAGCGCGGCCCGGTCGATATGGTCTTGCGCCTTGCCATGCGAGAAATTCAGGCGCACCACATTCACGCCGGCCTTGATCATCTTGATCAGGGTGGCCAGGTCGCTGGAAGCCGGTCCGATGGTTGCCACGATCTTGGTGGCTCTTAGCATGGTTGTCATATTTTTATCCTTGTCTCGTGGTGATGGAAAGTACTTGGCGGCGCCTATGCTGGCGTCTTGTTTGTATTTTTTTACCCGCTATTGCGCAAGCCGGCCGCGATGCCATTGATCGACAGGTGGATGCCGGTGCGGGTGGCGGCATCCTGGCAACCGTCGCGGAAGCGCTGCAAGAGTTCGACTTGCACGTGGTTGAGCGGGTCGATATACGGGAAGCGGTGGCGGATCGAGCGCTGCAGCAAGGGATTCGATTCCTGCAATTCGCTCTGGCCGGTGATGGCCATCAAGGCTTCCACCGTCATCTGGTGTTCGGAACGGATGCGCTCGAAAATCGCTTCGCGCAGCGCCACATCCTTGACCAGGCCCGCGTAACGGCTGGCGATGGCCAGGTCGGTCTTGGCCAGCACCATGTCCATATTCGACAGCGTGGTGGCAAAAAATGGCCAGTCGCGCTGCATCTCGCGCAACAGCGCCAGGCCTTGCACCGGGTCGCCCCGCAGGAAGTGTTGCACGGCCGAGCCGAAGCCGAACCAGCCCGGCAGCATCAAGCGGCACTGGGCCCAGCTCAAGACCCAGGGAATCGCGCGCAAGTCTTCGATCGAGGTCGACTTCTTGCGCGAGGCGGGGCGACTGCCGATATTGAGGGCGGCGATTTCCGCGATCACCGTCGATTCCCAGAAATACTCTTCGAAGCCTGGCGTTTCGTATACCAGCGCGCGGTAAGTGCGCAGCGCCTGCTCCGACAAGGCTTCCATCGCGGCCAGGAAGGCCGGCCGTGGCGCCGGCTGGCGCGCTTGCAACAAGCTCGCTTCGATGGTGGCGGCCACCATCACTTCCAGGTTGCGCCGGCCCACTTCCGGATTGGCATACTTGGCGGTGATGACCTCGCCCTGCTCCGTCAAGCGGATCTGCCCTTGCACGGCGCCGGCCGGCTGGGCCAGGATCGCCTCGTAACTGGGACCGCCGCCGCGTCCGACCGAGCCGCCGCGCCCGTGGAACAGGCGCAATTGCACGCCATGCTGCTGGAACACGGCAACCAGCGCGATTTCCGCCTTGTACAATTCCCAGCCCGAGGTCAGGAAACCGCCATCCTTGTTACTGTCGGAATAACCGAGCATGACTTCCTGCTCGTGCTTGCGCGATGCCAGCAAGGTGCGATACAGCGGCAAGCCGAAGGCGCGCGCCATGATGGCCGCGCCGCGCCGCAAATCGTCTATGGTCTCGAACAGGGGGATGATATTGACGTCCAGCGTACCCTTGGCCGGCGATAGCAAGCCCACTTCCTTGAGCAGCAGCGCCACTTCCAGCAAGTCCGACACGCTGGCCGCCTTCGAGATGATGCAATTGGGCGCAGACTGCGGCCCGTATTGCTGGTGCGCTTCTTTGATGGCGCGGAAAATGTCGAGCTCGGACGTGGTTTCTGCGGAATACGTCAGGTAAGGCGACACCAGCAGGCGCGGCGACGCCAAGTCGGCCAGCAGCAGCGCGATGCGGCCCTCCTCATTGAGGTCGGCGTACACCAGTTCCGGGCGCACGCGGGCAAATAATTCACCGACCACGCGCTCGTGCACATCCGAATTCTGGCGCAAGTCGAGCGGCGCCAGGCTGAAGCCGAATACCTTCACGGCCCGGCGCAGCCGGCGCAGGCGCCCGCGCGCCAGCGCCTTGGCGCCGTGTTGCAGCAGCGATGCGTGGACCAGGTCCAGGTCGGCCAGCAAGTCGGCCGCGCATGCGTAGGGTGGCGGCGCCGAGGCGCCGAGGCGGCCCGCCTGTAGGCGCGCGTGGATGCCGTAGATGGCGCGCCGGTACGGCTCGTCCAGGCGGTGCGGCGAAGGGTCGGCGGAGCGCTCGGCCAATTGCCGCACGGCGGCGCTGCAATCAGTCAGTATCTGCGCCAGCGACAATTGCGAAGCCAGCTTGAGCAATTCGGACAGGTAAAAATCGAGCGCAGTGTGGGCCTGGCGTTGCAAGGTGGCGCGCAAGACCGTGGCAGTGACGTAGGGATTGCCGTCGCGGTCGCCGCCTATCCAGCTGCCCACCTTCATGAAGGTCGGCAATTCGGCCTCCTCCCAGCGCGCATCATGCCTGGCCAGCATGGTTTCGAGCGAGCCGTACAAGTTCGGCAATTCCGTCAGGATGGTCTTGTCGAAAAAAGACAAGCCGTTTTCCACTTCATCCATCACCGTCAGTTTACTGGTGCGCAGCAAGCGGGTTTGCCACAGAGTGGCGATGCCACGCCCCAGCGCCGCGTCGTTTTGTTCGCTTTCCTCGGGCGTCAATTGCATGCGGTCGCGCTCGTTGAGCAGGCGCGCGATCGCCATCTGGCAATTCAAGATACTCTTGCGCTGCACTTCGGTTGGATGGGCCGTGAACACGGGACTGATATTGGCTTGTTCGAAGAAGCGCTCCAGCGCCTCGCCCTGGCCGGCGGCGAACACGCCATCGAGCGCGTGCGCCAGGCTGCCCCCTTTCGGGCGCGAGCCGGCGATCAGGTGGGCGCGCGTGCGGCGGCTGTGGTGCTGGTCTTCGGCGATATTGGCCAGCAGCGAGAAATAACTGAAGGCGCGTATCAATTGGATGGTTTGCTCTTGCGTCAGGGCGCGCAGCGCGTCGGCCAGTTCGCCGCCTGCGCCCTGGTCCTGGTCGCGGCGGAAACGGATCGCGCATTGGCGGATATGTTCGATGCCGTGAAACGCCGCCTCGCCCTGGTGGGCGCGGATGGCATCGCCCAGCAGGCGGCCCAGTTGGCGGATATCCCGGCTCAGCAGTTCATCTTTAAAGTCATTCGAAAATTGCATCTCAACCAATCCAAGGCGGCGCGCCCGGAGGCTGTCATCGCGATGCTACCAGTGCGCCTGGTTAATGTGATACCTCATACCTGATACCGACTATCAGAAAACACGACAGTTTTGTAGGAAGACTACAAAACTTATGACAATACTCAATACAATTGGGGAAAAAATGCGAATCCAGGTGGGAGACACGCTCTCGCCTCACATAGACCTGAAATTTTACTACAAAACTGGAAAATTGGCGGCATTGATTATCAGAAATTGGAATGCTTGCCCGGCCTGCGGCATGGCTAGTTTTTCCGATACTTGATGAATATCATCGCCAGCGCCCAGATGGGCAGGGCCAGCCACGGCAAGCCGGCAATGATGTGGGCGCAGGCCAGCACCAGGGCCGTCAAGACTAGCGAGGCGACGAACATGCCGGCGGTGGCGCTCCATGCCGAGGGTTTGCCCGCAAGGGGTGCGGGCTCGACCGGGGCCGAGGTTGGCGCCGGCGCGGCGGCGGGCGCGGCCGGCACCGGCGCATCATGCAGGCGTTCCAGCGTGGCGTCGCCGCCCGTGGCGCCGCCCCAGCGCAATTCATTCGCGGCCCGCAATTGCACTTCGGCGTACCAACTATCGCAGCGCGCAACCCAGTCATCCATCTCGTCGGCCACTTGCGCGCTAGCGTGATAGGCGCTGTTTTCGTTCTTCGGGTTCATGTCATTGCTGTAGCGGCCGCGCTGCGCGCCCAGCACCGCCAGCAGGCAGTGCGGCAGCGGCAGTTGCGGCGAATCGGGGATCAGCGGCAATCTGGCCCAGGCCGGCAAATCGGCGCGCCCCGCCACCACATACGGCGCGTAAGCGGGCGCCGTGGGCCCGAGGCCCAGAGGGTGGCGCTCCAGATCCAGGTCGGCCTGGATGGTCTCGGCCAATGCCCGCCAATCCGTTTGCGGAAGCGGCGGCGCGGCGCCCACCTCGCCCAACAGCCAATAAGCATCGAGGGCGCCGGCATAATAGCTTGCATCAGGATAGTCGCCGGCATCGCGCGCACGCTCGGTTCCCGCCGCCCAGCATTGCCAGCGCCCGGGAAAATGCACGATCAGCATGCGCGTGCCCCACTCCACGTCCACGCTGGCCGGGTCCGGCAAAGCGGCGGCCGGGTGCAGCGACAGGCGCAGCGCGCCCTGCGCGCGCAAGCTTCCCAGCCACTGCGTGAAGTCGGCGGCAAGCAAGCGCCGCCCGGCCCGATCGCGGAAGGCGAAGCGCGCATCCCAAAAGATGGCATGGCGATACCAGGCCTCCAGATCGAGCTTGCCGCGCAAGAACAAGCTGCCATAGCTGGCCAGCGCCACCTGGCGCAAGGTTTGCGCCTCATCTGTTTGCCCGTCAGCCATCGTGGCCGCGCTCAACTGCGGGTCATCATGAAGGCCTCGAATTGCTCGGCCGCCAGGGGCCGGCTGAACAGATAACCCTGGTAGGCATGGCAACCGTTTTCTTCCAGGAAGGCGCGTTGGGGCTCCGTTTCGACGCCCTCGGCAATCACGGCCAGGCCGAAACTCTGGCCCAGCGCGACGATGGTGCGCACGATGGCGGCGTCGTTCGGGTCGTTCAGCACATCGCGCACGAACGATTGGTCGATCTTCAACTGGTCCAGCGGCAAGCGTTTCAGATACGCCAGCGAAGAGTAACCGGTGCCGAAATCGTCGAGTGAAAAACCGACCCCGGCCGCCTTCAGCGCGCCCATCTTGGCGATCGTGTTGTCAATATCGTCCACCAGCAAGCTTTCCGTCAATTCCAGCTTGAGTTTTTCCGGCGCCGCGCCGGTCTCGGCCAGCACCGCCAGCACTTCGGCGGCAAAGCCCGGTTGGCGCAACTGGCGCGCGCTGACGTTCACCGCCACGCTCAAGTGGCCGGTACCGGCGCGCCCGGCCCAGCGCGCCAGTTGCACGCACGCCGTTTCCAGCACCCAGTGCCCGAGCGGCAAGATCAAGCCACTTTCCTCGGCCAGCGGGATGAAGGCGGCCGGCGACACCATGCCGCGTTGCGGATGGTTCCAACGCACCAGCGCCTCGGCGCCCGTGACGCGGCCGGCGCTGTCGAGCTGCGGCTGGTAATGCAAATCGAATTCGAGCAATTGCAGGGCGCGCCGCAAGTCCGCTTCCAGGGCGGCGCGCTGCAGCACTGCCGTCTGCATGTCCGGGTCGAAGAAGCGCAGGGTGTTGCGGCCCGCACCCTTGGCCTGGTACATGGCCAGGTCGGCCCGCTTGAGCAATTCGCCGACGTTGCTGTGCTGGCCGTCGAACAGGGTCGCGCCGATGCTGCTGGTACTGTAGTGTTCGTAGCCGTCGAGCAAGAACGGCCGCTTCAGCGCGGCCAGGATGGTCTCACCGACGGCTTCGGTGCGGGCCGCCGCCAGGCCCGGCTCTTCACTGAGGTTCTCCAGCATCACGAGGAATTCGTCGCCGCCGAAACGGGCCACGGTATCGCCCTGGTCGACCGTTTCCCTTAGCCGCGCGCCGACCTGGCGCAGCAACAAATCGCCCTTGTCGTGGCCCAGCGTCTCGTTCAAGGTCTTGAAATTATCCAGGTCGATATACAGCAAGGCGCCGGCTCGCCCGCCGCGTCCCGTGACGGCCAGCGCATGCTGCAGGCGGTCCAGCATCAAGAGCCGGTTCGGCAAACCGGTCAAGGCATCGTAAAACGCCAGGTGGCGGATTTCCCGCTCGGCCTCCTTGCGCCCGCTGACGTCGGTCTCGATCGACAGGATCGTCTTGGGCCGGCCATCATCATGGTTGACCAGGGTCCAGCGCGCTTCCACCGTCAGCGTCTTGCCAGCCTTGTCGCGGCGCGTGATTTCGCCGCTCCAGTCGCCGCATTGCAATACCCGCGCGGCGGCCGCCCGCAGCGCGGCCGGGTCGTCGCCCAGCAAGGTGTCGAGCGGGCGCCCCAGCGCCTCGCCCCGGCTCCAGCCATACAGGCGCTCGGCGCTCTTGTTCCAGAACAGGATACGATCGTCGAGGTCGCGCACCACGATCGCGTCTTGCGCCTTGTCGAGCACGGATGCCTGGGCCCGGATGCGCGCGTCGGCATCCTGGCGTTCCAGTTCGCCGGCCGCGCGCGCCGCGAAAATTTGCAGGGTGGTGCTGATGAAATCGGCGTGCTTGAGCGGTTCGCGAAAGAGCACGAACAGCAAACCGAGCGGCTCGCCGTCGGCGCTATCGAGGCGCCAGCCGCCGTAAGCCTGGAATCCTGCCAGCGCCGTTGACGGCAAGCTGAAGGGACGCTGGCGCGCGTCCGGCACCAGACAATAGCGGTTCCGCAGCGCGCTGGCGCAAGGGCTGTCGGCCAGCGCGTACTCGAAATTATCTATCCTCTGGCCGCGCAGCACGGCGCTGACGGTGCGCACGCTGGCCGGTTCGGTCGGCAGCAGGCGCGCCACCACGGCCGCTTCGGCGCCGACCGCTTCGGCCATATTGCGCGCCAATTGCTCGAAAAAACTGTCGCCGCCGCTGGCCGACACGCTGGCCGCCACTTTCAGCACGGCCGCCTCGATACGGCCGCGCTCTTCGCGCACGCGGATATTGCTGATGCCAAAGGCGAGATTGTCGGCCAATTCCTGCAACAAACTGATTTCTTCCTCAGTCTCGGTGAGCGCCTCGGCCGAATACAGGCACAGCAAGCCGAATGGACGGCCCTGGTGCGCCAGCGGCAGATACACGGCGCCCCGGTACGGGCAGGCCGGGTCGAGGAATGGCGCCAGGCTGGCGTCGGCGGTGATGTCCACGCACACTTGCGGCACGCCGGAGCGGATGGTCCGGCCGGCCGGCGTACGCCCGGCCGGGTCGTGCTCGGACCAGCTCAAGCCCAGCGTTTTCAGGTAAGCGGCGCCCGCCGCGTTGCCGGCGTGGGCTTCGAGGCTGATGCTGCCGTCATCGCGGGCATAGCCGACCCACGCCATGCCATAGCCGCCCGCCTCGATGGCGACGCGGCAAATCCGCTCAATCAATTCGGCTTCCTGGCCGACCCGCATCAACACCTGGTTGCAGCGACTCAGCAATTGCAGCGCGCGGTTCGAGCGTGTCAGCGCCAGCGCGGCCCGCTTGCCTTCGCTGATGTCGCGGAAATGCACCGCCAGGCCTTCCTCGGACGGATAGGCGCGCACGTCCAGCCAGCGCCCCAGCGGCGCGTAATATTCCTCGAACGCGACCGGGCAATTGTCGCGCAGCGCGCGCTGGTATTCCAGATATGAGGGGCCGCCAATGGCTTCTTTGAATTCATCCCAGACCATGGCGCCCAGCAACTCCTGCCGGCTGCGCTGCAAGAGGCGCTCAGCGGCCCGGTTCAGATAGGTGAAATGCCAGTCCCGGTCGAGCGTGAAGAAACCGTCGGTGATGCTTTCCAGCGTGGCGCTCAGGCGCTCGAGCCGGCGGCTGATCAGGGCCGCCGCCTGCTTGTCCGGCGTGATGTCGTGCAGGCTGCCGAGCAGGCATTGCCGCCCCGCGTCGAAGCGGGCCCGCGTATGCACCTCGCGCAAGCTGCCGTCCGGGCGCAGCAAGCGGTGTTCCAGGTCGAGCGCGGCGCCGCCCAGCGCCCGGTCGCAGGCCAGCGCCAGCGCCGCCCGCTCGCCGGCCGGAACCAACGCAAGGAAGTCATCGAAGCTGGCCGGCATCAGGCCGGCAACGTGGGCCGCCTGGGCCGACCAGAACAGAAATTGTCCGCTCGGCAGCAATTCCCAGCTCCCCAGTTGCAAATAGCGTTCCAGGTCGCGCAATTGCGCTTGCGCGCGCCGCAATTCGACTGACAGCGCCGTCATGGACGGTGCGCGACCGCGTCGCGCGGCCCACCGTGTTGCTGCAGTCGCTGCCGAACGCGCCGATCGCGCATATGCTGCCCTCCCCTGGCTCGGACCATGAAGTCATGGTCCGCGTGTATGCTGACACAGAAATGTTACCACGGCAATATCAATGTGCTGCCGTCTTCACCAGCCGCCGCCGGCCGCCAGAAAGAGCGCGACGCTCGCCTCGAAGCGGGCCAGGCGCGGCCCGTCCGTCGCCGCTTGCGCGGCCAGGAGCGCGCGCTGGGCCTCGAGCGCGCTGGCAAAACCGGTCCGCCCCAGCCGGTATTGCACTTCGGCAATGCGGTAGGCTTGCTGCGCATGCTCTAAGGCCTGGCGCTGCAAGGCATCCTGGGCGGCAAACTGGGCGGCGCCGGCCAGCGCATCTTCGACGTCGGCGCAGGCTTGCAAGATCGCGCCGGAATAGGCCGCCAACAATTCTTGCTGGCGGCCCCGGGCCGCTTCCAGCCGGCCGGCGCGGCGGCCGCCGTCGAACACGGTGGCCAGCAGATTCACGCCGACCAAATAAGTACCGCTGCTCAGGCCGGCCAGCGTGGCGCCGCTGGCGCCAGCCTGGGCGCCCAGCGTCACTTGCGGGAAGAAAGCCGCCCGGGCCACGGCGATATTCGCGCTGGCACCGGCCAGGTCGGCTTCGGCGCGGCCGATGTCGGGCCGGCGCCGCAGCAACTCGGACGGCAAGCCGACGCCGACGGGTGGCAGGTTCACCCCGCGCAAGCTGGCCGGCGCCAGCGCAAACGCCGACGGATCGCGCCCCAGCAGCACGGCCAGCGCGTCGAGCTTCTGGCGGCGCTGCTGCGCCAAAGGCGGCAGCGCGGCGCCGACGGCGGCCAGCACGCCCAGTTGTTGCTCCAATTCCAGCGCCGCCACCTTGCCGGCGTCGGCCTGGGCTTGCACCAGCGCCAGCAAGGTGCGCGCGTTATCGAGGCCGGCGCGCGCCGACACCATGCGCTCGTCGAGCGACAAGATCTCGAAATAAGTGGCGGCGGTGGCGGCGCTCAAGCTCAGGCGCAGCGCTTCTTGCGCGTACAGGCTAGATTGCAGTGCGGCCCGCGCCGCGTCCCGGGCCGCGCCCGCGCCGCCCCATAAATCGAAGCCATAACTCAGTTGTGGCGTGATGCTGAACAGGTTTGCCGCGTCCGCGCCCCTGGCCTTGGCGCGCACGGCGCCCGCGCCCACTGCCACTTGTGGCGCCAGGTCGGCGCCGGCCACGGCCAGGCCGGCGCGCGCTTGCCGCACCCGCGCCAGCGCACCTTGCAAATCGGTATTATTGTCTTGCAATTGAAGCAGCAGGGCATTCAGTTCGGCGCTGCCGTAAGCGCGCCACCAGTCGCGCTGCGGCCAGGCCGAGCCGACCGGCACCGCGCCGGCCCAGGCGCCCGCCAAGACCGGCGCCGGGCGCGTGACGGCATCGTCGCGCGGCGCAGCGCAGGCGGCCAGCAGGCCGGCCAGCAACAAGGACAAGGCTCTCGTGCGCACCCTCATTCGGCCGCCAATGCCACGACCGGGTTCAGGCGGGCCGCCCGGCGCGCCGGCAAGAAGCCGAACAATAAGCCCACCGCCGACGCGCTGCCGAAGGCCAGCAGTACCGGTCCGAAGGAATACAGCACGGGCGAGCCGAAGCGGGCCGCGATCCAGGCGCCGGCCAAGCCGCCCAGCACCCCCAGCACGCCGCCGAACAGGCAGACCATCAAGGCTTCCGTCATGAATTGCAACAGGATATGGCGCATCTGGGCCCCGGTCGCCATGCGGATGCCGATTTCGCGAGTGCGCTCGGTCACCGAGACCAGCATGATATTCATCACGCCGATGCCGCCCACCAGCAAGGAAATCGCGGCAATCGAGCCAAGCAGCACGGTCAGGGTATTCTGGGTCTGGGTCGCGCTTTCCAGCAAGGACGCCATATTGCGAATCTGGAAATCGACGCTAAGGTGACGCCCCGTCAGCAAGGCGCCGATCGCATCCTGGGTCTGGTCGATCGCGGCCGGGTCATTCACTTGCACCGTGATGGAGCGCAGGTAGCGCTTGCCGAACAGGCGCATGCGCGCCGTGCTCAGAGGCACCAGCACCACGTCATCCATGTCGCCGCCCATCGCATTGGCGCCCTTGGCGGCGAGCACGCCGATCACCTGGAACGGTATATTATTGAGCAAGATGTAACGCCCCAGCGCCTCGGCGCCATCCGGGAAGATATTGCTGGCCACGGTCTGACCCAGCACCACCACCGGCGCGTAACTGTCGACGTCGGTCGGCGCAAAAAAAGCGCCGCGCGCCACCGGCCAGTTGTGGGCATAGATATAGTCGGCCGTGGTCGAGGTGGCGCTCGACTGGTAATCATTCTCGCCCACCCGCAGCGTCACCGCGCCCGGATACTCGGGCACCGCATAGCGCACATTGGGCAGCGCGGCGATGGCGTCGGCGTCGGCCGGCACCAGGGAGGCCAGGTCGCCGCTGCCGCGCACGCCGGGCGCGCCCGGGCGCACCACCAGCAAGTCGGTGCCCATGGCCTCGATGCGCTCCAGCACCGCCTGCTTGCTGCCATCGCCGAGCGCCAGCATGGCCACCACCGCGCCGACCCCGATGATGATGCCAAGCAGGGTCAGCACGGTGCGCGACAAGTTCATGCGCAGCGAGCGCAGCGCCATCGCCACTGCTTCCACCACATCCACCGCCAGCCGCGTCGCCGGCGCCATCGGCGCGGCCACCGGCGCCGGTTTGAGGTGCGCGGCCACAGCCGAGGGCCGGTCCGAGACGATGCGGCCATCCTTGATTTCCAGGATGCGCTCGGCCTGGGCCGCGATCTCGGCCGCGTGGGTGATCAGGATGATGGTATGGCCCCGGGCATGCAAATCCTTGAGCAAGGCCACCACCTCGGCACCGCTCTTGCTGTCGAGCGCGCCGGTCGGCTCGTCGGCCAGCACCACCCGTCCGCCATTCATCAAAGCCCGCGCGATCGAGACGCGCTGCTGCTGGCCGCCCGACAATTGCGAGGGCAGATAGTCGAGCCGCTCGCTCAAGCCCAGCGTGCCCAGCAAGCTGTGGGCGCGGGCCACGCGCTCGGCGCGCGCCACGCCCGCGTAAATCGCGGGAATCTCGACGTTGGCGCTCGCCGTTTCGCTGGCGATCAAGTTGTAGCGCTGGAAGATGAAGCCGAAGGTATCGCGCCGTAACACGGCCAGCTCGTCCGGCCCCAGGCGCGACACATCGCGGCCCTGGAACAGATAACTGCCGCCCGAGGGCTGGTCCAGGCAACCGATGATATTCATCAAGGTGCTCTTGCCGGAACCGGACTGGCCCATCAAGGAGACGAATTCCCCCGCATAAATTGTCAGCGAAATATCTTGCAAGATATTCACCGCCAGCTCGCCGCTGTGGAAAGTCTTGCTCAAGCGGCGCAAGTCGATCAAGGGCTCCTCCGCTGCCGCCACCGTCACGGCCGGCCCCCGCCCATTGCCGGGGCGGCGCCCGGCAGCGGCGCGGCGCCATGCCGGCCGGTCGCGCTCGCGGCCAGGCCGACCACCACTTGCTCGCCCTCGGCCAGTCCACTCAAGACCTGGGCCGAGACGCGGGTGGCGATGCCGACCATGACGGCGCGCTGCTCGATCTTGCCACCGCGCAGCACGCGCACCGTGTAAGCCTTGGCCCCGGCGGACGGCTCGCCCTTGGGCTTACCCTCGGACTTGCCCGGCTTTTGCGCCTGCAGCGCGGCCACCGGCACCAGCAGCGCGTCGCTGGCGCCGGCCAGCACGAAATACACTTGCGCGCTCATTTGCGGCTTCAAGACTTGTTGCGGATTGGCGATATCGAACAGTACATCGTACAAGATCACATTATTGAGCGTTTCCGGGGTCGGGTAGATTTGCCGCACGCGGCTGGCCCAGCGCCGCTCCGGCTGCCCCAGCGTATTGAAATACACGGCCATGCCGAGCTTCACCTTGGGCACGTCCGCTTCCGAGGTCTGGGCCCACACCGTCATGGTGTTCAAGTCGGCAATGCGCATGATGGTGGGGGCAGCCTGGCTGGCGACCAGGGTCTGGCCCTGGCGCGCCGGCAGCGCCACCACGGTGCCGGCCATCGGCGCGTAAATCCTGGTATAGCGCAGATTGGCCTGGTCGGACAGCAATTGCGCCTGTGCCTGCGCGATTTGCGCCCGGAAAGCCTCGACCTGGGCCGCCGCCTGCCGTTCGGCCGCCTCGCCCTGCTCGACTGTTTCCACGCTGGTGGCCAGGCGGGCCAACAATTGACCGTTGCGCAGCGCCGTCTGGCGCGCCAGGCGCAACTGGGCTTCGCGGTCTTGCAACTGGGCGCGCGCATTGCGCAAGCTGGCCGCCGAGGCGTCGGCCTTCGCTTGCAACAAGGTCGGATCGATTTCCGCCACCAATTGCTTGTCCCGTACCTGGTCGCCTATATCGACGTGCAAGGCCTTCAACTGGCCCGTCACCTGGGTCCCGACATCGACATATTGCAGCGGTTGCAGCACGCCCATGGCCGACACGGTTTGCTCGATATTGCCGCGCGTGACGGGCAGCGTCATATACATATGCGCGTCGGAGCGGCCCGCGCGCGCCAGCCAGAATGCAGCGCCCGCCAGCAAGGGCAAGCTCACTAACCACCAATACCCGCGCAGCCAGGCGAACCAGGTCGACGACGGCGTACTCACTCCATCCTGTTCTGGTAGAGCATGCGGGCCAGCTCGGCCCGCAGCGCGACGTCAGGCGGGCGCTGGTGGTGCGCGCCCGACAATTCCAGCGCCACCGACAATTCCAGGTCCAGCGTCGACAAATGGATCAAGAACCAGCGCGGCAATATTTGCACCACTTCCCGCCCCGGCCCGGTGTCGCCTTGCCGCATGAAGGGATCGGCGTGGCGCAAGCCATTCAAGACCCGCGCATGCTGTTCGCGGTGCAATTGGCGCGGCGGATAATGGATGCGCGCCATCAGCACCTCTTCTTCCCGGAATTCGCGCTCCAGCGTTGTCGTCAAGGCCGTGTAGCCGAGCATGAAGGCATCGCCGCCGGCCTCAGCCAGACAAGCCAGTTGCGCCAGCAAGGCCCGGTGCGCCGCATCCATGGCCGGCACCCCCAGCGCCATATGCTCCGACCATTCGATTGCTTGCATGGCAGCTCCTTGTGTGGACTGTGCCTTGCGGCGCGTCGATGGTGATGATTCGGGCTCGCCGGCAGCCTGGCGGCCGGCATACTCCACTTGCGAAAACCCCGCAAGCGGCACTGGCAAGCAGTGTGTGCGAGCACCCTGATGTTTTCCTTGATCTACATCAAAAATAATAAAAGAAGCGCCATGCGCGTGGACATGAGGGCAAGCTGTCGCGCACTGGCTATCAAACGCTGCGCGTGGCGGGCCACTGTATAGAAAACTTGATCTGGATCAAACAAATTTCCCCTTAATTTCCCTAGTATCGCCCCACACCGACACCGCGCCGTTCCTGCAGGAATGGCGCCAGCCAATAAGGAAGATCGTTTGCCCGACACCCCCGCCCCCCACGACAGCGGCGCCGCGCATCCCGACGCGGGCCCAGCCTTGCTAAAGATAGCCGCGCTGCCCCACGACGCCGCGCTGGAACAATTGCAATCGTCGGCGGCCGGCTTGCGCCACGAGGAAGCGCAACGCCGGCTGCGGCAATATGGCCCCAACACAGTGGCCCATGAAGTGCGGCGCGGCGCGCTGCGGCGCTTCCTGACGTTGCTGGCCAGCCCGCTCTCGCTCTTGTTGCTGGCGCTGGCGGCGGTCAATTTCTATACCGGCCAGGCCTGGGGCGCGCTCGTCATCGCCGTGATAGTGGTACTCTCGTCGCTGCTATCGTTTGTCCAGGAATACCGCTCCGACCGGGCCGCCGAGCGCCTGCGCTCTTTGGTTGGCACCACCGTCACGGTCGTGCGCCAGGGCCAGCCGGACGGCGAGCGCGGCGCCCCCGCCTCCCCTTGCGACTTGCCGCTGGCCCAGGTCGTGCCCGGCGATATCGTGCTGCTGTCGGCCGGCGATATCGTGCCGGCCGACTTGCGCATTCTCGCTTGCAAGGACTTGTTTCTCAGCCAGGCGGCGCTGACGGGCGAATCCTTGCCGGTCGAGAAATTCGCCACCCCCGTCGAGGGCGTCGCCGTAATGGAGCTGGGCAATATCGCCTTCATGGGCACCAATGTGCTGAGCGGCACGGCCAGCGCCGTGGTGGTCGCCACTGGCGCCCGCACCGCCTTCGGCCATGTCGCCGCCGACATCGCCGGCCAGCGCGAATTGACCAGCTTTGACCGCGGCATCGACAAATTCGTGTGGCTGATGATACGTTTCATGCTGGTCATGGTGCCGCTGGTGTTGCTGGTGAATGGTTTTACCAAGGGCGACTGGTTGCAGGCGCTGCTGTTTGCCGTCGCCGTCGCCGTCGGCCTGGCGCCGGAAATGCTGCCGATGATTATCACGATCAACCTGGCCAAGGGCGCGCTGGCGATGTCCCAGAAACAAGTCATCGTCAAGCGCTTGAACGCGATCCAGAATTTCGGCGCGATGGATATCTTATGCACCGACAAGACCGGCACCTTGACGCAAGACCGCGTGATATTGGAAAAACATATAGACATCTTCGGCAACGATTCAGCCAAGGTGGCCGAATACGCTTACCTGAACAGCTTCCACCAGACCGGCTTGAAAAACCTGCTCGACGTGGCCGTGCTGAAGTATGTCGACGTGCATGAAAGGCTGCAGGCCGACACCGAATTTTGCAAGGTCGATGAAATCCCCTTTGATTTCCAGCGCCGCCGCATGTCGGTGGTGGTGGCCAGGCGGGATGGCTCGCGCATCCTCATCTGCAAGGGCGCGGCCGAAGAAGTGTTGCAAGCCTGTACACAGGCCGAGCGCGGCGACGAACTGGTCGAACTCGACGCCCATCACGGCGTCGGCGCCCTGGTCGACGATTTGAACCAGGATGGTTTCAGGGTGATCGCGATCGCCTACAAGGACTTGCCGCGCACCGGGCAAGCCTTCAGCCCGGCCGACGAAGCCGGCATGGTGCTGGTCGGGTATATCGCCTTCCTCGACCCGCCCAAGGATAGCGCGCAAGAAGCCATCAAGGCCCTGGGCCAGTATGGCATCGCGGTCAAGGTCTTGACCGGGGACAACGCTGCCGTCACGCGCCATGTCTGCCGCCACGTCGGCCTGGCGTTCGAGCCGGTGCTGCTGGGCGCCGAGATCGAGGCCATGGACGAGGCCCAACTGGCGCGCGCGGCCGAGGCGACGACCATCTTCGCCAAGCTGGCGCCGCAGCAAAAGGCGCGCGTGATCCGGGCCTTGCAAAGCCGTGGCCATGTGCTTGGCTATCTGGGCGACGGCATCAACGACGGCCCGGCGCTGAAGGCGGCCGATGTCGGCATCTCGGTCGACAGCGCGGTCGACATCGCCAAGGAATCAGCCGACATCATCTTGCTCAAGAAAAGCCTGATGGCGCTCAAGGATGGCGTCATCGAAGGTCGCAAGGTGTTCGGCAATATCAGTAAATACATCAAGATGAGCGCCAGTTCCAATTTCGGCAATATGCTCAGCATGCTCGGCGCCAGCAGTTTCCTGCCCTTCCTGCCGATGCTGCCGGTGCAAATCCTGCTCAACAATCTGCTCTATGACTTTTCGCAAACCACCGTCGCCACCGACCATGTCGACCGCGAATTCATGCTCAAGCCACGCCGCTGGGACATTGGCAATATCGGCCGCTTCATGCTCTTCATGGGGCCGCTCAGCTCCCTGTTCGACTATCTGACCTTCGCCCTGCTGTGGTTTGGCCTGGCTGCGGCGGGCCACCCGCAACTATTCCAGACCGGCTGGTTTGTCGAATCGCTGCTCTCCCAGACCCTGGTGGTGCATGTGATCCGCACCGGCAAATTGCCCTTCATCGACAGCAAGCCCAGTTGGCCCTTGCTGGCCACCACGCTGGCCATTTGCGCCTTCGGGCTGTGGCTACCCGTCTCGCCGCTGGCGCCGGCGCTCGGCTTCGTCGCTCTGCCGGGCGCCTACTGGCCGGCGCTGCTGGGCATCCTGGGCGCTTACCTGCTGTTGACGCAATGGCTCAAGACGCGCCTGATTCGCCACTTCGGCTTGACTTAAGGCAACTACCTGGATGAATCCCGGGCGACCTGGGCGGCGCAGGTCAGCGCACTCAGCGCTATTTAATGTACATCAAGGAAATCCATGGCGCGCGCGCCCACACTGGCCCAATCGCCGGTGACCCGGCATGGACGGGAGAGCGGGCATGGAAACCTTTTGCTGGTCCGCGCAAATGGAGCTGGGCATTCCCGCGATGGATGAGGCGCACCGCACCTTGATTGAAGAATTGGCGCGCCTGGCCGAGACCCCGGACCGGCAATTTTGCGCCGGCTTCGGCGCCCTGACGGCGGCCATCGAGCGCAATTTCGCGGAAGAGGAAGCGGCCATGGAAAGCCTCGCCCTGCCCGGCTTGCGCGCCCACCTGGAACAGCATGCGCGCGTCTTGAGCGCCCTGCACCACGCCGACCCCTACGTGTTGCGCGGCGACGTCGCCACCGGCCGCCAGGCCGTGGCCCTGTTGCCGCAATGGTTCCTGGTGCACCACGCCACGTTCGACCTGGCGCTGGCCCACGCGCTCGACCTGGCGGGCATGGCGCCGCCCACACCGGACGCCATACCATCCACAACCCACTTACCCACAGGAGAAAACATGTTCAAGCATATCTTGGTACCAAGCGACGGTTCCAGCGTGTCCGACGCGGCCGTCCGGCAAGCGCTGCGTTTTGCCAAGGAAACCGGGGCCAGGGTGACCGGCATCCACGTCACCCCGCAATTCCACTGGTTCACCTACAAGACCGAGATGCTGGAAGATACGCGCGAACAATTTGCCCGCGATAGCGACATGCACGCGAAAAAATTCCTGGCCACGATAGAACAGGCGGCCCGCGAAATCGGCGTTGCCTGCGACACAGTGCAAGTGGAGTCCGACCATCCGCACCAGCTCATCATCGATACGGCGCGCGCCCGCCAGTGCGACTTGATCGCCATGGCGTCGCATGGACGCAAGGGCGTCAAGGGTTTGCTGCTCGGCAGCGTGACCCAGAAAGTGTTGTTGCACAGCCCGGTTCCGGTATTGGTGTTACGCTAGATCAGGCAAACAACATCGTTACCGGGCATGGCCTTCAACACACTCTGCCACACCAAGGGAAAAGCGGCGCGCCCAAGGCCGCGCATTCCCCGGCCAGATTCAGGAAATATCACTCAGGAGTCAGTATGTTGAGCAAATTGGTTAATTTTCGCGCCTGGAGTATCGGGGCGCGCCTGACCCTGGTGACGTTTACCATTGTTTCTGGCGTTTTACTGTCCCTGATGGCCTTGATCGACTATACCAGCACCGCGCGCGCCGAACGCACCGCCACCCACGATGTCACTGAAAAAACCAAGATGGTGGTCGAGATGCTGGACACCTTCGACAACGACCTGCGCAGCGAAATCGCCGTCCTGGCCAAGGTATTGCTCAGCGACGTGCCCGGCGCCATGTCCATCGATGCCTCGAAAACGGTCGACGTGGCGGGACTCGCCACGCCATCATTGCAAGCGGGCGGCGAAGAATTGAATTTGAATTTTGCCCTGGCCGACCGTTTCACGCGCCAGACGGGCGGGGTCGCCACTATTTTCGTCAAACAGGGCGAGGATTTTATCCGCGTGACAACTTCCGTGAAAAAGGAAAACGGTGAACGCGCGATTGGCACCAAACTCGATCACCAGCATCCCGGCTATGAGAAAATCATTTCCGGCAATAGCTATGTGGGCAATGCCATGCTGTTTGGCAAGCAATACATGACCCAATACGATCCCATCAAGGACAGCGCCGGCAATGTCATCGGCATCCTGTTTGTGGGCATCAACTTTACCGAGTCGGCCCAGAAAATCCTGGCCAAGGTACGCGCCATGACGATCGGCGAAAGCGGTTACTTCTACGCCCTCGATGCCAGGCAAGGCAAGGATTTGGGCAATCTCGTGCTGCACCCGCTCAAAGAGGGGCAGAATATCCTCGCCTCAAAAGATGCGGACGGCCATGAATTCATCAAAGAAATCCTTGAACGCAAACAGGGAGTCATCCATTACGCATGGATTAACGCCGAACGGGGCGAATCGCTGTCGCGAGAAAAGGTGGTGGCGTTTTTCCCCATGAAGAATTGGAATTGGGTGGTCGCGGGCGGCATCTATGTCGACGAGTACACCAGGGAATCGAGCGCGCTGATCCATTTATACCAAAGCATTGCCCTCATGTTGATGCTGGTAATGGGCGCCTTGCTGTACTGGACCATGCGCCAGCGCCTGAGTATTCCGCTGCGCCTGGCCACGGATGCGGCGAAACAACTCGCCAGTGGCGACCTGACCGTCTGCGTGAAGGTGACGCGCGTCGACGAGATCGGTCAACTGATGCTGGCCATCAACGGCATCGGACAGGGTCTCGCGGCAGTCGTGCAAGACGTGCGCGACAGCACGACCCTGATCGCCCGCTCGGCTCAGGAAATCGCCCATGGCAACGCGGACCTGTCCGCCCGCACCGAATCGCAGGCCAGTTCCCTTCAGCAAACGGCGGCCTCGATGCACGAACTGACGGGTACGGTCCGGCAAAACTCGGAAAATGCGGACCAGGCCAACGCCCTGGTCGTGTCGGCCGCCGGCGTCGCCGCGCGTGGCAGGCAAATGGTGGTGCAAGTGAGTGCCACCATGACCTCGATCAAGGAAAGTTCGCACAAGATTGTCGATATCATCAGCGTAATCGACGGCATTGCGTTTCAAACCAATATATTGGCCTTGAACGCGGCGGTCGAGGCGGCGCGCGCCGGCGAACAGGGGCGCGGCTTTGCCGTCGTCGCCACCGAAGTGCGCAATCTGGCGCAGCGTTCGGCCGCTGCGGCAAAAGAAATCGCCGCCCTGATCGGCGACTCGGTCGCCAAGGTGGACGCGGGCAATCTGCTGGCCGGCACGATGGGGAAAACCATGGACGACATCGTCGGTTCCGTGACAAATGTCACGCACATCATGGCCGAGATCAGCGCGGCCGGGCGCGCGCAAAGTTCCGGGATAGCGCAAGTGAATCAAGCGGTGGAACAGATGGATCAAATGACGCAGCAAAACGCGGCGCTGGTCGAGCAGGCGGCGGCGGCGGCGCAACTGATGGAAGATCAATCGGGAACCCTGGTCAAAGCGGTGGGCGCGTTTAAAGTCGTTTAAGGCGGTGCGCGTGCCGCAATTGGCGACATTGCGCGCGCCCGAATCGGCTTCCGTACAGCGCGCCAGCAGCGCTTCAATCAGGAGCCAGCCACATTGAGCCCGCCAATCGATGCATTGGCCGATTAGCTGGTTCAGCATTTAAATCGACGAGATCAAGGCCCCTCCAGTATTATGGCGCGCTGGTAATCGCCGTCAATGCTACCTGTCGATTTGGCACCGGGACGCCTTGCGCGTCAAAAGAATCTTCGCGGATCGGTCCATAACCCTTGGCCATCCAGAACACTTCCGTCAGCCCCTTCTCGTCCGTTTGCATGATCTTGCAGGTATTGGCGAAGAGGTGGCCGCCCAAGGTCAAATCCTCGAATCCCACGAACGTGAAAGTGGTCGTGACGTTGGTGGTCAAGGGCGCTGCGGACGGCTGCGTCATGACCTTGGTATAACTGAATTTCAGCACCTGGCCGGGCTTCATGTCGACCGGAATTTGTGCGCCGCTTGAATACGCTTCATGCTCGACCGCTACTCCAGTACCGGTATATTGGATATTGCCGAGGAAATGAATGAAATTGGCGTCGATGGTGCGGTAATACACCGAATCACGGCTGCCGTTCGGGTGAAATTCCACATCGGCGGGAACGTTTGCGCCTTCAAAGGCTTCCACCCCGATCACATGCGAATAACCGTCGCTCGTGGTGTATTTCGTGCCTGGCGTGAGTTGCTCGCAGTCGCTGAACTTGGATGCGGCGGGCGTCTGGCTGTCGCTGACGGGAAGCGCCGGCACAGCGCTGGCGGGAGTCGCCGTGGCGCTGGCCGGAGCCGCCGCGGCACTGGCAACCGTAGCGGCGGGCGCCGGCCCGGAGCCGCCTCCGCATGCCGTTAACAGGGCGAGAGCGCCCGCTATTGCCAGGGAATTTGCTGATAATTTCATTGACTCACTACCTTCTATGCGTGGGAATATGCTTCCCGTTGTGGCGTATCGTGCTGCGCAAGGCGGCGCCGACATGCCAACTTTTAAAAAGATAGTGACTATACGTTAAATTTCATAAAGGCAATACATATTTCTTAGTAAAAATTATTCACGTTGATAAACGTAGGGACCGGGCGGCAATCCCGGGCCATGACCGACAAGGACGCTTTAGAACCTATTCCAGTAGGGAGCGTCACCGCAATAGGTTCTTAGCCCAAGCCCAGTTTCCTGGCCAGGCCAATGCGCTGCAACTTGCCCGTTGCGCCTTTCGGAATCTCATCCATGAACAGCACTTTTTTGGGCACCTTATAGCTGGCCAATTTCTCGCCCGCGAAATCGCGTATTTCGCGCTCGGTTGCCGTCATCGCCTCGCGTAACACCACCACCGCGCCCACTTCTTCTCCCAATTTGTCGTCCGGAATGGCAAATGTGACGACCTGGGCGACGGCCGGATGGGCCATCAGGACTTCGTCGACTTCGAGGGGGCTGATCTTTTCACCGCCACGGTTGATGATTTCCTTGAGCCGCCCGGTCAGCGAGAGATAGCCGTCGGCATCCATTTGTCCCTGATCGCCGGTGCGAAACCAGCCATGGCAAAACGCTTGCGCATTGGCCTGCGGGTTGTTTTCATAGCCGGGCGTGATGTTATCGCCGCGCACCACAATTTCACCGATTGCGCCCGCCGCCAGCAAGGCGCCGTCGGCATCCATGATGGCCACTTCCGGGCCGCCTGCCAGGCCGACGGTGCCGGGCTTGCGCCTGGCTGGCGGCAAGGGATTGCAGGCCATCTGGTGTGCCGCCTCGGTCATGCCATAGGCTTCGATCACCGGCGCCCGGAACACTTCCTCCAATTCCGCCAATACGCGGGTCGGCAACGAGGCCGACGAGGAGCGGATAAAGCGTAATTTCGCGCGCGCGATGACGGCGGCGTTCTGGCCGGCGCGGCTCAGGATCGCCTGATGCATGGTCGGCACGGCGGTATACCAGGTCGGGCTGACTTCGTCGAGCCAGCCGAAAAACTTCAAGGCGTTAAATCCGGGACTGCAAGCGACCGAGCCGCCGCGCGATAATGGCGCCAGGATGCCCGCGATCAAGCCGTGAATATGGAACAGGGGCATGATATTCAAGCCCTTGTCGGCGGCCGTGAATTGCGTCGTATGGGCGACATTGCGGGCGGAATTACACAGATTGCCATGAGTCAAGGGCACAATCTTGGGGCGCGACGTGGTGCCCGACGTATGCAGGATCAAGCCGATGTCGCCGGCCTGGGCCATGCCGGTCAAATTGGCGATACCCGACAACTCGCCCGTATCGAGAATAAAAGCGCCGGCGCCCAGTTGCGGATCGGGGCATAATTCGATGATGGCCACGCCGAGTTTTTGCGCGACGGCGATCGCGGCCGATTGCGAACCGCGCTCGACGATCAAGGCCTTGGCATGCAGGTCAGACAAATAAAACTCGAACTCGTCGGCCCGGTAGGCGGGATTGAGCGGCGCGCAGGTGGCGGCGCAAGCGACGGCGATGAAACTGGCCGCCATCTCAGGCCCGTTCGGCAAAACAATCGCGACCCGGTCATTGCGTCCGATCCCGGCGCGATTGAGCGCCACCCCGGTGCGCCGCGTCAATTCGCGCAAGGCCGCGTAATGCAAGGGAGCGGCGCCGGCGACTACGCCGGCAAGCGCAACGGCGTCATCCAGTCCGGCATCGATCAATTCATTCAAGCTTGGCATATCAAAGTCTTTCCGGCGCGCGCCCGGAATACAGGCGCGCGCCACAGATGGTTGCGGCGATAAGAATCAGGCGACGGCTATTTTATATGCCCGGCGCGGCGCCGCATCGGTTTCAACACCAGCATCGCAATCACGGCGGCGGCGATATTCATCCCGGCCGCGACCCAGAACACGGCATGCCAGCCGCCCGACGATTGTTGCAGTACGCTCGACAAGGGAACCAGCAGCGCCGCCGTACCCTTGGCCGTATAGAGCAAGCCGGCATTGGCCGAGGCGAATTTCGGTCCGAAGGTGTCGGCGCAAGTTGATGGGAACAGGCTGTAGATTTCGCCCCATGCAAAAAACACCAGGCCGGTAAACAAGACGAATAAGAGCGGATCTTGGCCATATTGGCTCAACAGATAAATCCCCACGCCCTCGATGGAAAAAGCAATCCCCATCGTGTTTTCACGGCCGATATGATCCGACACCCAGCCAAAGAAAGGACGCGTAATGCCATTCAGGATACGGTCGATCGATAGCGCGAACGACAGGGCCGGCAGGGTCAAGCCTATCAAACTGACCGGCATGTCGGCGATCTTGAAATCCTTGGCAATCGGCGCCAATTGCGCCGTCGCCATCAGGCCGCCAGCCGCCATCAGCACAAAGATCAAATACATTACCCAAAAAATCGGCGACTTCAATGTCTGGCGCGGCGTGAAGTTTTGTTTCTCCAGCAATTGCGGCTTGCGCAAGACCTGGGCCACTTCATTTTCCTTTGGCGCGGCCAGGAACAAGGCCAGCAAGACGACGGTGATGCCCTGCCCAGTGCCAAAATAGGCAAAGGCGCTCTGGTAGCCGTCCGACTTGATCAGCGCGGAAATCGGCAAGATCGTCAGCGCCGATCCCATGCCGAATCCCGCCGCCGTCAAGCCGGCCGCCAAACCCCTGCGATCTGGGAACCATTTCAAGGCATTACCGACGCAGGTGCCATACACGGCCCCGGCCCCGATGCCGCCCACCGCTTGCGCGAAATACAGCATCGGCAGCGTGCTCAGATTCGCGTTCATGATCCATCCCAGGCCCACCAGAACCCCGCCAATCAAGACAATCCGGCGCGGTCCGAAGCGGTCCACCAGATACCCTTCGAGCGGCACCAGCCAGGTTTCGGCAACCACGAAAATAGTGAAAGCGACTTGAATTGCGGCCTTGCCCCAGCCAAATTTATCCTGCATCGGGGTGACAAACAAGGTCCACCCATATTGCAGATTGGCCACCATGGCCATGCAAACTATCCCCAACAGCAATTGGCCCCATCGATACCACGGGCTCTTATGCGACAAAAGAAAATCTTTGATGTCGACGCTGATACTTGGCGCAAGCGCATTTGCCATTCCGCTACGATTATTCATGGACAGCTTGTCTCCTTTTTGCCATGCAAGTTGAAAAAAACTGCTATTTAAGGACCGGCCAAGTCTTGCATCGACTTTTTAGGCGGCCTGTATTTTGAGAAATCCGTGGCGCCGCTCGATACTGGCCGATAACAAGCGGATCAGCGCGTACACGGTATCGATGGTCGGGGTGGGAGTGGCGCTCATCTTGCCAAGCTCGATGACGGATGCCACCAGCGCATCGAGTTCCAGCTGCCGGCCCTGTTCGACATCTTGCAGCATCGACGTCTTGTGGGCGCCGACCGCGCCGGCGCCGGCAATGCGCTGCTCGATCGATACCTTGAAGCGCACGCCGATCTTTTCGCCTATGGTTTGCGCCTCTGCCATCATGCGCGCGGCCAAGCCGTGGGTCAGCGGATCGCGGAAAATCTCTTCGAGAGTGGCGTGGGTCAATGCCGATACCGGATTGAAAACCACATTGCCCCACAGCTTGACCCAGATTTCGCTGCGAATATCGGTCGATATTGGCGTCTTCAAACCGGCGCCTATCATCGCCTGAGCCAGCGCGGCGACGCGTTGCGTCTTTTCGCCGCTTGGCTCACCCAAAGTAAATCGATTGCCTTCGATATGCTTGACCACACCGGGAGCGATTAACTCGGCAGCCGGATACACCACGCTGCCGATCACGCGTTCAGGCTTCAGGCATTGCCACAAAATGCCGCTGGGGTCCAGCGACTGAAGCCGCGCATCCGTGAATTCACCGCCGGCCTGATAAAAATACCACCAGGGTAGACCGTTCTGCATGGTCACTATCGTTGTACCGGCGTGGCACAGGGCTTCGATTTCCGGTGCCATTGCCGCCACCTGGTGCGACTTCATGGTCAGGATGACATAGTCATGCTGACCCGCGTCGGCCATCGTGGCCGCGCGCATATGCCGATGATTGGTCGGAACATGCAATTCCTCCCCATCGGCCAATATAAGACGCATGCCCTTATCGCGTATGGCTTGCAGGTTGACGCCGCGCGCAATCAAGCTTACATCCACTCCGGCCAGCGCCAGTTTGACGCCCAGGTATCCACCAATGGCACCCGCGCCGACGATTGCAATCCTCATGCGGCGCCCTTTATCTTCGGGTTTTTTGTCATGCTGCTTACCTGCAGTTTCATTGGAAAATCCTTGCTCATATTGTTATCCAAGAACGACGACTTTCGTGTTTCATGTATGGCTGCGGCTTATGCATCCGGGCGTGGATATAGCACGCCCCTGTCGCGCAAGACGAGCGGCATCCACACCCAAGGTGCATAAGTGCCCTGTAATTCTAACCGAAATTGAATGCCTGAAAGAAATAAATGCAATGTGGATTTTATGGCATTATCTTATTTTCAATTTCCGGACAACGTGATACGCTGGGTATGAATAGACATTGCGTAATGCGGAGCCGGTAGCCAAAGCCGTGTTTGCGTTGGAGAAGGTTGAATGCCTAAGTCCCCAATGGAATAAAATGTGAAATGGAGGTGATTCTGGCCGGAGTGTAGCAGGCACTTCATGGGGCTTGCCCCACGCCTGCGGAACGGATCGCTGCATGGCATTCCTCCCGATGCAAGGCAAGCGGTGCGCCAAGCAGTGCTACAGACACCCACAATTTATTTGCTTTAAAAGCATGGGAAAAATATAAGAACCGTAAAGAAGAAATTCCACCTTCCTACCTTTATGATCATCACGTTCGATCTAATGACATTTTTCGCATTTTAACTACCGCCAGCATAGCTACTACGCGCAGATCCAAGTTAAATAGAAATTTATTAAAAAACTTATACCGCGATCCATCGATCGGGATATTGACTATAGCTGTACACCACAAGGGCCGATGGAGTGTATATGCCGGCAATAATAAATTAATTAAAATGAATTATTTCCATATGGCTAATCATGCATTACGCAGGCGAACATTGGAGCTTGTACTCATAGCGATATAGGTTTCGCAATTACCAATAATCGTAATATCGAGTTTTCGCTGGAATCGATTGTTCATGGTGAACCTGATGCTGTGGCTTGCCTGCACAGCAATACCTGATAGAAAAATACCGTGCGAAACGCTACCTTGGGCCACCCTCTGCGCGTGCCATGTCAGTCGCCTTGCCCGTTTTTTCCGCGTCCCGGGCGCTCGGCGTGGGTATACACAATTTGAACGATATAAATCATCCAGCCGCCGCTGGCTGCGATCCGCAAGCTTGGGGAAGCAGCAGTTTCCGCGATCAAAGCGCCCCCTTTTACTACCTCGGCTGGCCATTGCCCGCAAATTTGGTGCGATCGCACCCGCCCCACCCGATTGAATTTTTGAATTCCAATTGATGCAGGTTATACTCTGCGCCCGACAAATAACTCATTCATTCAATCGTAAGGGGCTCGATGCTTACGATACTTAAAGGTACTGCTATGCGATCCAAACTCTCCGTCTTCCTCTTGTGCGCCACCTTATCGGGCCTTGCCGCCGCCGCGCCCGCCGCGCCCGCCGACATTGTCGTCGGCCAGTCAGCCCCGATATCGGGCGCCAATGCCGATCTCGGACTCGATATCCGCAATGGCGCGCTGGCGTACTTCAATAAGGTCAACGCGCACGGCGGTGTGCGCGGACGCAAGATATCGCTGGTAACGCTCGATGATCGCAACGACGCCAAAATCTCCGGCGTGAACGCCAAGTCGCTGGTGGAAAAAGACGGTGCGGTGGCCTTGTTCGGTTTTGCCTCGTCCACGCTGAGTATCCCGGCGATGCCTGTCGTGGCCAGCGCGAAGGTGCCGTTTTTTGCGCCGTTTACGGGCGCCGACACGATCCGCAAGCAAAACGATTACGTGTATACGATACGCGTGAGCTATTCCGAGGAAATTGATAAGCTGATCGGCTTTTGGGCGCCGCTCGGCGTAACCCGCATTGCGGTGTTGCATTACGACGATCCGGTCGGCATTCAAAATTTCCAGACTGCCGCCAAGGCGCTTGAGCAATTCAAGAAAACCCCGATTTCCATCGCGATCAAGCGTAATGCCGATGTCACCGATGCCGATGTGGCAAAGATCATCGCCGCCAATTCCCAGATTGTCCTGGTCACCACCTCGTATGCGCCGCTAGCGCAAATGAAGAAGAAACTGGAAAAGGCCGGCAACCATTCGATGGTCACCGCGCTGTCGTTTGCGGGCGCGTCGCAAATCGCCAAGTCGCTGGGCGAATCGGCCAGCGGCATCACGGTGGCGCTGACCGTGCCCCTGCCTACCGATCTGTCGGTGCCGGTGGTGGCGGAATGCCAGAGCGCCTGGCGCGAATCCGGACAAACCGGGCCGGTCTCGCCGACCGCGCTGGAATCGTTTATCGCCGCCAAGGTACTGGTCGAAGGCATGAAGCACACCAACCACGATATCACCCGCGAATCGCTGCAAGAGTCGCTCTCGTCGCTGACGCGCGTCGATGTCGGCGGCTTTGCCGTGCAATTCAAGCCGGGCTTCCGCCACGGCGGGAAATTTGTCGATATCGCCGTCATCCTGCGTAACGGCAGCCTGCAGCAATAGAACAGTGGCGGTGGCGCGGCAGCGCCGCCGCACTATTCGCTCCAGTCGCGCGAGCGGTCAACCGCGCGCTGCCATTTGTGCAGCCGGCCGAGGCGCTCGTCGGCCGCCATGGCCGGCTCGAAACGGCGCTCCATGCGCCATTGCGAGGCGATTTCCTCCAGCGACGACCAGAAGCCGACGGCCAAGCCGGCCAGGTAGGCGGCGCCCAGCGCCGTGGTTTCCGTCACCACCGGCCGCACCACCGGCACATCGAGGATGTCGGCCTGGAATTGCATCATCATGTCGTTGCGCGCGCCGCCGCCGTCGACCCGCAATTCGGTCAGGGGAATCGCGGCATCTTTTTGCATCGCCGTCAACACGTCGACGTTTTGATACGCCACCCCTTCCAGCGCCGCGCGCGCGATGTGGGCGCGCGTGGTGCCGCGCGTGATGCCGACCAGGGTGCCGCGCGCATACGGGTCCCAGTAAGGCGCGCCCAAGCCCGCGAAGGCTGGCACGAAGACCATGCCGCCGGTGTCGGGCACGCTGGTGGCCAGCGCCTCGACTTCGGACGAATCGCGGATGATGCCCAGGCCGTCGCGCATCCATTGCACGGCGGCGCCGGCAACGAAGGCGCTGCCTTCAAGCAGGTAGTCGGTAGAAGCCGCCGCGCCCTGCCCCAGGGTCCAGCCGACCGTCATCAAGAGACGGTTTTTCGAGGCGATCGGCTGCTTGCCGACGTTCATCAACATGAAGCAACCGGTGCCGAAGGTATTCTTGGCCATGCCAGGCTTCAGGCATACCTGGCCGAAGGTGGCCGCCTGCTGGTCGCCCGCGATGCCGGCAATCGGCAAGGCTGCGCCCAGCAAGTGCGCATGGGTGTGCGCGGCCACGCCGCTGCTGGGGACGATGGCCGGCGACAGCGAGGCGGGAATGTCCAGCAAGGCCAGCAATTCCTGATCCCATTGCAGGGTGTGAATATTGAACAGCATGGTGCGCGAAGCATTGCTGGTGTCGGTGACGTGCGCCCCGCTCATCTTGTAGATCAGCCAGGTGTCGATGGTGCCGAAAGCCAGTTCGCCGCGTTCGGCCCGTTCGCGCGCGCCCGGCACATTGTCGAGCAGCCACTTCAGCTTGGTGGCGGAAAAATAGGCGTCCAGCACCAGGCCGGTCTTGTGCTGGAATACATCAGCCTTGCCCTGCTCTTGCAATTGCTCGCAGAAGGCGGCGTTGCGCCGGTCTTGCCAGACAATCGCATTGGCCACCGGTTCGCCCGTGGCGCGCTCCCACAAGACCGTGGTTTCGCGCTGATTGGTGACGCCGATGGCGGCAATCTCGGCCGCCGTGACGCCGCTCTCGCGCATCAATTGCCGCGCCACGCCGATTTGCGAGTCCCAGATTTCATTGGCGTCGTGCTCGACCCAGCCCGGCTGCGGGAAGATTTGGCGGAATTCCTGCTGCGCCGTCGCATGGGGATGACCGGCGTGGTCAAACAGAATGGCGCGCGAACTGGTCGTGCCCTGGTCCAGGGCGAGGATGTATTTGCTCATTGTTTGAATGGTCGATACGTGAAAACGGGAAGGCCGCGGCGCACGGCCCCGCCTTCCCGGTATACAAAATGACGGCCCGGACCTAAGTAAGCACAAATTCAAGTCCGGGACCGGCCATGTCTGATATTACTTGACGCGGCCTTCTTTCCAAGCTTGCAGCAACTTGTCGTAGGCAATCGTTTCGCCCTTCGGCTTTTCATTGGCCAGCTTTTTCCACGGTGCGCCGGTGTCCGACAGATACTTGTTCGGGTCGCCCTTAGGATTGAGCTTCGGCGTGCAAGCCTTCATGCCGGCCCGTTCCAGGCGCGACATGATCTGGTCCATTTCCTCGGCCAGATTATCCATCGCGCCTTGCGGGGTTTTCTCGCCCGTCACGGCAATGGCGACATTCTTCCACCACAATTGCGCCATCTTCGGATAATCGGGCACATTGGTGCCGGTCGGGGTCCATGCCACGCGTGCCGGGCTACGGTAAAACTCGATCAAGCCGCCGTATTGGTCGGCATGCTTGGTAAAGTAATCGCTGCGGATATCGGAATCGCGGATAAAGGTCAGGCCGACGATCGATTTTTTCAGCGAGACGGTTTTCGAGGTGACGAATTGGCCGTACAACCAGGCCGCCGACATGCGGTCGGCCGGGGTACTCTTCAAGAACGTCCAGGAACCGACGTCTTGATAACCGTTTTGCATGCCCTCTTTCCAGTAGGGACCATGCGGCGACGGCGCCATGCGCCACTTCGGTTTGCCGTCCGCGTTCACGGCCGGCAAGCCCGGCTTGCTGGCGCCCGCCGTGAAGGCGGTGTACCAGAAAATCTGTTGCGCGATCTGGCCCTGGCCCGGCACCGGACCGGCTTCGCCAAACGTCATGCCCATCGCCGTCGGCGGCGCGTATTTCTTCATCCAGTCGATATACTTGGTCAGCGCGAACACGGCCGCCGGCGAATTGGTGGCGCCGCCGCGCGACATCGAGGCGCCCACCGGCGTGCACTTGTCGGCGGCCACGCGGATGCCCCATTCATCGACCGGCAAGCCGTTCGGGATACCCTTGTCGGCCGCGCCTGCCATCGACAACCAGGCATCGGTGAAACGCCAGCCCAGCGAGGGATCTTTTTTGCCATAGTCCATATGGCCAAAGACCTTCTTGCCGTCGATTTCCTTGACGTCATTGGTAAAGAATTCGGCGATGTCTTCATAGGCCGACCAGTTTTGCGGCACGCCCAGCTCGTAGCCGTATTTGGCCTTGAATTTTGCCTGCAAATCCTTGCGCGCGAACCAGTCGGCGCGGAACCAGTACAGATTGGCGAATTGCTGATCCGGCAATTGGTACATCTTGCCGTCCGGCGCAGTGGTGAAGCTGGTGCCGATGAAATCCTTCAAGTCCAGGCCCGGATTGGTATATTCCTTGCCGACGCCAGCCATATAATCGCTCAACACCACGGTCTGGCCGTAGCGGTAATGGGTGCCGATCAAATCCGAATCGTTGACCCAGCCGTCGTAAATCGATTTACCCGATTGCAGCGAGGTTTGCATTTTCTCGACCAGGTCGCCCTCCTGGATCACTTCGTGATTGACCTTGATGCCGGTGATTTCCTCGAAGGCCTTGGCCAGGGTTTTCGATTCGTAGACATGGGTGTCCAGGGTTTCGGATACCACATTGATTTCCTTGACACCCTTTTTCTTGAGCTTGTCGGCCGCTTCGATAAACCACTTCATTTCCTGCAATTGCTGTTTCTTGTCCAGCGTGGAAGGCTGGAATTCCTTGCCGACCCACTTTTCAGCGGCAGCCATATCCGCCATGGATGCGCCAGATACCATCAGCATCGCGGCCAGCACAGTCATTTTCAATTTCAACTTCATCTTATCTCCAATGGTTTCTCTTATTACCTTCCGGCTTCACTGACACGCGGCGCAGGAAGGGTTTCTCGCCGCGTGTTGATGCTTAACCCCAGCGCATCACAATCAACAACAAAACAAAGGCGATCGCCGCCGCCACGCCCTGGTGGATATCGCTCAAGCCGGCCCAGGCCAGATTGAAATAGGCGGCCGTCAGCAAGCCGATAAACAGGCGATCGCCGCGCGTCGTCGGAATCGGCAAGAAGCCCTTGCGCTCGACCGACGGCGACCGGATTTGCCACAGCGTCATCCCGATCAGCATCATGAAGATGCAGACAAAGAAAATCGCCACCGGCTGGGTCCAGCTCATCCAGGAAAATGTATTCTCCATTTTTATACCCGTCCCATCGCAAAACCCTTGGCAATATAATGCCGCACAAACCAGATCATCAAGGCACCCGGCACGATCGTCAAGCTGCCGGCCGCCGCCAATACGCCCCAATCCATCCCGGAAGCCGAGACGGTGCGGGTCATGATCGCGGTGATCGGCAAGGCGTCAACCGACGTCAAGGTGCGCGCCAGCAGCAATTCCACCCAACTGAACATGAAACAGAAGAAGGCCGTCACGCCGACCCCGGACTTAATCAAGGGCAAGAAGATGCGGATGAAAAAGCGCGGAAAACTGTAGCCGTCGATATACGCGGTTTCATCGATTTCCTTGGGAATGCCGGACATGAAGCCTTCCAGTATCCACACCGCCAGCGGTACATTGAACACCATATGCGCCAAGGCCACGGCAATATGGGTATCCATCAATCCGACCGAAGAGTATAACTGGAAAAACGGCAGCAGGAACACGGCCGGCGGCGTCATTCTATTGGTCAGCAGCCAGAAGAACAGATGCTTGTCACCCAAAAAATTATAGCGCGAGAAAGCATAGGCGGCCGGCAGCGCCACCGACACCGACAACACCATATTCATCGCCACGAAAATGCTGGAATTGACGTAACCCATATACCAGGAGCGGTCGGTGAAAATCACCATGAAATTGGCGAAAGTCAGGTGCGCTGGCCAGATACTCATGCTACCGACGATTTCCTCATTGGTCTTGAGCGACATATTGAGCATCCAGTAAATCGGCAGCATCGCCAGCAGCAGGTAAAACACCAGGCCGAAACTGGCAAAACGTTGGCGTATCGAATTCTGCATCATTTTTGGTCTCCGGTACCCAGGCGTTGCATCCATGTGTAAAGCACGAAGCAAAACAGCAGAATGATCAGGAAATAAATCAGCGAAAAGGCGGCGGCCGGACCGAGGTCGAATTGACCAACGGCTTTTTGCGTCAGATATTGCGACAGGAAGGTGGTGGCGTTGCCGGGTCCGCCCCCGGTCAACACGAACGGTTCCGTGTAAATCATGAAGCTATCCATGAAGCGCAGCAGCACGCCTATCATCAGCACATTGCGCATCTTCGGCAATTCGATGTAGCGGAACACGGCCAGGCGCGAGGCGCCGTCGATGCGCGCCGCCTGGTAATAGGCGTCGGGAATCGAGCGCAAGCCGGCGTAGCCGAGCAAGACCACCAGCGGGGTCCAGTGCCAGACATCCATGATCAGCACGGTGAGCCAGGCGTCGACCGAGCTGCCGCTATAGTTGTAATTGACACCGGCATGGTTCAGCGCGTAGCCAAGCAAGCCGATATCGCTGCGGCCGAAAATTTGCCAGATGGTGCCGACCACATTCCATGGAATCAAGAGCGGCAGCGCGATCAGTACCAGCGCCATCGAGGCTTTCCAGCCCTGGGCCGGCATGGTCAGGGCAACCAGCACGCCCAGGGGTAATTCGATGGCCAGCACCGACAGGGAAAACACCAGTTGCCGCCACAGCGCCGCGTGCAATTCGCTGTCGCGCATCACGCTCTTGAACCATTCCATGCCGACGAATACTTTCTGGGTCGGGCTGATGATGTCTTGCACCGAGTAATTGACGATCGTCATCAAGGGAATGATCGCGGAAAACGAGACGCACAGGAGCACCGGCAAAATCAGGAACCAGGCGCGGTTATTATATGTTTTCATTAAGCCACCCGTTTATCGTTGACGTAGTACAGCGTGCGTTCTTGCGGGAAGCGCAGCCAGACGGCGGCGCCCGGCACAGCGGCGATCGCGCGCAACTTGGCCGCCACCGTATTCGCTCCCAGGCGGAATTCGGCCAGGAAATAGGTGCCCATATTGCGCACCGACAGCACCGTGGCCGGCACCGCGTCCGCTTGCGGGGCGCCCAAGCATTCGACGAATTCCGGCCGCACGCCGAGCGTGATCTTGCCTTCTGCATTGGTCAGCGCGGCCTTGGCCGCCTCCGACAAGGGCATGCTCTGCTCGGCCACGCGGATGGCGCCATCGCGCACCGCGCAAGGCAGCAAATTCATGCCGGGATTGCCGATGAAATAGCCGACGAAGGTATGCTCGGGTTCCTCGAACAGGGCTTGCGCGCTGCCGGTCTGCACCACTTCGCCCTGGGTCATCACGACCACCTGGTCGGCAAAAGTCAAGGCCTCGACCTGGTCATGGGTCACGTAGATGAGCGACAATTTCAATTCGTGGTGGATTTCCTTGAGCTTGCGGCGCAACAGCCATTTCAAATGCGGGTCGATCACCGTCAACGGTTCGTCGAACAGCACGGCGGCCACGTCCGGACGCACCAGGCCCCGGCCCAGCGAAATCTTTTGCTTGGCGTCGACCGACAAGCCGCTGGCGCGGATCTTCAAGTCGCCCGACAATTCCAGCATTTGCGCCACTTGCTCGACGCGCTTGCGGGTTTCCTGCTCTTTCCAGCCACGGTTGCGTAGCGGGAAAGCCAGGTTGTCATACACCGTCATGGTGTCGTAAATCACGGGAAACTGGAACACCTGGGCGATATTGCGCGCCTCGGTCGGCAATTGCGTCACGTCCTTGCCGTCAAATAAGACACGGCCGTGGGAGGGCTTGACCAGGCCGGAAATGATGTTGAGCAAGGTAGTCTTGCCGCAGCCGGAAGGCCCCAGCAAGGCGTAGGCGCCGCCATCGTCCCAGGTCTTGGTCATCGGCCGCAGCGCGTAGTCGGTGGGCGCTTGCGGATTCGGTTTATAGGCATGCGCCAGATCGATTAATTCTATGCGGGCCATGCTTATTCTCCGATGAAAGACTGCGAGGGCGCGAACAGCAAGGCGCCATCGGTACTGAATACAAACATGGCATCGGGCTTGCAGTACATGGTACAGAGCGCGCCGATTTCCATGTTATGCACGCCGCTCAATTGCGCCACCAGGGCGATCTCGCCGACGCGCGCGTGGACATAGGTTTCCGAGCCGCCGATTTCAGCCAGGTCGACTGCGGTCGCGATGGCCAGGTCGCCGCTCGACTGCGGCGTCAAGTGCAGGCAATGGGCGCGCAAGCCGAGGATCACTTCGCTGCCCGCCGCTTGGCGCTGGGCGGCGCTCATCGGGATGGCCAGGCCGGCCCCGAGTTGCGCCACACCATCGGCGTCGATCGTGGCGCGCATCAAATTGATGGGCGGATCGCTGAAGGTGCGCGCGACCTGGATCGAATTGGGCGCATTGAACACATCCAGGGTCTTGCCCTGTTGCAGCAAGCGGCCCTCATGCAACACCGACACATAGCCGCCCAGTTGCAGCGCTTCCAGCGGTTCGGTGGTGGCATAGACCACGGTGGTTTTGCCATCCGAAAACAGGTCGGTCAATTCGCGCCGCAGCTCCTCGCGCAATTTGTAATCGAGGTTGACCAGCGGCTCGTCAAGCAGCAGCAAGCCGGCATCCTTGATCAAGGCCCGGCCCAGCGCGGTGCGCTGTTGCTGGCCGCCCGACAATTCGCCGGGCGTGCGCTGCAGGAAGGGCGTGATGTGCAAGCGCTCGGCCATGTCCAGCACGCGGACGCGGATTTGCTCTTCCGGCACCTTGCGCAGGCGCAGCGGCGAGGCGATATTGTCGAATACCGTGAAAGCGGGATAATTGATGAATTGCTGGTACACCATGGCCAGGTTGCGCTTGCTGACCGAAACCCCGGTGACGTCGACGCCATCGACCAGCACGCGCCCGACGCTGGGCTTGTCCAGGCCCGCCATCAGGCGCATCAAGGTGGTCTTGCCAGCCTTGGTGGTGCCCAGCAGCACATTGATGGCGCCGGGAACGAGTTCCAGCGACATCGGGTATAAATGGTCTTCAGCACCGTATTTCTTGCTGATATTTTCCAGTACAAGTTGCACTTGGTCTTCCTCCTAGATGATGACTCTTGATTTCGCCGCGCTCTCTGACTGGATCGCGATCGCACTGCCCCCCACTACACCGCAACTAAGTCACTCATTGATGGCCAACCATGCATCTAACCTGGCGGCGGTGTCGGCCGGCAAATGCAAGCCCAGCTTGGAACGGCGCCACAAAATATCGTGCGCGCTGCCGGCCCACTCATGGCGGCGCAAATAATCGACTTCCGCAGCATACAGGCCGCTGGCGATTTCCTCGCCCATGTCGGCCAGGCGAACGCAACTGGCCAGCAAGGCGTGGATGCGGGTGCCATAGGCGCGCGCGTAGCGGGCTACGGTCTTCGGCGCCAGCCAGGCGTACTGTTGCTGCAAGCCATGCACGAATTGCGCAAATTCAAGCACGGCGCGGTTTTGCGGCGTGGCGCCATACACGTCGCCGCCCGGCAGGCAAGCCGTCTCGGTCCAGGCCCCGTGGCCATTCTTGAGCAGCGGCGCGATCAAGTCGACCGCCTCTTCGGCCAGCTTGCGGAAGGTGGTGATCTTGCCGCCGAAGATGCTCAGCAGCGCGGGGCCGCCCTGGTCCAGCTCGAAGCGGTAATCGCGCGTCACAGCCTTGGCGTCAGCCGCCTCGTCTTCCACCAGGGGCCGCACGCCGGCATAGGTCCAGACCACGTCGGCCGGCTTGATCGGTTTGCTGAAGTAATAACTCGATAGCTCGCACAGGTAGGCGATCTCGTCCTGGTCGATTGCGACCTGGTTGGTGTCGCCCCGGTAATCGAGGTCGGTGGTGCCGATCAGCGTGAAATCCTGCTCGTAGGGAATGGCGAACACGATGCGGCCATCGGGATGCTGGAAAATATACGCGTTGTCATGCTCGAACAAGCGCTTGACGACAATATGGCTGCCCTTGATCAGGCGCAAGCTCTTGCCCTTCGCTTCAGGCGCGACCGCCTGCAAGAAGTCGGCCGTCCACGGCCCGGTCGCGTTGACCATGCAGCGCGCCTTGACGTTTATTTGTTCGCCATTCTTGCGCAGCAATCGGGCGCGCCAGCCGTCGGCGCCCCGTTCGACGGCGCCGCATGCGGTCTGGGTGAACACGGTGGCGCCCTTTTCCCTGGCATCCATCGCGTTCAAGACCACCAGGCGGGCATCGTCGACCCAGCCGTCGGAATAAATGAAACCGCGCGTGAATTGCGGCTTGAGCGGCTTGCCGGCGGCATGGTTTTTCAAATTGATGCCGCTGGAACCGGGCAGGATTTCACGCTTGGCCAGGAAATCGTAGAGCAGCAAGCCGGCCCGTATCATCAGCGCCGGGCGCTGGCCTTTGGCGTGCGGCATCACGAAGCGCAGCGGCCACATGATGTGGGGCGCCGAGCGCAGCAAGACTTCGCGCTCGATCAAGGCCTTGCGCACCAAATTGAATTCGTAATATTCCAGGTAGCGCAAGCCACCGTGGATCAGCTTGGTCGAAGCCGAGGACGTGTGCGAGGCCAGGTCATCCTTTTCGCACAGCACCACCGACAAGCCACGGCCGGCGGCGTCACGCGCGATACCGGCGCCGTTGATGCCGCCACCCACGACCAGGACATCGCAATCGATACTGTGCTGCGCTGGAGCCATCTGATTCCACCTCAAGGAGTAAATTTCAGCAGGACATGCATCAATGCTATGCATGCGGCCCTACTCTGGTTAAGATACAGCCCGTAAGATACGACAAAATACGAAGCAGTAGCAACATATTATTATAATTATTTGTTCGTTTGTGTTCGTTTCTGATTTAACCAAAGGGAAATGATAAAAATATGATACTCAATCCCCGCCAAAGGAGACTCCTCGAAGCAGTGCGTCAGAAAGTGACGATCTCCGTGGAAGAGTTGGCACAGCAACTCGACGTGACGCCGCAAACCGTGCGGCGCGACGTCAAGCAGATGGAAGAAGCGAAATTGTTGGCGCGCTATCACGGCGGCGTCGGCCTGCCTTCATCGGTGGAAAACATCGACTACACCCAGCGCCAAAGCTTGAACAGCGAGGCCAAGCGGCGCATCGCCGGCGCGGTGGCCAGGCATGTGCCGAACGGCTGCTCGCTGCTCATCAATATCGGTACCACCACCGAAGAAGTGGCGCGCGCGCTGGGCCGCCACCAGGGTTTGCATGTGGTGACCAATAACTTGAACGTGGCCGCCATCCTGGCCGACAATAGCGAATGCGAAGTGATCGTGGCCGGCGGCGTGGTGCGCGGGCGCGACCGCGGCATCGTCGGCGAAGCCACCATCGACTTCATCCGCCAGTTCAAGGTTGACATCGGCATCATCGGCATTTCCAGCATCGACGAGGATGGCAGCCTGCGCGACTTCGACGCGCGCGAAGTGAAGGTGGCACAAGCGATCATCGAACAGTCGCGCGAAGTGTGGCTGGTGGCGGACCAGGACAAGTTCGGCCGCAAGGCGCTGGTGCGCATGGCCGACCTGGCCCAGATCGACATCTTGTTCACGGATGCCGAACCGCCGCCGCAATTGAAAAAAGTGCTGCAAGAGGCCAAGGTCAAAGTGGTGGTGGCCGGCTGAGATGGACCTGCCCTTCTTGCATACCGAGGCGAACCGCTTGCGGCTCGCGGCAGGCTCGCCATTTGCCTTGCCGGAGGCGCGCTATTGCATCCGGCGCTACGAGAGCGCCACCGACAGGACGCGCCTGGTGCGCATCCACGGCGCGCTCACGGCTGCCTTCACTTTCGTTGCAGCCGCGCTTGCGCTGGCCGCGCTGGCCGGCTTGATCGGCCGCGATCCGGCCCGCTGCCTGCTGCGATGGATCGCCGTGCCGGGCGCGCTGGGCGCGGGCCTGCGGTCCGGCTATCGCTATCTGAAGAACAATCCGAATCACACCATCGAGGAAAGCACGGAAATCGATTTCACGGCGCGCGAAATCACCGTCCGACGCCGCGAACTGGGTGCGCGGCCCATCGACAGCGTGAGCCGGACCGGCTTTGACGACATCGTGCTGGTGCGCGACGCTAACCGCTATTGCGAAGGCGCGCCATCGATCGAACTGTATTTGCGGCGCAGGGACGAGTATCTGCTTCAGCCGGACGACGATGGCAGGAACCGCTGGTGCCAGTTGTACTCGGTCGACACCGTCAACGGGGCCGAGAGCGCATCCATGGATCAGGATTTCCGCCGCATCGTCACGACGTTGATCGCAAGGTCGGGCATGCAATTCGTCGACCGGGTGACGCCGCCGCTCGAACTGGACGCTTGAATCGGGCGGGGTAGCCCCAGGCGGGGTAGCCGCAGGCGCCATCTGCTATGATCGCCTGCGCCGTATCGCCCGCCCCGTCCATCACCCGCCTTGGAGCCGCCATGTCCCGCATCCTACTATCCGCCCTCTTCCTGCTGAGCCAAGGCTGCGCGGCCGCGAGCTTGCCCGACGCGCGCGACGGCGACCTGATATTCCAGGAATCGCGCTCCGCGCAAAGCCTCGCGGTGCAGCGCGCCACCGCCTCGCCGTACAGCCATATGGGAATCGTCTTGTATCGAAGCGGCCAGCCGTACGTGTTCGAGGCCGTCGCCACGGTGCGCTACACGCCGCTGGCGCAGTGGATCGCGCGCGGCCAGGGTGGCCGCTTCGTCCTCAAGCGGCTTGCCAAGCCCTTGTCGGCGGCCCAGCAAGCGAGCCTGCGTGGCGCCGCGCCCGCCTTTGAAGGCAAGCCCTACGACCTGACCTTTGAATGGTCGGATAGCCGCATCTATTGCTCCGAACTGGTGTGGAAAATGTATGCGCGCGCGCTCGGCATCCACCTCGGCGAACTGCAAAAACTGCGCGAATTCAAGCTCGACGATCCGGCCGTGCGCGCCAAATTGCGCGAGCGCTACGGCTCGGCCATTCCCATGGAAGAACCTGTCATCTCGCCCGTGGCCATGTTCGCCTCGCCCTTGCTGCGCACCGTCGAGTAGTATATCCTGCGACGGTCTGGCGTTCCGCACGCCGCCTCGTTCAATATCGATGCCCTCCTTCCCCTCTTGCCTGAACCATACAATGAATCGCGCCAAATTTCACCCGCTGACCCTTCCCTTGTTCGCGGCGCTAGCGAGCGTCGGCGCGCATGCGCAAGCCCAGAGCATGAGCCTCGGCAATAGCATAGGCTCGCTCTTCTTCATGATTATTATTCCCGTGGCGCTGGCATTGACGATCGCCACGCTCATGTTCCTGCAGCGTTCCAGCAGAGCCTTGCTGGGAATGATCGCGGGAGGCTGGGTCTTGATGATGGCCGCCGCCGCCGGCTCCATCAATGCCCAGCCCCCAAGCAATCTGGGCTTTCTCGGCGTGGTCCTGCTTTTCTTCAGTCCGTGGATAGCCGTGGTGGCGCTGGCCATCGGTCGTTTCTGCACGCGGCCCGCAAAAACGCGAGCCGACTGAAGCGATGCTCGGCGTTTATTTGCCCGTGCTTTCGGCCAACACCACGGTCCAGCGCTGTCCGTCGACCATGATCTTGACCTCGAACGGCAGCGATCCGGCTGGCGCCGCCGACACGTCGAAGGCGTGAGTTTGCCCGTTATATTTCAACCAGGCGGGCAGCGGCGAATCGTCGACACGGGTCACGCGCACCGTGGCCCCGCCGACGGCCAGCGCGGCCGTCACGGAAGCGGGCAAGGGGAAGCTGAAGCCCTGCCCTTTGCTGACCATATCCTTGGGAATCGATACCGTGACGATACCGCTGACGGTGCCCGACGATGGCCGCACCAGCGACACTGAAATCGCCGCCGTGGCCGGCGCGTCCGCCACTGTCGTCGCCACCACCGCCACCGTCACGGGCGTCGACAGCGTCAACGGCGACGGCACCCGTGTCGTGACCGGCACCACCGGCGCGATCACCGGCAATTGTGGCACCTGGCTCGTCACGGTTTCCACCGCGACGATGTTGGCGGTCGTCGCCGCGCTGGTATTTTGCAAGCTGTAGTTGGCCGCGTCCACGCCGGCCACGCTGATGCCGACCACGCTGACCGGTTTGGCCGCGCCGGCGGCGGCGTCGGCGAAACTGGCGGCAGCGTCGGCCAGCGTCAGGACATCGCCGCCGACGCGGTTATCGTGCAAGGCCACGCTGGCCACTGTGCCGCCATCAAACAGGCGGTCGATGCCGCTCGCGCCCACGGTCAAGGCGCGCGGCGTGATATCGGCCGTGGTCGCGGCCGTGCCGTTGGCAACATAATTGCCGGCGTCGGCGCCGGACAGCGCAATGCCGCTGACGCCGACCGGCTTGCCCGGGCCAGCGTTCTTGTCGGCGAAACTGGCCGCGCCGCTCACGCTCAAGAGATCGCCGGCGACGCGATTGTCGGCCAGGATCACGCTGGCCGAAGTGCTGCCGTCATATACGCGGTTGATGCCGGTGGCGCCGACTTCCAAGGCGCGCCGCGTGATGTCGGCGCTGGTGCTGGCCGTGGTATTGAAGGTGTAATTGGCGGCGTCCGCCCCGCCCACGACAATGCCGCTGACGGTGAGGGCCTTGCCGGCGCCGGCGTTCTTGTCGGCGAATTGGACCGCGCCGTCGGCCACGCTCAAACTGTCGCCATCGACCCGGTTGTCGGCCAGCACCGCGCTGCCATTGGTGCTGCCGTCATAGACCCGGTTGACGCCGGTGGCGCTGACGTTGAGCGGGCGCGGCGTGATGGCGGCGTGGGCCGTGGCCGTGCTGCTCTCCAGGCTGTAATTGGCGGCGTCGGCACCGCTGATGCCGATGCCGCCGACATTGATCGTCTTGCCGGCACCGACATTCTTGTCGGCGAAGGTGGCCGGGGCGCTGCTCAGCAACAGCGTATCGCCCGCTACCAGGCTCTCGTCGGCGCTCAATGCCACATCGGCGTTGACGCCGCCGTTGTAGACCCGGTTGACGCCATTGGCCAGCACGAACAGCGCACGCGGCGTGATGTCGGCGCGGGCCGTGGCCATGCCGCCCGCGTTCTCGACGCTGTAATTGCCGGCATCGTCGCCGCTCAAGGTGATGCCGGTGACAGCGACGGTTTTATTGACACCGACATTCTTGTCGGCGAAATTGGCCGCGGCCCGGTTCGGCGTCAAATGGTCGCCGCCGACCAGGCTGTCGTCCAGCGCCAGCGTCACGTCGTCGCCCAGCGCGCCGTTATAAACCCGGTTGACGCCGGTGGCAAATACCGTGATCGGGCGCCGCGTGATATCGGCGTGGGTGGTGGCTGTGGCGCCTTCATTTCCCACACTGTAATTGCCAGCATCGCCGCCGCTCAAGCTGATGCCGGTCACGGTGACAGTCTTGCCGGTACCGACATTCTTGTCGGCGAAATTGGCCGCAGTCCGGTTCGGCGTCAACGCGTCGCCGAAGACCAGGCTGTCGTCCAGGCTTAGCGTCACGTCGTCGGCCAGGGCGCCGTTATAGACCCGGTTGACGCCGGTGGCGAGCACCGTGATCGGACGCCGCGTGATGTCGGCGTGGGTGGTGGCTGTGGCGCCCGCGTTTTCGACGCTGTAATTGCCGGCCGAATCACCACTCAAGGTGATGCCGGTCACGGTGACAGTCTTGCCGGTACCGACATTCTTGTCAGCGAAATTGGCCGCAGTCCGGTTCGGCGTCAACGCGTCGCCGAAGACCAGGCTATCGTCCAGGCTGAGCGTCACGTCGTCGCCCAGCGCGCCGTTATAGACCCGGTTGACGCCGTTGGCAAATACCGTGATCGGACGCCGCGTGATGTCGGCATGGGTGGTGGCCATGGCGCCCGCGTTTTCGACGCTGTAATTGCCGGCCGAATCGCCGCTGAGCGTGATGCCGGTGACGGTGACGGTCTTGCCGGTGCCGACATTCTTGTCGGCGAAATTGGCCGCAGTCCGGTTCGGCGTCAAGGCGTCGCCGAAGACCAGGCTATCGTCCAGGCTTAGCGTCACGTCGTCGCCTAGCGCGCCGTTATAGACCCGGTTGACGCCATTGGCAAATACCGTGATCGGACGCCGCGTGATGTCGGCATGGGTGGTGGCCATGGCGCCCGCGTTTTCGACGCTGTAATTGCCGGCCGAATCACCACTCAAGGTAATGCCGGTCACGGTGACGGTCTTGCCGGTGCCGACATTCTTGTCGGCGAAATTGGCCGCAGCCTGGCTTGGCGTCAAATGGTCGCCAGAGACCAGGCTGTCGTCCAGGCTCAAAGTCACGTTGTCGCCCAACATGCCGTCATAGACCCGGTTGACGCCGGTGGCAAATACCGTGATCGGGCGCCGGGTGATGTCGGCGTGGGTGGTGGCCGTGGCGTCCGCGTTTGCGACGCTGTAATTGCCGGCCGAGTCGCCGCTGAGCGTAATGCCGGTGACGGTGACGGTCTTGCCGGTGCCGACATTCTTGTCGGCGAAATTGGCCGCAGCCTGGCTTGGCGTCAAATGGTCGCCAAAAACCAGGCTATCGTCCAGGCTTAGCGTCACGTCGTCGCCCAGCGCCCCGTTATAGACCCGGCTGACGCCGGTGGCAAATACCGTGATCGGGCGCCGCGTGATGTCGGCGTGGGTGGTGACCATGGCGTCCGCGTTTGCGACGCTGTAATTGCCGGCCGAGACGCCGCTGAGCGTGATGCCGGTCACGGTGACGGTCTTGCCGGTGCCGACATTCTTGTCGGCGAAATTGGCCGCAGTCCGGTTCGGCGTCAACGCGTCGCCGAAGACCAGGCTGTCGTCCAGGCTCAAAGTCACATTGTCGCTCAGGGCGCCGTTATAGACCCGGTTGACGCCGTTGGCAAATACCGTAATCGGGCGCCGCGTGATGTCGGCGTGGGTGGTGGCCATGGCGCCCACATTTTCGACGCTGTAATTGCCGGCGTCGGTGCCGGACAGTGTGATGCCGGTGACGGTGACGGTCTTGCCGGTGCCGACATTCTTGTCAGCGAAATTGGACGCAGCCTGGCTTGGCGTCAAATGGTCGCCGAAGACCAGGCTGTCGTCCAGGCTTAGCGTCACGTCGTCGCCTAGCGCGCCGTTATAGACCCGGTTGACGCCGTTGGCAAATACCGTGATCGGACGCCGCGTGATATCGGCGTGGGTGGTGGCCGTGGCGTCCGCGTTTGCGACGCTGTAATTGCCGGCCGAATCGCCGCTCAAGGTGATGCCGGTGACAGTGACGGTCTTGCCTGTGCCGACATTTTTGTCAGCGAAATTGGACGCAGTCCGGTTCGGCGTCAACGCGTCGCCGAAGACCAGGCTGTCGTCCAGCGATAGCGTCACATTGTCGCTCAGGGCGCCGTTATAGACCCGGTTGACGCCGGTGGCAAATACCGTAATCGGGCGCCGCGTGATATCGGCCTGGGTGGTGGCCATGGCGCCCGCATTTTCGATGCTGTAATTGCCGGCGTCGGTGCCGGACAGTGTGATGCCGGTCACGGTGACGGTCTTGCCCGTGCCGACATTTTTGTCGGCGAAATTGGACGCAGCCTGGCTTGGCGTCAAATGATCGCCGAAGACCAGGCTGTCGTCCAGGCTCAAAGTCACATTGTCGCTCAGGGCGCCGTTATAGACCCGGTTGACGCCGTGGGCAAATACCGTGATCGGGCGCCGCGTGATGTCGGCGTGGGTGGTGGTGGTGGGACCGCCGTCGATGCTGTAATTGCCGGCGTCGACCCCGCCCAGCGCGATGCCGGTGACATTGATGGTTTTGCCGGTGCCGACGTTTTTATCGATGAAATTGGCGGCGCTGTAACTCAGCGTCAAATCGTCGCCAAACACCTTCGCGTCGTCCGGGTTCAGCGTCACCAAGGCGGGCAAGGCGCCATTGTAGACGCGGCTGGTGCCGCTGCTGACGATGCCGATGGCGCGCGGCGTGATGCTGTACGTGCCGCTGGCGCCCGTCAGGGTGTAATTCGCATCGAGGTCCGAGCTGCCCAGTGTCAGTGCGCCCACTACCAGCGTCTGCGCGCCCGCGCTGACATTCTTGCTGGCGACGCTGCCGGAGCCGCCCATGCCGCAAGCGTCCAGGCCGCCGGCGCAATCGGTGCCGACCAAGTTACTGGCGTGCAAGGTAGCGACGGCGGCGACGCTGCCGCCGTTATAGATGCGGGTGCCGGTCAGGAGCAGCGGCCGCTTCAACACGGTATAACTAAGGCCGGCGTCCGGCGCGAAAGCATAATCGGCCGCGTTGGCGCCGCCCAGCGTCAAGCCGGAGGCGTAGACGATCTGATAGTGGCCGGCGTTCGAAGCGGAGGTCGGCGCGCCGCTGAAAAGGGAACTGCCGCTCACGCTGATGCCCAGCGCCGTCTCCGAGGTGGCGTCGAGCAGGGTAGCGCCGTCATACAGGGCGTAGCTGAAGCTGCCGACCGCGTCGCCATACACATTGCTGGATGCACCCGTCACCCGCAGCGACAGCGGATTGACCGATGGACAGGCCGCAAACGAGGCCAGGCAAGGATAACCGTCGTTGACGGCGCTCTTGATGCGCCAGATCGGTGCGGCAAAGTCCCAACTGGCGCCAGTGAAAGTGGTTTGGGTCTTCATGTCGGCCGTCGTCTTGCCGGTGCCGCCGGCGCTGGCCGCCTGGCCCGAAGTCTGGGTATCCCAGAAGCTGTGGGTGATGACGGAAATCGGCGTGATGCCATCCACGTCTGCCTTGCCCACCAGGCCGCCCACGGTGGTGCCATCGCCGATAATGGCGACCAGGCCGGTGGCATAGCTATTGTTGATGTTGGAACCGTTTTCCCCCACCAGGCCGCCGACGTTGGTCGCGCCCGACACCGCCCCCCTGGCATAAGAATTGGTGATCGTGCTGCCGTCGCCGCCAGCCTCCTGGTTGATGCCGACCAGGCCGCCGACCGACTGCGAACCCGACACCACGCCCGTGGCATAGGTGTTGCTGATGGTGCCAAAATAATTCAAACCGGCCAATCCGCCGATGAAAGCGGTGGTGCCCGTCACGTTGCCGGTGGCATAGCTTTTTTCAATGATGCCGCTATTTTTCCCGACCAGCCCCCCCACCTGGCTGGTGCCCGACACATTCCCGGTGGCATAGCTGTTGTTGATGATGCCGGCGCGGTTTTCCCCGACCAGGCCGCCCATTTGATCGAAGCCCGTGACGGCCATGGTGGAAAAGGCATTGCTGATGATGCCATAATTAATCCCCACCATGCCGGCGGCATTGGTGCCGCGCGTGACCGTGCCGCCGACCAGGCCGAGATTGCGCAATTGCACCGTGGTATTGCTATACAGGCTGGTGATGAAGGCTGGCCCGCTTTGATTGATGGTCAAATTGCTGATGACATGTCCCAGGCCTTCGAAACCGCTGCCGGAAATGCCAAACGGGGTGAAGCCGGTGCGTCCGCTGCCATTGTTCCAGCTTGAGGTGGCACTGGCGTCGATATCGCCGCCCAGCGCGTAATACACGTTCTGGCTCAGTTGCGCGCCCTGCAAGGTGCCGACCGTATTGTCGTCCGGGCCGCTGCCCAGGCTGTGGATGACGGTGTAATCGTGGGTATTGACCGTCAGCACGCCGCTACCCGTGAAATTGATCTTGCCCTTGAACGTGTTGCTCGGGCCGAAGGCGGCATTCACCATCAGGCTGGCCGGTTCCAGGTCCAGGCTGGCGGCGCCGCTGGCCGTCATCACGGCATTGATGTTGACGTCATTGGTGGCCGTCAGGGTCAGCTTGTGGGCGCTCCAGCTGACGGTGTCGTTGACATTGACATTGCCGCCCGTGCCCGCGCCGCCCGTGCTGGCGATGGCCACGTCGGCCGTGCCCAGGTTGCCGCTCAGGGTGGCGCCGCTGATGTCGCCGCCGCTGGCCGCGATCGTGAAGCCATCCGGATCGAGCAGCCAGCGGCCAGCCTTGCCGGCTGCCGCGCGCGCGTCGACGCGGGTGGCGTCGCCGATCTTCAAGTGGCTGCCCGAGGTTTCCACGAAACCGCCATCGCCGCCAGCCGCGCCGCCGCGCGCGCTGATGGCGCCATTGACTTCACTCAGGCTGGCAGGATTAGCCAGGTCGGCGATCAGGCTCACCGTGCCGCCTTTGCCGTTGCCGCCGGGCGCGGCGTCGGCGCGGATCGTGCCGCTGTCGCTGATATGGTCGGACGCGCCCAACATGACGCGCCCGCCGTCGCGCGTCAAGCCGGTCGCCTCCAGGCTGCCGCTATTGTTGACGACGCCGCCCAGCAGGCGGTTGCCGGCCTGGGCCGACAGGATGATCAAGCCGCCCGGCGCCAGCACGGCCAGGCGGTTCTCGACCAGGGCCGCGATCGCCGACGGCGTCACGATTACCCCGGCCAGGGTATTGCTGTCGTCAAATTGCAGCTTGATGGCTTCGCCGGACGCCAGCGCTACCGTGCCGGCGCGCGCCACGATGACGCCGTCGTTGCGCACGCGCGGCGCCAATAGGGCAATATAGCCGCCCAGCGCAGCCGTCAGATTGCCCTCGTTGACGACGGCGCCGCTAGCCCCGTCGCGCGTGAAAGTGTTCATGCCGGCCATGAAGTCGGCGTTCGAGATGGCATGCGTGGTGGCCACCAGGCCGGCCACGTCGACCGTCGCCGAAGGGCTGAAATAGACCCCGTTCGGATTACTCAGGAAAACCTGGCCGTTGGCCGTGATCTGGCCGAAGATCTGGCTGGGCTGGGCATCGAGTACCCGGTTCAGGGTCACGGAAGCGGCCGACGGCTGCTTGAAATTGATGCGCGCCTGCGCCCCGAGATTAAACGTCTGCCAATCGATGGCGCCGCGCGCCGTGCCCTGGGTGAGCGTCATGCTGGCGCCGCTCTGGCCGATCGTCACCTTGCCGCCGACCACCGTGGCGCCGGTCGGCAATTGGTTTGGCGCCGGCGGGGCCGGCGGGGCCGCTTGCGCCGCCATCGCGCTCAGCACGCTCAGCGTGGCAAAGGCCGGCGCCAGCAAGGCGCGGCGGCCACCCTTGCCGCGCCCCCGCGCATGTTCGGCCACGGCGACCCAAGCGCCCAGCAACTCGCTCCAGATCAGGCGGTAGATACGGTTCATCGTGGCGTGTGCGGACATCATCGTGCTCCTTCAATTGGGACAGACGGCGAATTCAGAATGGCAGCGAGGCTTGCAGCCAGTAGCGGTTTTTATTCAGCGAGCCATCCTGGTCGCGGCCCGTGACGGTGGGATTCGGGTTATCGCCGATGCGCCGCGCCCACGTCGCCTTCAGGGTCAGGCCGAAGCCGGCCAGCCAGGCCAGCGAGGCGCCGGCGCCCTTCAAGCTGTAGCCGTTCAAGGCGGGCGCGCCGGCAAAGTCATTATCCTGGTTGACGTGTACATGGCCCCAGTCGTAGAAGCCGGTCAGGGTCAGGCTTTGCGGCAAGCGCGCGCGCAATTCCAGGTTCACCATTTGGCCGGACGAACCGCCGCCCTCGTTGGATGGGTAGGCCCGCACGCCGTAGGCGCCGCCCAGGTAAAATTTTTCGCCCGAATCGAGATTTTTCCCGGTCGCCTGGCCCGACAGCGCGCCAAACACCGAAATCGCCTCGGTGATCACTTGCTGGCGGCTGGCGCTATAGCGCAACTTGGTGAAATTGCCGGCGGCCCGCGTGGTCAGCGCGTCGGCCGCCTGGTTCGGCGAGCCATCCAGGTCGACCTTGCCGCTTGCCAGCGCCAGGCTGCCGGCATTGCTGCCGCCGCCGCCGAACTTGTCGAGCAGATTGCCGTTCAAGCCGAGCGTCCATGCATCGATCTTGTAATGCGTGGTGGTGCTGGCCGCGGCCTGGTTGTCGAAATGCTTGTCGTCGTAATTGAAGGACAGGTTCAGGTTTTTCAGACGCGCGCGGATTAGGGGATAGCTGGCCTCCAGGCCGGCGGTGCTGGAAGTGCCCTTGGCGTGCAAGCCGGCCAGGTCGTCGCTGACCAGGCGGTAGCGCAGATACGATGCGTTGGCGCCGGCGCGCCAGCCGCCGCTGCCAAGCGGCAGCGTGGCAGCGAGGCGGCCGTAATCGCTGCCTTCGGTATGCACCAGGTTGGCGACCAGTTGATCGCCCAGATGCAGCGGGCTATTCACATACAGGTCGGCGCTGGCGCGCGTGCTACCGGTCGAGCGCGAGCCGGTGTTGTCGAGGCTGACCTGACCGTTGGCCCACGGCTCGTCGCCAAGCTTGAGCAGCAGGTCGGTTTGATTGCTTTCCTGGCCAGGCGCGAGACTGCCTTCGGCCGTCACGCCGGGCATGTCGTCGAGCAACAAGAGCGCGCGGTCGAGCGCGCCGGCATTGAGCAAGGCGCCCTTCGGCTGGGCCGTCTCGATGATAGGCAAGAGACGCTCGAAGGCAATGCGGCTGGGCCGATTGCCTTCCAGCCTGGTCTGGCCGAATACCGCCTCGACAATTTGCACGGTCACCACGCCATGCTCGATTTCCTGGCGCGGCAAGTAGGCGCGCACGATCCAGCCAGCCTTGCGGTAAGCATCGGCCACCGCGACGGCAGCGTTTTGCAATTCGGTGAAGTCAAGCGGACGGTTCAGGTATCCGGCCACCACCGCGTTCAATTGCGCTTCGCTGAGCAGGCTATTGCCGGCGAAATGGAAGGCCGTCACCGTCACCGAGGCCCCGGCCAATTCCTTCATCGGTTGCGGTGGCGGCGACAGCGCCGTCCCGCTCTTCTTCGGCACGGGCGGCGCGCGGCCCTTTTCAATTTGCTGCAATAGCGAACCGGCGTCCGGCGCCGTTTGCGCCAGCGCCAGTTCGGCCGACATCGACAGTATTGTCAGGACACACAATGGGTAGCGAAACTTCGGCATGAATGAAATCCCTAGAGTCGCGAATAACTTATCGGCAAGCGCATTCGCGAGCAAAGTCTATCGGCGGGCTACCGGGGCACTGGCGCCAAGGATGGCATGGCAGGGTGTCGGCAATCCGAACACTGGCGCGGGGTAAACATCGGGCGGGATTGGCACTGTCCGGCAATCACCCTATTGCCAGAGTCAATATCGCCATAATATCTAGCCCATTTACGCAACGCTAATATTGAGAATACGCACATCTACCTATCGCGTCTAGAAGATTCAATATGGACGGACGGGTAGTCGTTTTTTTGCACGCCCAACATTTACAAAGCGCATGGATAGAGCGAACCGAAGAATAAATGTGATGAATTTGAGGGGTAGGACTGCCAATGACGATGCGCTTAAAACCAGCCGCATTGCCCCTTGCGGACACGGACGCGGCAGCGCGTCGGGCATGGCGGAAGCTTTCTTCCTGGCATGTCGGGGCACTGCGCCGTCTTGCACTTTGCGCCCCCGGTTTGCGAATGAATTTTTAAAATGAAAGACATCATGAAACATGCCTTGACGCGGGATCGGTAACAATACAGTTACCTCATCGGTATTTTTTTGCAACACTCCGGATAGGGCGCCGCAATGATCTCCTCGGGACGGCGCAAATTAACAGGCACCATGCCGCCAAAATTTATTTCACATAATGTATTAATAACAGTAACATGGAAAAAGATAGTATATCGGCAGGGATGCGCGGCCGGCCAGGCAATTGCTCGCGCATTTGTCCGCGCTCTCGGACCAGGAGAAAACGCTCGCCGTGAACGATGCGGTGGCCTGAAACTCCAGGCAAACCAGCATCCCCGCCCCGTCACTCGCCCAGATCGATGGTCGCCGCCAACGCCACATCCTTGGGCGCCGCGTAATCGGCCAGCACCCAGGCGCGCGCCGGCTGCTGCGCCGCGCGCCGCAACAATTCCAGCACGTAGCCGGCCGAGGTCTTGTCGAGCGCGGCAAACGGTTCGTCGATCAGCGTGACGGCGGCGCCCGAGGCAAATGCCGCCGCCAGCCAGACTTTGCGCCGGGAGCCGGTCGACAACATATACAGGTATTTTTCCAGGTGAGCTTGCAGCGCCAAGCCTTCTATCAGACTGGCCAGTATCTGTTCGTCAAAGTCGGGATGGCGTCCTTGCAGGGATTTAAAGTAATCCACCGTTGTCATCTGCTCGAACTCTTCCGTATAGGGATCGATCCAGCAAACCTGGCGCCGGTAAGCGGCTGGCTGCTCGTCGAGGCGGGCTTGGTTCACCTGCAATTGCCCGGCGCTGGCCGCCAACTCCCCCGCCAACAAGCGCAGCAGTGTGGTCTTGCCGCAACCGTCGCCGCCGCGCACCAGCGTGACGCCAGGCCCGATTTGCGCCGACCAGCCAGCGAACAACTCACGCTGCGGATAACTGAAACACAATTGCCTCACTTGCAGAACTGGCGCTGCTGCGCTGGCGGACGGTTCGATGATCTTTCCTTTGCATGGTCATAGTTCGCGGCAGCCAATATGGCACCCCCAATTTTCCCACAGCCTCACTTGACGCGCTGTTTCTCCAGCTTGCGCGCCAGCGTGCGGCGGTGCATGCCGAGCCGGCGCGCCGTCTCGGAAATATTGAAGTCGGTTTCGGCCAGCATGGCGTGGATGCGCTCCCATTCCAGCGTCTTGATCGAGGTCGAGCGGTTGGTCATTTCCAGCTCGGCACTGCCGGCCACATGGCCGAAAGCGGCTTCGATATCATCGCTATTGGATGGTTTGGCCAGGTATTGGCAAGCGCCCAGCTTGATGGCCTCGACAGCCGTGTTGATGCTGGCGAAACCGGTCAAGACCACGATCAACATGTCCGGGTCGTGCTTGTGCAGCATTTGCACGCAAGCCAGTCCCGACGAATTGCCTTTCAACTTCAAGTCGACCACCGCATAGCCCGGCGTGTGTTGTACCAGCAAGGCGGCCGCCTCGTCGAGATTGCCGGCCAGTAAAACGCGGTAATCGCGGCGCTCGAAAGAACGCCCCAGAGTGCGCGCAAACGCCTCGTCGTCTTCGACGATGAGCAGCAAACGCTCACTCATCGTGCGCGCCCTCTTCTTCGGGGGCCAGGGCGATGGCGCCCAGCGGCAGCTTGATCAACACCGCCGCGCCGCCTTCGGCGCGGTTGCGCGCAGTCACCGTGCCGCCCAGGGTGCGTGCCACATTCACGGCCAGAAACAAGCCCAGCCCGCCACCCGGACGTCCCTTGCTGGACTGATACGGCTTGCCGAATTGCGCCAGCATCGCCGGCGCGAAACCGGGGCCGGCATCGGTGACCAGCAAGATCAGCGTATCGTCGTCGCGCGCCACTTCAAAGCTCAGCTTTGCGGGCGAGGCTTCCAGGGCATTGTCGAGCACATTGCAAATCATTTGCTTGAGGGCCGAGTCGAATACCACCGGCATGTCGTGCTCGATCCGGTTTTCATAGGAAAACACGCGGATCGGCCTGCTGAAACGCCATTCATCGACCAATTCATCGAGAAAGGTGCGCACCGTGGTCTTGGTCGACGATTCGCCGCGCGCCTCGCCCGCCGACAACAAGATGCCGCTGACGATGGCCTTGCAGCGCTGTAACTGGGTTTGCATTTCGCCGATTTCTTCCAGCAAGACGGGATTGGCGGAAAATTCGGGCATGCGGCGCCAGTCGCCCAGGATCACGGACAGGGTCGACAGCGGCGTGCCCAGTTCATGCGCCGCGCCCGAGGCAAGCAAACCCATGCGCACAATATGTTCTTCTTCGGCGGCGCGCTGGCGAAAATCGGCCAATTGCGCGGCGCCGGTCCGCAAATTGCGAGTGATGCGGGTAATGAAGGTCACCAGCAAGGCCGCGTTGAGCGCGAAGCAAATCAGCATGCCTTGCACATACAGGCTGGCAAAGCCGCGCGCATGATCGAGCGGCAACGCCAGCGGCCTGGAAAACAGGGCCAGGCCGGCCAGGCACACGCTGGTCACGGCGACAATGGTCCAGGTCGACCAGGTTTCCAGCAAGACCGCGCTCAAGATCACTTGCAAGAGGTACAGCAAGACAAAGGGATTGGTGGTGCCGCCGCTGAGGTATAACTGGGCCGTCAGGCTGGCCACGTCCACCAGCAAGGCCAGGAACAGCTCGCCGTTCGCCACGGCCCGGTTTTCATGCCAGCGCAACTGGCTGGCAATATTGAAGGCGATCAGGCAAGCGAGCACTTCGAGCATGCGCACCATCGGCAATTGCACGCCGAAGCCTAGCGTCACGGTGGCGATGGTCGTGATTTGCCCGACCACGGCGAGCCAGCGCAACTGTATCAATTGCAGCATGTTCTTGTGGCCGGCGGCGTACCCGGCCTCGCTGGCCGGCGTCGCCGCTTCGTTCAGTCCTGTTTCAAGCGTCGCCATCTGTCCCGCCATGGTTACTTTCCCGCCCCGTATTGTTCGATCTATCCTTCCCGAGCATGGCCCCGGCGCGCGTCGCGCGCAATCCACAGGCAGGCGCCGGCCAGCATCGCGGCCAGAGTATACCAAGTGAAAGCATAGACCAGATGATTGTCATGGAAAGAAATCACCGTCAAACCGCCCGTCGGACGGGTTTCCGCCATGCTGCTGGCATCAAGTGCTTCCTGGCCTGCGTCCGCATCGATGAAGTATGGCGCGACGCGCGGCAAGCCGCGCGCGGCGGCAATGGCCGCCACGTCGCGCGAATACCAGCGCTGGTGGAGCGGGTCGTTGTGGCGCAACAAGGCGCCGCCCGGCTCGCTGATGCGCAGCAAACCACTGACGCTATGGCTAGCCGCCATGCCGGCCCGGCAAGCAGAGTCCTGTGCGGTCACCGGTGGCGGCTGGGCGGGCGCATCAAGCGCGACGAAGCCGCGATTGACCAGCACAATGTTGCCATCGGTGCTACACATGGGCGTCAGCAACCAGAAGCCGCTGCCCAGCTCGGTCGACGCCTGGACCCGGGTCGTGTAGGGATAGAGGAAGGTGCCGCTGACGCGGACGTGACGGTATTCATCGGCGCCGGCATTGACCTGCGCCCACCGTTCGACTCCGGGCGCGGCGACAGCCGGCGCGTGCACGCGCTGCTCGACGCGGGCGATCAGCGCGCGCTTCCAGTACAGGCGCTGGACTTGCCAGCTGCCCAGCGCCAGGAAGAGCGCGATGATCAATACGGCGCAGCATGCGAGCGCCAGCCGCAAGGCCGGGGAACGCGGCGCGCCCCCGGCGGCCGGCATCATGGCATATTGCGCATGTCTTGCATGCCCGGCATCATATTGTGATTCAGGTGGAACATCACCCAGATCGAGCCGGCCAGCATGATCACCACCAGCATGACCGTAAACAGCAGCGCCAGCATCGACCAGCCGCCCTCGGCCTTCGCGTTCATGTGCAGGAAGTAAATCATGTGGACCACGATTTGCACGGCGGCGAAGCCGAGAATGACCAGCGCGGTGGTGCTGGACTTGTCGAATACCTTGCCCATTACCAGCCAGAACGGTATCGCAGTCAAGATCACCGACAGCAGGAAGCCGATGGCATAGCTTTTCAGGCTGCCGTGGTCGGGTTCGTCATGGTGCCCCCCGGCGTTGTTGTGATGCGCGCTCATGGCAGCACTCCCATCAGATAGACAAAGGTGAAGACGCCGATCCAGATCACGTCCAAAAAGTGCCAGAACATCGACAAGCACATCAGGCGGCGGCGGTTTTCCACGCTCAAGCCGTGGCGGCCCAACTGGAACATCAATGTTACCAGCCAGACGATGCCGAAAGTGACGTGCAAGCCGTGGGTGCCAACCAGGGCGAAGAAGGCGGTCAGGAAACCGCTGCGTTGCGGACCGGCACCCTCGTGGATCAGGTGATTGAACTCGTACAATTCCAGCGACAGGAAGGCCAGGCCGAACAAGCCCGTCACACCCAGCCAGAATAGCGTGGCGCGCAAGCGCTGGCGCTGCGATTCCAGCATCGCGAAACCATAGGTGATCGACGATAGCAGCAGGAAGGCGGTGTTGAGCGCGACCAGCGGCAAGTCGAACAATTCGGGGCCGGTCGGACCGCCCGCGTAATTGCGTCCCAATACCGCGTAGGTGGCGAACAGACAGGCGAAAATCAGGCTGTCGCTCATCAGATAGATCCAGAAACCAAGCAAGGTGCCGTTTTCCGGATGGTGTTCGCGCACGTAATAGCGCGCGCTCGGATCGGCGGCGCCGGCCGTCTTCAGGGTGGAGTGAAGTTGATCAGACATGGCATTCCAACATGCGTGTGCGGGCATTTTCCGTATCGATAACTTGCTCGACCGGAATATGGTAATCGCGTTTGTAATTGAAGGTGTGGACGATGATGGCAACCATCATCGCGACGAAAGACAGACCGGCCAGCAGCCACATTTGCCAGATCAGCGCGAAACCGCAGACGGCGCTGATGGCGGCGATGGTGAAGCCGGCCCAGGTGTTCTTCGGCATGTGGATGGCGACAAAATCTTGCACCGGACGGACGTAGCCGTGCTTCTTCATGTCGGCCCAGGCGTCATTGTCATGCACTTGCGGCGTGAACGCGAAATTGTAATCGGGCGGTGGCGACGACGTCGACCATTCCAGGGTGCGGCCACCCCAAGGGTCGCCGCTGACGTCGCGCAATTGCTCGCGGCGCAGGTAGCTGACGACGAATTGCACCACCATCGCGGCAATGCCGAAGGCGATCAGGACGGCACCAAAGGCGGCGATCTGGAACCAGATTTGCAGCGACGGATCTTCGAAATGGCTCATGCGGCGGGTCACGCCCATCAAACCCAGCACGTACAGCGGCATGAAGGCGAAATAGAAGCCGACGATCCACAACCAGAATGACCATTTGCCCCAGTAAGTGTCGAGCTTGTAGCCAAACGCTTTCGGGAACCAGTAATTGATGCCGGCAAACAGGCCGAACAACACGCCGCCGATGATCACATTGTGGAAATGGGCGATCAGGAACAGGCTGTTGTGCAGCACGAAGTCGGCTGGCGGCACCGCCAACAGCACGCCCGTCATGCCGCCGATAACGAAGGTAACCATGAAGCCGACCGCCCACATCATCGGCAATTCGAAGCGGATGCGGCCGCGGTACATGGTAAACAGCCAGTTGAAGATCTTGGCCCCGGTGGGAATCGAGATGATCATGGTGGTGATGCCGAAGAAAGAATTGACGCTGGCGCCGGAACCCATGGTGAAAAAGTGATGCAACCAGACCAGGTAAGACAGGATCGTGATGACCACGGTCGCATACACCATCGAGGTATAGCCGAACAGGCGCTTGCTGGAAAAGGTCGAGACCACTTCCGAGAAAATCCCGAACACCGGCAACACCAGGATATAGACTTCGGGATGACCCCAGATCCAGATCAGGTTGACATACATCATGGCGTTGCCGCCCATGTCATTGGTGAAGAAATTGGTGCCCAGCATGCGGTCCATCGACAGCATGCCCAGCACGGCCGTCAAGACCGGGAAGGCAGCCACGATCAGCACATTGGTGCACAGCGAAGTCCAGACAAACACCGGCATCTTCATCAAGTCCATGCCCGGCGCGCGCATTTTGACGATGGTGGCGATCAGGTTGATACCGGACAGCAAGGTTCCCACGCCGGCAATCTGCAGCGACCAGATATAGTAATCGACCCCCACGTCGGGACTGGTCAGGATGCCCGACAGTGGCGGATAGGCCAGCCAGCCGGTGCGCGCGAATTCGCCGACAAACAGCGAGGCCATGGTCAGCAAGGCGCCGAAGGTGGTCATCCAGAAGCTGTAATTGTTCAGGAAGGGGAAAGCCACGTCGCGTGCGCCGATTTGCAGCGGCACCACGTAGTTCATCAGCCCCGTCACCAGCGGCATGGCGACAAAGAAAATCATGATCACGCCGTGGGCCGTGAAAACCTGGTCGTAATGGTGCGGCGGCAAGAAGCCGGCCGAATCGCCGAAGGCGAAGGCTTGCTGGGCGCGCATCATCAGCGCGTCGGCGAAGCCGCGCAACAACATCACCAGGCCCAGTATCATGTACATGATGCCGATGCGCTTGTGGTCGATGCTGGTGATCCAGTCGCGCCACAGGCTGCCCCACAGGCGGAAATACGTCAGCGCGCCGAACACGGCCAGGCCGCCGACGACGACCATGGCGAACGTGGCCAGCAGGATCGGTTCGTGGAAGGGGATCGCGTCCCAGCTCAGCCGTCCGAAGATGAGCTTGCTCAGGTTAATTTGGTCTAGCATCATTACTCTTCATGGAAATAGTGGGCGTGACGGCGGGCGTGACGCAAATCGGGGCGCCGGACTGACTGGCGCGCTTGGCGTCGGCCGCCATCATTTGATTGATGCAAATGCTGCCGTCGGCGACGCAGCGGTTCAAGATGGCTTCATACAAGGCGGGATCGACCGTGCCATAGCGGCGCACCGGCTCGCGCTCGCTTGGTTTGGCCAGCGCCGTATAGTCGGCCCGGCCCAGCGCGCCGCCGCCGGCCTTGGTCGACTTGACCCAGCCGTCGAAATCGGCCTGGCTCATGCCGTGGTACTTGAAGCGCATATGCGAAAAGCCGGCTCCGCTATAGTTGGCGGAAAAGCCATCGTATTGGCCCGGCTTGTTGATGACGGCGTTGAGCGTGGTTTCCATGCCCGGCATGGCGTAAATCTGCCCCGCCAGCGCCGGAATATAAAAGGAATTCATCACGCTCGAGGCGGTGATTTTGAAGCGCACCGGCACGTCCACCGGCGTGACCAGTTCATTGACGGTGGCAATGCCCTGCTCGGGATAGATGAACAGCCATTTCCAGTCGAGCGCTACCACTTCGACGATCAAGGGCTTGGTGTCGGCCGGAATCGGGCGGTCGGCGGCGATGCGCTCCAAGGGCCGGTAGGGGTCGAGCAAATGGGTGCTGATCCAGGTCAGCAAGCCGAGCGCGATGATAATCAACAGGGGCGCGCCCCAGATCACCAGTTCCAGCTTGGTCGAATGATCCCAGTCCGGCTCGTATTTCGCCGAGGTATTGTTTTTCCTGTAACGCCAGGCGAACAGGAAGGTCAAGGCGATCACTGGTACGATAATCAGTAACATCAGCAAGGTTGATACAACGATCAAATGTCCTTGCTGGGCGGCAATATCGCCGGATGGATTCATCACCACCGTATTACAGCCGGCAAGCCACGCTACGGGGAGAATGAATAGTCCGCGACGGGCTATCAAAGAAATCATACTGTTTTATGCATCACAGAGGGTGGAGAACATGCTACTGTAACGGCAACGGCGGAGCTTGGCGATTGGACACTTTGTCCTACCCAAGCTAACTAGACCGACATCAAACTTAACGAGACGAGACGCACATGACAACGACAAACAGCCATGGCGGAACGCATTCCGCCGATTTTCCAGCCCGCCCCGGCGGCGCCCGCAACATCAATGCCCGCGACGATCACATCGCGCCGGGCGAAATCGCGATCGGCGTGGTGATCGGCCGCGCCTCCGAGTATTTCGATTTTTTTGTCTATGCCATCGCCTCCGTGCTGGTCTTCCCCTCCATCTTCTTCCCGCACGAGAGCCGGCTCGACGGCACACTCTACGCCTTCGCGATTTTCGCCCTGGCCTTCATCGCCCGGCCTTTCGGCACCGTGCTCTTCATGGAAATCCAGCGCCGCTTCAGCCGCGAAGTCAAACTGACGGTAGCGCTGCTGCTGCTGGGCGTGTCGACGGCCGGCATGGCTTTTCTGCCGCCCTATTCCGACCTGGGCGGCGCCGCCATCGTCATGCTGTCGCTGTTGCGCGTCGGCCAGGGTATCGCGCTGGGCGGCTCCTGGGACGGCTTGCCCTCGCTGCTGGCCTTGAATGCGCCGCAACACCGGCGCGGCTGGTATGCCATGCTGGGGCAACTGGGCGCCCCGGTCGGCTTCATCATCGCGGCCGGCTTGTTTTCCTACCTCTTGTCGGCGCTGTCGTCGTCCGATTTCCTCGACTGGGGCTGGCGCTATCCCTTCTATGTCGCCTTCGCGATCAATGTCGTGGCCCTGTTCGCCAGGCTGCGCCTGGTATCGACCCCGGAATACTCGCGCCTGCTCGACGAGCGCGAACTGGAACCAACCGACGTCATTGAATTGACCCAGTCGCAAGGGCGCAACATCCTGATCGGCGCGCTGGCCGCCCTGGCCAGTTATGCGCTCTTTCACCTGGTGACGGTGTTTCCCTTATCCTGGATCGCGCTCTATTCGAGCCGCTCGATCAGCGACTTCTTGCTATTGCAAATGGCTGGCGCCGTGCTGGCGGCGGGCGGCATCGTCGCTTCCGGCCTGATTGCCGACCGCCACGGCCGGCGCCGCACCTTGGGCGCTTTGGCCTCGCTGATTGCCGTCTTCAGCGGCTTCGTGCCGATGCTGATGGATGGCGGCGAGCTGGGCCAGAACATCTTCATCCTGGCCGGCTTCCTGCTGCTGGGCTTGTCGTATGGCCAGGCCGCCGGCGCCGTCACCGCCAATTTCCCGGCCAAATACCGCTACACGGGCGCCGCCCTGACTTCCGACCTGTCCTGGCTGGTCGGCGCCGGCTTCGCGCCGCTGGTGGCGCTGGGCTTGTCGGCCCATTTCGGCCTGGCCTATGTCAGCCTCTACCTGCTGTCGGGTGCGGTCGGCTCGCTGGCCGCGCTGAGCCTGAACCGGGCGCTGGAAATCCGCGACTGAGGACATCGCCGCGCACGGCCAGGCAAACAGTTTCATCGCGGCCTCGTCATTCGAGGAGTGGCCGCGATTTTTTTTGCCTTGGAATTTTGACGTTCAAATAACTGAATTTGGGTGAATGTCATCCATCACGCCAAGTAAGGGACTGGCCGCGCATGCGTTCCTGTTAAGCGTGTCAATGCGCGGGCTTGGCGGGACTCAAGCTTGGAAACAATGTCATGAGCACCGCCTTCAATACTTTATCGGCGCCCATATCTTCGGCCGCATTGGCCACCACCAGCACGCCGCTGCCCTGTTCCGGGAATAAAACAGCGATCGCCAGCCAATTGCCGTCCGAGCCTTGGTGCACGAGCGCCGGCCCTTGCCGCCCCGCGAGCGAATCTTGCACGCCCCAGTCTAGTCCCGCCGGGCCGCCGGCCTGGGCCGTTTGCATCAGGCGGTAAGACGCCGGCGTGAGCAATTTCCCCTGTCCCTTGGCGCCAGCCAATTGATCCAGGTTGAAGCGGGCCCAATCGCTCAAGCTCATATGCAGGAACCCGGCCGGCGCGAACATTGCCGGCGCGCCATCGTCGAATTTCCGCATGTTGAGCATGGGCTTGCCATGTTGATGGCCGCGATTCTGTCCCGCGCCCGTATTGCCGAAGCCGGCGCTGTCCATACCCAGCGGCTGAAACACTTCTTTTTGCATCAGGAACTCATAGCTTTCGCCAGTGACTCTTTCCGCAATGGCTACGGCAACCAGAAATCCCGTATTGCTATAAGAAAATGCCGAACCGGGCGCCACTTCAGGCTTATCCTTCAAGGCCGCGCCAATATAGGCAAGACGTTGCTGTTGCAAGGGACGCTGGTCCGTAAAAAAACCTTCCGCCGATGGCAGATCCTTGAGATCCCTGGGCAAGCCCGAGCGATGCGACAGCAATTGGACCAGGGTGAGCTTGCGATAGCCGGGATCCATGCTCTGCGCAAGATCGGGCAGCATCTCTTCCAATGGCGCGCTCCATGAGAGCACCCCGCGCTCCACCAGCCTGGCAAGCAGCGCCACCGTCATCACTTTTCCCGTGGAACCGATTAGCCAGACATCGTCTTGCCGCACGCTAATTTTTCCATCGTTGCGGCGCACGCCGCGCACCGCTTGTCCGGCGATTTTCCCATCGCGCATCACAATCACGCCGACGGCGGGAACCTGCTGGCCAGCCATGGCCTCCTTCACAATAGCTTCCAGATTGTCCGACGCCACGGCGAAACTTGCGCAGCTTGCAAGGGCCAGCGTCAATGCGGCGCCAATAATCAATCGTAAGAACATCATCCTATCTCCGGTGGCGCCCGCAGTGACAGGGCCTGTATGGCGCAAGGTTGCGCGCAAAGCGAAACTGAAGTTGCCAGAATAGCGGCCGAGGGTGATCCAATGGGCCGCCATCCGACAGAACGCCGATTGACTGGCACAGGATGCATATTGCGCGCAATCGGCCGGCGCCGCCACTGCCGCACATCGGCCTACAATTGCAGATCGGGCTGCCCGCGCAACAATTCGGCGACCCAATCGGCAAACACGCGCAGCTTGGGCGAGTCCATCCTGCCTTGCGGATACAGCAGCGAAATCGGCATCGGGCTGGGCGGCCATGGCGACAAGACTTCGACCAGGGCGCCGCTTTCCAGGTGCGCCCGCACTTGATAGGCGGCTGGCTGGATCAAGCCCAAGCCTTGCAGCCCGCAACTGACGTGCGCGTCGGCGTCGTTGACGGCGACCGGGCCGCCCATCGCCACCTTGACCAGGGTGCCGTCGACCAGAAAGTCCCAGTCGAAGGCGCGCCCGGTGCGGCCGGAAAAATGCACGATGCTGCAATGGCCAGCCAGATCGGCGATCGTCAAGGGCACGCCGTGGCGCCGCAAATACGCCGGCGAGGCGCACGTGACGAAACGCATGGTGCCGATTTGCCGCCCGATCAGGGCCGAATCTTGCAAGTGCCCCACCCGCAAGGCGCAATCGATGCCTTCCTGGGTCAGGTCGACCAGGCGGTCGGTCAGGCTCATCACCAATTCCACCTCGGGATAGGCCGCGCAAAACGTGGCAATATGGGGCAACACCAGGTTGCGCCCCACAGCGCCGGGCAAGTCCAGGCGCAGCTTGCCCTTCGGTTTGCTGGCATTGCCGCCGCGAAAGGTGGCTTCGGCCGCATCGATGGCGCCCAGGATCGCCACGCATTGATCATAATAGTCGGCGCCGTCCGGCGTCAGCGACAGGCGCCGCGTGGTGCGCAGCAGCAATTGCGTGCCGAGGAAGGCTTCCAGTTTTTGCATGGTGGCCGTCAGCGAGGCGCGCGGCAAATTCAAGGTTTCGGCCGCCTTCGAGAAGCTGTTCGCGTCGACGATGCGGACAAAGGTTTGCATGGCTTTCAAGCGGTCCACACGCCCTCCCCTTGATTGTTCATATTAGATGAAAAGTATAGGGCGATTATGCACTAATTATCTAAGGCCAGCCTTTGTCTACAATGCCGGCATGTCACCCTTGAAAGAATACCCCATGAATCACTCCACCGAAGCCGACATTTCGCGCGGCATGGTCTGGCTGCTGGCGATCGCCTGCGGCTTGATTGTCGCCAATTTATATTATGCGCAAACGCTGGTCGGACCGATCAGCGCGGCCACCGGACTGTCGCCGCAAGCGGCCGGCTTGATCGTGACCCTGACCCAGGTCGGCTATACCATCGGCTTGCTGTTCATCGTGCCGCTGGGCGACTTGCTGGAAAACCGCCGCCTGATCTTTTGCGCCCTGCTGTTCAGCTCGGCGGCCCTGATGGTCGCCGCCCTGGCCAACAGCGCCTGGCTATTCCTGGCGGCGGCGCTCGGCATCGGGCTCGGTTCGGTCGCGGCGCAAATCCTGGTGCCGTTTGCGGCCCACCTGTCGAAGGAAGCGACGCGCGGCCAGACCGTCGGCAAGGTGGTCAGCGGCCTCTTGATGGGCATCATGCTGGCCCGTCCGGCGGCCAGCCTGTTGGCCGACCATGTCAATTGGCATAATGTATTCGGCATCGCATCAGGCATGATGCTGGCACTGGCGCTCTTGCTGCGCAAGATATTGCCGCAACGCGTGCCCAGCGCCCCCCTATCGTATCCAAAACTGATGGCCTCGCTGTGGCATGTCTTCCGCGCCACGCCGGTGCTGCGCCGGCGCGCCGCTTACCATGCCGGCCTGTTCGGCGCATTCAGCCTGTTCTGGACCGTGACCCCGCTGGTGCTGGCCGGTCCGCAATTTCACCTGTCGCAGAGCGGCATCGCCGTGTTTGCGCTGGTCGGCATGGCCGGCGCCATTGCCTCGCCACTGGCCGGCCGCCTGGCCGATGCCGGCCACACCTTGCAAGCGACAGCCGCCGCGCTGGCGCTCGGCGTGACCGGTTTCGCCCTGCCCCTGTTCGCACCGGAATCGCGCAATGTCGCGCTGGCCTTGCTGGTGGCGGCGTCGATCGTGCTCGACATGGGCGTTGCGGCCAACCTGGTGCTTGGCCAGCGCGCCATCTTCAGCCTCGGCGCGGAAGTGCGCAGCCGCTTGAACGGACTGTATGCGGCGCTGTTTTTCGCCGGCGGCGCGCTCGGCTCCGCGCTGGGCGCCTGGATGTTTGCGACGCACGGCTGGCATGCCGCGCTGCTGACCGGCATGGCTTTCCCCGGCCTGGCCTTGCTGTACTGGCTCGGCGAGTACCTTGCGCAAGCGGCCCTCAAGCGCGACCCGGATTGCCTTCCACGCCCAGCAGCGTCGGCTGGTTCAAGGCACGCGGCCGTATCACCGGATGGGCCTTGAAATACTCTTCCATCACGTCCCAGATCGCTTCGCCCTTGGCCCCTTCGGCCACCGGCGCCCAGCCGGCTACCCGGTATTGCTTGTCCGCTTCCAACTGCTTGCCGTTCAGCGTCATGTTGGCGATGCGCGCGCCGGCCTTGGCCGCCGGCGCGCAACTGTATTGCAAGCCGCCCACGCGCACCATATCACCGCCCTGCTGGTAATACGGGTCCGGGTTGAACAGGTTGTCGCACACATCTTCGAGGATGCCCTTGATGGTGGCACCGGACATACTTGTCACGGTCGAAGCCGGATAGGTGATCGCCACCTGGTCCATCAAGTCGCCGCGCGTGATGACTTGCCCCGGCAGGATGCTGGTTCCCCAGCGGAAACCCGGCGAAAACGCGATCTCGGCGCCCTTCACTTGCATCAGCGCGTCGACCAGCAACTGGTCCCAGGAACCATTGAAATTGCCGCGCCGATATAACAAGGCTTCGCTGGTGGCCAGCGGCTGCGCCAGTTTTTCGCGGAACGGCAGGCGGATCTTGTCGATCAGCGCGGCCATCGCCGGATCGGCCGGCAGCAGATTGGAAAACACGGGCAGCAGGCGGTAGCGGAAATCCTGCACCTGGCCGGCGCGCACGTCGAAGTCGAGCACACCCAGGAATTTTCCGTTCGAACCGGCGTTGGTGACCAGGGTCTTGCCCTTGGCATTGCCGACCGCGACGGGCGCCGGCATGCCGTCATGGGTATGCCCGCCAAGGATGGCGTCGATGCCGGTCACGCGTGCGGCCATTTTCAAGTCGACATCCATGCCATTGTGCGACAGTAGCACCACCACCTTGGCGCCCTTGGAACGCACGGTGTCCACGACTTTTTGCAGGTTTTCTTCCTGGATGCCGAACGACCAGTCGGGCACCAGGTAGCGCGGATTGGCGATCGGCGTGTAGGGAAACGCTTGCCCGATCACCGCCACCGCCACCCCATTCATTTCGCGCATTGCGTAAGGTTCGAAGACCTGGTCGCCGAAATCGGCGGTCTGGATATTCTGGGCCAGGAAGGCGATCTTGCCCTTGAATTCTTGCTCGACGATTTCCTTGACGCGCGCCGCGCCGAGCGTGAATTCCCAGTGCCCGGCCATCATGTCGACGCCCAGCAGCTTGCTGGCGTCGACCATGTCCTGGCCCTTGGTCCATAGCGCCGTCGCCGAGCCTTGCCAGGTATCGCCGCCATCGAGCAGCAAGGCATGCGGGCGGTCGGCGCGCACCCGCGCAATCAAGTGCGCCAGGTGGGCGAAGCCGCCGACCTTGCCGTAGGTGCGTGCGGCCCGCTCGAAGTCGAGATGGCTGAACGCGTGCGCGGCGCGCGTGCCCGGCACGATCTGGAAGGCGCGCAGCAATTGTTCGCCGACCAGGTGCGGTGGCTTGCCGAAGGCGTCGCCCAGGCCCAGGTTGACACTCGGTTCGCGGAAATACAGCGGCATCAATTGCGCGTGGCAATCGGTGAAATGCATGAAGCTGACATTGCCGAAGGCCGGTAGCGCATACAATTGATCGGTCCCGGCCGGGGTCGCGGCCAGTGCATCCCTGCCGTCCAGCGCCATGCCGCCCGCGCCCGCCAGCGCCAGCACTTGAAGAAATTCCCTGCGGCTGATGCTCATCGCTGCCCCCGCTTACTGGTTAACGGGCGACTGCGGATCGAGCAGCAGCGCCATCACATCCTTGATCTGCTGTTCGCTCAAGATGCCCTTGTGGCCGAAGCGCGGCATGTTCGAGCACGCGTTGTACGCCTTGGCGTTATAGATACGGCTCCAGGTATAGCGCAGGACTACATCGCTATTGCCGCGCAACTTGCCGTATTGGAAAAGCGACGGCCCCAGGTTGCCGAACGAGACTTCCTGCTTGCTGATCTGGTGGCAGGCGTAGCAATTGCCGCCCGCCACCGAGCCGGCCTTGTCGCTCCATTGCAGCCCAACCCCGGTCTGGGCGATCTTCTCGCCGGCCGCGAAGCTGCCCAGCAGCTTGCCGTCGGCCGGGAACTTGACGGCCGCCAGTTCGATCTTTTCCAGCCTGGCGCGCGCGGCAAGCTTCTGCGGGTCGTCCGGGGCGCCGTCGCACAATTGCTGGAGCGGGTCTTGCACCAGGCGCTCCATGGTAGCCTGGCCGTTGGCCTGGAAACCGTCCTGCATCAGCGCCACCGCCCTGGCGCGCGCGGCGCCATCGTGATCGAGCGCCAGCGCCGCGCAACCGGCGACGCTCACCAGGGCCAGGCATGCGCTTAGCGCGAAAAATAATTTCATGTTGCGTCTCCCGGGTATTATCGTTTCAAGGCGGGCGCGTTGAATTCGCCGCCCCTGGCTTGCTCGGCCAGGTACATGGTCAGCGCCGTCAAGGCGTCCGAAGCGTAGACCGGCTCGGGGAAGCGCTGCTGGCGGAAGCAATCGGCCAGCCGATGCTGCATGGTCCGCACCTCGCCCTGGCTGACGCGGTAAGCGGGCCAACTGGCATAGGCCTTGCGAGCGTCGCTTGCGCTGCTCAGGTCGGGCAAGTCTTGCAGGCGAATCCGCTTGTCAGGCGCCGAATGGCAAGTCGCGCAAGCGAAATCGTAAGGCCCGCCGCGATAATTGAAGATGGACTTGCCGCTCTGGTAGGCTTGCCGCTCCAGTGGATGGGTGTTGCCGGGCGCGATAGGCAGGCCGCGCGACTCGGACGCGATCCAGCTCACCAAGGCTTCCATGGTCGAGCGTTTCGAGGCGCCGGCGCCAAACGGCTGCGCGCTGGCTTGCGCCAGCGTGAACCCTTGCAGCGTGGTCATGCACGTGATCAGGCGCTGTTCCACGTCTTGCACCTTGGCGGTATCGGCAAAATAGCGCGGCAAGCCGACATACGCGCCCTTCACCACGCCGGCGCCCAGGCCCAGGTCGCAGCGTTCAAGCGACACTTGCCTGGGACCGCGTTTGGCGTTCCACAAGACTTCGCCGCGCGCTTCCCACAGCTCGGCCGGATTCCCGTCGGCCAGCATTTCACGGTATTTGGCGATCGATTCGCTGGCGCTCTGCGCTGCGGCCAGCGAACTGGCACCCACCAGCACACTCAATACAATACGATTCAAGCTCCGTTTCACATTCCACTTCATGCTCGCTCCAGCAATAGATTGAAGGGCCGCCGGTTCAGGCGATGGTGGCTTCGTCGCTGCGCTTGTCGCCCTGGTTGTCGACCCAGCTGACCTGCACTTTGCCGCCCTTCGCGCCGCCCTTGAACTTGAACGCCAGGTAGGGATTTTGCGAAATCGATTGGCTGAAGCGGCATTCCATCACGGTCTTGCCGGCGCAGGTGGCGCTCACGTCGCTGATGAAATGGGCCGGCACGATGACGCCGGCGGCGTCCTTGCGTAAACCCGTTTCCATCGGGTGCGACATCAATACTTTTACTTCGGTTAGTTCGCCGACCATCGTGGCGCGGATTTTCATTGGGTCTGCCATGGCGCTTCCTTGTAGGTAAATGAATGGAATCGATGCGCTCGCTCAGCCGCCGCAACCGCCCAGGGTGACCTTGGTCTCGCGCGAGGCCGTGTACAGCTTGCCGTCTGCCTTGACCACCGCCGTGATGCGCGAACTCTCACCCATCTTGACGCGGGTGGTCACGCTAGGCTCGGTCCCCTCGGGTATCAGAAACACGGCCGACAAGGGATTCGGATTATTCTCGACAAAGACATAGATCGCCTGCGTGCCGGGAATCGCGCTATTCACCGACAGCGGCACCACGGCGCCATTTTCGGCAATTTCCGGCGCGTTCAGCTTGATGTCCGCGCTTTCCACACCGGGGCCGCCTATGGCCTTGACGGCATCGGCGAAATTCTTCGCGTCGAAGCCGACGCGGGCTTCGGTTGCGAGCGCCTCGGCCTGCGTGATCAAGCCGAGCGCCGCCAGCACGCCCAGGGCGCCGGCCGATTTCAAGATGGTCCTTCGTTGCTGCATCATGCCAATCTCTCCTTGATGAATATAATTTTTCTTGCCGGCCGCATCACCTGGCGCCAGCCGCCAGCCAGGCCGCAATCGCCTGCACATCCGCGTCCCTGACCTGGGCTTGCGGCGGCATGGCGGTCGCCCCCCACAGGCCCGCGCCGCCATTGCGGATCTTGCCGATAAAATAGCTTTCCCGGTCGGACCTGCCCTGGTACTTGACGGCGACTTCGGCAAAGCCGGGACCGACGCTGCGGCTATTCACGCCATGGCAGGCGGTGCAACCGTTTTGCGCCAGCGCGGCCGGCGCCGTGGCAGTTTTGGCGAGCGGCGCGGCCGAGGGTTGCGCGCCGGCCGTATCGGTGCCGCGCGTGCCACCGATCAAACGGTTTTGTTCGGCCAGGTTGCCGTGCGCGTTGCGCGCGCTGTCGGGCAAGAAGGACGTAACGTTGACTTTACCCTGGCAATCCTTCATGCAGGCGACGTTGCGGACATCGCCCCGGCCGCCCGTTTGCCACATGGCGTCGAATTTGAGCAAGCCGTTGCGGTTCGGCAGGCGTTGCTGCACCTCGGCGATATTCTGGTCCGACAAGACATAATCGGCCGGGATGATTTCCGCCAGGTTCAGGATATAGGCCGTGACGGCGTAGACTTCCTCGGTGCTGAGCGACTTTGGCGCGTTCCACGGCATGGCCCGATTGATGTAGTCCCACAGCGTCGAAACATGCGCCAGCTTCATGATGGTCGAACGCTGCGGGACGTCGCCCTTGACCAGCGAGGCGACGTGGCCGCTGGTAATGTCGGCGGCGGTGGTGCCGCCCACCAGCGGGGTGAATACCTGGTTCGATTCGGCAAACGTGCCATGGCAAGAGGCGCAATGCGCTTCCCACACTTGCTCGCCCTTGGCGACCGAGCCCGAGCCTTTGGGCAAACCCTTGAAGTCGGCCCGCACGTCGATGTCCCAGGCCGTGATTTCAGCCGGCGTGGCCTGGCGCCCGACCGCTTGCAATGGTCCAGCCGGGGCAGGCCCGGCCAGCGCCGCCAGCGCGATTGCCGCCAGCACGCGGCGTCCATGAAAGAAGCCCATCATGCCACCTGCACGTTGCTGACTTCACCGGACGGCGCCACTTGCCAGGATTGGATCGCATTATTGTGATAGATCGAGCGCGTCCCGCGCACCGCGCGCAATTGCGCGATTTGCGGCTGGACGTAGCCGGTCTCGTCGATGGCGCGGCTTTGCAAGATGGCCGCTTCGCCATTCCACACCCAATCGAGGTTGAACCTGGACAGCGCCTTCGGTAGCGTCGCTCCATCCATGCGCGCCGTGCGCCAATTGCGGCCGCCGTCGACGCTGACATCGACGCGTTTGACCTTGCCGCGCCCCGACCACGCGATGCCGCTGATATTGAAATAGCCGTGGTCGAGCAGGGTCTGGCCGCCCGAAGGCGTGGTGATCACGCTCTTGCATTCCTGCAGCGAGGTATATTGCCGGTGTTGTCCGTCCGGCATCAGGTCGATATAATGGACCGTCTCATCCTTGGTATCGAAGCGCTGCTCGCCCACTTTCAGGCGGCGCAGATACTTGACCCACGACACGCCCTGCACGCCCGGCACCACCAGCCGCAGCGGGTAGCCGTTTTCGGGACGCAGCATTTCGCCGTTCATCGCCCAGGCCACGATGACATCGTCCATCGAACGCTCCAGCGCGATGGTGCGCGTCATGCTCGAGCCATCCGCGCCTTCCGCCAGCACGTATTTGCCGTTCTTCAAGTCGACGCCGCAGATATCGAGCAAAGTCGACAGCAGCACGCCCGTAAATTCGGAACAACTGATCATGCCATGGGTGTATTGCACGGTCGGCAAGGCGACCCGGCCCCATTCGGCGCCCGTATTGGCGCCGCATTCGATGAAGTGGATGCGCGACACGCTCGGCAGGCGCATCAAATCGTCCATGCTGAAGACGCGCGCTTCCCGCACCAGGCCATGCACCATCAAGCGGTGCTGGCGTGGATCGATATCGTGCCAGCCCTGGTGGTGGCGCTCGAAATGCAAGCCGCTCGGGGTGATGATGCCGAACAAGCCCTGCAGCGGCGTGAAGCTGACCGAGGCTTGCGGCACGCGCGTCAAGCCCGGACTTTCGCGGCGCTGCAGATTGCTTTCCCACTTCGACGGCAAGCCATAGCCGAGCGCCGCGACCGGCTTGCCCAGGCTCTTGCTATGTTCCGGCAAGGTCAAGATGGCGGGGTCGCCGTCGCCCGCCCCCGCGCGCGCGGCGCCGGCCAGCGCGCTGCCGGCGCCCATCGCCAAAGCCTGGCCCATGAAGGAGCGGCGCGCCAATCGCGCGCGCTCAAGCTCTTGCGTGCCGAGAAAATTCTCGGGCGCCTTGCGCAGCCTGCCCAAGGTTTTATGGAATGCATCCCTCACTACCGCCTCCTGGTGTCGCCACGTTTTTCCAGAAACATGAGCATATGCACATATTTGCATATATTCAAGAACTTTCCACCGAACTTGCCACCGAGCTTGCCACCGAACCTTGCGCGTAACATATCCGGCTAGCCGACGCGGCAAGCCAGGGCGGCGCTTCTTGCCATGACGGCTAGCCATCATGGCTGGCGAGCGCGACAGTTTTGCTTGCCTTGTTTCGGCCACACGAGGTAGGCTTGCGGCTCGACCAACGCGCTGCGCCTGATGGCAGCCATTCCCGAAAGATTTCAGCATGAAGAGACTGTTTGAAAACCGGCGCGCCATCATGGCACGCGCGATTGCGTTGGCCGGCGCCGGCGCCCTCATTACGGGCCGCGCTTCGGCCAGCCCGGCAGCGCCCGCTGGCGACAGCCCCTACCGCGTCGTTTTCCAAGTCAGCGACGCCGATCCGAAGAAGTGGGCCTTGACCTTGAACAATGTGAAAAACATACAAGACGATCTGGGCGCGAAGAATATCGTGATTGAAATCGTCGTGTACGGCCCCGGCATCGGCATGCTCAAGGCGGAATCCGAATTCGCCAACCGCATTCTCGAAGCGATGCAGGCGGGAGTGGCAGTGCTGGCCTGCGAAAACACCATGCACGCCCTGCACCTGAGCCGCGACGACATGATCGGCAAGATCGGCTTCGTGCCGGCGGGGGTGTCGGAACTGGTCAAGCGCCAAGTGCAAGGCTACGCGTATATCCGCGCGTAGCGGCCGTCGCTCTGGCGCCAACTCACTTCTGGCAGCAGTCGCGCGCGATCTGCGCCCCCATGTGCAGGGCATCGTTGAAGTCGGACGGCGTCATTTGCTTGCCGAAGCGATTTTGCAACTGGTTTGCCGACAGTGGCGTGCCGCGCACCGACGTTTCCGCGACTTTATAGGCCAGCGCCATCTTGGGGTCGCGGGGTGCCATCTGGCCCGCGCCGTAAGCGAGCGACAACAATCCCAATGCCAATGGCTCGCCCTGCCCGGCCGAGTTTTTCAGGAAGCCGAGCGCATCCTTTTTCCATTGCATGAGCTCGGGATCGTCCCGCTTTGCCGCAAGTTGCCCGGGCTTGCCATCCAGGCCTTCCATGTAGAAATCGATTTGGGCGTCGGACTTGCCGCCACGGGCGGCCGCAGCCAGAAAAGTCATGCGTTCCTGCACTTGTACCGGCGTCACGCCCGCGCATAGTTTTTCCAGCGCCGCCCGTTCACGCAGAAATTGCTGCCGGTCGGCCTCGCTCTGATAGTCGGCGACGGCGTCGTCGTTCGTCGCGCAGACCGATTCGGCCTGATAGACTTTATAGGCGGCATCCTTGTCGCCGTTGCGGGCCGCGCCGCTCCATTGCTCGATCAATTGACGCGCGCTCTTGCCGCCGAAGTCGACCGCCCGTCCGCCACGTCCATACACAATCTCGGCGTCCGCGCCGGCCGCCAAGCCATCGGCCAGCGTGACTCCCGCGCCCAGGCCAAAGGGCGAATCAAATGGATTCAAGCCCTGGCGTCGCGTCGCCACCGGCATCGGCTTGCCGGCTATCGGCGCACTGGGCGCGATCGGTTCCTGCTGCGTGAAAAAATAGCCGAGCGCGCCCAGGCCGGCGATTCCTGCGATCAATACATAGCGAATTCTAATCATCACGAAAGTTCAATCAGTAGCCGCTCGATGATGGCGGGCGGGCGCACATACGGCCTTTTTCCGCCACCATTCAGCCTGGCTTGCATCGATACCTGATGCCAGTCAATGCGATAGACGAGTTGACTGGCGCACCGGCATTAATTCCAAAGATAGCAATAAGCCTGGCTGCCAGCCAGATTGTCGCCAACGTCACCGTTTGACGAAGTTTCCTTGATCCAGCCGTCGGGATGCGCACTGTCCGGCGTCACATTGCAATTATCGTGTACCCAGTGAATTCCCACGCCGCCGCTGGTATACAGCTGGCCGCACAGTTCCAGCTTGTCGTTCAAGCGGATGGCCCGCAAAGATTTTGGCACCGAATTGGAATTCAAAGCGTAATCATCGGCATAGACATTGTCGATCGCCACATCGTACACCTGGCCATCCTGGTCCGACTGGACTCTTACATGCGTATGGGAAAGTTTAACGCCTTGTAGCGTCGAACTGGCGCGCGCGAATTTCGGCCCGCTGACAACGGTCCCCGTCACATAACTACCTGCGGCGGCATCGCAATCGCTCTGGCCATCGGCCAGGGCATACAGCGATTGCGTCATCAGAAACAGGGCGATCAGTGTTCTTTTCATGAAAATCTCCTTCATTATCGGTTCGATGGATTTAAATTGCGTGCTGATGAAACATTTTTTTGAAACATTTTTATTAAAGGGGGCAAAGGCGAAAAAAACCGGCCCAATTATCTCCCTCCTGTTACGGCGATTACGTACGACAACGACGAAACTGCGCCGCTACATCAACAAGCCGGCCTGCCGACCGGACTGCCCAATTATTTTGAAATGCGCGTGGCGAAGAATCTTTGTGACAAGGCCAGACACAACATTGACGGTGCGCAACGCCTTTCACGGCGTTCTATCGCATCATCGACTCCGTTTATCAGCGATGTCCGCCCGCGCGCCAGGCGAGATGAACTCTGTGGCTTTCAAATGAATAATTATGCTAACTTTGCATGACAGGCAAATGACATACTAATTCGATTTATCTTCCTTATTTATATGCAATTGATATAAATAAGAAAAAGTGGCGAACATGGCAAGCCGTAGCCCGGGGAGCGGACGTGGAACGGGGCGACAAAGGCAACGCGCATAGCACCAGGTGCGCAAAATAGTTTTATCTGAATTGTGGAGGAAATGCCTAAAATGTCGATATTTGAACAAATAAAGGTAAACCGTCCGAAAATCAACATTATCTTTCAGCAATATCTATTTCGTCATGGAATAGCGGACGTGCTTTAGCGGGATCTGGCTTGAAACGCCATGCCTGGCCATATTTTCTTTACTTAAAATTAATTTAAATTTCTTTTAATTCATTTCCAAACACGATATGCATCGGAAAATCACTTATTTGGAGGAAGTATGGGGAAAAATATCCGTTCGATCGCCGTCTTGTGCGCCGCCATGCTTGCGCAGGGCGCGCAGGCGGCCGTCATTGACATCAGTTCCGCGCCTGCGGCCATCGCATTGGCGCCGCATGGATCGGTAAGCTTTGGCGATAAATTCAAGAATAATTTAAAAGATGATGTGTTCGCCGACCACTTTACCTTTACCACGAGCGGCACCAATAAGCTCGATTTGATACTCACTTCGATCAGCACCAGCCCATTGAATGGTTTGAACATCAGCGGCCTGGGACTGTATCGCTGGGACGGACGATTGACCATGGCCGGCATACAGGTGTTGAGCGGGGCGGTCGACAAATGGACCCTGGCGGACGCCGATCTGGCGGCCGGCTCCTATTACCTCAAGGTCAGCGGCAATCTCGTTTCCAACACGGGCGGCGCGTTTGCCGCCAACGGCCACATCATTTCCGCCGTCCCGGAGCCGGACAGCTACGCGCTGATACTGGCCGGCGTCGGCTTGATCGCCTGGCTCCGGCGCCGCCGCCGCGTCCAGGCCGCCTGAGCCACCCGTTCCGCGCCGACAATGCGCGATAATTTTTCACCTACCTATCCGGCGACCCTCATGAAAAATTCCACGATATACTGGTTTGCAGCGCTGGCATTGGCCGGTTCGAGCATGGCGGCGCAAGCGGCGGTCGACTTGAGCCAGACTCCAGTCAATATCACGCAAGATTTGATCGACTATTCGAGCGCCGATTTCGGCCATACCTTTACTCTGGGCTTGGGCCAGCATGGCGGTAGCGCCAACAATTTTTTCGCCGACAAATACAGCTTTTCAAGCAGCGGCTTGAACGATATCGTCGGCCTGATCACCTCGCTCAAGGCGGCCCCGGGCGATGGATTGAGCATCACCGGTTTTGATTTGCGCGACAGCGCCGGCATTGTTTTCCACGGCACCCGGGATGTCATCGGCTTCCCGCCGGGCGATCAGGCGTGGAGTTTCACCTCCGGTCCCCATCGCCTCGCAGTTGGCAACTATTTTCTGGAAGTGGACGGCTATGTGGCGTCGGCAACGGGTGGCAGTTACAGCGGCAATATCGCGATCGCCGCCATCCCCGAGCCGGCAAGCTATGGCATGCTATTGGCAGGCCTGGGTTTGCTGGGCCTGCTCAGGCGGGCCAGGCCATGCCGTCCCGCTGACATGGCGCGCCGAGCGCCCGGTCCGTATCGGCGTCCGCAACGGCTTCATCGGCAATCTCCCTTTGCATCCTGAATCGATTGCTCAATGAAAAGTGAGCGTCACGCGCAAACCGGTGCCCGGCGACGCGCCAGCCGAGGCTAGCGTCACCGTTGCGCCCAGGCGCGTGGCAATGCTCTGGACAATCGACAGGCCGAGGCCGGAACCCTGCTCCTCGCTGCCCAAGATGCGATAGAAGGGATCGAATACCCGCCCGCGTTCCCGCTCGGGAATGCCGGGGCCGCTATCTTCGAGCGTCAGCGTGGTCGCGCCATCGCCGCTCGATACCGACAAATCGACGCGCCCGCCGGCCGGCGTGTAACGGATCGCATTGTCCAGCAGATTTTTGACCAGCGTGAGCAAGTCAAACTCATCGGCCAGGACTGGCGCATCGGCGTCGCCGACAAGGCCTATGTCGATGCCCTTCGCTTGCGCCAATGGCAGCAAATCTTCCAGCACGCGCCGATAGACTTGTTGCACGGAAACGGGAATGGTGGCGCCAATTGCCGGCGATTGGACCCGCGCCAGCGCCAATAATTGCGCGAGCAAGGCCAGTGCCCGCTCAATACCCTGGCGCAGCGTGCCGAGCCGCTCGTGCGCGCTGCTCGACATATCGGTCACGGCCAGCCTTTCGGCTTGCAGCGACAGCGCCGTCAGCGGCGAGCGCAACTCGTGCGCGGCGTCGGCCACGAAGCGCCGCTGCGCCTGCATCGCATGCTCCACGCGTTCCAGCAGGCCGTTGATGGCCCAGACGAAGGGCCGGATTTCCGCCGGCAAGGGAGCCGGGGCAATCGGGTGCAATTCCTGCTCGCCGCGCCTGTCGATTTCGAGGCTCAGGTCGGCAATCGGCTGGAAGATTTTGCGCAGCAGGTCAGCCACCACCAGCAACAGAATCGGCAGCAATATCAGGAAGGGCAACAACGTGCGCAAGGCGCTATCGCGGGCGATTTCGTCGCGCAGGGCGGTTTCTTGCGCCACCGCCAGACGTTGTCCGCCGGCCAGGGTTTTGACCAAGACCCGATAGCTTTCATCGCCGGCAATCACGGTTTGCATGCCATTGAGTAAGTTGGCCGGCAAGGCCAGCTCGCCATCGGCGGGCACAGATGGCGGCGGCGCCGCCAGCAGTTGCACAAAGACCCGCGCTTCCGGATCGCTATCGGCCGCCCGGCCGCCATCGCCCGCTTGCGGCGCGCTCAAATGATGGTGCTCGAATAAGGCGCCGACTTGACGCAGCATATCATCCTGTAATGCATGCGCCTCGCGGAACGCGGCCAGGAAGGCGAAGCTTCCGGCAATTGCCGCCACGCTCAGAATCGCCAGCGACAGCCAAAGGGACAAGCGAATTTGCAGCGAATCTTTTACCCGTCTTTTGAAACCATCCATCCGACCCCCCTGACGTTCTTGATCAGCTCAGCTCCCAGCTTCTTGCGCAAGGCATGAATCAGGAATTCGACCGCATTGCTTTCCACTTCCTCGCCCCAGCCATAGATCCTTTCCTCCAATTCAAGGCGCGACAAGATAGCCCCGGGACGCAGCATCAGCGCTTGCAGAAGCGCAAATTCACGATTCGACAGCGACACCGGCCCGGCGCCGTTGACGCGCGCCTCACGCGTAGCCGGATCGAGCGCGAGTACACCATTGCTCATCTCGGGGGCGGCGCTGCCGCCTTTCCTGCGGATCACGGCCCGCATGCGGGCCAGCAATTCGCGCATTTCAAATGGCTTGAGCACATAGTCATCGGCGCCGCCGTCGAGGCCGCGAATGCGGTCGTCGACGCCATCGCGCGCCGTCACGACCAAGAGCGCAACCGGATTGTCCTTGCCACGTATGTCACGCAGCACGGCGAGGCCATCCTTGCCCGGCAAGCCCAGATCGAGCAGCACCAGGCCGTACTGTTGACACGACAGGGACAACAGTGCGTCCTGTCCGTTGTGCACCCAGTCAACGGCGTAGAACGCGTCTTTCAATGCCGCCATCACGGCATTGCCAATGCATCGCATCGTCTTCGACCAAGAGTACGCGCATTGATTCCCCCATCAATTGACTGAGGCCGGTTTTGCCGCCCTTTGCCGTAAGACCAGGATACAGGCCAAAATAAAGCCGAACAGCGCCGCCGATGCGCCATAGCGACTCAAGGCCAACCCGCCCTCGCCGAGTGGCTTGTCCAAAAAGTCGCCCACCACGGCGCCCAAGGGACGCGTGAGGATGAAGGCGGCCCAAAACAGTGTGGTGCGGGACAGGCTGGTCCAACAATATGCCGCGCTCACGAGTAGCAACAGGGCGCCAAATACCAGGGCCGCGCCGCCATAGCCGAGACCGGCCGTGTCCGCCATCCAGTCGCCCAAAGCCGTGCCCAAGGTCTGGGAAAACATAATGGTCACCCAATAGAATATTTCAGCCTTGGGCGAGTCGAGGGACGCCAGCGCGACCGTGCCGAGCGAACGATACCAGGTGGCCAACGATGCCATCAACAAGGCGCACAGCAACAAGCTGCCTCCGGCATAGCCTATCCCCAGAGAACGGTCGGCCAGATCGGCCAGCGTGGTTCCCACCGTGGTGGTGGCAATGATGGTGGCCCAGTAAAGGAGGGGATGAAAACGCCTGGCTTTGATTTGCGCCGCGACGGCAAGCAAAAAAGCCGCCGCAAAAATTGCCGTTCCCACCAGATAGCCCAAGCCCATCGACATGGACACCGCATCGCCGCCGGTTTCGCCGAGTGTGGTGGCGGCGATCTTGATGATCCAGAACATCAAGGTCACTTCCGGGATTTTGCTCATGCGTGCTTGCCGGGTAGAGTTCATCTGCGATCCTTTTAGCGATTGTATGGTTGATGCAAACGTTTTTGCGCAGCCGACAGGTAAGCCACCAGGCAGCTTATCGTCACCAGGAAGACCGCGCTGGTAGCGATGCTGCCCAGGCCCAGGCCGCCATTGCCGACCGGCTGGGACAAAAGGTCGCCGCACGACGCGCCGAACGGACGGGTCAGGACATAAGCCGGCCAGAAGCAAGTAACTGCATCGGCCTTGAAAACATAGTGCGCGAACGCAGTGGCGGCAATCAGGCCGCCAAACAACAGGGCGGAATTAGCGTAGCCCAGACCGAAACCCTCGGCCAGCCAGTCGCCCGCCGCCGTACCCAAGGCAAACGTGAGCAAGATAGCAGTCCAGTAAAACAATTCCCGCCAGATTGTATCGATAGTATGGATGGAAAGGGTTTTTTCTCTTGTATACCAGACGAAAAACGTGACTCCCAGGGCCGCGCCGAAGCAGCCCGTCGAGACGGCCAGCGGCACGCCGAATTGGTCGCTCAGATTGTCCGTGATCAGCGTGCCAAATACGCTGATCAACACCACCGTCATCCAGTAGCGCACAGGCAGATAGCGCCTGGCGCGCATTTGAAAAAACAGGGCGATGGCGGACAAGACGCCTGCCACCACCGTGGTGCCCGCCAATCCGACCTGCAGCTTGCCGTTCAGGAAGTCGGCAGCGGTTTCGCCCACCGTGGTGGACATCATCTTGATGAGCCAAAAAAGCGCGGCGACTTGCGGCACCTTGTTGCACCGGTGGCGTGGGGATAGGTCTGGCAATGTCGTCATGGCTGCGCTCCGAAGCATGTATTTTGAAATGAACGCCAGTGTGACTCCCAGGACTTAGCCCAGCCATAGCAAGCCTCGCGCTGCCAGCAAGTTGCGCCGCTGTCGCGGCGTGAGGCGCCCTGCCCGCCGATCTTTATCTGCGCGTGGACAGCCCCCCTTCCATTCCAGGCAAGGCCAAGGAAAACTATGTGGCTATAAAGTAACAATTTTGCTTGATACAATACGTTACAATACGTATTTATATCCTGTAATAAACAATTCCACAGACCACTGCTGCCAGAATATATTTTTCTGGCGCGCCCCAACCTTCACTTCGTTGCGCCCTATTTCATGCACCAGCCAACTCTTGCACACTCTTCGCCAGCCGCCTCGACGGCGGCACTATCGACCACGCGCCTGACGCAGGCACTGCCCTATCTCTTGCTGGTCCTTATTTTCGTCTTTGCGGGACTGGTGGGCCACGATCCATGGAAAGCCGATGAGGCGTATATATTCGGCGTCGTACAACATATGCTTGAATCGTCGGACTGGGTGGTGCCAAGGTTGGCCGGCGAACCCTTCATGGAAAAGCCGCCCCTGTTCTATTGGGTCGCCAGCACGTTCGCCTGGCTCCTTTCCGGTTGGCTGCCCTTGCATGATGGCGCGCGCCTGGCATCCGGCTTTTTCATGCTCATTACTTGTTGGGCGCTGGGCTCGGCGGCGCGCACCTGGTGGGGAGAAGGCATGGGGCGCTATGCCATCCTGACGCTGCTGGCCTGCCTCGGCACGCTGGTGCAAAGCCACATGATGATGCCGGACATCCCCTTGCTGAGCGGTTTTGCGCTATCGGCGCTGGGCTTTGCCACCATTCTGACCCGCCCTGGCGTCGGCGGCTTACTGCTCGGCGTGGGCGCCGGTATCGGTTTCCTGTCAAAAGGCTTGATCGGGCCGGCCGTGATGGGCATCACCGCCCTGCTCTTGCCGCTTTGCTTCAGTCAATGGCGCACCCGCGCTTATTGGCGTGGACTGTCGCTGGCCGCCATCGCCAGTGCACCGTGCTGCCTTATCTGGCCAGTCGCCCTCTACCTGCGCTCGCCGACGCTCTTCATGGATTGGTTCTGGATCAACAATGTCGGGCGCTTCCTGGGATTTTCTGTGCCGCAACTCGGCGCCGAGCACTTGCCCTGGTTTTGGACCCAGACCATACCGTGGTTCACCTTCCCCGGCTTGCCCATTGCCGCGTGGATGCTGTGGCGCAAGCGCCATGGCGCCTTGTCGGAGCCGGCAATTCAATATGCGCTGGTGGCTTTTGGCGTGCTGATGCTGGTGCTGGCCGTCTCCTCATCGGGACGCTGCGTGTATGCCTGGCCCTTGATGGTACCGATCGCGATCCTGGCCGCGCCCGGCGCGCGCGACTTGCCCAAGCAAGGCGAGCGGCTCCTGGTGTGGCTTAGCGTGGCCTTGTTCGGTCTGTTGTCTTTCACCATCTGGGCTGGCTGGTTCTCCATGATGCTGCATGGCGTGCCGCCAAACTGGCCGCGCTTGTTGCGCGTGCTGCCGGTCGAATTTGTGCCGCGCTTCGATACCTTGCACGCGCTGGCCGCAACGCTCGTCACGCTAGGTGCCTGCATGGCTTTGAAAATGTTTTGGCGGCAACCGGCCAGGGGCCTGACTATCTGGGTGGTCGGCATCACCTTGACCTGGTCGCTCTTGACGACACTGTGGCTGCCCTGGCTCGATTTTGCCAAGAGCTATCGTTCTGTTTTCGCGGCAATGCCGATTCCCGACGCCAGCAATTGCCTCGCCAGCATGAACCTGGGGGAAGGCGAACGGGCCATGCTGCGCTATGTCACGGGACGCAATCCCATCAGGGTAGAAGTGTCGCCGGCCGCCGGCTGCACCACCCTGCTGGTACAAAGGGAGGTCGCGTTCGGCGAGCCCGAGATCGACTTGACGCGGTGGAAAGAACTGTGGCGTGGCTCGCGTCCCGGCGTCACCAATGAACGATTCTGGCTATTCCAGCGCCATAACGATGGACGCCCAGGGCGCGCCATCTCCGACAGCGCCTTGACCTTGCCGCTCAAGGCGGCGCGTCTTTAGTCGATCACCAGGGCCGGTGCAACTGGCTTGCGCCGGCCCCGCCGCCATCAAGGCGCCGGCTTGGTGACGGCATTCTGCTGGAGCGTGGCCGCCGTTTGCCCCAGCAGCCTGCCATTGAGCGAGGCGCCGGTGAGCATTGCAATATTGGTCTGGGCCAGGATGCTTCCCTCGAAATGGGTGTGCGTGTCCAGGCTCACCGCGCCAGTCACTTGCCAAAAGATATTCTTGGCTTGCGCCCCGCCGCTCAACAACACCCGCATATTCGGGTTGATATGGAGTTTGCCGGTGATCTGGAAGATCCAGACATCGTTCGGGCCACCCACCAGATTCAAGTCGGTTGCTATCGTGACATCGGAACCCCAGGTATAGGTACCGGCAACCAGGGTTTGGTTCGACACGGTGCCGGCGCCGACATTCAGGAAGGGGCCGACCCCAGAGGGGCGGCCGGCCGCATCGGTGTACGCCGTTTGCATATCGCCGATTGCCGTGCTCAAGAGCACCGGGTCAGCCACGCTGCAGGCCGGACCGGCCGCATCGACCGCGTATATGACCCCGGCCACTTCAGGGCAAGTGACGCCGATGAAAGCACCGCTGATCGGGCTGCTACCGATATTGCCGGTGATGGCCGACGAGGGCACATCGGTGATGCCGGATTTTGTCAAGATCGCAAAATTGCCGGCGCTTCCCAGTATCACCGCCGGCGGGCCAAGCGCAAGGTTGACGGTCAGGGTTTGCGCGGCGCTCTTGCCATTGTACGTGGCCGTGATCAGCGAGGTGCCGCCGCTGCGGCCCGTGGCCACGCCGGAAACGTTGTTGACGGTGGCCACTAGCAGATTGCCCGACGTCCAGCTGGACGAAGCCGTCACGTTGCCACTCGTGCCGTCGCTATAGCTGGCGGTGGCGATGAATTGCTGGGTATCTCCCACGGGAATCGCGGCGTTGACCGGACTCACCGCAATCGACGTCAAGGTGGCGGCCCGGACACTCAAGGTTTGGGCATTGCTCTTGCCGCCGAAAGTGGCCGTGATGAGGGAGCTGCCGCCGCTGATGCCGTTGGCCACGCCGTTTTGCAACACTGTCGCCACACCGGTGCTGGCCGAAGTCCAGGCCGCGCTCGCCGTCACATTGCTGGTGCTGGCGTCGCTATACGTTGCTGTCGCCGTGAATTGCTGCACGCCGCCGATGGGAATCGAGGCATTGGCCGGGGTCAGCGCGATCGACACCACGGTTGCCGCGCTGACCGTCAAGGTTTGGCTGGCGCTCTTGCCTCCGAAGGTGGCGCTGATCAGCGCCGCGCCCTGGGCCACGCCAGTGGCCAGGCCGGACGGGCTGGCCACCGTGGCCACGTTGGCGGCGGCCGTGCTCCACACCGAGTAAATTGTCACGTCGCTGGTACTGGCATCGCTGAAAGTCGCCGTCGCCGTGAATTGCTGCCTGGCGCCGGCCGCGATGGCCCCGTTTGCCGGCGTCACCGCGATCGCGCTCAACGTCGCGCTCGTCACCGTCAAGTTGGTGCTGCCGCTCAATGCGCCGGAACTGGCGCTGATGACCGAGTTGCCGGCCGCCACGCCCGTGGCGACGCCACCGCCAAGAATGGTGGCAAAGGCCGGCGCGGCCGAAGTGAAGGTCGACACAGCCGTCATATCGCGCGTGCTGCCGTCCGTAAAGGTTCCTATCGCCTGAAATTGCTGCCTGCCATTGATCGCAATCGATCGATTGGCGGGAAGCACCGCGATCGATACCAGGCTTGCCGCAGTCACCGTCAAGTTGGCCGATGCGCTCTTGCCGCCAAAGCTGGCATTGATTGCCGTGCTGCCGGCGGCCACGCCGGTGGCCAAGCCACTGGCGCCATCGACGCCGGCCACGCTGGCGCTGGCGGAAGTCCAGGCCGACGCCGCCGTCACGTCTTGCGATGCGCCGTCGACGTAGGTCGCCATGGCGGTAAACTGTTGCACGCCGCCGATAGGCACGGCCGCCGTGGCCGGTGTCACCGTGACGCTTGCCAGTGCTGCCGCAGGCAAGCCTAAAATCGGCGCGCGCCCTTGATCGCCGCCGCAAGCGGCCAGCATCGCAGCCAGGATAAATCCGACAGAGCAAAATAGCGTTTTCATATACTGCCTCAGACCGTTCATTTTTGATTCCTTTGTTGACGATGTGCATGATCCCGGTGTGAGCCAAGGCTTGGCGTTTGTCGCCTTCCTTGTTTATCCTCGCTTTCCACTCCACAATATGTTCGCTAGCCAACACATAGAAATATATAATTTCTTTAGGCAACATTCTGGAGTCGGCTGTCGAAGGCGCGAATGGCGCTGCGCCCGTATTTCTTGAGGAAACAATGAATTACGCTAACGATTCATCGTGCCGGTCGCGCCAGGTGAGCGCTGTCACGCGCGACCGGCGCAAGGCCGGCGGCGCTGGCGCTGCGATGCCATCATTGGTGGCGGCGCAAGTGCTCATTCCATGCGGCCGTGCGTCCTTCGATGTAATCGTGAATCGCACCGCTGGTGGCCAATTCCGGCGCAGTGTGCTTGAATTGGGCGTGCTCGTCTGGCAGCGGCAATTGCGCCACGCGCGCGGCGTGGATCTTTTCGAGCTCCGACGGCAGCGACTGGCTGGGATACACCGGCAGGGCCACCGGCACCAGCACGCCTTGCAAGGCGTCGTCGGTACGCGGCACGAGCAAGGTCAAGGCATCGCCCAGGTCCGGCGCGTTGGCGTCGCGCTTGGTCAAAGGTTGCAGATCCCAGCGCAAGGCGATCGTCTTCAAAACCGAGCTATGGTCCACCACGCCGCTCCTGGGGCGAAATACCGTCCCAGCCCTGATCCTCGGTGAAATCAGCAAGGCCGGTATCCGCACGCCATAGCGCCTGAAGTCGAATCGCTCGAACTCGCCGACCAGATTGTCAGGCGGCGTGGCCGTGTCGGGCGGCGCCACATGGTCGTAATTTCCCCCATGTTCGTCATACGTGATGAGCAGCAAGGTGTCGTTCCAGCCTGGGCTGGCAAGCAATATATGGTAGAGATCGTACAATAGCTGTTCGCCCAGCGCGACATTATAATTGGGGTGCTGGCTGTTGCCGCCGGCGCCAAAACTCGGCTCGAGGAAGGTGTAGGCCGGCAGCGTGCCGGCAGCGGCGCGCTTCTTGAAATCGGAAAAATGCCCGAAATGGCCGGGATCGGCATTGATGGTGTCGGAAAAGTCCATCCGCGTCAGCGGCGCCCCGTTGTAACCGTAGATACCCCAGTCGATATTGCGCTCCGACAGGCGGCCAAAGATGCTCGGGCAGGTAAATAGCTTGACGTGGTTATCCAGGCGCCCCTGCGACGTGGCCGCCGCCGCGAAGGCGCGATTGGGAATGGTTTGGGTGGGAACCGAGGCGTGCCACCGGTCGCACACCGCATAGGCGCGCGCCAGGGCCGACATGACGGGCAAACTTTCCGGCGCGTACATGCCCATGATCTGGGAGGCGATGGTATCGGGCAAGGTATCCTGGTAATGTTTGGCGCGGTCCGCCGCAATTGCGCTCTTGAAGTTGGCGACGAAGCCCAGGTTGTTTGGCCTGGCACCTGGCTTGGGGTGCTGGGTGCTAAATAATTGCATGTTGGTATTGTAGAAGCCTTCACCCGGGTCCGCGCCGGGCATCAGGTAGGGGTGATTGCTATTGGCCTCGATTTTATACACCGGGACGTCGCGTCCGCTGCCGTCCGGATTCGATTCCCTCCCCGTCAAGCCATCGTAGGGCTGTCCAGCCGGCGATATATTGCCGCGATCGGCGTACAAGAAGCCCAACATCTGGTCGAAAGAACGGTTTTCCAGCATGAGCTGGACAATATGCTGAATCCTGCCTAATTGATTATCCATCGCAATGTCCTCCGCCAGTGTCAAACGCAGTGCATGTTAGTTGACGCTTAATCGTCGCCGCCTTCCGTGCCCGACAGGTCGTCGTGATCGTCGCCGGGAAGCGCGTCAATTCTTCCGTAGAGGCCGTGCTGTTCGTCGCCCGGCCCCGCCGCGAAGTACAGGGTATCGACCGGCTGGCTCAGGAAACCGTTGCCAAACGCCAGGCCCCACAAGCCGTCGATGCGCAAGGGCCGGCGGTCCGCCGCTTTCAACCTGCCCGCGAACTGGCCCGTCACCAGGTCATACGCGTTAATCATGCCGTCGCCGAAATTGCCAACCAGGAGGCGATTGCCGAACTTGCCAAAGCCGGCCGGCGCCAGCGCCATTCCCCACGGCGCGTTCAAGTCGCCGCGCGACACCAGCCGGCGAATCAAGCGGCCGTTCGGGTCGAACACATCGAGAAAGCCCAGTCCCTTGCCCTTGACGTCGTCGTGTTTGGCGCCGTCTTGCCTGGCGTAAGAGACGTAGAGGTCGCCATTGATCGCCTGAATCCCGAACGGCGCGTAGCCAAGCGGCAGGGCTGGGTCCGAAAATGCGCCCAGCGCCAAGGGCACGGGCTTGAAGGCTTGGTCGAATACGTCGATCTTGTTGTTGTGGAAGTCTGTCGCGTACAGCAAGGCGCCGCTGCCGCCGGCGCCCAGGGCCAGCCCCTTGTAGACGGCGCCGCTGCTGGCGGAATTGTCGACCGCGCGGATGGCGTGGCTGCCGTCCACGGCGGGCGCCCAACCCGCTATCACCCCATCCTCGGTGGCGAAGATGAAGCGGCTGGGGCCGGACACGCCGCCGCTGGTGACGACGAAACCGGTCGAGGCGTTAAAGACGGTGCCGGTCGGCGCGCCATGGCCGCCGGCACCGGCCGGAGCGGGAATTTGCACCAGCAGCGCTTGCGGCTTGCCGGCCCCGTCGTACAGCGACGACAGGCCGGTGCCATTGTCGGCGACCCAGACGGCGCCGAAGGGATTGAAGGCCAGGCCCCAGGCATTGATCAGGTGGGGATCGTTATTGGCCGCCGCCATGAAGCCATCCGATACCAGATTGCGCTGCTGGTAAAAGTCGCCGGCCAGCGCCGCCGGCGCGGCACCTGCAGCCAATGCCAGTGCCAGTATCAGGGGCGCCGCCCTGTTGCCATCATGTGTGGTCATCGCACAATTCTCCGAAAAAAGCCCCTCGAGGGCGGCGCTCCGGGCATGCCCGCGCCGCATCTATTTTGCCGGCGCAAGAGCATGTCAATCCGCCCTATCAATCCGCGCCGTGTCATTCCATCAGACGCGATGGAGCGCCCGGAAGTTCGTGCGCGTCCCCGCTGTTCTGCATGGCCTTGATGTCCGTCAGCGGCTGCCTGTCGCCAAGGGCGCGCGCTTGGCAAGCCCTATGCCTTGTTTTCTTTGATGGCAAGTTCGTGCTCAATCACCCATTGGGCATCCATTGCCGCCACCTTGACGAAGCTGGCGCGCGCCGTCACGCGCGCGACATAGTTTTCAATCACGGGTTTGGGTGGCACGAGCTTGAACATCATTCCCCATTGGAAGGCCATGCCCCACAACAGATCCACCGCACCGAAGGTCTCGCCCAGCAGGTAGGGCGACGTGGCAAGCCGTTCGAGCACGGTTCCCAGCATGGTGTCGAAATCACCATAGGGCGACAGCGCCAGCGGCGCCGGCTCGCGTTTCATGGCCCGGTCAATCAGAGCCGGCTCGTAGCAGGCGGCGTAATACGCCATCCAGCGCAGATAGGGACCGCGCAAACGATCGTTAATCGCCGGCGCCAGCGCGGCGGCGGGAAAAAGATCGGCCAGATACAGGAATATCGCCACTTGCTCGGTCACCAGCTCGCCGCGATGCAGGATTGCCGGCACCTTGCCCAGCGGATTGATCGCCAGATATGCGCCTTGACGCTGTTCGCCCGCCTTCATGTTCAGGACATGCAATTCATAGGGCGCGCCCAGTTCCTCCAGCAGCGTCAATGCGACTGAAGAGCGCGACTGCGGCGCGTGGTACAGGAGGATGGTGTTATTCGTGGTCATGGTTGTAGCCTTCCAAAGTGGTGAGGGGGTGTGGCCCGGCATCGAGCCGAGCATGGCATGATGCGCCGCCATACCTGTCAATCCATGTCAGGATGGTTTATATTGTCGCGATGCGCGCCAGCCGACTACTTTCCATTCTGACCATGCTGCAGGCGCGCGGGCGCGTCACCGCGCCGGTGCTGGCCGCCGCCTGCGAGGTATCGCTGCGCACCATCTATCGCGATATCGATTCCTTGAGCGCGGCCGGCGTTCCCGTGTATAGCGAACGCGGCTCCGACGGCGGCTACCGTTTGCTCGATGGCTACCGCATCCAGTTGAACGGCCTCACGGAAAAGGAAGCCGAGGCTTTCTTCATGGTGGGCCTGGCCGGCCCGGCAGCCGAGCTTGGCCTCGGCGCGGTCCTGGCGGCAGCGCAAGATAAATTCCTTTCCGCGCTGCCCGCCCAATTTCGCGATAGCGCCGAGCAGATGCGCGCGCGTTTCCACCTTGACGCGCCGGCATGGTTCGCCCGCGCCGAGCAGGCGGCGTATTTGCGGCCAGTCGCCGACGCCGTCTGGGCGCAGCATCCGATCCGCATCCGCTACCAAAGCTGGAAGGCGGAAAAGAAGCGGACTATTGAACCACTGGGCCTGGTTCTCAAGAGTGGTGCCTGGTATGTGGTTGGCCAGGTCGATGGCGACGCCCGCACCTACCGGGTTGCGCGCATACGCGAACTGGAAGTGCTGGAACGACGCTTCGAGCGGCCGCAGGCATTCGACCTGGCTGCCTATTGGCAAGCCTCGACGCAGCGCCTGGAGCGGGAATTGCATCAGAATCTGGCGCGCATCAGACTGTCGCCGCGGGGCTTGACCATGCTGGAGGCATTCACCTCGCCTTTTATCCAGGCAACAGCGCAAATTTCACCCGAAGTCGATGCCGAAGGATGGCATACGGCGCTGCTCCCGATCGTATCTCTGCCTCAAGCGATCGCCGAACTGCTGCGCTTTGGCGTCGACGCCGAAGTGTTGGAGCCGCAAGCATTGCGGGCTGAAATGAAGCAAGCCATCGCCCGCATGCAGCTGATCTATGAAAAATAGTGGCGGCAAGCGCGCCGCCTTTCCTGCAGCATCTATCGGAATAGGTTTTCAGTCGGCGCCGCAGGCGGCCGCCTTGTCCTGGCCCCTGCCCCAGCACGATCCAGGCACTTGCGGCGCCGGATGCGGCACGCCCTCGCGGTCGATCCGCGTGGTGTAACTGCGCCAGGCGCGCACGCCCTCGCGATCGAGTTCCATGCGCAGCAACCAGCCGGTGTTTTTTTCCGGGCCGTCGAAGCCGTTGAACAGGAAGTTGCCCAGGCTATAGATGATGGGTTTGCCCTTGTATTGCTCGACATCCTGGAGCACGTGCGGGTGGCCGCCGACCACGGCGTCGGCGCCGGCATCGATCATCAGGCGCGCCAACTGGCGCTGGCGCGCGCTCGCCGTCGGCTCGTATTCCCAGCCCCAGTGCATAACCGGGATCACCAGGTCGGCGTGGTACAGGCTGCGCGCCTTGCCGATGTCGAGCCGGACTTGCTCGTCCTCGCTCCAGGCAATGCCGGGCTTGTCGAAGTCGGCTTCAAAACTGCGCGGGAAGAATTCGTTATAGCTCAGCAAGGCGATGCGCAAGCCCTTGCGTTCAATCAACAGCGCCTGGTGCGCGCCGGCCAGGTCGCGCCCACCGCCAAAATAGGCGATGCCGCGCGCGTCGAGCAGATCCAGCATTTCGCCGAAGGCCACCGGGCCATAGTCGCCGGAATGGTTATTGGCCAGGGCCAGGGCATCGAAATGGCGCTTCAACACCGTCAGGGTGCGCGGGTGGGCGCGAAACGTGTAGGGTTTGTCCGGCTCGGGCGTACCCTTGGTGGCGACCACGCATTCAAGGTTGCCGACACGGATGTCGGCCGCGTCCAGCAGCGTGGCCAGCGGCGCGAACGGGTCGCGCCCGCTCTTGACCACCTTGCCGGGCGCTTCGTCGAGCATGATGTCGCCCACAAAAGCAATCGACACGGTCGGCTGCGCCGTTTCGGCTTGCGCCGCGCCGCAGGCGGCCAGGGCCAGGGTGAGGCCGGCCGCCAAGGCCATGTTACGGTGGCCCATCATGGCGCCACCTCCAGCAGCGCGCAGCTATATTGCAATTCGCGCTCGCGTTGCGCCGAGTAAATGTAATTCACGCCCGTGAGCGCGATGGGCGTGGGGCCGGACGGCAGCGCCGGCGCCATGTATTTAGCGAGGTGCAGCAGCACCGGTTGGCGCCGTGCCTGGCCATAGGTATACAGCTTGATGTAATCGAGGTGGCGCTGGTCGCCGATCACCACTGCCTTGAAGCGGAAGCGGCCGTTGATGTCGACCGCCTTGGCGGTGTAGGGGTCGCTGGCGGGCGCGAAGTCGAGCACCTGGATGTTGCCGCCCTGGTCGATCTGGCAGCGCAGCACGGGTGCCGCCGTTGCGGTCAAGCCGCCAAGCAAGAGGCTGGCGGCGAGGGTCGCACGCATTGCCATCGGGTGGATATGGGCGGGAAGAGGCAATGAAGCGGTCATGGCGGTAGTCGGTTTTCAAAGAGACCAGCACACTAGCACAGACCGGGCCTGGCAAGAAGTGTTCGGATCGGCTACGCGGCGATCCCGATATGAATCTGGACTTTTTCTGCACCGCAATACGCTTCAAAGTCGGTCAGGAAACTTCGCCGCACTTGTGGATGCTGTTCAAAATATTTCCAGATGCCGTCCCAGGCTTGAATCAACGCGGCGGGCATCGGCCCCATGGCGTCGAAGACGAGGTACTCGCCTTCCGCGATCTCGACACCAGCGAAGTCCGGCGCCAAGGCGCCGACTGCCACCCCCGCAGTGACATCGTAAAAGCCGGTGGCATCCGAATCATAGTGCGAATACACCCCATAAATCGGCGTCTCGGGCAGACGGCCGGGGATCGTATCGGCCAACTTGCTGGAGACGAATTGCGCCCACAAACCAGGGATTTTTGCGATTTCCTGATTGAACTCATCGCGATTCATGGTACGCACGCTCAAGCCCGATACGAAGAACGCTGCGATATGTGTAGTTTTTGCTTCCATGCGAATAATCCTGGATAAAATTGATCAGTTTGCACTATACCTCATGCTGAGTTCAGGATCGGGCCCCGCGCGCGCGGAAAATTTGGCCCCGGCGTTTGCAGGCGATGGCCAGCTGCCGGCAAACAGGGGCCACAGATTCGGCCTCTCACGGTAGTAAAACAGGAGGCGATTCAAATTAGTGCCCAACAAGCTGTATTGAGCACCAACTTCGCCAACGAGAACGCCGTATTTGGCGCAAGCGCGAGGCGCAAACCGGCAATGCTTCAGGATTCCGGTGCCGCGCGTGCCTGTTCCAGCGTCCACACCCAGGCCGGTGGAACATTCCACAAGACCAGCGTTTGCCGCGTCCAAACCAGCGCGACGTCTGGCGAGTCAAACGGCGCCTTTCGGCCATAGGTGTACTGAACCAGTCGCCGCTTCGGGCTTGCCATCAAAAAATCCTTCAGGAGAGCGATGATGTCCACGGCAACGGCCTCGGGCAAACTACGGAAGGGCAAGGACGACACGGCCACAGACTGGGCCGGGATGTCCTTGAAAAGGTCTTTCCTTTCCTCGACGGCATCGGCGACGACGACGCAAGTCCGGAAGCGCCGCCGCAGCGCTGCAGCCATAGGCGCATCGCGTTCAAGCACCACCAGGCTCGTGTCTGGGAACTTGTCGCGCAAGTGCTCGGTAATCACCCCTGTACCGGCGCCCAGTTCGATGAGATGGTGCGCTCCGCGAGCATGCCGGCACAAGCCTTTTGCCAAGGAAGCCGACGATGGCGCTACGGCGCCCACTGAAGCGGGGGATTTCAGGTAGCTGAGGAAAAATTCTGCTCTCAAATTAAAGACCTTCGCGGTATTTGCAAACAAGGCACAAAAGGCCTCTGAAGTGGTCGCGCCGTATTCCCTTGCAAGATGCGCCTGGGATGACCCCGCGGCACGCCATGCGGAACATAGTAGGTCATCGACGCCGCGCACGCCGTTCTGCACGGATAGCGCTGCCACCATGAATGCAGGAAAACATTGACCTTAAGACTTGCTTAAGCACAGGATGTCACAGTCGCAATGTTTTGAAAGCCAATACACGGCGATTCGATTCATCCGCCAACCAAGAGGATCATCCATGCATTTCCCAAAATACTTGCTCAAGCTGACCGTGCTGTCCGCCGCGCTGGCATTGGCAGCCCCGATGGCGCCCGCCTTCAGCGCCGACGCCGCCACGACGAACGCCATCCAGGCCGCCGTTTCCGCCAATAATCACTGGCGCAGCGACGCCGAAAAAGCCCGCGACGGCGCGCGCCGCCCGGCCGACGTGCTGGCCTTCCTCGACATCGCGCCGGGCATGACGGTGGTGGAAAATTTCCCCGGCGGGGGCTGGTATAGCCACATCCTCGGCCCCCTGCTCAAGGATAAAGGAACGTACTTCGGCGCCGAAGTGGCACCGGAAATCTTCGTCGACGCGCAAAACGAGCGACGCGAGGCGCAAGCCAAGGCGCTTGAAAAATGGCAAGCCAGCTTCCCCGAAGCCCAGCGCGAGATGGCCGGCCCGAAAACCCAGGCTTTCTTTTATGGCCGCCAGGCGGGCCAGGCCGGCTACCTGGCCGACGCCAGCGTCGACCTCGTATTTGATGCGCGCAATATCCACAACTTGATCACCAGCGACAACAAGAAAACCGACCGTGTATTCGCCGAATATTTCCGCGTGCTCAAAGCTGGCGGCGTGCTTGGCATTATCGACCACCGCGAAAACGAGGCCAGCGAACGCGCCGCCGACAAATCGGCGCGCCTCGGTTATGTGAAGGAAAGCGTGATGATCGCGCTGGCCGAAAAAGCCGGCTTCAAGCTCGTTGCCAGGAGCGACATACTGAGCAATCCAAAAGATAGCAAGGATTACGCGAATGGCGTCTGGACCCTGCCGCCCGTTCTCGCGCTCAAGGACAAGGACAAGGCCAAGTACCAGGCGATCGGCGAATCGGATCGCATGTTATTAAAGTTCGTCAAACCGAAGGCTTGATCGAAGCCGGTTGCCGGTGGTGCGCGCCAGATTCAGCCGCCCACCCGCTTCGCGCCATGGCCGTGTTTTTTCAGAGCTTCCATGACCAGTTCGCAATGGTCGCCCTGCACTTCAATCACGCCATCCTTGACCGTTCCGCCAGAACCGCAGGCCATGCGCAATTGCTTGCCCAGCACGGCCAGGGCCAGCGCATCGAGCGCCAAGCCCTGGATCACCGTCACGCTCTTGCCGCCCCTGCCCTTGGTCTGGCGCGACACGCGCACCACGCCATCGCCCAAGGGCGCGGCCTTGGCCCTGGCCTTGCAAGCGCATTGCGCCTGCGCCAGGCGGCAATCGGGACACATGCGTCCCACTTCGGTGGAATACACCAGGGCGCTTTTTGAACTGCTTTTCATGGTTTCTTTGCTCGAAGATTTCCGGGTTTTATGCGCGGCGATTATCCACCAATCACGGCAAGAAGCGCAAGGACGAAACCGCGGGCGCCGCCAAAAGCGGCGTTGCAGGTTTATCCGGGAAAATCATCGAGGTTTTTCGGCTCGACCAGTGCCACGCCGTTGCGTTCGGCGCGCAGGCGCGACGACAATTGATAGGCAACCTTGCGCACGCGCATGATCGAGCCGATCGGCCGGTGCGCCGCTATGCCATGCCAGGGATTGAACGCCATGCCATCGTCGACGGCCTTGGACAGCGCCGCGTTCCAGCCCGCTTGCGGCGGCGCCGTGATGCGCGCCACGGCGAAAAACGGGCTTTGCTGTTCCGACCATGGCAGCGAGGCGTCCTCGATCGGCATACTGTCCAGGTCGGTGCACAATTGCACCCGCACTTCCCATTCGGCGCCCTGGTCGGCGAAATACGCCACCACCGACTCGCGCATGCCGTCGGGCTTGCCATGCAAGTCCACCGCCTTGCCCGTCAACGCTTGCAGCGTCGACGCCACCGGCACGATTTGCAGCTTGGCCATGTAGGGGCCAAATAGTATCGGCGCCTGGCTATAGAAGGTTTCGCCGAGGATATGGGTGACGGGATGGCCGCCCAATGACTTCAAGGTGGCGCTTTCGGCGCCGACCGCTTCGAGCGCCTTTTCGGCACCGCGCAACACCGACGACAAGGCTTTCTTCAAGCCGGGGGCCTTGTCGGTGGTCGAGGCCAGCAATTCAAGGCCGCCGACGAATTTCTTCGCGCTGGGGGTCGGAAACAGCGGGCCGTTAACCATGACAAAATCTTGCGTGACGTCGCCGGGACTGCTATCGAGCCGCTCGCCCTCGACGCCGATGACCTTGACGGCCATCCCGCGCGGCGTGGAAATATGGTCGTCGAGCACGTCGCCGGGCGTGGTAGAGAGGCGCATCACGACCGGATAGCTGAGGGCTTTGGCAAAAATACCTTGCGCCAATTCGGGCGGCAAGCCATCCAGGACCCGCATCTTGCCGAGCAATAGGCCGTGGCTCTTGGCGTGCACGCTACGCAAGCCATGGCCGCTATCCTGGTAAGTGATGTCGGAAATCTTGTGCAAACTGCGCAACAAGCGCTCCTTGGTTTCCTCTTCTTCCGCTTCGACAATTTCATAGGCGGGCTGATATGGCAGGGGCGTGATGGTGATGCGTGGGATGGAATCCATGGTCTGTCTTTCCGGCGAGTTGAAGGGACTATGCGGAAAGAGTATGGCTGCTCCGGGGCTACGGTTCGGTGCGCGTGCGCACACAAGCGAACAGTTCCGGCATCGCGGCGCCCCCCCGTGCGGGAGCGCCGCGAAAGTTGCTTCACGATCAATGCGGTGCGGGCTGCATGATGACGCCCTCGAGTTTCTTGAGGCGTTCATTGATCTCCGTGACGCCCTTCTGCTTTTGTTCCGCCGACAGGCTGGCATTGTTGGCATTGCTGCGCAATTGGCTGGCCGACTCGAGTCGCGCCATGGTTTCCAACTGGGCGTTGCTGGAGCGTTGAAAACCCGATAGCGCCAATATCTTGTTTAATACGTCGCTCTGGTGGGCATCGTTTTGCTTGCCGTAGGTAAAGAAAAAATCTTCCAGATTTTTCTTGGTGGCGTCCGGCAAATCGGTCCTGTATAGCAAGGGATCATTGGCCACCAGCGGCGACGTCCAGAAGACGCGTATCCGCTCGAATTGGTCCGGCGCTTCCGCTTTCAAGCGTTCCAGCTCGGTCGTGTTATTGGTCGCAATATCGACTTCCTTGTTGATGACCGAGGTGATATTTTTTTGATGGCTGCCGACGATGACTCTTTTAAACTGCGTCTTCGGATCGAGCCGGTTTTTTGCGAACACATAAAAATCCGGTATCAAGTGGCCCGAGGTCGATTCCGGATCGCCATCGGCAAAATTATACAGGCCCGATTTTTCCGTGATATCGCCCAGGGTCTTGATCGGGCTATCCTTTTGCGTGATCAAGACCGAGCGATAACCGGCCGAACCATCCTTCTTGACCATTTGCGCAAAGACCACGACCTTGCCGTCGATTACCGCGTCGAGCGCGCTCTTGTTACCCAACCAGGCGGCCTGGATCTTGTTGCTTTTCAAGCCAGAAACAATGTCACCATAATTGGATGAGACGATGATCTTGACTTCCATCTTGGTGGCCTTGGCAAGATCGTCGAGCATCGGCTTCCAGCGCATTTTCGAGTCTTCGGGGGTAGTGGTCGAAATCAAGCCGAAGGTGATCGATTTGGTGGCGGCCGGCTCGGCCGCCGAAGCGATCGAAGCGAGCATCATGCATAGAGAGAAAACACATTTATTCGAAAGGCTCATCGTGGTCTCCAACGAAATGCACAAAAATAAAGGTCTCCGGCGACGACAGATAAAGGCGGGCGGCATCTACCGCAACATGGAGATTGGGTATCGGGATTGCCTGTCGATGATAGCCCAGTTTCGCGGCAGAAAGTAAATGTGGCACTTTCGCGACAAGCCGGGCAAGCGGGTCAATCGAGCGTGTGCGGCAATTGCGTGAGTGCCGGCGCGGCGCCCCGGTCGAGCGGACCTTCGAAAGCCCGTACCAGGCCATTGCCGGCGGCGACTTCCAGCAGCGGGGGCAGGCGCACGCTGTAAGCCTGGCGTCGCCCGTCCGCCACTTGATGGCCTTTGCCATCGACCACCACGATCATGGCCCACGCCTGCATATCGACGGCGCCCTTGAAACCGAGCCGCAAGGTATCCTTGCGGCCGCCGCGCACCCATCCCAGCGACCATTGCGCCGGCGCCAGGAGCGGCTTGCATTCCGGCCTCACTTACCAATGCTTGAGCAGCACGCCGTCCAGCATCAAGTCCAGCGCCTCGCCTTGATGCAAGGCCCGCCGATGAAATGGCCAATGTTTTTCTGCGTAGTCATGGTAAAACCTTCGATAAAGCTGCGCTTATTTGGCTATTTGGCGAGCATCCATTCATGCGCCGGGTGGTTCTTGAAATGCCGTTCGCGCCTGGCCCCGCCATCACGTTCAAGTAATAGGCGTCGTAACCATAGGGCACCACCACCGGGTGATAGCCGCGCGGCACCATCACGACATCGTGGTTTTCCACCGCCATCGACTGGTCCAGCGAGCGGTCGTCGGTATACGCGCGCTGGAAGGCGAAACCCTGGGCCGGGTTGAGGCGGTGGCAATAGGTTTCTTCCAGCGCGCTCTCGGTGGGGATATTGTCGCAATCGTGCTTGTGCGGCGGGAAGCTCGAGGAATGCCCGGCCGGGGTCAGCACCTCGACCACCAGCAAGGCGTCGGCCGGCTCGGTCTGCGGCAAGATGTCGCACATATAGCGCGTGTTGGCGCCGCTGCCGCGCACCGAGCGCCGCATGGACGCCGGTGCGATCAGGCGCGCTGCACAGCGCCACTTCGGCGCCGCCCCTGGCCGTGATCGTGACCTCTCGCCCATCCGGCACATACAGCGCATACGGCGAGCGGTCCTCGAACACGCTGGCGCGCCCGCCGATGTCGGACCAGCGCTGGCCGCCCGCGTCCACCGTCACCACCCCGCTCAGTACCACGATGCACAGTTCGCGCGCGTCCGTGTGCAAGACTACGCACTCGCCTTGCGCCAGGCGGAGCGCGGCGAAGCCGACGTGGTGCCAGCCGGCCGATTCCGGCGTGACGCGGACGATCTCCGCGCCGCTCTGATTTCCCTTCACCAGCAAGTTCATGCCGCCTCCCGTCCCGCCAGTTCGATTTCCTGGACCAGCCCGGCCAGGTGCCGGTAGCCCATTTGCGCATACTGATAGCTGGGCGCGACGGCCGGACCTTGCTCGGCCTCGACCACCAGCCAGCCTTGGTAGCCGTGCCGGTACAGCAGTTCCAGCAGAGGCTTGAAAGCTATGCAACCGTCGCCCGGCATGCTGAAGGCGCCATGCATCACGGTCTGCAAGAAGCTCCAGTTGCCGTTGCGCGCCAGCTTGACGACGGCTGGCCGCACATCCTTGCAATGCAGATGCGCGACACGCGCGATATGCTTAACCAGCACCGCCAGCGGGTCGCCGCCGGCAAAGGCGATATGACCGCTGTCGAACAGCAAGCCCACTTCCGGCCCTGTCAAGGCCATCAACTGGTCGACATCGGCCGCCGTCTCGACATAGGCGCCCATATGGTGGTGGTAAGACAGGCGCACGCCATGTGCCAGCGTGTGCTTGGCAAAAGCGCTCAGCTTGTCGCCATTGGCGGGCATGACACCTTGACGGAAGTATTCGGCACGGCCGGGCGTATGACGGTGGGCGCCCACGCGCGCGCCAACCGGGTCGAGATTGCCGACCAGCATGGCGTGCGCAATGAATGCACGCCCGACTTTTACGCCCACTCCAGCGATGCCTTTTTGAGCGAGGCGCAGGAATTCTGCGACGCGGCGCTGGGCTTGGCTTGGGCAAGCTGCCATTGAGCTTGCGCGACGCCAGCGAGGCGACCCGCATCGGCCTGGCGATGACGCAAGCGCTGCGCGAGCGGCGCAGCGTCGAATGCGAAGGCTGTTCACATGGGCGGCAAGGTTTCCGCGCCGTAGAAATACGGGAACACGCGCAAATCGGTGACGATGCCGCCCTGCGCCGGCGTCTTGTGCAAGGTCGTCAACTCGCTCTCGGACAGTGGGTGGATCTTGGCAAAGTCGCGCGAACGGCTGAACACACCATGCCGCCACTGGTACACCTCGTCGAGCTTTTCCTGGTAAGTATAGGAATGCTCATTATCGTTGTAGTAATCGTCGAAGCGGTTACGTCCGAGGTAAATCGCGTTCGAACCTTCATAGCCAAGTTTTTGGTAACTTACCGCGTCCGTATTGAGGAAATACACCCAGTCGCCGGGAATGAAATTGTTCGGCGCGATGCCATACTCGATCTTGAGCAACTTGCCGGGGCGCGTCAATTCGCGTGCGTCATAATCGGTCTCGAAATTCCACATCACGCCCGGCTCGATATCGACCAGCGGTTCGCGGTCGGCCGCCAGGCGCTGTTCGATGCGCGCCAGTTGCACGGGATCTTGCTTGACGCGCCGGTAGTAATCGAGCACGCCTTGTATCATGGCCAGCTTGGTTGCCGTGTAGCAGCCGATCGCATATTGCTGCTGGTGCGTGAACACGTCGTTGATCGCTTCATGCAAAGGAAAACCCGGTTGCGGCGTACCGCGCTTCCAGTATTTCAAGTTCCATTCGGCAGCCTCACCGTCGGGCCAGCGCCATTCCAGGCTTTCGGCCCAGGCCACCGTATTTTGGCGGATCGCCACATGGTCGCGCAACACCGCCACGTCGCAGGCGTCGCCCTTGAACTCGGTCAGGCGCCCGTGTTGCAGCAAGGCCAGCAAGATTTCCTTGCGCGACACGGTCAACACGTCGCGCACGCCGCCATCGGCGGTCGGCAACTTGATCATTTGGTCGACGATTTTCAAGGCTGGACGGTCATGCAAGCCAAGCGTGTCGACATCGGTGGCCGGCGTCTTGAGGGTGTAGCGCAAGACGCCGCCGGCGCGGTCGGCTTGCCGCAACACCAGTTCCGGGCCGATGTCCAGTTCGATCAGGTAAGCCGACATGTCGGACTCGAGCTTGTCGATCTGGGGCGGGCGGCAAGAAAAGCGTATCCCGTCCAGGCCGGCGACGCTGGCGACCGGGGTCGGAACGGCGTCGGGCGCGGCCTTGATGTCGCCCGCCTTGGCGAGCGGCGACAACAGGCAGGCCAGGCATAGCAAGGCGCGGGCGCGCATCGAACGGTTCAGTGTCATCGGGATTGGCAAGTGGAGCCGGACGCGCCATCTGGCGCGCTGCGGAACAGGAACGCGAATGTACGCGAACTCGGCGCACATGTCGAGCGTTTCCGGCAGGAACTCGTAGCCCCACCAACCGTGGCGTGTTCTATACTTTATATAGATGCCCGGCGGCGGGCTCATCCAAGAGAGGAAGCAAGCTTGACCCACTATTCAACCCCCGTACATGATGTGGCCGAGCGCTACGTCAAGCTGGTGCTGGCCATCGGCCGCCACGATGCCAGCTATGTCGACGCCTATTATGGCCCCGCCGGATGGCAAGACGAGGCGCTGCGCGATAAGCGCGATCTGCCATCGATACGGCGCGATATCGATGCTGCGCGCGCGCAATTGTCCGGCCAGCGTCCGGCCGGGGACGAAGATGTGCGCCGCATCGCCTTCCTCGACAAGCAGTTGCGCGCGATGCAGGCGCGCGTCGACATGCTGGGCGGCACCGTGTTCAGCTTCGACGAGGAAACCGAGCGCCTGTATGACGCGGTGGCGCCGCATCACCCGCGCGCCCATTATGAGCAATTGGTGGGCCGGGTCGACCGCTTGCTGGCCGGCCCCGGCGCCGTCAGCGAGCGCGTGCATGCCTTCCGCAGCCAGTTGGCGATTCCACCCGCCAAGCTCAAGGCTGTGATGGATGCGGCCATTCAAGCGGGCCGCGAACGCACCCTGCGCCACATCGCGCTGCCGGCCGGCGAGAATTTCGCGTTGGAATTCGTGGGCGACAAGCCTTGGAGTGGCTACAACTGGTACCAGGGCAATTTCCAGAGCCTGATACAGATCAATATCGACTTGCCTATCTATATAGACCGCGCCGTCGATCTCGGCTGCCACGAAGGCTATCCGGGACACCATGTCTACAACGTATTGCTGGAGCAAGACTTGGTGCGCGGCAAGCAATGGCTGGAATACAGCGTCTATCCCCTGTATTCGCCGCAATCGCTGATTGCCGAAGGCACGGCCAATTATGGCATCGAGCTGAGCTTCAGCGACGCGGAACGGCTAGCTTTCGAGCAAGAGGTGCTGTATCGGCTGGCCGGCCTGGACGCTAGCCTGGCGGCCCCTTATGCCGAGCTGAACCGCTTGCTGGCGCAACTCAGTTACGCCGACAACGATGGCGCCATGCAATACCTGGACGGCACCTTGACGCGCACAGAAACGCTAGCGTGGTTGACCGAGGTGCGCCTGTATCCGGCCGAAAAGGCGGCCCAGCGCTTGCAATTCTACGAAGCCATGCGCGGCTATGTGATCAACTATAACCTGGGGCAAGACCTGGCCAAGGCTTACATCGTGCGGCAAGCGAACGCAGAGGAACCGGCGCGCGCGCTGGCGCAACGCTGGGCCGCGTTCCGCGATTTGATGGCCTCGCCGCGCCCGCCGAGCGCCTTGCGCTAAGGAGTCGTTCAGAAATTACTGTCACATTTGGACCGGCCCTGGCGAGCGCGCTGCGGCGTTGCTCGTCGTCGCCATAGCTCGCTATGACTCCTTCTCGCGCCTTGCATCGCATCCCGTCAGAACCGGCCAAATGCAACACTTATTTTTTCACGACTCCTAAAACCGCGCCGCAAACAAAAAAGCGCCGGATCGACCGGCGCTTTTGCATACAAGCTTACTTCACAATCAAGCGGCCTTGTTTTTACGGCGACGCGCGACCAGACCCAGCGCGGCCAGACCGGCCAGCATCATGCCATAGGTTTCTGGTTCTGGCACGGCAGCCATCACGACGGTGCCGTACAAATCAGCTTGCGCGCAATGACCTTCGAGCACGTGGAATTGGTTCGCGTTCGATTCCAGGAAGCCATCGCCAACCACGTTACGGAAACCGGTGATCATCACTTTGTAGCTCACGCCCTGGATCGTGAAGGTATTCGTCGATTCAGGGTGGGCGAAGCTGACATAGTCGCCGTTATGGGCCGGGCCGCCATTGTTCAGGGTGCTGTTCAAGCCCAGAACGAAGTCCGAGTTGACCGTCATCAGGCCGCTAGGCTGGGAGAACGACAAACGGCTGTCGAAATGGACTTCCGTGGCATTGCTGCCGACGGCGGTGGTGCCGTTGAAGTACGACAAGGTGCCCAGATTGAAGGGCTGGTCGAAGGCCGACGAAAAACGGCTGCCGGTGAAGGTCAGGTTATTCGGGCCAGTGCCAAAGTGGGCAGCGTTGCCCCAAGTAAATGAATTGGTGCCGGTGCCGGAATAGGTGGTGTGCGGGGTAGGATCGTTGAACGTCGCGCTGGAACGGCCAGCGACATCAGCAGCTTGCGCCGAGAAAGCCAGCAAGGAAGTGAAGGCCAAGGCGACTGCCGAGCAGATAAGTTTTTTCATAATGTTTTATATTTTGTAATGTTGAATAAAAAAAGACCAATGGCAAAGATTCCGCGCTTTAAAATGTTAAATGGAGAAAATATAAACGACAAATATTTCACCCATGAAAATGTTAAATACGGAAAAACATGACGACAAAGATTTCGCTGCCAGGCAGCTTTTGCAATCGCTTTGCACGATATCGGAACGTGATATTCTTGTCAATTGAAATAGATATCATTTTGAAAATTTATTTTCCACAGAAAAAATATCAGCCTACGTTAAAAAAGTTGATTTTAGGCATGATCCAATCAGCTTTTCAATTAACATGGTTGAAAAATCCCCCCACTGCCGAATATTTTCCATGAGGGAATTTATTTTTGTAATTTGCAACTTCCCCCAGGAAAGTCAGGCGGTTTGAGTGAGGCCGAGCGGCGGCGTGTGACTGGCGGCGCTTGCCACCGGCATCCGGCTGGAGCGGCCAGTGCCCGCGTAGAGGGCTTACCTCAACTTACACTTGGCGTCGGAAAAGGCGCGGATGGCCAGTATCAGAAAATCTACCATGCCTGGATGATAAGCATTGTGAAAGTCTTTCATGTCCTGGTTTTCGGCGTAAAACAGACGCATGCCGACATAAGCTTCTTTGCTGGGCCGGTAAAATCGGCAGGCAAGATCATAATGGCGTGCGATCAGGGTCTGGACTTCCGGGCTATCTGGATTTGATACGCCGATATGGTGACTCCTGATATAAATCCTTCCAATCTTCATGCACGCGGACTTTATCCACATGCCCCCAATTATCCGTTTCAGCCAGACTTTTACTTTATTCCACATGCAGGCTGTTACGACATTTTTCCAGGTATTCATTTTCATTCATTGCATTCCACCCAATTTAAAAACCGCCAAGACCATTATTCCCATAAGACAATAATGCATATTGAATTGTGAAATGATTCACATAATATTACTTATTTCACAAGCTCAATTTCCATGTGGATCACTAGCATGAAATGCATTGAAATGACAATTCTTATAATTGCACGATTACAACACTTTTGTTAAACAATTATGCCAAAAGACACATTCGAACGTATAGTTCTTGGCGGCAAACTAGGTCTGCATCAGTCCGGTACACCAGGCGAGGGCTTTGTGGTACAGCACATTGCTCGCATGTCTTTGACCTGAGCGCACTTATATTTGCCAGTGCCTTGCGGGTTGTAAATTCAATAATATACAATTTTCGCATTGCGATGCATTTCTTCTGCGTCGTCGGTGCGATTGATAATCGTGTGATTGATTGACATTGCCAATCAATCCCGGCCGCTATCCAAGCGGCTTGGGTGTTTTGGCACGTTCAGAAATTTACATATTCGCTTTTTTTTGGGGGCTTGCATTTTTACCCCTTGTACACTTTTTTGTTTTTGCGTAAGTTCTAATTACCTGATTATGTTCCTATGTCAGTAGGCAGCACTTTTTTCATGGCTGTGCCCGCTTATTGGTCAGCATCGTTCACAGGTGAACAACACTGTAGAGTTCGATTTCCCATTTGAAACTCTGAAGTATGAACATAATCAGGTCTAATTATGTACAAGCCTTAATCTCCTTAGCACTATCTCCTATCTTTTTAGATAGTTCGATAGCAAATCCAATTGCAAATCCATGCCAGTTTTTCTGTGAGATTCACAGAATGGCATCGCTTGCTTAAAAAAACACATTCCATATCAAATGTGTACTGCAGCGTAATTTTATGCAGGCAAAAAAACATTGGATCTATGACTGGGAAGATGATTGTATATACTAATTTTTATAATAGGAGATGTAGGTGAATAATAAAGTACTCTTTTCGCTGCTTGCAGCGACAATTTCCCTGGCTGGCTGTGGCGGCGGTGGCGGCGGTGCCGCACTGCTGTGGTCTAATTTGCCCGGACACCTCAATAGGTGGAAAATCCACCACCTGAGGAGCATTACATGGCAAAACAACGAAAAACGTTCGATACCA